>NZ_JACCFI010000001.1:0-1301378 GCF_013410355.1 Agromyces hippuratus | reverse complement strand
CTGGACCGCCGCCGAGACGGAAGGCGGCGGCTACGAACCGCCGACCGTGCTCGTCTCGGGCGCCGAGATCGCCGGCATCATCGAGAGCGAGGGCATGGTCTCGTCGGGCGGCACGTCGGTCGAGCTGCTGGTTCCCCGTGAGAAGGTCGCGGCGCTGCTCGGGGCGCTCGCGTCCGGCGATGCGATCGACCTCGTGCCCGCACGCGCGTCGGGAGAATGACATGGCACGCCTCGCGCTCGCGCTCGACGACTCCACCGAGGATCGCATCATCGCCGACATCGTCGAGCACGGTCACACGATCGTCGCCAGGCTCGCGGGGTGGCGCGACCTGCTCGAGAACCTCGACGTGCTCGGCCCCGACGTGGCACTCGTCGGCGCCGCGCGCAGCACGCTGAGCGTCGAGCTGCTGGCGGGCTGCGACGAACGGGGCATCCGCCTGATCGCGCTCGCGGTGACCGATGCCGAGCGCGCCCACGCCTCGCAACTCGGACTGCACGAGGTCGTCGACCACGATGCGCCGTGGACCGACATCGAACGCCTCGTGACCGGAGGAGTCCCGGTGCCGTCGCGCGTGGGCGAGCTGCTCGCGCGCCAGGAGCGCGCGGCATCCGTCATCGCCGTCTGGGGGCCCGGCGGAGCGCCCGGCCGCAGCACCCTCGCCGTGAACCTCGCCGCGGAGATCGCGGCCGCCGGGCACACCGTCGCGCTCGTCGACGGCGACCCGTACGGCGGTGCGATCGCCCCGGTGCTCGGCCTGCTCGATGAGGCGCCCGGGTTCGCGTCGGCCTGCCGGCTCGCGGGTGCCGACGCCCTCGACCGCGTGGAGCTCGAGCGCATCGCCCAGCGCTACTCCGCACCCCGTGCGGCGTTCAACGTGTTCACGGGCCTCGTCGGGCCGAGTCGGTGGCCCGAACTCTCCCGTGACCGTGTGACCGCCGCGATCGAGGCGATGCGGGCCTGGGTCGAGTACGTGGTCGTCGACACGGGCTTCAGCCTCGAGCACGACGAAGAGCTGACGAGCGATCAGTTCGCCCCGCGCCGCAATGCGGCGACCTTCGCGGCGCTCGCGGCCGCCGATCGCGTCGTCGCGGTCGGCCTCGCCGATCCGGTCGGTCTGTCCCGACTGCTCCGGGGGCACGTCGACCTCGTCGACCTCGTCGATCCCGATCGGGTCGACGTCGTCGTGAACCGCGTTCGCACGAGCGCGCTCGGCATCGACGCCCACGCCCAAGTGCGCCAGACGCTGCGCCGGTTCGGCGGGCTGAGTGACGCGACCCTGCTGCCGCACGATTCCAAGGCGACCGATGCGGCGATCCTGACCGCCCGCACGCTGCGCGACGCCGCGCCGAGGTCGCCGCTGCGCATGGCGATCCGCGACTACGCGTTCGAGGCGCTGCTGCCGACGCCCGAGCCGTCGCGTCGTCGCGGCTTCGCGATTCCGACGCTGCGAAGGGCGGCGACCGGCTGAGACCCCGCCCGGGCAGTACGCTTGAACGGTGTCGACCCTCAGTGATCTCGTCCTCGCCCAGGGCCGCAGCAGTCAGGCCGACGTCGACTGGCTGCACATGCTCGTCGGCGACCTGCAGCTGCTCGCCGATCTCGCGTTCGCCGACATCGTGCTGTGGGTGCCCTCCGGTGACGACGCATTCGTGGCCGTCGCCCACGCCCGGCCGTCGAGCGCCGCGACGCTCTTCTATCGCGACTTCGTCGGCCAGGAGATCAAGCCGCAGTGGCGCGATCTCGTGGGCCAGGCCTACTCGACCGCACGCATCGTGGATTCATCCGCCCCCGACTGGTACGAGGAGATGCCCACTCGCGTGCGCGCCGTGCCCGTCATGCGGCGCCTCACGACGACCGGCACGAGCGTCGCGCCCGAACCGGTGGCCGTGATCACCCGGCACACGAACCTCGGTGCCACTCGCACGCCGAGCCGGCAGGAGCTCACGTTCAACGAGTGCGCCGAAGAGCTCTTCCAGATGATCGCGTCGGGCGATTTCCCCGACCTCGGCGCTCCGACCGGGCCGCGCCGCGGCGCCCCGCGCGCCTCCGACGGCCTCATCCGCCTCGACGTCGACGGCATCACGACGTTCGCGAGCCCGAACGCCCTCTCCGCGTTCAACCGCATGGGCTTCGACGACGAGCTCGAGGGCGAGTCCCTCGCCGAGGTGACGACCCGGCTGCTCGCCGGCAAGCTCGTGGTCGACGAGTCGCTCCCGCTCGTCGTGACCGGCCGCGCCCCGTGGCGCACCGACGTCGAGTCGCGCGGTGTGACCGTCTCGCTCCGAGCGATCCCGATCCGGCACCGCGGTGAGCGCATCGGCGCGATCGTGCTGAGCCGCGACGTCACCGAGCTGCGCCACCAGGAGCAGGAGCTCATCACCAAGGACGCGACGATCCGCGAGATCCACCACCGGGTGAAGAACAACCTGCAGACCGTGGCGTCGCTCCTGCGCATCCAGGCCCGTCGCACCCACTCCGACGAGGCGCGCGAGGCGCTGACGCAGGCCATGCGCCGCGTCGGCGCGATCGCCGTCGTGCACGACACCCTCTCAGAGGGTCTCTCGCAGAACGTCGACTTCGATGCGGTGTTCGACCGCACGCTGCTGCTGGTCGCCGAGGTCGCCGCAGCTCACAACACGACGGCCCACCCCAAGCGCTCGGGTTCGTTCGGCGTGCTGCCGAGCGCGTACGCGACGCCGCTCGCGCTCGCGCTCACCGAGCTCGTCACGAACGCCGTCGAGCACGGACTCGCCGGCCAGGAGGGCGACGTCGAGATCTCGGCCGACCGCTCGCAGACGACGCTGAGCGTGACGGTGCGCGACACCGGCTCCGGCATGCCCGAGGGCAAGGTCGGCGAGGGGCTCGGCACGCAGATCGTGCGCACGCTCATCCAGGGCGAGCTGAGCGGCACGATCGACTGGCACACGGTCGTCGGGCGCGGCACCGAGGTCACGATCGAGGTGCCGCTCCGCTGGATCGCTCCGGTCTGATCGCCCCTGCCTGATCGAGCGGATGCCGCGGGCCGCCGTGCCCGTCTCGCCCCGCAGGTCGGAACCAGCCGAGCCGGTGCCGCTTCAGGCCTCCGCGCGGCCGCCGAAGAGTGCGTACAGGTCGCCGACCGGCCCGAGATGGGCGAGCTTCTCGGGGTTCAGCTGGTTCGCGATGACCTGCGCCGTGCCATCCGCGAACTCCACCATGAGCACGCTCAGCAGCGCGCCGTCGGGACCGCGAACCCACAGTGCGGGGCCGCCGTTGACCGGACGCAGCTCGAACCGCACACCGACCTGTGACCCGCGTCGAACGAGTCCGGCGAGGAATCGCGCCACGGCGACCGCGCCGTGCACGGGGTGCTGGATGGCGGGCGCCCTGCCGCCGCCGTCACCGTAGAACACCACGTCGTCGGCGAGCCGGTCGATGAGACCGTCGACGTCGCCCGCCTGGAGCGCGGCGAAGAACGCGTCGGCGAGTGCGGAGTCGCGTTCGTCGATGCCGTCGAATCGGGGCCGTCGCTCGGCGACCCTGGCCTTCGCCCGGTGCAGGATCTGGCGGCACGCCGCCTCCTCGCGATCGACGACCTCGGCGATGTCGCGGTAGTCGTACGCGAACACCTCTCGCAACAGGAACACGGCCCGCTCCACGGGGCCGAGTCGTTCGAGCACGGCGAGGAAGGCGAACGAGAGCGTCTCGTCGCGCTCGATGCGATGCGCCGGATCGGCGTCGTCGTCGGGCAGCGGCTCCGGCATCCAGGGGCCGACGTAGACCTCGCGGTTGCGCCGTGCCGAGCGCAGCACGTCGATGGCGAGCCTCGTCGTGACCGTGACGGCGAAGGCATCGGGATTGCGGATCTCCTCGCCCGCGATCTCCTGCTCGTGCAGGCGCAGGTAGGCGTCCTGCACGACGTCCTCCGCGTCGGCCACGCTGCCGAGCATGCGATAGGCAATGGAGAACATGAGGGGTCGAAGGGCCTCCTGCGTCTCGCCGGTGATCGCCATTCCTCGAGGATGGCACAGCTGACGTCGCGGTCGCAGCGCGACGGATGCGGTTTCGCAGATGGCTGTCACAGATGGGGCGGCATCCTCGTCGGAGGTGGTGAGAGAGAGGAAGACGGAGATGCGCGTACTCATCGCCGGCGCCACGGGCGCCATCGGAACGAAGCTCGTGCCACTGCTGCTGGCCGACGGTCATGAGGTGTTCGGCACGACGGCCAGGCCGGAGCGGGTGGCCGCGATCGATGCGACCGGGGCGCACGGTCTCGTGATGGACGGGCTCGACGCGGCATCCGTGCGCTCTGCCGTGCTCGCGGCCCGGCCCGACGTGATCGTGCACGAGCTGACGGCGCTCGGGGGAGGCGTCTCGGACCTCAAGCACTTCGATCGCACCTTCGCGACGACGAACGAACTGCGGACGCGGGGCACCGATCACCTGCTGGCTGCGGGTGCCGAAGTGGGCGGCGTGCGCTTCATCGCGCAGAGCTACGCCGGCTGGCCGTACGAACGCACCGGTGGTGCGGTGAAGACCGAGGAGGATCCGCTCGACCCCACTCCGACGACCGCCTCGACGGAGTCGCTCGCCGCGATCCGCTACGTCGAGGAGGCGACGACCGGTGCCGGCGGACTCGCGCTGCGCTACGGGGCGCTGTACGGCCCCGGGCAGGCGCTCGGACGCGGCGGGGAGATGGTGACGATGCTCGAGGCGGGCAAGCTCCCACTCGTGGGAGGGGGCACGGGGATCACCTCGTTCTGCCACATCGACGACGCGGCATCCGCGACCGCTGCCGCGGTGCTTCGGGGCGATGCCGGCGTCTACAACATCGTCGACGACGAGCCGGCCCCGGTCTCCGAGTGGCTGCCGGCTCTCGCCGAGGCGATCGGTGCGAAGCCGCCGATGCACGTGCCGGCATGGGTCGCGAAGCCGCTCATCGGCGAGCACGGCGTCTCGATGATGACGAAGGCGCGCGGCGCCTCGAATGCGAAGGCGAAGCGCGAACTCGGATGGACTCCGACCTGGCCGAGCTGGCGGGAGGGGTTCCGCACGGGGCTCGGCTGAGTCGACGCCGAAGCGGCCCGGCCGGTGTCCCGGCCGGGCCGTCGCGCCGGGCTGCACGGCCGGGCGCACGGCTGAGAACGCGACTCATTCCTATCTACGGCCGATCGCCGATTCCCGGCCTACGCTGGACGAGACATGGCACACGATCACGACCACGCAGCGACCGCGAACCGCACCAGACTCTGGATCGCCATCGCGATCATCGGCGCCTTCCTCATCGTGCAGGTGATCGGTGCCGCCTTCAGCGGTTCACTGGCCCTGCTCGCCGATGCGGGACACATGGCGAGCGACCTCATCGGTCTCGTCGTCGCCCTCGTCGCCGCCTTCGTCGCGGCTCGGCCGGCGACCGACCGACAGACCTACGGGTACCGGCGAGCCGAGGTCTTCGGGGCGCTCGTGAACGGCGTGATCCTCGTCGTCGTCGCGGTCTCGGTCGCGATCGGCGCCGTCGGCCGACTCGTGAGCGGGGCAGAAGGCGAGGCCCACGAGGTGCAGGGCGTGCCGATGCTCGTCGTTGCCGCCATCGGCCTTGTGGCGAACATCGCGGCGATGCTCGTGCTGCGCGGCGGGGCGAAGGACTCGATCAACCTGCGCGGTGCGTACCTCGAGGTGCTCGGCGACCTGATCGGCTCCGCTCTGGTCATCGCGGCGGCACTCGTGATCGTCTTCACGGGCTGGGACGCCGCCGACCCGATCGCGTCGCTCCTGATCGCCGCGCTCATCGTGCCGCGAGCACTCTCGTTGCTTCGCGACGTCGCGCGAGTGCTGTTCGAGTCGGCGCCCAAAGACACCGACGTCGCCGAGATCCGGGCGCACATCCTGCGCACCGAGGGCGTCGTCGCGGTGCACGATGTGCACGTGTGGGCGATCACGTCGGGCTCGCACGTGTTCAGTGCGCACGTCGAGGTCGAGCCCGAGGTGTTCGCCTCCGGGCGCACGGGCGAACTGCTCGACGAGCTCGGCGGATGCCTCAGCGAACACTTCGACGTCGAGCACTCGACGTTCCAGCTCGAGCCGGCGGGCCGGGCGGAACAGGAGCAGTCGCAGCATCCGTGATGCTGCGACTGGCCTCGCAGCCGGCTCTACTGCTCTTCGGGGCCGCGCTCGAAGACCTCGGGGTCGAGCACGAGCTGCGCGGCCTCGTCTTCATCGGTGATGACGTCTTCTCCGGCTTCGGCCGCGCGCTTCGCCTTGCGGGCCGAGGAGAAGTAGTGCCACAGGGTCGGGATGAGCGTGAGCACGACGGCACCGATGAGGATGATGTCGATGTACTCCTGCACGAACTCGGCGATCGGCGGGATGTAGCCGATGAGGTAGCCGAAGTAGGTGAGCCCCGCGCCCCAGATCAGTGCGCCGACGAGGTTGTAGAGCGTGTACTTCTTGTAGTTCATGTGCCCGACGCCGGCGGCGACCGGGGCGAAGGTGCGCACGATCGGAACGAAGCGGGCGAGGATGATCGCGAGGGCGCCGAAGCGCTCGAAGAACGCGTTCGTGCGTTCGACGTTCCTGACGCTGAACAGGCCCGATTCCTTGCGTTCGAAGACGCGCGGGCCGAACTTGTGGCCGATGAGATAGCCCACCTCGCCGCCGATGAACGCGGCGATGCCGATGGCGAGGCACACCCACCAGATGTCGACCCCGAAGACGAGGGAGGTGTGGGTGAGCAGACCCGAGATCACGAGCAGGGTGTCGCCGGGCAGCAGGAATCCGACCAGCAGACCGGTCTCGGCGAACACGATCGCGCAGACGACGACGAGCGCCCAGGGACCGGCGCCCGAGATGATCGTCTCGGGGTCGAGCCACGGGATGAGCGAGGTGTGGATCACTGCGGGAGCTCCTGTCGTCGTCGAGACACGGCGATTGCCGGGTCAGCAGGCGGCGTGGTTTCGTTGCAGTCTACCGAGGGCGTTCTCGAGCGGCATCCGACTGGAGTATGACGCCCGGCTCACCCCATCGGGTGAGCCGGGCGTCAGGAGCGCCGGCCGAAGCGACCGGCCGAGTTCAGGCGGAGAGCGCCTCGAAGATCGCGCTGTTCATGCGGAACGAGGTGCGCACCTCGGCGATGAGCACGTCGACCTGCTCGGGGGCGAGTGCGAGGGCGTTCATCGCCTCGCGGTAGCCGCGCTTGTAGCGGACGACCCCGTCTTCGGCGATGTCGAAGCGGTAGAAGCTGAGCTGCTCGGGGGTGGCGCCGTAGTGACGTGCCACGAGCCGGGCGATGGCCTGGCCGCCCGAGAGGTCGCCGAGGTAGCGCGTGTAGTGGTGCGCGAGGTAGCGCACGTCGTCGCCGGAGACCGACCGCAGGTGGGCGGCGTATTCGACCGTGGCAGGCAGTGCCGGGTGCGAGGTGCGCCAGTCGGCGGCACCGAGCGCGGCGAGGTCGGCTTCGATCGCGGCCATGCGGGCGAGTTCGGGGTCGAAGACCGCCGGGTCGCCGTCGCGGCTGCCGCGCTCTTCGAGCGCCTCGTAGACCCAGCCGAACTGGGCGAGGTAGCGCGTGTACTCATCGAGCGAGAGCTCGCCGCCCATGAGCTGCACGATGTAGCCGCGGGACTCGGCGGCCTTGTGGTCGTCGGCGGAGGCCGCGCGCACGAGGGCAGCGACGTCGAGGGGCTCGGCGTCGGTGCGGGCCGGGGCAGTGGGGGCGATCGTCATGGGCGACCCTTCGATGAGGTTAGGTTTACCTTACATTCTAGCGGGCGAAACTGAACGGCGCTCGGCGTTCGTCGCATGAGGACGCGAACGGATGTCGGTGGGTCGCCGTAGATTCGGCCGAATGCGATACGGATTCATCTACACGGGCAGTGATCCGCGCGTCGCGGTCGAGCTGGCGGGGCTCGCCGAGGCATCCGGCTGGCACGGGTTCTTCGTCTGGGAGGGCATCTGGGCGACCGATCCGTGGGCGACGCTCGCGGCCGCCGCGATGGTCACCGACCGCATCAAGCTGGGCACGATGTTGACGCCGGTGCCGCGCCGACGACCGTGGGAGCTCGCCGGGCAGACCATGACGGTCGACCGGCTCTCGGGCGGCCGGGTCATCCTCTCGGCGGGGCTCGGCGTCTCCGAGGCAGAGCCGCGCTTCTGGACCTTCGAAGACGACCCCGGGCGAAAGCACCGCGCCGAGTTGCTCGATGAGTCGCTCGAGCTCATGCAGCAGCTGTGGCGGGCCGAGCCGTTCGAGTTCGAGGGGCAGCACTACCGGGCCAAGCGCACCGACTCGATGCTGCCGCCCGCGATCGTGCAGGAGCCCCGCATCCCGACGTGGGTCGTGGGCCTCTGGCCGCGCATGAAGTCGATGCGCCGAGTCGCCCGGTACGACGGGTGGATCCCCAACTATGCGCCCCCGGGCAACTCTCCCGAGAGCGCCGACGAGCAGGCACGCCTCTTCACCCCCGAGATCGCAGCCGAGGCGATCGCCTGGATCCGTGAGGAGCGCGGGCGACTCGGGCTCGCTGAGCGGCCGTTCGACGTGATCCAAGAAGGCACGACCACCGGCACGGATGCCGCGGCCGACGCCGCCATCGTGCAGCCGTGGGCCGAGGCGGGTGCGACATGGTGGCTCGAGTCCGACTGGTCGGTGCCCGCCGAACGCATCGAGGCGTCTGCGCGGGCGCGCATCGCGGCGGGGCCGCCGTCGGTCTGATCGTTCGGCTCTGCCTCTGGCTTCGGCTGAGCGGTCAGCGTCGCTGACCGCTCAGCCGTCTCCTCGACCGCTCAGGCCGAGGTGTCGTCCTTCTTGATCTCGTTGCCGTCGGCGTCGTACTCGACCCATTCCTCGTTGATGTCGGGGTCGAGCGACCCGGGGCGGTTGGGGTCGCGGTCGAGGCTCAGCGGCTCTTCGAGCGGGTCAACGAAATCGGTCATGATGTGTTCCTCCTGAAACGTCTGTGCTTCGACGCTAGCGCGACGGCCGACGCTTCGGCAGGATTTCGCGCCACCGCGTGCGGAAGGTGGGACTTGAACCCACACGCCCGAAGGCACAGGAACCTAAATCCTGCGTGTCTGCCGATTTCACCACTCCCGCGAGTGCCCGATCAGTCTAGGCGTTCTGCGGGCGCCGGCTTCGGAGCAGCCAGAGGGCGATCGCGAGCGAAACCGCGCCCATCAGGGCGATCGGCAGGTCGAGGAAGAACTGCATGACGGCGAACGCCGGGAGCAGGGTGAGCGCCATCGCCGTCCACGTCGCCGCGGCATCCGGACGCCGGAGGCCCTCGGGGATGGCCGTCGATGCGGTCTCGAACCGCGAGAGCGGCATCGAGACGAGCAGCACGAGGGCGAGCACGACGACGAACACGAACAGTCGCGTCATCCACCAGGCCACGCTGCCCGGGGCAGGCGACAGGGGCGGAACGAGCAGGGCGATGCCGGCCACGGCGATGATCACCGGCAGGTGCCAGAGGTAGATCGTCATCGCACGGGCTCCGAGGAAGAAGACGCCCGCCTGCACGCGCTTGCCTCGCATCAGGGCGGCGAGCGGGCGGTGCACGAGGGTGAGCAGGCTCACCTGTGCGACGCCGA
Organism: Agromyces hippuratus; assembly: GCF_013410355.1. Classification (NCBI taxonomy): domain Bacteria; kingdom Bacillati; phylum Actinomycetota; class Actinomycetes; order Micrococcales; family Microbacteriaceae; genus Agromyces; species Agromyces hippuratus. Next base: position 1,291,813 of record NZ_JACCFI010000001.1, on the reverse strand, counting down.
GGAGCGCAAGCGGCACGGTCGGCGGGTTGAGGTTGACGAGCATGTCGGGGGAGTACCAGCCCGCTGCCACGAGACCGCCGAGCGCCACGAAGGCGAGCACGACGAACCCGAGCAGCTGCACGGGGCGGCGCGCCCTGAACCATCCGTCGGAGTACCAGAACCCGAGTTGCTGCACGAAGAACCAGACGAAGACGAGGTTCACGAGCCCGATCTCGACGATGCCGGTGGCGCTGCGCACACCGTCGACCAGCACCGCACCCGTGAAGAGCACGATCATGGTTCGGGTGGGAGCGATCTCGTGCAGTCGCACCATCGTCGGGGCGAACGACTGCGCGAGCAGGAACGCGCCGAGGAACCAGAGGGGGCTGCCGACCCCCGTGGCGACCGTGTCGAGCAGGGCGGCATCGACTCCGGCGAGGGTCGCGGCGCCGAGGGCGACCGAGAAGAAGAGGAAGAGCGGCAGCGCCGGGCGGGCGAGCCGCAGCACGCGGCCCCGCACGAAGTCGACCTGGTCGCCGCCGCGCCGCTCGAGGCTGCGCCATGCCGTGAGGGCGGTGAACCCGCCGAGCGCGAAGAACAGCGGCATGATCTGCCCCGCCCAGGTCGCGGCGGCGAACCACGGCTGGGCCTCGAGCGGGCGAGACGTGATGATCGCCCCGTCGACTCCCATGCCGACGCCGATCATGAGCAGGTGGATCACCACCACGAGCAGGACGCAGAAGACCCTGGCCAGGTCGACGACGAGGTCGCGCTTGGCGATGGCCGCTCGCGCGACGTCCGTGTCGAGTGAAATGCTCATGCTGCCTCCGCTTCGAGTGAGCCGATTCTACTGAGCAGGTTGTCGGTGACGGTGCAGGCGCAGCTGCCTGGTGGCCGGTGTGCCGTGGCCGCGCTCGCGGGCTTGTGGATAACTTCGGAGCGAGGCATCCGCTGCATCGCATGATGGTGCGCATGACCGATCCCGTGCGCACCATCGCCGACCGGGTGCGCACGCGGGTGCTGCGCGACGGCGTCGATCTCGCGCGCGACGACTCGGCGGCCGCCCGGTACGCCCACGAAGGGGTGCGGCGCTACAGCGAGCGCGCGCTCTCGGGGGCGCACGCCCAGCTCGGTGACGAACTCGCCGCGACGCGCGAGGTCGTCGCGTCGATCACCGGGTCAGCAGCGGCTGAACCCGATCTTTGCGGAGTTGCGGCAGCAACGTCAGGGCTTGGCGAAGATCCTGACGTTGCTTCGAATGCCCGATGAGGGCATGGGGGCCGGGTCAGATGTTTCGGCGGTGAAGTCGCGTGCTGCTTCTGCGCGGTGGGACCGTGAGCGTCAAAGGACGGCCGGCTGGTGGCGCGTTGGGAGCCTGTTCCGCGGCCTGTTCGGGAGGTTACCGAGCGGGGTTCCGGGTCGGGTGAAATGGCGGGCTTACATCGGCTCTGGTGCCCCTGTGGGTGAGCGGGAACGGATCTTCGCTGAGGCGGAAGCTGAGTGGTTGGACGCCAATCGCGGCTAGGGGGTATCGGTTGAGGCGTCGTCTGACTATGACGCCATCCGCGAGGAGTATTCGAAGGCTTATCGAGCGCATGTGGGCGCTGTACTGGCCGGCAACACCGGGAAGGCGCTAGCGACTCAGGAGCACTACCAACGGGCGCAGCAGGCGTTCAGAGCCGCCGTCATGCAGCGGCGGCGGAAAGTTAGTCGCCCGGATCCTGGTCATGTGTCAGGCGGCCGTCAGGATCCACTTGCCACGAGAACTCCCTGAATCGAGCTGGAAGCATCTCGTAGATGTCTCTCACGACCTCGATGGATCGGATCTTGTCTTTGAACCAGTCGCGTGTCACGAGTGCGGACTTGACCTTCACACCGCCAATACGTGCACGCTTCTCGAGGCTGAATGAGCTCATGGCCGGTACCCATGACTCTCCGGTTGACTCGAGGACCCAAAAGCCGTGAACGATCTCGTTTCGCACTAGCGAAGCCTCACGGACTGACTTCAGCCAAGTGAGAACGCTGGCTTGCTCATCGCCACTGAGCGTGGCGCCGGCTGCACGCTCGCAAGTCTCGATCAGCGCGGCCGTCGACTGGTGTTTCGTGATGATGACAGACGTCGGCGGCGTGAGCCCGAGGAGGTTTCCCAGCAGTGCCTGCACTCGGAATTCGACTCGCGACCACGCCACCACGAACCTTCCGATCTCAGCGAGGATCTCGTCGGAGTAGTGCTCGCGGGTGTCGTCGTGATTGATGACGTCTGTTTCAGGCTCGACCATAGGCAAAGGATAACGACGGCGGCATCGTCCTATTGCGGGGTGATAGACCAGTCGCCTTCCGAAGTGACTTGGACGAATCCTGGACCGGTGAGTTCGACGGTGCCTTGGTAACTGCCGATGGTGTTGACGGCAAGTTCTGGATATGTCCCGCCGTAGCCTTCGACGACGAAGTTGCTTTCGCCTGTGTTGGCGATCGCGGCTGAGGTGAAGTAGTCGGCAAGCATGACGACCGTGTCCCCGTGCCCTGTCGCTCCGCCGGCTGTCGCAGGAACGGTAGAGATATCTGAGACCGTGATGACCCAGTTGCCGTCGCCCTTCACCGTGAATTGGGTGATGATCGCACCTTCGGTGATGTTTACGAGGTGGTTGCCTGAGTAGGCGCCGATCGTGTTGACGAGCAGCGAGTCGTAGCCATCGGTCTCGAGGACCGTGTTGCTGGTGCAGTCGGCGCATTCGAACTTGATGATGGCGGGTTCGAGGATGCTCACGGGGATGACGTTGTCACCGGTTCCGGGGAATGTCTGCGTTGGTACGATCACAGGTTCCGGTACTGGCTCTGGCGAAGGTTCCGGAGCTTCGGGCGTTTCCTCGACGATTGATGGGGTTGGTTCTGCTTTGGCGGCGTTGGACCCGCGATTTGCTGCTGCAATGGATGCACCGATGATGACGATGAGTACGAGCCCTCCGACAACGCTGAGTGTCACCCAGAGGGCGGTGCGCTTCTTCTTGGGCGGTTCCGCCGTCGGTGCGTCTGCCTGAGTAGGCGGTCCGCCTTCTTGCAGCGGCGAGCGATGCTCGGTCCATTGCGTTCCGTCCCAGTAGCGCTGCTGTTCTGGAGATTCAGGGTCGGGGTACCAGTTCGCAGGGGGCTGATTCGGGTCGGTCATGACGGCTCCTTAGCGTTGCGAGAAGGCTAGGGTCGTCGCAGGAACGCCGTGACCCCAGTTCGGGGATGGCGAGGACAAGCATCCAAGAACTAACGCAGGAGTCCCGCTCTGCGAATTCGCTCAGCATCGACCGGGTTCATGTGAAGACTCGAGCCTTTGGGGAAGGTCACACTTCCAGGGGTGTAGCCGGTGAACCCCGGATCAAGCTGCGCGTCTTTCCACTGGATTGCCACTGGAACCGTCCCCAGAGCGCCGAGCGCCTTCCGCCCACTCCAAGTCTGGTTAAGAACCTCGATTGAACCGACGATGGAGTCTCGCAGCGAGCCAACAATCCCATCCGCTATGCCAAGGTTGTCCTCCGAAATGAAGAAGCTGTCGAAATCGCTCTGGGATGCGCGAATAGCGCCCATGTTCGAGGCGTGTGGGTTTCGTGGCGAAACGCTGCGCGGTCTCGGGGGCTGGCCATCGAACATGACGAACTGAACCCGGCGTTCACGGTGGACGACCATATTTCGCATCCCTAGCGTCCAGTCCAACCATCCGGATGGTCCCGCAGCTCTAAGAGATCCTGCGAGGCCACCCGCAGCAGCCATCTGGAGTTGAGCCATTTCTTCGTTCGGTGCTTTGCGCAGTGCTCGACCGAGCGAATCTGGGAATGAATCGCCCATGAGGAGAGCCGGCTTCACGATGGTCGTCAAGTCAGCTTTCCGAATCTGGACCGCCATCCCAGAAATACCGACGACGACTGCAGACAAGCAGTCGAGCGCGGATCCAATGGACTGAACAACTCCATCAAAGTGCACTTGGATCTCAGTGGCTCGCTCCTCGAAGCGGCGCTCGCGTGGTTTCGGATACGGGGCGCGATGCGTTCTCATGTAGCGGAGCATGTCAGCGTCGTGAGCGTTGCGCATGCCCTTGTGCGCGGCATGGTGATAGGCCACCGACTGAAGATTTGAAACAACTCCGGCGGCGCATCCGAGCACATAGTCCCGGAGATCGGAGGCATCGTCGTCGTTGACATCGTGGCCCCATACTTCAGGCTGGAGGTCCGTAAGCAGATTCGTGCTGAACTCGTTGGTCGCCTTGATTGCGAGAGAGACGAGCGATTGGCTGTGTTCCACACTTGGGATGGTATTTCGCTCGACACGTACTTGCGCCTTTTGGACGGATTAATCGATCACCGAGTGAGAGGGGCTACTTGGCCACGGGTTGGGTGCGAATCCTCCTGGCGCGTGGGATCGAATGAATGCTTGGTGCACTGTTTCGACGGCCTTTCGCAGTGTGGTCTCATAGCCGATGTGTTCGCCGCGGAACTCGAGGCGATAGCTTGGTTCGCTGCCGAGGCGCACTACCTTGATGCGGCCGTACTCGCGGTCGTAGGTGTCCAGCATTCGCCACGTCAATGGTGGTCCTTCTACAGCAGCCAGAAGCGGATGCCAGCGTGGTTCGTCACGGGCCATCTGCGGCCTCTGTTTCGCGCCGGTAGACCGTCCACACGACGTCGGCCGCGAAGCGCAGCCGGTCTGCAGGGAAGTATCCGAGCAGGATGCGCTCGGCGGGTTTAGGTGACCAGGTCTCGGCGAGCAGCATCGGCTCTGCAGGGGTGCCAGCATGCACCTCGCGGATGATCGTGATTCGTGTTGTGTCGTCGAACATGATCCACTCACCGCGGCGGACGGATCGCAGTTTCGGCTGCCAGTAACGCAAAGGGCCGGGTGCTCCTCTCGAAGGGAGCGCGCCGACCCGCGCGGGTGATTTTTCGATTCTACGAGCGCCCCGCCGACAACGGGTCAGGTCCGACCGTGGTGCGCACTGATTGTCCGCCGCGGTGCGCGGCTGGGACGGCACTCATCGCAGTCCTTGAAGACGGGCCCGTCGCCCCAATCGCCACGGAGTTCGTGCGGTTCGGTCGTGATCGGGCAGAGAGCGTTGGTGTTGTCAGCCATGCTCTCGAAGTTTATCGCGGACGGTCAGGAACGTACTGCCTGCAGTAGCAGGTACCCGTCCGGAACCTGTGCCCGCAGTGTTGAGGTGGCGTCGCCATAGCCAGCGCCCTCGGCTTCGACGGACTCTGTGCGATCTGGCCGAATCGCTCCGGTCGCCGTTGTAACGCCGCCTTTCATGTCGAAATGCGCGCGCAGAAGGATGTGCCCGGGCGGCACCTGGGCGACAAGCGCCTCATAAGCGGAGCCTCGATCGTGCCCTGCGGCAACAAGTTCGCTGGTCGAGGTTGGGCGGATGATGCCGGTCAGACGTATGGTTTCGAGCCTACGTGGAACGGTGACCCGAACGGGTGGTAGCGCCACCGTACGCGGCACTCGTACGGTCGGCTCATGCCGAACATGGTCGACGTCATCCTGCAAGGCTTCGCGAACGCTTTGTTGGGCCTAGTTCATGCATTCGAGACGAATCCATGGCCGTTCATCCTCGTTGGAATCCTGGCGATCCTGATGATCACGGGGCCGTTCATACGGCGCGCCATTCGGCGTCGCAGCTAGTTCGTCACAACTGTGCCGCCGAGTTTGTCGACGTACAATTCGGGCTCCGGGACGTTGATGATCCAGTTCTCCCCAACCAGCAGGCTGAGGTCGTCTGACAGTAGCGTTTTGAGATTGCCGACGACTTCGTCACGATCGGTGGCGCCCGTGTAGATCGACAACACCGTGTCGTCCGAGCAGCTGCCCGACTGTGCGGCGAGCGTGACTTGGTCGCCTTGGACCCATTCCGGGCATTCACCGCCGGCGGCAACGAAGGCTTCACGCAGCTCGTCCACTGTCGAGTAGGTGGCGACGGGTTCGGGCTCGGGTGCCGGGACCGGCTGGGCTGCCGCTGAGCATCCCGCGAGGAGCATCACTGCCGCGATCGTAGGCATAAACCTCTTCATGCTCGCGAGCCTAACTTTCTGGCTGACTGGCACGCGCCCCCAGTGGGAGGGGGCGGGGGTGCTCCAACGGGTCGGGACTATCTGCGGCGAACCAGCCAGTCGATGAAAATCACGAGCCCCACGACAACTAGTCCGACGAACGTGATGATCCCAAGTGCTGGGTCCGCGGTCGACGCGAAGCCGCCCTTCACGTACCTAAGTCTCGATCGTGGGAACCAAAGCTGCCTTGCAACCGCGTCAACTCATGCCGCTGACGTTTGAGCTTCGTAGTTTTCATCTCGCGAACGGCCTCAGGATTCCGTCCTTGAAGGCCGGCCCCGCGTCCAAGAACTCCGAAACCCGCACGCCCCAAGTGGACTGGGTATCCAGCGCACGCATGAAGCGTTTGAGGCTGATGATCGCGGCGTACGGCCCCTGTGGGTCGTGATCGGGTTCCCCCCGACGGAGCTTCTTCTGAACTGGGCACTGGATGTCCAGTCGACGATGCCAAACCTGGCCATGGTGCGCGCAACGATTTCGCAGCACGGCGAACGAATGCAAAATGCTCTGAAATCCCTCCCAAGGGAGCGAGTACGAGTTCGCCATTCTCTTGGCTGGCTCGCTGTCCGCGAGGTACTGAATCATCTTCGCCGCGGCTCCGAATGACATCACCTCGATGCCGACCCAGATCGGCACATTCTCGAATGTCCCCTCAGGGGAGTAGCGGCGCACGGTCTTTGACGTGGTGCGACGCAGGTCTCGTTCGATGCTCAAGATCAGAGCATCGAGATCGGGTGTCTGGCTGATGTAGCAGTCGCGATCCAGATAGAAGGCCCGATCGCCGTGCGTTCGCCCCGCTTCGTGAGCGAACCGAGAGCGTACAGACAGTTCGATCATCGTGAGCGCTTCTTGTAGCAGCGCCCTGAGCGCATAGTCCTGGTCCATCGTCGATTTCACATCGGCGAAAGTGGAACCGTCCTGGAATCTGTCATCGCCGGCGCTCGGATTCACTTGGAACTGACGAAAGTAGCCTGACAGTCGGTAGTAGTTGCAGTCGTGGAGCGTGCGCTTGACCTGATCGAGATCTTCGACAATCAGACCTCGTTCGACGAGAAGGGCTGCAAGCTCGTCGAGCGTCTGGAAAGGCTTCACAGTCGCAGCCTATATACGAAACTGGCCCCTCCTATTTCAGGAAGCCGAAGCTCTAGCCTTGGAGGGGCGCTGTTGATTCCAACGGTATCACAACGCTGTTGTTCATCTCCGGGGCGCAACCGTCGGGATCAAGGCCACCTTGCAACCGCGGCAGAACGGGATGTCGGCGAGCCCCGTGACACATCGGGTGCCGCACTTCGGGCAGTCCAGCTCTGTCGCAACGATCACATCCGCCCGAGCAACGTACGTCCTATCGGCTCCAGCGTTCCAGCAGGCCGGCAACCAGATCCTGATGTTCGCGCCAATTTATCCGAGGGCCCCTCCCCGAGAGTCCGTCCGCGCCAACGTAGGATCGCCCATGACAGCCGAAGAGTTGCCCGCTGCCCTCGCGGACACGCTGAGCGCGTTGACGCGGCGCAGCGAGCCCGTCCCCGGCTTGCACGCGAGCCGACCCGGAATTCAGCAGGTGATCGACATGGCAGGATTCGCTCCGGAGCCGTGGTGGACCACGGAGACGTGGGAGGAATTCCCACTGTGGGCGGCCTCTGAGCAGTTCGACTACTTCTCGAGCATTCCTGCAAGCGTGAGTGCGCCATGCGACACCTTCGCTCATGATTCGTATGCGGTTGCTGCCGGATCCGCGAGATCGGGATGCCGTCGAATCCACGTCTCAACGATCCTTGATCGGAACGCGCGGCGAGCACCGATAGGTTGGGCCTCGTGCCAGCGGACCACGTATTCATTTCTTACATCAGCGAAGACTCCGAACTGATCGATGAGTTACAGGGTGCGCTAGAGGCCGCCGACTTCATCGTGTGGCGGGACAAGGACAAACTCTGGCCAGGCGACGACTGGCAACGGGAGATTCGAGACGCGATCCGGAGTGGATCGTTCGTCTTCCTTGCCTGCTTCTCTTCGAACCTCGCCAAGCGTGACAAGTCGTATCAGTTCGAGGAACTCACACTTGCCGCCGAAGAGTACCGCACGCGCCCGCCAGGCGCAGCGTGGCTGATGACTGCTCGCCTCGACGAATGCGAAATTCCAGACTTCGATCTGGGGGCTGGCCGGACGCTCGGCCGATCGATCCACCGGGCGGATCTCTTCGGGCAGCAGAAGAGCGCGCAGTTGAGCCGCCTCGTCGTTGCAATCCAACGCGCCATCGGCTCGTCGCCCGGGATAGCGCCCGCATCCGTATCCACGGCTGCGGCCGACGCGAGGCGCGCTCAAAGCGACGTGGTGGAACCGCTCCGCGAACTGCTTCGGAATCCTTCGCTCATCATGGACTTCGACGATTACATGTCGGAGCTTCGCACGCCGGTTCGCTACGCTCTCAGCGACCGCGCGGAGTTCCCGCTGACCGTCCCGGCCGGTACCAAGGTCGACGCCGCGTTCGCCCGGGTCTGGGTTCGACGGGTCCGCAGCTACGACGACATCCTTGCTCCCGCACTCGTCCCGTTCAAGCTGATCGCGATGTACGGATCGCAGGCACACGAGCAGGAGCTCTCTCAGACCCTGCGAATCCTCGCGCAGGAGTCTACGCAGAGAGAGGGAGTCGATCTGCTCACAGCGCTGCACAAGTACCCGGCCATCGTCGCGACATTCGCGACTGCGCTCGGCGCTGTCACGAAGCAGAACTACTCCATGCTGCGGGCAGCGACCGCTGACGTCTCCGTATCGACAACGAACGGTGCGCGGGTGCCGTTCATCCTCACTTCGGGGAGTCAGAGCGTGATCGGCATAGATCAGTGGAGGGCTCTCGGCACGCTCCTCTGCCTCGAGGACGACGAGCAGCCGATGAACGACGAGGAACTTGGCTCGCTACTGACGAAAGACGGTGGACGCAGATTCACACCGATCTCCGATCACCTGTTCACCCTTCTAGCGCCGCTTTACCGACAGCAGTTCGCGAGCGACGCAGACTACGCCCACGCCTTCGACCAAGTGGAAGTGCTGCTCGACGCGATCTCGGAAGACGCTCGTGCGCAGTCAGATCGGTACTACGGCCCCCACGGAGGCTACGGCCGCTACACCTGGCGACACAGGCACAGTGAGCAGGGCCCAGAGGTCGTGATGCTGAACGAGGCGCGGGCGCAGGGCGCTGGATGGACCCCGTTGATGGCGGGCCTGTTCGGCGGCGATTCTGAACGTGCGATCGCCGCGCTCGAGAGCGTCCAGGATCTGGCGGGCCGAATCAGGTCTTCTCGTTGGTAGGAGACGTGTCCGCACTACTTCCGCGAGGACTGGAGTGGACGGCTGTCGCACCGCCAGGCCGGACGGAATTGGCCGGGCGGTGCTGAGAACCGGATTCGCGGTTCTCAGAGCCTGTCATGCGTTGGTCAGAGCGACCGAGACGAAGTCAAACGGCTTCTTGAAGCGGAGGCCGTCGCTGCCCTCGAACATTAGCCAGGACGTGTTGTTCTCGGTCAGGTTCTTGCCGTCGAACCCCAGTTCGTCGTCGCCGACGGCGTATCTCGGCCCGGTCCAGCCGACCTCGCCGCGCCCGCCGCGGCCGAGGCCTGGAGCCTCGATGACGTGCAGGTCGGCGGCGACCACCTCGCTCGAGCTCGACTCGATCGAGGTCCGGCAGGCCGCGAACGCGTACCTCGGCGACGCGGTGCACGAACTGCATGACGTCGAGCTCGTGCGCGCGACATCCGACGACGGCCAGAGCGCCACGGTCACGATGCGCGCGGTCTGGTACGCGCCGATCCACACCGAGCTGCTGCCGCTCTCGGTGCCGATCGAGGTGACGGCGACGGCCCGATCTGTGTTCCACTGAGTCTGGCGAAGAGAGGGCAGTGATGCGACGGATCGACGGAGACACGTTCGGACGGTGGAGCCTGCGCCTCGATGCCGCCTATTGCGCGGTGCTGGGAACGGCCGTGGCGCTGGGTGCCGGGTGGATCGCCCACGGGGTCGCACTGCCCCCGCTCGTGATCGCTGCGGCAGGAGTCGCGGTGGTCGTCTGGGCCGGAGGGGTGCTCTGGATGCTCTCCCGACTGCCCCTGCGTCGAGCGCTCGGCCTGGTCATGATCGCCAACGTGCTCGCCGCCCTCGCGGTCGGCCTCGTCTCGGCAGCTGCGGCATCCGTGTTGATCGTCGTCGCAGTCCTGGCCGTCGCCGTCGACGTCGCGCTGTTCGCCACCAGCCAGGCGATCGCACTGCGCGCCCTCCCGGCACGAGGTTGAACTCTCCGGGTGTCGGCGCATGAGTTCCGCCGAACCGGCGGTGTGCGATTGACTGGAGGCATGACCGTCGAGATCTCAGACCACTTCGCCCGCATCCTCTCGTCGCCGGTGTTCGCGCACCTCGGCACGGTGCGACCGAACGGCGAGGTGCAGGTGAACCCGATGTGGTTCGAGTTCGACCCCGAGACGCAGACGATCCGCTTCACGCACACGTCGAAGCGCGCGAAGTTCCGCAACCTGCAGGCCGACCCTCGCATGACGCTCGAGATGACCGACCCCGAGAACCCGCTCAAGTACGTCGAGGTGCGCGGCCGTCTCGTCGAGGCGCTGCCCGACCCTGAGGGCTCGATGTACGTGCGGCTCGGCCGGCGCTACGGCAACCCGAACGAGCAGGCGCCGGCCGACAAGGCCGACCGGGTCATCCTCGTGATGGCGATCGAGAAGGTCAACGGGCGATGAGCGGCGGCGCGGGGCGCGGTGCCGGCGGCAACGGATCGGGTCGGGCTGACGGCCGTCGCTACGCGTGGATCGCGATCATCGCGGTCGTGCTCGCCGCGCTCGCGCTGCTGACCCCGGCGCTCGCCTCGCTGCCGCTGTCGGCGCTCGCCGTCGTGCTGGGGCTCCGCGGCCGGCGCGAGGTGAAGAAGGACCCGACGCTCGTGGCCGGCTGGCTCTGGATCGGCGCCGTGGCCGTCGGCGGCTTCGTGTTCCTGTTCCAGCTGATCCTCGTCGTGCTCTCATACGGCACGCCCACGGGCTGAGTGCCGACGCACCACGCCACGGCCATCAGTTGAACCGCCTCAGCGCCGCCGGTGCGGCACGTAGCGCGGAATCCACCGCCACAGCATCGCCGCGCCGACCAGGCCGAGCACGCCGACGGCGACGTTCGCCGCCATGATCGACGCGATCGACGTCACGGCGGCGATCATGAGCGGTGCCCCGGCGCCGCCGGTGTCGCCGATCATGCGGAATGCGCCGAGGAACGGCGCAGGGTTCTGCTTCGGCGCGAGGTCGGCGCCGAGGGTCATGATGATGCCGCTCGTGACGCCGTTCGCGAGGCCGAGCCAGATGGCGATGACCGTGAACCAGACGGCGTTCGATGGCAGGTCGTGGGTGAACGCCAGGGCGATGTGCCCGGCCGCCATGCCGAGGAGGCCCGGGATCGCGCTCCAGAGTCGCCCGAAGCGGTCCATGATCTGGCCGCTCGCATAGAAGAGCGCGAAGTCGATCGTGCCCGAGATGCCGATCACGAGGGCGGCCTGCTCGGCGGGCATGCCGATCGAGACCGACCAGAGCGGCAGCACGACCGTGCGGCTCACGCGCACCGCGGCGAGCAGCCCCACCCCGGTGCCGATGCGGGCGAGCACCCCGCGGTTCTCGCGGATCGCGCGGAACACGCTCGGCGACGACTCCGCCGCCGCCTCGGCCTCGCCTGCGGTGAGCGGGGCGCCCGAGGCATCCGTCGTCGTCGCCGCGGCCGAAGCGGCGGATGCCTCGCGCGCGAGCCGCGCGGCGCCGAACACGCGCTCGGGGTCGGGCAGCAGCACGAGCACGCCGATCACGGCGAAGCACGCCACGACGAGCACCCAGAAGACGGACTCGCTCGACCCCGTCGACGCGATGATCGCGGCGGCGGCGAAGGGGCCGACGGCCCAGCCCGCGCGGAACACCCCGCCGAGCGTGGAGAGCGCCCGCGCCCGGGTGCGCACCGGCACGTAGCTCGTGAGGAACGCGTGCCGGGCGAGCCCGAACACGGCGGTCGCGAGCCCGAGGAGGAAGACGCCGATGGCGAGCGCGGGCAGCGTGGGGGAGACGATGGCGATGAGCACGCCGATGACGGCGAGCATCGCCGCACCGATCATCGCGTTGCGCTCGCCGATGCGGGCGACGAGCCATCCGGCCGGCAGGTCGCCGGCGAGCTCGCCGACCATGAGCATCGCCGCGATGAGGCCCGCGAGGGCGAGCGAGGCGCCGCGCTCGGTCGCCACGAGCGGCACGATCGGGATCATGGCGCCCTCGCCGAGCGAGAAGACGAGGGTCGGCAGGTAGACCGGGAGGATGACCCCGCGCCACGAGAATCGGGGCGCGGAATCGGTCATCGATTCGACGCTACACCCGCTCGGGCGGTGCACCATGCGGGCGGGGGACTCGCGTAGGCTGGGGACGCCATGTTGGATCTTGACCTCTCGCAGGAGATCGCCGCGCTGCGATCCACCTTCAGCGACATCCGCGCAGTCGTCGACGTCGACGCCATCACAGCCGACATCGAACGGCTCTCAGAAGAGGCCGGCGTGCCCGATCTCTGGGACGACACCGCGAACGCGCAGAAGGTGACGAGCGCGCTCAGCCACCGCCAGTCCGAGCTCGCCCGCGTCACGAGCATCGACTCGCGACTCGACGACCTCGAGGTGCTCATCGAACTCGCCAACGAGATGGGCGACGAAGACAGCGCCGCAGAGGCCCGCACCGAGCTCGAGTCGCTGCAGAAGGCGATCGGCGACCTCGAGGTGCAGACGCTGCTCGACGGCGAGTGGGACGACCGCCCGGCGGTCATCACGATCCGCGCGGGCGCCGGCGGCGTCGACGCTGCCGACTTCGCCGAGATGCTCATGCGCATGTACCTGCGCTGGGCCGAGAAGCACGGCTACAAGGCCACCGTCATGGACACGAGCTACGCCGAAGAGGCGGGCATCAAGTCGGCGACATTCGAGATCGACGCGCCCTACGCCTTCGGCACGCTGAGTGTCGAGGCCGGCACGCACCGACTCGTGCGCATGAGCCCCTTCGGTGCGGCGGGCAAACGCCAGACGAGCTTCGCGGCCGTCGAGGTCATCCCGCTCATGGAGGAGGCGCAGGAGGTCGACATCCCCGAGAACGACATCCGCGTCGACGTCTTCCGTTCGAGCGGCCCCGGTGGCCAGTCGGTCAACACGACCGACTCCGCCGTGCGCATCACGCACCTTCCGACCGGCACCGTCGTCTCGATGCAGAACGAGAAGTCGCAGATCCAGAACCGTGCGGCCGCCATGCGCGTGCTGCAGTCGCGACTCCTGCTCATCCAGAAGGAGCAGGAGGCGGCGCAGAAGAAGGAGCTCGCGGGCAACATCACCGCGAGCTGGGGCGACCAGATGCGCTCCTACGTGCTCGCGCCGTACCAGATGGTGAAAGACCTCCGCACCGAGTACGAGGTCGGCAACCCGAGCCACGTCTTCGACGGCGACATCGACGGCTTCATCGCCGCCGGCATCAAGTGGCGCAAGCGCCCCGCCGAGTAGACACCCGACCGAAGCGGATGCCTCCGGCCCCGGTCGGCCGAGTCGCGGGTTCGGGCGCCGTCAGACGCGTTCGGCCTCGACCGCTGCGGCGAGTGCCGCGGGCAGGCCGCCGACGAGGGCTGCGAGTCCGAGGTCGAACGAGCGGTCGGCCGGCTGCACGCCCTGTGCCGCGGCCTTCACGCTCCGCAGTGCTTCGGCACGGCTGAAGTTCGGCGCGAGGGGCGCTGCAGCGCCCGGCGACATGATGTCGGCCGGTGCGAGGGTGTCGAGCGCCGAGCCGATGATGAACGACTCGAGGGCGACGATCGCGTCGACGGCGCCGCCGACGGGCCAGCCCTCGGCCACGAATCGCCTCGTGATCGACTCGTAGTTCGCGACCGAGCGCTCCTGGCCGTCGATCGCCGTGGTCGCGAGCAGTGCGATCGCTGCCGGGTGGCTGGCGAACGCCGAACGGTAGGAGTGCGCCCAGCGCAGCACCGCGTCGGAGAGCGTCGTCTCGGGGGTGTCGAAGCCCGAGACGTCGAGCAGTTCGGCGACGCGGCCGCGCATGGCCCGCACGACATCGGCCTTGCCGCCGAAGTAGTGGTAGAGCGCCGGAGGATGCACCGAGAGCGAGCGGGCGAGCGCCGCCATCGTGAATCCGTCGGGTCCGGCGGTGCGGGCGAGTGCGAACGCCGCATCGACGATCTGCTCGGCGCTCAGCACCGGCGTGCGCGGACGGCCCGCGCTGCGCTTGGCCGGGGTGGGACTCACAGGGCTCCTTCGAGGTGGTCGACGCGAGGGATTTGTCGATGAGCGTATTCGGGAGTAGCGTGTGCCCGAATTTAACCACATTAAATTTGGATCGCCGACGAAGACGGCCGAGAAAGCGGGCAGACGCATGCAACGGGTCGTCGCGGACACCATCCTCATCGGAGCGCGCGTGATCACGATGAACCCGCGCCAGCCCGAGGCCTCCGCCGTCGCGATCCGGGCAGGCCGCATCCTCGCGGTCGGCGACGCCGCCGACCTCGCCGACTACCGCGGACCCGCCACAGTGGTCGAAGACCTCGCCGGGGCATCCGTCACGCCCGGGCTCATCGACGCCCACATGCACCCCATCCAGGGCATCGAACTCGCCGTCGGCATCGACTTCGGGGGAGTGCGCGACCCCGAGACCTTCCTGCGCATGCTCGGCGCCGAGGCCGCGCGCGTCGCCGACGGCACGGCCGGCGGATGGGTGCGCGGTTGGAACCTCGACTACGACCTCTTCACGAGTCTGCCGATGAGCGCCGCCGCGATCGACGCGGCCACCGCCGGTGCCCCGGCGTTCCTGCTCTTCTTCGACGGGCACACCGCGCTCGCCAGCACCGAGGCGCTGCGCCGCTCGGGCATCACGGGTGCACGTCGCTTCGGCGACACCTCCGAGATCGTCGTCGACGAGGCCGGCCGACCGACCGGATGCCTCCGCGAGGACTCGGCCTTCGACATCGTGCTGCGCGCCGCCCCCGAGTACACGCGTGCGGAGACGCTCGACCGGGTGCGCGACATCCTCGGCGGCCTCGCGGCATCGGGCATCACCGGCGGATGCATCATGGACGGCAACCCCGCGAACCTCGACCTGCTCGACGAGCTCGACGGCGGGGCATCCGCAGAGCCCGAGGCGCCGAGCGGCCTGCCGGTGCGCATCGTCTCGGCGATGGCGCACAACCCCGGCTACGACGAGGAGCGCACGCGACACTACCTCGCGCAGCGCGACCGCAGCGGCAAGCGGTGGCGTGGCGGCCTCGTGAAGCTCTTCGCCGACGGCGTCATCGACACGGGCACCGGCTGGCTCTACGAACCCGACACCCACGGCGACGGCGGCACCTCGTTCTGGGCCGACGCCGACGAGTTCGAACGCGTGGTGCACCGATACGCGGAGGCCGGATTCCAGATCGCGACGCACGCGATCGGTGACCGGGCGATCGGCGAGACCATCGACGCCTACCTCGCCGCGGGCGTGCACTCGAACGGCTCCGCCGCCCATCGCATCGAGCACCTCGAGCTGCTCGCCGACCGCGACCTCCGCCGCATGGCGCACGCCGGCATCACCGCGTCGGTGCAGCCGCTGCACATGCAGTGGCGGAAGGCCGACGGCTCCGACTTCTGGGCCGAACGCCTCGGCCCCGAGCGCGCCGCCCTCGGCTGGCGGGTGCGCGACATGATCGACGCCGGCGCCCCCGTGGCGCTCGGCTCCGACTGGCCCGTCGCGCAGACCGATGCGCGCATCGGGCTCGCCTGGGCGCGGCTCCGCCGCGAACCCGGCAACCGCGACGCCCCGGTGTTCGAGCCCGACCAGGTGCTCACGCCGTACGAAGCCCTACAGGGCTACACCGTCTGGGCCGCAGAGGCCCAGGGCGACCGCGATCTCGGCGTCATCGCGCCGGGATACCGCGCCGACCTCGTCGTCTGGGCCGACAGCCCGCTCGACGTCGACGCGGACGAACTGCTGCACCTCCCCGTGCTGACGACGATCGTCGACGGGCAACCCGTGTTCGCGGCATCCGCCGCCTGACCCCCTTCGAATCAGAGGCAACCATGCAAGACGTCGGCGCGCTCGCGCTCCTCCCCGTCGTCATCATCCTCCTCGTGGCCGTGCTCACACGGCGCACGCTCTTCGCGATGCTCTGCGGCACCCTCACCGGCGCAGTGCTGCTCGGCGGCTGGGAGTTCTTCGACTCCTGGATCGGCTACCTCGGCACCGCCATGGCGGACGAGACCCTGCAGTGGCTCGTGCTCATCGTCGTGCTCTTCGGCATCCTGATCACGCTCTTCGAGCGCTCGGGCGCAGTGCGGGAGTTCGCGGCGTGGGCCGAGCGCTTCGTGAACTCGCGCCGCAAGTCCACCGTGCTGAGCTTCCTGCTCAGCATCGTGCTCTTCGTCGACGACTACCTGAACGTGCTCACGGTCGGCACCTCGATGAAGGCCGTGACCGACCGGTACCACGTGCCGCGCACCGAGCTCGGCACGATCATGAAGATGACGGCGGCGCCGATCGCCGTCATCGTGCCGTTCTCGACGTGGGCGCTGTTCTTCGCCGGCCTCCTCGAGGCCCAGGGCGTCACGGCCAACGGCTCGGGCTTCGGCGCCTACCTCCAGGCGATCCCGTTCATCTTCTTCGGCTGGATCGCGATCGCGATCGCCGCGCTCGTCGCATTCGGCTGGTTCCCGAAGCTCGGCGCCCTGAAGAAGGACATCGCGAGAGCGGATGCCACGGGGGATGTCTTCCCCGTCGGCACCACCGCCGAGGAGCGCGAGGCCGAAGGCGGGCTGCCCGTGAACGCAGAGGTCGGCGAGTTCGCCGTCTCGGGCGACGACGCGGGCCGTGCGGTGGCCGCGGCACCCGCGCCGACGACGACGGCCACGGCCACTGCCGTCGCGTCGCGCGCCCCCGAGTACGCGAAGCCGCGCCCGTGGAACTTCCTCGTGCCGATCGCGGTCATGATCGCCGTGACGATCCTCACCGACGTCAACGTGGTGAAGGGCACGGTCGCCGCGCTCCTCGTCGCCATCGTCATGTACCTCGTGCAGCGGCGGCTGAAGGTCAAGGCCGTGTTCGAGGCCGCGTTCGACGGCGTCTCGAGCATGATCTTCGTCATCGTGCTCACCGCGCTCGCCTTCATGGTGCAGCACATGAACATCGACCTGCACCTGGCCGACTGGGTGATCGAGACGACCCAGCCGGTCATGAACGGGGCGCTGCTGCCCGCGATGGTCTTCCTCGTGTGCGGTGTCTACGCCTACGCGACCGGCTCGTTCTGGGACCTCGCGGCCGTCATCACGCCGATCGTGATCCCGTTGGCCTTCGCGATGGACGTGAACCCCATCATCGCGGGCGCCGCGGTGTTCTCGGGCGCCGCGCTCGGGTCGACCACGTGCCTCTACGGAGACGGCATCATCCTCGCGTCGCGGTCGACCGGCATCAAGCCGCTCAACCTCATGACGGCGATCCTGCCGTACGCGGGCATCGCGGCGGCGGCATCGCTCGTGCTCTACCTGATCGTCGGGTTCGCCGGGATCTAGAGCCGGTCGTCCCGATTCCCGTGGGCGGCGACCCGGATTCCCGGTGTCGCTGCCCACTTTCGCCTGCTCCTTCCTTAGGCTCGATTCCGATGATCCGCTTCGACTCCGTCACCAAGACCTACCCCGGCCAGGCGAGGCCCGCCCTGAACGACATCGGGGTCGAGATCCTCCGCGGGGAGTTCGTCTTCCTCGTCGGCGCCTCCGGCTCTGGCAAGTCGAGCTTCCTCAGGCTCATCCTCAAGGAGGAGAAGCCGTCGAAGGGCGCCATCCACGTGCTCGGCCAAGACCTGGGTTCGATCTCGACGCGCAAGGTGCCCTACTTCCGGCGCGACCTCGGCGTCGTCTTCCAGGACTTCCGGCTGCTGCCGAACAAGTCGGTCTACGAGAACGTGGCGTTCACGCTGCGCGTCATCGGCAAGTCGCGGGGCTACGTGCAGTCGGCGGTGCCCGAGACGCTGAAGCTCGTCGGACTCGACGGCAAGGGCAAGCGGATGCCCCACGAACTCTCGGGCGGTGAGCAGCAGCGCGTCGCGATCGCGAGGGCCATCGTGAACAAGCCGCAGATCCTGCTCGCCGACGAGCCGACCGGCAACCTCGACCCCGTGACGAGCGCGGGCATCATGACCCTGCTCGAACGCATCAACGCGAGCGGCACGACGATCGTCATGGCCACCCACGAGGCCGGCATCGTCGACCAGATGCGACGCCGCGTCATCGAACTCTCGGCCGGCGACATCGTGCGCGATGAGCGCAGCGCCGGGTACGACGGACAGACGGTGCGCGACGTCGAGGTCGTGCCCCGCCGCGGGTCGGGCGAGCCGGGGGAGTCTGGCGTGCCCGACGCTTCGGACGCGACGGCCGACTCCGACACGCCCGCAGCGGCCCCCGTCGTCACCGCGGCGGCGCCGAAGGTCACCCCAGAGGTCATGCGCGACGCCGAACCGCTCTACGTCGAACCCGAGGCGACCGACGCCGTGACCGATGCCGCCGCCGAGATCACGGCAGCCGCGACGGGCACGATCCAGGTCGACCCCGAGCAGCTGAAACCCAAGACGAAGGATGCCGCGGCGGCATCCGAACACCTCACGCTCGCCGAACGCCTCGGACTGCGGGCCCCGGGAGGCCCCCGGGAAGGCGACGACGACCAGGAAGTGGGGCCGACGAAATGAGGATCGGTCTCGTGCTCGCCGAGGCGGCGAACGGCCTTCGCCGCAACGCCTCGATGGTGGTCTCCGTCGTGCTCGTCACGTTCATCTCGCTGACCTTCGTCGGCACCGCGGCACTGCTGCAGCTGCAGATCGGCCAGATGAAGAACTACTGGTACGACCGGGCGCAGGTCGCCGTCTACCTCTGCACGAGCGTGTCGACGACTGCCGGGTGCACCGACGGCGAGGCGACCGAGGAGCAGAAGGCCGCGATCGAGGAGCAGCTCTCCTCCGACACCCTCTCGAAGTACATCGACGAGTTCTACTTCGAAGACCACGATCAGGCGTTCGCGAACTTCCAGGAGCAGTTCGAGGGCACCCCTGCCGCCGACTACGTGACGCCCGAGGTGCTGAACGAGACGTTCTGGGTGAACCTCGTCGACCCGTCTCAGGCGGCGGTGCTCGTCGAGAGCTTCGCGGGCATGGCGGGCGTCGAGGGCGTCGTCGACCAACGCCGCTACCTCGACCAGATCTTCGACGTGCTGAACGCGGCGAGCTACACCGCGATCACGGTCGCCGCCATCATGCTCGTCGCGGCGGCGCTGCTCATCGCGACGACCATCAGGCTCTCGGCCTTCTCACGACGGCGAGAGCTCGGCATCATGCGCCTGGTCGGGGCATCCAACCGGTTCATCCAGACGCCGTTCATCCTCGAGGGGGTGTTCGCAGGGCTCATCGGCTCCCTGCTCGCAGGCGGCGCCGTGGTGGCGATCGTGGTCTTCTTCGTGCAGGGCTACCTCGCCGACAACCTTTCGTTCACGTTCGTCGACCTCTCTGACGCGCTGCTCGTGGTGCCGCTCCTGATCCTCGTCGGCGTCGTGCTCGCCGCGGTCTCGGCCGGCATCGCGATCACGAGGTACCTGAAGGTCTGATCGGCCGGGTTTCGACACGCCCGGCCGCGAGCAGCTAGACTGAACGGCTGCTCCGGATGCCCCGGGGCATCCGCTATTCGAAGCAAGGAGTCGCTCGTGCCCAGGGAGACCGGTCAGAAGGTCGTGGCGACCAACCGCAAGGCGCGCCACGACTACACGATCGAGGACACCTACGAGGCGGGCCTCGTGCTCACCGGCACCGAGGTGAAGTCGCTCCGAGAGGGTCGTGCGTCGCTCGTCGACGGCTACGCCTTCATCGAGGGCGGCGAGATGTGGCTCGACGCCGTGCACATCCCCGAGTACACCGAGGGCACGTGGAACAACCACGCGCCGCGTCGCAAGCGGAAGCTCCTGCTGCACAAGCAGGAGATCGTCAAGATCAGCCACCGCACGAGCCAGGGCGGCTACACCCTCGTGCCCCTGCAGATCTACTTCTCGGGCGGGCGCGCGAAGGTCGAGATCGCGGTCGCGAAGGGCAAGCGCGAGTACGACAAGCGCCACGCGCTGCGCGAGCGTCAGGACAAGCGCGAGGCCGATCGCGCCATGGCGAGCCGGAAGAACCTCGGCGACTAGCTCGCGCGCACGAGCCCTGCGCCTGCTCTGCGGGCGCGTGTAGGCTCATCGCGATGGAGACCTCGACGCGCATTCCGGTTCCCGGCACCTACAACTTCCGCGACGTCGGCGGGCTGTCGGCGGCGACCGGCACCGTCCGCGACGGCGTGCTCTTCCGTTCCGACGGACTCGCCCGTCTCGGCGCGGCCGGCCAGGCGCGACTCCGCGACCTCGGCGTCGGCATCGTCATCGATCTGCGCGACGAGCGGGAGGTCGCGGCCATGCCCGACGACCTCGGCGACCTCGACGTCGAGGTGCTGCGGCTGCCGGTATTCGAGGGATCGGGTGCGTCGCAGGGCATGGCGGGCATCTCGCTCGATGCGCTCTACGAGCGCATCGTGACCCAGCACACCTCCGTCGTGGTCGACGCCCTGCGCGAGATCTCGACGGCCGGCGACCGCGCGGTCGTCGTGCACTGCACCGCGGGCAAGGACCGCACCGGCATCGTCATCGCCCTCGCGCTGCTCGCGGTCGGCGTCGACCGGGAGTCCGTCGTGACCGACTACGCCTCGACCGAGGCGAATCTCGCCGGCGAGTGGCTCGAGGGCATGATCTCGCGCATGGCGGGCTACGGGGTGGCCGACTCGCCCGCGCTGCGCACGCTTCTGGGCGGCAGTCCGCGCGAGGCCCTCGACGACGTCATCGAGATCGTCGAGCGCGAACACGGTTCGGTGCGCGAGTATCTCCTCGCGTCGGGTCTCGAGCTCAGCGCACTCGCCGCGCTCGAGCACCTGCTCATCGATCCCGCCTGAGCCGTCGCAGCTCAGGCGGTCTCGACGCGCGTTCACATCGGGTCGGCGCTGAACCTCGCTTCGACGGAGGCCGAGATCACGAGCAGCGCGGGTGTGAACTCCGAGGGTCCGCCGCCGCCGCCCGACGTGTCGGCCGACGCGCGCATCGCGAACATCCGCTCGCCCGGCCCGCCCTGCGGCACCGGCTGCGCGGTGAGCAGGCCGGTGTCGGCGAGCTCGACGGGCGTCGGGGTGCCGAGTCCGAGTGCTGCTGCGTAGACGGCGGCCTTCGCGACCGCGTCTGCGACGGCGCCCTGCTGTGCGGCCTCCTGCGTGCGCTTGCGCGTGGCATCCGTCAGTCGCCAGTCGATGCCGCCGATGCCGATCGAGTCGCCGAGCGAGATCGTGCTCACCCAGTCGCCGAGCCGTTCGAGATCGGTGAAGACCACCTCGACGTCGGCGCTCGCCTGGTGCACGACGGGCAACTGCTTGCCCTCGTTGTTCCACGGGCGATGCGAGGAGACGCGGAGCTGCCCGGCCGACCAGGTGTCGAGTGCCCCGGATGCCTCGAGCTCGCGCACCTCGGCGATGAGCTGCTCATGGGCGGTCGACGTGCGCGCGAGCGTCGCGTCGCGTTCGGCTCCGGATGCGCTCACGGTGAGTGAGACGGCGCCGAGCTCGGGAGCGATGCGTTCTTCGGCGGTGCCGCGCACGGCGATGACGGTAGCCACATGGACCTCCAGGTGAATCCGCTCGGGAATGGCGGAGCGGCCGCGCCTGTTCTAGACTGTAAGGCCGGGTACTCACCGTTTCAACGATGGGCACCCGGGGTTCGAGCTCGTGCTCGTTGAAAACTCCACAGTGCGACAACGGCCCGCCAGGCTGCATGCCCAGTTCCGACTGGGCGATCGGTTACGGCGATGCATGGGGATGATCGGTTTCGACATCGTCTGCGAACCCACGAGAAGCGGGCCGAGGATCCAGGGTTATCTCGTAAACGATCTCTGGAAAACAATAAGTGCCAATGCAAAGCGCACTGACTTCGCCCTCGCTGCATAAGCGAGCCCGATAGTCCGTCAGCCCGCGGGTCTGTTCCCGCCCCGGTAGCTGGCGTCATCTAGGGAACTTGCTGCGTGTCGTCGCCTGAGCGACACGCGGGACTTCATCAGGCTGGGCCTGTCGACCTAGACGCCTGTGGCAAAGGTCGGGGCCGAGTAGAACGCTTGCACAGGCTGCGCCCGGAGAAGGCGTGGAATCACAGCGATGGACGGGGGTTCAATTCCCCCCATCTCCACCATCGGCCGTTGTCGCACAGTGTGGTTCGGAAGCCCGGCACCGTGATTCACGGGGCCGGGCTTCTCTGCTGCCCGGTTCGTGTCGAGGCGTCGGTGGGCACGCCCGGCGATCAGGTGCGGGCGGCGTCGCGAATGAGCTCCGTCAACCGCTGCACGGCGGGATGCGTGCGCATCGACCGCTTGACCCGCAGCATGATGCGCCGCCGCACGCCGGCATCGTCGACGGCGAGCGTCGCGACGTCGTCGGGGAGCCGGATCGCTCCGAGCCGCGGCAGCACCGTGATGCCGAGGCCGGCGGCGACGTAGTCGAAGGCGGTCGCGTAGTCGGGAGCGTCCAGGCGGAACCGCGGGGCGAAGCCGCGGGCGGCGCAGGCGGACAGCACGATCTCACGGCACGGACCTCGGGCGTCGTCGTTGTCGATCCACACTTCGTCGGCGAGTTCGAGCAGGGGCACCGACTCCCGTTGCGCGAGCCGGTGCGCCCGCGGCACGACGACGACGTACCCCTCGGTGCGCAGTGGCTCGACGTCGTAGCCGTCGGCGACGCCGTCGGCGACGGTGGGGTCGCGGTCGCCGCGCACCGATTCGGCGACGTAGAGCTCGACATCGGCTTCGCCGGTCAGCTGTCCGTGCCGCTCGACGAGGGCGAGCTCGAGCCGCAGGTCGGGGAACTCGGCCAGCATGGTCGCGGCGATCGCGGGCATCCACGCCCGGTTCGCGGAGGAGAAGCAGCTGATGCGGAGGGTGCCGCTGCGACCGGAGCGCAGGTCGTCGGCCAGTGAGTCGAAGTCGGCGAGCTGGTCGAGCACGCGGGTGGCGCGATCGGCGACGGCGATGCCGGCCGCCGTCGGCACGATGCCGCGGCCGCGCTTCTCGATGAGCGTCAGCCCCGTCTCTCGCTGCAGCGTGCTGACGTGCTGGCTGACGGCCGATGGCGTATAGCCGAGTCGTGCTGCGGCGCGATTGATCGAGCCGGTCTGCACGACTGCGCGGAACACCCGGAGTCGATGCGGATCCACCATGCTCAGATCGTACAGTCCTGCTGAATGAATCGGAAGGATCGTTCGCTTGTACTGCCGCGAGCGTGGCAGCAGCATGGACTCATGCGACTGCCTGCGATCACCGTGCCCGACTCGACGACGGCCGCGACGGCGCCGGATCCGATCGGCTGGAAGGTGCTCGCCGCGATGGTCGTGGTGCTCGTGCTGTGGGCCTCGGCGTTCATCGCGATCCGTGCGGTCGGCGAGACGATCTCACCGGGGCCCCTCGCGCTCGGCCGACAGTTCGTCGGCGCCGTGGTGCTCGTGGCCATCGCCGCCTGGCGGCGTCCGCCCCTGCCCGGCCCGCGCGCCCTCGTGCTCATCGCGGTCTACGGGGTGCTCTGGTTCGCGGGATACACCCTCGTGCTCAACATGGCGGAACGTCATCTCGACGCCGGAACGGTCGCGATGCTCGTGAACGTCGCGCCGTTGCTCGTGGCACTCGCGGCAGGGGTGCTGCTGAAGGAGGGCTTCCCGCGACCGCTCATGGTCGGCATCGCGATCGCCTTCGCCGGCGTCGTGATCATCGCGACCGGCGGAATCGGGGCCGACAGCGAGCCGATCGGCATCGTCCTCGGCATCCTCGCCGCGATGCTCTACGCATCGGGGGTGCTCGTGCAGAAGGTCGCGCTGCGTTCGGCGGACGCCCTGAGCGCGACCTGGATCGGCTGCGTGGTCGGTGCGCTGGTGCTGCTGCCGTTCCTGCCGCAGACCGTCGTCGAGCTCTCGGATGCCCCGGCTCCCGCCGTGCTCGCAGTGATCTACCTCGGGGTGGGGCCGACTGCCGTGGCGTTCCTGCTGTGGGCGTACGTGCTCAAGCGCAGCTCGGCAGGCGCCACGGCGTCGGCGACGCTCGCGGTGCCGGCGATCGTCGTGCTGCTCTCGTGGCTGCTGCTCGGCGAGCTGCCCACCCTGCTCGGCCTGGTCGGCGGTGCGCTCTGCCTGGCCGGTGTGGCGTGGAGTCGTCGGAGGCCCCGCACGACGACCTGACCACGCGCCGGACACGAGGATGCCGCGTGGCGACGCCCGACGGCGCGCCACGCGGCATTCGTCGATCAGCGGGCCGCGCCCTCGAGCGTGCCGGTGACCTTGCCGGCCGGGTCGTAGATCACGCAGGAGACGACACGGTCGTCCATCTGCTCCCAGCTCTCCTGCGAGGGACGGTAGGCGTAGAAGGCGAGCGTCGACACGTCGTAGGCCATGCCGACGAAGGGCTCGAACTGCGCGAGGCAGGCCTCGTCGGACTGCGACTGGATGGCGTCGTCGCCGGGGTACTCGTCGCCCTCGAGCGTCAGGTCGAAGAACACCTCTTCGTCGTGCGGCTGGTCGCACGGCACGACGGGCACCTCGGAGACGACCTCTTCGCTGACCTCGTTCATGCAGTCGCCGACCATGAGCGCGAAGACGTCGGCGTCGCCCTCCTCGACGATCTCCTGCGTGGTCTCGTCTCGCTCGGGCTGCGGTGCACTGCCGCCGGCGAGGTTGCTGAGCAGGCCGCAGCCGCTCAGCGGGATCACGACGGCGACCGCGGCGACGGAGACGAGTGCGCGCGTCAGTGTGCGACGCATGGTGGTGTTCAAGGGGTAGGGCCTCTCGATTCGGGTGAGGATGATCGCGAGGGGACTCGGATCGACCGGCGCCCCCGCCCCATCCGGTTGATTTCGAGGTCAGCCTAGCGGGAGGGTGCGACGCGCCGCACGTCGTCAGCGAAGGTGCGGCAGCACCTCTGCGGCGATGAGTTCGAGGTGGTCGAGATCGCGCAGGTCGACGAGCTGGAGGTACACCCGGTCGGCGCCGAGATCTCGCAGCCGCAGGATCTTCTCCACGGCGGCCGCGGGGGTTCCGGCGACGTTGACGTCGGCGAAGGTCGCGGGGTCCTCGTCGATGGCCGCGAGGCGTCGCCGGTAGTCGGCATCGGTGGTCGCGACGACGGTCGGCAGGGCGACACTCGTGCGGATGGAGGCCGGATCGCGATCGATGTCGTCGCAGGCACGCCGAACTCGGCCGAACATCTCGGCGACCACGGTCTCGTCGCGGAACCCGATGTTGAACTCGCTCGCGAATCGGGCGGCGATCGCCGGGGTGCGCTTCGGGCCCGAGCCGCCGATGATGATCGGCAGGTCGGACTGCGCCGGCTTCGGCAGGGCGGGGGAGTGCTCGAGGCGGTAGTGCTCGCCGGCGAAGTCGTAGTGCTCGCCGACGGGCGTCGACCAGAGGCCCGTGACGACCTCGAGCTGCTCCTCGAGCATGCCGAACCGCTTGGCCGGGAACGGGATGCCGTACGCCTCGTGCTCCTCGGCGAACCATCCGGTGCCGAGGCCGAGCTCGACCCGGCCGCCCGACATGTCGTCGACCTGCGCGACCTGGATCGCGAGCACCGACGGGTGCCGGAACGTCGCCGAGGAGACGAGCGTGCCGAGCCGGATGCGCCGGGTCTCGCGGGCGAGGCCGGCGAGGGTGGTCCAGGCATCCGTCGGACCGGGCAAGGGGTCGCCGTCGCCCATCGCCAGGTAGTGGTCGGAGCGGAACCAGCCGTCGAAGCCGAGCCGCTCGGTCGCCGTCGCCTGTGCGAGCTGCTCGGTGTAGCTCGCGCCCTGCTGGGGCTCGGTGAAGATGCAGACCTCCACGCCGGCCGCCTACGCCTCGTCGGCGAGTGCCGCGAGCACCTCGTCGTGGAGGGCGCCGTTCGTCGCGAGCGCGTTGCCGCTCCACGGTCCGGGCGTGCCGGTCACCGAGCTGAATCGACCGCCGGCCTCCTCGACGATGGGGATGAGCGCGGCGAGGTCGTACGGCTTGACGTCGAACTCGGCCGTGATGTCGATGAGGCCCTCGGCGAGCAGCATGTACGACCACAGGTCGCCGTAGGCGCGGTCGCGCCAGACGCGCTCCGAGAGCGCGAGCAGGCGGTCGAGGTAGCCGGCATCGCGCCACTGGGCGAGGCTCTGGAAGCTCAGCGAGGCGTCGGCGAGCGAGGCGACGCCCGAGACCTGCAGGCGCCGGGCCCCGGGCACGGATGCCTCGCCGCCCGCGGCCTCGGCCGTGGTGGACTCGCTCGTGCCGCCGTCACTCGCGCCGGCCTCGGCCGCCGAGGTCGTGGTCCACGCCCCGTGGCCCGTCGCTGCCCACCAGCGCCGGCCCATCGCCGGTGCCGATGCGACGCCGACGACGGGCACGCCGTCGATCGCGAGGGAGATGAGCGTGCCCCAGACCGGAACGCCGCGGAGGAAGTTGGCGGTGCCATCGATCGGGTCGATGATCCACTGCCGTGCGCCGTCGCCCTCAGTACCGAACTCCTCGCCGAGGATGCCGTCGTCGGGGCGGGCCGCCGCGATGCGCTCGCGGATCGCCCGCTCGACGGCGAGGTCGGCCTCGGTGACGGGCGAGCGGTCGGGCTTCGTCTGCACGTCGAGGTCGATGGCACGGAATCGTGCGATCGAGACGGCGTCGGCCAGTTCGGCCAGTTCGAGCGCGAGCGCGAGGTCGGAGGTGAGCTGGGAGGTGGAATCGGCGGTCACTCGATCAGGCTATCGCGGGCGATCATGGGGTGCGGACGGCAGGGCCGGCCGGGTGCGGACGAAGCCCGCGACGCGCCGATGCTCGCCTCGATTGGCGCAACAGTGCATTCTCCTGATACTGTGATTCCTCGGTTCGGGTTGTTGAAAATCCGGGCCGAAACAACGCAGTATGCACCTCTAGCTCAATCGGCAGAGCAACTGACTCTTAATCAGTGGGTTCTCGGTTCAAGTCCGAGGGGGTGCACGATCAAGCCTCGAACCTCTCGCCGGGTTCGGGGCTTTTTCATTTCCCGGCGATGTTCCGGTCGCCGGATCCGGACCCCGGGTTCGGCATCAGTCGTCGAAGCCGCGCGCGGTCAGCGCATCCCCCAGGTGCTCGGCGGTCTGCAGCGCCCGCACGATGACCGGCACGGCGAGCGCCATGACCGATCCCTCGGCGCCGCGCGCCTTCCTCGCCTCGAGCACCTCGCGCACGATGTCGGCGAGGAGCGGCACGCACCGGATCGTGAGCGCGAGCGTGAGGCCGACGCGGTCGGCGTCGATCCAGCGGCGGAGGGGCCGGAGCAGCGCCTGCATGGCATCGAGCGTCGCCGTGACGGGCGTCGTGAGCGTGTAGAGCGCCGCGAGGGCCACGGCGAGCACGAGCCGCACCGCCATCGTCGCCGCGGCCTCCCACCCGCCGAAGATCACCTGCACGGGCACGGCGAAGGCGAGGAGCCACAGGATCGGGACGATCTGCCGCCAGACGAGCCCGACCGGCAGCCGGGCGACGACGAAGAGGGCCGCAACGAGGCCGGATGCCACGGCGAGGGCGACGAGCGAGGTCTGCAGGGCGATCACCGTCACGAGCACGGCGAGCAGCCCGAGCTTCGCGAGCGCCGGGGTGCGGTGCACGAGCGAGCGGCCGGGATGGAAGACCCCGATCATCGCGGGCCGCCGATGAGCTCGCGATAGGCCTCGAGTGCGACGTCGGGACGATCGTCGGCGATCACCCGCCCGGCCTCCATCACGATGACGCGGTCGAACCCGTCGAGCAGCTCGAGCTGATGGCTGACGACGACGAGCTGCTGCGGCAACTCGGCGAAATGCTCGGCCACCAGCCGCGCGTTGCGCGCATCGAGCAGCGTGGTGGGCTCGTCGGCGACGATCACCGCCGGCTCCGCCACGAGCACCGAGGCGAGGGCCAGCAGCTGCTTCTGACCGCCCGAGAGCCGGTGCGCCGGGCGGTCGGCGAGCTCGTGGAGTCCGAACCGGTGCAGGGCCGCGTCGACGCGCGCCGCGGCATCCGCCTTCTCGAGCTTGTGCCGGCGCAGCGTGAACGCGACGTCCTCGCGCACCGTGGGCATCACGATCTGGTTGTCGGCGTTCGTGAACACGAAGCCGACCTGGCGGCGCACCTCGCGCGCGTGGCGGGCGAGGTCGAGCCCGCCGACCGAGACGCGGCCGGCGGTCGGCGTGACGAGGCCGTTGATCATGCGGGCGAGCGTCGACTTGCCCGAACCGTTCGCGCCGACGATGCCGATGCGGTGCTCGCGGAGCACCAGCGAGACGTCGTCGACGACGCGCTCCGCATCGAAGTGGTGACTGACGTGGTCGAAGACGATCTCGGTCATGTGGTCCGTTCCACGATCATGGCGATGCCCTGGCCGCCGCCGATCGAACAGGCGGCGAGCCCCGGGCGGGCGTCGTCGGAGGCGAACATGCGGGCGGCGAGTCGCACGAGCAGCACGGCGCCCGAGGCGCCCCACGGGTGGCCGAGTGCGATGGCGCCGCCGTCGGCCGAGATGATCGTCTCGTCGAGCTCGAGTTCGTCGCTGACCGCGAGGAGCTGCGCGGCGAAGGCCTCGGTGATCTCGACGAACCCGAGCCCGGCGGCCGGGAGGCCGGCGCGTGCGAGCGCGAGGCGGGCCGCGGGTGCCGCACCGATGCCCGGCAGCGCGGGATCGCCTGCGGTGACGGCGGTCGCCACGATGCGCAGTGAGGGGAGGCCGAGCTCGCGTGCCGCTCGACCGGTTGTGACCGCCATCATCGCCGCACCGTCGGAGAACCCGCAGGAGTTGCCCGCGGTCACCGTGCCGAACCCTTCCGCGTCGTCGACCGCGCCGGCGTCGGCGGTGAACACGGGCGCGAATCGCGCCAGCCGCGCCACGTTCATCGAGGCCCGGGGGCGGTCGTCCCGCTCGACGCCTGCGATCGCGACGATCTCACCGTCGAACGTGCCGTTCGCCTGCGCTGCGGCAGCACGTGCGTGCGAGCGGGCAGCCCAGGCGTCCTGCCGTTCGCGGGAGATGCCACGGACGGCAGCGAGCCGGTCGGCCGCCGGGCCCATGTCGGGATCGGGGAATCCGGTCGGCGCGAACGGTGCGCGCGAATAGCGTTCGCCCGTCTCCGGCCATGACCGGTGCGGTGCCGTCGACGCCGACTCCGCACCGCCGGCGAGGAACAGCTCGCCATGACGGGCGCCGACTCGGGCCGCCGCCTGCATGACCGCATCGAGTCCCGAGCCGCACTGCCGATCGACCGTGACCCCGGGCACCGAGGTGCCGAGCCCCGCCCGAAGCGCGGCGACGCGGGCGAGGTCACCGCCAGGTCCCATGCAGTTGCCGACCACGACGTCGTCGATCGGCAGGCCGCTCGGGGCGACGGCCGCGGCCACCTCGGCGAGCACCGGGGCCGCGAGGGCGTCGACGGTGTGCGCGGCGAAGCTGCGCCCCGCCGTGCCGATCGCCGAGCGCCTGGGGGCCACGATGACGGGCGCGGAAGCGGTCTCGCGGGTCATGCGCCGCTCCGTTCCGACGGCGACGGATGCGGCGCATGCGACGGGATGGACGGACCGAGCGTGCCCGCCGCGAGCGCGACCTGCAGGAGTCCGCGCGCCGGCTTGCCGGAGACGGTCGTCGGGATGGCGTTCACGAACCAGCGTCGCGGCAGCTCGGCCACGGGAAGGCGCTCCCGGGCGGCGGCGACGACGGCTGCGGCATCCGCCGTGCCGTCGAGCTCGACGACCGCGACGACGCGTTCGCCGAGCAACGCATCGGTCTCGCCGAGCACGACGGCCGCGACGACCCCGGGCAGCGCGAGGATGCGCGCCTCGACGTCTTCGGCGAGCACGGTCGCGCCCGCGGTCGTGATCGCGGCGTCGCCGCGCCCGGTGATGCGGAACGTCTCGGGACCGTTCGGCTCGGCGAGGTCGCCCACCGTGGCGAAGCCGCCGTCGTCGCGGCGCAGCATGCCCCCGCCGACGACCCCGAGGGCGAGGTAGGGGGAGCGCGCCCAGAGTTCGCGGCCCGCGACGGCCGGGCGGAGTTCGACCTCGACGCCGGGGAACGGTGCGAGCGAGCCGCCCCGGCCGACGGCGACGAACGAGAGTTCGGCGGCGCCGTAGTACTCGGTCACGCGGATGCCTCGAGCCGCCGCCCGCTCGCGCAGGGAGTCGCTCATCGCGGCCCCGGCCACGATCGCCGCGGCGGGCAGCGTGTCGGCCTCGAGGAGTCGTGCCAGACGCGTCGGCGTCGCGTGGAGGGTGGACGCGCCGCGGAGCTCGTCGCCGACCGCTGCGCCCGTCCAGAGGGCGTGGAGCGCCGCGTAGAGGTGCATCGAGACGTGCAGCGGGCCGGTCACGGCGATCCGGTCGTCGGGTCCGGTGCCTGCGATCTCGGCGAGGGGGGCGGCCGATGCCAGCCAGGAGGCGTTCGTGCGGGCGACCGCTCGGGGGGTGCCCGCGGGGTCCGACGAACCCGAGGTGAGCAGTGCGAGCTCGGTTCCGGGGGGCAGGTCGGCCGAGATCCGCTCGGCGGCGGCCGCGTCACCGCCGACGAGCACCGGGCGGCCGCGCTCGAGACAGGCGAGCACGAGTGTGATGAGACGGATGGGGTCGGTGCCGACCCGGCAGGCGACGAGGCCGTCGCCGCCCGGCAGCACGGCCGCGGCGACCGCGTCGGCGAGTTCGCCGTAGCGCACGGCGTCGCCGCCGAACGCGAGGGCGACCCCGCCCCGCGGTCCCCGCAGCCAGTCGCTCACGCCGAGCGGTCCGCGGCGGTCGAGTCGGAAGCCGAATCGGATGCCGGGTCGGCGACGACCGCGCCCGGTCGCGGCGCCCACGGCCACGAACGCGGCTCGATGAGTCCCGGCCACGCCCGGTGCACGCCCTTCGCCACGAACACGGTCACGACGACCTTGAGGAGGTCGCCCGGGAGGAACACGGCCGATCCGGAGATCGCGAGGCCGAGCGGCGTGCCGGTGATCGCGGCGAACACGGGCACCCCGACGAGGTAGATCGCGACGATGCCGCCGAGCGCGGTCCACGCGAGCGCCGGCACGACCGGGTAGCGCGGCAGCAGTCGAGCCGTCGCCCAGCCGATGACGGCGGCGCCGAGCAGCCACCCGATGAGGTAGCCGACCGACGGGCCGACGAAGACGCCGAGACCGCCCCGGCCGCCCGAGAGCAGCGGCAGGCCGGCGGCGACGAGCGCGATGAAGAGGAGCACCGAGAGGGTGCCCTTGCGCGCGCCGAGGATGGCGCCGGCGAGCATCACGCCGAGGGTCTGGAACGTGATCGGCACCGCGGTGCCGCCGATCGTGAGCGCCCCGGGCAGGCCGAGAGCGGCGATGAGTGCGGCGAAGACGGCGATCTGGGCGAGGTCGCGAGCACTGCTGCGGCGCGGGCGCGCCCCTGAGGCCGTCGGGCCCGACTCGGTCGTGTCCGGGCTGGTGCTCTGGCTGGTGCTGTGGGCGGAGCTCAACGGGTTCCCCTCTCGTGGCGTGCGGGCGACTGCCCGGAAATCACGCTACGAGGAGCGGGGGAGTGCGTTCTCGGCTGGCGATACAAGAATGCGCCGTCGATTTTGGAGCGCGGGGTCACTCGCGTGATCAGGTCGGCGCGGGGCGCCGGCCGGTTCAGGCCGCGCGTGCCTCGAGGGCCGTGGCTGCGCCGATCGTCGGCAGCGCTGCGGCCTCGACCTCGACGGATGCCTCGGCGAACAGCTTGTCGGCGACGTCGAACTGCGCGGCGGCCTCGACGGGTGCGGTCGTCTCGACCGGGTCTGCCCAGACGATGAGCGGAGACGGCTCCCAGCCGAGTGCCATGGTCTCTTCACCGGCCGGCACGACGACCGCGACGGAATCGCGCTCCTCGAGAATGACGCGGGTGAGTTCGGCCGCGATCTGGTGCGTGAGCATCGCGTGGAAGATGCGGTCGGTGTCGCCGTCGGACTTGCGCACGAGCGACCAGCCGCCGCCGGGTCCGATGAACTCGGACAGTCGCGAGTTCAGCAGTTCGAAGATGTGCTCGCCGCGAAGGTCTGCCGCAGTAGGGTGCGGAGTCGGGGCGGCAACATGGGCGGAGGCCTGGGCGGCAAGCCGTGCACGGCGCCAGCGGCGGAACATCGGTGGCCCCTCTCGTGGGTTCGTCTCGGGTCGTTCGTCCCAGTTTCGGGCACGTCGGAGCGGATTGCGAGTGACACGCCGCGCAACGTCGGCGCGGCCCCGTTATTCGCCCAGCTCGCCCTGCTTGGTCTCGTCGGCGACGGTGCCGATCGCGATCGCGAGGCTCGCGGCCCACGACACCCACATGAGCAGCAGTCGCCAGTCGCGGGGGCCGGTGGCCGTGGTCTTCACCACGCCGATGCCGCCGAGGATGGCGCCGATCACGGCACCGCTGAAGAGGTACTTGCGCATGCCGCAACGCTACCGTGCCGTTTCCGGCGGCTGAGAGACATCCGTGAATCTGACCGATCGTGCAGGAGCTGACCGATCGGTCAATTACCGTGGGATCATGCCCTCCGATGCACCAGTTCCCTCCCGCGTGCGGGCCAGCGACGAGCTGCGCCAGGCCGCGCTCGAGCAGTTCGCCACCGTCGGCTTCGCCGCGAGCTCGCTGCAGCAGATCGCCGACCACGCGGGCTACTCGAAGTCGAGCGTGCTCTACCACTACGCGTCGAAGGAAGCCCTGCTCGAGGCCGCGATCGGCCCGTCGATCGACCTGCTCGAGACCCTGCTCGGCGACTTCGTCGCCGGCGGTCGTTCGTCGGCCGCACGGGCGGTCTTCATCGAACGATTCGTCGACTTCCTGCTCGGCAACCGGCTGGCCGTGCACACCTTCGTGAACCAGGGCCAATCGCTGCGCGGGCTGCCGGTCATCGAACGCGCGAACACCGCCATCCGCGGTCTCGCCGACTCGATCTGCGCCGACGACGCCAGTCTCGCCGAGCAGATGCGCTTCGGCGTTGCGCTCGCCGGTGCCACCTACACGCTCGTCGCCGGTGCGACGTTCCTCGACGGCGACCAGCAGTTCGCCGACGACGACGTGCGCGACGCCCTCATCTCCGTGCTCTCCGAACTCCTGCTGACGGCCGACGGCCGCCCGACCCGATAGGCAGACCCATGGCTCTCCTCCTCCACCGCATCGGCCGGTTCGCGTTCCGCCGCGCCTGGTACGTCATCGTCGCCTGGGTGCTCCTGCTCGGCGGGCTGCTCGGCACGGGCCTGGCCCTCGGCGGCCAGCTGCAGGACTCCTTCGCCATCCCCGGCACGGAGTCGCAGACGGCGATCGACCAGCTCGCCGCCGTGTTCCCCGAGACCGCGGGCGCCTCGGCCAAGGCCGTCGTCGAGGCTCCCGACGGGGAGACCGTCGAGGCCGCCTCGGCGCGCGACGCGATCGAGGCGATGGAGGCCGAGCTCGAACAGGTCGACGGCGTCGCGAGCGTGCTCGGCCCGTTCGACGAGTACGCGGGCGACCAGATCTCGGGCGACGGTCGCACCGCCTACATCCAGATCCAGTTCGACGGCCAGGTGACCGATGTCACCCCCGAGTCGCTCGAGGCCGTCGAGGCCACGGGCGAGCTCGGCAGCGACGCCGGCCTCACGGTGGCGTTCGGCGGCGACGTGTTCCAGGAGACGAGCTTCGGACTGACGATCACCGAGGTGTTCGGCGTGCTCTTCGCCGCGGTCGTGCTCATCATCACCTTCGGCTCGCTCCTCGCGGCAGGCATGCCGCTGCTGACCGCCCTCGTCGGCGTCGGCGCGGCCTTCGGCGGCATCTCGATCGTGGCCGCGTTCACGACGGTCTCCTCGACGGCGCCCATGCTCGCCGTCATGATCGGCCTCGCCGTCGGCATCGACTACGCGCTCTTCATCCTGTCGCGGCATCGCAACCAGCTCGCTCGCGGTCAGGATCCCGAGGAGTCGGCCGCAGAGGCGGTCGCGACCGCCGGCGGCGCCGTGGTCTTCGCGGGCCTCACCGTGATCATCGCCCTGCTCGGCCTCCTCGTCGTCGGCATCCCGTTCCTCAGCGTCATGGGCATCGGCGCCGCATTCGCCGTGCTCATCGCCGTGGCGGGTGCCGTCACCCTGCTGCCCGCGCTGCTCGGCGTCTTCGGCCGCAAGCTCGTGCCGAAGCCCGGCAGCCGCGCCCACCGCCGCGCGAACGCCGACGACGACAGCGGCAAGCGCACGATGGGCCGCCGCTGGGTCGACCTCGTGCTGAAGGCGCCCGTCGTGTTCGTCGTGGTCGTGGTCGGCCTGCTCGGCGCCGCCGCCGTGCCGGCCCTCAGCCTCGACCTCAACCTGCCCAACGGCTCGGGCACCGAGGGCTCGAGCCAGCGCGAGGCGTACGAGATGATCGACGAGGGCTTCGGGCCGGGCTACAACGGCCCGCTCATCGTCACCGTCGACATCACCCAGACGACCGACATCTTCGGCGACCTCGACGCGATCGGGGCGCGCATCGGCGAACTCGACGACGTCGCGTTCGTGGGCCAGGGGCTGCCGAACCCGACGGCCGACACCGCGATCATCCAGGTCATCCCCGAGAGCGCACCGGATGCCCCGGCGACGAAGGTGCTCGTCGAGAACATCCGCGAGCTCGAGCCGTCGATCACCGCCGACTACGGCACGCCCATCGCCGTCACCGGCTACACGGCCGTCGCGATCGACATCTCGAACCGGCTCGCCGACGCCCTGATCCCGTTCGCGCTCATCGTGGTGGGGCTCTCGATCGTGCTGCTGCTCATGGTGTTCCGCTCGGTGTTCGTGCCGATCAAGGCCGCCCTCGGCTTCCTGCTCTCGGCATTCGGGGCGATCGGCGTCACCGTCGCGATCTTCCAGTGGGGATGGTTCGCCGACCTGCTGCACGTCGAGCCGGGGCCGATCCTGAGCTTCCTGCCGATCCTGCTCATGGCGGTGCTGTTCGGCCTCGCGATGGACTACCAGGTGTTCCTCGTCTCGGGCATGCGCGAGGAGTTCGTGAAGACGGGTGACGCGCGAAAGTCGGTCGTGCACGGCTTCCAGCACGCCGCGCGCGTCGTCACCGCCGCCGCGCTCATCATGTTCTTCGTCTTCTTCGCCTTCGTGCCCGAGGGCGCGGGCGTGATCAAGGGCATCGCGTTCGCGCTCGCCGTGGGCGTCGCCTTCGACGCCTTCCTCGTGCGCATGACGCTCGTGCCCGCCGCCATGGCGCTCGCAGGCAAGGCGGCCTGGTGGCTGCCGAAGTGGCTCGCGAGGGTGCTGCCGAACGTCGACATCGAGGGCGAAGGGCTGCGCACCCACCTCGAGCAGGAGGAGTGGGCCGCCTCCCGCCCCGCCGCCGTCAACGCCGAGGCCGCCGTCTTCGGGCTGCCCGAGCGACCGATCGGCCCGCTGACCGTCGAGGTGCCGGCCGGCGGCGTGCTCGTCGTGCGGGGCGAGGCCGTCGACCGCCGGGTCGTCTCCGCGACGCTCGCCGGCCGGCTCGCGCCGGTCGGAGGCCGACTCGCGGTGCTCGGCTCCCCGCTGCCCTCGGGCGCGGGCACGGTCATGCGCGGCGTCGCGATCGCCGAGGTCGCAGCGGATGCCGCACCGGGCGGCACCGTCGGCGAACTCATCGCCGGCCGACTCGACGCCACCCGCCCGTGGTACCGCATCGCGCCGTCCAACTCGCTCGTCCGATCGTGGACCGAGCGGGCGGCCGCAGCCGCCGGCCACGGCCCCGACGGGCCCCGGTTCACGACCGAGACCCCGCTCTCCGCCCTGGGCGTCGAAGCCCGCACCCTCGTCGCAGTCGCGGCGGCGCTCGCCGAGCGGCCGAAGGCCGTCGTCATCGACCTCGACGACGATCCGGGCTCGGCCACGGGCGGGCTCTGGCATGCGCTCGCCGTGCTCGTTCCCGCCCAGGTCACGGTGATCGTCGGCCTCGGCGCGTCCGCCGTGCCGCCCGCGGTCTCGCCGCAGCTCGCGGCCCGCGGCATCCGCACCCTCGAACCCGTCTCGCGCACCCAGGAGGCCCTCCGATGAGCACCCGACTCTCCCGACTCTTCGGCTCGACCCCCGCGCAGCGACGCGTGCGCTTCGGCGTGCTGGTCGCCGCGGTCGTCGCCGTGCCGCTCGCCGTCGCCGGCCTCGTCTCGGGCGCCGTCGGCAGCGGCGGCGACAACCTCGAGCAGATCCCGGCCGTCGTCGTGAACAACGACGAGATGGTCACGATGACGCTGCCCGACGGCACCGAACAGCCCGTGCTCGCCGGCCGCCTGCTCGTGACCGAGCTGACCGACCCCGAGACCTCGGGGTTCCAGTGGACGATCTCGAACGACGAGGAGGCGGCCGACCTGCTCGCCTCGGGCGATGCCTACGCGGTGCTCACCATCCCCTCCGACTTCTCGGAGTCGGTGACCTCGCTCTCGGGCGCCAGCCCCACGCAGGCGAACCTCGACATCCGCACCGACGACGCCCACGGCTACCTCGCCGGCTCCGTCGCGCAGTCGGTCGGCGACGCGATGTCGGCGACCTTCGGCCGCGAGCTGACCGCGCAGTACCTCGAGGGTCTCTACACGAACCTCGCGACGATGGGCGGCTCGCTCGGCGACGCCGCCGATGGCGCGACGCAGCTCTCGAGCGGTGCCGGCTCCCTCGCGGGCGGCCTCGGCACGCTCTCGAACGGGGTCGCCTCTGCGGCAACCGGTGCAGCGGATGCCGCGAGCGGCGCGCACCAGTACGCGGCGGGGGTCACGCAGTACACGCAGGGCGTCGACGCCTACAGTCAGGGCGTCGACGGGCTGAACGCCGGCCTGGGCAAGATGGCGGCGGAGACAGCCGGGCTCGGTGCGCTCGGCACCGGAGTCGGCGGCTATACGTCCGCCGTCGACGGCTACAGCGCGCAGCTGGCCGACGTCACTGCTCGAATCCTCGCGAATCAGGATCCTGCAGCGGTACCGGGGCTGTACACCGAGCTAGCAACGGTCAGCGGGACGCTCAGCGCTGTCGCTGGACAAGGGGCGCCCCTCGCGCAGGGTGCGGCAGGTCTGCCCGCGCTCGAGACCGGCATCTCCGACGCGGCAGCAGGCGCCCAGCAGCTCGCAGACGGGTCGGGAGCGATCCGGAGCGGCGGGAGCGAGCTCGCTGACGGCGCGAACAGCCTCGCCACGGGTCTCGACGAACTCGCCGGCGGACTCGGCGCGCTCCAGGGCGGTGCAGCGGATGCCGCGAGCGGCGCCACGAAGCTC
This sequence comes from Agromyces hippuratus, assembly GCF_013410355.1. NCBI lineage: Bacteria > Bacillati > Actinomycetota > Actinomycetes > Micrococcales > Microbacteriaceae > Agromyces > Agromyces hippuratus. The sequence continues at coordinate 1,254,404 of NZ_JACCFI010000001.1, read as the reverse complement.
GCCGGCGGCGCCGACACCCTTGCCTCGGGACTGACGTCCGGCGCAGAGAGCGCGACCGCGCTCACCGACATCGACGCCTCGAAGACGGCCGACGTCATCGCCGAACCGGTCACGGTCGACGCGACCCGCGACCACGAGATCGCGGGCGTGGGCGACGTCATCGGCATGCTCTTCGTGCCGGTCGGCCTGTGGCTCGGCGCGCTGGCGCTCTTCCTCGTGTTCCGGCCCTTCGGTCGCGAGGCGCTGCGCTCGACCGCCTCGACCGGCGGGCTCGTCTGGCGCACGCTCGCGCGGGCAGGGCTCATCGCCCTCGCGCAGGCGGTCGCGGTCGTGCTGCTCCTGCACGGCACCATGGACGTCAGTTGGAGCCTGCTGCCGCAGACGCTCGCGTTCGCGGCACTGCTCGCGCTCGTGTTCACCTCGCTGCACGCCTTCCTCACCGTCTGGCTCGGCCGGGCGGGGCTGCTCGTCTCGCTCGTGCTCGTCGCGCTGCAGCTCACCGCCTCCGGCGGGCTGTACCCCGTCGAGGTGCTGAGCGGCCCGTACCAGGCGATCAGCCCGTTCCTGCCGCTCACCTGGGCGGTGCAGGGCATGCAGTTCATCGTCTCGGGCGCCGCCGGCGGATCGGTCGCGATGGCGGCGGGCGTGCTCGTCGTCTTCGGTCTCGTGGGCGTGCTCGGCACGACGCTCGTCGTCAGCCGGCGCCGCGGCATCCGCTCGATCGGGTTCGCGGCGGCCGCCCTCGGCTGAGCCGCCTCCGCCGCCGTGCGGCGCGGGAACCGGCAGATCCGGTCGGATCCCGCGCCGCCGCACGACTGTTAGCCTGAGCAGAGCGCGAGGAGGGACATCCGCTCTATGAACGCCCCTGAATCATCACGCGACGAGCTCTACGTCGACGCCGCCTACGACATGATCGTGGTCTCGAACCGATTGCCCGTCGACTACCTGCGCGGCCCCGATGGGGAGACCACGTGGAAGAGCTCGCCCGGCGGGCTGGTCACCGCGCTCGAACCCGTCATGCGCGCCGCCGACGGCGCGTGGGTCGGCTGGGCCGGCGTCGCCGATCGCGAGTTCGACCCGTTCGAGTACGACGGCATCAACATCATCCCGGTGCCGCTCTCGGAGTCGGAGCTCGAGGAGTACTACGAGGGGTTCTCCAACGACACCCTCTGGCCGCTCTACCACGACGTCATCGCACCGCCCTCCTTCCACCGGGAGTGGTGGGACGCCTACGTTCGCGTGAACCGCCGCTTCGCGGAGGCGGCCGCGCGCGCGGCATCGCCCGGCGCCGTCGTGTGGGTGCAGGACTATCAGCTGCAGCTCGTGCCGCGCATGCTCCGCGAGAAGCGCCCCGACCTCGTGATCGGCTTCTTCAATCACATCCCGTTCCCGGCATACGGCATCTACTCGCAGCTGCCGTGGCGGCGACAGGTGCTCGACGGACTGCTCGGCGCCGACGTCATCGGGTTCCAGCGCGCCGCCGATGCCGGCAACTTCACGCGCGCGGTGCGCCGGCTCTTCGGCTACGCGACGCGCGGCAGCGTCCTCGACGTGCCCGGCCCCGACGGCGAGGTGCGGCACGTCGTCGCCCGCCAGTTCCCGATCTCGATCGACTCCGCCGGGTTCGAGGAGCTCGCCCGGCGACCCGATGTCCAGGCCCGCGCCCACGAGATCCGGGAGAGCCTCGGCAACCCCCAGACGATCATGCTCGGCGTCGACCGGCTCGACTACACGAAGGGCATCCGGCACCGGCTGAAGGCCTTCGGCGAGCTGCTGCGCGACGGCCGGCTCTCGGTCGAGGACGTCACCCTCGTGCAGGTCGCGAGCCCGTCGCGCGAGCGCGTCGAGACGTACCGCCAGCTCCGCGACGAGATCGAGCTCATGGTCGGGCGGCTGAACGGCGACTACTCGACCCTCGGCCACCAGGCCATCGCGTACCTCCACCACGGCTACCCGCGTGAGGAGATGGTGGCCCTCTACCTCGCTGCCGACGTCATGCTCGTGACGGCCCTCCGCGACGGCATGAACCTCGTCGCGAAGGAGTTCGTGGCCTGCAGCTTCGACGACGACGGCGTGCTCGTGCTCAGTGAGTTCACCGGGGCATCCGACGAACTCCGCCAGGCGATCCTCGTGAACCCGCACGACATCGAGGGCCTGAAGGACGCGATGGTCGAGGCCGCGCAGATGCCTCGCAAGGAGCGCGCACGACGCATGCGGGCGCTCCGCAAGCGCGTGCGCGAGAACGACGTCGCGAAGTGGTCGTCGACGTTCCTGAAGACCCTCACCGGCGCAGGCATCATCGCGTCGGGCGTTCCCGACGGGCTGGATGCCGCGATCTCGCGCCTGGCCGACACCGACCGGCTGCTCGTCGCCCTCGATTTCGACGGCACGCTCGCACCCCTCGTCGACCGGCCGGAGGACGCGCGCGCCACGAATCGCGCCCGTGCTGCGATCGAACGCCTCGCCGCGAGCGACGACACCCGCGTCGCGATCGTCTCCGGGCGATCGCTCGAGAGCCTGAAGGAGGTCGCCGACCCACCGGCGGGAACGCTCATGAGCGGCTCGCACGGGGTGGAGCTGCAGCTCGACGGCGGCGGCGTCACGATCGACCTCCGCGACGGCGAACTCGCGGCGCTCGAGCACCTCACCAGCGTGCTCGACGAGGTCGCCGCGAGCGTCGACGGCGCATGGGTCGAGTGGAAGCCTGCAGGGCTCGCGCTGCACACGCGCAAGGTCGCACCCGACGCCGCGAGCGACCTGCAGCGGGTCGCCAGGGCGCGCGTCGAGGCCGAGATCCCCGAGCTCACCGTGCGCGGCGGCAAGGGCGTGATCGAGTTCGCGGTGCGCCCGAGCGACAAGGGGGAAGCACTCACGCGGCTCCGCCAGCATGCGGGCGCCAGCGCCGTCATCTACGTCGGCGACGACGTCACCGACGAAGACGCGTTCGCCGCCCTCGAGTCGGAGGATCTGGGGGTGAAGGTCGGTCAGGGCCGGTCGCTCGCGGCCCACCGCGTGCGCAGTCCCGAAGATGTCGCCGACCTGCTCGAACGCCTCGCGGATGCACGTGAAGCGACGCACGGGGGCCCCTCGCGCTGGCCATAGACTCGTTGCATGTCGGAGTTCGATCCCAAACCTCGTAGCCGCACCGTCACCGACGGTATCGAAGCCATGACCAGCCGGGGCATGCTCCGAGCCGTCGGAATGGGTGATGCCGACTGGGATAAGCCGCAGATCGGCATCGCGTCCTCGTGGAACGAGATCACCCCCTGCAACCTCTCGCTCGCCCGCCTCGCGCAGGCCGCCAAGGAGGGTGTGCACGGCGGCGGCGGCTACCCGCTGCAGTTCGGCACCGTCTCCGTCTCCGACGGCATCTCGATGGGCCACGAGGGCATGCACTTCTCGCTCGTCTCGCGCGAGGTCATCGCCGACTCGGTCGAGGTCGTCATGCAGGCCGAGCGACTCGACGGCTCGGTGCTGCTCGCCGGCTGCGACAAGTCCATCCCCGGCATGCTCATGGCGGCCGCCCGCCTCGACCTCGCCTCGGTCTTCCTCTACGCCGGCTCGATCGCGCCGGGCTGGGTGCGCCTGTCCGACGGCACCGAGAAGGACATCACGATCATCGACTCGTTCGAGGCGGTGGGTGCGGTCAAGGCCGGCACCATGAGCGCCGAAGACGCGCACCGCATCGAGTGCGCGTTCGCGCCCGGTGAAGGTGCCTGCGGCGGCATGTACACCGCCAACACCATGGCCTCGGTCGCCGAGGCGCTCGGCCTCTCGCTGCCGGGTTCGGCGTCGCCGGCATCCGCCGACCGTCGCCGCGACTACTACGCGCACCGCTCGGGCGAAGCGGTCGTCAACCTGCTCGAGCACGGCATCACCGCACGTCAGATTCTCACCAAGAAGGCGTTCGAGAACGCCATCGCGGTCGGCATGGCGCTCGGCGGCTCGACCAACATCGTGCTGCACCTGCTCGCGATCGCCCGTGAGGCCGAGGTCGACCTCACCCTCGACGACTTCAACCGCATCGGCGCGAAGGTGCCGCACATCGGCGACCTGAAGCCGTTCGGCAAGTACGTCATGAACGACGTCGACCGTCGCGGCGGGGTTCCCGTGCTCATGAAGGCGCTGCTCGACGCCGGCCTCCTGCATGGCGACGTGCTCACCGTCACCGGCAAGACCATGGCCGAGAACCTCGAGGAGCTGAACCTCCCGCCGCTCGACGGCGAGGTGCTCCGCACGCTCGACAACCCGATCCACGAGACCGGCGGGCTCACGATCCTGCACGGTTCGCTCGCTCCCGAGGGTGCGGTCGTGAAGACGGCGGGCTTCGACGCCGCCACCTTCGAGGGCCCCGCGCGCGTGTTCGAGCGCGAGCGGGCTGCCATGGACGCGCTCACGGCGGGCGAGATCAAGGCCGGCGACGTGGTCGTCATCCGCTACGAGGGCCCCAAGGGCGGGCCCGGCATGCGCGAGATGCTCGCCATCACCGCAGCCATCAAGGGCGCCGGTCTCGGAAAAGATGTACTACTCTTGACGGACGGTCGATTCTCAGGCGGCACAACCGGCCTCTGCATCGGCCATCTGGCACCCGAAGCGGTGGACGCAGGTCCCATCGCCTTCGTGCGCGATGGTGATCTCATACGGGTCGATATCGCAGCTCGTTCCATCGACCTACTGGTCGACGATGCCGAGCTGGCTGCCCGCCGTGAAGGCTGGGCTCCGCTTCCCCCGCGCTATACCCGTGGCGTCCTCGCGAAGTACTCGAAGCTCGTGCGTTCCGCCGCAGAAGGCGCCACGACGGGCTGAGTGCAGCGCTTCCCGCACACCGTCCACCAGAACAGGAATCGAATGACCACGGAATCCAATCCCGTGCCATCGCCCGCCCCAGTGCCCTCGGGCGCTCCCGTGGAACTCACGGGCGCCGAGGCGGTCGTCCGCGCACTCGAGATGCTCGGCATCACCGACGTGTTCGGCCTTCCCGGCGGCGCGATCCTCCCCGTCTACGACCCGCTGCTCGACAGCAAGAAGCTCCGCCACATCCTCGTGCGGCACGAGCAGGGCGCCGGTCACGCTGCCGAGGGCTACGCCTCGTCGTCGGGCAAGGTCGGTGTCGCCATCGCGACGTCGGGCCCCGGCGCGACGAACCTCGTCACGGCCATCGCCGACGCCCACATGGACTCGGTGCCGATGCTCGCGATCACCGGACAGGTGTTCTCGAACCTCATGGGCACCGACGCATTCCAGGAGGCCGACATCGTCGGCATCACGATGCCGATCACGAAGCACTCCTTCCTGGTGAAGGATGCCGCGGAGATCCCGGCGACCATCGCGGCGGCGTACCACATCGCCACGACCGGCCGGCCCGGCCCCGTGCTCGTCGACATCACGAAGGACGCGCAGCAGGCCAAGGCCGTCTTCCGCTGGCCGCCGAAGCTCGACCTGCCGGGCTACCGGCCGATCACGAAGGCCCACGGCAAGCAGGTCGCCGCGGCGGCGCAGCTGCTCGCAGAGGCGAAGCGCCCGGTGCTGTACGTCGGCGGCGGAGTCATCCGCTCGGGCGCGTCCCAGGAACTGCTCGCGCTCGCCGAGACGACGAACGCCCCCGTGGTGACGACGCTCATGGCGCGTGGCGCCTTCCCCGACTCGCACCAGCAGCACCTCGGAATGCCGGGCATGCACGGCACGGTCCCCGCCGTGATCGCGCTGCAGGAGGCCGACCTCCTCATCGCTCTCGGCGCCCGCTTCGACGACCGCGTGACCGGCAAGGCGGCGCTCTTCGCGCCGAACGCCAAGGTCGTGCACGTCGACATCGACCCGGCCGAGATCTCCAAGATCCGCGTCGCCGACGTGCCGATCGTCGGCGACGCGAAAGACGTGCTCGTCGACCTCGAGGCCGCCTACCGCGACGCGATCGCCGGGGCTTCGGGCACGCCCGACCTCGACGAATGGTGGGCGACGCTCGACGGCCTCCGCGCCGAGTTCCCGCTCGGGTTCTCGACGCCGTCCGACGGACTGCTCGCACCGCAGCAGGTCATCCAGCGCATCGGCGAGCTCACGGGGCCCGAGGCGGTCTACGCCGCGGGCGTCGGCCAGCACCAGATGTGGGCGGCGCAGTTCATCAAGTACGAGCGCCCCAACTCCTGGCTGAACTCGGGCGGCGCCGGCACGATGGGCTACGCGGTTCCGGCCGCGATGGGCGCGAAGGTCGCCGAACCCGACCGCGTGGTCTGGGCGATCGACGGCGACGGATGCTTCCAGATGACCAATCAGGAGCTCGCGACCTGCACGCTGAACAAGATCCCGATCAAGGTCGCGATCATCAACAACTCCTCGCTCGGCATGGTGCGCCAGTGGCAGACCCTGTTCTACGACGGCCGGTACTCGAACACCGATCTGAACACGGGCCACGACAGCGTGCGCATCCCCGACTTCGTGGCACTCGCCGAGGCATACGGTGCACTCGGCATCCGGGTCACGAAAGAGGAGGAGATCGACGACGCCATCAAGCTGGCGCTCGAGACGAACGACCGCCCCGTGGTGATCGACTTCGTCGTCTCGGCCGACGCGATGGTGTGGCCGATGGTGCCGCAGGGCGTCTCGAACAGCTACATCCAGTACGCCCGCGATCACTCGCCGGCATTCAGCGAGGAGGACTGACCATGTCGACGCACGTTCTCTCCCTCCTCGTCGAAGACAAGCCCGGCCTGTTGACCCGCGTCGCAGGGCTCTTCGCCCGGCGCGGCTTCAACATCGAATCGCTCGCGGTCGGCCACTCGGAGATCGAGGGGCTCAGCCGCATCACCGTCGTCGTCGACGTCGATGAACTGCCGCTCGAGCAGGTGACGAAGCAGCTGAACAAGCTCGTCAACGTCATCAAGATCGTCGAGCTCGACCCCGCGCAGGCGGTGCAGCGCGAGCACCTGCTCATCAAGGTGCGGGTCGACAACACGACCCGCTCGCAGGTGCTCGAGGCGGTGAACCTCTTCCGTGCCCGCGTCGTCGACGTCTCGACCGACGCGCTCGTGATCGAGGTCACCGGCGACTCCGGCAAGACCACCGCGTTCCTCAAGGTGCTCGAGCCCTACGGCATCAAGGAGATCGCCCAGTCGGGCCTCCTCGCGATCGGCCGTGGCGGCAAGTCCATCACCGAGCGCGTCTTCAAGAACTGACCGTTTTCACGAACTGCACCATCCCCGATCAAGGAGAAAGACAGCATCATGGCTGAGATCTACTACGACAAGGACGCCGACCTCGCCCTCATCCAGGGCAAGAAGGTCGCCGTCATCGGCTACGGCTCGCAGGGCCACGCGCACGCGCAGAACCTCCGCGACTCGGGTGTCGAGGTCGTCATCGGACTCAAGGAGGGCTCGAAGTCGAAGCCCAAGGCCGAAGAGGCCGGCTTCGAGGTCAAGAGCGTCGCCGACGCCGCTGCCTGGGCCGACGTCATCGTCATCCTCGCGCCCGACCAGTACCAGCGTCACATCTACGCCGAGTCCATCAAGGACAACCTGGCTGCGGGCAAGACCCTCGTGTTCGGCCACGGCTTCAACATCCGCTTCGGATACATCGAGGCGCCCGAGGGCGTCGACGTCGTCATGGTCGCCCCCAAGGGCCCGGGCCACACCGTGCGCCGCGAGTACGAGGCCGGCCGCGGCGTGCCCGTGATCGTCGCCGTCGAGAAGGACGCATCGGGCAACGCCTGGCCGCTCACCCTCTCGTACGCCAAGGCGATCGGCGGCCTGCGCGCCGGCGGCATCAAGACGACCTTCACCGAGGAGACCGAGACCGACCTGTTCGGCGAGCAGGCCGTGCTCTGCGGCGGTGTTTCGCAGCTCGTGCAGTACGGCTTCGAGACCCTCACCGAGGCCGGCTACCAGCCGCAGGTCGCCTACTTCGAGGTGCTCCACGAGCTGAAGCTCATCGTCGACCTCATGTGGGAGGGCGGCATCGCCAAGCAGCGCTGGTCGGTCTCCGACACGGCCGAGTACGGCGACTACGTCTCGGGCCCGCGCGTCATCGACCCGCACGTCAAGGAGAACATGCAGGCCGTGCTCGCCGACATCCAGTCGGGCGCGTTCGCGCAGCGCTTCATCGACGACCAGGACAACGGCCAGAAGGAGTTCCTCGAGCTCCGTGCCAAGGGCGAGGCGCACCCGATCGAGGCCACCGGCCGCGAGCTCCGCAAGCTCTTCGCCTGGAACGCCTCGAACGACGACGACTACGTCGACGGCGAGGTCGCGCGCTAGCCGACGGCGAGGTCGCGCGCCCGAGCGCAGCGAACAGATCGGCTGCATCGCAGCACTGAACGGCCCGCTCCGGATGCTCCGGAGCGGGCCGTTCTCGCGGCGTGCGCGAATGAGCAGCGCGCGTTGTGGCAAAACGCTTGTCATGGAGGCACCGGGTGTGGTCGCATGTGGTGCCATGAGCGAACTCTCCCATCACCACCCCGAACCCACCCCCCGCTGGTGCTCGTGCGCCGTACCCGACGACGACGCCGCACCCGAGCGTTCCGGCCTCAGTCGACGCAACGTCCTCGTCGGCATGTCGGCCGCCGGAGCGCTCGCCGCCGCCGGCTGGCCGGGGGCGGCCCAGGCCGCCAATGCCGCGCCGGGCGCCAAGGCCGTGACGATCACGATCATGGGCACCTCCGACCTGCACGCGAACGTCGTCAACTGGGACTACTACAAGGACGCCGCCTTCAACGACGGGCGGCCCGGAGTTCCCAGCAACGCCGTCGGCCTGGCTCGTGTCGCGAGTGTCGTGAAGCAGATCCGCGCCGATCGCGGCCGGGAGCGCACGCTGCTGTTCGACGCGGGCGACACCATCCAGGGCACCCCGCTCGGCTTCTACTACGCCACGGTCGAGCCGGTCACCGAGACGGGCGCGATCCACCCGGTGGCCGCGCAGATGAACGCACTCGAGTACGACGCCGTCGCACTCGGCAACCACGAGTTCAACTACGGCCTCGACTTCCTCGACAACTGGATCTCGCAGATGGACGCCCCCGTGCTCGCCGCGAACGCCGTGCACGCGGGCACGAAGGTTCCCCGCTTCCGTCCGTACACGATCACGACGATGAAGGCGGCGAAGGGGCTCCCGCCGGTGCGTGTCGGCGTGCTCGGCCTGACGAACCCGGGTGTCGTCATCTGGGACAAGGCGAACGTCTCGGGCAGGGTCGAGGTGCTCGACCTCGTCGAGACCGCCGCGCGCTGGGTGCCGGTGATGCGCGCCGAGGGTGCGCACATCATCGTCGTGAGCGCCCATTCTGGCGAGAGCGGAACGTCATCGTACGGGGGAGACCTGCCCGTCGAGAACGCGGCGAAGCTGGTCGCCGAACAGGTGCCGGGCATCGACGCGATCCTCTTCGGGCACGCGCACCAGGAGATCCCGCAGCGCCTCGTCACGAACACCGCGACGGGCGCCGAGGTCATCATGAGCGAGCCGAAGAACTGGGGTCAGCGCCTCAGCGTCTTCGACCTCGACCTCGAGTTCGTGCGCGGCAAGTGGGGGGTCGTCGCGCACTCCGCGACGACCCTCAACACGAACACCGTCGTCGACGATCCGGCGTTCGTGGCGCTCGTGCGCGACCAGCACGACGCCGTCGTCACGTACATGAACACGCCGGTCGCGAACTCGACCGAGTCGATGTCGGCCGCCGAGGCGTGCTGGAAGGACACGGCGATCCTCGACTACGTCAACGAGGTGCAGACGGCGACGGTCGCCGCGGCGGTCGCGGGCACGCCCGAGGCGGCCCTGCCGATCGTCTCGATCGCCGCGCCGTTCAACCGGGCGGCGAGCTTCCCGCAGGGGCCGGTCACGATCAAGGACGTCGCCGGGCTGTACATCTACGACAACACGTTGATGGCGTCGGTCCTCACCGGTGCGCAGATCAAGGACTACCTCGAGTACTCGGCGAAGTACTTCATCCAGGTGGCCGCCGACGCCCCCGTCGCGCCGGCGTCGTGGACGAACGCCGGCAGCACGCCCGACTACAACTACGACCAGTTCTCGGGCATCGACTACTCGGTCGACATCTCGCAGCCGTATGGGTCGCGCATCGTCGGAATGACGTACGGGAACGCTCCCGTCGCGCCCGACCAGCAGTTCCTGGTGGCGGTGAACAACTACCGGCAGTCGGGCGGCGGCGGGTTCCCGCACATCGCCGCGGCGCCCGTCGTCTACAACGCGCAGGTCGCGATCCGCGAGGCGATCGTCTCCTACGCCTCGGCGGCCGGCGTGATCGACCCGGCAGTGTTCCACGTCGAGAACTGGCGGCTCGTCCGCAACGGAGTTCCGGTGTTCTGACCGCGAGCGCGACGAAGGCCCGCCCGGTGATCCGGGCGGGCCTTCGTCACGTGCCTCGGCGTCGGGCTACTCCGCGGCCGGGGTCTCCTCGGGCGCCTCGACGGATTCCTCGTTCGCGGGGGCGTCGACGTCGGCCTTGACGGCGTCGACCTGCTCCTGCGTGTAGCCGCAGTAGTTGACGGCCTCGCTTTCCCAGCGCTTCGTCAGACGGTCCTTGCCTGCCGTGTGGGCGGCGGCGACGGTGCCCTCGTAGATCTGGCCGTCCTTCGACTCCTTGTTCACGTCGGGCACCTCGGAGCAGACGTGGAAGACCGAGCCCGACTTCGTCCAGTACACGACATCCTCGCCCGTGAGCTGGACGATGACGTTCGACTCCGAGGTGTACTGCTCGACCGACGGCGGCGCGTAGTCGATGCCGAGGGCGAGCGCTCCGCCGCCGATGACGATCGCGATGATGCCGGCGAGCGCCTTCTGCTTGCCGTCCATGTCCTTGTTCGTGAAGATCAGGATGATCAGCGGCAGGAATGCGATGACCGCGATGATCGCGCCGAGCTGGTTCTGCACGAAGAAGCGGACCTTGTCCTCCTTCGACGCGGGGTCGAGGCGGTTCGCCTGCTTCCAGAGCAGCGAGCCGCCGATGGCGAGCGCACCGATCACGACGATCAGGATGATGAGCAGCACCATGTTCACGGGCACCTGGCGCAGCACCCAGAAGATCGTGAACACCTCGCCGGCGATGGCGAGCAGCCAGAGGCCGCCGGCGATGAGACGGAACGTCACGGCCTGCCTCTTCGCCTCGGGGGTCGGCGTCCACGTCGGGGCGGCGGAGGCATCGGCGACGGCAGTGCCGCCGCCCTTGTCTGCCGGCGCAGTGGATTCGACTCGTACGACCTTCTTCTTGCCCTGCTCTGCCACGTTCGTCCTTCCGAGGGGGTTGAGTGCCGCGATGAGCATATTGGAACCGGGTCGAGGGGTGGCGGATCGACGCGGAATCGTCATCGTGGCGTCATCGACGGGTGGGCGAGTGCCTGGAGGAGGGAGGCGGCGAGACATCCGATGTCTGTGTGTCAGGATGGATGCGACCGCCGTGATGAGAAGGACGACATGCGACAGGACTGGTTCGACACCGCCCGATTCGGGCTCTTCGTGCACTTCGGTGCCTACAGCGGCGCCGCCCGCCATGAGTGGGTGCAGACCTACGAGCGGCTGACCGACGCGGAGTACCTGCCCTACGTGGAGCACTTCGAACCCGACCGCTTCGATGCCACGGCGATCGCGGCCACGGCCGTCGGGACCGGCATGGGCTACAGCGTGCTCACGACGAAGCACCACGACGGCTTCTGCCTGTGGGATTCCGACCTCACCGACTTCACGACCCGCGCGGTCTGCGACCGCGACCTCGTGGCCGAGTACGTCGAGGCGACGCGCACCGCGGGCCTCAAGGTCGGCCTGTACTACTCGCTCATCGACTGGCATCACCCCGACTTCACCGTCGACTGGAACCATCCGCGACGCGACGACCCCGAGGCGCACGCACTGAACGACGGCCGCTCGATGGAGCGCTACCGGGCGTACCTGCACGGGCAGGTGCGCGAGCTCCTCACCCGCTACGGCACGATCGACTACCTCTTCTTCGACTTCACCTACCCCGAGACGAAGGAGGGGTGGGCCGGCAAGGGTCCCGAGGACTGGGATGCGGAGGGCCTGCTCGCACTGTGCCGTGAGCTCCAGCCCGACATGCTCGTCAACGACCGGCTCGGCGTGCCGGGCGACTTCGTGACGCCCGAGCAGTACCAGCCGACCAGGCCGCTCGTGCATGACGGCGAGCCCGTCGTGTGGGAGGCGTGCCAGACCACGAACGGCTCGTGGGGGTACCACCGCGACAACATCGACTTCAAGAGCGCGCCGCTGCTCATCCGCATGCTCGCGGACTCGGTCTCGATGGACGGCAACATGCTGCTGAACGTCGGGCCCGACGGGCGCGGCGCGATCCCTCCCGTCGACCGGAGCCTCCTCGGCGAGATCGGCGACTGGATGGACCTGCACCGCGACGCGATCGTCGGCGCCGGCCACGCGCCGTATGCGCCCCCGCGAGAGGGCGTCTACACGCTCCGCGGCGACCGCCTCTACCTGCACCTGTTCAGCTGGCCGCTCGGGTACGTGCACCTGCCCGGCCTCGCCGGGAGGGTCTCGTACGCGCGCTTCCTGCACGACGGATCGTGGCTCCGCACGAGCGAGACCGACCCCGACCAGGTGGCGAACGTGATGCGCCCGGCGGGGGAGGAGGCGGGCACCCTCACGGTGTCGCTGCCGGTCAGGCAGCCGGATGTCGCGGTGCCGGTGATCGAGCTGACGCTGGCCTGAACCCGGGTCAGCGCGCCGCAGGCGTCGCTTCGTCGGAGCTGAAGGTCAGCTCGTCGAGCACCAGTCGGGCGGCGCCGAGGAGACCTGCGTTCGGGCCGGTCGACGCCGCCTCGATGCGCAGGCGCTGGGTCACGAGCGGGTGGCAGCCCTCGTAGATGCGGCTCCGCACGGCGGCGATGAAGGGTTCGCTCGACGACATGCTGCCGGTGAGGAAGAGCGCGTCGGGGTTGAAGAAGTTCACGACCGTGGAGAGCACCTGGCCGAGATAGGTGCCGGCCGTGCGCACGAGCGTCGTGGCGACCGGGTCGGCGTCGCGGGCGAGGGCGAGCACGTCGGCGGTCGTGCGCACCGCGATGCCGCGTTCGTTCATCTGCCGCACGAGGCTCGCACCGCTCGCCACGGTCTCGAGGCAACCGGTGTTGCCGCACGAGCACGGCCGCTCGTCGGCGGCGTCGATGCGGGTGTGCGTGACGTCGCCGGCGGCCCAGGTCGCGCCGCGGTGCAGCACGCCGTCGACGACGATGCCGCTGCCGATGGCGGTGCCGGCCTTGACCGTGACGCTGTGCCGGGTCGCGCCGAACTGTGCACGGTGCTCGCCGAGCGCCATGAGGTTGGCGTCGTTGTCGACGGCGGCGGGCACGCCGAATTCGCGGCTCAGCCAGTCGCGCACCTGGAAGCCGGGCCAGCCGGGCATCCGCGACGGCTGATCGACGATGCCGGTGCCGACGTCGACGGGGCCCGGCAGCGCGACGCCGACGCCACGGATGCCGCGGAACTCCGGGTCGACCTCGGTCGCGAGTGCGCGCATCGCGGCGGCGATCGCCGTGAGGGTCGCCTCGGGGCCGTCGCCCACGTCGACGGGGATCGTGGCGGTGGCCAGCAGTGCGCCGCTGAGGTCGACGCGGCCGATGCGTGCATGGCCGCCGCCGAGGTCGGCGACGAGGATGCTGCCGCGATCGCCGCGGAGTCGGAGGATGCGGGGGCGACGGCCGCCGCTGGAGATGCCGACGCCCTCTTCGTGCAGCACGCCGAGCTCGGTGAGTTCGGCCACGCGGAGCGAGACCGTCGAGGGCGCCAGTCCCAGGATGCGCGAGAGGTCGCTGCGCGAACTCGCCTCGCCCCGGGCGATGAGCTCGACGATCTGGCGGGCGTGCTGTGGTGGCGACGTCGGGTGCGTCGGCGGTGTCGGCTGTGACATGCAGCTTCTTTCGAGGTCGAAGTAAGTTGAGATTAGTACGATCGTCGAGTCTTTTGGGCGATCAACCCGCCGAAATTCAAGGATCTGCGCCAGACATCCGACGAAAGTTGGCGAAGCTTGCCTCGTCTGGCATGATGACTTTACGCACAAAGTTGACAAAGTTCATTCGACGGTCGAAAAAACTTGGCCAACTCATGTGTCCTGATGCCTGAGGAGGCGACATTCAATGAAGAAGATCCACGTCGGCGCGATGGCGGTCGCGACCGCCGCCGCACTCGTGATGACGGGTTGCAGCACGGGCGGCGCCGAGGCGTCGTCGGACACCATCGTGATCGACATGTGGGCGGGCAGCCAGGACGACACCGACGCCCTGAACGCACAGCTCGCGATCGCGCAGGAGCAGAACCCCGACCTGAAGATCGAACTGCGCACGGCGCCGTGGGGTGACTTCTTCACGAAGCTCACCACCAACATGGCCTCGGGCAACATGGCCTGCGTCACCGGAATGAACTCGGGCATGCTCTCGAGCTACACCGCCGGGTTCGCCGAGCTCACCGAGGCGGACCTGAAGACCGCTGGGCTCGACCCGGCCGACTTCGCGGCCGGCAGCGAGGAGATCCTCTCGAACAAGGGCACCATGTACGGCCTGCCGTTCGACATCTCGACGATGCTCGTCTACTACAACCAGGACATGCTCGATGCCGCCGGCGTCGCCGCTCCCGAGGCGGGCTGGACCTTCGACGACTTCGAGGCGACCGCGAAGGCAGCCACCACCGATGGCAAGTACGGCTTCGCCGTGGGCATGGGCGACTTCCAGTGGCAGGCGCTGCCGATCGCCAAGTCGGGCACGCAGCCCGTCGAGGCCGACGGCACGCTCGACCTCACGAACCCCGACTTCGTCGACGCGGCCACTTGGTACTCGGGCCTCGTCACCGACCAGAAGGTCGCGGCACCGGTCGCCTCGGCCTCCGACACCGGTTGGGGTGAGAACCAGTACACGGGCGGCAACGCGGCGATGGCCGTCGACGGCACCTGGAACGCGGTCGGCTACCTGAACAACGATTCCGGGTTCGCCGCGGGCATGACCACGCTGCCCACGGGTGAGAACGGCTCGCTCGGCCTCATCCTCGGCTCGGGCTACGGCATCGCGAAGGACTGCGAGAACAAGGAAGACGCCCTCAAGGTGCTCGGTTCGCTCCTCAGCGCCGACTCGCAGGACTACATCGCCTCGTCGGGTCGCAGCTACCCGGCGCGCGTGTCGTCGCAGCCGCTGTACTTCGAGTCGATCGACGAGCAGTACCGCGACCAGGTCGAGGCCGTCTTCACCAAGGCGTTCGAGCAGGTCGAAGGCCAGAACGTCAGCGACAACTGGTCGAAGGTCGGCACGTACATCCAGCCGCAGCTGGTGAGCGTCTACAACGGCCAGGAATCAATGTCGAACGTGCTCGAGTCCGCTCAGCAGCAGTTCGGCGAATAAGCACCACCGGCAAGGACCCTCTCGAGATGTCGAACACCAAGCAGATACCTCGTCGAGGGACGCTCGCCAGAGCTGAATCCCGTCAGGCGCTGGGCTTCGTCAGCCCAGCCCTGGCGGGGCTCGCCCTGTTCACGGTCGTCCCCGTCGTCCTGTCCATCGTCATGGGCTTCTTCAACTGGCCCACCTTCGGCGAGAAGACGTTCGTCGGGCTCGACAACTACGTCAAGCTCTTCACGCAGAGCCCCGACTTCTGGCCGGCGCTGCGCAACACCTTCGTCTTCGCCCTGCTCTACGTGCCGATCAGCGTCGGGCTGTCGCTGCTGCTCGCGATCTCGCTGAGCGCCCGCATCCGCGGTCGCGGCATGCTGCGCGTGCTCTTCTTCATCCCCGTCGTGACCCCCATGGTCGCGAACGTGCTCGTGTGGAAGATGATGCTGCAGCCGCAGGGCCTCTTCAACGGCCTCTCCCAGACCTGGTTCGGGGTCGAGCTGCCGAACTTCCTCGCCGACCCGCAGTGGGCCATGATCATGGTCGTCATGATGTCGGTCTGGCAGGGGCTCGGCTACAACATGCTGATCTTCTCGGCAGCGCTCGAGCAGCTGCCCGAGTCCGTCGTCGAGGCGGCGCGCATCGACGGCGCCCGCGGTTTCCGGATGCTCTGGAGCGTGACGCTGCCGATGATCTCGCCGTCGCTGTTCTTCGCGAGCATCATGACCATGATCACCGCGCTGCAGGTCTTCGTGCAGCCGCAGCTGCTCACCGGCGGCGGTCCGGGCAACGCGACCCAGCCGCTCGTGCAGTTCATCTACAACCAGGGCTTCAAGTTCCAGGAGCTCGGCCTCGCCGCAGCGGCCGCCTGGATCCTCTTCGCCATCATCATCGTCCTGACCGCGCTGCAGTTCCGCGCGCAGAAGAAGTGGGTGCACTATGAGCATTGACACGCTCCCGGCCGCGACCGCGGTGTTCGATGCCGAGACGGACGCCCCCGCAGAGCCCGACGATCGATCGGGCGGTCGCGAACCGCTCACGAAGCGCGGCCGCGTGCGGCTCGTCTTCGCGCACATCGCCGTCTACGTCGCCGCTGCGATCTTCGTCTCGCCGATCGTCTACGCCTTCTTCTCGGCGCTGAAGCCCAACTCCGAGATGTTCTCGATGCCGCCGACCCTCATCGGGTCGGAGGTGCGCTGGTCGAACTTCGTCGACGTCTTCGCGTACGGCCCGTTCCTCACCTACATCGGCAACTCGTTCTTCGTCTCGATCACCGGCACGCTCGTCGTGCTCGCCGTGTCGACGACGGCCGGGTACGCGTTCGGACGCCTCCGCTGGAAGGGCCGCGACGCCGTCTTCGTGATCTTCCTCGCCACGCTCATGGTGCCGCAGGAGGTGCTCGTCATCCCGATGTTCCAGGTGATGCAGTGGTTCGGATGGGTCGACACCTACCAGTCGCTCATCCTGCCCTTCGCGTTCACCGCGTTCGGCACGTTCCTCATGCGCCAGTTCTTCCGCGGCATCCCGTTCGAACTCGAGGAGGCGGCGCGCGTCGACGGCGCAGGACCCATCCGCTCATTCCTGCAGATCATCCTGCCGCTCGCGAAGTCGGCCGTCGCCGTGCTCTCGGTCTTCACGTTCCTCTCCTTCTGGAACAGCTACCTCTGGCCGCTCATCGTCACGGTCGACTACGCCGCCCACGGCACCCTGCCCGTCGGCCTCGCGTCGTTCTCGGGACTCCAGGGCACGCGCTGGGACCTCCAGATGGCCGCGGCGATCATCTCCATGGTGCCGACCACCGTGCTCGTGATCGTGCTGCAGAAGCACCTCGTGAAGGGCATCGCGATGGCAGGACTGGGTGGCCGATAGTGGCGGACGGCTCGTCCCGCTCCACTGAACTCCGCACTGAATCAGGAACCACCATGTCTTCGCTCCACGTGGTCGCCGGTCTCGACATCGGCGGCACCAAGATCTCGGCGGTGCTCTGCGACCGTTCGGGCAACGTCCTCGCGGCAGGCGTCGTTCCGGCGCCGGCGCGAGAGGGCGGTGCCGCGATGACGGCCGCCGCTGCCGGGCTCGTGCGCTCGCTCGAGCAGAGCTCGGGGCTCGTCGCCGTCGCCGCCGGCGTCGGCGCCGCGGGCGTCATCGACCAGGCGAGCGGCACGGTGCGCGCGGCATCCGAGTCGTTCACCGACTGGGTCGGCTACGCCATCGGGCCCGAGCTGTCGAACGCGCTCGGCGTGCCGGTCTCGGCCGAGAACGACGTGAACGCGTTCCTGATGGGCGAGCTCCGCTGGGGCTCCGTCGCCGGATCGGAGCACGCCATCGGCATCACGCTCGGAACCGGCGTGGGCGGCGCGATCGCGATGGACGGCCGCATCCTGAGCGGCCCGCACGGCGCCGCCGGCGAGATCGGCCACACGCCCGGCTACAGCGATCTGGTGTGCACCTGCGGGCAGGTCGGCCACCTCGAGACGCTCGCCTCCGGCCGCTCGATCGAGGCCCGGTACGCCGAGCGGGTCGGCGCCGCCGGCACGCGGGGGGTCGAGATCGCCGAGCTCGCGCGGGTCGGCGACGCCGACGCCACGGCGGTGTTCGACGCGGCAGGCCACGCGCTGGGCCTCGCGATCGCCACCGCCGCGAACCTCCTCGACGTCGTCGAGGTCGTCGTGGGCGGGGGAGTGCGAGAGGCATGGGACGTGCTGGAGCCCTCGCTCTCCAGAACCCTCGCGCAGAACGAACCCGTCTCGGGCATCGCCCTCACGGTGCATCCGGCGCTGCTCGGCGGTCGCGCCGTCGCGCTCGGGGCCGCGGCGCTCGCCTGGCCGCTCGCCGACGATCCGGCGGCGATCGTCGGCGACACCGAAGCGGATGCCGCAGCGCCGGCATCGCCCGTCGCCATGACGGCGTGAGCCGAGACCGATGCAGAACACCACCGAGGAGCAGCACGTGAACGACGCAGAGACCATCGCACCGGAGGCATCCGAGATCTGGATGGGGCCGCTCGGCGGCCTGGAGCCCGGAGGCCTCGCTCGGCCCCGCATCGGCATCGCCGGCATCTCGATCGAGTCGAGCACGTTCTCGCCGCACCTGAGCGGCGACGAGGCGTTCACCATGCGCGAGGGCGCCTCGCTCATGGCCTACTACCCGTTCCTCTCCGAGGGATCGGACCTGCGTGCGGCGGCCGAATGGGTGCCGCTGACGCACGGCCGGTCGCTGCCGGGCGGCGCGGTCGCACCGGAGACCTACGAGCGGATGAAGCGTGCGATCATCGCCGGCATCCGCGCCCAGGGCCCGTTCGACGGCTTCTTCTTCGACATCCACGGAGCGATGAGCGTCGTCGGCATGGTCGACGCCGAGGCCGACCTGGCCCGTGCGGTGCGTGCCGAACTCGGCGACGCCACCCTCGTCTCGACCTCGATGGATCTGCACGGCAACGTCTCGCGCGAGCTGCTCGACGCGGTCGACCTCATCACCTGCTACCGCATGGCTCCCCATGAGGACGTGTGGAACACCAAGGAGCGGGCCGTGTTCAACCTGCTCACCCGCCTGCGCTCCTCCGTCGGCGCCGACGTGCTCGCGCGCCGCCCGTACAAGGCCTGGCTGCAGGTGCCCGTGCTGCTGCCCGGCGAGAAGACGAGCACCCGCCTCGAGCCCGCGCGCGGCATCTACGCCGAGGTGCCGGTGGCCGAGCACACCACGGGCGTCGTCGACGCCGCCGTGTGGGTCGGCTACGCCTGGGCCGACGAGCCCCGCTGCCAGGCCGCCGTCGTCGTGACCGGCGACGACCGGCAGGTCATCGCCGCCGAGGCCGAGCGGCTCGCCCGCGCCTACTGGGACGCCCGCGACGACTTCGAGTTCGTCGCCGACGCCCTGCCGCTGGCCGAGTCGATCGACGCGGCACTCGCCGCGACCGACGAGCGGCCGTACCTCATCTCGGATTCGGGCGACAACCCGACCGCCGGCGGGGCGGGCGACGTCTCGTGGACCCTCGGGCAGCTGCTCGACCGGCCCGAGTTCGCAGACGGCGGCCTCACCGTCATCCACGCGTCGATCTTCGACCCGGCCGCCGTCGAGGCCGCCAGGAAGGCCGGCGTCGGCGGCGAGATCGCCGTGCTCGTCGGCGGTCGCGTCGACGATGGGCCATCTGGCCCGGTGCCGATCGCGGGAACGGTGTTCTCGATCACCGACGGCGACCCCGACGCCGGAACGCAGGTCGTCATCAAGGCGGGCGGCGTGCATGCGATCATCACCGAACGCCGCAAGCCCTTCCACCACCTCGCCGACTTCACGATGCTCGGACTCGACCCGCACGCGGCAGACATCGTCATCGTGAAGATCGGCTACCTCGAGCCCGAGCTCTACGACCTCGCACAGGGCTGGAAGCTCGCGCTGACCCCCGGCGGCGTCGACCAGGACCTGCTGCGTCTGGGCCACCGGCAGCTCGCGCCCGGCGTCTTCCCCTTCGAGACGGATGCCGCCGAGCCCGCACTCGTCGCCCTCGTGACGCGTCGAACGACCCGCTGACACCCCGCTGACACCCGGCTGACACCCTGAACAGGAACGACATGCTGAACTTCGAGACCCGCATCGGACCCGACCTCGGTGCCGACGCCCCCGTGTATCCGGCCGCAGGCGTGCCCGAGTGGTACCGCGACGCGAAGCTGGGCTTCTTCGTGCACTGGGGCCTCTACTCGGTACCGGCGTGGGGAACCCCGCACGACGGCCGCGGCGTGCCCACCGAGGACGCGTACGCGCACCACCAGTACGCCGAGTGGTACGGCAACACCGTGCGCATCGCGGGCAGCCCGACGTGGCAGCGCCATCAGGACGTCTACGGCACCGGCACGAGCTACGAGGACCTCGCCGACCGCTGGGATGCGTCGGCCTTCGACGCCGACGCGTTCGTCGGATCGCTCGTCTCGGCGGGCGCCCGCTACGTGATCCCCACCACGAAGCACCACGAGGGCTTCTGCCTGTGGGACACCGGGACGACGACCTTCAACGCCGCGCGCCGCGGCCCGCGACGCGACCTCATCCGCGAGTTCCACGACGCCACGCGCGCCGCAGGGGCGAAGTTCGGCGTCTACTTCTCGGGTGCGCTCGACTGGCACGTCAGCGACTTCCCGCCGATCGAGTCCGACACCGACCTGTTCCGCTACCGCCGGAACGACGAGCGCTTCTCGCGCTATTCGGCCGCGCAGCTCGAGGAGCTCGTCGAGCGGTTCAGCCCCGACATCCTCTGGAACGACATCGACTGGCCCGACGGCGGCAAGGGGCGCGACGAGTTCGCCGTCGCCGCGCTGCTCGAGCGCTACCTCGAGCGCGTGCCGTCAGGGGTCGTGAACGACCGCTGGGGCGTGCCGTACCACGGCTTCCTCACCCGCGAGTACACGCACGTCGAGGACATCGTCGACTCGCCGTGGGAGTCCACCCGCGGACTCGGCTTCTCGTTCGGCTACAACGAGGCCGAGGGTCCCGAGCACTCGCTCTCGGGCGCCGCGCTCGTGCGCCTGCTCGTCGACGTGGTCTCGAAGAACGGCAATCTGCTGATCAACGTCGGCCCGCGCGCCGACGGCTCGATCCCCGAGCTCCAGGCGGCGAGCATGAGCGCCATGGGCCGCTGGCTCGGGGTCAACGGCGACGCCGTCTACGGCACGCGTCCGTGGCTCCGTGCAGGCGATCGCATCGGTGCTCCCGTCTCGTACACGACGAGCGGCGGCGACGTCTTCGTGCACGCGATCGACCCGACCGCCGGCGAGATCCGCCTGCCGTCCGAGCTCGACGGTGCCGGCAGCGTGACGTGGCTGGGTGCGGGCGATGCCGCCGTCGAGCCGTCGAGCGCCGGGGCATCCGTGTCGATCCCCGAGGCCCTGCGGGGCGAGGCCATCGCCGTCGCTCGCGTGACGCCGTGACCGCGGAGCCGCTCGTGACCGTGCCCGCGATCGAGATCGCCGTGCAGGACGCCGGCGGCACCGCGGTCGCGATCGCGGCAGGCGCCGATCGCGTCGAACTGTGCAGCGCCCTCGTCACCGGTGGCCTCACCCCGTCGATCGGCACGGTGCTCGAGTCGGTCGAGGCGGCCCGCGGCCTCGGTGCCGACTCCGCCGTGCACGTGCTCGTGCGATCGCGCGCCGGCGGGTTCGTCTACGACGCCCGCGAGGTGTCGGCGATGGTCCGCGACATCCGCGCCCTGCGCTCGACGGGGGTCGCCGGCGTCGTGATCGGGGCGATGCGCCCCGACGGCACCGTCGACGAACCCGTCGTCGCCCGGTTGATCGAGGCGGCCGACGGACTGCACACGACCTTCCACCGCGCGATCGACACCGTCGCGCGTCCGAGCGAGCTGGTCGAGACGCTGGTGCGTCTCGGCGTCTCGCGCGTACTGACCTCGGGTGCCGCTCCTCGCAGCATCGAGGGCGCCGGCGAACTCGCCGCGATGCAGGAGGCGGCCGGCGGTCGTCTCGAGGTCATGGCGGGGGGCGGTGTCACCGCGGCCGACATCTCCGCGCTGCTCGACCTCGGACTCGCCGCGGTGCACCTGTCGGCGCGACGTTCGGTGACCGACCCCGCGCCGAGCGGACCGGGCGGCGGCGCCGAGACGGTGGACCGCACCGACCCGCAGCTCGTGCGCGCAGCGGTCGCCGCGCGATCGGAGTGGCGCTCGGCCTAGGCAGCGGGCTCGCTGCCGCGCGAACCGGTAGCGTGTCGGGAATGCCACGAACGCTGCCGGTCGAGATCGCCGTCCAGGATGCCGCGGGGGTGCGCGTCGCCCTCGCCGCGGGCGCCGCGCGCGTCGAACTCTGCCAGGCGCTCGGTCTCGGCGGCCTGACGCCGTCGGCCGGTCTCATCGAGTCCGCGGTGGATGCGGCGGGCGTGGCAGCCGTCGCGGACTTCGTGCATGTGCTCGTGCGCCCGCGCGGCGGCGGGTTCGTCTACGACGCCGACGAGCTCGACACGATCGTCCGCGACATCCGTGCCGCCGCAGCAGCCGGAGCCGACGGCGTCGTCGTCGGGGCGCTCACCGACGCGGGCGAGCTCGACCTCGAGGCCGTGCACCGGTTCGTCGACGCCGCCGGCGAGCTCGACGTGACGGTGCACCGCGCGGTCGATGCGAGTGCCGACCCGTTCGGGTCCGTCGCCGCGCTGCGCGACCTCGGCGTGCGCCGGGTGCTCACCTCGGGCGGGGCGCCCGACTGCCGTGCCGGCCTCGAGACGCTTGCGCGCATGGCGGCCGACTCGGGCCCGCTCGAGATCATGGCGGGCGGCGGAGTGCGCATCGACGACATCGCGGCACTCGCGGGCGCGGGCGCCGACGCCGTGCACCTCTCGGCGCGGGGCACCGCGACGCGCGGCGGTGCGAGCGGCCCCGGCGGCGGCGTCGACGGATTCGACATGACGGATGCCGCCCTCGTCGCGGCGGCGGTCGAGGCCGCCGGCCTCGTTCGACGCTGACCGGGTGCCGCGATCGCCTGCTGCCGCTCGGTGCTCGCTAATGTGGTGCTCATGACCCGCGACCCCGACGACGACGACGCGCTCCGCTGGGAGGGCGACGACGACCAGACGCTCGCGCCCGGCTGGAAGACCGTCGGTGCGCCCGCGCCCGCGGTGCCCGCCGCGGCGGCCGACGGCCCGGTCGCCGATGCTCCGCAGGTCGACGGCGCTGCCGAGGCGGCCGCCGGCGAACCCGACACGGCGGATGCCCCGGCGCAGACCGGGTCGGCCGAACTCGTCGTGCTCGGCGTGCTCGGCGGCGTCTACCTGCTCTACGCGGTCGGATGGCTGGTCTCGGCACTCGGCGGGACGCCGCTCTTCGCCGACCCGGTCGCGCAGTTCATGTACGGTCTCGGCGCCTGGTTCGCCGTGCTCGCGGCGCCGCTGTGGTTCGGCGCCGTGCTCTGGCTCGCGTCGGGCAACCGGCGCGCGCGCCTCATCTGGCTGATCGTCGGCGCCGTGCTGCTCGTTCCCGTCCCGTTCCTGCTGCGAGGTTGAGATGACCGAGGCATCCGTTCCCACCGGCCCGACCGCCGCCGACAGCGACCCGGCCCCCGCCCGCCAGGCGACGCCCCTCTGGCTCGCGATCACGATCGCCGTCGTCTTCGGCGTCTTCTACGCCTACGACGTCTGGGAGGCCGTGGGCAACCTCGTCGGACTGAACCTCACCGCGAACGAGCTCGGCGTCGCCATCACCGGCGGCGGGTGGGCACTGCTCGTGACCGGCATCGCGGTGCCGCTCCTCGTGTTCGGCACGGCGCTCTGGCTCGGCCGACGGCGCGCACCCCTGGCGCAGGTCGTGCTCCTCCTCGCGGGCTACGCGCTCGTGCAGGTGCTCGCCGCCGACGTCTCGGCGTTCTTCGGGCTCGGCGGCCTCGACCTCTCCTGATGCACGCGGCGTCATACAACGGGCGCGGAATGCACGCTCCAGTAGAGTGAACGGGTAGGCGCCCCGAAGGCGTGTGGCGCATCCCACCGCAAGTCGCAGTGTCGTGCGCGCGCATCACCCCGAAGGAATCGTTCGTGTCAAAGCCGGTCGTGCTGATCGCCGAAGAACTCTCGCCCGCCACCGTCGAGGCCCTCGGTCCCGACTTCGACGTCAGGTCCGTCGACGGCACCGATCGGCCCGCGCTGCTCGCGGCGCTGGCCGAGGCCGACGCGATCCTGGTGCGCTCCGCCACCAAGGTCGACGCCGAGGCGATCGCCGCCGCGCCGAAGCTGAAGGTCGTCGCCCGTGCCGGCGTCGGCCTCGACAACGTCGACATCAAGGCCGCCACCGCGGCCGGCGTCATGGTCGTGAACGCGCCGACGTCGAACATCATCTCGGCGGCCGAGCTGACCGTCGGTCACATCCTGAGCCTCGCGCGCCACATCCCGGCAGCCCACTCCGCACTCGCACAGGGGGAGTGGAAGCGGTCGGCCTACACCGGCGTCGAGCTCTACGAGAAGACGATCGGCATCATCGGCCTCGGCCGCATCGGCGCGCTCATCGCCGCCCGCCTGCAGGCGTTCGGCACCAACGTGATCGCCTACGACCCCTACATCACGGCGGCGCGCGCGCAGCAGCTCGGCGTGCAGACCGTGAGCCTCGACGAGCTGCTCGAGCAGAGCGACTTCATCACGATCCACATGCCGAAGACCCCCGAGACCACGGGCATGATCGGCACCGAGCAGTTCGCCCGCATGAAGCCGACCGCGTTCATCGTGAACGTCGCGCGCGGCGGGCTCATCGATGAGGACGCGCTGCACGACGCGCTCGTGGCCCGCACGATCGCCGGTGCGGCCGTCGACGTGTTCGTCTCCGAGCCGCCGCGCGACTCGCCGCTCCTCGGCCTGCCGAACATCGTCGTGACGCCGCACCTCGGCGCCTCGACCGACGAGGCTCAAGAGAAGGCGGGCGTCTCGGTCGCCAAGTCGGTGCGGCTCGCCCTCGCCGGCGAGCTCGTGCCCGACGCGGTCAACGTCGCCGGCGGTGTCATCGACCCGTACGTGCGTCCCGGCATCCCGCTCGTCGAGAAGCTCGGCCAGCTCTTCGCCGGCATCGCGGGCGGTCCGCTCACGAGCCTCGACGTCGAGGTGCGCGGCGAGCTCGCCGACTACGACGTGAGCGCCCTGAAGCTCGCCGCCCTGAAGGGCGTCTTCACCAATGTCGTCAGCGAGACGGTCTCGTACGTCAACGCTCCGCTGCTCGCCGAGCAGCGCGGCATCGACGTGCGGCTGATCACCTCCGCCGAGTCGCCCGAGTACCGCAACGTCATCAGCCTCACGGGTGCGCTCGCCGACGGCACCCAGGTCTCCGTCTCGGGCACGCTCACCGGTCCGAAGCAGATCGAGAAGCTCGTCGGCGTCAACGGCTACGAGCTCGAGGTGCCGATCGCGACGACCCACATCGTCATGGAGTACGCCGACCGCCCCGGCATCGTCGCGGTCTACGGCCGCGAGTTCGGCGAGGCCGGCATCAACATCGCGGGCATGCAGATCGCGCGCCGCGAGGCGGGCGGGCAGGCGCTCAGCGTGCTCACGGTCGACTCGCCGGTGCCCGCCGAGGTGCTCGAGCGCGTGCGCGAGGCGATCGACGCGAGCCTCTTCGTCGAGGTCGACATCACCGAGTAGTCCCAGGTCGTCGGATGCCTCGGCGCGCGCTGCACGCAGCGTCGCGCCGGGGCATCCGTCGTCTAGCGACCGGTCTGCGCGATGCGCTCGAGCAGGGTGACGAGCTCGTCCATCTGCACGGGGCCGATGTCGTCGGTGTCGAGTGCGGAGGCGTCGACCTCGGCGCGCAGGGCCGAGTGGTAATAGAGCCCATCGCCGATGAGCGTGATCGCGAGGGCGAGGGCCGGGTCGTCGACGTGGCGGCCGATCTCCTCGAGCCAGCGGGTGCGCACGGCGTCGATCGCGGCCGCCGCCTGGCGGTCACCGCCCTGGGCGAGTCGCACGGCGGCGACGAAGCTGTGGTCGAGCGGGGACTCGAGGTCGACCGACGAGCGCACGAAGTACGAGATCGGCCCGTCGGGCGCCGAGTGGATGCGGGCGACGTCGTCGTCCACGAGACGGTGCAGGCGCTCGATGAGGCCCGCGATGAGCGCGTGCCGCGAACCGAAGTGGTAGAGCAGGCCGCCCTTGGAGACGCCGGCGGCGCGCGCGGTGGCGTCGAGCGTCGCGGTGCGCTCGCCATCGGCGATGATGATGCGCTCGAAGGCGTCGAGCACGGCTTCTCGGGCGGCGGGCGGGCGACTCATGATCCCAGTGTGGCCGATCGGGGGAGGGTTGACGACGCTTCTGGCATGTCTGTTACTATACCAACTGGACGGTACAGTAACCGCCTGAGACGAACGAGCTTGAGATGACCGACACCAGCCAGACCCAACTGCACGCGAACGAGCCCACGACCACCGCTGCGGCGGCGCCCGACACGCCGACCGCCCGCGCGCCTCGACGCGCCTGGTTCGCGCTCGCGGTGCTCATGCTGCCCGTGCTGCTCGTCTCGGTCGACAACACCGTGCTCAGCTTCGCGCTGCCCGCGATCTCGCGCGATCTCGCGCCCACGGCCGCCCAGCAGCTCTGGATCATCGACGCCTACCCGCTCGTGCTCGCCGGACTGCTCGTCGCGATGGGCAGCGCGGGCGACCGCTTCGGGCGCCGCCGCATGCTGCTCATCGGCTCGGTCGGCTTCGCCGTGCTCTCGATCGTCGCCGCGTTCGCGCCGACCGCAGAGGCGCTCATCGCCTCGCGCGCCGCACTCGGCTTCTTCGGCGCCATGCTCATGCCCTCGACCCTGTCGCTGCTGCGCACCGTCTTCGTCGAGCGCGAGCAGCGCCGCCTCGCGATCGCGATCTGGGCCTCGGGCTTCGCCGCGGGCAGCGCCCTCGGGCCGCTCGTCGGCGGCGTGCTGATCGAGCACTTCCACTGGGGCTCGGTGTTCCTGCTCGCGGTGCCGGTGCTCGTGCCGCTGCTGATCCTCGTGCCGCTCCTCATCCCCGAGAGCCGCGACCCCGCGCCCGGCCGCATCGACATCCCGAGCACCCTGCTCTCGCTCGCCGCGATGGTGCCCGTCGTGTTCGGCATCAAGTCGCTCGCCACCGACGGCATCTCGGGCTTCGGCATCCAGGCGATCGTCTTCGGGCTGTTCTGCGGCATCTGGTTCGTGCGCCGTCAGCTGAAGAGCCGTTCGCCGATGCTCGACGTGCGACTGTTCCGCCAGGGCTCGTTCGGCGGCGCGGTGCTCGTGAACCTCTTCAGCGTCATCGCGCTCGTCGGCTTCCTCTACTTCGTGTCGCAGCACCTGCAGCTCATCGCCGGGCTGTCGCCCGTCGCCGCCGGGCTCGCCCTGCTGCCCGGCCTCGTCGCGATGATCATCGCCGGCCTCGCCGTCGTGCCGATCGCCCGACGGGTGCGGCCGCGCGTGCTCGTGCCGATCGCCCTGCTGCTGTCGGCCGGTGGCTACGCGGTCATCGCGTGGTTCGCGACCGCCGAGTCGATCGCCCCCGTCGTCATCGCGTTCGTGATGCTCGGCGTCGGCATCGGCGCCGCCGAGACCGTCTCCAACGAGCTCATCCTCTCGAGCGCACCGCCCGAGAAGGCGGGCGCGGCCTCGGCGGTCTCCGAGACGGCGTACGAGCTCGGCGCCGTGCTCGGCACCGCGGTGCTGGGCTCCATCCTCGCCGCCCACTACAGTGCCGCGATCGTGCTGCCCACCGAACTCACCGCCGCCCAGGCCTCGACGGCGAGCGAGACCCTCGCCGGCGCCGTCACCGTCTCCGAGCAACTGCCCGCGGCGATCGGCGAACAGCTCGCGGCATCCGCTGCGCTGGCCTTCGACGAGGGCGTCGTCATCACCTCGCTCATCGGCGTCGCGCTCATGGTCGCCGCCGCCGTCGTCGCCGTGCTCGCCCTCCGCAACCCGAAGGGCGCGGGCGCCGCCCACGAGTGAGTGACGCCGCGGGTGTCACGCGCGCGCGCGGCCAGTACGCTGGAAGGGCTGGCGCACGAAGGAGCATTCATGGTGGACACGGTCAAGCTCGCGGTCATTCCCGGTGACGGGATCGGCCCTGAAGTCGTCGGGCAGGCGCTGAAGGCGCTCGCTGCGGCAACCGAGGGGTCGGGGGTCGTGTTCGAGCAGACCGAGTTCTCCCTTGGCGCCGCCCGCTACCTCGCGACCGGCGACGTGCTGACCGACGACGACCTCGCGGCGATCACGGGCCACGACGCGATCCTGCTCGGTGCGGTCGGCGGCGTGCCCGGCGACCCGCGGCTGGCGGGTGCGAACATCGAGCGCGGCCTGCTGCTGAAGCTCCGCTTCGAGCTCGACCACTACGTGAACCTCCGCCCGTCGGTGCTCTATCCCGGCGTCGCGAGTCCGCTCGCGGCCCCTGGCGACGTCGACTTCGTCGTCGTGCGCGAGGGCACCGAGGGCCCGTACGTCGGCAACGGCGGCGCGATCCGCGTCGGCACTCCGGCCGAGGTCGCCAACGAGGTCTCGGTCAACACCGCCTACGGTGTCGAGCGCGTCGTGCGCTACGCGTTCGCCGCGGCATCCGCTCGCCCTCGCAAGAAGCTCACGCTCGTGCACAAGACCAACGTGCTCGTCTTCGCCGGCTCGCTGTGGAAGCGCACGGTCGACGCCGTGGCGGCCGAGTTCCCGGGCGTCACGGCCGACTACCTGCACGTCGACGCGGCGACGATCTTCCTGGTCACCGACCCCGCGCGCTTCGACGTCATCGTCACCGACAACCTGTTCGGCGACATCCTCACCGACCTCGCCGGCGCCATCAGCGGCGGCATCGGCCTCGCGGCGTCGGGCAACATCAACCCCGACGGCCGGTTCCCGAGCATGTTCGAGCCGGTGCACGGCTCGGCACCCGACATCGCCGGCCAGGGCGTCGCCGACCCGACCGCCGCGATCCTCTCCGTGGCCCTCCTGCTCGACCACCTCGGCCGGGCCGAGGCCGCGCAGAAGGTGCAGCGGGCCGTCGTCGCCGACATCGCCGAACGCGGCGACACCCGCCGCTCGACCTCAGAGGTCGGCGACGCCATCGCCGCACGCATCGGCGCACTCGACTGATCCAGCGCATCGAAGGACGAACATCATGACGATCAACCTCCCCCTCCAGGCCCCGTCGGCAGCCGGTCTCATCTGGCAGGTCATCCGCAACGGCGAGGCGAAGACGCCCGCCGAACGCGAGGCGGTGCTCGCCGACCCCGGCTTCGGCAACCACTTCACCGACCACATGGTCGACATCTGCTGGTCGGAGAAGGGCGGCTGGCACCGCCCGCGCGTCTCGCCCTACGGCCCGATCTCGCTCGATCCCGCCGCCGCGGTGCTGCACTACGCGCAGGAGATCTTCGAGGGCATGAAGGCCTACCGTCACGCCGACGGCTCGATCCACACCTTCCGGCCGTTCGAGAACGCCGCCCGCATGCAGCGCTCGGCCCGTCGCATGGCGCTGCCCGAGCTGCCGAGCGACATCTTCATCGAGTCGCTCAAGCAGCTCGTCGCCGTCGACGCCGACTGGGTGCCGAGCGCACCCGAGACGAGCCTCTACCTGCGACCGTTCATGTTCGCGAAGGAGGCGTTCCTCGGGGTGCGCCCCGCGAAGAAGGTCGCCTACTACGTGATCGCGAGCCCGGCGGGCGCCTACTTCCCGGGCGGCGTCGAGCCCGTCAACATCTGGCTCTCCACCGACTACGCACGCGCCGGCAAGGGCGGCACCGGTGCGGCCAAGACCGGCGGCAACTACGCGTCGAGCCTGCTTCCGCAGGCCGAGGCGTACGAGAAGGGATGCCAGCAGGTCGCGTTCCTCGACGACGCCGGCAACCTCGAAGAGCTCGGCGGCATGAACATCGTGCTCGTGAAGCGCGACGGCACGCTCGTCACGCCCGAGTCGCCGTCGATCCTCGAGGGCATCACACGCGACTCGATCCTGCAGCTCGCGACCGACCGCGGTCACACCGTCGAGCGGCGTGCCATCTCGCTCGACGAATGGCGCAGCGGCGCCGAGTCCGGCGAGATCGTCGGAGCCTTCGCCTGCGGCACCGCCGCGGTCGTCGTGCCCATCGGGCGCCTGCTCGGCACCGACTTCGAGATCGTGCACACGGGTGCCGAGGCATCCGAGCTCGCGCTCTCGCTGCGCCAGGAGCTCACCGGCATCCAGTACGGCCGTGTCGAGGACCGTCACGGATGGCTCACGCGTCTCGACGCATGACCGGTGCCGCTGACGGCGGCCAATCCCGTGGCGCCGCCGTGCGCATCCGTCCGTTCGACGTCGCCGACACCGAGCCGGTCGTCGCCCTGTGGCACTCGGCCGGACTCGTCGTGCCGTGGAACGACCCGTACCGCGACATCGAGCGCAAGCTCGCCGTGCAGCCCGAGCTCTTCCTCGTGGGGGAGTTCAACGGCACGGTGGTGGCGACGGCGATGGTCGGTTACGACGGCCACCGGGGCTGGGTCAACTACCTCGCGGTCGACCTCGACCGGCGCGGCGAACGCCTCGGGGCGCTGCTCATGGCGGAGGCCGAACGGCTCCTCGCCGAACGCGGCTGCCCGAAGTTGAACCTGCAGGTCCGGTCGACGAACGCCGGAGTCATCGCGTTCTACCGCGGCCTCGGCTACCAGGTCGACGACGTCACGAGCCTCGGCAAGCGACTCATTCCGGATGTCCCTGCGAACGCCGTTCACCCCGACTCGGTGCGCAGAGGCCGCGGGTAGGCTGAAGCCATGAAGATCGCGCGTTTCAGCCACGACGACACCATCGCATTCGGCATCGTCGACGAAGAGGAGCACGAACTCGTCGTACTGAAGGCCGACCCCATGTTCGCGGGCTACGAGCCCACGGGCGAGCGCGTCAAGTTGACCGATGCGAAGCTGCTCGCACCGGTGATCCCTCGCTCGAAGGTCGTCGCGGTCGGCAAGAACTACCGCGATCACGCCGAGGAGATGGGCGGCGAGGCACCGGCTGAGCCGCTGCTCTTCCTGAAGCCGAACACCTCGGTGGTCGGCCCGGGCGATGCGATCGTGCTGCCGAGGCAGAGCGAACGAGTCGAGCACGAGGGCGAGCTCGCGGTCGTCATCGGGCGCATCGCGAGGAACGTGTCCGAAGACGACGCGGAGGACTACATCTTCGGCTACACGATCGCCAACGACGTCACGGCTCGCGACCTGCAGCAGCGCGACGGCCAGTGGGCCCGCGCAAAGGGCTTCGACTCCTTCTGCCCGCTCGGTCCCGTGATGGAGACGCACGTCGACTTCGAGACCGCCACGATCGAGACGCGCGTGAACGGCGAGACCAAGCAGTCGGGGCGCCTCTCCGACATGGTGCACTCGGTCGCATCGATCATCGCCTACGCGTCGAGCGTGTTCACGCTGCTGCCCGGTGACGTCATCCTCACGGGCACGCCCGCCGGCGTCGGGCCGATCGTCGACGGCGACACCGTCGAGGTCGACATCACCGGACTCGGCACGCTGTCGAACCCGGTGCGCTCGGCCGCGTAGTCAGCCTCGGCCGGCGCGCGTTCAGCGCCCGAGAGCGGATGCCGCGAGCTCGACGTCCTCGTCGTCGTTCCACACGTGGAACGCGACGCGGGCCCGGCCGGCGCGCCCCGAGGCGGTGATGCCGGCGGCGCCGAGCGCGGCCAGCGCACTGCCGTCGTGGTCGGGCCACGCGACGATCGCGCTGTCGGAGGGGGCCAGGTCGAGCCGGGCGCGGAACGTGTTCGCGAGGCCGACGTCGTGCCGCTGCACTTCGCGCATGTCGAGCGAGGCGGCCAGTCCGAGGGCGGCCTCGGCGCCGGCCCAGGCCTGCCAGGCGGGGGAGACGTCGAAGCGCTGCGCGCCCGCGGCGAGGTGCAGTTCGGGGCCGTAGCACGATGCCCACGGGTCGGTGCCCGAGTACCAGCCGGCGGCGTGCGGGGTCAATTCGTCGACCGCCCGAGTGGAGAACGCGGCGAACGCCGCGCCGCGGGGTGCCGACAGCCACTTGTAGGCGTGGCAGATCACGACGTCGGCATCGATCGCGTCGGTCGGCATCCAGCCGGTGGCCTGGGTCGTGTCGACGAGCGTGAGGGCCCCGGCGGCTCGCGCTGCCGAGGTGATGGATGCCGCGTCGGCGACCTCGCCCGTCGCCGACTGCACGAGCGAGTACGACACGAGCCACGTCGAGTCGGTCACGGCGCCGGCGAGCTCGGTCAGCGGCACGTGGCGCACGCGCAGGTCGCCCCGGGCCAGGAACGGGCCGATCACCGACGAGAAGTCTCCGTCGACGCACACGATCTCGGCACCTGCCGGCGCCGAGGCCGCCACGAACCCGGCGAAGACCGAGACCTGGGAACCGGTGGCGATCTCGCTCGGCGCGCGGCCGAGCAGGGTCGCGGCGTGGCCGCGTGCCCGGTTGTGGATCCTCCCGTACTCGACGCCGCATGCCGTGCCGGCCGACCACGACTCGAGGTCTCGTCGCACCGCGTCGCGCGTGACGTCGGCGGGCAGGCCCATCGTGCAGGCGGCGAGGTAGCCGCGTCCTGCGGCGTACCGCTCGCGAGTGTGGTGCATGGATCCAGTCTCGGCGAGCGCAATTCATTCGACAAGGCCCGGCGAATGATCACACACATGCGCTGCGGTTATGATTCAGGCATGTCGGATGCCTCGATCGACGCCCTCGCCGCAGCCCTCGACCTGCAGACGGTGCGCGTCGTGCACCAGATCGCCGAGCGCGGTTCGCTCACTGCGGCCGCCGAGTGGCTCGGCTACAGCCAGCCCGCCGTGAGCCAGCAGCTGCGGCGGTTCGAGGATCGCACCGGCATCGCGCTCGTCGAGCGCGTGGGCCGGGGCATCCGGCTGACCGAATCAGGGCGAGTGCTCGCGCGCCATGCGCAGGACGTCGCCACGGCGCTCGAGGCGGCAGCGGGCGAGCTCGCCGAACTCCGGGGGCTCCGAGCCGGTCGGGTGCGGCTCGTGGCCTTCCCCTCCGCCTCGGCGACGCTCGTGCCGCGGCTCATCGCGGCGCTCGCCGCCGCCCACCCCGG
Source organism: Agromyces hippuratus (assembly GCF_013410355.1). NCBI lineage: Bacteria > Bacillati > Actinomycetota > Actinomycetes > Micrococcales > Microbacteriaceae > Agromyces > Agromyces hippuratus. Next base: position 1,221,564 of record NZ_JACCFI010000001.1, on the reverse strand, counting down.
CATCGACGTCACCTACGTCGAGGCCGAGCCGCCCGAGGCGGTGCGTGCCGTGCGCGCCGACCAGGCCGACCTCGCGATCACGTTCAGCTACCCCGGCGACCGTGATGACCCGCACCAGGCGAGCGCCCGCGGGCTCGATGTGCGCGTCTACGGCGATGAGCCGATGCGGCTCGTGCTGCCCGCCGGGCACGCCGCCGCGGCATCCGACATCGTCGATCTCGGTATGCTGCGCGACGAGCCATGGATCGCCGGATGCCCGCGCTGCCGCGGCCATCTGCTCGAGCTCGCGGGGGCCGCGGGGTTCGTGCCGCGCATCGCCTTCGAGACCGACAACTTCGTGGCCGTCGAGGGCATGGTCGCGCAGGGGCTCGGGGTGGCGCTGCTGCCGGCGCTCGCACTCGCCGCCTCGCCGCGGCACGAGAACGTCGTGGCCCGGCCGACTGCCCGCGCCGACGTGCGCTCGCTCCACCTCGTGACGGCGCGCGGCGCCGAACGGGTGCCTGCCGTCGGCGCCGCGATCGCCGCGCTCGAGTCCCTCGCCGCTCGGTAGCATTGAGGGGTATGTCTGAGACAGCTCACCCCACGACCACGGCCACCGGTGGCGACATCCGTGTGCGCTTCTGCCCATCGCCGACCGGCACGCCGCACGTCGGCCTCGTGCGCACCGCCCTGTTCAACTGGGCCTACGCGCGCCACACCGGCGGCACCTTCGTGTTCCGCATCGAAGACACCGACGCCGCTCGCGACAGCGAGGAGAGCTATGCGCAGCTCCTCGACGCGCTCACCTGGCTCGGCCTCACGTGGGACGAGGGCATCGACGTCGGCGGCCCGCACGGCCCATACCGGCAGTCGCAGCGCGGTGAGATCTACCTCGAGATCATCGAGCGGCTGAAGGCCTCGGGCCACCTCTACGAGTCGTTCTCGACCGCCGAGGAGATCGATGCGCGCAACGAGGCGAACGGTCGACCGAAGCAGCTCGGGTACGACAACTTCGACCGCGACCTCACCGAGGAGCAGAAGGCGTCGTTCCGTGCCGAGGGGCGCCAGCCCGCGCTGCGCCTCCGCGTGCCCGAGGTCGACCTCGGCTTCGACGACCTCGTGCGCGGCCGCATCGACTTCCCGGTCGGTTCGACGATCGACTTCGTCGTCGTGCGCCCCAACGGCGCGCCGCTCTACACCTTCGTGAACCCGGTCGACGACGCGCTCATGGGCATCACCGACGTGCTCCGCGGCGAGGACCTGCTCTCGTCGACGCCGCGTCAGATCGCGCTCTACCACGCGCTCATCGACATCGGCGTGACCACGTTCGTGCCGCGGTTCGGTCACCTGCCCTACGTCATGGGCGAGGGCAACAAGAAGCTCTCCAAGCGCGACCCCGAGTCGAACCTGTTCCACCACCGCGACCGCGGGTTCATCCCCGAGGGGCTCATCAACTACCTCGCGCTGCTCGGCTGGGGCTTCTCCGCCGACCGCGACGTGTTCTCGCGCGACGAGCTCGTCGCCGCGTTCGACGTCGCGAACGTCAACCCGAACCCGGCACGCTTCGACCTGAAGAAGGCCGAGGCGATCAACGGCGACCACATCCGCCAGCTCGACGTCGCCGACTTCGCGGCTCGCACGGTGCCGTACCTGCAGGCGGCCGGGTCGGTCTCGAACCCGATCACGCCGGCCGAAGAGGCCGTGCTCGCCGAGGGAGCACCCCTCATCCAGGAGCGCATCGCCCTGCTGGGCGAGGCTCCCGGCATGCTCGGCTTCCTGTTCACGGATGCCGCCGGCCTCGAGTTCGACGAAGCGGCGGTCGCGGCGCTCACCGCCGACGCCCCTGCGGTGCTCGCTGCGGCGCGCGACGCCCTCGACCGCCTCCCGGCCGAGGAATGGACCCACGAGCAGATCGAGGAGGCGCTGCGCGCAGCTCTCGTCGACGGGCTCGCGCTGAAGCCCCGGGTCGCCTTCGGCGCGGTGCGCACGGCGATCTCGGGCCGGCGCATCTCGCCCCCGCTCTTCGAATCCATGCAGATCCTCGGCAAGGTCGACTCGGTCGAGCGCATCGACCGGTTGACGGCGCTGCTCGCCTGACGCGGGGCGCCCGCCGGGCGAGCAGCGCGTGAGCGCTGCTCAGTTTGGCGGGCGCCGCACCGTAGGCTAGAGTTACATGTCGGCGCGGGACTTCGGTTTCAGCCATTGGGGTATGGTGTAATTGGCAACACGGCGGTTTCTGGTACCGTTGTTCTTGGTTCGAGTCCAGGTACCCCAGCCAAATCTGTGAGAAGAAGGCCCGGTCATCCGGGCCTTCTTCGTTTTCCGGTATCACTGGTTCTCGAAGACCGGCATGTGGGCTGGACTTCCGCGGTACGCTGCGATTCCATTGAGTGTCGGCACTGATCGAGTCTCCCTACCGGCTCGACCGCGATCGCGAGACGCCGCAGGGGATTGGGTGAGCCATGGGTTCTGGGAACATGCGGAATCGTGACTTCCAGGAGACGCGAACGCCACTCGGCGTCGTCGGCGGCTTCGTGGGACTCATCGCGGCCAGCGTCGGCGCCGCCATGCTCGTCGTCGCCGGCGTGACGCCCGCGATCGCGACCGTGGGCATCGCGGCATCCGGAAGCATCGGCATGTTCGAGAACCTCCCGGGCTACCTCGAGATCGACGAGCTCTCCGAGAAGAGCAACATCTACGCGACCGCCCCCGATGGTTCCACCCAGCTGCTGGCGTCCTTCTACGACCAGAACCGCGTCGAGGTCGGCTGGGATGCCATCAACCAGTACGCGAAGGATGCCGCGATCGCCGGCGAGGATCCCCGGTTCTACGATCACGGCGGCGTCGACCTGCAGGGCACGTTGCGAGCCGCGGTGAAGACCGCGACCGGCGGCCGCACCCAGGGTGGATCCTCGATCGCGCAGCAGTACGTCAAGAACATCCGCGTGCAGGAGTGCGAGGCCGAGGCCCACGTCACCGCCGTCGTGGATCTGACGGAGGACGAACGCGCCGCGCTCAGTTACGACGACCGGCGGGCCCTCGTCGATGCGGCGAAGGACGACTGCTACGAGGCGGCCACCGAGTCCGACGGGAGTGCCGGCATCGAGCGCAAGCTCAAGGAGATGCGACTCGCCATCGGCGTCGAGAAGCGGTACTCCAAGAGCGAGATCCTGCTCGGCTACCTGAACATCGCCGGCTTCGGCGGCACCGTCTACGGCATCGAGGCCGCGGCGAACTACTACTTCTCGACGAGCGCGGCGAATCTCACACTCGCCCAGGCGGCGTCGCTGCTCGCGATCGTCAACAACCCCGTCGAGTTCCAGCTCGACAAGCCCGACAGTGAGACGAACGGCGCGGCGAACGGCTACGCGCGGAACAAGGAACGTCGCGACTACATCCTGTTCCACATGCTCGACGAGCAGAAGATCACGCGCGAGGAGTACGACGTCGCCATGGCGACGCCGGTCGAGCCGGCGATCAAGGAGCCGAGCACGGGGTGCCAGACCGCCGGCGTGTCGGCGTACTTCTGCGACTACGTGAAGCACGTGCTGCAGACGGATCCGACGTTCGGCGAAGACGAGGAGACGCGCATGCGCAATTTCCGCCGCGGCGGATACGACGTGTACACCACCCTCGATCTCGACATGCAGAACGCCGCGGCCGCGGCGATCGCGCAGCACGTTCCGCAGACCTACCCCGGCTGGGACGTCGGCGGCGTGATCTCGAGTGTCGAGGTGGGCACCGGGCGCGTGCTCGCGATGGCGCAGAACAAGGTGTACAGCCAGGACCCGAAGGTGCTCGACTCGGGCCCCAAGTTCGAGAGCATCAACTACAACACCGACTACACGCAGGGCGGTTCGAGCGGATTCCAGCCGGGATCGACCTACAAGGTGTTCACGCTCGCGCAGTGGCTGAACGAGGGCCACTCGCTGAACGAGACCGTGGACTCCCGGCGGAAGTCCAATTGGGGCGCGTTCGCCGATAGTTGCCTCGGCGGTCAGGTCGCCGACGCCGGATGGAATCCGAAGAACGACTCGAACGAATCCGGCGCGAACTACACGGCGCTCCAGTCGACGATCGGCTCGATCAACACCGGTTACCTCGGAATGGCGAAGAAGATCGACCTCTGCGGCATCCGCAAGACGGCGGAGGCGTTCGGCATGCACCGCGCCGACGGGGATCCGCTCGGGCAGAATCCCTCATCGGTGCTGGGCTCGAACGAGGTAGCGCCGCTCAGCCTCGCCGTGGCGTTCGCCGGCATCGCGAACAACGGCGTGACCTGCACGCCCGTCGCCATCGATAAGATCGTCGATCGCAAGGGCAACGAGGTTCCGGTTCCGGCATCGAAGTGCACGCCCGCCGTCTCACCCGAGGTCGCGGCGGCGATGCACTACGCGATGCAGCTCGTGATGACGAGCGGCACCGCGACCGAGTCGAACCGGAATGTGGAGCCGCACGTGCCGCTGATCGGCAAGACCGGAACGACCGACGGCAACAAGGACACCTGGATGGCCGGTGCCAGCTCCAAGGTGGCGACCGTCGCCGGCGTCGTGAGCCTCTACGGCGACGCGAACCAGCGCGGCATCGACTTCGACACCGGCACGGCGGCGACCGCCCGCCACCGCATGTGGCCGATGGTGATGTCGGTTGCGGCCGCGAAGTACGGCGGTTCCGAGTTCACCGTCGCCCCGCCCGGAGTTCCGGTCGCGCCGCGAGCCGATCGGGACAGCGAGGTGCTGGGCGACACCGGTGCGGAGATCGGCGACGACGAGGCCCCCGATGAGGCTCCCGACGAGCCGGGACGCGGCGACGAGGGAGACGGCGAGCGTGGCAATGGCCCCGGTCGTCCAGACGACCGAGGCCACTGACCGGCTCACGCCGGCGGCACCGTTCAGGCGGTGACCGACTCCCGGCGGGCGAACCGCACGCGGTGGGTGACCCAGACGGCGATGGCGGCTGCGCCGAGTCCGAGCGCGACGAGGAGCCAGGGCACCATGTTCGACGGTGCGACGCCGGCAGCGCCGTTCGCGAGGGTCGCACTGCCCTCGGCGACGAGCGCGTTGCCGTCGCTCAGCTCCGCGGTGCCGTCCGCGAGATCTCCTGCGCCGGTCGAGAGCGTCGCAGCGCCGTCGGCGAGGGTTCCCGTGCCGGTGGCCAGATCGGATGCGCCCTGCTGCAGCGTTCCCGTGCCGGCGGCCAGGTTCGCCGCACCCGTGCCGAGCACGCTCGCCCCGGCCGACAGTTCGTTGGCGCCCACGAGAAGGCGGTCGGCCCCCGACGACAGGCGCGTGGCACCGGCCGCGACCTTCTGGCTGCCGGCGACGAGCTCGTCGACCTTCCGATCGAGCTCGGCGGTGCCCGCGTTCAACCGGGCACTGCCCGAGACGAGACCGTCGGTCTTCGCGAACAGCTCGGCCGCGCCGCCCGCGAGCATGCTGCTGCCGGCGGCGAGCACGAGGGACCGGTCGGCTAGCGTCGTCGCGCCCGCGGCGAGCGGTGCGATCTTCTCGCTGAGCGTCGACGTGCCGGCGACGAGTGCGTCCGTGCCGCCGGAGAGCGCCGTTGCGCCTGCCGCGAGCTTGGTGACGCCGCCGCTGACCGTGGTCGCGCCGGTCTCGAGCGCCGTGGCTCCGGTGGAGAGGTTGCTGGCGCCGGTGGCGACCTGTGACGCTCCGGCCGAGGCCTGCGTGGCACCGGCATGCAGCTGATCGAGGGCTCCGAGTACCGAGGCGGACGCGCCCGCCGCTGCGAGTTGGGTGCGCAGCGCAGCGATGCCGTCGGCGAGCGACGTGTTCGCGGCGGCGACCGACCCCGCTCCGGTGGAGAGCTGGCCGGCTCCGGCGGCGAGGCCCGACGCACCGGTCTTCAACGCATCGACGCCGGTGGCGACCTGGCCGATTCCGGCCTCGACGCCGTCGGTGCCCTGCTGCACCGCGAGCGCTCCACCGGCCAGCGCCGTGACGCCCGCGTCGACCGCGAGCACGCCGTCGCGGACCGCCGCGGCGCCGCCGGCGATGCCGCGTGCGCCCTCGCTGAGCGTCGACGAATTGCTGGCGATCTCGCCGTTCGCCGCGGCGACGAGCGACACGCCCTTGCGCACGTCGTTCGCCCCGGCCGCCGCCTGGGTGATGCCGTCCGAGACCTTCACGGTGCCGGCGGCGGCGTCGTCGGCGCCGGCGGCGAGTTCGGCGGCGCCGGTCGCGCTCGTCGCCGCTCCATCGGCGAGGGACAGCGCTCCGGTCGCGGCCTTCGCCGCACCGAGTCGGAGACGTTCGGCGCCCTGGGCAGCCGAGACCGCCCCGGCCGAGAGCTTCTCGGCACCGGTGGCGGCTGCCGCGGCACCGTCGCTCAACTCGACGGATCCAGCCGAGAGGTCGCCGGCACCCGCCGCCACCTGCTCGGAGCCGTCGCTGACCTCGCCCGCGCCCGCCGAGAGCTCGGCGGAGCCGCCCGCGATCTTGTTCGTCGTGAGCAGGAACAGGGTCGTCATCGTTGCGAGCGCGAGCGCGAGCACGATGACGGCGATCTTGAGACCGACGCCGTGCTGGTGCTCGGAGGCGGGTTCGATTCTCGACATTGAGACTCCAGGTGTGCGGGCGCGCGACAGTGCGCGCCGAGATGGGGGTGCAGGATTCGCGACCGGTGCCGTGGTCGCCGCCGTCGCTCGGGGAGGGTGGGCCCGAGCGCGTGAGGCGCGGAGTGCTCGCGCCTCCGACGACGCCGACAGTGGCATCGTGGGGGAGCGGAACGACCCCGAAGTGACACGAACGTATCAGCGGCTGAGGTTTCGTCAACGTACACCCGGCAAGTTGTGTGCGAATCACCAACGATTGCGCACCGAAGCGCGTGCCTCATTGTCGGAGAGCGACAGGTGCCGCCGACGATCTCGTGCGAATCCTCCGACTTGTACGCTGGTTGCGGCCCCCGTCCGGGGGGACGCATGAGGGAGTGCAATGACCGTCGCAACCGACACCCTGCAGGCCGTCGAGGCCGTCTTCGCCGAGCGCATCGCCGCCGGAACGGCGCCGGGCGCCAGCTGGGCCGTTCTCGACCGAAGCGGCGTCGTCGCGGGCGGCGGCGTCGGCGTCGCGTCGCTCGATCCGGTACGCCCCGCTCCCGGGCCCGACACGCTGTTCCGCATCGCGAGCTGCACGAAGAGCTTCACCGCGGCGGCCCTGCTCCTGCTGCGCGATCGCGGACTGCTCGATCTCGACGCCACGGCCCGCTCGTTCGTGCCCGAGTTCGCGCCCGAGATCCCGGGCGACCTCGAGGTCGACCCGACCGTGCGCATGCTCATGACCATGTCGGGCGGCTTGCCGACCGACGACCCGTGGGCCGATCGCGAGGAGTCGATGACGCGCGAGGAGTTCAGCGCCACCCTCGCCGCCGGCATCCGCTGCGCCTCGGTTCCCGGCACCGCGATGGAGTACTCGAACCTCGGCTACGCGGTGCTCGGCCAAGTCGTCGAGCGGGTGTCGGGCGTCGCGTTCACCGACTTCGTGATGCGCGAGCTCATCGAGCCGCTCGGTCTCGACATGCGCTTCGAGCTGCCAGCCGATGAGATGGTTCCGTACGCGACCGGCCACCGTCGGGCCGCGGGCGACGGATGGCTCGCGCTCCCGTTCACCGGCCCCGGAGTCTTCTCGGCGATCGGCGGGCTCTTCGCCTCGACGTCGAGCCTCGCCCGATGGGCGGTCTGGCTCGCCGAGGCGTCGACGGGCGCCGAGCGCGGGCCGCTCAGCGCTGCGAGCCGGCGCGAGATGCAGCAGCTCATGCGCGTCGCCGCGAAGCGCCACACCCCTCCTGCGGTGCCGGGTGCGCCGACGCCACCGTCGCCGGTCGTGTACGGCTACGGGTTCGGCCTCTTCGTCGAGTTCGACGAGCGGTTCGGCGCGATCGTCTCGCATTCGGGCGGGTATCCGGGCTTCAGCGCGCACATGCGCTGGCACGCGGCATCCGGCCTGGGCGTCGTCGCATTCGAGAACGCGACGTACGCGCGTGTCTCCCAAGGTGCCGAGCTCGCGCTCGCGATCGTGCTCGACGCCGCCGACCGCGTCGCGCCCGTATCGCCGTCACCTGCGCCCTGGCCCGAGACGCTCGAGGCGTCCGTGGCCATCAGCGGGCTCGTGAACGACTGGTCGGATGCCGCTGCCTCGGCCGTGCTCGCGACGAACGTCGGCCTCGACGTGCCGTACGACGAGCGCCGGGCCGCGATCGAGGCGGCATGGGGCGCCGTCGGGGGGCGCACGGCCGCGAGCACGACGCCCGTGGACGCCGAGTGCGATTCGCCCGACCACCTCGTCTGGTTCCTCCCCGGCGCCACGGGCAGGCTTCGCGTCGAGGTTCGGATGACGCCGCTCGCCGAACCCCTCGCGCAGACATTCCTCGTGAAGGCCGAGAGCCACGAGGCATCCGTCGCCTGACCGTGGCCCGCCGCGTCAGAAGTCGAGCGTGTCGCCCGGCTCGAGCGGCAGGTACTCGCCGCCGCCCTGTTCGGTCGCCCAGGCGAGGCGGGCGTTCGACAGGGCCTTTCCCGCACGGGAGAGCACCATCTCGTGGGTCGGGAACGCGCGTCGGGGCGCCACCTCGACGACGTAGTCCATGGCCTCGCTGATCTTCATCCACGGCGCGCCCGCGGGTGCCGCGAGCACGTCGACGGGCACGCCCGGCAGCGTGAACGAGTCGCCGCCGTAGTAGAGCGAGTCGTTCACGAGCACGCCGAGATTGTCGATCACGGGGATCGAGGGGTGGATCACGGCGTGCCGGCCGCCGAAGAACCGCAGCCGGAACGGCCCGACCTCGACGGTGTCGCCGGGCTCGACCGTCTCGACGGGGAAGTCGGCCGCGGCGGCGGCGACCCCGGCCGGCCCGAAGATGCGCACCTCGGGGTTCGCCTCGGCGATGCGGGTCAGCTGCTCGGGGGTCCAGTGATCGTCGTGCTTGTGGGTGACGACGACGGCCACGGTGCCCGCCGACTCGGTGATCGGCGTCGTGAACTTGCCCGGGTCGATGTAGAGCTTGTCGCCCGAGTCCTCGATGGCGAGGGCGGCGTGTTCGAGCTTCGTGAGGCGCATGTTCCGAGCCAACACCTCGGCGTCGTCGCCGCGCAAGGCCGCGGCCTGTCAGAATCGCACCATGTCCAGCGCCCCACGGCGGCTCCTCGTCGCGATCAACCCCGCGGCCTCCTTCGGGCGCAATCGCGCCGTCGGGCAGGCGGTGGCCGACCGGCTCGCACGTGAGGGGCACGAGGTCACGGCGCTCCGCGAGGACAACTTCGAACTCCTGCGCCGATCGGCCGAATCGGCGTTCGCGCTCGGCACCGACGGCGTGGTCGTCGTCGGCGGCGACGGCATGGTCTCGCTCGGCGTGAACCTGCTCGCGGGCACGGGCGTGCCGCTCGGCATCGTCGCGGCGGGCACCGGCAACGACCTGGCGCGTGGGCTGGGCCTGCCCTTCGACGACCCGGCCGCGGCGATCGAGGCGCTCGTCGAGGCGCTCGGGAGGCCGCCTCGGGTGATCGACGCCGGCCTGATCCGGCACGGCGAGCTGCGCACCTGGTTCGCGTCCGTCGTCTCGGCGGGGTTCGACGCCGTCGTGAACGAGCGCGCGAACGGGATGACCCGCCCCAAGGGGCCCCGCCGGTACACACTCGCGATGGTCCGCGAACTCGTGACCTTCCGCCCGCGCAGCTACGTCATCACCGTCGACGGGGTGCGCCGCGAGCAGCGGGCGATGCTCGTCTCGGTGGCCAACAACTCGTCGATCGGCGGCGGCATGCGCATCGTGCCGCACGCCGATCTCGGCGACGGACTGCTCGACGTCTTCATCGTGCACCCCCTCTCGCGGGCGCGGCTCGTCGCCGTCTTCCCCAAGGTGTTCGCGGGGCGTCACGCCGATCATCCCGCGGTCGAGTTCCTCACCGGGCGGGAGGTGCGCATCGAGGCGGACGACATCGTCGCGTACGCCGACGGCGAGCGCATCGGCCAGTTGCCGGTCGACGTCGAGATCGTGTCCGGCGCGCTCGCCGTGTTCGTCTGAGTTCGGCGAGCACGCAGGCGGGAGAGGGCGAACGGATGCTGCGGCGGCCTCGATTTTGCAGCGGCCCCGAAGCTGTGTCATACTCTTCAAGTTGTCGATTCGGCCCCATCGTTTAGCGGCCTAGGACACCGCCCTCTCACGGCGGCAGCGCGGGTTCAAATCCCGCTGGGGTCACGTATGTGACATGCGACAACACAAGTGGAAAAGCCCTCGCGTTCGCGAGGGCTTTTCTGCGTTTCGGGCACCGTGCGGGTTCGCGGCCGGAGGTTCGGCGCCGCCGAACGCCGTCGGGGCGGGGCATCCGTTCGATGCCGCGCCCCGACGTGCGCGTCAGTGGCGCGGGCCGGTCTCGATCGGTTCGGGCGCGGGCGCCGCAGCGCCGAGCCCCGACTGCGCGTCGGGATAGGCGACCGGCACGCCGTCGTGCACCTCGTGCGGGGCGACCTTGTGGTACGACATGCGGTCGATGAGCGCGAGCGCGAGCGCCGACAGGATGAAGACGGAGTGGATGATGACCTGCCACATCACGCCCTCCCACGTGTAGTCCTGCCCCGTCTCGGTGCCCTTGGCGACGCCGTCGGTCATGTCGCCGACCTCGATGAAGGTCTTGAGCAGGTGGATCGACGAGATGCCGATGATGGCCATCGCGAGCTTGACCTTCAACACGTTGGCGTTCACGTGGCTGAGCCACTCGGGCTGGTCGGGGTGTCCGTCGACGTTGATGCGCGAGACGAACGTCTCGTAGCCGCCGATGATCACCATGATGAGCAGGTTCGCGATCATCACCACGTCGATGAGGCCGAGCACGGCGAGCATGATGTCCGCCTCGTCGATCTTCTCGGGGTGCGCGATCACGCCCTCGGCGAGGTGCCAGAGCTCGACCATGAAGACGACGACGTAGATCGTCTGGGCGACGATGAGTCCGAGGTAGAGCGGCGCCTGCAACCAGCGGCTCGCGAAGATCGCGTAGCCGACGAGGGCGGAGCCCGGGGTCGCGCGGTACTGGCGGGTGGGGGGTGTCGAGCTCACAGGCACTCTCCTTCTGGTGGGAGCACGAGTCTACGGGCGCGTGGCGAGCGGAAACCGCGAGCGCGGGGGCGATCGGAAACGGCGAGCGCGAGGGCGAGCGCGTGCGGCGGTCGACTAGACTCGCGGGAGCGAAGGGGAGTATCCCGCGAGGCCAGGCCTCGACCCACGATCGTCAGTACGAGCGCCGTTGCCGCCGCTCCGGGCGTGGGACCTGCGAATCGGCAGGGGGAGAGACTTTCGGATTCCGTCGTCCCCGCAAACTCCGAAAGGCACCACGTTGCTCGAACTCCCCATCTGGTTCGAAATCGGATCCCTCGTCGTCCTGACGTTGATCCTGATCGCCGACCTCCTGCTCGTCCTGAAGCGGCCGCACGTGCCCTCGATGAAGGAGTCGACCCTCTGGGTCGTCTTCTACGTCGTGCTCGCGCTGATCTTCGCAGGGCTCATGTACTTCTTCGCCGGCGGCGAGTTCGCCGGGCAGTTCCTCGCCGGCTGGCTGACGGAGTACAGCCTCTCGATCGACAACCTCTTCGTGTTCGTCATCATCATGGCGAAGTTCGCGGTGCCGAGGAAGCTGCAGCAGGAGGTGCTCATGGTGGGCATCATCATCGCGCTCGTGCTGCGCGGCATCTTCATCCTGCTCGGCGCCTCGCTCATCGAGAACTTCTCGTGGATCTTCTACATCTTCGGCGCCTGGCTGGTGTGGACCGCGATCCAGCAGGTGCGCGGCCATGAAGACGACGAGGAGAAGGACACCTTCGTCGTGCGGATCCTGCGCCGCCGGGTCTCGATCACCGACGAGTACGACGGCGTCAAGCTCCGCACGGTCATCGACGGCAAGCGCTTCTTCACGCCGATGCTCATCGTCTTCATCGCGATCGGCACGACCGACCTGCTCTTCGCCCTCGACTCCATCCCGGCGATCTTCGGCATCACGCAGAGTCCGTTCATCGTGTTCACGGCGAACGTCTTCGCGCTCATGGGCCTGCGTCAGCTGTACTTCCTGCTCGGCGGCCTGCTCGAGCGCCTCGAGTACCTCAAGTACGGCATCGCCTTCATCCTCGCGTTCATCGGCGTCAAGCTCGTGTTCCACGCCATGCACGTGAACGAGCTGCCGTTCATCAACGGGGGCGAGCACATCGAGTGGGCGCCCGAGATCTCGACGTGGATGTCGCTCGGCGTGATCCTCGCGGCGATGGCGGTCGCGACTGTGGCGAGCCTCCTGAAGGCCCGCCACGATGCGAAGTCGCGTGGGCACAAGCTCATGGACGAGGTGCCGCACTTCACCGAGGACTCGCACACCGACGGGCACTGAGACCCGGGGGAGCGGCGCTCGGGTACCGTGCCTCGCCTCGAAGCGTTCCATCTGAAGTGGGACGATTGACTTAGACAGTCGTCCCACTTCATACTTCGTTGCATGGTCAACGTCGACCGGGCGCCTGAGCCCGACCCCCTGAACGCACCCCTCGAGCCCGCCGAGGCCGGCCGGGTCCCCACCGGCCCCGTGCCGTCGAGAGTCTCGATCGGATGGCTCCTCCGGTTCGCGCTCGCCTGGTTCGGCCTCTGGCTCCTCGTCATGCTGCCGGGGCAGTTCATGATGGCGAAGATCGCCGAGGTCGTCGCCCCCGATGACAAGGTCGCACTGACCGCATTCCTCCTCGGCGAGACATCCGTGGTGATCATGGTCTCGGTGCCGGTGTTCGGCGTGCTGAGCGACCGCACGCGACTCCGCGGCTGGCGACGCCGGTCCTGGATCCTCGGCGGGTTCCTCCTCGCCGGCATCTCGTTCGCGCTCGTGGGCATCCAGCGCGACCCGGTGGTGATCGCCGTGCTCATGGCACTCGTCTCGCTGGGCTACGCGGCCGTGATCGTTTCACTGTCCGCCGTGATCGCCGACCAGGTGCCGCGCTTCCAGCGTGGTCGCGCCTCAGCGGCGATGGGCGTGCCGCAGGTGCTCGCGCTCGCGATCGGCATGGTGATCGTCACGATGCTCGTGCCCGACGTCGGCGGCAGTTGGGCGATCGTCGGCGTGCTCGCCCTCGCCTGCGCGCTGCCGTTCATCCTGGCCTCTCGCGACCCCGAACCACCGGCGGATGCCGCCACGACGCGCTTCTCGGCGGCGCTGCGCATCCCGCCGCTCGGGCCGAACCACGACTACTACTGGGCGATGACCTCGCGCGTGCTCGTGAACGCCGGCAACATGGTGGGCACGACGTACCTGCTCTACTTCCTCTCCGATGTGCTGAAGGTCGACGACCCCGACACCGGCATGCTCGTGCTGATCCTCGTCTACCTCGTCGCCTGCGGCCTCAGCGGATGGCTCGGCGGGCTGCTCTCCGACCGCCTCCGCATCCGCCGCATGTTCGTGCTGGTCGCCGCGGCGTTGCAGGCGGCCGCGGCCCTGGTGCTCGCGATCGTGCCGACCTGGGACGCGTCGATCGCCGCCGCGGTGCTGCTCGGCCTCGGCTACGGCGTGTTCCTCTCCGTCGATCAGGCGCTCGTCACCGACGTGCTGCCCGATCGCGCGAACCGGGCCCGCGACCTCGGGCTCATCAACGCGGCGCAGCACCTGCCGATCGCGCCGCTCGTCGCCTGGCTCGTGCTCAGCGTCGCAGGCTACCGCGAGCTCTACGCCGTCGCCGCGGTGATCATGCTGCTCGGCGGCATCCTCATCTACCGCGTGCGGAGTGTGCGATGAAGCTCGTGGTCGTGATGTTCGACACCCTGAACCGGCAGTTCCTGCCGCCCTACGGAGCCCGCGACGTGCACGCGCCGCAGTTCGACCGGCTCGCGGAGCACGCGGTCACGTTCGACCGCTCGTACGGCGGCAGCATGCCGTGCATGCCGACCCGCCGCGAGATGCACACGGGGCGGCTGAACTTCCTGCACCGCGGGTGGGGGCCGCTCGAGCCGTTCGACGACTCGGTGCCCGAGATGCTCGGCGAGCACGGCGTGACGACCCACCTCGTGACCGACCACCAGCACTACTGGCTCGACGGCGGCGCCACGTATCATCCGCGGTTCCGCACGTTCGAGTTCTTCCGCGGGCAGGAGGGGGACGAGTGGAAGGGGCAGGTCGCCGACCCCGACCTCTCGGGCATCCGGCCGTTCGCATCGAACCACGCACTGCGCCGACAGGACCAGGTGAACCGGCAGCACCTGCGCGACGAGGCCGATCACCCGCAGCGCCGCACCTTCGACGCCGGCCTCGAGTTCATCGAGACGAACGCGAACGACGACGACTGGTTCCTGCAGATCGAGACATTCGACCCGCATGAGCCGTTCTTCAGCGGCGAGCGGTTCCACCGGCTCTACGACAGCGCGTACGACGGGCCCGAGTACGACTGGCCCGACTACGCACCGCGCAGCGAGTCCGACGAGGAGCTCGCGCACCTTCGGGCCCGCTACAGCGCGCTGCTGTCGATGTGCGACGAGTCGCTCGGTCGCGTGCTCGACGCCTTCGACCGGCACGGCCTCTGGGACGACACGATGCTCGTCGTCTGCACCGACCACGGGTTGCTGCTCGGCGAGCACGACTGGCTCGGCAAGAACGTGCCGCCGTACTACGAGGAGACGATCCACACGCCCCTCTTCATCTGGGATCCTCGCTCCGGTGCACGCGGCGAGCGCCGCGACGCCCTCGTGCAGATGATCGACCTCGGGCCGACCATGCTCGAGTTCTTCGGGGTCGAGCCACGCGCCGACATGCAGGGCACGCCGCTCGTCGAGGCGATCGCGAACGACGCCGAGCACCGCGACGGTGCGCTCTTCGGCATCTTCGGCGGCCACGTGAACGTCACCGACGGCCGGTACGCCTACCTGCGGGCACCGGTGCACGCGGGCAACGCGCCGCTGGCCGAGTACACGCTCATGCCGACCTTCATGCGGGGGCGGATGCCCGTGGAGGTGCTGCGCGACGCGGAGCTCGTCGATCCGCTGCCCTTCACCAAGGGCATGCCGGTGCTGCGCGTCCCCGGCTACGCCTACGCCGACCCGCACGCCTTCGGCACGATGCTCTTCGACCTCGCGGCCGACCCGGGGCAGGAGCATCCGCTGCGCGATGCCGACCTCGAACTGCGCATGGCGACGCTCATGACGCGACTCATGCGCGAAGCGGATGCCCCGCCCGAGCAGTTCGCCCGTCTCGGTCTGCCGATCGCGGGGGAGGTGGGGCTCGAGCACCTCCTCGTCGAAGCGCATTGGCCGCAGCTGATGTCGGCGCGGTCCGGCCCGATCGAGGCCGGCGACTTCGCCGGCACCCGGTACTCGGTGAACACGCCGATCGCCGAACTGCTCGCATGCGTGCCCGCCAGGGAGGTCGTGCGGGAGGTGCTCGGCCCGATCGTCGACGGGCCGCTGCCGCCCGAGGCGCTCGAACTCAGCCTGGTGCAGGTCGCGAACCTCGCCTTCGGGCTCGTGAGCCGGCCGGCGCTCGACGAGATCGCACGGGGACTGTCGGCGCTCGACGGGGCCGAGTCGGCGTCGGTGTGAGCCCGGTGCGAGCCCGGCGCGCGACCGGCCGGTTCCACAGGCGTCATCGAGACGGTCTCGGAGTTGCTAGCGTGGAGGCTCGGCGCCGGATGCATCGCTGCGGCCGCCGACCTTCCCGCTCGATCCGAGGAGAACCGTGTCAGGTGATGGCGAGGGCGTCGTCGCCCTGACCCGCGGGGCTGCGCTCATCGCGCACAGCGCGCGAACCGACGTCGGTCGTGTGCGCAGCGTCAACGAAGACGCCTTCCTTGCGGAGGCCCCGATCTACCTCGTGGCCGACGGCATGGGCGGCCACGCCCGCGGCGACGCGGCGAGCCGGGCCGTCATCGAGACGTTCTCCCGGCATCTCGAGTTCGGCGTGCCCTCGTCGCCCGAGCAGGTGCTCGATGCGATCCACAGCTCGAACGAGGCCGTTCGCGCACTGAGCGAGGCGGGCGAAGAGGGCACCGCTGTCGCGGGCACGACCCTGTCGGGCGTCGCGCTCGTCGATGCCGGCGACGGCGCCGGATTCCACTGGATGGTCTTCAACATCGGCGACTCGCGCGTGTACGCCTGGGACGGCCGCACCCTCGACCAGTTGAGCGTCGACCACTCCGCGGTGCAGGAACTCGTCGACGCGGGGCTGATCCAGCCCGAAGACGCCGAACGGCACCCCGAACGCAACGTCATCACGCGGGCCCTCGGCGCCGACGAATTCGTCGACCCCGACGTCTGGCTGATCCCCGCCGCGGGGCGCCAGGTGTTCCTGGTCTGCAGCGACGGCCTCACGAAGGAGGTCGACGATCGCTCGATCGCGCACATCCTCGCGGGCGACGCGGGGCATGCGGCGGGGCTCGCCGGCGAGCTCGTCGACCTCGCGCTCGCGCACGGCGGTCGCGACAACGTGACGGCGATCGTCGTCGAGTCCGTGCTCGGGGCCGACGACGACGATGACGAGACCACGCGCGATCGGCGCGGGAGGCTGTCGAGAGCGGTCGAGGAGACACGGCCGCGCACTGGGGGAGGCGGAGATGGCGACGTACCGGCATGATTCCGAGGCGGCGTGGTTCGCCGCCGTTCGCGGCGGAGTGATCCTCGTCGTCCGCGCCGATGCGACCGATCGGCTCACCGCCCTCTGGCCCGAGCTCGGCACCGGCGACCCGACCTCGCTGGTGCTCGACCGGCTCACCGCGCAGGGACTCGCCGCCACGCCGCCGTTCGCCCTCGTGGTGCGCGACGAGGAGGCCGGCACTGCGCGGGTCGTCGTGCGCGGCCCTGTCAGCGTGCGCTCCGCGTCCGACGAGATCCACGACGCGGGCGTGTCGACCTGGGTCGAGCGCGTGCTCGACGGCGCCTCCTCGATCGAGATCGTCGTCGAAGGCGGTGCGGATGCCTCGGCGCCGGCGCTGCCCGTCGTCGAAGCCGTGGTGCCGCTGCGCTCGATCGTCTCCGAGGGCGTCGAAGCGGTCGCGCCCGAGCCCCGGCCCGGAGCGGCGGCTCCCGCCCCTGCTTCCGTGTCGGCCCCGGCGCCTGCGCCGGCTGCTGCGGCCGCTCCGGTCTCCGCGCCCGAGCCCGCCCCTGCGCCCGAGCCCGCCCCTGCGCCCGCACCGGAGCCCCCGGCAGCACCGGCGCCGCCGCCCGCCCGCGTCACCGTGCCGGTCGAACTCACGATGGTGCCCGATGAGGAGACGATCGCCGGATCCTCCTCCTCCTTCGCCAACGGACTGCCCGCAGGGCCGCCCGCCGTCGTCGCCGTGGCGGAACCCGTCGACGGCGACCACGACGGGATGACCGTCGCGAGCATCGACATCCGGCGGCTCCGCGAGGAGCGTGCGGCCCGCGGGGCGGCAGCGAGCCCGTCCGGGGGAGCGCCGGCGGCGACGGCCGCCCCTGCGGCTCAGGCCAGCATCCGGATGCCCGACGGCACCCTCGAATCGATCGGCCACGAGGTCGTGCTCGGACGTGCCCCGAGCGTGAGCAAGGTGTCCGGCGGTCGCATCCCGAGGCTCATCACGATCGGACTCGGCGACCCCGACATCTCGCGCAGCCACGTGCGGCTCGCCCTCGAGGGCGACACCGTCGTCATCACCGACCTGCACTCGCGCAACGGCACCCACGTCGTGGCGCCCGGCAAGGCCCCCGTGAAGCTGCGATCGGGCGAGCCGACCCCCGTGCTCACCGGCACCGTCGTCGACCTCGGCGGCGGCTGGACCATCCAAGTGGTGGGCGGCTGATGCGTCGCGCCCCGTCCACTCCGCCGGAGCTGCCCGGCTACGCCGCGCACGGACTGCTCGGGTCGGGCGGGTTCGCCGACGTCTTCCTCTACGAGCAGAAGCTGCCGCGACGCAAGGTCGCGGTCAAGGTGCTGCTCGCCGAGGGCCTCGGCCGCGACACCAAGGCGCAGTTCGTCGCCGAGGCGAACCTGATGGCGCAGCTGTCGGCGCATCCGTTCATCGTCACGATCTTCCACGCCGATGTCTCGGCCGACGGGCGCCCGTACTTCGTCATGGAGTACTGCTCCGGCCCGAGCCTCGCCGAACGGTACAAGCGGCAACCGCTGTCGATCGAAGACGCGCTGCGCACGGGAGTGCGCCTCGCCGGCGCGATCGCGACGGCCCACGCCGCCGGCATCCTGCACCGCGACATCAAGCCGGCGAACGTGCTGACGAACGACTACGGTTGGCCCGCCCTCACCGACTTCGGGATCTCGTCGAACCTCGAGGGCGAACTGCCCGTGCACACGGTGACGGCGAGCGACCTCGCCTCCGGCACCGCGTCCGGCCCCTCCGCGGTCGGCATGAGCGTGCCGTGGTCGCCTCCCGAGATGTTCGAGGACGATCCGCGCCCCGACACCCGCAGCGACGTGTTCTCGCTCGCGGCGACCGTGCACACGCTGATCGCGGGGCGCACCCCGTTCGAGATCCCCGGGCGATCGAACGGCTCGCTCGACCTCATCGGGCGGATCGAACGCGGGGCGATCACGCCGATGGACCGCTCCGACGTGCCGCGCAGCCTCATCGCCGTGCTCGCCAAGGGCATGGCCAGCCGACGCGACGACCGGTACCCGAGCGCCGTCGAGTTCGCCAGGGCGCTGCAGCGCGTCGAACTCGAACTCGGCTACGCCGCCACGAACATCGAGGTGCCGAACCTCGCGAGTGCCCGCGAGGAGGCCGAGCCCGACGACGACGATGCCACGCGCGCCCGCTCGGTGCGCACGGTCGACGCGCAGGCGCCGCAGGCGCCGCGGACGCCGCCGCGCGATGAGGATGCCACCCGGGCGCGTTCGCCGCAGCAGATCCAGGCGCAGGCTCCCGTGGTGCCCGCCTCGGGGGCGCTCGTCGACGACGGCACCGTGGTGCGTCGTCCGGGAGCCGTCGAGGTGCCGGATTCGACGATCGTGCGGCCCTCGGGTGCCGGGGGAGCGCCGTCGCCGCACGCGACGACCGCACCGGATTCGACCATCGTGCGCCCGGTCGGCCACGGCGCCCACGCGGGTGCCGGCGCTCCCGCCGGCGCGGTGGGCACGCTGGGCGCGTCGCCCGAGGCATCCGGAGCACCGCGGCGCAATCGGGTCGGCCTCATCGTCGCCATCGTGGCCGGCGTCGTCGTCGCGGCCGTGATCGGCATCGCGATCGCGATGTCCGGCTCCCTGGTGCGGCCCATCGCCGTCGAGACGACGGGTCCGGGCGGCGAGAACGCCGTCGTCGGGCAGAGCATCCCGGTGCCCGTGGTCTCCTCCGGCGTCGCGAGCGCCGACGGTTCCAGCGTCACGTTCGAGGTGTCGCACGCCGAACCCGAAGCCGACGACCGTTATCGCTGGCGGCTCTCCGACGGTTCGGGCGACCCGCAGGTCTCCACGGGGTCGACGATCACCGTCGAGGGCACCTCGTCCGGAATCCGAACCTGCATCGAGGTGCAGGTGCAGCGAGGCAGCAAGCTGTCCGAGTCGGCGACGGGGTGCACGCCGTGAGACCGCTGCGCGTCGAGTACTGCGGTGAGACCTACACCGTCGAGGTCGGAGCGCCCTTCACGATCGGTCGCGAGTCCGACCTCACGATCGACGACAACCCGTACCTGCATCGCACGTTCCTCACGCTCTCGGCGGAGTACGGGCTCTGGTGGCTCTCCAACGTCGGCCAGATCCTCTCGGCCACGATCTCCGATGCCACGGGCAGCGTGCAGGCATGGCTCGCTCCCGGCGCGAAGCTGCCGCTCGTGTTCCAGACGGTGCACGTGATGTTCAGCGCAGGTGCGACGACGTACGACTTCACGGTGCACGCCGAAGAGGACTTCTACAACACCTCCCTCACCGCGGCACCCACCGACGGGGGGACGACGATCCTCCCCGTGACGCTCACCTCGAGCCAGCGGCTGCTCGTGGTCTCGCTGGCCGAGAACGTCCTGTCGCAGCCGGCCGGCGGGCGGGCACTCGTTCCGAGCTCTGCCGAGGCCGCCGCCCGGCTCGGCTGGAGCATGACGACCTTCAACCGCAAGCTCGACAACGTCTGCGAGAAGCTCGACCGCATCGGCGTCGACGGTCTGCGCGGCGGTCGCGGCAAGCTGGCGACCAACCGTCGCGCCCGGCTCGTCGAGTACGCCGTCGCGACGCGCCTCGTGAGCATCGACGACCTGCCCCTGCTCGACGCGGCCGCGGAGTGAGCCCGATCGCCTGGCTGCGAGCCCGCAAGGGGCTCGCCTCGGGCGTGGTGCTGTCGCTGATGGCCGTCGGCGGGGTCACGGTCGCGGCCATGCACCGCGGGTTCCCGGTGACCGATCCCGACCTGCGGGCGCGCGAGGTGTGGGTCACCAACGGCGAGCAACTGCTCGCCGGCCGCCTGAACCGCCAGATCGAGGAGCTCGACGCGTCCGTCGCGACGCAGTCGAACGGCGCCGACGTGCTCCAAGACGGGGCCGATGTCTTCCTCTACGATCGCGACGCGGGGTCGATCGAGCGGATCGATCCCGCCTTCACGACCCTGACGCAGCGCGTCGAGGTGCCGATCGGGTCGCGCGTGGCGTTCGGCGGCGACGTGCTCGCCGTGCTGTCGCCGCGCGGCGAGCTCTGGACGATCCCCGCGGGCGGCGAGTTGTCGTTCGATGCGGCGGGCGCGAAGCCCGCGATCGAGGTCGGGGCCGACGCCGAGGTCGCGGTCGGCGCCGACGGCACGACGTTCGTGACCGAACCCGGAGCGCACGAGCTGCACCGGCTCGCCCGCGACGGAGGCGCACCGCTCGCCATCGACCTGCCCGAGTTCGGAGCGCACCAGCTGGCCGCGGTCGGCGACCGCGCGGTCGTGCTCGACACCGACCGCGACGTGCTGCTCGTCGAGGGGCGCGAGATCGAGCTGCCCGGCGAAGCGCTGCGGTTGCAGCAGTCCGGCCCCGAGCACGACACGGCGTACGTCGCCGGCGCCGCCTCGCTCCTCGCGGTGCCGCTCGACGGGGCGCCGGTGCGCGAGATCGACGTGGATGCCGCGGGGTCGGAGCCGGCCCGCGCGGCAGAGGAGGTCGCCGCGCCGGTGCTCGTCGAGGGGTGCGTGCACGCGGCATGGGCGACGTCGTCGTCGTACGTCTCGCAGTGCCGCGACGCCGAGCCGCTGCAGTCGCGGATCGAACCCGTCACGGTCGGCGCCCGGCTCGAGTTCCGGGTGAACCGCGACGTGGTCGCGCTGAACGACCTGAACTCGGGCAACACCTGGCTCGTCGATGCGAACCTCCGCCTCGTGGACAACTGGGAGGAGGTCACGCCGCCCGAGGAGTCCGACGAGCTGGAGGGCGACGAGAAGAGCGCCCAGCAGGTGTTCGAGGACACGCTCGCGGAGCGCACGGAGTCCAACCGCCCGCCGACGGCGCGTGACGACGAGTTCGGGGTGCGCCCCGATCGCACGACGCTGCTGGAGGTGCTCGAGAACGACACCGACCCCGACGGCGACGTGCTCACCATCAGATCGGTGCCCGACGTCGCGGCATCGCTCGGCCGCCTCGAGCTGATCGACGACGGTCGTGCGCTGCAGTTCACGCCGGCTGAGGGCGCCACCGGAACGGTGTCGTTCCGCTACGCGGTCGAAGACGGGCGTTCGGGTGCCGCCGAGGCGGCGGTGAACGTCCGGATCGTGCCGGCCGGCGAGAACGCGGCCCCGGCAGCCTCCCGGGAGGCGGCGGTCGGCGTGGAGCAGGGGCAGCAGATCAGCTACAACGTGCTGTCCGACTGGACGGATCCCGACGGCGACGACGTGTTCCTGGTGAACGCGTCGCCGACTGGCGGCGACACGGTCCGCTTCGGCCCCGACGGATTCGTCACCTTCGAGCATCGGAGCGGCGAGCTCGGGCTCAAGGAGGTCGCGTACACGGTCTCCGACGGGCAGACCTCCGCCTCCGGCACGTTGACCGTCGACGTGCAGGCCGTCGGAGCGCTGAACCCCGTGGGCACGCCGGACTTCGCGCAGGGCTTCGCCGGCGAGACCGTGGTCCTCGAGCCGCTCGTGAACGACCTCAGCCCGTCGGGCGCGCCGCTCGCACTGCTCGGCATCGACGAGGTCCCGGGCGGCCTCACCGCGACGCCCGATCTCGAGCGGGGCACGATCGCGTTCTCCTCGCCCGAGCCCGGCGACTTCACCGTGCTGTACGACCTCGGCGCAGGGTCATCCGTCAGCGTCGGCCTCATTCGCGTGCGCATCGTCGAGCAGCCCGAAGCGGACCCGCCGCCCATCGCCGTCGTCGACACCGCGTACCTCCGTCCGGGGGAGCCGACCACGGTGTCGGTGCTCGCGAACGACGTGTCCCCGTCGGGTCGTGTGCTGGCCGTGCAGTCCGTCGATGCCACCGGGACCGACGATCTCGTGTCGGTCGAGGTGCTGACGAACACCGCCCTGCGCATCACCGCGGCCGAGGCGCTCGACCGGCAGCTGCAACTGCGATACACGGTCTCCGACGGCAGCGGATCGTCGAGCGCCACCGTCACCGTCGTTCCGGTGCCCCCGCTCGTGAAGCACCAGCCGCCGGTCGCGGTGGACGACACGGCGAAGGTGCGTGCCGGCGACATCGCGACGGTGGACGTGCTCGGCAACGACTACCACCCGGATGCCGCCGCGATGCGGGTGCTGCCGGAGCTCGCCTCGACGGAACTCGGCGGCGGCGTCGCCTTCGTGGATCGTTCCCGGGTGCGTTTCCAGGCGCCTGAGGAGCCCGGCACCTACACGGCGGTCTACGCCGTCGTCGACGACTTCGAGCAGACCGCGCGCGCGAGCATCGCCTTCACCGTCGTCGCCCGCGACGATGCGGCGAACACCGGACCGGCGCTGCCGCCGCTCACCTCGCGCACGTTCGCAGCTTCCGCCGTCACCGTCGACATCCCGCTCGACGGACTCGACCCCGACGGCGATTCGCTCGTGCTCACCGGGGTGCTCGGCGGGGCGACGCTCGGCCGCGTCGTCGAACAGACGAGCACGTCGATCACGTACGAGGCATTCGAGGGCTCCAGCGGCACCGACTCGATCGCCTACGAGGTGCACGACGCGCTCGGCGAACGCGCCACCGGGACGATCAGGATCGGCGTGATCCCGCCACCCGAGACCGCGGCACCGCCGAACGCCGTCGACGACGCGATCGAGATGAAACCGGGTCGTCGAGCGTCCGTCGAGGTGCTCCTGAACGATTCGGACCCGAGCGGACGAGCGCTCGGCGTCGTCGACCTCCCGCAGGTCGACGACGCTCTCGAGGCCGAGATCGACGACCGTCGCCGAGTGGTGGTCACCGCGCCCGAGCACGAAGGCGCGTTCACCCTGAGATACGAGGTCTCCAACGGGCACGGCGGCGCCGACACGGCGTTCGTGCAGGTCGTCGTGAAGCACGACGCGACGGTGCAGCCCCCGACCGCATCGGATCAGGTCGTCGAGCCGGCCGACGTCGCGGGCGTCGACACCGTGCGGGTGGACCCCCTGCGCGACGCCACCAACCCCGGAGGCGTCGTCGACGACCTCACCGTGCAACTCGAGGGGCCGAACGCCGACCGGGCGACGATCCTCCAGGACGGCAGCGTCGAGGTGCGGCCGAGCTCGCGCCGGTTCGCCGTCGCGTTCCGGCTCACGAACGAGCTCGACGAGCTCGACGCGATGGCGTTCATCGTCGTTCCGGCCGCCGGCGAGGACGCGGCCGACCCGTACCTCGCCGATCTCGACCGGATCGTCGTGCCCATGAACGGGCGGATCTCCTGGCAGGTCTCCGACATCGTCGTGGCACCGTCGGGTCGCCCGGTGCGATCGCTCAGCGCGACGAGCACGAATTGGGCGGAGTCGTCGTTCGTCGACGAGCAGACCCTGCAGTACGTGCCGAAGCGGGACTATCGCGGCGAGGCGTCGGTCACGTTCGAGGTCACCGACCGGGCCGACGCGAAGTCCGGCGACCGGCGCAACGTCTTCCTCACCATCCCGGTCTTCGTCGGCGACCCCGAGTTCGCCGACACCCCGCCCGTCTTCACTCCGCGTTCCGAGACCATCGAGGCCGGCGAGGCTCCGCTCGCGATCGATCTCCGGGCATCGACCGATCACCCGAACCCGGCGATGCTCGAACGCGTGGGCTATGCGAACCTCCGCGGCACGACGCCGGAGATCGAGGCGACCGTGGCCGGCGGCATCCTGACCGCCTCCGCTCCGCTCGGTGTCGCGACGGGAACGGCGACGCGCCTCTCGTTCGACGTCGTGCTCGGCGAGTTCACCGTGCCGGGCTACGTCGACGTCACCGTCGTCTCGTCGACCCGCGCGAAGCCCCAGGCGCTCGACGACGGACCGTTCGAGATGCTCCGCAGCGACTCGCAGACGCTCGACGTGCTCGCCAACGACGTCAATCCGTTCCCTGGAACGGCGCTGCAGGTCGTCGCCGCCGAGATCGACCAGACGGATGTCGGTTCGAGCGCGTCGGTGACCCACACGTCGACGGGGATCACCGTGCAGACCGGCGCCTCGTTCACGGGCACCCTCAGCGTGATCTACCGAATCCAGGACGCGACGAAGGATCCGACGCGTCAGACCCGGGGCCGGGTCATGGTGACCGTTCGCGATCGGCCCGAGGTACCGAAGGCGCCTGAGGTCGTCTCGGAGCAGAACGGCGCGGTGAGCGTGCGCTGGTCGGCTCCGCCCGACAACAACTCGACGATCTCGGGCTACCGACTGTCGTGGAACGGAGGCAGCTCCGACTTCACCGCCGATGCCGCAGGCCTCGTGCACGTGATCTCGGGCCTGGCGAACGGCACGGCGTATCGCTTCCAGGTCGAGGCCACCAACGGCATCGGCACGTCGGGTGCCTCGCCGTCGAGCGCGTCCGGCACGCCGTTCGGCCTGCCGGGCGCACCCGCGAGCGCGAACCTCGTGGCGTCGGCGACGGGCGACGCGCGACTCTCGCTGAACTGGGCGGCGCCCACCGACGACGGCGGACGCGGCATCTCGCGCTACGAGTGGACCTTCGAGGGGACTCCGGGCGGTTCGGGCACGGCGACGGGCACCACTGCGTCGGCGACCGGTGCGAACGGGTCGGGCTCCCGGTACTTCGTGGCTGCGTGCAACGTCGCCGGATGCGGACCCCGCACCATGTCGGGCACGGCGACGCCGAGCGCGCCCTGGGTTCCGGTCAACGGCACCACGGTGACGCAGAGCACGTGCCCGGAGCCGAACGAGACCTATACGAACCCGCCGACCAACGCCGAGCGCGGATGCACGATGAACCCCGCAGGCATGATCTCGGCCGGCACGGTCGTCGACGCGGTCTGCCGGTCGCAACGCTGGGGCGACAGCTACTTCTACATGACCCAGGCGAGCGGGGTCTACAACGGATGGTTCGTGCTGGCCGCGCACACGAACCGTGGCGAGCGCACGGTGCCCGACTGTTGAGCGGGGGCATCGCCCGCAGTCGAAGAGGGCTCTGCGACGGGGGGAGTCCTCCCCATGTGGACTCCGCCCGCGATCGTGTTACCGTGTACCCCGGTGTGGGGGTTGAGCTCGGCGCCGGTCCCGAGATCGAGCGAAACAGGGGAGTGACGGAGTGAGTACCTTCGCGTCGTGGATGCGCACACGCAAGGCCGCCGCATCGACCGTCGCGATCTCACTGCTCGCCGGTGTTCCGCTCACCTTCGCCGTGCTCCACCAGGGCTTCCCCGTCACCGACGTCGACCTCGCGGCTCGCGAGGTCTGGGTCACCAACGGCAAGGAACTGCTCGCGGGTCGACTCAACCGGCAGATCGAAGAGCTCGACGCCGCCGTGAACACCGCATCGAACGCGTTCGACGTGCTGCAGGACGGCGACGACGTCTTCCTCTACGACGAGAGCCTCGGCTCGATCGAGCGCATCGACCCCGCGTTCACCACGCTCGGCCAGGGCATCGCCGCACCTCCGGGGTCGGAGGTCGACCACGGCGGCCAGACGCTCGCGATCATCTCGCCGAAGGGCGAACTCTGGGTCACGGGCGCCGCGGGCGATCTGCAGCTGAACCCGGCCGATACCGAGCCCATCGCGCAACTCGGCAAGGGTGCCCACGTGGCGGTGTCGAACGACGGCGTCGTCTACGCGAGCTCCGCTGCCGACGACGAGCTCGTGAAGATCACGTCGCCGGGCAGCGCGCCCGAGACGAGCGAGCTCCCGGCGATCGGCGAGCATCAGCTGTCGATCGTGGGTGATGAGCCGGTGGTGCTCGACACCGAGAAGAACGCGCTCATCATCGGGGGCAGCGCGCGGCAGCTCGATGAGACGGCCCTCAAGATCCAACAGGTCGGCGCCGAGAACGATTCGGTTCTCCTCGCGACGGGCGAGGGCCTGCTTCGGGTTCCGCTCGCGGGCGGTGACGTCGAATCGATCGGCGCCGACATCGACGCTCCGACCACGGAGGCCGAGGTCGCGAGCCCGGTCTGGCTCGACGGCTGCGCCCACGGGGCGTGGGCGGGCGTCGGCCGATACGTCAGCGCCTGCGACGGGCGGGAGCCGGTCGTGCAGACCATCGACCAGGTCACCGCCGGTTCGCGCCTCGAGTTCCGCGTGAACCGCAGCGTTATCGCACTGAACAACCTGTCGAACGGCAACGTGTGGCTCGTCGACTCCAACATGCGCCTCGTCGACAACTGGGACGAAGTCACCCCTCCCGACGAGAGCGACGCTGAGGAAGGCGATGAGAAGGCCTCCCAGCAGACCTTCGAGGACACCCTCGCCGAACGCAGTGAGACGAACCGTCCGCCCACCGCGCGCGACGACGAGTTCGGCGTGCGGCCGGGCCGTACGACGCTGCTCGAAGTGCTCGAGAACGACACCGACCCCGATGGAGACGTGCTCACCGCGACGAACGTCGGCGAGATCGCGGAGGAGTCGGGAAAGCTGGAGGTCATCGACGGCGGCCGAGCCCTGCAGTTCACCCCGGCACCGGGAGCCGCGGGCACGGTGTCGTTCCAGTACACCGCCGACGACGGCCGGCTCGGGGTCGCACAGGCCCACGTCGACGTGACGATCCGTCCGACTGCTGAGAACAACCCGCCCGTCGCCATCCGCGAGGGCGCCATCAGCGTCGAGCAGGGCAAGTCGATGGGCTACAACGTGCTCAGCGACTGGATCGACCCCGACGGCGACGACGTATTCCTCGTGAGCGCCTCGCCGACCACCGGCGACTCCGTCCGCTTCGCACCCGACGGCTTTGTCACGTTCGAGCACAAGACCGGTGAGCTCGGCACGAAGGAGGTGCAGTTCGTCGTCTCCGACGGCACGGTCACCTCGGCCGGTGTGCTGACCGTGGAGGTCAAGGAACCGGGCGCGCTGAATCCGGTCGGCACGCCCGACTTCGCCGAGGTCTTCGCCGGCGAGTCCGTGCTGATCGAGCCGCTCGTCAACGACCTCAGCCCATCCGGCGAGCCGTTGGCCCTCCTCGGCGTCACGGACACGCCGTCGGGTGCGTCCGTCGAGCCGAACCTCGAGCGCGGCGTGATCTCGTTCAGCTCCGACAAGGTCGGCAGCCACATCTTCCTGTACGACCTCGGCGCCGGCGCCGCGACGAGCGTGGGACTCATCCGCGTCGACGTCAAGGAGGCTCCGGGAGCATCGCCGCCCCCGATCGCGGTGAAGGACACCGCGTACCTCCGTCCCGGCCAGCCGACGACCCTCCCGGTGCTCTCCAACGACGTGTCGCCGAGCGGACGGGTGCTCGCCGTGCAGACGGTTGACACCGAGGCATCCGGAGATCTGCTCTCGGTCGAGGTGCTGAACAACACGGTCACCCGCATCACCGCGTCCGAAGCGCTCACCGAGCAGCTGCAGTTCGCCTACACCGTCTCGGACGGCGTTGCGAGTTCGACGAGCACCGTCACCGTGGTTCCGGTGCCGCCGCTCGTCAAGCACCAGCCCCCGGTCGCGGTCGACGATGCGATCACGGTTCGCGCCGGCGACATCGCCACGGCCTCCGTGCTCGACAACGACTACCACCCGGATGCCGCGCCGCTCACGCTCGACCCCGAGCTCGCCGACACCTCTGACGCGGGCGGTCTCGTGTTCGTCGCCGGGGAGACCGTGCGATTCCAAGCGCCGGAGAAGCCTGGTGTGTACACGGCCGGGTACCGGGTCGTCGACGAATACGAGCAGTCGGCCACCGCGACGGTGCGCTTCACCGTCGTCGGCCCCGATGCGAAGTCGAACCGGCCTCCGCTCCCGCTGCCGCTCACGTCGCGCACGTTCGAAGGCACCGCACTCAAGATCGACGTGCCGCTCGACGGCATCGATCCCGACGGCGACTCCGTGACCCTCGTCGGCATCACGACGCCGCCGTCGCTCGGCCGCGTGGTCGAGACCGGCAGCACGTACATCAGCTACGAGGCCCACGCCGGTGCGGCCGGTACCGAGTCGTTCACATACGAGGTGGCCGATACGGCGGGCAAGACGGCGACTGGCACGATCCGCATCGGGGTCATCCCGCGTCCAGCCGTGGTGCTGCCGCCGAATGCCGTCGACGACGTCGTCGAGCTGCGTCCGGGTCGTCGCGCAGCGATCGACGTGCTCGCCAACGACTCCGACCCCAGCGGCTACCGGATCAAGGTGCAGAAGAAGCTCCCCGAGGTCGGCGAGGGACTCACCGCGAGTGTCAAGAACAACCGTGTGCTGGTCGAGGCTCCCGACTCCGAGGGCGGCAACTCGGTGCGGTACGAGATCACCAACGGGCACGGCGGCGCCGACGGCGCGTTCATCCAGGTGCTCGTGGCCGAAGACGCGAAGATCGAACCGCCGACGGCGCACGACCAGGTCGTCGAGCCGAAGCAGGTCGTCGATGGCAAGTCCGTCACGGTCGATCCGCTGAAGGACGCGCAGAACCCGGGCGGCCTCGTCGAGGACCTCGTGGTCGCCGTCGAGGGCCCCAACGCCGAGAACGCCGAGGTGATGACCGACGGCACCGTCAAGGTGCGGCCGACGTCGAAGCGACAGGCGATCGCCTACCGGCTCACGAACGAGGTCGACGAGCTTTCGGCCATGGCGTTCATCGTGGTGCCGCCGAAAGCCGACCCCGACGATGCGAAGCAGGAGGACGAGGAGAAGTCCTTCCCGCCCCCGTACCTCGCAGAGCTCGGACCGCAGA
The DNA here is from genome assembly GCF_013410355.1 of Agromyces hippuratus. Lineage (NCBI taxonomy): Bacteria > Bacillati > Actinomycetota > Actinomycetes > Micrococcales > Microbacteriaceae > Agromyces > Agromyces hippuratus. The sequence goes on along the minus strand of NZ_JACCFI010000001.1, from coordinate 1,192,460 downwards.
TCGTGCGCATGAACGGCACGATCTCCTGGAACATCGGCGACATCGTGATCGTCCCGTCGGGCAAGCCCGCTCGCATCCTCTCCGCCACGGCGTCCAACAGCGACGGATCATCGCCGATGACGGATGCGTCCACGCTCACGTACACGCCGGCGAAGGACTTCCGCGGCCAGTCGACCGTCACATTCGAAGTCACGGACGGTGAGGATGCGAACGATCCGAAGGGCAAGAAGGCGTTCCTCACGATCCCGGTCACGGTCGGCGATCCGAACTTCGAAGACGTGCCACCGACGTTCACTCCGCGCACCGTCAAGGTCGAGGCGGGGGAGACGCCCCAGGAGATCGATCTGCGCCAGTCGAGCGGACACCCGAGCGACAAGGCGCTGCAGGAACTGACGTACAACGGCTTGCAGGGCCAGAACGCCGACTTCACGGCAGCCATCAGTGGCTCGACGCTGACCGTCGGCTCACCGCTGGGCGTGCAGCCCGGCACGAAGACGACGCTGACGTTCACGGTCGACTACAAGGAGTTCTCGGTACCCGGTTCGATCGACGTCGAGGTGGTGACCTCGTCTCGACCGAAGGCTGTACTGCGCGATGACGGGCCCGAGGAGATGCTCCGGTCGAAGACACTGCCGATCGACGTGCTCGCCAACGACCTCAATCCCTTCGCCGCCGAGAACACCCCGCTTGTGATCATCGACGCTCAGATCGATCAGGATTCGGTCGGATCGGCCGCGAGCGTGAGCTTCACGCCCACCGAGATCGCCGTGACGACGGGGCCGTCGTTCACCGGCGAGCTGAGCATCGTCTATCGCGTGCAGGACGGCACGAAGGACCCGACCCGAGAAGTGGCAGGCCGGGCGACCGTCATCGTGCGCGCCCCACCGGATGCGCCCGGCAAGCCCGCCGTGGGGACCGGCGACGAATCGGCGACCGTCCGCTGGAACGCGCCGGCGAGCAACAACTCGCCGATCACCGGGTACACGGTGAGCTGGTCGGGCGGCAGCAAGCGCTTCGGCGCCGACGACGCCGGCTCGACGCAGACGATCGGCGGACTCTCAAACGGCACCTCGTACAAGTTCACCGTCACCGCGACGAACAAGATCGGCGAATCGGCTCCATCGCAGGCCAGCGACTCGGTGACGCCGTTCGGCAAGCCGTCCGCTCCGCCTTGGGCCAACCTCTGGGCCTCGAGCGATGGTTCCGGCGACATCAGGTTGACATGGGGTGCCGCGTCGGCCAACGGCAGCCCCATCACGCACTACAACTGGCAGTTCGTGTTGAACAGCACCAAGTCGGGCTCGACCTCTGGGCTCAGCGCCAACGGGAACGCCGGCATCGGCTACCAGCACAACTTCAGGGTCCAGGCGTGCAACGCGGGCGGCTGCGGCGGGTGGACGTTGTCGAACACGGCGACGGCCACGGCGCCGCCGCCCTCGGCGCGGATCTGCAAGGCCGGCGACGGAACTCACGTCGCAGTGCGCTACGAACGATTCACGCCCGGCTCGCACCGAATGGTCACGTCGCTGAACGGCGACACGAGCGACTTCAACTGGGATGGCCCGTACTCGCTGAGCAGCGGCGACACCGTCAAACTCGAGAACTGGCTCGGCGTACGCCGTGACGCCAACATCTGGGTCGAGATCAGCGGTCCGACCAATATCTCCCGGACGAATTCCATCTCAGGGGCGACGTGGAACTCGCTCGCACCCGGACAATGCAGTTGACAACAGGAGCATCGAACATGGCAGTGACACAGGAACAGGCGGACTGGTTCTCCGACGCCTTCGCGAAGCTCGTCGACAACGTCGACCAGGCGATCCTCGGCAAGCGAGAGGTCATCAGGCTCGTCGTGACGGCGCTGCTCAGCGACGGCCACGTGCTGCTCGAAGACGTGCCGGGCACCGGCAAGACGGTGCTCGCCAAGGCGCTCGCCAACACGCTCGACGGCTCGAACTCGCGCATCCAGTTCACTCCCGACCTGCTGCCGTCGGATGTCACGGGCGTGACGATCTACGACCAGGGCAAGGGCGTCTTCGAGTTCCACAAGGGCCCGATCTTCGCCTCGATCGTGCTCGCCGACGAGATCAACCGTGCGAGCCCGAAGACGCAGTCGGCCCTCCTCGAGGTGATGGAGGAGGCGCGCGTCACCGTCGACGGCGTGAGCCACGACGTCGGCCGCCCGTTCATGGTCATCGCGACCCAGAACCCCGTCGAGCAGGCCGGCACCTACACGTTGCCCGAGGCGCAGCTCGACCGCTTCCTGATCAAGACCTCGCTCGGCTACCCCGACCACAACACCGCCGTCGCGCTCCTCCTCGACTCCTCGAACCGGGCTCGCGCCTCGAAGGTCTCGCCGATCATCGCCCCCGGGTCGGTGGCGGCTATGGCCCAGCTCGCCTCCGAGGTGTTCGTCGATGCATCCGTGCTCGCGTACCTCAACCACATCGTGACCGCGACCCGCACCCACAAGGACTCCACGCTCGGCGTCAGCATGCGCGGTGCGCTCGCGCTCGCACGCGCCGTGAAGACCTGGGCGCTGTCGCAGGGCCGCACCTACGTGACGCCCGACGACGTGCGAGAGCTCGCCGTGCCCGTGCTCGCGCACCGCATCATCGTCGACCCCGAATCGGACTTCGCCGGCGTCACCGCCGAAGACATCGTGAGCCGAGTGCTGGTCGACATCGAACCGCCCGCGTACCGCGCGGCATGACGAGTACCGCCACGCCCGAACGCGCGGAGGCCGCCGCTCCGCGCGTTCCCTCGCAGACCGCCATCGCCCTGCGGGGTCTCTGGCGAGCCGTCGCGGGCGGCGTCCGCAATGCGCTCCGGCTGTCAGGGCAGGCACTGGGACGCGTCTTCGGGTTCGCGGCGCCGGTGACGAGCGTGATCTCGCCCCTCGGCTGGATCGTGCTCGCCGGCGCGGTGGTGGCGTTCGCGCTCAGCCGCATCTTCGGCTGGATCGAGTTCGGCTTCGTCGCGGCGACGCTCGCCGCCGCGCTCCTCGTCGCGGTCGCGTTCGTCTTCGGCCGTGCGAACTTCAGCGTGCACATCGAGCTGAACCCGCACCGCGTCGTCGCGGGCGAGCGTGCACTCGGCCGCATGCTCGTGACGAACATCGCCGCGAAGCCGTCGATCCCGTCGCGCATGGAGCTGCCGGTCGGCGGCGCCGTCGCCGAGTTCGTGGTTCCGGTGCTCGCACCGGGAGCCGAGCACGACGAGCTCTTCGCCGTGCCGACGCATCGTCGTGCCGTCATCGTCGCCGGCCCCGCGATCACGGTGCGCGGCGACCAGCTCGGACTGCTGCGCCGCACCGTGCGCTGGACCGACGAGGTCGAGCTCTTCGTGCACCCCGTGACGGCCCGGCTGGCGCCGAGCGCCTCGGGCCTCGTGCGCGACCTCGAGGGCGAGGTCACGAAGACGATCACGAACGACGACATCTCCTTCCACGCCCTGCGCTCCTACGAGCCGGGCGATGCGCTCCGCAACGTGCACTGGCGCACCTCGGCCCGCACCGGCCAGCTCATGGTGCGCCAGTTCGAGGAGACCCGCCGGTCGCAGCTCACGATCGTGCACACGACCGACCGCGCCGCGTACGCCTCTGACGACGAGTTCGAACTCGCCATCTCCATCACCGCGTCGATCGGCGTCCAGGTCGTGCGCGACGGCACCCGCATGAGCATCGTGAGCGAGCGGATGCCGCTCTCCACCGCCACCCCGACGTCGCTGCTCGACGACTCCTCGCGTCTGGTCGAGACGTCGGGCGACCATGCGAACCTGCGCGACTTCGCGCGGGACTCGACGAAGCGCCTGCCGCCGCCGAGCGTCGTGATGATCGTCGGCGGCTCCCAGGTGCCTCTCGCCGAATTCCGCGCCGCCGAGACGGTCTTCGGCCTCGACACGCAGACCATCGGGTTCCGAGCCGAGTTCGGTGCGCCGTCGCGCATCGCGAAGGTGTCGGGCCTCACGGTCGTGACGATCGGCGCGATCGGCGACCTTCCCCGAGTGATGCGGCGGGTGCGACCGTGACCGAATCCTCGACCCCCGTGCACGCGGTCCCTGCGGCTCCGGCACCTGTCGCTCCGTCCGCCCTCCGGCCGTTCCCGAAGCGAGCCTGGCCCGACGTCGCGATCATCTCGGTGCTCTCGCTCCTCGGCGTCATCGGCTACGAGACCTCGTTCGGCGACTACAACTTCCTGGTCGCCGGCATCGGCGGTCTCGTCGTCGGCACCGCGTTCGGCGTGCTCGGCTACGTGCTCCGCCTCGGCGTCGTCACGAACGTGCTCGCGGCCCTGCTCGGCTACTTCCTCTTCGGCAGCGCGCTCACGATGCCCGCCCAGTCGTTGTTCGGGGTGGTGCCGACGCTCGAGTCGCTCGCAGGCCTCGCGCTCGGCGCCGTGTGGGGCTGGGCGGACATCGTCACCATCCAGACGCCGGTCGAGGCGCCCTACTACATCCCGGTCGTGCCCTACTTCGCGACCTGGTTGGTCGCGCTCGTCGGCACGATGCTCGCGAGTCGCTGGCTGACGGTGCGGCGCACTCCGCTCCGGGCGACCGTGCTGCTCATCGGTCCGGCGCTCCTGTTCCTCTCGGGCATCCTGCTCGGCACCGATGAGACCTACTTCGCCGGAGTCCGCGGCGTCGCGTTCGCCGCGATCGCGCTCATCTGGCTCGGCTGGCGCCGACAGGCCGCTCCCGCGGCGAGCGATGAGGGGGCGGCCCGGCTCCGGCGTCGCAAGTTCGCCGGCACGGGCATGCTCGTCACCGGCGCGGTGCTCGTCGGCGCCCTCGCCGGCACTGCGCTCGCCCCGACGCAGCCCGATCGCTTCGTACTGCGCGAGGAGATCACGCCGCCGTTCGACCCGCTCGCGTTCCCGAGCCCGCTCGCGGGCTTCCGCGCGTACACGAAGGACCTCGCCGACACGACGCTCTTCACGGCGAAGGGGCTCGAACCCGGCGACGTCATCCGACTCGCGAGCATGGACTCGTACGACGGTCGTCTCTGGAACGTCGCCGGCCCCGACGACATGGCCTCCTCCGACGGCGGGTTCGAGCTCGTCGGCGAGACCCTGCCGTTGCCCGAGCTGATGCGCGCAGGCGCCGAACGCTCGGCCGAGATCGAGATCGCCGCCTACGACGACGTCTGGCTGCCGGGCGTCGGGTATCCGACCCGACTGGCGTTCGACGACGCGGCGAGCGCCGCCAGCGCGGGCGACCTGCGCTACAACTCCGCGACCGGCACCGCGGTGCTGACGAGCGGCGTCGACGAGGAATACCGCTACTCGATCGACGCGACGCTGCAGAAGGGGATCGACGACGACGACCTGATCAATACTCCCGCCGCCATGATCGACCTGCCACCGGTGGAGAACACGCCCGACGTCGTCGTGGCGAAGGCCCAGGAGTTCGCAGGCGGCGCCGAGACCCCCATCGAGCAGTTGCGCGCGATCGAGACGGCGCTGAAGACCCAGGGCTTCCTGAGCCATGGCCTCGCCTCCGACGCCGTGCCCTCGCGTGCCGGACACGGCGCCGACCGCATGATCGAGCTCTTCACGCGGAGCCAGATGATCGGCGACGAGGAGCAGTACGCCTCGGCGATGGCCCTCATGGCGAGGTACCTCGGGTATCCGGCCCGGGTGGTCATGGGATTCGCGCCGCAGATCGGCGAAGACGCCGAAGCCGTCGAAGTCGTGGGCGACGACGTCACGGCCTGGGTCGAGGTCGCCTTCGAGGACGTCGGCTGGGTGGCGTTCCACCCCACGCCCGACGAGACCGACATCCCGCAGGATCAGACCCCGAAGCCGAAGTCGGAGCCGCAGCCTCAGGTGCGCCAGCCTCCGCGGAGCGACAACGAGGACGAGGACCTGCTCACCGCGGTCGAGATCGACGACAGCGACGACGAGAAGAAGAACCAGCCGTTCACCATCCCGCTCTGGGCCTGGATCACGGCCGGCGTGGTGGGCATTCCGCTGCTGCTGTTCTTCGGCACGATGCTCGTGATCGCGGTGATCAAGGCGCGCCGTCGCCGTCGCCGTCGCAACCGCGGGTCGGGAGATCGACGCGTTGCGGGGGCCTGGGACGAGCTGACCGACGAGTTCGCCGAGCTCGGCTTCGACGTGCCGCGTGTCGGCAGCCGCCGGCAGACGGCCACGGTGATCGAGCGTCAGTTGCGCGAACAGGGTCTCGGCGATGCGCGCGGAGCGCACACCGACACGGGGCCCGTGCGGGTCGTCCGCGCCGATGCGCCCGCGAGCGGCATCCGCGTGATGCCGCTGGCAGATGCCACCGACCGAGCGGTCTTCGGAGGCGAGGAGATCGAGCAGAGCGTCGTCGACGAGAGCTGGAGCGCGGCGAGCGAGGCGGTCGGCCTCGCGCGCGCGGCATCCGGTCGTCTCAGGCGTCTCTTCAGCCGCTTCCGCATCCGGTCGAAGCGGGACTGGGCGCAGGTCGACATCTCGGGAGCGAAGCCGGCCAAGCCCGCAAGACCGGCCAAGCGCGCTGAGCCCGCAAGCGGCGAGGCCGCTGCACCGGCAGCGGGATGACGCGGCGGCTGCGCCGGCGTCGCGTGCTCCCCTAGAGTGGAGCCGTGGAGCACGAGGGGTTCATCGTTCCGCCTCCGGGGTTGATCCCCGACACGGTCGAGGCGCCGCCGCGGCCCGCGCCCGCCGTGGCGCCGGCCGCATTCCCGACGTTCAAGCCGGTGGCGCCCGCGCCGCCGCCGCAGCCGGTGCTGCCCGAAGGGGAGGCGCCACCGCACGGCCCGTGGGTGCTGTCGCTCGACGACGGCCAGCGATTCCAGGTCGGCGGTTCGCTCGTGCTCGGTCGCGACCCCGCGCCGGTTCCGGTGCGGCCGCACGCGGTGCTCGTGCCCGTCGTCGATGCCGCGAAGTCGGTGTCGAAGACCCACGCGATCATCGATCTCGAGGGCGCCGAACTCTCGATCACCGACCTGCACTCGACGAACGGCGTGCTCGTGACCGATGCGCACGGCGTCGAGCGCGACCTCGATCCGGGTGAGCGCGTCGTGCTCTCGCCGGGCGACCGGGTCGAACTCGGCACATTCGCGGTGCACGTCGAGCGCGCGTGACCGCCTGCCGTCATCTGGCGGGGTCGACGTTTCCGAGGTGTTAGCCTGAAGACGTGCGCGCACGACGACGTCTTCTCCTTCGTTGCCGCGGCGGGGCTTCGTTCTGAGGCCTTCCCCGCCGCGGAGTCTGTCGTCGGCTGACCCCTGGACCTGAGGAAGACGAACGCATGAACGCAGCACCCACGAACAACGTTGTCGCGCCGGGTGAAGCCCCGCGCACCCTGGCCGAGAAGGTGTGGAACGCGCACCTGGTCAAGCAGGGCGAAGACGGCACGCCCGACCTGATCTACATCGACCTGCACCTCGTGCACGAGGTCACCAGCCCGCAGGCCTTCGACGGACTGCGCATGGCGGGTCGCCCCGTGCGCCGGCCAGATCTCACGATCGCGACCGAAGACCACAACACGCCGACGCTCGACATCGACAAGCCCATCGCCGACCTGACGAGCCGCACGCAGATCGAGACCCTGCGCCGCAACGCCGCCGAGTTCGGCATCCGGCTGCACTCGCTCGGCGACAAGGAGCAGGGCATCGTGCACGTCGTGGGGCCGCAGCTGGGCCTCACCCAGCCGGGCATCACGGTGGTCTGCGGCGACTCGCACACCTCGACGCACGGCGCGTTCGGCGCCATGGCGTTCGGCATCGGCACGAGCGAGGTCGAGCACGTGCTCGCCACCCAGACCCTGCCGCTGAAGCCCTTCAAGACCATGGCGATCAACGTCGAGGGCGCCCTGCGTCCCGGCGTCACCGCGAAGGACATCATCCTCGCGGTCATCGCGAAGATCGGCACCGGCGGCGGCCAGGGCTACGTGCTCGAGTACCGCGGCAGTGCGATCCGCGCGCTCTCGATGGACGGGCGCATGACGATCTGCAACATGTCGATCGAAGCGGGCGCGCGAGCCGGCATGGTGGCTCCGGATGCCACGACCTACGCGTACCTCGAGGGTCGCGACCACGCCCCGTCGGGCGCCGACTGGGATGCCGCCGTCGCCTACTGGGACACGCTCGCGACCGACGAGGGCGCCGTGTTCGACGCAGAGGTGTTCATCGACGCCGACACGCTCGAGCCCTTCGTCACCTGGGGCACGAACCCCGGTCAGGGCGTCTCGCTCTCAGAGACGGTGCCCGACCCCGCGTCGATCGACGACCAGCACGAGCGTGCCGCCGCCGAGCGCGCGCTCGAGTACATGGCCCTCGAACCCGGCACGCCGCTCAAGGAGATCGCGGTCGACGCCGTCTTCATGGGCTCGTGCACCAACAGTCGCATCGAAGACCTGCGCGCCTTCGCCTCGATCATCAAGGGCAAGCAGAAGGCCGAGGGTGTGCGCGTCATGGTCGTGCCCGGGTCGGCTCGCGTGCGACTCGAGGCCGAGGCCGAGGGCCTCGACAAGGTCTTCACCGACTTCGGCGCCGAATGGCGCTTCGCGGGTTGCTCGATGTGCCTCGGCATGAATCCCGATCAGCTCGCCCCGGGCGAGCGCTGCGCGTCGACCTCGAACCGCAACTTCGAGGGGCGCCAGGGCAAGGGCGGCCGCACGCACCTCGTGTCGCCGCTGGTTGCCGCTGCCACCGCCATCCGCGGAACCCTCTCGAGCCCCTGGGATCTGCAGACCGAAGGGGAGGGGAACTGATCATGGAGAAGATCACCACCGTCACGGGCACCGCGGCGCCGCTGCGCCGTTCGAACGTCGACACCGACCAGATCATCCCCGCGGTGTTCCTGAAGCGGGTCACGAAGACCGGTTTCGACGACGCGCTCTTCTACGCCTGGCGCCAGGACCCCGACTTCGTGCTCAACCGCCCCGAGCACCAGGGCGTGAAGGTGCTGATCGCCGGCCCCGACTTCGGCACAGGCTCGAGCCGCGAGCACGCCGTCTGGGCGCTGCGCGACTTCGGATTCGACGTCGTCATCAGCTCGCGATTCGGCGACATCTTCCGCGGCAACTCGGGCAAGCAGGGCCTGCTCGCCGCGCAGGTCGCCTATGAGGACGTCGAGCGGCTCTGGGAGGTCGTCGAGGCCGACCCGGGAATAGAGGTCACCGTCGATCTGGTTGAGCGAACAGTGACCGTAGGGTCGCTGAAGGTGCCGTTCGAGATCGACGACTACACTCGATGGAGGCTGCTCGAGGGGCTCGATGACATCGGGCTCACCCTCAGAGATGAAGCAGCAATCGCCGAGTTCGAGTCTCATCGAGAATCGTGGCGGCCGAAGACGCTCCCCATCCGGGAGCCGGCGGAATCAGGGAGTCTGTGAACACACTCGGGCAGGATGCCAAGAACCATGGAACGGCAGTCGGGTTGAACGTCGACAAGATCACGATCAACGGCGGCAAGCCGCTCCGCGGTCGTATCGAGTTGAAGGGCGCGAAGAACCTCGTCACCAAAGCGATGGTCGCGGCCATCCTCGGCGACACTCCGAGCGTGCTGAAAGACGTGCCGAACATCAGTGATGTCCGCATCGTCCGCGGTCTCCTCGAGGTGCACGGCGTGAGCGTGACGCAGGGCATCGAAGAGGGCGAGCTCATCCTCGACCCGTCGGCCGTCGAGACCGCCCACATGGCCGACATCGATGCGCACGCCGGGTCGAGCCGCATCCCGATCCTGTTCTGCGGCCCACTGCTGCACCGCCTCGGCGAGGCGTTCATCCCCGACCTCGGCGGATGCCGCATCGGCGACCGCCCGATCGACTACCACCTCGAGGTGCTGCGCAACTTCGGCGCCATCATCGAGAAGCTGCCGAGCGGCATCCGCATGTCGGCTCCCGGCGGCCTGCACGGCGCCAAGGTGTCGCTGCCCTACCCGAGCGTCGGGGCCACCGAGCAGGTGCTGCTCACCGCGGTGCTCGCCGACGGCATCACCGAGCTCTCGGGCGCGGCGATCGAGCCAGAGATCATGGATCTCATCAACATCCTGCAGAAGATGGGTGCGATCATCACGGTCGACACCGACCGGGTCATCCGCATCGAGGGCGTCGACAAGCTCGACGGCTACACGCACCGCGCGCTGTTCGACCGCAACGAGGCCGCGAGCTGGGCCGCTGCGGCCCTCGCGACCGACGGCGACATCTTCGTCGGGGGCGCACGCCAGGCCGAGATGCTGACCTTCCTCAACGTCTTCCGCAAGGTCGGCGGCGACTTCGAGATCCAGGAAGACGGCATCCGCTTCTTCCACCCCGGCGGCGAGCTCTCGCCCGTCATCATCGAGACCGACGTGCACCCCGGCTTCATGACCGACTGGCAGCAGCCGCTCGTGATCGCCCTCACGAAGGCGAAGGGCGTCTCGATCGTGCACGAGACGGTCTACGAGCAGCGCTTCGGCTTCGTCGACGCGCTCGTCGAGATGGGCGCGTCGATCGAGGTGCACAAGGAGTGCCTCGGCGGTCGACCCTGCCGGTTCGGTCAGCGCAACTTCAAGCACTCCGCCGTCATCTCGGGCCCGACGAAGCTCACCGGTGCCGACATCGAGGTGCCCGACCTTCGCGGCGGCTTCAGCCACCTCATCGCGGCGCTGACGGCCGATGGCCGTTCGACCGTCTCGAACGTCGGCATCATCGCTCGCGGATACGAGAACTTCATCACGAAGCTGGAGCTCCTCGGGGCGGACTTCGAACTCGAAGGATAATGGGGGAGTGCCACACGACGACACGATCTCGACGAGTTCCAGGAAGCCGCGTTCGGAGACCCGCCGACCGTCGTTCTTCTGGTTGCTCGCGGCCATCGCCCTTCCTCCGCTGAGTCTCGCGGTCCGCTACCGGTTCCACCGTCGGGAGCGTATGCCCCAGTCGGGAGCCTTCGTGCTCGCGCCGAACCACTACAGCGAGATCGATCCGCTCGTGATCGGCGCTGCCGTGTGGAAGCTCGGCCGTGCGCCGCGCTTCCTCGCGAAGGCCTCGCTCTTCAAGGTCCCCGTGCTGGGCTGGCTCCTGCGCACCTCCGGGCAGATCCCGGTCGAGCGCGCAGGCAGCAAGAGCCACGCGGCGCTCCGCGCGGCGGAGCAGCTCGTCGAGAAGGGCCGCATGGTCGTCGTCTACCCCGAGGGGTCGCTCACCCGCGACCCCGACCTGTGGCCGATGCGCGGGAAGACGGGCGCCGTGCGCATCGCGCTCGAGCGCGACATCCCGCTCATCCCGGCGGCCCACTGGGGCACGCAGGAACTCATGCCGCGTTACGGCAAGAAGATCCACCCCTTCCCCCGCAAGACCATCGACGTCATCATCGGCGAACCGCTCGACCTGAGCGCCTATCGGGGCAAGCCGCTCACGCAGAGCAACCTGCTCGAGGCGACGGACCAGCTCATGAGCGCGATCGCCGAACTGCTCGCAGAGGTGCGCGGCGAACCGGCTCCGGCCGCGCGCTGGGATCCGACGCAGCACGGTCAGAAGGAGACGGGGCGCCTTGAAGACTAGAGTTCCCGCCAAGAAGGCGGCAGGCCGGAAGGCGACCGGCAAGCGCGTCGCCGTGCTCGGTGCCGGCAGTTGGGGCACGACCTTCGCGAAGATCCTCGCCGACGGCGGCGCCGATGTGGTGCTGTGGGCCCGGCGTCCCGAGCTGGCACGCGAGATCCAGGAGGCCAAGCGCAACAGCGACTACCTCCCGGGCGTGAACCTGCCGCTCGGCCTCCGCGCCACGAGCCGCCTCGACCTCGCCCTCGCGGGGGCCGAGCAGGTCTACATCTCGGTGCCGAGCCAGTCGTTGCGCGAGAACCTCGCGATCATCGCGCCGCACCTGCACGCACAGGCATCCGTGGTCTCGCTCATGAAGGGCGTCGAGAAGTCGACGGGCAAGCGCATGAGCGAGGTCATCGCCGAGGTGCTGCGCATCGACCCGGCGCAGATCGCCGTGATCTCGGGGCCGAACCTCGCGCTCGAGATCGCGAAAGAGCAGCCGACGGCCGCCGTCGTGTCGTCGACGAGCCTCGAGACGGCCCAGGCCGTGGCATCCGTTGCGCGCAACCGCTACTTCCGCTCGTTCGTGAATACCGACGTGATCGGCACCGAGTTCGGCGGAGTGCTGAAGAACCTCATCGCCGTCGCGATCGGCATCGTCGACGGCGTCGGCTACGGCGAGAACACCAAGGCGTCGATCATCACGCGCGGCCTCGTCGAGATGACCGACTTCGCGGTCGCCTACGGAGCCCACCCCGAGACCCTCGCCGGGCTCGCGGGCCTCGGCGACCTCATCGCGACGAGCCAGTCGCCGCTCTCGCGCAACAACACGGCCGGGCGGCTGCTCGGCCAGGGCTACCACCTGAACGACGTCGTCAATCAGATGCAGCAGACCACAGAGGGGCTCGCATCGGTCGGGCCGATCCTCGAACTGGCGCGGGCGATGGGCGTCGACATGCCCATCGTCGAACAGGTTCGACAGGTGCTCGCGGGCACGCTCGACCCGAAGGACATCGCGCCGCACCTCACAACAGACGACGAGCCTCAGGGCGAAAGGACGATCGATGGACAAGCTCAGAGTGGTTCTGCTGTTCGGAGGGCGTTCCAGCGAGCATTCGATCAGCTGCGCAACGGCGGGCGGGGTGCTTCGGGCGATCGACCGTAGCCGCTTCGAGGTGATCCCGGTCGGGATCACCCATGACGGCGCGTTCGTGCTCGAGTCCGACGACCCCGACCGCTTCGCGCTCGACCCGGCGCACCTGCCCGAGGTCGTCGACAACGGCAGCCGGGTGCGCTGGCCCGAGAGCGCGTCGTCGCGCGAGCTGAAGGTCACGGATGCCGCGGGCGAACGCTCGCTCGGCGACATCGACGTGGTCTTCCCGATCCTGCACGGTCGCTTCGGCGAGGACGGCACGGTGCAGGGGCTGCTCGAGCTCCTCGGCCTGCCCTACGTCGGCAACGGCGTGCTCGCCTCGTCGATCGGCATGGACAAGCACTTCACGAAGACGGTGCTCGAGGGCGCCGGCATCGCGGTCGCGCCGTGGGTGACGCTGACCCGGTCCTCGCTCGATGAGAACCGCGAGCTGTGGGAGCGCCGCACCAAGGCGCTCGGCCTGCCCGTGTTCGTGAAGCCGGCACGCGCCGGCTCGTCGGTCGGCGTGACGAAGGTGGCCGACTGGTCGGAGCTCGACGCCGCCCTCGAGACCGCGTTCGCCGAAGACGGCACGGTGCTCGTCGAGGCGGCCGTGGTCGGTCGCGAGATCGAGTGCGGCGTGCTCGGCGGCGCCGGCAGCCCCGTTCGCGTGAGCGTCGCCGGCGAGGTCGTCGTGAGCGGCCGCGAGTTCTACGACTTCGAGGCGAAGTACCTCGACGCCCCCGGCGTCGAGCTGATCTGCCCGGCCGAGCTCGGCGACGGCGAGCTCTTCGAGCTGCAGCGCGTCGCGCGCCATGCGTTCGAGGCGATCGGCGGCGAGGGGCTCGCGCGCGTCGACGTGTTCCTGACCGACGAGGGCTTCGTCGTGAACGAGATCAACACGATGCCGGGCTTCACGCCGATCTCGATGTTCCCGACGTGCTGGCAGCAGTCGGGGCTCGCCTACCCCGACCTCATCGCCGAACTCATCGACGGCGGGTACGCGCGGGGCAGCCGGTAGCGTTCCCTGCGGCTCAGCCCGTCGTCTCGTCGAGCGTCGTGCAGCCTCCGTCGGCCGGGATCACGGAGACCGCGGCCGCGAGCTCGGTGATGACGGTCGTGCCCGAGACCACGTCGTTGTCGACGAACACCTCGACGGCCGGCGTGCGTCCGTACGTCGTGAACAGGTAGTTCGGGGCATCCGACTCGTCGATCACCCAGTCGACCCCGTTGACGCTCACGCAGCGATCGGTCGTCGGGCCGGGCGTCTCGGCGCCGCAGCGCAGGATGACGGATGCCGGTTCGCCCCAGGCGCCGGTGCCCTGCGCGTTGGTCTCGCGCTCGGCCTGTTCGGCCTCGGTGCCCTTCGCGAGCGTGTCGGGAAGGCGCACGACGACGGCCGCGCACGCGGCGTCGCTCGCGAGCGGCGCGGTCTCGATCGGAACGGGCTGGCTGCAGCCGGCGAGCAGGAGCGTCGAGGCGACGGCGATGGCGGCGGCGAGCAGGCGGCGTCTCGGGTGGGACCGGGGGGCGACGGAGGAATCGGACATCCCGTTCAGGCTATCGCGAGCAGCCGGAACGGAGCTGGACGTCGTCGCCGGCGCGCACGCTAGCGTGAAGGCATGCACGAGCCCGACCGCGCGGACCCCGCAGCCCTGCCCCGTACCGTCGGCGAACTCGGTGAAGACGCCGCGCTGGCGCGCATCCTGCCGCGGTTGCGCCCGGCCGACGCGGCGATCCTCGGCCCCGGCGACGACGCGGCGGTGATCGCCGCCGCCGACGGGCGGTTCGTGGTGACCACCGACCTCATGGTGCATGGCCCCGACTTCCGGCTGGCCTGGTCGACGCCGTTCGAGCTCGGCTGGAAGGCTGCGGCGACGAACCTGACCGACGTCGCCGCCATGGGGGCGCGCCCGACCGCGCTCGTGGTGGCGATCGCGGCGCCGCCGTCGCTCGACGCCGCGGTGCTCGAGGGAATCGCCGACGGACTGCGTGAGGGACTCGCGGCGCTCGCCCCGGGAGCCGGCGTCGTCGGCGGCGACCTTACGGCCTCAGCCGTGCTGACGATCGCGGTGACGGCCTTCGGAGACCTCGAGGGCCGGTCGCCGGTGACCCGGAGCGGCGCCCATCCCGGCGACGTCGTCGCGCACGCCGGCGCTCGCGGTGACGCCGCCCGCGGTCTCGCCCTGCTGTTCGATGAGGCGACGGATGCCGCTGGCGAACCCGACGCCGACGCGGCCGAGGCGCTGCGCGCCAGGCATCCCGAACTCGTCGCCGCCCAGTTGGCGCCGTCGCCGCCCGTCGCCGCCGGGGTCGCCGCGGCGATCGGAGGGGCCACGTCGATGCTCGACGTGTCCGACGGGCTCGCGCGCGACGCCCGCCGCATCGCCCAGGCGAGCGGGGTCGGCATCGACTTCTCGGCGAGCGCGCTCGGGCCGGATGTGCGGCTCGCCCTCGCAGGCGGCGAAGACCACGGCCTGCTCGCGACCTTCCCGGCCGATACCGTGCTGCCCGAACCGTTCGAGCGCATCGGCGTCGTGACCGACACGGCGGGCCGGCTCTTCGTCGACGGCATCGCGATCGACTCGACGGGGTGGGATCCCTACTCGGGCTGGGACGGCAGGTCGGGCTGAGCCGTGGTCGCCCACCACAGGGTCGTCTCGCCGTAGTCGCGGCGGCGTTCGGGTTCGATGCCGGCGGGCCACGCAGGTTCGGGGGAGCGGGAGCTCCGTTCGACCATCACGACGGCGTCGGTTGCCAGCAGGGGCGCGAGCAGCTCGAGGTCTCGCGCGAGGGCGACCTCGTCGAGGTCGTACGGCGGGTCGATGAACGCGAGGTCGACGCCCGAGGCAGCCGTCTCGAGATACGCGGCGACGGGGCGCACCGCCACGCGGAGGTGCGGTCGACGCCCGCCCTTCGCCGCCTTCAGCAAGGCATCGGCATTGGCGCGGCACACCTCGGCCGCGGGCTTGGCGCGTTCGACGAGCACGACGTCGGTCGCGCCGCGGCTCGCCGCTTCGAGGCCGAGCGCGCCCGAGCCGGCGTAGAGGTCGAGCACGCGGGCGCCGTCGAGGGCGTCTCGCGCCTCGAGGGCGGAGAAGATCGCCTCGCGCACGCGGTCGCTCGTGGGACGGGTGCCGGAGCGCGGCACCCGGAGGGTGAGTGAGCCGGCGAATCCGGCGATGATGCGGGTCATGCTCAGGCGAGCATAACGGCCGACCTCCGTGCGCTGCCATGATGCGTGGATGTGCGGCATGCTCGACCGCCCTCCGCGCGCTGCCATGATGCGTGGATGTGCGGCATGCTCGGCCGACCTCCGTGCGCTGCCATGATGGGAGGGTGGATGACTCGACCGACCAGGTGCCCGCCGAACCGTCCCGACACCGCGGCGCCGAACAGCAGATGATCGACCGACTCTGGGATTTCGGGAACCCCGCAGCCAGTGAGGAGCGGTTCAGGGACGCCGCAGACGACGACGGCAACTCCGCCCACCTGCGCGCCGTGATGGCGACGCAGCTCGCGAGGGCCATCGGCATCCAGGGCCGCGTCGACGAGGCGCTCGCCGCGCTCGAGAGCGTTGCGGCGGGCGTTCCCGCCGCCGATGGCGGTAAGGACGCCGCGGAGCTCCGGGCTCGCGTGGCGATCGAGCGGGGCCGGCTCGCGGCATCCGCCGGCCGCCCGGCCGACGCGGTGCCCGAGCTCACCCGTGGCGTGCGCGAGGCGGCGCTCGCCGGGTCGACGTTCCTCGTGCTCGACGCGCTGCACATGCTCGCGCTGAACGACGCGGGGCATGAAGAGGAGTGGGCCGCCGAGGGGTTCGACGTGCTCGACGGGGTGCGCGACGCTCGGCTGCTGCGCTGGGGCGTCGCGATGCACAACAACCTCGGCTGGACGATGCACGACGGCGGCAGGGCCGAGGGCGCGCTCACCCACTTCGAGCAGGCCGTCGACGCCGCCGACCGCTACGGCACCGCCGAACAGCGCCACGTGGCCCGCTGGTCGGTCGCCAGGTGCCTGCGCACCCTCGGTCGTACCGACGAGGCGCTCGCACTGCAGCGCGAGCTCTCGGATGCACGCCCCGACGACCCGTACGTGCAGGCGGAGCTCGCCGCGCTGACGGAGGCGGAGCCTACGATCGAGCCATGACCGACGGGCGCGACACCGACGGGCGCGACGCGCCGACCGCGGGCGGGATCGCGCCCGGTTCGTTCACCCTCGACTCCCGGCTGTCGGGCGCGCTCGGCGGTCGCACGGCGCAGGCGTTCGAGCGCGGATTCGGGCATCGCACCGTCGGCGACCTGCTCGCGCACTACCCGCGGCGCTACGCCATGCGCGGCGAGCTCACCGCGCTCGCGACCCTGCCGCTCGACGAGAACATCACGATCATCGCCGAGGTGATCGAGGTCGGCGAACGGTCGATGCGCGCTCGCCGCGGCTCGATCGTCGAGGCGAAGATCACCGACGGCACGGGCGTGCTGACGCTCACCTTCTTCAACCAGCGCTGGCGCGCCGCCGACCTCCGGCCCGGTCGTCGCGGCATCTTCGCCGGCAAGGTGAGCGACTACAAGGGGCAGCGCCAGCTCGCACACCCCGACTACGAGCTGTTCGACGACGCCACGCCGCTCGAGGCCGGCGATGCGGCGGCCAAGCGCTGGGCCGAGGCGCCGATCCCGATCTACCCCGCGACGAGCACGCTCGCGAGCTGGCAGATCGCGAAGGCGATCGAGCTCGTGCTCGACGGGCTCGCCCCGCTCGACGACCCGCTTCCCGCCTCGGTGCGCGCCGCGAAGTCGCTCCTCGCGCATCGTGAGGCGCTCGAACTCGTGCACCGGCCCGAGCGCGACGGCGACTGGAAGCGCGCGCGCGGCACGCTTCGCTTCACCGAGGCGTTCGTGCTGCAGACGGCGCTGCTCGAGCGTCGGGCCGAGCTGCGCACGCACACGACCGCCGCGCGCCAGCCCGTGCCCGGGGGCCTCCTCGAGCGGTTCGACGCGGCCCTGCCGTTCACGCTCACCGGCGACCAGCTCGACGTCGGCGGCGAGATCGCGCACGACCTCGGCGAGCCGGTGCCGATGAACCGGCTCGTGCAGGGCGAGGTGGGCTCGGGCAAGACGGTCGTGGCGCTCCGCGCGATGTTGGCCGTCGCCGACTCGGGCGGCCAATCGGCGCTCCTCGCTCCGACCGAGGTGCTCGCCGGCCAGCACCTGCGATCGATCGCCAAGATGCTCGGGCCCGATCTGGCGGCGGAACTCGTGCCGACGCTGCTCACGGGCCAACTGCCGCTCGCCGAGCGCAAGAAGGCGCTCCTGCGCGCTGCTGCGGGCCAGTCCCGCATCGTCGTCGGCACGCATGCGCTGCTCGGCGACAACGTCTCGTTCGCCGACCTCGGTCTCGTGGTCGTCGACGAGCAGCACCGCTTCGGCGTCGAGCAGCGCGAGGCCCTCCGGCTGAAGGGGCAGAGTCCGCCGCACGTGCTCGTGCTGACCGCCACGCCGATCCCGCGCACCGTCGCGATGACGGTGTTCGGCGACCTCGACGTGTCGACCATCCGCGAGCTGCCCGCCGGCCGCGCCGGCATCACCTCGCAGGTCGTGCCGCTCGCGATCCGGCCGACCTGGCGTCCGCGAATCTGGGAGCGGCTCGCCGAAGAGCTCGCGCTCGGGCGGCAGGCGTTCGTCGTCTGCCCCGCCATCGAGGCGAAGGTCGTCGAAGATGAGGGGCCCGAGGGCCGTGCCGAGGTCGCGTCGAGCGACGGCGACGCCGACGGCCGAGCGGATGCCGCGGCGCCCGTGGCATCCGTCGTCGCCGTGCTGGCGGAGCTGCGCGCCCACCCCCGCTTCGCCGAGACGCGCATCGCACCCCTGCACGGGAGGATGTCGGCCGACGAGAAGGACGCGGCGATGCGCGCGTTCTCGGCCGGCGAGATCGACGTGCTCGTCGCGACCACGGTCATCGAGGTCGGCGTCGACGTTCCGAACGCGAGCGCCATGGTCGTCGTCGACGCCGACCGGTTCGGCGTCTCTCAGCTGCACCAGCTGCGCGGCCGGGTCGGCCGGGGCTCGGTGCCCGGCCTCTGTCTGCTCGTGACGTCGGCCGTGCCAGGGTCGCTCGCCCTGCAGCGCGTCGAGGCCGTCGCCGCCACGCTCGACGGCTTCGAACTCGCCCAGGCCGACCTCGAGCTGAGGCAGGAGGGCGACGTGCTCGGTGCCGTGCAATCCGGAGGTCGCTCGTCGCTCAAGCTGTTGAAGGTCGCGCGTGACGGCGACCTCATCGCCGAGGCTCGCGAGATGGCGCAGGAGGTGCTCGACGGCGGCGACGGGCTCGCTGCGCACCCGGCGCTCGCCGCTGCGGTGCGCCGCCGGCTCGACGAGGAGACCAGCGGATACCTGAGCAAGGGCTGAGACTCTCCACAGCCCCTCGCGCGAGGCGGAACGGGCAGTACGCTGTTGCGTATGCAGCGGATCGCCGTCGTCCCAGGATCGTTCGACCCCGTCACGCGCGGCCACCTCGACGTCATCGAACGGGCCGCCGGGCTCTACGACGAGCTGCACGTCGTCGTCGTGCACAACCCCGACAAGTCGGCGCTGCTGCCGATCGCGCAGCGGGTCTCGCTCATCGAGCGCTCGATCGCCGAAGCTGGCATCCAGGGTCGCATCGTCGTGGCCTCGTGGAGCATGGGCCTCCTCGTCGACTACTGCACCGACGTCGGCGCCTCCGTGTTGGTGAAGGGCGTGCGATCGCAGCTCGACGTCGCCTACGAGACGCCCATGGCGATCGTCAACCGCCATCTCGCGGGGGTCGAGACGGTGTTCCTCCTCCCCGACCCGGCGAACGCGCACGTGTCGAGTTCGCTCGTGCGTCAGGTGTCCGCGCTCGGCGGCGACGTCGCGCCGTACGTGCCGCCGGCGGTGGCCGAGTACCTCCAGGCGGCGATGACGCCATGACCGAGACGACCGCCGTCGCGACGAAGATGGGCATCGACGAGGTCGGTGCGCGGGCCGCCGCCATCGTGCAGAACGTCGAGGCGGTCATCGCCGGCAAGCGCGAGGCGGTCACGAGCGCGCTCACCGTGCTGCTCGCCGAGGGCCACCTGCTCATCGAAGACGTGCCCGGCGTGGGCAAGACGATGCTCGCCAAGACCCTCGCCCGCTCGGTCGACGCGACGGTCAGCCGCATCCAGTTCACGCCCGACCTGCTGCCGAGCGACGTCACCGGCGTCTCGGTGTTCGACCAGGCGAGCCGGCGCTTCGAGTTCAAGCACGGGCCGGTGTTCGCCAACATCGTCATCGGCGACGAGATCAACCGTGCGAGCCCGAAGACGCAGTCGGCGCTGCTCGAGTGCATGGAGGAGCGACAGGTCACCGCCGACGGCACGACCTACCGGCTCGAGCCGCCGTTCACCGTCATCGCGACGCAGAACCCGGTCGAGATGGAGGGCACCTATCCGCTGCCCGAGGCGCAGCGCGACCGCTTCATGGCCCGCATCTCCATGGGCTACCCGTCGTCGGCCGACGAGCTGGCGATGCTCTCGACCCGAGAGACGTCGAGCCCACTCGACGCGCTCGAGCCGGTCGTCGACCTCGACGAGCTCCGCGGCATGATCGAGGCCGTGCAGCACGTCTTCACGTCGCAGCCGGTCAAGGAGTACGCCGTCGACCTCGCGCGGGCCACGCGCGAAGACCGGCAGCTGCGGCTCGGCGCGAGTCCGCGAGCCACGCTGCAGCTCATCCGCGCAGCGAAGGCGCACGCGGCCATGCACGGCCGCGACTTCGTGCTGCCCGACGATGTCGACGCCCTCGCGGTGCCGGTGCTGGCGCACCGGCTCGTGCCGACCAGCCGTGCGGTCGGGGCGCACGACCGCGACAGCGGGCCGCTCATCGACGCCATCGTGCGCCGCATCGTGGGGGAGACGCCGGTTCCGGTCGGCAGCGCGCGAAGGAACTGACATGTGGCGCCCCCGCTCCGCTCGAATCGCGACATCGCCGCGACTCACTGGTCGGAGCGCTCGAATCGCGACCTGGCCGCGGCTCACTCGCCGGGGTGCCACGCTCGTCATCGTCGGGGTGGCGCTGCTCGCGGTGTCGCTTTGGTTCGACTCGCGCGACGTGCTCGTGCTCGCCTTCGTCGGCATCGCCATGCCGGCCGTGGCCGCCCTCTTCGTCGCCATGCGCAAGCCGAGCCTCGGGGTCACCCGCAGATTCGCCCCGCCGGTCGTCGAGGCCGGCACCTCCACCCGGGTTGCGCTCGTCATCAAGAACCGTTCGCGTCGAACGTTCGACGGGGCGCACTGGCGCGACGGGGTGCCGTCGACGCTCACGGCCGCGCCCGAGGCGATCCTGCCCGCGATGGGGCCCTACGAGTCGATGCTGCCCTCCGGTGACGACACGGTGCGCGTCGAGTACCGGCTGCGGACCCCTCGACGCGGGGTCTACCCGATCGGCCCGCTGCGCGTCGGCATCGCAGATCCGTTCGGGCTCGCCCGGGTCGACCGCGACATCGGGGCCGCCCACGAGGTCGTGGTCACGCCGCGGGTGACGCCGCTCGACGCCGCGCTCGGCTCGGCGGCGAGCGTCGACGGCGTGCTCAACGGCCTGCAGTTGCGCACCCACCCGAACTCCGACGAGCTCATCGCTCGCGAGTACCGCTACGGCGACCCGATGCGGCGGGTGAACTGGGCGGCGACCGCCCGGCGCGGCGAGCTCATGGTGCGCGAAGAGGAGCAGCGCGGCGACCCCGAGGCGCGGATCATCCTCGACACGACCCTCGCCGGACGCGCGAAGCCGGCGGGCCATCGGCGCGACGGCGACGACGGGCCGCATTTCGGCTTCGAACTCGGTGTCGAGGTCGCTGCGTCGATCGGCATCCACCTGCTCGAGCACGGGTACCGCGTGCGCTGCGACCGCCTCGACGACACCGAGCGCGGCCTCGCCGCGGGCGACTCGGGTGCGGGCTACCGCATGCCCGGCGGCGATCGGCTGATGCTCGAAGACCTCGCCCGTCTCGACGGACCCACCGGCTCCGCGGGGGCGCGCCCCGCGTCGAACACGCGGGCGCACACCGCGGGCTCGCGCGGCCGCGATGCCCGCATGCCGGGGTTCGCCGTGCTCGTGGACCCCGACGAACACGATGCCCGCTCGCTCGTCGCAATGCGTTCGGGCATCGAACCCGCAGTGGCCTTCGCGACCGAAGCGGTGTCCGGCCGCATCATCGATCTGCTCGAGAAGGCCGACTGGCGCGTCGTGCGCGTGCGCCGGGCGGCCGACATCCCGGCGGCGTGGTCGGGCACGACTCGCGTGCAGCCCGCTGCTCCGCGCGACGCTGCCGCGCGTCGCGGCCCAGTCGTACCCGGAGCGCCCGATGCGCCCTGATCCGGTTCCCCTGTCGCGCGCCCAGCGGCTCGCCCTCACCGCCGCGTCCTTCCTGCTGCTCGTCACCGCGGCGATGGCCCTCGGCCCGCTCATCGCGGGCAGCGGGTGGTGGTGGCTCTGCGCCTTCATCGCCGGGGGCGTGCTGTTCGCCGGCACGGGTCTGCGCGCGCTGCGCACGCCCGCCTCGCTCGTGCCCGTGCTCGAACTCGTCGTGCTCCTCGCCCTCCTGACCCTCGTGTTCGGCGGGGCCACGAGCATCGCCCTCGTCATCCCGACGCAGGGCACCTTCGAGGCCTTCGGCGACCTCATGTCGGGCGCCCAGCGCACGATCGAACAGCAGTCGGTGCCGGCGATCCCCGTGCCGCCGCTGCTGTTCGCCCTCGCGCTCGGCATCGGGCTGCTCGCCTTCGTCGTCGACGTGCTCGTGCAGACCCTCAGGGTGCCGGCGCTCGCCGCGGTGCCGGCACTCGTGCCCGTCGTGGTGCCGGGCTTCATCATCGAGGCCGGCGCTGAGGCGCCGGCGCTCGTGCTCACCGCCGCGGCGTACCTGCTGCTCCTCAGGGTCGACGTGCGGGTGCGGCGACGAGCGCGCCTCGCGGCCGGAGCCGAGGGCGACGACGCCGCGACGGTCGTGCCGCCGAACCGGGTGCCCATCGTCTCGACGCTCGGCGCGTCGCTCGGTCTCGCCGCGGTCGGTCTCCTCACCGCGTCCATCCTGGCCGCGTCGACGCCGAGCATCTCGTCGAGCCTGCTGCTCGGGTCGCAGAGCCAAGGCACGCTGTTCGGCCGCGGGGTGAGTCCCTTCATCGACCTGGGGCGCGACCTGCGGCGGCCCGAGGCGCGCCCGGCCTTCCACTACTTCGCGCGCGAGGCCGACCGGCCGTACTTCAGCCTGCTCACGCTCGACGAGTTCGAGGGCGAGGTGTGGGGTGCCAGCAAGCAGGCCGTCGACGGCGACAACACGGTCGATGCGATGCCGAGGCCCCAGGGCCTCTCGGATGAGGTCGAGACCACGGAGCATCCGATCGAGATCATCGTCGACGAGGTGCGCACGACCTGGCTCCCCGTGCCGTACCCCACCTCGCGCATCGAGGGGCTCAACGGTTCCTGGTTCTGGGACGAGGGGTCGCTCTCGGTGCGCAGCGTCGACACGAATACCAGTGGGCAGCGGTACACGGCCACTCGCCTCGAGGTGGACCCCACGGTCGCACAGTTGCGCGAGGCGAGCACCGAGGTGCCCACGGAGCTCGAGGGCAACCTCGCGCTGCCCGACGAGATGCCGCCGATCATCGCCGACACGGCGTCGACGGTGACCGCGGGCGCCGCCTCCCGCTACGACGCCGCGGTGGCGATCCAGTCCTTCCTCCGCTCCTCCCAGTTCGACTATTCGACCGAGGCGCCGGTCGCCGAGGGCTACGACGGCGGCGGCTTCGACGTGATCGCGAAGTTCCTCGAGACGAAGTCGGGCTACTGCGTGCACTTCGCGTCGACGATGGCGGTGCTCGCACGCGAGATCGGCATCCCCTCGCGCATCTCGCTCGGGTACACGCAAGGGTCTCCGACGCAGGAGCGCGTCGACGGCGTGCAGCGCATCGAGGTCGACTCGCACGACCTGCACTCGTGGCCCGAGCTCTACTTCGAGGGCGTCGGGTGGGTACCGTTCGAGCCGACTCCGGGTCGCGGCAGCGTGCCCGACTACTCGCGACCCGGCGCAGGCGACGGCACCGGGGCCGCGGCGCCGAGCACGGCACCCGTCACCCCCGGCGCGAGCGGTCGCCCCGAGCTCGACCCCGACCGCGGGCTCGCAGGCCAGGCGGGCGGCGGCGCCACGGCGAACGCGTGGTGGCAGCGCGGCGTGCCGGTGGCACTCGTCGTGCTGCTCGTGCTCCTCCTGCCGGCGATGCTGCGCCTCGGGCAGCGATGGACGCGCCGACGACGCATCACCAAGGGCGAACGGCCCGCGGATGCCGCGTGGGACGAGGTGATCGCGACGGCTCGTGATCTCGGGGCAGGGGGCGAGGCCGTTGAGACGGCCCGCGCCTTCGCAGCATCGGTCGTCGAGCGCGAGACGTTCGGAGGTGCCGAGGCGAGGGCGGCACTGTTCGAACTCCGCGACGCCGTCGAACGCGAACGGTACGGTCCCGACATCGTGTCGGCGGCGGCGGCCCCCGCGCTGCTCGGCGATCTCGCGACCGTGCGTACAGCCCTCCTCGCCGATGCGGCACCGGCGGTGCGCGCGCGGGCCGTGCTCGCGCCACGTTCGCTCATCGACACCGCACGCCGGGCGTTCGGCGAACGCCCATCCGTCGGCGCGTAGACTCGTCGATCGTGGCCATCAAGTATTCCCCGTTCCGTGTGAACGTCCGCGACCTCGTCAACCGTCCCGGCGAGATGCGCGAGCACCCCTTCTCCATCGCCGCCGGCGACCAGATGGGCGAGGGACTCGTCGCCGTTCGCGCCGGATCCGAGCTCGACATCGACGTCCGACTCGAGTCGGTGCACGAGGGCATCCTCGTCACCGCAGAGGTCGACGCGGTGGCCGAGGGGGAGTGCGGCCGATGCCTCATCGACATCGCGCTGCCCGTCGAAGTCGAGTTCCAAGAACTCTTCGGGTATCATTCTGGGGAAGCCATCGAGTATGAGGTTCAAGACGACCACGTGGATCTTGAACCACTCATCCGAGATGCGGTAGTGCTGGCACTGCCGTTCCAGCCGGTGTGCCGACCGGATTGCCCGGGACTCGACCTCGAGACCGGGCTCCGACTGGCCGATCATCCGGAACTCGTCACCCCTGAGCACAGCGATCCACGATGGTCCGCGCTCGCAGGGTTCCAGGCTTCCGAAGACAGCGGCCCGGATGACGCATCCGGCGCCGACCAGCAGAGAGAAGAGAGATAGTCATGGCTGTTCCGAAGCGGAAGAAGTCACGCGCCCGAACCCACATGCGCCGTGCGCAGTGGAAGGCCGAGGTCCCCACCCTGGTCAAGACGGTCGAGAACGGCAAGGTCACCTACAGCCTTCCTCACCGCGCCAAGGTCGTCGAGGACTCGGCGGGCACCCCGCTCTTCCTCGAGTACAAGGGCCGCAAGGTCGCCGACGTCTAGTCGGCCCCAGACACCCGAACGACCGGTCGTGACGCGAACGGAGCTCAACGGGGCAGTGGATCATGCGCTCGAAGAGCTGCAGCAACGCCTGCAGATCTCGATCGATCCCGCCCTGCTCCAGCTCGCGCTCACGCACCGGTCATTCGCGTACGAGAACGGCGGCATCCCGACCAACGAGCGCCTGGAGTTCCTGGGCGATTCGATCCTCGGGCAGGCCGTGACGGTCAAGCTGTTCCGCGACCACCCCGACCTCGATGAAGGCGAACTCGCGAAGCGGCGGGCGAGCCTCGTCTCGAGTGTCGCGCTGGCCGAGGTCGGTCGCACCATCGGCGTCGGTCGATTCATCCGGCTCGGTCGTGGCGAGACCATGACCGGCGGAGCCGACAAGCCGTCGATCCTCGCCGACACGGTCGAGGCGATCATCGGCGCGGTGTACCTCGACGCCGGTGGCGACACCGCCACGGAGCTCGTGATGCGCCTCGTCGCGCCGCTCATGAAGGACCCCGCGCGCTTCGGCGCGGCCATGGACCCGAAGACGAGCCTGCAGGAGATCGCAGCTCGCCGTGGAGCCACGGCACCGGTCTACACGGTCGCCGAGAGCGGACCCGACCACAACAAGCACTTCGTCGCCACGGTGACCGTCGGCGACCTCGTCGAGGCTTCGGGCGAGGGATCGAGCAAGAAGCAGGCCGAGATGGCCGCCGCGCTCGAGGCCTGGACCCTGCTCAACCCAGCCTGACGTGCCCGAACTGCCCGAGGTCGAGGTGGTGCGCGCCGGGCTCGCGCCCGCCGTCACCGGGGCCGTGGTCTCGGCGGTCGAGGTGCTCGAGCCTCGTTCGCTGAAGCGGCACGACGCGGCATCCGGTGACTTCGAGACCCTGCTGACGGGCGCCCGCATCGACGCGGCCGTGCGCCGCGGCAAGTTCCTCTGGCTGCCCCTCTCAGGTGATGAGCGGCGCGACGGGCGAGCTGTCGTCGGCCACCTCGGCATGAGCGGGCAGATGCTGCTGCGCACGCCCGATCATCCGGGCGACGATGCCCATGCCCGCGTGCGACTGCACCTCGAGCATGCCGAGCATGGCGAACTGCGCGTCGACTTCGTCGATCAGCGCATCTTCGGCTCGCTCGCGATCGACCGCCTCGTGCCGACGTCCGACGGCGAGATCGGCGGCTTCTCCGACGGCGTCACGGGGGAGTGGGCGCGACTGGTGCCGTCTCAGGTCGCCCACATCGCGCGTGATCCCCTCGACCCGGCGTTCTCCGAGCGCGCGTTCTTCGCGGCGCTCGCGAAACGCGGCACGGCGATCAAGCGCGTGCTGCTCGACCAGGGCGTCGTCAGCGGCATCGGCAACATCTACGCCGACGAGTCGCTGTGGGCCGTGCGGTTGCACGGCGAACAGCCCGCGTCGTCGCTCTCGAGCCGCCGCGCTCGCGAGCTCCTCGGCGCCGTGCGAGAGGTGCTCGGCAAGGCGCTCGCCGAGGGCGGCACGAGCTTCGACGCCCAGTACGTCAACGTCAACGGGGCATCCGGCTACTTCGAGCACTCGCTGAACGCCTACGGGCGCGCCGGCAAGCCCTGCCCGCGCTGCGGCACGCCGATGGTGCGCGAGGCGTTCATGAACCGCGGATCGCACTTCTGCCCGAGGTGCCAGCGGCGGCGGTGACGCGGTGCGGGTCTGCGCAACCCGAAGGTCAACGGGCGCGGTAGCCCGCGTACCTCGGGTCAGGGCCGCTGCCACTCCGCGCTCAGCCCGCGAACCGTGAAGCCGAGCGCGATGTTGATCGCGAGCATGTGGTCGTTCTCGTCGGCGTTCCACGTGTAGACGTCGGTGCGCTCGGGCGCGGTCTCGCCGAGCCGCACGAGGTTGGCGAGTTTCAGCAGCATGCCGAGGCGGTGGCCGCGGTGGGGGCCGAGCACGATGGTGTCCCACTGGAACACGGCCATCGAGTCGGCGGGCAGCGAGAGTTCCGTGAACCCGGCGACCGCACCGTCGGGAGCGATGGCGGCCTGCGCGAGCGTCATGCGGCCGCCCGCGAGGGCCAGGGTCTCCTCGGCCCGCACCCGATCGGCGTCCCACGCCTCCTCGTCGTAGGAGATGCCGCCGGCGGGCGCGTCCGTCGACATCGAGGCGTGGGCAACGGCGAGGGAGTCGAGCAGTTCCTCCGGAGCCCGGTCGATCCAGCCGACGAGTCGGTAGCCCGCGGCGACCTCGTCGCGTGCGGCGAGGTGATCGGCGAGCATCGACCGGAACTCCGCCGACCTGCCCGTCACGGTGAGCCCGCTCATGCGTTCGAGCTGGCCGAGGCGATAGCCGTGGCGGGTCGCGAACGAGGCCCCGGGATCGGCCGCCGGGATCGATCCGGTGCCGTCGGGTGCCTCGAGACGGGCGCCGGGGAGGTCGAGACCGGCGACGGGCACATCCGAGCGACCCACGAGCACCTCGCGTCCGATCGACCGCGCGTGAGCTTCGGCATGGCGCAGCAGCTCGCTGCCGATGCCGCGTCGTCGCTGGTCGGCGGCGACCCCGACCGTGATCTCGGCGGCGCGGGCGCCGTCGCTCCGCTCCCACGTCACGTCGGCGCGACCGACGCAGCGCCCTGCCTCCCAGGCGGCGAACGCACGACGGCCGGTGTACCGGTCATCGAGGAACTCGGGCAGCAGTTCGGATGCGTCGTACGAGAAGCGACGGTGGCCCCAGACCGACTCGTCGGCCACCGCAGTGGCCTCGACGTACGCCTCGAACTCCTCGGCCTCGGGCGTGCCGAGGCGTTCCGGAATCGCAACTGGTCGAATGTCGAGTGTCATTCCGAGCCTCCTCGCCGCCCGGTGGGCAGCCGATCAGGATATCGGCAGCGTCTCCCGGCGACAAGATCGGATCGCTCGGCGGGCGGCGCGCGTGCGCGGCGCGGGCCCGAACCTCGGATACCGTAGACCCCAGCGTTCTCGCGACCAGGAGAGGGTGGGACGTGTACCTGAAGAGCCTGACGCTCAAGGGCTTCAAGTCCTTCGCACAGCCGACGACGTTCGCGTTCGAACCGGGCGTCACCTGCATCGTCGGACCCAACGGGTCCGGCAAGTCCAACGTCGTCGATGCCCTCGCCTGGGTGATGGGCGAGCAGGGTGCCAAGACCCTCCGCGGCGGCAAGATGGAGGACGTCATCTTCGCGGGCACCTCGACCCGCGGCCCGCTCGGACGCGCCGAGGTGAGTCTCACGATCGACAACAGCGACGGTGCGCTGCCGATCGAGTACACCGAGGTCACGATCTCGCGCACCCTCTTCCGCAACGGCACGAGCGAGTACGCGATCAACGGCGACAACTGCCGCCTGCTCGACGTGCAGGAGCTGCTGAGCGACTCGGGCCTCGGCCGCGAGATGCACGTCATCGTCGGCCAGGGCCAGCTCGACCAGGTGCTGCGGGCGACGCCCGAAGACCGCCGCGGCTTCATCGAGGAGGCCGCCGGCATCCTGAAGCACCGTCGGCGCAAAGAGAAGACGCTCCGCAAGCTCGACGCCATGCAGGCGAACCTCACCCGACTCTCCGACCTCGCGGGCGAGATCCGGCGGCAGTTGAAGCCGCTCGGGCGCCAGGCCGAGGTCGCTCGCGAGGCGGCGACGATCGCCGCGGTCATGCGCGACGCCAAGGCGCGACTGCTCGCCGACGAGGTCGTCGGCCTCCGCCGCGCCCTCGACGAGCACGGCAAGAGCGAACACGAACGCCATGCCGAACGACTCGTGCTGCAAGACCAGCTCGAGCAGCACCAGGCGAAGGTCACCCGGCTCGAGCAGGCGCAGGTCGGCGATGCCGTCGACCGGGCGAGATCGACGACCTTCGCGCTCGAACAGGCACAGGGGAGCCTGCGCTCCCTCGACTCGCTCGCCCGCCAGCGCATCGCCCTGCTCGGCAGCGCGGCTGAGCAGACGGATGTCTCGCCCAGCGTGACCCGCGCGATGATCGATGAGGCCGTGACCGAGCTCACCGGCATCCGCGACGGCGTCGGCACCGCGGCATCCGCGCTCGACGACGCGCACGAGGCGACCATGCGCCGCCGCGCCGAACTCGACACCGTCGACGAGGGCATCGCCCGGCAGAGTGCCCTCGTCTCGGCCTACGACCTCGAGCTCTCCAAGCTCACCGGCCAGGCCGACACGGCGGCGTCGAAGCTCGCCGCCGTGCGCGGTGAGGTGCTGCGTCACGAGAACGCCCTCGAGGCGTCGGCCGAGCGTCGTGCAGCGGCGGCCACCGCGCTCGCCGCGGCGGAGGCCGAGGCCGACAACGGCGAGACCGCCGAGACCGACCTCGACGAGGCGTACGAGCTCGCCCAGGGCGCGGTGTTCGAGGCCGAGGCCGAGATCGAACGCATCCGCGAGGAACTGCACGGCCGCGAACGCGAGCACGGCGCGCTCGGCGCCCGAACCCAGGCGCTCTCGCTCGCCCTCGACCAGAAGGACGGTTCGGCGGCGCTCGCCAAGGCCGGCGTCAGCGGCGTGCGCGGCCTTCTCGCCGAGGCGCTGCAGGTCGAACCGGGCTACGAACCGGCGATCGCCGCGGCCCTCGGCTCGCTGAGCGACGCGGTGCTCGTCGACGACCGCGCCGCCGCCTTCCGCGCCCTCGAGCACGCCGAACGCGGCGAACTCGGCCGCGTCGCCCTGGCGCTGGCCGACGCGGGTACTGCTCCGGCAGCGGCCGCTCCGGTCGCGGGGCTCACCGCAGCATCCGAGGTCGTCACGGCGCCCGCCGGCGTGCTGGGCCTCCTCGCCGAGGTGCTCATCGCCGACGACCTCGCCGCCGCCCGCGACGCGGAGGCTGCGCTCGCGAAGCGCTCGACGCCCGCCACGGTCATCACGAAGGACGGCACCGTCGTCGGCCGCTACGTGCTGCGCGGCGGCTCGGGCCGCAAGCAGAGCCGTATCGAGCTCATCGCCGAACGCGATCGCGCCGCCGCCCGGCTCGAGGAGGTGCGCGCCGAGATCGAGCGCGCGCGTTTCGAGCTCACCGAGCAGCGCCAGATCGTCGAGCAGTCGAAGGAGCAGTCGAAGCGCGCCCTCGCGGCGCTGCGCGAGTTCGACGCGCAACTCGCCCAGCGCACCGAGCGACTGAACCGCGCACGCGTGCAGGCCGAGGCCGCCGACGCCGACTCCGAGCGTCTGCGGCAGGCGGCCGCGCTCGCCGAGGAGCGCGTCGCCGAGGCCGAGCAGCTCGCGACCGCAGCCAAGGCCGCCCTCGAGACCGCCCGCGCCGAGCCGCGACCGGTGCTCGAGACGGCCGCCCGCGACGGAGCGCTCGCCGCGCTCGAGGCGGCCCGCGAGGCCGAGGTCGAGGCGAAGCTGCGACTCGAGACCGCGAAGGAGCGCGTGCGCGCCGAAGAGGCCCGCATCCGCGCCATGGAGGCCCAGTTCGAGGCGGAGCGACAGGCGGCAGCGGATGCCGCGCGGCGCGCCGTGATCCGTCGCGCCCAGCTCGAGGCGGCCACTCGGGTCGCCGACGTGCTGCCCGAGGCGCTCGCCTCCGTCGACGCATCCGTCTCCGAGGCGCGCGTCGCACTCGGGCGAGCGGAGGCCGAACGGGCGAGCCGCAACGAGGAGTTGCAGGCGGTGCGCCGCGAGGAGGCCGCTGTGCGGGAGCGACTGCAGTCGGTCACTGAAGACGTGCACGGCCTCGAACTGCGCATCTACGAGAAGAAGCTGCACGTCGGAGGCCTCGTCGAGCGCGCGGAGTCGGAGCTCGGTCTCACCGAAGACGTGCTCGTCGACGAGTACGGGCCCGAGCAGCTCATCCCGGCCGAAGACGAAGACGGCGAGCCCCGCCCCTTCCGGCGCGAGGAGCAGCAGCGGCGGCTCGCGCAGGCCGAGCGCAAGTTCACCCAGCTCGGTCGGGTCAACCCGCTCGCGCTCGAGGAGTTCGCGGCGCTCGAGCAGCGCCACCTCTTCCTCACCGAGCAGCTCACCGACCTCGCGAACACCCGCAAGGACCTGCTGACGATCATCGAGGAGATCGACGGCAAGATGGAGTCGATCTTCCGCAGCGCGTTCGACGACACGCAGGCGGCGTTCGCCGAGGTCTTCCCCGTGCTCTTCCCCGGCGGCGTCGGCAGCATCACGCTCACCGACCCCGAGAACATGCTCACGACGGGCATCGAGGTGAGCGTGAAGCCCGCGGGCAAGAAGATCGAGCGCCTCTCGCTGCTCTCGGGCGGTGAGCGCTCGCTCGCCGCGGTCGCCCTGCTCATCGCGATCTTCAAGGCCCGCCCGAGCCCGTTCTACATCATGGACGAGGTCGAGGCCGCGCTCGACGACGCGAACCTCGGTCGTCTGCTGACGACCATGGAGTCCCTGCGCGACGACTCCCAGCTCATCGTGATCACGCACCAGAAGCGCACGATGGAGATCGCCGACGCGCTCTACGGCGTCTCGATGCGGCAAGACGGCGTGTCGGCCGTCGTCGGGCAGCGCGTGCGCGAGGAGCGCGAGGCGAAGGCGAGCTGACGCTGCCGGCGACGCCGCTCGGGTCGAGTCACTCAGATCAGGTCAGCCGACGATCGTCGGGTTCGACGATCCTGAACCACCGATACCCGTAGGCGTCGAGGTGCACGTCGATGCGGCCGCGCTCGTCGAGCTCGAACGTGTCGACGGCGAACAGGTCCGAGAGCACCGAATCGGGCGGCACCGGGCCCAGCTCGAGTGCCACGACCGTCGGGGTCGGCGCGAAGTTGTGCACCGCCACGAAACGCCCGACATCCGCGGTGATGCGATGTGCGAGCACCGCGTCCTGTCCGCTGGGCAGCACCTCGGGGCGACCCCAGCCGATCTCGGGCGAGCTGCGGTAGCGCACCGCGAAGCTCCGGATGACGCCGAGCAGCGAATCGGGGTCGTGCATCTGCGACTCGACGTTGACGTGCTCGGGCGAGTAGCCGTCCGTGGGCGGCGCCGCAGGGAGCCGGCGCGGCGCGGCGCGTGAGAAGCCGCCGTTCCTGCCGGAGGTCCACTGCATCGGCGTGCGCACGGTCATCCGCCCGCCCTCGTCGCGGTTCTCGCCCATGCCGATCTCCTCGCCGTAGAACAGCACGGGCGTGCCCGGCAGCGAGAAGAGCAGACTGTAGACCATGCGGATGCGGCGGGGGTCGCCGTCGAGCATGGGCGGGAGCCGGCGTGCGATGCCGCGGTCGTAGACGCGCATCCACTCCTCGGGCGCGAACGCGTCGAACACCTCCTGGCGCTCTGCGTCGCTCAACTTGTCGAGGGTGAGCTCGTCGTGGTTCCGCACGAAGTTCGCCCACTGCGCCTCGGGCTCGAGCACGGGCCGCTTGGCGAGCGACTCTGCGAGCGGACGGGCGTCCTCGCGGGCGAGCGACAGGTAGAGCGCCTGCATGCCGAGGAAGTCGAACTGCATCGTCAGCTCGGGCGGGTTGCCGGGCCGGCCGAAGAACTCGAGCTGCTGGTCGTACGGCAGGTTGACCTCGCCGAGCAGCACGGCCTCGCTCGAGCGACGTTGCAGGAATCGGCGGATGTCGCGGAGGAACTCGTGCGGGTCGCCGATGTCGACGCCTTCCGGCGGCTCGATCAGGAACGGCACCGCATCGACCCGGAACCCCGAGATCCCGAGTTCGAGCCAGTATCCGAGGGTCTTCGCGATCTCGTCGCGGACCGCGGGGTTGGCGATGTTGAGGTCGGGCTGATGCCGGTAGAAGCTGTGCAGGTAGTACTGGCCGCTCCGCTCGTCGAGCTCCCAGACGCTGTCCTCCTCGCCCGGGAACACGGTCGCGGCCTGCTTCGCCGGAGGCTCGTCACGCCAAACGTAGTAGTCGCGATACGGCGAGTTGCGGCTGCGTCGCGCCGCCGTGAACCACGGATGCCGGTCGGACGTGTGGTTCATGACGAAGTCGATGATGACGCGCATGCCCCGGTCACGGGCCGTGCGCGTGAACTCGCCGACGTCGCCGAGCGCGCCGAGCCGGGGGTCGACGCCGGTGAAGTCGGTGATGTCGTACCCGTCGTCCCGGTCGGGACTCGGCTGGAAGGGCATGAGCCAGATGCACGTGACCCCGAGCTCGGCGAGGTGGTCGAGCCGGTGCGCGAGGCCCTCGAAGTCGCCGAAGCCGTCGTCGTTCCAGTCCATGTAGGTCTCGACGTCGAGGCAGTACACGACCGCGGTCTTCCACCACAGGTCGCTCCGGTCGGTGATCCTCATCGGTCGACCTCCTTGAGCGCCGGCAGCACGTGCTCGCCGAACGCGTCGATGAATGCGGCCTGCTCCGTGCCGACATGGTGCAGGTAGATGCGGTCGACGCCGAGTTCGGCGATGGCCGTCAGGTGCTCGAGGTGCCGCGCCGTGTCGGCGAAGACCGGCAGGGTCTCGGCGACCTGCTCGGCCGAGACCCCCGAGGTGCGCTCGTCGAAGGCCTCCGGCGTGTCGAGCTCCCAGGCGAGGTGCGCCGGAACGAGGCTCTGGCGCCATTGGTCGTGCGCGATCGACCGCGCCTCGTCGTCGGTCGGCGCCCAGCTCAGGTGGACCTGCACCGAGACCGGCCCGCGCCCGCCGGCATCCCGATAGGCGTCGATGAAGGCCCGGAGTTCGTCGCGCGACTGGTCGATCGTGATGACGCCGTCGGCCCAGGCGGCGGCCTCGCGTGCCGTCTCGGTGCTCACCGCCGCTGCGAACAGGGGAGCGGGCGACTCGGGCAGGCTCCAGATGCGCGCGCGGTCGACCCGGATGCGGCCGGCGGTGGAGACGTGTTCACCCGCGAGCAGGCGACGCATGACATCGACGGTCTCGATGAGCCGCGCGTCGCGCTCGTCCTTCTCGGGCCACGGGTCGCCGGTGACGTGCTCGTTGATCGCCTCGCCGCTGCCGATCGCCGCCCAGAAACGGCCCGGGTACATCTCGGCGAGGGTCGCGATCTTCTGCGCGGCGATCGCCGGGTGGTAGCGCTGACCAGGGGCCGTGACGACGCCGAGCGAGAACCGGGTGGCCTCGAGCGCTGCGGCGAGCCAGCTCCATGCGTATCCGGAGTGACCTTGGCGCACGCTCCAGGGTTCGAAGTGGTCGCTGCACATCGCGGCATCGAAGCCGGCCTGTTCGGCGTGCCGCACCGCCTCGAGCAGGCGGCTCGGCGGGAGTTGTTCGTGCGAGGCGTGGAATCCCACAATCAAATCCGCATTCCTTCCGTCGCTCCGAGACTCCCGTGCCCGCGCACGACCGGCAACCCCTTGCGGTGCTCCGCTGGATCGGTGTAGCCGGCATGCGCTCTAGGCTGGAGACATGGCAGAACGTGCATCCTGGTCGCTCGGCGCGGCCCTCCGCGGGGTCTTCGGCGCGAAGACGATCGACGAGGACACGTGGGACGACCTCGAGTCCGCACTGATCCGGGCCGACTTCGGCCCCTCGGTCACCGAGGAGATCGTCGGGCAGATCCGTGCGCAGGTCGACCGGTACAAGACCACCGATCCCAAAGACGTGCAGCGGATGCTCCGCGAGATCGTCGAGGAACGGCTCGCGAAGTACGACCCCACGCTGAAGCTCACCGAGCGGCCCGCCGTCGTGCTCGTCGTCGGCGTCAACGGCGTCGGCAAGACCACGACGATCGGCAAGTTCGCGAAGTTCCTGCGCACGTTCGACCGCACCGTCGTGGTCGGCGCCGCCGACACCTTCCGCGCGGCGGCGGTCGACCAGCTCGCGACGTGGGCCGAACGCGCCGGCGTCGGCATCGTGCGCCCCGAGCGCGAAGGTCAGGACCCGGCATCCGTCGCCTTCCAGACCGTCGAGCAGGCAAAGCGCGACGGCACCGAGATCGTGATCATCGACACGGCGGGGCGCCTGCACACCAAGGGCGGGCTCATGGACGAACTCGGCAAGATCAAGCGCGTCGTCGAGAAGCAGGCGCCGATCAGCGAGGTGCTGCTCGTGCTCGACGCGACCACGGGCCAGAACGGCCTCGCCCAGGCCGAGGCGTTCATCGAGCACGGCGGGGTCACCGGCCTCGTGCTCACGAAGCTCGACGGCAGCGCCAAGGGCGGCTTCGTGCTCGCGGTGCAGGAGAAGACCGGCCTGCCCATCAAGCTCATCGGCCAGGGCGAGGGCATCGGCGACCTCACCGGATTCACGCCGCACGTCTTCGCACAGAAGCTCGTCGGCTGAGAAGGAGAACGACATGGCGATCGAACACGACTACTTCGGCCTCATCGGCGACTACTGGGCCGAGCGCAAGGAGTACGGCGACCAAGACGTCGAGGTCGTGCTCGACGCCGACTCCGACGAGGTCTCGACCGCGTCGCTCGACGCGGCGGCGACGATGGTCGGCGAACTCGAACTCATCGACGACGAGCTGCGCGGCGTCTTCGTCGGCCAGCTCGACTCGGGTTCGAGCCCTGTCTCGCTGTTCCTCCGCTCCGTGCTGGGCGGCGACGAAGCGGATGCCGCGGCCGCCGCGATCACCCGCGACTCCGGCGACCGCGACATCGATGCACTCCGCTCGCTGAGCCTCGTGCGCGTCGACCTCCGGCCCGACGCCGACGGCGACGGTGAGCACTTCGCCGAGTTCGAGTTCGGGCTCGCGCCCGAAGACATCGACTCGCGGCTCGTCGCGTCGATCGACATCCAGCGCGACATGGTCGACCTCCGCTTCGACGCCTGAGCGCACGAGGCGGGCGTCGGCGTCTGCCGCGGGCTCACCTCTGCCGGCGAGCTTGCGGCAGAGGCGGCATCCGACCTCAATTAGACTTGGCGAACCATGGCTACCTTCGGAAACCTGTCTGACCGCCTCGCCGAGACCTTCAAGAATCTCCGCACCAAGGGCAAGCTCTCCGCGTCCGACGTCGACGGCACCGTTCGCGAGATCCGTCGCGCGCTGCTCGATGCCGACGTCTCGCTCGACGTCGTCAAGGAGTTCACGGCGCACGTGCGCGAGCGCGCGCTCGGCGACGAGGTCAACAAGGCGCTGAACCCGGCCCAGCAGGTCGTGCAGATCGTCAACGAGGAGCTCGTCCGCATCCTCGGCGGCGAGCAGCGTCGACTGCAGTTCGCGAAGAACCCGCCGACGGTCATCATGCTCGCGGGCCTCCAGGGTGCCGGTAAGACCACCCTCGCGGGCAAGCTCGCCAAGTGGCTCGCGAAAGAGGGGCACACGCCCCTGCTCGTCGCGGCCGACCTCCAGCGCCCGAACGCCGTGAACCAGCTGCAGGTCGTCGGCGGCCAGGCCGGCGTGCCGGTCTTCGCCCCCGAGCCCGGCAACGGCGCGGGCGACCCTGTGAAGGTCGCGAAGGACGCGGTGAAGCACGCCGAGCGCGCGCTGCACGACGTCGTCATCATCGACACCGCCGGCCGACTCGGCGTCGACGCCGAGCTCATGAAGCAGGCGTCGAACATCCGCAAGGCGACGAACCCCGACGAGGTGCTCTTCGTCATCGACGCGATGATCGGCCAAGATGCCGTCAACACCGCGAAGGCCTTCCAGGAGGGCGTCGACTTCACGGGTGTCGTGCTCACCAAGCTCGACGGCGACGCGCGCGGTGGTGCTGCGCTCAGCGTGGCATCCGTCACCGGTCGCCCCATCATCTTCGCGTCGACTGGTGAAGGCCTCGACGACTTCGAGCCGTTCCACCCCGACCGCATGGCGAGCCGAATCCTCGACCTCGGTGACATCCTCACCCTGATCGAGCAGGCGCAGTCGGCGTTCGACGAAGAAGAGGCGATGAAGGTCGCCGAGAAGTTCGCGACCGACTCGTTCACGCTGAACGACTTCCTCGGCCAGATGCAGCAGCTGCGCGGCGCCGGCTCGATCAAGAAGATGCTCGGCATGCTGCCGGGCGCGGGCGGCATGAAGCAGCAGCTCGAGAACTTCGACGAGCGCGAGATCGTGCGCACCGAGGCGATCATCCAGTCGATGACCCCCGCCGAGCGCGAGAACACGAAGCTCCTGAACGGCTCGCGGCGCCTCCGCATCGCCAAGGGTTCGGGCATGACCGTCACCGACGTGAACCAGCTCGTCGCGCGCTTCGAGCAGGCCGCGAAGATGATGAAGACGGTCGCTCGCGGCGGCGTGCCGCAGATCCCCGGCATGGGCCCGCTGCCCGGCGGCGGCAGCCACGGCGGCGGCAAGCGCCAGGGCGGCAAGGGCAAGAAGTCGAGCTCGTCGCGGTCGGGCAACCCCGCGAAGCGCGCCGCCGAGAACGCGGCGATCGCGTCGGGTGCGACGCCCGGTGCAGCGACTGCACCGGCCGGCTCGGGCTTCGGCCTGGGCGGCGGCGGGGCGAAGGCCGCGCCGAGCGAAGAAGAGCTCGCGGCCCTGCAGAAGATGCTGCGCCGCTAGCGTCGGCTCGATGGTCCAGGAGAAGCTCTTCCCCGAGCGGCAGCGCTGCAGGAAGTGCGCGCAGAAACTCGGCGGACCCGGGGTTCCGGTCTATCAGGGGCTGTACTGCACGCCTCGCTGCGCAGGCTTGGCAGAGCTGGTGCTCGACGCTGCGAACGCACCCCGCGAGTGCAAGACCGAGCGGGGCGGCCGGTGGGAGTTCAAGCGCCGGTATCGGAGCGAGATCGAGATTCCGGGCAAGCTCCGCGACGACCCGTCGACGAGCTGGTACACCTGCCAGCACTGCGGCCACCTCCACATCGGCCACAGTCGCATCGACCTCGCGACCGAGACGCATCGCGTCCTCGGCGACCGGGCGGCGCTGGCGGACTTCCTCGTCAAGAGCCGCGGCAACGCGACGCACAAGCAGGTCGCCGAGGTCGCGAAGATCCGTCCGATCCGGCTCAAGGAGCTCGAGGATCCGACCTCCGAGAAGGTCGACCTGAACGCGTTCTTCGCCGTGCTCGCGGTCTACCTGATCAAGCTCGCAGCCGTGCTCCGCGAGGACCGGTCGAGGCGCGCACCCAGCTGACCGGGCGAAGGTCAGGCGAGCTCGTCGCAGATCATGCCGGGGCATTCCGGTGCGTCGCGTGTGCCTACCGGGCGTCGTGACGCGTCGTTCCCGCGAGCTCCTCGAGGGCCGGGCCGTCGACGACGGTCGCTCCGGTGGCCACCGAGAGCGGGTCGGTCGAGAGCCACTGCGCGACCGATTCAGGGTCGAGCGGATGCCGCGACGCCACGATGATCGTGTTGCCGGGCGCCACCCGCCTGAGCACTGCCTCCGAGCCGATCACGAGCACATCGGGCAGCAGTTCGAGCACGGCGGCGAGGGTGTCGCCCGTCACCTGCGGCTCGGCGCCGTTCAGGCAGTTGACGATGAGCACCCCGCCGGGCGCCAGCAGCGAGACCAGTTCGGTGAAGAACTCGAGCGTCGTGACGTGGCGCGGCACGGCGCCGCCCGAGAAGACGTCGACGAGCACGAGGTCCCACTGGTCGTCACCGTCGCCCGCGAGTCGCTGCACCTCGGCGCGGGCGTCGCCGATCGCGAGCTCGATCGGTGCGCCGGGCGGCAGCGGCACGTGCTGCGTGACGAACTCGAGCAACTCGGGGTACAGCTCGACGACGCGCTGACGGCTCGAGGGGTGCAGGGCGTGCACGTAGCGGGGGAGAGTGAGGGCGCCCGCGCCGAGGTGCAGCACGGCGGGGGCCTCACCGGGAACGGTGGCGAGCACCGCGGCGATGCGACGCACGTACGGCAGCTGCAGGTCGCGCGGATCGTCGGGGTTGACGTGCGACTGGGTGACATCGTCGATGACGAGGGAGTAGCCGCCGTTCGTGCCCCGATCGGGCTGGAGCTCCGCTCGGAAGTCTGCGGTCTCGAGGATCGGCGGGGTCTCCATTCCTCGACCCTAGGCGATGCCCGGGCTGCGCCGATGCGCTCGCCCCGGCGGGCGTCGATGCGTTGCTTACAGACCTGTAAGCGCGGCGCGGTACAGTGAGATCGCGGCGCACTCGCCGCCGAGATTGGAGCACTGCACGATGGCGATCGGCACCCCCGACTACCGAGACACCGGCCTCGAATTCGGCGAGGACTTCCTCTTCGGTTCGGCGACGGCGTCGTACCAGATCGAGGGCGCCGTGCACGAGGATGGCCGGGGCCCGTCGATCTGGGACACCTTCAGCCACACCCCCGGCAAGGTCTGGAACGGCGACACCGGCGACACCGCGTGCGACCACTACCACCGCCTCGACGACGACCTCGACCTCATGGTGCGACTCGGTCTCGAGGCGTACCGCTTCTCGATCGCCTGGCCGCGCATCCAGCCCACCGGTCGGGGCGACGCCAACGAGGCCGGGCTTGCGTTCTACGAGCGCCTCGTCGACGGGCTCATCGCCCGCGGCATCCGACCGATCGCGACGCTCTACCACTGGGACCTGCCGCAGGCCCTCGAAGACGAGGGCGGCTGGGCGAACCGCGAGACCGCGTACGCCTTCGCCGACTACGCCCGCATCGTCGGCGAGCGGCTCGGCGACCGGGTCGCCGTGTGGACGACGCTCAACGAGCCATGGTGCAGCGCCTACCTCGGCTACGGCTCGGGTGCGCACGCACCCGGGCTCATGGACGGCGCGAAGGCGCTCGCCGCGGTGCACCACCTGAACCTCGCGCACGGCCTCGCGGTCGCCGCCCTCCGCGGGGTCGTGACGAACGACCCCGGCTACTCGATCACCCTGAACCTCCACGTGATCCGCCCCTCCGGAGAAGGCGGCGCCGAAGCCGCCCGGCGCATCGACGGACTCGCGAACCGGGTGTTCCTCGAGCCGCTCCTCGGTGAGGGGTACCCCGCCGACGTCATCGCCGACACGGCAGCGGTCACCGACTGGTCGTTCGTGTTGCCGGGCGACACCGAACTCATCGCCGAGCCCATCGACCTGCTCGGCGTGAACTACTACTCGACCGTGACGGTCGACATGTGGGACGGCGTCTCGCCGCGCGCGAACGCCGACGGCCATAAAGACATGGGCGGCACGCCGTGGCCGGGCTCGGAGCACGTCGAGTTCCTCGCGCAGCCCGGCCCGTACACCGACATGGGCTGGAACATCGACCCCTCGGGCCTCGAAGACCTGCTCGTCTCGCTGAGCGAGCGCTACCCCGAGCTGCCGCTCATGGTCACCGAGAACGGCGCCGCCTTCCCCGACATCGTCGTCGACGGGCCCGACGGGCCCGCTGTGCACGACGTCGAGCGCACCGACTACCTGCGCCGTCACTTCACCGCGGCGCACCGCGCGATGGCGCGCGGCGTCGACCTGCGCGGCTACCAGGTCTGGTCGCTCATGGACAACTTCGAGTGGGGCTACGGGTACTCGAAGCGCTTCGGCATCGTGCGCGTCGACTACGACACCTTCGAGCGCCTGCCGAAAGACAGCGCGCTCTGGTACGCCGAGCTGATCCGCACACGGCGGCTGCCGGGCTAGCCGCCCTCAGGCGGTGGCGGATGCCGCGGGCGGCTCGTTCTCGATGCCCTCGCGCAGTTCTCGGGCGAGGTGGGCCACCACGGCCCGGAGGTCGCCGCCCGCAGCCTCCGCGACCCGCAGCTGGCGGGCGTAGCTCGCGCCCGAGTCGAGCATGGCGCGCACCTGCTGCAGCTCGACACCGCAGCCGAGGCGGTCTGCGAACGGCGCCAGGGTGGTCAGCAGGTCGCGAAGGTCGTCGGCGACTGGGCGCTCGGTGCCCGCGACATCCGTGATCACCTCGGCCTCGAGCCCGTAGCGGGCCGCCCGCCACTTGTTCTCGCGCACGTACCAGGGCTGCAGCACCGTGAGGGTGCCGCCCTCGTCGAGCCGGGTGCTCATCCACTCCACGAGGCACTGCACGAGCGCGCCGATCGCGGCGATCTCGGCGGCCGTCGAGAGGCCGTCGCAGACGCGCACCTCGATCGTGCCCCACTTCGGCGACGGACGGATGTCCCAGCGCACCTCGCTGTGGTCGTCGATGACGCCGGTGCGCACGAGGTCGTCGACGTAGCGCTCGAACGCGGGCCAGTCGGCGAGCGGGTAGGGGAGACCGGCCGTCGGCAGCTGCTGGAACATGAGCGCCCGATTCGACGCGTAGCCGGTGTCGACGCCCGCCCAGAACGGGCTCGAGGCCGAGAGTGCCTGCAGATGCGGCAGGTAGGCGAGCAGCCCGTCGAGGATCGGCAGCGCCTTGTCGCGGTCTTCGAGCCCGACGTGCACGTGCACGCCCCAGATCATCATGTTGCGACCCCACCAGCGTGTGCGCTCGATGAGCTTGTGGTACCGAGGCTTGTCGGTGAGGTGCTGGTCGTACCACTGGCTGAACGGGTGGGAGCCCGAGCAGATCAGGTCGTACTCGCCGATCTCGTCGATGACGGCGCGCACCTCGCCGAGCTGATGCTCGAGGTCGGCGACGGCGCCGGCGACGGTCTCGTGCACGTCGCTCACGAGCTCGACGGTGTTCGTCAGGAGTTCGGAGGTGATGAACGGATGATGCTCGCCCTCGCTGCCCGCATCGAGGGCGTCGAGCACCTGGCCGGCGACGGACGCGAGCTCCCCGGTGGTGCGATCGACGATCGCGATCTCCCATTCGAGCCCCACGGTGGACCGTGCCGATCGTGCGAACTCGATCGCCATGAAAGCACCCCCGTTCCGCGCCTCGCGGCGCAGGGACATCATGACACGAGGGGCCTTCCCCGCCGCGGCGCGCGGGTCACGCGGCGCCATCTCGAAGGATTCCCACGAGTACGCTGTGGTGCATGACGTACCAGGGAAGCCGCCATGAGGACTCGTCGCTGCTGGCGGAGGTCGTGAGCCTGCGCGAGCAGGTGGAGCGCGCCATGTCGTCGCGCATCGTCGCGGGCGAGTACGAGCCGGGCGCGGTGCTCACCGTGCCCACGATGGCCGCCGAGTTCGGCGTGAGCGCGACGCCCGTGCGCGAGGCGATGCTGAACCTCGCCCGCCGCGGATTCCTCGCCCCGATGCGCAATCGCGGCTTCCGCGTGACCGAGGTCTCGCTCGACGAGCTCCGCCAGCTCCGCGAGGTGCGGCTGATGCTCGAGGTGCCGCCGATGCGCCAACTCGCTGGCCAGGTGTCGGAGCAGGCGGCCCAGGAGCTTCGCGCGCTCGCCGCGGAGATCGTGCGCGCCGGTGACGAGGGCCGGTTCCAGGACTACCTCGAGGCCGACACCGCCTTCCACCTGACACTGCTCGAGCTGACCGGCAACCAGTTCCTGGTGTCGCTGGTGGGCGAGCTGCGCCAGCAGACGCGGTTGACCGGGCTCGTCGAGCTCGCGGAGCAGGGCGCCCTGACCGAATCGGCGCTCGAGCACGCCGAGCTCGTGCAGCTCCTGCTCGACGGCGAGGGCGATGCGGCGACCGAGCTGATGCAGCGCCACATCGGGCATGTCGGCGGCATCTGGAGCGGCGAGCACGAGGACTGACGCCGCCGTTCGTCCATCGTGATGATCCGGCTTGCGCGCAGCGCTCGCGGCAGTAATATGTCACATATCGCCGTTCGGCGATGAGGCACTGTCGTACTCGAAGGAGAGTCACATGCAGTTCGGATCTCGGCGCCGCAAGCGCCTCCTCCACGTCGCCGCCGCAGCCGGCGTGCTCGCACTGACCGCGGGTTGCTCGAGCGGCCTCGCCGGCGGAGGGTCGGAGGCCGCCGCCGACGGACCCATCAAGATCGGCATGCTCGCGCCCTTCTCGGGCAGCGAGTCGGCGTTCGGCGAGTACATGCAGAACGGCGCGCAGCTCGCCGTGAACGAGATCAACGCCGACGGCGGCGTGCTCGGCCGCGACCTCGAGCTGCTCGTCGAAGACGACGCGTGCGACGCGACCACCGCGGTCTCGGGCGCCAACAAGCTCGTCACCGACGGCATCGTCGCCTCGGTCGGCGGCTACTGCTCGGGTGCCACGCTCCCGACGCTGCCGATCTTCGACGAGGCCGGCATCCCGATGGTGATCCCTGCTGCGAACTCGAACGAACTCGTCGACCAGGGGCTGCCCGGCGTCTTCCTCATCAACGGCACCGGCGACCAGCAGGCCGAAGCGGCAGTGACGTACGCGAAGCAGATCGGCGCGACGAACGTCGCGGTCGTCGACGACGCCACGAGCTACTCGGCCGACCTCGCCGGCGCGTTCACCGAGCAGGCCACCGCCGCCGGGCTCGACGTCGTCGTGAGCGAGACCATCACCCCCGGTGAGAACGACTACTCCGCCGTCGCGACGACGCTCGCGGCCGAGAAGCCGGCGCTCGTCTACTGGACCGGCTACTACCAGGAGGGCGGACTCATCGCCCGTCAGTCGCAGGATGCCGGCTTCGACGGCGTGTTCCTCGTCGCCGACGGCTCGGTCGACGCCAAGTTCGCCGAGATCGCGGGCGAGGGCTACACCGAGAACGTCGTGGGCACCTTCACGCAGACGCCCGACATGATCGACGGCGCCGACCAGTGGATCGCCGACTACGAGGAGCTCGCCGGCGACCCGCCCGGACCCTACTCGACCCAGGCGTACGACGCCGTGCGAGTGATGGCGCAGGCCATCGAAGACGCCGGCGACACTGAGTTCGACAACGTGGTGGCCGGTCTCGAGGGCCTGAAGGACTTCGACACGTTCGCAGGTCCCCTCACGTTCACCGACACGCACACCCTGTCGGGCGGCGGATTCGTGATCGTCGCCATCGACCCCGCGACCGGCGCGTTCGTCCTCGAGGACGACCTGCAGGGTTGACGCAGCGGGGTGGGGCGCAGGCCCCGCCCCGACTCGTCGGAAGGATTCCTCTGCAATGATGCAGCTCATCTGGAACGGCCTCATCGTCGGATCGTTCTACGCCCTCGTCGCGCTCGGCTACAGCATGGTCTACGGGATCATCAAGCTGCTGAACTTCGCGCACGGCGACATCTACATGCTCGGCGCCTTCGTCGGGTTCTTCACGCTCTCGGCGTTCGGCATCTCGAACGAGACCTCGATTCCGCTCCTGCTCGTCGTGCTCCTGCTGTCGATGGTCACCACCGGCCTCATCGGCGTCGGCATCGAACGCATCGCCTATCGGCCGCTCCGCCGGAGCCCGCGGCTGGCGGTGCTCATCACGGCGATCGGCGTGTCGTTCACGCTCGAGTACGGCGTGCGCCAGATCTTCGGCCCGAACCCCGAGGCGTTCCCGATCCGGCTCGAGTCGAGCGGGTTCGACGTGCTCGGCATGCGCGTCACCGCCTCGCAGATCGTGCTCGTCGTCATCGCCGCCGTGCTCATGCTCGTGCTCGCCCACATCGTGGAGCGCACGCGGCAGGGTCGCGCGATGCGGGCGATCGCCCTCGACCCCACCGGCGCGCAGCTGATGGGCGTGAACGTCGACCGGGTGATCGCGATGGTGTTCTTCATCGGATCCGCGCTCGCCGGAGCCGCCGGTGTCATGGCCGGCGCCTACTACGGATCGATCGACTTCCTCATGGGCTTCATCATCGGGCTGAAGGCGTTCACCGCCGCGGTCATCGGCGGC
Organism: Agromyces hippuratus; assembly: GCF_013410355.1. Classification (NCBI taxonomy): domain Bacteria; kingdom Bacillati; phylum Actinomycetota; class Actinomycetes; order Micrococcales; family Microbacteriaceae; genus Agromyces; species Agromyces hippuratus. The sequence goes on along the minus strand of NZ_JACCFI010000001.1, from coordinate 1,148,023 downwards.
ATCGGCAACCTGTACGGCGCCATGCTCGGCGGCGTGCTGCTCGGCATGCTCGAGTCGTTCGGCTCGGCCTGGTTCGGCGGCGAATGGCGGGATGTGTTCGCCTTCGGGTTCCTCATCCTGTTCCTGACGCTGAAACCCACGGGCCTGCTCGGCGCCCGCGTCGTGGAGAGGATGTGACATGGTGCGCGATCTGGATCACGCCCTGAAGCACGTGTCGTTGCGTGCCCCCGCGCCCCAGTTCGAGCGGTCTCGGCCGCCGAAGGGCGTTTTCACCTCCCAGCAGGGCTTCATGCGCGCGCTCGGCCTGCTGGCCGTCGTCCTGGTGGCGGTGCTTCCGTTCATGGACGCCTCGCGCTACACGATGTCGATCGCCACGAGTGCGCTCATCTACGTGATGCTCTGCATGGGGCTGAACGTCGTGGTCGGCTACGCCGGGCTCCTCGACCTCGGCTACATCGCGTTCTTCGCCGTCGGCGCCTACATCTCGGGCATCTTCACGACGGTGCTCGGCTGGCCCATGTGGGCCGCGCTCATCGCGACGATCGTCGCGTGCATCACGGCGGGCATCATCATCGGCGCGCCGACGCTGCGGCTCCGGAGCGATTACCTGGCGATCGTGACCCTCGGGTTCGGCGAGATCATCCGCATCACCGCCAACAACCTGAAGATCACCGGCGGACCGTCGGGCATCCACGGCATCCCGACCTGGAGTTTCGGCCCCTGGAGCTTCGATGACGGGTTCAACCTGCTCGGCATCGACTTCCCCGAGCGCGTGGTGTTCTACTACTTCGTCGCAGCCGTGGTGATCGTCGTCGGCGTGATCGGCGCAGGGCGACTCGCGAAGGGACGCCTCGGCCGCGCCTGGAAGGCCGTGCGCGACGACGAGGACGCCGCTGAGGCGATGGGCATCAACACCTACATCGCCAAGATCTCGGCGTACATCATCGGTGCGGTCTGGGCCGGCATGGCCGGGCAGCTGATGGCGACCCACCTCTCGGCGATCAGCCCGAACAGCTTCCAGTTCCTGTACTCGGCCCTGATCCTCATGGCCGTGGTGCTCGGCGGTATGGGCTCCACGCCCGGTGTCATCATCGGCGCGCTGTTCGTCTCGCTCGCACCCGAGCTGCTGCGCGACTTCGCCGAGTGGCGCTACCTCATCTTCGGCGTGCTGCTCGTCGTCGTCATGCTGTTCCGTCCGTCGGGGCTCTGGCCCGCCACGGCCGTGCTGCCGTGGCTGCGCCGCACCCGTCCGACGCCGCCGGCGTTCACCGAGGCGACCGCCGTGCCGGCGAGCGTCATGGAGTCGGTCGACGGCACGCCGACGACCGACGCACACGAAGGAGACCGAGCATGAGCGCCCTGCTCGAGGTCAGCGACCTCCGGCTGCAGTTCGGCGGCGTGACCGCCGTCGACGGCCTCAGCTTCGAGGTGCGCGAGGGCGAGATCCTCGCCGTCATCGGCCCGAACGGCGCCGGCAAGACGAGCGCGTTCAACTGCATCTCGGGCTTCTACCTGCCGACCGCGGGATCGGTGGTGTTCGACGGCAAGGCGATCGTGCGCTCCGTGCCCGCGATCTGGCGCCGGCTCGGGCTCGTGAACCTGCTCCAGAGCTTCGGCTTCTACCGGGTGCTCCCGTCGAGGGTGACGAAGTGGGGGATGGCGCGAACCTTCCAGAACCTCCGGCTGTTCCGCGAGCTCTCGGTGCTCGAGAACGTCACGACGGCGATGCACGCGAACCTTCGCGAAGGCTTCTGGGCGACGTTGCTGCACACGCCCGGATACCGCCGCGCCGAAGCGGCGTGCGTCCGCGAGGCGCGCGGCTGGCTCGACTTCGTCGGTTTCGAAGACGACGAGCAGCTCTACGTCACGCAACTGCCCTACGGCGAGCAGCGCCGGGTCGAGATCGCGCGGGCGCTCGCCACGAGCCCGAAGCTCCTGCTGCTCGACGAACCCGCCGCGGGCCTGAACTTCAACGAGAAGCTGACGCTCATGCGGCTCATCCGCAAGATCAGGGGGCTCGGCGTCGCCGTGGTGCTCATCGAACACGACATGGGGCTCGTCATGGAACTCGCGGAGCGCATCGTGGTGCTGAACTACGGCAAGGAGATCGCCGACGGCGCCCCGGAGGCCGTGAAGCGCAACCCGGCCGTGATCGAGGCCTACCTCGGCGTCGACGAGAGCGAGGACGCATGATGGCCACGACACTCGAGGTGCGCGACGCCGACGTCGTCTACGGACGGGTGCACGCGCTCCGCGAGCTGAGCTTCACGGTCGGCGATGGCGAGATCGTGTGCCTGCTCGGCAACAACGGCGCGGGCAAGTCGACGACCATGAACATGCTCTCGGGGCTCGTGCGGCCCCGCTCGGGCTCCGTGACCTGGCAGGGGATGGACCTCACGACGGCCAAGCCGTGGGACATCGTCGCGGCGGGCCTCATCCACGTGCCCGAGGGGCGACGCATCTTCTCGACCATGACCGTGCACGAGAACCTGCTGCTCGGCGGCTACACGGTGCGCGACCAGAAGGCGATCGCGTCGCGCCTCGACGAGGTGTACGCCATGATGCCCCGACTCGCCGAGCGTCGTGCGCAGCAGGGCGGCACGCTCTCGGGCGGCGAGCAGCAGATGGTCGCGATCGGCCGGGCGCTGATCGGCGGGCCGAAGCTGCTGCTGCTCGACGAGCCGTCGATGGGGCTCGCGCCGCTCGTCGTGAAACAGGTCATGGAGATCATCGCGGCGGTCAACGCGGCGGGTACGACCGTGCTGCTCGTCGAGCAGAACGCCCGCGCCGCGCTGAAGATCGCGCACCGCGCGTACGTCGTCGAGACCGGCAGCGCGACGCTCGAGGGGCCGGCGGCCGAACTCGCGAAGGATCCGCGTGTCATCGATGCGTACCTCGGTGGTTGACTTGCGGCGAGGAGGTGCATCGTGCGCGTCGCGGTGATCGGTTCGGGCATCGTGGGTGCCGCATGCGCGCTGGCGCTCGTCGAGGGCGGCGCCGAGGTGGTCGTGATCGACCGGGTGGGCGTGGCCGGCGAGACATCCAGTCGCTGCGAAGGCAACCTGCTCGTCAGCGACAAGGCGCCGGGCGCGGAGGCCGACCTGGCGGTCGCCTCGAATGCGATGTGGCGGGTGCTCGCCGCGCGGCTCGACGCCGACCGGCCATCGAGCCAGCCGGCCACCGAGTTCGAGGCGAAGGGCGGTATCGTCGTCGCATTCGCGGGCGGCGAGGCTGCGCTCGAGCGGTTCGCCGAGGCGCAGCGCGTCACCGGCATCCGCGCCGAGGCGATGGATGTCGCGGCGCTCGCCGCGGCCGAGCCGTTCCTGTCTCGCGAGGTCGTGCACGCGGTGCACTATCCCGACGACGCCCAGGTGCAGCCGTCGACGGCGACCCAGGCCCTGCTCGACACGGCGGTGCGCGGCGGCGCCCGACTCGTGATCGGCGAGGTGACCGGCCCGCTCGGCCGGCCGGGGAAGCTCTCGGGCGTGATGACGACGGCCGGGCCGATCGAGGCCGACGTCGTCGTGAACTGCGCGGGCCCGTGGGCCGGCGAGGTCGCGGCGAGGCTCGGCGCCCGCCTCGACATCCGGCCGCGGCGCGGCGTGATCCTCGTCACGACGCCCATGCAGCAGCGCGTCTTCCACAAGGTCTACGACAGCGACTACGTCGGCGCGGTCGGCTCGGGCGACGCCGCCCTGCAGACCTCGACCGTCGTCGAGTCGACGCCGGGCGGCACGGTGCTCATCGGCTCCAGCCGCGAGCGGGTGGGCTTCGATGACCACCCGGGCGTCGCCCCGGCTGCAGCGATCGCGGCGAAGGCGGTGCGCCTGTTCCCGTTCCTCGAGCAGACGCTGCTGCTGCGCAGCTACTTCGGCTTCCGCCCGTACGCGCCCGACCACCTGCCGGTCATCGGCGCCGACCCCGACGTCGCCGGGCTCGTGCACGCGACCGGTCACGAGGGCGCGGGCATCGGGCTCGCTCCCGTCACCGCCGAACTCGTCGCGCACGCCGTGCTCGGCGCACCGACCACCCTCGACCCGACCCCGTTCCTCCCGGGCCGGGCCAGCCTGCAGGAGACCGCATGATCCGCATCACCGTCGACGCCGAGCCGCTCGAGGGGCGTGACGGCCAGACCATCGCCGGCGTGCTCATCGGCGCCGGCCGCACTGCGTGGCGCACGGCGCACACCGGCGATCGCGGCGTGTTCTGCGGCATCGGAGTGTGCCACGACTGCCTCGTGACCGTGAACGGCGTCGAAGGGGTGCGCGCGTGTCAGCGCGAGGCCGTCGACGGCGACCGCGTGGAGCGCGAGGTGCGGGCGTGACGGTCGGGGGAGCGGGCGCGGGAGAATCCGCCGCGAGGCGAGTCGCGATCCTCGGCGGCGGGCCTGCGGGGCTCGCCGCGGCCCAGGCCGCGCTCGCGGCTGGAGCCCGCGTCACGCTGCTCGACGAGGGCGGCCGGCTCGGCGGACAGTACTGGCGGCATCACGAGCAGCTCACCGACCGTCGCCTCCAGCACGGCTGGGCGCGGTTCGAACGGCTCAGGGGAGTGCTCGACCGCGCCGAGGTGCACACCGGTGCGAGCGTCTGGTCGGCCGAGGCATCCGATGGCGCCGTGCGCCTGCGCGCCGTCGTCGGCCCTGCGGATGCCGCGGGGCGCACGGCGCTCGAGGTCGAAGCCGACGCCGTGGTCGTCGCGACCGGCGCCCACGATCTCGCCCTCCCGGTGCCCGGCTGGACCCTCCCGGGCGTCACCACCGCCGGTGCCGCCCAGGCGCTCGCGAAGCGCGACGGCGTCACGGTCGGGCGGCGCACGATCGTGAGCGGCGCCGGCCCGTTCCTGCTTCCGGTGGCGCAGTCGCTCGCGATCGCGGGCGCCGAGGTCGTCGGGGTGCACGAGGCATCCCGTCTGGGCGGCCTCGCGGCGGGCTGGCTGCCGCGGCCGTGGCAGCTCGCGGGCAAGGCGGGCGAGCTCGTCGAGTACGTCGGAGCCCTCGCTCGGCACCGCATCCCGTACCGGATCGGCAGCGGTGTCGTGCGGGTGCTCGGCACCGATCGGGTCGAGGGCGTCGTCATCGCGGCGCTCGACGCGGAGTGGCGACCGATTCCCGGCACCGAGCGCGAGATCGCGTGCGACTCGGTCGCGCTCGGGCACGGCTTCACGCCGCGCCTCGAGGTGGCGATCTCCCTCGGTGCGGCGATCGAGGGGGATCGCCGCGGCCGGTTCGTCGTCGTCGACGACGCGCAGCGCACGAGCGCGGCCGGCGTCTACGCGGCCGGGGAGATCACGGGCATCGGCGGTGCGGATGCCGCGCTCGCCGAGGGCGCCGTCGCGGGCTTCATGGCCGCCGGCGGTTCGCTCGACGACGACCGCATGCGCGGCCCGCTCGCGGTGCGGCGGCGCATGCGCGCCTTCGCGGCGAGACTCGAGCGCGCCCACGGCATCCGGCCCGGCTGGACGTCGTGGCTCGCCGACGACACCGTGGTGTGCCGCTGCGAGAACGTCACGCGCCGCACGATCGCCGACCGGGCCGACGCGCCCCTTCGGGCGATGAAGCTCGCGACGCGGGCCGGGCTCGGCGCGTGCCAGGGGCGTACCTGCGGCCGGGCGGTCGAGGCGATCGTGGCCGAAGCCGGCGGGGCGCCGGAGGGTTTCGACCGACGGCCGGTGCTCGCGCCGGTGCGGCTCGGCGAGGTTGCGGCGCTCGGGCAGGGGAACGGGGTCGGCGCGGCCGCCGCCGCGATCTCGATCGACGACCGTGCGGAATCGACGGTTGCCGCAGCCGAACCACGTCAGTAATATGTCACATATTACCGATCCGCGAACAACGGACCAGAGAACGGAAGATCAGATGACCAGCACCATGGACCTCGGCGGCGTCGTCGTCGCCACGACGCTCGCCTTCACCGAAGACGACTCGGCGCCCGCCGGGCTCGCGGTGGACTACGACAAGTTCGCCGAGCACGTCGACTTCCTGATGAGCAACGGATGCCGCGGCGTCGGCCCCAACGGCTCGCTCGGCGAGTATTCATCGCTCACCGACGAGGAGCGGCGCAAGGTGATCCAGGTCGCCGTCGAGGCCGTCGACGGCCGCGGCATCGTCATCGCCGGCGCCCACGGCGTCGGCAGCCACCAGGCTCGCAAGTGGGCCGAGTGGGCCCGCGAAGACGGCGCCGACGGCGTGCTGCTGCTGCCGCCCACGCTCTACCGCGCCAACGAGGGCGAGGTCATCGCGCACTACGAGGAGGTGGCCAAGGTCGGGCTGCCGATCATGGCGTACAACAACCCCTTCGACACCAAGGTCGACCTCGTGCCGTCACTCGTGGCGAAGCTCGCCGAGATTCCCGAGGTCGTCGCGATCAAGGAGTTCTCGGGCGACGTGCGCCGGGTCTACGAGATCAAGGAACTCTGCGACATCGACATCATCGCGGGCGCCGACGACGTGCTGTTCGAGCTCATGGTGAACGGTGCCGTCGGTTGGTTCGCCGGGTACCCGAACGCCTTCCCGAAGGAGGCCGTCGAGCTCTACAACCTGCTCGTCGAGGGCAAGTGGCACGAGGCGCGCGAGCTCTACACGCAGCTCGTGGCCGTCTTCCGCTGGGACTCGCGCACCGAGTTCGTGCAGGCGATCAAGCTCTCGATGGACATCTGCGGCAACTCCTACGGCGGGCCGACCCGTCCGCCGCGCGGACCGCTGAGCGACGAGCAGCGCGCCCAGGTCACGGTCGACACCGAGCGGGCGCTCGCCGCCCTGGCGGCCCGCTGATGCGGGGGCGCCGGGTCGTTTCGGCCGTCGACTCTCACACCGAGGGCATGCCGACCCGCGTCGTCACGGGCGGCGTCGGCCGGATCCCCGGCGCCACCATGAACGACCGGCGTCTGTACGCCATGGAGCACCTCGACGGGCTGCGCGGCCTCCTCATGAACGAGCCGCGCGGCCACGCCTCGATGTCGGGCGCGTTCCTGCAGCCGCCCGCGCGCGACGACGCCGACTGGGGTGTCGTCTTCATCGAGGCGAGCGGCTTCCTGCCGATGTGCGGCCACGGCACGATCGGCGTCGCGACGGTGCTCGTCGAGACGGGCATGGTCGAGGTCGTCGAACCGGTGACCGAGATCCGGCTCGACGTGCCCGCCGGGCTCGTCATCGCCCGCGTCGCGGTCGAGGCCGGCCGCGCCGTGCACGTCACGATCGAGAACGTGCCGAGCTTCGTCGAGCGACTGGATGCCTCGATCGAGGTGCCGGGCATCGGCGCCGTGCCGTACTCGGTCGCCTTCGGCGGCAACTTCTACGCGCTCGTCGAGCTCGACGACATCGGGCTGCCGTTCGATCGCGCCCGGAAGGACGACATCGTCGCCGCAGGCCTCGCGATCATGGAGGCGATCAACACCCAGGCGCCGCCGCGGCATCCGGAGCTCGACGGCGCGAACCACGTGCATCACGTCGAGTTCATCGCGCCCGGCTCCGACGCGGTGCGGTCGCGGCACGCGATGGCGATCCATCCGGGCTGGTTCGATCGCTCGCCGTGCGGCACCGGCACGTCGGCGCGCATGGCCGAACTGCACGCCCGCGGGGAGCTCGCCCTCGACACCGACTTCGTCAACGAGTCGTTCATCGGCACCGAGTTCACGGGGCGGCTGCTGCGCGAGACCACCGTCGGCGGCGTGCCCGCCGTGGTGCCCGCCATCACCGGGCGGGCGTGGGTGACCGGGCTCGGCCAGTACTTCCTCGACGACGACGACCCGTTCCCCGAGGGGTTCGTCTTCTGACCCCCCTGACCGACCTCCAGCACAGAGCGGATCGACCCATGACGACCTCAACCGAACCCGACCTCGACCGCGTCGCCGAACGGGCCGCGGCCGTCGCGCGCGCCTTCGCCGCGACCGAACCGCGCGCCCGAGCCGCGGCACTGGTCGCCGTGGCCGACGCCCTCGACCGCAACGCCGCCGAGCTCATCGCGATCGCGATGCGCGAGACCGGCCTCACCGCACCGCGTCTCATCGGCGAGGTGCGCCGCACCTCGAACCAGCTCCGGCTCTTCGCCGAGGCGATCGTCGACGGCGGGTACCTCGACGCCCGCATCGACGCGGCCGACCCCGAGTACGTCATCGGTCCGCGTCCCGACGTGCGCCGAGTGCTCGAGCCGGTCGGCCCCGTGCTGAACTTCGCGGCGTCGAACTTCCCGTTCGCGTTCTCGGTCGCGGGCGGCGACTCGGCCGCGGCGCTCGCCGCCGGCTGCCCGGTCGTCGTCAAGGCGCACTCGGGGCATCTCGAGCTCTCCCGACGCACGGCCGAGGTCGTCATCGAGGCGCTCGACGGCGCGGGCATGCCCGACGGCGTCTTCCAGCTCATCGAGGGACAGCAGGACGGCGTCGACCTGCTGAAGGACGACCGCATCCGCGCGGGCGCCTTCACCGGCTCGACGCACGTCGGCCGGCTGCTCGCCGACATCGCAGCGACCCGACCGCGGCCGATCCCGTTCTACGGCGAGCTCGGCAGCGTGAACCCCGTCTACGCGACGCCGGGCGCCGTCGTCGCCGAACCCGAGCTGCTCCAGGGCTTCCTCGCCTCCGTCGCCGGGTCGGCGGGCCAGCTCTGTACGAAGCCGGGCTTCCTCTTCGTGCCGGCGGGCGCCGAGCTCGGCGAGCTGGCCGAGGCCGCCGCCGCGGTCGGCGAGCACCGCCTGCTGAACCCGGGCATCGGCCGGGCGTTCGAAGAGCGCCGCAGCGCAGTGCTCGGCGCCGACGGCGTCACCGTGCTCGCCGAGGGCGAGGTGCGGGTCGACGACGACGGGCAGCGCTTCGTGACGCCCACGGTCGTCGAGGTCTCGGTCGAGCAGTTGCGGGCGCAGCCCGATGCACTCCTCGAGGAGTCGTTCGGGCCGCTGTCGGTGATCGTGCGGTATTCGGATGCTGCGGCGCTGCCCGACCTCCACCGCGAGCTGTTCCCCGGCAACCTGACCTCGACCGTGCACGCCGCCGACTCCGAGGCGGGCGAGCTCGGCGACCTCGTGGAGGCGCTCGCCGAGACGAGCGGTCGGGTGCTCTTCGGCGGATGGCCGACCGGCGTCTCCGTGACCGCCGCGATGCAGCACGGCGGGCCGTTCCCGGCCACGACCACCGATGCCACGAGCGTCGGCACGGCGGCGATCACGCGGTTCCTCCGCGGCGTCGCGTACCAGAACGCGCCGGCGGCCCTGCTGCCCGAAGCGTTGCGCGACGACAACCCGTGGGGTGTTCCGCAGCGTCGCAGCGAGGCGGGGCGGTCGAGCGAGTGGGGAAGCCTCACCGGCATCCACTGACGGGACGGGTACGCGAATGGCCCGGGCGCACCCGCCCGGGCCATTCGTCGTCCCGTCGGACCGCTCGGGGAGTCCTTCCTCAGACCACGCGACGGCCGGCCTGCACGATGTGCCGACGTGCGTCCGCCTCCCACAGTGCGGCAGGCTCCGCGATCGGGTTCGCGGACAGCACGACCGCATCGCCGTACGCCCCGGCGTCCAGATGGCCGAGCCGTCGATCGCCGATCAGCGCGGCATTCGTCTCGGTCAGCGAGCGCAGGGTCTCGGTGGCGCCGCTCGCCTCGACCTGCAGGCGCACGCCGCAGAGCTGATCGTCCTCGAGGTCGCCCATGAGATCGCTGCCGAAGCCGACCTGCACGCCCGCGGCAAGTGCGAGCTGCACGGCCTCCTGTCCCTTCGAGAGCACCTCGGCGTTCTTGGCCAGTGAGATCTCGTTCAAGCCGAGCTGCGCGCCACGGCGGTCCATGGCGTCGTAGGCGGCGAGCGTCGGAACCAGGATCGCGTCGAGTTCGGCCATCCGTCGTGCGGTCGCCGAATCGATGAGATTGCCGTGTTCGATCGAGCGAACGCCGTTCTCGATGGAATGCACCACGGCTTCGGACGAGTAGGCGTGAGCGGCGACGTAGGTGCCGCGGCGTCCGGCCTCCTCGACGACCGCGCGCAGCTCCTCGGGGGAGTACTGCGGAATCCGGATGGGATCGGTGAGGGAGAACACCCCGCCCGAGGTCATCACCTTGATGGCATGGGCGCCGGTGCGCAGGCGGCGGCGTACCGCCAGGCGCAGCTCGTCGACCCCGTCGACCACCTCGCACATGTGGCCCTCGCTGAAGCAGATGTCGACGTGTGCGGAGCGAGGATCGCCGTGCCCGCCGGTCTGGCTGAGCGCGGGCCCCGTGAAGTGATAGCGCGGCGACCGGAAGAGGCCGGTCTCGACGGCGCGGGCCAGGCCGATGTCGCCCCCGGCCACATCCCGAACGGTGGTGAACCCGCGCCGCAGGGCGCCGCCGAGGCGACGGGCGCCGTTGATCGCGGCGTAGCTCAGCGGCCCGCGCTCGTTCTCGAACCCGTCCATGCTCGTGGCGTAGGCGTGGAAGTGCGCGTCGATCAGCCCGGGGACGATCCATCCGCCGGAGGCGTCGAGCACCTCGGCCGAGGCATCCGCTCGGTCGGCGACGATTCCGTCGACGACGCAGACATCACGGTCGACGAAGCCCCGCACCGATCCATCCCAGACATGGGCGCCGGTGATCCTCAGTGATCCCGATTCCATCTTCGTTCTCCTTCTCGACGGTTCAAGCGACTCTCGACTGTTGCACGACTGCCGCGCGGGTTTCCAGCGCCGTCAGCGCAGGCTGAAGCCCTCGGCGAGCGGGTCGGCGGGGTCGAGCTCGAACTCGCTCGTGCCGACGCGGTAGGCCTGGCCGGTGACCTCGGGCACGACGCCGTCGGCGGTGTGCTCGGCCACCCGCGCGAGGAAGCGCGTGCCGATGATCGAGTCGTGGGTGAGCACCTCGCCGTCGGCGAGCTCGCCCGTGTGCGCGAGCATCGCCACCCGCGACGCGGTGCCCGAGCCGCACGGGCTGCGGTCCACCTCGCCGTCGGCGAAGACGGTGACGTTGCGCTGCCACGGGCCGTCGGCGGTGCGGCCCAGGTCGTCGACGAGGATCGTGCCGTAGACGCCCGAGAGGCGGTCGTCGTCGAGCTGGGCGGCCGGGTGGTCGTTCAGCGCCCACTTGATCTCGCGGCCGAGGCGGATGAGCTCGGTAGTGTCGTCCGGCGTCACGGTGAGGCCGAGTGAAGCGGCCGGCAGGGTCGCGTAGACCGCGCCGCCGAAGACGAGGTCGACGACGACGTCGCCGCGGCTCGTCGAGAGCGGGATCCCGGTCGCGAGCACGCGCGACGACACGTTCCGGAATACGACCCCCGTCGTGACGCCGGCGCTGCGCTGCACGCGCGCCTGCACCCGGCCGCTCGGCACGTCGATCGTGACGATGGCCTCGCCGTCGTCGGGCGCGGCGACCCGGCCCGTGCGCACCGCCCAGGCGCCGAGCGCCATGGTGCCGTGCCCGCACGCGGTCGAGAAGCCGTCCTTGTGCCAGAACAGCACGCCGAAGTCGGCGCCGTCGTCATCGGGCGGGGTGATGAAGCCGCCGTACATGTCGTCATGCCCGCGCGGCTCGAGGCAGAGGAACCGGCGCACGGTTTCGGCCTCGCCGGTCATGGCCTCGACGCGGCGGGCGGCGACGGTGTCGCCCGTGGTCGGCACGTCGAGCACGATGCGGAACGGTTCGCCCGCGGTGTGCCAGTCTTCGGTCGTCCAGTGCATCATGCGTTCCGTTCGTTCGTGAGGGCGAGTTGTGCGACGGCGAGGTCCTGCCAGCCCATGCCGCAGGTCTTGATCACGACGGGCCGAACGGATGCCTCGGGGCCGTCGTCGCCGAACAGGCTCGCCATGGGGGTCAGCGCGTCGGGGGAGAGGCGCCCCTCGGCGATGGCGAGGATGACGTCGCCCGCCTCGGAGAGCGCCACCCGCTGCGACTCGACGATGACGCGGGCGCGACCGAGGAGCTCGCCCGGCAGTTCGCGGGCATCGGGTTCGTGCGAGCCGACGGCGACGATCGCGGCGTGGTCGCGCACGAGTGCGGCGTCGAAGAGCGGCTCGCGCGCGGTGGTGGCGCAGACGACGAGGTCGGCGTCCGCGACATCCGCTGCACTGCCGACGGCCGTGTCGAGACCGTTCGCGGCGACGAGGCTCGCGGCGTGCTCGGCCTTCGCCCGGTCGCGGCCGAGGAATCGCACCCGTTCGATCGGGCGGATGGCCCGCATGGCCTCGACGTGCCGCACGCCCTGGGGGCCGGTGCCGAAGACGACGAGCGACGAGGCATCCGGAGCGGCGACGACATCGGCGACGGCGGCCGACACGGCCGGAGTGCGCAGGCTCGTGAGCTCCGTGCCGTCGAGCAGGGCGACCGGCGCGAGGGTCTCCGCGTCGAGCACGATGTAGATCGCCTGGATGCGCTCGAGGCCGCGTGCCGGGTTCGCGGGGGCCACGGTCGCGAGCTTCTGGCCGGTGTAGGCGCCGAGGTCCGACGGCATGAGCAGGAGCTGGCCGTGCCGCACGTCGACGATCGTCCGCGCGGCGTCGGCGTCGGGGTCGAACCCGTCGCGGAGGGCCTGCTGCAGGGCGTCGATGGCCTGGCGCATGGTGATGCGCTCGGCGATGGCGGGGCCGTCGATGAGGCGGAGCGAGTCGAAGATGCCGGGCATGGACACATCGTACGGGTAATGCGTAATATGTCACATATCGCCGACGGCTCGAAGCTTCGACCCGACGAGCTGCCATCCGGATCCGGTCGCCACGAGCGCCGGACTCCCGAGCAGCGCTCGCTCGAGCACGGTGACCCGCTTGTCGTCCGACTTGCGGACAGCGAATGATTCAAAGGTGACTCATGGCTCGAACCACTCTTCGCGCGGCCGCAGTGCTCGCCGTTTCGACGGCGCTCATGCTGACCGCGTGCACGACCACGCCCGGCACCGACTCGGGTGACGGCGAACCGCAGACCGGCGGCACCCTCAAGGTGCTCGCGAACGGCGACGTCGACCACCTCGACCCGCAGCTCGTCGCCTACGTGCCGACCTACAGCGTGATGCGCTCGGTGTCGCGCTCGCTGCTGAGCTATGCGGCGAGCGACGATGCCGCCGAGCGCATCGTGCTCCAGCCCGACCTCGTCGAGGAGGTGCCGACGCCGAGCGCCGACGGACTCACCTACACCGTGACGCTGCGCGACGGCGTCACCTGGGGCGCGCCCGACGGCGCCCGGCCCATCGTCGCGAGCGACGTCTCCCGCGGCATCGAGCGCCTCTGCAACCCGCACATCTCGGGCGCCCTCGCCGGATACTTCCAGGGCCTCATCGCCGGCATGGACGAGTTCTGCACCGGCTTCGACGCCGTCGCCCCCGAGGTCGGCCCCATCAAGGAGTACATCGAGGGCAACGAGATCTCCGGCATCCAGACGCCCGACGACCGTACGATCGAGTTCACCCTCGTCGAGCCCGCGAGCGACTTCCCGTTCATGCTCTCGCTCGACGCGGCCGACCCGGCGCCCATCGAGGCGCTCGACGCGCTGCCCGACTCGCCCGAGTACCGGCGCGGTTTCGTGTCATCCGGCCCTTACCAGGTGGCCGAGTACACGCCCGACGCGAAGCTCGTGCTCGAGCGCAACCCCGCGTGGGACCCCGAGAGCGACCCGCTCCGCGAGGCCTACGTCGACGGCATCGAGATGACGATGGGCGTCGAGGGCGACGCCGCGATGCAGCAGCTGCAGGCCGGGTCGGCCGACATGCTCTTCGACCTCACCCCGAGCCCCGCGAACATCCAGCAGCTCAAGGCGGCGAACGACGAGAAGTTCTCCACCATGGAGAACGGCGGCGTCGACCAGTTCATGTGGATGAACACGGCGTCGACGAACAACGGCGGCGCGCTCACCAAGCTCGAGGTGCGCCAGGCGCTGCAGTACGCGGTCGACAAGTCGGCCGTCGTGCAGACCATGGGCGGCGCCGACCTCGCGGGCGTCACGAACGGCATCTTCGGCCCCGGCATCCTCGGCTACCAGGAGTCCGACGAGTACGCGACCGAGGGCGGCAAGGGCGACCCCGAGAAGGCGAAGGAACTCCTCGCCGCGGCGGGCTACCCCGACGGCCTCACGCTGAAGATGCCGTACCGCAACGTCGGCACCCAGCCCGACATCGCCCAGACCGTGCAGGCGAGCCTCGAGCGCGCCGGCATCACGGTCGAGCTGACGCCGGTTCCGCCGACCGACTACTACGCGAACTTCATGACCAACCCCGACAACGCGAGCTCGGGCGCGTGGGACATCGCGCTCGTCGGGTGGTCGCCCGACTGGCAGGGCGGCGCCGCGCGCAGCGTCTTCCAGCCGCAGTTCGTCTTCGACGGCACGCCCCAGACGTACAACTACGTCGACTTCAACAGCGACGCCGCGAACGGGCTCGCCGCAGAGGCGCTCGCCGCGGCGACGCCCGAAGAGGCGGCAGACCTCTGGCACCAGGTCGACGAGGCCGTCATGGCCGACTCGCCGATCGTCAGCATCGCGTACCGACTGAAGCCGAACTACCACTCGGCCCGCGTCGGCGGCTTCGAGCCGTACGCCCAGAGCCAGAACGGCGACTGGACGAACGTCTGGCTCACGAAGTAGCCGTCTGCATCACCTGCAAATCACGTACCCGGCGGCCGGTCTCGGCCGGCCGCCGGGTCAGATCGAGGGACCCCCATGACCATCCTCCTCGACGTGCGCGACCTCGCCGTCGACATCCCCACCGAAGACGGCACCGTGCACGCGGTGCAGCACGTCTCGTTCTCCGTCCACGAGGGCGAGTTCTTCGGCGTCGTCGGCGAATCCGGCTCAGGCAAGTCCGTGATGGTGCAATCGATCATGGGCCTCGTGCCCGGCGCGCGCACCAGCGGTTCCGTGCTATTCCGCGACCGCGACCTGCTCTCGCTCGCGCCCGAGCTGCTGCGCTCGGTGCGCGGTCGGGAGATCAGCATGATCTTCCAGGACCCGCTCTCGAGCCTGCACCCCCAGTACACGGTGGGCTGGCAGATCGTCGAGCAGATCCAGGCGCACGAGAAGGTCAGCGCGAAGGCGGCGAGGGCGCGCGCGATCGATCTGCTCGACCGGGTGCGCATTCCGGATGCCGCGGCGCGCTTCGACGCCTACCCGCACCAGTTCTCGGGGGGCATGCGACAGCGCGTGATGATCGCGATGGGCCTCTCGCTCGGCCCGGCGCTCATCATCGCCGATGAGCCGACCACGGCGCTCGACTCGACCGTGCAGGCGCAGATCCTCGACCTGCTCGGCGAGATGCGCAGCGAGTTCGGCATGACGGTGCTCATGATCAGCCACGACCTCGGCGTGCTCTCGCGCGTCGCCGACCGGGTCATGGTCATGTACGGCGGCCGTCGCATGGAGCTGGGGGCGGCCGATGCGGTGCTCGGCGCCCCGGCGCATCCGTACACCGCGGGGCTCCTGCGGTCGTCGTCGTTCAACCGGGAGCCGGGCACGCCGCTCGTGCCCATCGGCGGGCGACCGCCGAGCCTGCTCGCCCCGCCCGAGGGCTGCGCCTTCCGCGACCGCTGCCCCGACGCGATGTCGATCTGCGGCACGAAGCCGCCCGTGCGCCGCTTCGACGACGGCACCGAGGTGGCCTGCTGGCTCGAGTCGACGCCGCTGGAGCCCGACCCGCCGGTGCTGCCGCCGCCGAGCCTCCTCGCGAGCCCCGACGATCCCATCGTGAAGGTCGACGGACTGCGCCTGACCTTTCCGCAGCGCCGCGGCGAACCGCGCGTCGTGCTCGACGACATCTCGCTCGAGGTGCGACGGGGCGAGACGCTCGGCCTCGTCGGCGAGAGCGGCTGCGGCAAGACGACCCTCGCCCGTGCGATCGCCGGGCTCGTCGCGCCGACCGCCGGCTCCGTGGACTTCGACGGCGCCCCGACGGCGAACCTCGACCGCGCCCAGTGGCGCGACCTCAGACGCCGCGTGCAACTCGTCTTCCAGGACCCGTTCGGCTCGCTGAACCCCCGTCGCCGCGTCGGTTCGATCATCGGCGACCCGTTCCGCATCCACCGGCTCGCGAAGGGTGCGGAACGACAGGCGAAGGTGCAGGAGCTCATGGAACTCGTCGGGCTGAACCCCGAGCACTACAACCGCTTCCCGTCGCAGTTCTCGGGCGGGCAGCGACAGCGCATCGGCATCGCCCGGGCGCTCGCGCTGAACCCCGAGCTCGTGATCCTCGATGAGCCGGTCTCGGCGCTCGACGTGTCGATCCAGGCGCAGGTGCTGAACCTCCTCGACGAGCTGCAGCGCCGACTGGGCCTCACCTACCTGTTCATCTCGCACGACCTCGCGGTCGTGCGCCACGTCTGCGATCGCATCGCGGTGATGGAGGGCGGGCGCATCGTCGAGCTCGGCACCGCCGACGAGGTATGGAACGACCCGCAGCAGCCGTTTACCCGGCGTCTGCTGGCCGCCGCGGCGCCCGAGATCCCGCGCTCGCCGCGTGAGCGCATCCTGCTCCCGCTGACGCCGGCCGGTGCCGACGCGCACCTCGCCGACCGCATCGCGGTGGAGGTCGCCTCGTGAGCCTCATGCCCAAGACCCCCGCGGCTGCGGCCCGCGCCTCGACCGAGGTGCAGGCGCGCGGCTCCGGCCGGCTCACGCTCACCCGGCTCCTCCGCGACCCGGCGAGCATCGCCTCGATGATCGCGATCCTCCTGATCGTCGCCTTCGCACTCTGCGCCCCGCTCATCGCGGCGTGGACCGGTCACGGCCCGACCGAGCAGTTCCGCGAGACCGGACTCACGCCCGAGGGCATCCCGGTGGGCCCGAACGCCGAGTTCCTGTTCGGCACCGACCAGCTCGGCCGCGACGTGCTCGTGCGCCTCGCCTACGGTGCGCAGGTGTCGCTCCTCGTGGGCGTGCTCGCCTCGATCGTGGCGTCGGTGATCGGCATCGCGATCGGCACGATCGCCGGGTTCTCGGGCGGGGTCGTCGACACGGTGCTCAGCCGCACGATGGACCTCGTCATGAGCGTGCCGTTCCTGCTCTGCGCGATCGCGCTCGTCTCGGTGCTCGGCCCGAGCCTCAGCCTGTCGATCGCCGTGATCGTGTTCTTCAGCTGGACCGGTCTCGCCCGCGTCATCCGCGGTCAGGTACTGGCGCTCCGTCACCGGGAGTTCGTCGAGGCGGCCCGTTCGCTCGGCGCCTCGCGCACCTCGATCATGTTCCGCGACATCCTGCCCAACCTGGTCGTGCCGATCATCGTCTACACGACGCTCATGATCCCGGCGGCGATCGTGTTCGAGGCGACGCTCTCGTTCCTCGGACTCGGCATCGTGCCGCCGACCCCCAGCTGGGGCAACATGCTGGCGGACGCCGCGAACGGCTCGCTCTACCTCGTGGCGTGGTGGATGGTCGTCGTGCCGGGCGGCGCCCTGCTCGCGCTGACCCTCGCGTTCAACCTGCTCGGCGACGGTCTCCGCGACGCCCTCGATCCCGCCGCCGTCTCGAAGGGCAAGCGCGCATGACCCGGTTCATCCTCTCCCGCATCGCCTTCGGCGTGCTCGTGCTGTTCCTCCTCAGCGTCTTCGTGTTCATGCTCTTCTACGTGTCGCCGTCGGACCCGGCCCGCATCATCGCGGGCGACAAGGCGACCGAGGAGCTCATGGCGCAGATCCGCGCGAACCTCGGGCTCGATCGTCCGATCGCCGAGCAGTACGTGACCTTCATCGGCAACCTGCTGCACGGCGACCTCGGCTACTCGTACCGCTCGAGCATGCCGGTCTCCGAACTGGTCGTCTCCCGCATCCCGGTCACGATGTCGCTCGTGTTCGGCGGCATGGTGTTCTGGCTCGCGATCGGCATCCCCATCGGCATCGTCTCGGCGAAGCATCCGGGTTCGGCGCGTGACCGGTTCGGGCAGGGGTTCGCGATCGTCGGCATCAGCTTCCCGACCTTCGTGCTCGGCATGCTCGCGCTGTACCTGCTCTACTTCGTGCCGACGAAGCTCGGGTTCATGCTCTTCCCGCCGAGCGGCTACGTGCCGTTCACCGAGAACCCGCTGCAGTGGGCCTGGCATCTGCTGCTGCCGTGGCTGACGCTCGCGCTCGTCGTGGCGGCCGTGTACGCGCGGCTCACGCGCGGCCAGATGCTCGAGGTGCTCGGCCAGGACTACATCCGCACCGCCCGCGCCAAGGGCGTCGATGAGCGCCGGGTCACCTATGTGCACGCGTTCCGCAGCGCGATGCCGCCGCTCGTCACCCAGCTCGGCATCGACATCGGGCTCATGCTCGGCGGCGTCATCGTGATCGAGCAGGTATTCGGCCTGCTCGGGGTCGGCAGCCTCGCGGTGACCGCGGTCGCCATGCAGGATAGACCCGTGGTGATCGCGATCGTACTGCTCGGCGGCGTCTTCGTCGTCGTCTCGAACCTCGTCGTCGACACGACGTACGCACTGCTCGACTCGCGGGTGCGGACGGCGGTCCGATGAGCGCCCGCTGGTACCCGATCGGGTCGGATGTCGCGGCCCGCGAGCTCTGGCTCGACGTGCCGCTCGACTGGGCCGACCCCGAGGGGCCGACCATCCGCGTGTTCGCGCGCGAGCTCGTCGACGCCGCCCGTCGCGACGAGGACCTCCCGGTGCTCGTCTACCTGCAGGGCGGACCGGGCGGCAAGTCGCCACGACCGCTCGGCCGCGACGGGTTCCTCGACGAGGCGCTCTCCCGGTTCCGGGTGGTGCTGCCCGATCAGCGGGGCACCGGCCGCTCGACCCCGCTCGAGGGTCGGCGGCTCGAGGGGCTCACCGCCGACGAATCGGCGCGGATCCTCGCGCTGCACCGTGCCGACTCGATCGTGCGCGACCTCGAGGCGCTCCGGCGCGCCCACTACGACGGCGAGCCGTGGTGGACCCTCGGTCAGAGCTACGGCGGCTTCCTGACCCTGCACTACCTCTCGGTCGCGCCCGAGGCGATCGTCGCCTCGGCGATCACCGGGGGCCTGCCGAGCCTCGACCCGTCGGCCGACGACGTCTACGCCCGCACCTTCCCCCGCGTGCGGGCGAAGAACCGCCGATTCGCCGAGCGGCTGCCGCACCTGGCCGAGCGCATCGGCCGGGTCGCCGACCTGCTCGACGCCGGCGATGTGCGCCTGCCCGACGGCGACCGGCTCACCGTGCACCGGTTGCAGACGCTCGGCTTCGACTTCGGCATGGCCCCGGGCTTCGATCGGGTGCACTGGGTGTTCGACGAGGCGTTCGCCGACGCCGAAGAGACCGTCATCGCCGAGACGTTCCTGTCGACCGTCGGCGCTCTCACCGCGTTCGATCGCAATCCGCTCTTCATCGCCCTGCAGGAGAGCATCTACGGCCCCGGCCCCACCGCCTGGGCGGCCGAACGCGCGCGAGCCGACAACCCCGACTTCGACGCCGACGCCCGGCCGTTGCTCTTCACCGGCGAGATGGTCTTCCCGTGGATGTTCGAGGAGGTCCGGGCGCTCCGCGGCTTCCGCGCGGGCGTCGAGCGGCTCGCCGAGACCGAACGCCCGATCGAACTGTACGACCGGGCGCGACTCGCGGCGAACGCCGTGCCCGTCGAGGCCGTCGTCTACGTCGACGACATGTACGTCGACGCCGCGTTCTCGCTCGACACCGTCGATCGGGTCGCCGGCCTCGAAGCCTGGACCACCAACGAGTTCGAGCACGACGGACTGCACACCGGAAAGGTCGCCGGGCGCCTGTTCGACGCCCTCGACCGGCGCGTCGCCGGCTCGGCCCACGCTCCGCGCGCGTGACCGCGCACCTGAAAGGACCCGGAATGACCGAACCGACCCACGCCCACACCCACACGCACCGGGGCGAGCCCGCCGGGGGAGCGGCCTCCTCGATGCCGGCTCCGGCCGAACGCGACCCGCGGATGCCGCGACTCGCGCAGTCGCCGGGGTTCAACGAGTCCATGCGGAGCGGCTGGGCCACGCCGGTGCGCACCCCGGTGATCCCGTCGGGTGCCGCGCTCGCCGCGCACCACCACCGCGCCCGGCTCGCCGAAGCCCTGCCGGGCCGCACCATCGCCGTCGCAGCGGGCCGTGCACCGGTGCGCGCCAACGACACGAGCTTCGAGTTCCGCGCCGACAGCGATTTCCTGTGGCTCCTCGGCTGCGGCATCGAGGACGCGGTGCTCGTGATCGACTCGGTCCCGGGCGGCCACGACGCCACGCTCTACCTGCCCGCGCCCTTCCGGCCCGGCGACGACGGCTTCCACAACGACCCGCTCCGGGGCGAGCTGTGGGTCGGGCCGATGCCCGGCCTCGCCGAGTACGCTGAGGCGCTCGACGTGCGCACGCGCCGCATCGAGGAGCTCGTGCTGAGCCGCGACACCCTCGTAGCCGGCGCGCCGACGTCGGTCGGGCCGGCGACCGCCGCGCTCGCCGCGAACCCGCGCTCGGCCGAGCTCAAGCGCGTGCTCGCAGAACTCCGCATGATCAAGGACGAGTGGGAGATCGCCGAGCTCGCGGCCGCCGTCGCCTCGACCGAGCAGGGCTTCGCCGCGATGGCGCGCGAGCTCTCCTCGGCCATCGAGTGGGGCGGCGAGCGGTGGCTCCAGGGCACCTTCGACCGCTACGCACGCACGGTCGGCAACGGCCCGGGCTACGCGTCGATCGTCGGCTCCGGCGCCCACGCGCCGATCCTGCACTGGGTGCGCGCCGACGGCGGCATCAGCCCCGAAGAGCTGCTGCTGCTCGACGTCGGCGTCGAGCGACGTTCGGGCTACACGGCCGACGTCACGCGCACCATCCCGGCGGGCGGCACGTTCACCTCGGCGCAGCGCGCCGTGCACGACCTCGTCGAGGCCTCGCACCGCGCCGGACTCGCGGCCGTCGGCCCCGGCCGCCCGTGGTCGGACTTCCACGTCGCGAGCATGGAGGTCATCGCGCGGGGCCTCCACGACTGGGGCATGCTGCCGGTCTCGGTCGACGAGGCGCTCACCCCCGACGGGCAGCAGCACCGCCGCTACCTCGTGTGCGGCGTGGGGCACCACCTCGGCATCGACGTGCACGACTGCGCGGGCTCGAGCTACGCCGCCTACCAGGGCGCCGTGATGCAGCCGGGCATGGCGCTGACGGTCGAGCCCGGGCTCTACTTCCACGCGTTCGACGAGACGGTGCCGCCCGAGCTCCGAGGCCTCGGCGTGCGCATCGAGGACGACCTCGTGGTGACGTCGACGGGCCACGACGTGCTCTCCGGCGGACTCCCGATCGACGCCGCCGGACTCGAGGCCTGGCTGGCGGCGGCGCGTTCGGGCGAACTGAACGCCTCGGCTCCGCAGGCAGTCTCCGGTCGCTGACTCCCGCGCGTCGTGCGTCCCGATGCTGGCCTCGGGACGCGCGGCACGGTCCGATTCTCGTTTCGGCGCGGAATCTGCAAGAATGATCAGTCGAGTTCTGTATCGCCCGACCCTCTATCAGGCGCGCAGAACCCCTTTGAGCTTCCGCCGAGTGTGCACCCCACGCTCACGGCTGTCAGTTCGCCAACTCACAACATTTCAGGAGAATTGTGGCTGTCAAGATTCGTCTCAAGCGTCTCGGCAAGATCCGTGCGCCGTACTACCGCATCGTCGTCGCCGACTCGCGCACCAAGCGCGACGGTCGCGTGATCGAGGAGATCGGCAAGTACCACCCCACCCAGAACCCGTCGTTCATCGAGGTCGACTCCGACCGCGCGCAGTACTGGCTCTCCGTCGGCGCGCAGCCGACCGAGCAGGTCGCGGCGATCCTCAAGCTCACGGGCGACTGGGGCAAGTTCAAGGGCGACAAGAACGCCGTCTCGACCGTTCAGGTCGCCGAGCCGAAGGCCGCCTTCGTCGCCGACGAGAAGAAGAAGCCGGTGCTGAAGCCCAAGGCCGAGAAGCCTGCGGCCAAGGTCGAAGAGGCTCCCGCCGAGACCGCGACGGACGAGGCGTAAAGCCTTGCTCCAGTCCGCGCTCGAACACCTCGTCAAGGGGATCGTCGATCGCCCTGACGAAGTGAAGGTCGTCTCCGCGTCGAGCGCACGTGGCGAGGTCCTCGAGGTTCATGTGAACCCCGAGGACCTCGGTCGCGTGATCGGCCGCGCCGGCCGCACCGCGAAGGCGCTCCGCACGCTCGTCACCGCTCTCGCCGACGGCCGCCGCGTTCGCGTCGACGTCGTCGACACCGACGACTGACGTGGCCGACACCTCAGGAACGCAGCTCCGGGTCGGGCGCCTGCTCAAGGCGCACGGCCTGAAGGGCGCCATCAAGATCGAGCTCTACACCGACGACCCCGACCGGCGTTTCGTGCCGGGTGCGGAGTTCTCGCTGCAGGTTCCCGGCGATTCGCCGTGGCACGGCAAGAGCCTGAAGCTCCGCGAGCTCCGCTGGTACAACGGGCACGCCGTCGGCTTCTTCGAGGGCATCGACGACCGCACCGAGGCGGAGGGCCTCGCGAAGGCGATCCTCTGGGTCTCCCACGTCGAGGAAGAGGCTCAGGAAGACGACGCCTGGTACGACCACCAGCTCATCGGCCTCGCGGTCATCCGCGACGGCGAGCGGGTGGGCGAGGTGTCGCACGTCGAGCACTTCCCCGCGCAAGACCTGCTGATCGTCAAGACCGGCAGCGGCGAGGTCATGGTGCCGTTCGTCGCGGCCATCGTGCCCGAGGTCGATCTCGCGGCAGGCACGGTCACCGTGACGCCGCCCCCGGGGCTCTTCGAAGAGGTGCCCGAGGTCGAGGCTGCGGCGCCGACTGCGCCGTCGGCCGACTCCGTCGAGACCGCCGAGACGGATGCCGCGGCGCCCGCCGAGGCCGATCGCGACGAGTAGTCCGCCGATGCGCGTCGACATCGTCACGATCTTCCCCGAGTTCTTCTCGGTGCTCGACCTGTCGCTGCTCGGCAAGGCTCGGCAGTCGGGCCTCATCGAGGTGACCGCGCACGACCTGCGCGACGCCACGCACGATCGGCATCGCACGGTCGACGACACTCCCTACGGCGGGGGCGCCGGCATGGTCATGAAGCCCGAGCCGTGGGGCGAGGCGATCGACGGCATCGTGGGCGACGGGGCATCCGATGCCCTGCTCATCGTGCCGTCGCCCGCCGGCGAGCCGTTCACGCAGCAGATCGCCCGCGAACTGGCTGCGGAGCAGCACCTCGTGTTCGCCTGCGGCCGCTACGAGGGCATCGACCAGCGCGTCGTCGACCACTACGCCACCCGCATGCGGGTGCGCCTCATCAGTCTCGGCGACTACGTGCTGAACGGCGGTGAGGTCGCCGTCATGGCGATGATCGAGGCTGCGGGCCGGCTCGTGCCCGGCGTCGTGGGCAATCCCGAGAGCCTCGTCGAGGAGTCGCACGAAGACGGACTGCTCGAGTACCCGAGCTACACCAAGCCGGCGTCCTGGCGCGGGTTCGACGTACCGCCCGTGCTGCTCTCGGGCAACCACGGCGCGATCGCCGCCTGGCGGCGCGAGCAGCAGATCGAGCGCACGCGCCGCGTTCGTCCCGAACTGCTCGGCGAGTAGCAGGGCGAGTACCCCTGCCGTGGCGTGAGCCGTTCTTCACGTGCCGGAAACACGTGGGTGCGGTCCGCGAAACACGCTCTCCCTAGCGTCGAATCGGCGGCTGAGACGGGTTCCGCCGGAGAGCGCGGGTCAGCACATGGTCGGGTCGAGAATCGTCGATGCCGCGACCGAGCACGTCGAGGCACCTCCGCTCCGGCTCGTCGCGGTCACGCACGGTGCGCCGTCGAGCGCGAATCGCGAGGCCGTGATCCGGCTCGTCGACGGCGTCGCCTCCGCGCGTCCTGAACTCGACGTCTCCATCAGCTTCGTCGACGCCAGCCGGTCGGATGTCGCGGCGGCCCTCGGCCCTGACGACGACGCCGGGGCGGTCATCGTGCCGCTCGTGCTCTCGGCGGGCTTCCACGTGCGCACCGGGCTCTCGCTCGGGCTCGATCGGCGCGGCTCGGGCGTCGACGCCGCCACCGGCTCGCGACTCGCGGCCGAACTCGGCCCCGACGATCGCATCGTCGAGGTGCTCGCCGAGCGGCTGGGGCGGCTCGGGCTCGCCGACACCGACGCCGTGGTGCTCGCCGCGGCCGGCTCCAACGATCCCCGTGCCGTGCGCGAGTGCTTCGAGACCGCCCGCCGGCTCGGGCACCGTCTCGGCCGTTCGGTGACCGTCGGGTTCATCGCCGCGGCGATCCCGAGGCTGCACGACGCCATCGAGATGATCCGCGAGGTGCACCCCGGGGTGCGCGTGATCATCGGCAGCTACCTGCTGGCGCCCGGCACCTTCTACGACACCGCGGCGTCGGCCGGAGCCGACGCGATCGCGGCGCCCCTGCTCCTCCCCGGCGAGGTGGCGCCCCGCCAGCTCGTCGAGCTCGTGCTCGATCGGTACGCCGACGTCGGTGCGCCCCGATTGGAACGGGCATGACCGCGACGGCGCCTGCCGCGGCGTCCGCCATCGCCGCGTACGACGCGATCGTACTGGCAGGCGGCCGCGGATCACGGCTCGGCGGCATCGACAAGACGGCCCTCACGATCGACGGCACGAGCCTCGCTGCGCGCGCCGTCGGCGCGGTGAGCGGCGCTCGCGCGGTCGCGTACGTCTCGAGTGCGCCGGCGCCCCGGTGGGTGCTCGCCGAGCGGCGCATCCGCGTCGCCGCCGAGGATCCGCCCTGGAGCGGGCCGGTCGCGGCGATCGCGGCGGGGCTCGAGGGGCTCGCCGACCGGCCGCAGCCCTTCACGGTCGTGCTGGCGGGCGATCTGGTGGGGGCGGCACCCGCGGTTCAACTCCTGCTCGCACGCGTCGCCCGCACGGTCGACGGCGTGGTCGGGGTCGACCCCGACGGGTTCTCCCAACCGCTGCTCGCGGTGTATCGCACGACGGCCCTTCGAGGCGCCGTCGCCGAGGTGCTCGCGATGCCAGGCGCGTCGCAGGTCGGTGGCAGGGGCGCGTCGATGGGCGCGGTGCTCGCGCGGCTGCGCCTGCGCGGGGTCGCGCTCCGCGGGAGCTGGTGCGCCGATGTCGACACCCCGGCCGACGCCGCACGGCACGGCATCGTGCTGCCGATCGGGGAGGTGCGCCGTGTCCGCGTCGCGTGACGTCGAGAGCTGGTCTCGCGAGCTCGTCGCCGAACTCGGGCTCGACACCGCGCCCGACGTCGCCGCGGTGCTCGATCTCGCCCGCATCGCGGCGCATGGTGTGGCCCGCCCCGCGGCGCCCCTGACGACGTACCTCGCGGGCTATGCTGCGGCACGGGGCATCCCGCTCGACGTGGTCGTCGCCGCCGTCGAACTCCGTCTCGGCGAGGATGCGCCGTGACCTCGACGACGTGGGAGGCGGCCAGGGAGTTCGTCTGGAGTGCCGGTCGCAGCCGGCCGCTCGGTGCCGAGCCGGTGCCGGTCGACCTGGCCGACGGGCGGAGGCTCGCCGCCGCCGCGCACGCGCTCGTCGACCTGCCCACGGTCGATGTCAGCGCGATGGACGGCTGGGCGGTCGCTGGCGCGGGGCCCTGGCGGCTCGACGGCACGGTCGTGATGGGTGCGCCGCCCGCGCGGCCGCTGCGGGTCGGCACCGCTCGGATCATCACGACCGGCGCGGCCGTGCCGCCCGGCGCGGTCGCGGTGCTGCGTGCCGAGCACGGAGACCTGCTCGCCGAAGGCCCCGGGTGGCTCCGGCCCACTGCTCCCGCGCCGCAGGCCGGGCGCGACATCCGGCGCCGCGGTGAGGAACTGCGACGCGGCGAGCCGCTCATCCCGGCCGGCGCTCGCATGACACCGCCGCGACTCGCCCTCGCCGCGGCCGCCGGCCACGACGTGCTCGAGGTGCTCGCCGAACCGCGAGTCGAGCTGATCGTCACGGGCGACGAGGTCGTGGCGGCCGGTCGGCCCGCGGCCGGCGCCGTGCGCGACGCCTTCGGCCCTTCACTGCCCTCACTGTTCGAGCGACTCGGCGCCAGGACATCGACCCGGCGCATCCCCGACCGACTCGACCCGTTCATCGAGCTCCTGTCCGAGGCACGACCCGACCTCCTCGTCACGACGGGCGGAACCGCCGGCGGCCACGGCGACCTGCTGCGGCGGGCGATCATCGCCGAGGGCGGCACGATCGACGTCGCGGGCGTCGGGATGCGTCCGGGACACCCCGTGCTGTTCGCCCGCACGAGCGCCGGAGTGCCGGTGCTCGGGCTGCCGGGCAATCCACTCGCGGCCTTCACGTGCCTCCTCAGCTTCTTCCCGCCGTGGCTCGACGGCGCGTCGGGGCAGCCGATCACCGTGCTCGACGAGGTCGCGGCCCACGACCTGGCCGCCACAGGGCTGCAGCGCCGTCTCGCGCCGTTCACCTGGCGAGCCGGTCGCGCGGTGGCGAGCCCCTGGGTGGGGTCGGCGATGCTCCGCGGGATCGCCGACGCCGATGGGCTGCTGGCCTCACCGGTCGCCGACGGCGAACCCGCCCGCGTCGTTCCGCTGCCCTGGTGACCCCGCTTCCCCGGTGATCGCGCTCAGGCGGTGACGCTCGGCGTCTCGTCGGTCTCGGCCGCGCGGGCGAGGATCTCGGCGATGCGGCCCTTGCATCCGCCGCAACCCGTGCCCGCCCGGGTCTCGCGACCCACGCCCTCGACCGTCGTGGCGCCGCACGCGGCGGCGTCCTCGATTCGGCCCACCGTGACCCCGTTGCACCAGCACACGGTCGAGGCCGGCGCGAACGCATCGGCATCGGCGCTCGGGTCGTAGTCGGGGCCGTCGAAGCGCAGCAGCACCGATCGGTCGGCCGGCAGTTCGCCGCGGCGCTCGAACAGCAGGGTGAGCTCGGCGGCGGTGCGCGGCATCCCGACGCTCACGAAGCCCGTGAGCGCGCCGTCCTCGGTCACCATCTTCACGTAGCGCAGGTGCTCGGGGTCGGCCCACTGCGAGACCCGCCGTCGCGGGTGCAGGGTGTCGTCGTCCCACGGGTCCGCCGAGATGTCGCCGACCGCGACCACGTCGATGTGCTTGGCCTTGAGCATCACGATCGCATCGCGCTCGGCGGGCGCAGCGGCATCCGCGGGACCATCGCCCGTCGTCGACGCGATGAACTGCGCGGCGAGCCACTCCGCCTGCCGCCAGCCCGGGCCGATGAGGCCTGAGGGAGCGCCGGGGAGCACGCGCTGCCCGGCGAGCTCCTCGGTGCGCGGGGCGACCTGGGCGCAGTCGCCGATCGCGTACACGTCGGGATCCGTCCAGCTCGCGAGGTCGGCGCCGACGACGACGCCGACGGCGGTGCGCAGGCCGGCGAGCGTCGCCAGCTCGTTGCGGGGGCTCACCCCGCACGAGAGCACGAGCAGGTCGCCGCGCAACTGCTTTCCGTCGGCGGTGACGACCATGTCGAAGCGGCGCGTGCCGTCGTCGTCGGTGCGGAAGGCCACGGCCTCGGCACGGCTGTGGGCGACGACGGTGACGCCCGATCGACGCAGCGCGGCGCGCAGCACCAGGCCGCCCCCGCGGTCGAGGTTGCGCGGCATGGGGTGGGGGCCATGATGCACCACGCAGACCTGCGCGCCGGCGTGGGCGGCGGCGAGCGCGAGTTCGAGGCCGAGCACGCCGGCGCCGAGCACGATGATGCGCTTGCGCGCCTGAACCGCGCCGAGCACGCGTTCGGCGTCGGCCAGGTCCCGGAGGGCGGTGATGCCCGTGGGCAGGTCGTCGTCGCGTGCGACGAGCTGCTTCGCGTACTTCTGCAGCGAGTCGAGGTCGCGGCGGTGCCGCTCAATCCCGTCGAGCGTCGGCACATTCGCCCGAGACCCCGTCGCGAGCACGAGCCGGTCGTAGGCGAGCGCCTCGCCGGAATCGAGATGCACGAGCTGCGCCGATCGATCGATCGAGGTGGCGGCGACGCCGAGCAGCACCCGCGCACCGGCGGCTTCCGCAGCGACCCGGTCGCCGACGAGCATCGCGTCGAGCTCGGTGTTGCCGACGGCGTACTCGGCCACGAGTACCCGGTTGTACGCCTCGACGTGTTCGCCGGCGACGACGGTGAGGGCGATCGATCCGTTCGCGACGGCGGGCAGCAACTGCTCGACGAATCGCGCGCCGACGGGGCCGTAGCCGATCAGCACGATCCTGAGCTGGCTCATGCCGGCACCTCGATCTCGATCACGCGTGCGAGTCGCACGAGGTTGGTCTTGAACTCCGGCATCGCCGAGACGGGGTCGACCGCGTCGGAGGTGAGCAGGTTTGCCGCCTGCCCGTCGCCGTAGTGGAAGGGGAGGAACACGGCGTCGGGTCGGAGGTCGGTCGTCAGCCGCGCTCGGCAGCGCACGGCACCCCGCGCGTTCGAGAGCTCGACGAGCTCGCCGTCGGCGACGCCGAGGCGTTCGGCGGTCGACGGATGCATCGCGGCCCGCGCCTCGGGTTGGGCGTCGGCGAGCTCGGGCACCCGCCGGGTCTGCGCGCCGCTCTGGTAGTGCTCGAGCAGTCGCCCGGTCACGAGCGTGAGCTCGTCGGGGAGCGGTGCAGGGTGGGCCGATGCCCGCACCGAGACGGGCACGAGCCGCGCGAGCCCGTCGGAGTGGGCGAAGCGGTCGGCGAAGAGGCGCGGGGTGCCCGTGCTGCCACGCGGGAACGGCCAGTACGCGGCCTCACCACGGTCGAGCATGGCGTAGTCGATGCCCGAGTAGTCGGCGATGCCGCCCTCGGAGGCGCGGCGCAGCTCCTCGAAGACGAGTTCGGGGTCGACGTCGAACGTCGCCGTGCACTCGAGGCGACGGGCGAGCTCCGCGAGGATCCAGAGCTCGTCGCGCACGCCGCCGGGCGGCGTGATCGCGCGACGGCGACGGATGACGCGGCCCTCGAGCGAGGTCATCGTGCCCTCCTCCTCGGCCCACTGGGGGATCGGCAGCACGACGTCGGCGAGCGCCGCCGTCTCGGAGAGGAAGAAGTCGCAGACGACGAGCAGGTCGAGCGCGGCGATGCGCGCGCGCACGTTCGCGACGTTCGGCGACGAGACGACGAGGTTCGAGCCGTGCACGAGGAGGGCGCGCACGCCGCCGGGTTCGCCGAGCGACTGCAGGAGCTCGACGGCCGGAACACCGGGGCCTGGGATCTCGGTCGGCGGGACGCCCCACACCCGGGCGACGTGCGCCCGCGCTTCGGGGTCGGTGATCTTGCGGTACCCGGGCAGCTGGTCGCACTTCTGGCCGTGCTCGCGCCCGCCCTGCCCGTTGCCCTGCCCCGTGAGCGTGCCGTAGCCGCTGCCGGGGCGCCCCGGCAGACCGAGCAGCAGCGCGAGGTTGATGGCCGCGGTGGCCGTGTCGGTGCCGTCGACGTGCTGCTCGACGCCGCGTCCGGTGAGGATGTAGACACCGTCGCCGGAGGCGAGCCTTCGGGCCAGCCGGCGCAGCGTCAGCGCCGGCACGCCGGTCGTCGACTGCACGCGCTCGGGCCACCACGACGCCACGCTGCGGCGGATCGCGTCGTAGCCGACCGTGCGGGCTGCGACGTAGTCGAGGTCGACGAGCCGTTCGGCGATGACGATGTGGATGAGGCCGAGCAGGAGGGCGAGGTCGGTGCCGGGCATCGGCTGCAGGTGCAGCCCCTTGCCGTCGTCGGTGAGCCGGGCGGTCGCGGTGCGCCTCGGGTCGACGACGACGAGTCCGCCCGCCGCCTGGGCGCCCGCCAGGTGCCCGATGAAGGGCGGCATGGTCTCGGCGACGTTCGTGCCGAGCAGCAGGATGGTCTCGGCATCGTCGAGGTCCTCGAGCGGGAACGGCAGCCCCCGGTCGACGCCGAAGGCCCGGTTGCCGGCGGCCGCGGCCGACGACATGCAGTACCGGCCGTTGTAGTCGATCCGGCTCGTGCCGAGCGCGAGCCGCGCGAACTTGCCGAGCAGGTACGCCTTCTCGTTCGTGAGTCCGCCGCCGCCGAAGACGCCGACGGCGTCGGCACCATGCGATCCGCGGATGCTGCGGAGCGATGCCGCGACGTGATCGAGCGCGTCCTCCCAGCTCGTCTCGCGCAGCACGCCGTCGGTGGCCCGCACGAGCGGGGCGCCGAGGCGCGACGGGGCACGGAGGAGTTCCGCCGACGTCCAGCCCTTCTTGCAGAGCCCTCCCCGGTTGGTCGGGAAGTCGCGCCCGCCGACGGTCACCGGTGCGGTCGAAGCATCCGTTGCCGTTGCCGGGGTGAGGGTCATGGCGCATTGCAGCGCGCAGTAGGGGCAGTGCGTGTCGGCGGAGCGGCTCATCCGGTCTCGATTCAGATCTTGTGGGCGCTGAGCTTGCTGGAGCGCACGTACACGCCCCAGGTGAGCACGAGCAGCAGCGCGTAGGCGGCGATGAATCCGATGAACGCGGCGGCGTACGTTCCGGTCGACTGGAACGAGAGGTTCAGCGCCTGCGGGATGAGGAAGCCGCCGTAGGCGCCGATGGCCGAGATGAGGCCCAGTGCGGCCGCGGACTTGCGCTGCGTCGACACGTCGCCGGTGCCGCCGCCGCGAACGGCGAAGACGATCGGCACCATGCGATAGGTGGAGCCGTTGCCGATGCCGGCCGAGGCGAAGAGCAGGAGGAACAGGCCGAGGAAGAGCCAGAAGCTGGCGAGCGGGAGGGTCAGGAGCACGGCGATCGTGATGAGGGCCATCGCGGCGAACGCGAACATCGTGATGCGCGCACCGCCGAACCGGTCGGAGAGCCGACCGCCGTAGGGCCGGGCCAGCGAGCCGACGAGCGCACCCAGGAAGGCGAGCGAGACGGATGCGCCGCCGATGGCGATCGCCGAGAACTCGGGGAACTGGTCGGCGATGAGCTTCGGGAACACGCTGGCGAATCCGATGAACGAGCCGAACGTGCCGATGTAGAGCAGCGAGAGCAGCCAGAGGTGGGGCTCCTTGAGCGCCGCGGCCGAGCCGGAGAAGTCCGCCTTGGCGTTGGAGAGGTTGTTCATGTAGCGGGCGGCGCCGATCATGGCGATGAGGATGAACGGGATCCAGATCCAGCCGGCGACCGGGAGGTTGAGCGTCGCGCCCGCGCCGATCGTGATGACGATCGGCACCACTAACTGGGCGACGGCAGCGCCGAGGTTGCCGCCGGCCGCATTCAGGCCGAGCGCCCAGCCCTTCTCGCGCTGCGGGTAGAAGAACGTGATGTTCGACATCGAGCTGGCGAAGTTGCCGCCGCCGAAGCCCGCGAGTGCTGCGGCGCAGAGCAGCACCGGGAATGGCGTCTCGGGGTTGGACACGCAGACGACCATCGCGATGGTCGGTGCGAGGAGCAGCCCGGCCGAGATGATGGTCCAGTTGCGGCCGCCGTACTTCGGCACCAGGAACGAGTACGGGATGCGGAGGGTCGCACCCACGAGGCTCGGGATGGAGATCAGCCAGAAGATCTCGCCCGTCGAGAGGTCGAAGCCCGCCTTCGGCAGCGTGACCGCGACGATGCTCCAGAGCTGCCACACCACGAATCCGAGGAACTCCGCGAAGATCGACCAGTTGAGGTTGCGGCGCGCGATCGCGCGTCCCTGCGCCTCCCACTGGCCGGTGTCCTCGGCGTCCCATCCGTCGATCCAGCGACCTGGACGCATCGTGAGGGCGGCCGGGGCCGTCGTCGTGGGCATTTCGGATGTCGCGGCGGGAGCGGTGCTCACGGTCTGGGTCATCGGTGCCTCCGGGGTTCGATCACGAGTGGATCCTTCGACTCGAAGTTATTGACGTCGTGTTTCTGCGGATCGGTCCGGTGGTAAACCCTGCGTCTCCACCTGCTCACCGGTGACGGCGGCGGATGTGAGGCAGGGATCACACGTCGATGCGGTACCCCCGTTTGACCACCGTGGCGATGAGCCCGGGCACGGCGAGGGTCTGGCGGAGCCTGCTGAGGGCCACCTCGAGCGCGTGCTCGTCGTTCGTTCCCGGCAGGCCGGAGACGAGTCGGTCGCGCGCGACCACCGAGCCCCGGGCCTGCATGAGCGAGCGGAGGATCATGAGTGCCACAGGGGCCAGCGAGACGCGTCGGTCGGCGACGTCGACGACGGACCCTCGCAGCGCGAGCGGGCCGTGCCTGGTCTCGAGGCGCACGACGCGCTCGGTCTCGAGGTGCTCGCAGACGAGGCGGATGAGCGCGCCCATGCGATAGCGGTCGGGCTGGATCGGCTCGATTCCGGCGGCGACGAGCGGCAGCGCCGTGACGGGGCCGACCGCGGCCGCGACGACGGGACCGCACATCGCGTCGACGAGATCATCGTAGCGCCCCATCGCCTCGGCGGCACCGAACAGGGCGTGCACGGCCGGGGCGCTGGTGAACGTGATCGCGTCGAGGCCGCCCGTGCACGCCGACTCGATGAGCCGCTCGACGCGGTCATCGGACTCGTCGATCTCCACCCAGCGGTAGGGCGCGACCGTGAGGACTCGGGCATGGGACGCATCCAGGCGTTCGAGCTGCGAGGGCTCGAGGAACCCGTGCAACTGCACGGCGACGGTCAGCCCCGCGGGGTAGTTCGCGAGCACCTCGTCGATGAGCGACTCCGTCGTCTCCTGCGCGCTCATCCCGACGTCGTTGAGCCCGGCTGCGCGGATGCCGCCGCGCGCCTTCGGCCCGCGCACGAGGATCGCCGTGTCGGAGAG
This sequence comes from Agromyces hippuratus, assembly GCF_013410355.1. Taxonomy (NCBI): domain Bacteria; kingdom Bacillati; phylum Actinomycetota; class Actinomycetes; order Micrococcales; family Microbacteriaceae; genus Agromyces; species Agromyces hippuratus. The sequence goes on along the minus strand of NZ_JACCFI010000001.1, from coordinate 1,115,542 downwards.
CGCGTCGAGGAGGTCCTCGCCGAGCCCCGCGGCATCCGCGACCTCGAACCAGCGGCGCACCCCGTACGCGGTCGTCGCGAGGAGCACGTCGGGGCGGGCCTCGACGATCGCGCGGGTATCGGCGATGACGGGATCGTCGGAGAGCGCATTCGTCATGCGCAGCGTGGGGGCGTGGATCACCGTCGCGCCGCGGCGGGCGAGGGCGTCGATGAGGTCGGCCGAGCGTCGGTCGCTCGTCACACCGATGCGGAAGCCCGCGAGCTGGTCGGCGCGGAATCCCGGTGCGCACTCGAGGAGGTCGCTCACCCGGCCACCGCCGCGAAGCCGGCTGCACGGTCCATGAGCTCGGCGGCGCTCGCATCGCCGTCGTGCGCGAGGCGCACGACTTCGCCGATCACCACGACCGCGGGAGACGTGACGCGGGCTCGCCCCGCTGCGACCACGATGCCGGCCAGGTCGCCGATCGTCGTGCGCTGGCCGGCGCTGAACCCCCGCTCGACGATCGCGACGGGCATGTGCGCCGACATGCCGAATCGGGCGAGGCCCGCCGTCAGCGCGGGCAGCGAGTTCACGCCCATGAGCACGACGATCGTGCCGCCGAGACCCGCGAGGTGCTCCAGTTCGTGCTCGGTGAGCGGCGCATGGCCGGACACGACGGTGAAGAGGTGGCTGATGCCGCGGTGCGTGAGCGGGATGCCCGCGGCGCCGGGAACGGCGACGGCGCTCGTGACGCCGGGGATGACCTCGACGGGCACGCCCGCGGCATGGCAGGCGAGCACCTCCTCACCGCCGCGCCCGAGCACGTAGGGGTCGCCGCCCTTCAGCCGCACGACGTGTCGGCCCGCGAGCGCGTGCCCGACGAGGAGCGCCTCGATCTCGTGCTGCGGCACGGCGTGGTGGCCCGGCCGCTTGCCGACGTCGACGAGTTCGGCTCCGGGTGCCAGTTCGTGCAGTCGCTCGTGCGGTGCGAGCCGGTCGAAGAGCACGACGTCGGCAACTGCGAGGGCGCGCGCGGCGGCGAGGGTCAGCAGGTCCTCGCGGCCGGGACCGCCGCCGACGAGGGTCACGCGGCCGGTCATGCGTCGACTCCGCGCACCGGGATGCTCGGGCCCGAGACGAGCACGGCCTCGCCGCGCTCGCGCTCGTCGGCGGTGGCCGGCCTGAACTGCTCGCGCTCGGGCACCCGCGCGATCGTGGGGTCGGGCACGTGCGGGGCGTTCACGAAGGAGCGGAATCGCCGGAGCCGCTCGGGGTCGGCGAGCGTCGCCGCCCACTCGTCCTCATAGGTGTCGACGTGGGTCGCCATCGCCTGCTCGAGTTCGTCGGCGAGGCCGAGCGAGTCGTGCACGACGACGTCGCGCACATGGTCGAGGCCGCCCTCGAGGTCTTCGATCCATCGGGCCGTGCGCTGCAGCCGGTCGGCGGTGCGCACGTAGTACATGATGTAGCGGTCGATGTAGCGCAGCAGCGTCTCGTCGTCCAGGTCGCTCGCGAGCAGCTGCGCGTGCGCGGGCTGGAAGCCGCCGTTGCCGCCGACGTACATGTTCCAGCCCAGGTCGGTGGCGATCACGCCGACATCCTTCGCCCTCGCCTCGGCGCACTCGCGGGCGCAGCCCGAGACGCCGAATTTCAGCTTGTGCGGCGACCGGAGGCCGCGGTAGCGGAGCTCGAGCTGCACGGCCATCGACACCGAGTCCTGCACGCCGAAGCGGCACCAGGTCGATCCGACGCAGCTCTTCACGTTGCGCAGCGCCTTGCCGTAGGCCTGGCCCGACTCGAACCCCGCGTCGACGAGCTGCCTCCAGATGTCGGGCAGCTGGTCGAGCCGTGCGCCGAAGAGGTCGATGCGCTGGCCGCCCGTGATCTTCGTGTAGAGGCCGAAGTCCGTCGCGACCTGCGCGATCACGGCGAGCTTCTGCGGCGTGATCTCGCCGGCGGGAATGCGGGGGACCACCGAGTAGGTGCCGTCCTTCTGCATGTTCGCCATGGCCCGGTCGTTCGTGTCCTGCAGGCCGCCGCGGCCGCCGTCGAGGATGTACGAGCCGTGCTGCGTCGCGAGGATGGAGCCGATGACGGGCTTGCAGACGTCGCAGCCGCGGCCGCTGCCGAGCCGCGCGACGATCTCGTCGAACGACGCGAGTTCGAGCACGCGCACCGACTCGAAGAGCTCCTGGCGCGAGAGTGCGAAGTGCTCGCAGAGCGCCCGGGAGGGCGTGATGCCCGACTTCAGCAGCTCCGACTCGAGCAGCTTCTTCACGAGCGGCACGCACGAGCCGCACTGCGTGCCGGCGCGAGTGCAGGTCTTCAGTGCGCCGAGTTCGCCGCAACCCTCGGCGTGATCGGCGTGCGCACCGCTGACGGCGTCGCGGATGGTGCCCGCGCTCACGTTGTTGCACGCGCAGACGAGCGCTCCGGCGGGCAGTTCGTCGCCGGCCGGCGCCTCCATGCCGGAGGCGGAGAGGTACGCCGCCGGCTCGCTCGAGAGCTGCGTGCCGAGCAGTGGGCGCAGCGACGCGTACGGAGAGGCGTCGCCCACGAAGACGCCGCCGAGCAGGGTCTTCGCGTCGCCGGTCACCACGAGCTTCTGGTACAGCCCGCGAGCCGGGTCGGCGTAGACGATCTCGAGCGCCTGGTCGGTTCGCGCGAACGCATCGCCGAAGCTCGCGACGTCGACCCCCGAGAGCTTAAGCTTCGTCGCGTCGTCGACACTCGTGAACTCCGCGGCGCCGCCGAGCAGCCGGTCGGCCACGACCTCGGCCATTGCGTTGGCGGGTGCGACGAGCCCGGTGCAGCGCCCCTCGAAGCTCGCTACCTCGCCGATCGCCCAGACATGAGCAGCGGATGCCGCGCACGCCGTGCTGATCGCGATGCCACCGCGCGGGCCGAGCTCGAGCCCGAGCTCGCGGGCGAGTTCGTCGCGCGGCCTGATGCCGATCGCGAAGACGACGAGATCGGCGTCGATGCGGCGCCCGTTCGCGAGTTCGACGCCGACGACCGCATCGCCTTCGGTCAGCACGGCGGCGGGGCGGGTGCCGAGGTGCAGGCCGATGCCCTGCGCCGAGATGATGCGGCCGAGCGCGCGCCCCGCACCTTCGTCGAGCTGGGCTGACATGAGCCAGCCGCCGGAGTGCACGACCGCGGTGTGCGCGCCGAGCCTGGCCAGCCCGCCTGCGGCCTCGAGCCCGAGCAACCCGCCGCCCGCCACCACGACCTGCGCGGGGCGGCCGTGCCGCTCAGCGAGTTCCCGCGTCTCGGCGACGAGGGCGTCGACGTCGTCGATCGTGCGGTAGACGCGGGCGTGGCCGCTGCCGGGGATCTCGGGCACCGGGGCGCTCGAGCCCGTGGCGAAGACGAGTTCGTCCCAGTGCAGGGTCAGGCCGCCCGACGTGGTCGCCGTGTGCGCGTCGGGATCGACGGCGATGACGCGCTCGCCGGTGACGAGCCGGATGCGGTCGTCGTCCCACATCGACGAGGGCTGCAGGGTCAGGTCGACCGCGCCATCCGCGAGTCTCGTGCTGAGTGCGACGCGGTCGTACGGGTCGTGCAGTTCCTCGCCGACGACCGTGACGCGCAGGGTGCGACCGGTGTCGCGCGCGTGCAGGCTGTCGGCGAGCCGGTGCGCCGCGGGTCCGCCGCCGATGATGACGACGTCTCGCGCACCGGCATCCTCTTGGGTGCTCTCGATCATGGCCGCCTCCCGGCTCGAGTGAGGCGAGCACATGGCTGCCTGCGGGGCCCGATCGAGGCGAGCACGTGGCTGCCTGCGGGGCTCGAATGAGGCGAGCGTACGACCGGGCGGTTTCCGCCCTGTTTCGGCGGGGTAACCGAAGCGGTCCTCCGACGCACGTGCGGCGAGTGGCGATGTGAGCACGGTTTCACGTCGGGGAAACATGCGGATGCCGCCGAGGTAACACCCGGAACCTAGCCTCGGGACAACGACGAAGAGGAGCCGGCATGTCGCTGACGATGGAGACGACCACGACGTGGGTGCCGACGTGCGAGGTCGCCGACCTCGAACCCGGGTGGGGCGAGGTCGCGCTGCTCGGGCGCACGCAGGTCGCCCTGCTCCGTCTCGACGAGGAAGAGGTGTACGCCGTGGACCATCACGACCCTCGCACGGGCGCGCCCGTGATGGCGCGGGGCATCGTCGGGTCGCGAGGCGACCGGCCGACGATCGCGTCGCCCCTGCACAAGGAGGTCTACGACCTCGGCACGGGGGAGTGCTTCACCGACAGCGCGCTCGCGCTGCGCACCTATCGAACGCGCATCGTCGGCGGCATGATCGAGGTCGAACTCGAGCGCTGAGCTCGCATGCGGGGCTCAACTCGCAGCCGCCGCAATGGATGCGGGCCCCGAAGCCCTGCTCAGGAACGCTGCGTGAGCACGATCGGGTCGCCGTCGGTGATCGCGATCGTGTGCTCCGAGTGCGCGCCGCGCGAGCCGTCGGCGCTGCGGAGGGTCCAGCCGTCGGGGTCGGTGAAGATGCGGTCGGTCGTGGCGAGGAACCACGGCTCGATCGCGACCACGAGTCCGGGCTTCAACGGCAGCCCCCGGCCGGGACGCCCGTTGTTCGGGATGTGCGGGTCGCCGTGCATCGTGCGACCGACGCCGTGACCGCCGAAGTCGGTGTTGATCGAGTAGCCCTCGGCCTTCGCGACATCCGCGATCGCCCGCGAGATGTCGCCGATGCGGTTGCCCGTGCGCGCGGCGGCGATGCCCGCGTCGAGTGCGCGGCGGCTCGTGTCGATGAGGCGAAGGTCCTCCTCGCGCGGAGTGCCGACGACGAGGGAGATCGCCGAGTCGGCGACCCATCCGTTCACCGAGGCCGCGAAGTCGAGGCTCAGCAGGTCGCCGTCGCGCAGACGGTAGTCGTGGGGGAGTCCGTGCAGCACGGCGTCGTTCACCGAGGTGCAGATGACCTTGCCGAACGGGCTCGCGCCGAACGAGGGGTGGTAGTCGATGTAGCAGCTCTCGGCGCCGGCCTTGCGGATCATCTCGTGCGCGAGGGCGTCGAGTTCGAGCAGGTTCACGCCGACCGCTGCTGCTGCCGAGGTGGCCTCCAGCACGCTCGCCACGAAACGGCCGGCGGGCCGCATCTCCTCGATCTCTGCAGGGGTCCGAAGTTCAATCACGACTCCATTCTGTCGGCTCCGCCCTGAGTGAACACCCGGCGCGCGCCGAGCTTCGTCGGATTACGCTGAGTTCATGCTCCTGCGGCGCGCACTCTACAGATGGCAGATGATCGCGATCATCGTGCTGCCGGTGTGGCTCGCGGTGGGCTGGGCGATCTTCGGCGGAGGCGGCTGGGGCACGCTCGGGCTCGTCATCGTCGTGCCCATCGCCTTCATCGTGCTCGGCATCGTGGCGCTCATCACGAACGTGCGGCCCACCGTGCGTCAGGAGCGCGCACTGTCGTGGATCGACGTCGGCGTGCTCACCGCCTGGCATCTCTCGATCATCGGCACCGGGTTCTACGGGCCGACTGCCACGGGCTTCGGCGTGCTCGCGATCCTCCTCGGCATCGCCGCGTTCTGGGTCGCCGTGTGGCAGCTCGTCACCGACGGCGCCAATCGCATGAAGGCCTCCATGGCGGAGTTCGAGCGGCTCGCCGGCGAGCAGCCCGGTGCCTCGGCGACGGGCGGGCCGGTTGGTTCGGCCGGCGCGACCGGCCCCGGTGCGCGGCGCCCGCCGTTCGACGACGGCAGCGACGACGTGATCATCATCCACGAGGTCCGCGAGGACTGACCGGCAGACGTTCGAGGCGACGTGCGACGGGGCGCTCGTCGCCCGCTTTTGGCCAGTTGCCGTCGAGCGTGGCACAATAGAGGATTGTGCCGCCGCAGGTCTCTGCCTCCGGGGAGCACGCACGCACGATTCGTCGTGCGAGGCGGCACCAGAACTTCCATCCAATGATCCGCGTTCGACCGGTTGCGGGCGCAGAGAGCGAACCAACATGCATATCCTCGACCACGTCGACGCCGCGAGCCTGAGGTCGGATGTCCCCGACTTCCGCCCCGGCGACACCGTCAAGGTGCACGTCAACATCATCGAAGGCACGCGCGCGCGCATCCAGGTCTTCCAGGGCGTCGTCATCGGCCGCCAGGGTGAAGGCGTGCGCGAGACCTTCACGGTCCGCAAGGTCAGCTTCCAGGTCGGCGTCGAGCGCAAGTTCCCGGTGCACTCGCCCGTGATCGACCACATCGAGGTCGTCACCCGCGGTGACGTGCGTCGCGCGAAGCTGTACTACCTGCGCAAGCTCCGCGGCAAGAAGGCGAAGATCAAGGAGAAGCGCGACGCCTGATCCGCTTCGCGGATCGCGCTCCACGCGAACTCTTCCCCGAGCTCCCCACCCCTAGACTGGGTGGGGAGCTCGGGCGGTTAAATGACAGAAGAAGACACAGGCACGCGAACAGATCGCGCGGATTCGGCGACGCCGAACAGACGACGCGGCGTTCTCCTGTTCCTCCGAGACCTGCTCGTCATCTTCGTGGTGGCCGTGCTCGTCTCGTTCCTCATCAAGACGTTCCTCATCAGATCGTTCTTCATCCCGTCGCAGTCGATGGAGGAGACGCTGTTCATCGACGATCGCATCATCGTGAACCAGCTCGTCCCCGACGTCACGCCGCTCGAACGCGGAGACGTCATCGTGTTCCGCGATCCCGGCGGGTGGCTCCCGGCGCGACCCGAGGTCGAGCAGCCGCCGCTCGTGGCCGCCGTCGACTGGTTCCTCGCCTTCGTCGGCCTCGCGGCGCCCGACTCGAACGACCACCTCGTGAAGCGCCTCATCGGGCTGCCCGGCGACCACGTCGTCTGCTGCAACGCCCTCGGCCAGATGAGCGTCAACGACGTGCCCCTCGACGAGCCGTACATCGCGCTGCCGCCCGGCGACACCAAGGCGTCGCGCGACGACTTCGACGTGGTCGTTCCCAAGGGCTCGCTCTGGGTCATGGGCGACAACCGCAACAACTCCAAGGACTCGCGGTACAACACCGAGACGCCGCTCGAGGGATTCGTGCCGATCGACAACGTCGTCGGCCGCGCGTTCGTCGTCAGCTGGCCGGTCGAGCACTGGGCGTGGCTCGACAACTACCCCCAGGTGTTCGAGGGCGTCGACGAGGCGGGCGACTGACGTGGCCCCCGCAGCGATCCCGACGCTTCGCGTCGAACGGGAGTTCCTCGCCGACGCGCCCATGATGCTCGCGTGCGACGAGGTCGGTCGCGGTGCGCTCGCGGGCCCCGTGACGATCGGCCTCGTGCTCATCGACTCCGGCGTTCGGCGCATGCCTGCGGGACTGCGCGATTCGAAGCTGCTCAGCGAGCCGCGCCGCGAGGCGATGGCGCCGAGGGCCGCCACCTGGGTGCGCGCATCGGCGGTCGGCGAGGCCAGCGCGGCCGAGATCGACGAGCTCGGCATCATGGCCTGCCTCGGGCTCGCCGGCGCACGTGCCTTCGCCGAGCTGTCGGCGGCCACCGAGCTCATCGCCGACGTGCCGCTGCTTCTCGACGGCAACCACGACTGGCTGAGCGCCTCGATCGAACGGCGCGCGCGGGTCGTCACCCGCATCAAGGCCGACCGCGACTGCGCGTCGGTCGCCGCGGCATCCGTCATCGCCAAGGTGCACCGCGACCGCTTCATGCGTCGAATGCACGACGAGCGCCCGCTGTACGCGTGGGACGAGAACAAGGGCTACTCGAGCCGTGCGCACTTCGCCGCGATCGCCGAGCACGGTCCGAGCGAGCTCCACCGCACGACCTGGCTGCACGAGCAGACCCAACCGGCGCCGACGCTCTTCGACCTCAGCGTAGGATGAGTGCGATGGATGAGGACGAGTTCGAAGACTACGACCGCGAGGTCGAGCTGGCCCTGTATCGGGAGTACCGCGACATCGTGTCGCAGTTCAAGTACGTGGTCGAGACCGAGCGACGGTTCTACCTCGCCAACGAGGTCGAACTCGTGCGCCGCGACACCGAGCACGACTTCTACTTCGAGCTGACGATGAAAGACGTCTGGGTCTGGGACGTCTACCGTGCCGACCGCTTCGTGAAGTCGGTGCGCGTGCTCACCTTCAAGGACGTCAACGTCGAAGAGCTCGCCACGCGCGAGTTCGAGCTGCCGAAGGAACTCGCGCTCGACGAGTAGTCGCCGCTCAGCTGAGGCGGCGTTCGAGGTGCACGGTGACCGTGTCGCCGATGTCCTTGCCCAGCTTCTGACGGAGCTTGGCGTTCAGCGAGAGCATGTGCCCGCCGGTTCCGGTGACCATCAGTCCGACGTTGCGCAGCGGCACGCCGTCGACCGTCGCGTCGACCTTGACCGCCCTGCCGGTGCCGAAGAACTCGGCAGAGCCCGGCATCTCGACGCAGGCCCAGATCTCGCCCTTGACGTCGACGCCGATCGGCGCGGTGAACTCGTGGTCGAGGGGTGCAGGTTCGAACGGCATCTCGATCTCCTCGGGGTGACTCGTGCGGCTCCACCCATCATGCACCTGAGGCACGTCACTCCGTCTCCCCAGTCCCGATCGCCACGAGTTGTCCACGGTGTCGCCGCAGGCGGCCGGCCGGGGCGGGCCGGCCCGCGACGCTGGACGCGGAGGTGGTGCGGATGTCGCACAATGCAGAGCTCGGCCGGCGCGGCGAACAACTCGCGGTCGAGCATCTCGAGGCGCGCGGCATGCGGGTGCTCGAGCGCAACTGGCGGTGCCGCATCGGCGAGATCGACATCGTCGCGCGCGACGGCCGAGACACGGTCTTCATCGAGGTCAAGACCCGCACGTCCGGCGACTACGGTCATCCGTTCGAGGCGATCACCCCGCTGAAGCTCGCGCGCATGCGGCGTCTCGCGATCGCCTGGTGCGAGGCGACGGATGCCCCGGTCTCGCGCATCCGCATCGATGCGGTCGCCGTGCTCGCACCGGCCGAGGCGCCCGCGCTCATCGAGCATCTCGAGGGCCTCGACTGATGCCGGTCGCTCGCACGCGTGCCGTCGCCCTCCTCGGCCTGACCGGTTCGGTCGTCGAGGTCGAGGCGGACCTCTCCTCGCAGCTCCCGGCGTTCGTCATCATCGGGCTGCCCGACGCGGCCCTCGGCGAGGCTCGCGACCGGGTGCGGGCTGCGGCGGTGAACGCCGGTTGTCCGCTGCCGCAGCGTCGGCTCACCGTCAACCTCTCGCCCGCGGCCCTTCCGAAGCACGGCTCGGGGTTCGACCTCGCGATCGCCGTCGCGTGCCTCGCCGCGGCGGGCGAGATCTCCGCCGAGTCGGTCGAACGGGTGGTGCACCTCGGCGAGCTCGGCCTCGACGGCCGGCTCCGGCCGATCGACGGCATCCTCCCGGCCGTGCTCGCTGCCGTGCGCTCCGGATACGACACGGTCATGGTGCCGGCGGCCAACGCCGACGAGGCGGGCCTCGTGCCCGGGGTGACCGTGATCGGGGTCGCCTCGCTGCTCGACGCGGCGGTGCATCACGGGGGCGTCTACGACGAGCGGGTGTTCGAGGCGGTGCCGGCGCCCGACCGCTCCGATTCCTCCGGAACGGTCGAGGAACCGCACGGCGACCTCGCCGACGTGTCGGGCAACGACGACGCCGTCGAGGCGCTGCTCGCGGCTGCGGCGGGCGGCCACCACGTGTTCCTGCTCGGCCCGCCCGGCGCAGGCAAGACGATGCTGGCGTCGCGCCTTCCCGGAATCCTGCCCGACCTCGATGCCGACGAGGCGCTCGAGGTCGCCTCACTCCGTTCGCTCTCCGGCCGGCCCCTGGTCGCGGGGCTGTCGCATCGCCCGCCGTTCGAGGCGCCGCACCACACCGCCACCGCCGCCGCGATGGTCGGCGGCGGCAGCCGACTCATCCGACCCGGTGCGGCGGCGCGCGCCTCGCACGGCGTGCTGTTCCTCGACGAGGCGCCCGAATTCCCCTCCGCAGTGCTCGACGTGCTGCGACAACCGCTCGAATCCGGTTCCATCGCCATCCACCGGGCGAATGCCGTGGCCTCGTTCCCGGCACGCTTCCAGCTCGTGATCGCCGCCAATCCGTGCCCGTGCGGCAACCACGGGTCGAAGGGCGCGGAGTGCACCTGCCCGCCGAACGCACGCCGACGGTACCTCGCCCGCATCTCGGGCCCGCTCCTCGACCGCATCGACGTGCAGCTCATGGTGCCCCGCATCACCGCAGCGGGTCTTCGCGTCGCGGCCGAGCGGCCGGGCATCTCGACCGCCGTCGCACGGCAGCGGGTGGTCGAGGCCCGAGCTCGTGCCGCCCATCGATTGCGCGGCACCCCGTGGCGCACGAACGCGCAGATGCCGGGTCCCTGGCTGCGCGGCGCCGGTGGACTCCACCCGGGCGGTCGCGCGACCGCCGCCCTCGACCGTGCGCTCGAACTCGGCGGGGTGACCATGCGCGGCTACGACCGCATCCTCAAGGTCGCCTGGACGCTCGCCGACCTCGACGGTGCGGACGTCCCCGGCCTCGATCACGTCGGCCGTGCGCTCTTCCTCAGAAAGGGGCTCCCACTGTGAGTACCGTCCATCGCGAAGCGACCGGACTGCGCGGCGCGCTCTCGGCGGTGCGATCCGCACCGATCGCCGACGATTCCGAACTCGACGAGATCTTCGCCCGCGCGCTGCTCGGCTCGGTGGCAGAACCCGGCGACGGGCTCCTCGGCCGGGCGATCGACGTGATCGGTGCGGTGGCAGCGGCTTCGCTGCTCCTCGATGCCGCGAGCCCGGCAGTCTTCGTCGACGTGTTGACGCGGGCGGGCGGCTCGATCGATCCACGTGAGGCGGAGTCGGGCCTCGACCGCTGGTCGCCGCGCCTCGATCAGGGCGCCTTCACCCGAGCGCTCGAGCAGGCCGCCCGGGTCGGTGCCCGCCTCGTCCTTCCCGGCGATGCGGCATGGCCGGACGGGGTCGACGAGCTCGGCATCCACGCTCCGCTCGGACTGTGGGTTCGGGGGCGCGAGTCCGCGCTGGGGTCGTCGGCATCGATCTCGCTCGTCGGCGCCCGAGCCGCGACCGGCTACGGCGAGCACGTCACGATGGAGGCATCCGCCGGGCTCGTCGATCGGGGATTCACCATCGTCAGCGGCGGTGCCTACGGCATCGACGGCATGGCGCACCGTTCGGCACTCGCGAGCGAGGGCACCACGGTCGCCTTCCTCGCCGGGGGAGTCGACCGGTTCTACCCCATGGGGCATGAGACGCTGCTCGCCCGCATCGTCGCGACCGGAGCGGTCGTCTCCGAACTGCCGTGCGGCGCCGCGCCCACGAAATGGAGATTCCTCCAGCGCAACAGACTGATTGCAGCGGCGAGCGAGGGCACGGTCGTGCTCGAGGCCGGGTTCCGCTCGGGGTCGCTCAACACCGCCGGGCACGCCGCCGCCCTCGGCCGGCCACTCGGCGCGGTACCGGGTCCGGTCACGAGTCCCGCCTCCGCCGGCTGCCATCGGCTGCTCCGCGAGTACGACGCCGTGTGCGTCACCGACGCCGAGCAGATGGCCGAGCTCGTCGGGGGCGCACGGCGCCGGGCGCCATCCGGCGATCGGGCGGTGCCCGATCCGGCATCCGACGATCGCGGCGCCTTCGGCATGGCGAGCTCTCCTGACGCGGTGCGCGTGCTCGACGCGCTGAGCACCCGCAGCCCCCGCGACGTTGCCGACCTCGCACGCCGGTGCGGCATGACCCCGTCGTCGGTGATGGGCGTGCTCGGCGGGCTCGAGGCCGTTGCCGAGGTCACCCGGCATCCGCTCGGCTGGCTGCGGGTCAAGCGCGGGTGACGGCGGCGTGCTTCGGTGGTGCGTCGGCGGCACGCCCTAGGCTGACGGCGGAAGGATGGTCCGATGCAGCACCCGCAACTCGGCCGGTATCCGGCTGCCCGACATGTCATCGCCCATGTGAGCGACACGCACCTGCTGCACGGCGGGGCGCCGCTCGGAGGGGTGGCCGACACGGTCGCGGCGCTCGCTCAGGTCTCCGAGCAGCTCGAGCGGCTCGGCGGCGCGATCGATGCGATCGTCGTCACCGGCGACATCGCCGACCTGGGGGAGTCCGACGCCTACCGCCTCGCGCGAGCCGAACTCGAGCCGCTCGCCGAGCGAATCGGCGCCCGCCTCGTCTGGGTCATGGGCAACCACGACGAACGTGCGGTGTTCCGCACCGAACTGCTCGGCGAGGCCGCCGACGACTCGCCCGTGCACCGCATCATCGAGATCGGCGGGCTGCGCATCATCGCGCTCGACTCCACGGTGCCGGGGTATCACCACGGCGAGCTCGACGCGGCGTCACTCGACTGGCTGGCCGCGGCCCTCGACGAACCCGCAGTGCACGGCACGATCATCGCACTGCACCATGCGCCCATCGCCACACCGCTCGCACTCATGGACGTGATCGAACTCCGCGGTCAGGATCGCTTCGCCGAGGTCGTGCGCGGCCGTGACGTGCGTCTCATCCTCGGCGGCCACCTGCATTACGTCACGCATGGCAGCTTCGCAGGCATCCCCGTCTCCGTCGCCGGGGCGACGGCCTACACGATGGACCTCACCAGGTCGCCGCGAACACTCGTCGGCGTCGACGGGGGTCGCTCGTTCTCCCTCGTGCACCTCTCCGCCGAGGGGGTCGTCACCTCCGTCGTGCCCGTCGGCGAATACACGGCCGTGACGACCCTCGACGAGCGCTTTCTCGCCGAGATCGAGTCCTTGCCGCCCGACGCGCGCCTCGAGCGCTTCTCCCGCAAGCGCGAGATGTGAGCCCCGCCACCGGGCCCGCCGCGCGTCGCGCCCGACGTGCCGGCCTGCACGGGAGCAAGCTGGACTCGTGAACCTCGACCAGCTGCTCGACGACTACCTGTCGCACGTCACGGTCGAACGCGGGTATTCGCCGCACACCGTCGCCGCCTACCGCAGCGACCTCGTCGAGCTCATCTCATTCGCCGAGGCCCGTGGTCCGACGGATGCCGCGGCGATCGACCTGCCGCTCCTGCGCGACTGGCTCTGGGCGGCCACCGAACGCGGGCTCGCCCGAACGAGCATCGCGCGGCGCGCGGCATCCGCTCGAGGATTCACCGCCTGGCTCACTCGACGCGGGCTGCTCGACGCCGATCCCGGCGCGCGCCTCAAGGCGCCGCGGGCGCAGCGCACCCTGCCGCGCGTCGTCACCGAAGAGGCCGTCACCGATGCGCTCGCTTCGCTGTCCGCCCGGGCCGCCGGTGGTGCACCCGCCGAGGTGCGCGACCTCGCGATCATCGAGCTGCTCTACGCGTCGGCGCTGCGCGTCTCTGAGCTCGTCGGGCTGGATCTCGACGACGTCGATCGACGACGTCGCGTCGTGCGAGTGCTCGGCAAGGGCTCGAAAGAGCGGATGGTTCCCTACGGGGCTCCCGCCGCCCGAGCGATCGACCGCTATCTCGACGAGGCGCGTCCGAAGATCGTCGCGAGTGCGAGTGCGAGTGCGAGTGCGAGTGCGAGTGCGAGTGCGAGTGCGAGTGCCGGGCCGCCCGAGACGCGAGCGGTGTTCCTCGGCACCCGAGGCGGTCGCATGGGGGTGCGGAGCGTCTACCGGCTCGTCGCCGCGATCCTCGCCGAGATCCCGGGCTCCGGCCCGAGCGGGCCGCATGCCTTCCGGCACACCGCGGCGACGCACCTGCTCGACGGGGGCGCCGACCTGCGCGCGGTGCAGGAGTTCCTCGGGCACGCGAGCCTCGGCACCACCCAGATCTACACGCACGTGTCGTCGGAGCGGCTGAAGCAGAGCTACCGCACGGCGCACCCCCGCGCCTGACTCACCCCGACGGCAGCAGCACCGCGCGTGGCAGGCCACCGAGGAAGAGGTACGGCGACACGTACTCCCCATCGACGCGAACGCCGAAGTGGACGCAGCCGGAGGCGCAGTGCCCGCCCGTCGAGACGGTGCCGATCGGATCACCCGACGTGACGACCGCACCGGCCTCGACGAGCGCGGCGACCGGCTCGATCGCGCTCACGATGCCGTCGCCGTGGTCGATCGCGATGACCGGCCGCCCCGCCACCATGCCGGCGAAGCTGACCACGCCGGGCGCCGGGGCGGTGACGGAGGCGGCGGACTCGGTGGCGATGTCGATGCCGCGATGGCCTGCCGTGAACGGCGTGGGCGGCGCGCGGAACGGGGCGACGACGCGAATCGGTGCGGGAACCGGCCATCGCCATGGCTCCGCCGGCACGGAGCGGGCGGATGCGTCGGCCGCGTCCGCTTGCGTGGATGACCCGGGGGAGTGGTCGGAGGCCGCTGCAGATGCTGCTGAGCCGGTCGCGATCAGTGCGAGCATGGCGATGATGGAGAGGGAAGCGGTCCGGCGGGCGGTGCGCCGCCGGCCGACCGGTGTCGGGGCGTTCATGTTGCGATGATCGGCGTGCACGCGGCATCCGCTCGCACCGTCTGCCTGGGATGTGGAACCGCGCCCCTCGGCCGCGGTTGGGGAGGCCGAGTGCCGGTGGTAGAGTATCGGGAGCACCCCGGTCTTCCGGGGTGACTACGCGCGCCATTTCGGCCGACGACTCCACTCAGTCCAGTTCTCTGCTTCATCGCAGAAACCGGCGGAGCCGTGCCGGGCGCCAGGGCTCCAGCCGCCGGCCGGAGCGACAACTGAGAACAAAGGAGTACGGCTCATGGCCGTCGTCACCATTCGCCAGCTGCTCGACAGCGGCGTTCACTTCGGGCACCAGACCCGCCGTTGGAACCCGAAGATGAAGCGCTTCATCCTGACGGAGCGTTCGGGCAGCTACATCATCGACCTGCAGCAGTCGCTCGCATACATCGACAAGACGTACGACTTCGTGCGCGAGACGGTCGCCCACGGCGGCACCATCCTCTTCGTCGGCACCAAGAAGCAGGCGCAGAACGCGATCGCCGAGCAGGCGACCCGCGTCGGCCAGCCCTACGTGAACCAGCGCTGGCTCGGTGGCCTCCTCACCAACTTCCAGACGGTCTCCAAGCGCCTCGCGCGCATGAAGGAGCTCGAGGAGCTCGACTTCGAAGGCACCACGAGTGGCTTCACCAAGAAGGAACTCCTCATCAAGAAGCGCGAGCTCGACAAGCTGCACAAGTCGCTCGGCGGTATCCGCAACCTGACGAAGACGCCGTCGGCGCTCTGGGTTGTCGACACCAAGAAGGAGCACCTCGCGATCGACGAGGCCAAGAAGCTCGGCATCCCCGTCATCGGCATCCTCGACACCAACTGCGACCCCGACGAGGTCCAGTACCCGATTCCGGGCAACGACGACGCGATCCGTTCGGTGAGCCTGCTCACCCGCATCGTCGCCGACGCCGCTGCTGAGGGCCTCATCGAGCGCCACCAGAAGCCCGAGGCCGAGGGCAACGTCTCGGCCGTCGAGCCGCTCGCCGAGTGGGAGCAGGAGCTCCTCCAGGCCGGCTCCGAGACCACCCCGGCACAGGCTTCGGCCGAGACCGAGGTCGTCGCCGAGACCGTCGCAGAGGCCAAGGCCGAAGCTGCCGAGGTCGTCGACGAGGCTGCAACCGAGGTCGCTGCGACCGAGACCGCCGCCGACGTCGAAGGCGCCGAGGCCGCCGAAGCCGCCGAGTCCAAGTAAGACCACGAGTCCAGGAGACTTCAGAGATATGGCTAACTTCACTCTCGAAGACGTCAAGAACCTGCGCGAGCGCCTCGGCACCGGCATGGTCGACACGAAGAACGCACTCGTCGAGGCCGACGGCGACATGGAGAAGGCGGTCGAGATCCTCCGCCTGAAGGGCGCGAAGGGCAACGCCAAGCGCGCCGACCGCTCCACCGCTGAGGGCCTCGTCGCCGCCGTCGACAACGGCGACGGCACCGCGACCATGATCGAGCTCGCCTGCGAGACCGACTTCGTCGCAAAGGGCGACAAGTTCGTCGGCCTCGCCGACCGCGTGCTCGCTGCGGTCGCAGCGGCCCGTGCCGAGAACCTCGAGGCTGCACTCGCCGCTCCGGCCGACGGCAAGACCGTCGCGACCGTGATCGACGAGGAGGCCGCGATCCTCGGCGAGAAGGTCGAGCTCCGTCGCGTCCGTCTCGTCAAGGGCGAGCAGTTCTCGATCTACCTGCACAAGACGTCGAAGGACCTCCCGCCGCAGGTCGGCGTCGTGCTCGGCTACGCCGGCACCGACGCTGAGACTGCACGTTCGGTCGCGCAGCACATCTCGTTCGCGAACCCGGAGTACCTCACGCGTGAGGACGTTCCGGCGGAGTCGGTCGAGAAGGAGCGCGCCATCGTCGAGCAGATCTCGCGCGAGGAGGGCAAGCCCGAGGCCGCCCTCCCGAAGATCATCGAAGGCCGCCTCGGTGCGTACTTCAAGCAGGTCGCACTGCTCGAGCAGGACTACGCGAAGGACAACAAGCTGTCCGTCGCGAAGGTGCTCTCCGACGCAGGCCTCACGGTGAGCGACTTCGCTCGCTTCAAGGTCGGCGCGTAGGTGCCCCGAAGGAGTCCGGATCGTTCGCGATCCGGACTCCTTTGCTGTGTCCGGAGTGATTCCGGATGCCTGGCGGGTCGCGCCCGTCGAAAACACCCGAGCACCGGCACTGCGCCGGGCTCGGCGAACCAGTAGCTTTGACCCCAGAGGGGAAGGATCGGTCAGGATGACGGAACGCAAGCGCAGGGTCCTGCTGAAACTCTCGGGGGAGGCGTTCGGCGCCGGTGCCCTCGGGGTGAACCCCGACGTGATCAGCGCGCTCGCGCGAGAGATCGCCGATGCCGCGCGCACGGTCGAGATCGCGATCGTCGTCGGCGGCGGCAACTTCTTCCGCGGCGCCGAGCTCTCGCAGCGCGGCATGGACCGCGGCCGGGCCGACTACATGGGCATGCTCGGCACCGTGATGAACGCGCTCGCCCTGCAGGACTTCCTCGAGCAGGCGGGTGCCGAGACGCGCGTGCAGTCGGCGATCTCGATGACCCAGGTCGCGGAGCCGTACATTCCGCGTCGTGCCGAGCGGCACCTCGAGAAGGGCCGCGTCGTCATCTTCGGCGCCGGCGCCGGCCTGCCCTACTTCTCGACCGACACGGTCGCCGCGCAGCGTGCGCTCGAGATCGACGCCGAGGTCGTGCTCGTCGCGAAGAACGGCGTCGACGGCGTCTACTCCGACGACCCGCGCACGAACCCCGAAGCGCACAAGATCGACCGCATCAGCTACCAGGAGGCCCTGCAGCGCGGACTCAAGGTCGTCGACTCGACGGCGTTCAGCCTCTGCATGGACAACGGCATGCCCATGCAGGTCTTCGGCATGGCGCCGCACGGCAACGTCACCAAGGCGATCCTCGGCGCCGAACTCGGCACCATCGTCAGCAACGGCGAGCCCGCCTCCAGTCGATAGACTGTCCCGAGTAGCGAACCAGAAGGAGCCCCCGTGATCGCGGACGTACTTTCCGATGCCACCACACGCATGCAGAAGGCCGTGGAGGTCGCCAAAGACGACTTCTCGAGCGTTCGCACCGGCCGGGCGAACCCCCAGCTCTTCCAGAAGATCATGGTGAGCTACTACGGCACGCCCACGCCGCTCGCGCAGCTCGCCTCGCTCGCCAACCCCGAAGCGCGCACCCTCGTGGTGACGCCCTACGACAAGGGCGCGCTGAAGGACATCGAGCAGGCCATCCGCGACACCCCGAACCTCGGGGCGAACCCCTCGAACGACGGCAACATCATCCGCGTGACGCTGCCCGAACTGACTGAGGAGCGTCGCCGCGAGTTCGTCAAGATCGTGCGCGGCAAGGCCGAAGACGCACGCGTCTCGGTGCGCAACATCCGTCGCAAGGCGAAGGACGACCTCGACGCCCTCAAGGGCGACGTCGGCGATGACGAGGTTTCGCGCGCAGAGAAGGAACTCGAGCAGATCACGAAGTCCAACGTGGACGCGATCGACGATGCCCTGAAGCGCAAGGAAGCCGAACTCCTCGAGGTCTGAGGCAGACGATGTCAGGCGTCCCAGAAGAGGATGAGTCGGACGCCGGGGGAGCTGAACGAACCTCGCGCGAGGAGTTCCGAGCGCAGGTGCACGCCCGAAAGGCCGACCTGGAGCGGCAGTTCGAGGTCGGCAAGGCCCAGTTCGATCAGGCGCAGGAGAAGATCAAGGCCCGTACCGGGCGCAACCTGATCCTCGCGACCCTCATCGGGCTCGGGTTCGGGGCAGTGCTCCTGCTCAGCCTCCTCGTGATCAAAGAGCTCTTCATGCTCTTCGCCGTCATCATCGCCGCGTTCGCGAGCTACGAACTCGCCCAGGCGCTGCGAAAGGGCGGCTACCACGTTCCGCGCATCCCGACGGTCGTCGTCGCGGTCGCCGCCGTGCCCCTCTCCTATTACGGGGGCGCCGGGGGTCAGCTGATCGCGGTGCTCGGCGGCATCCTCATCGTCACGCTCTGGCGGCTCGGCGAACAGGCCGTGCCTGCGATGCGGCGCTCGGGCCGCGACCTCGGTCGCGACGTCGCCGCCGGTGCCTTCGTGCAGGGCTACGTGACGTTCCTCGCGACGTTCGCGGTCGTGCTCACCGCAGCGGAGGGCGGCGAACTCTGGACGCTCGCATTCATCGCCGTGGCGGTCGCAGCCGACACCGGCGCCTACGCGTTCGGCCTCATGCTCGGCAAGCACAAGATGGCGCCGGTCATCAGCCCGAAGAAGACCTGGGAGGGCTTCGCCGGCGGAGCGGGGGTCAGCCTCGTCGCCGGTGTGCTGCTCTCGACGCTGATGCTCGGCAACACCTGGTGGTTCGGACTCATCTTCGGTGCGTCGATCTTCCTGACCGCGACCCTCGGCGACCTCGTCGAGTCGCTCATCAAGCGCGACATCGGCATCAAGGACATGAGTTCGTGGCTTCCCGGTCACGGTGGGTTCCTCGACCGGCTCGACTCGATCCTGCCGTCGGCCGCCGTCGCCTTCGTGGCATTCCGGATCTTCGGCTGAGCGAATCCGCACCGGAGTGGGCGTTTCCGCACGGTCGCTCCGCAATAATGGAGCGGTGGACTCCACCTTCCCTCGCGCTCGCAAGCCCAAGCTCGGTTACAACACGGCTCAGGTCGAGTCGTTCCTGCAGGTGGCGCGTCGCGCCTACGACGGCACCTCCCGGCCCGACGACGCACCGCTGACGTCCGATCGCATCCGGCTGACCGCCTTCGCGATGCAGAAGGGCGGCTACTCGACGACGCACGTCGACCAGGCGCTCGAGCGGCTGGAAGACGCCTTCGCGGCCCAGGAACGCCAGGTCGCCGCCCGACTGCACGGCGGCGAGGCTTGGCTCAGCGAGGCGCGCGCAACCGCGCAGGTGGTCTCCAACCGCCTGGCGCGCCCCGAGGGGCAACGCTTCGACCGGGTCGGCGCACTCGTGCGCGGGTACAGCACCCGCGACGTCGACCGCTTCGCGGACAAGCTCACGAGGTACTTCAGCGACGGGTGGCCGATCGCGATCGACGACGTACGCGCCGTCGTCTTCAAGACGCAGCGCGGCGGCTATCGCGAGGCGCAGGTCGACCTCCTCCTCGACGCCGTGGTCGACGTCATGCTCGCGGTCCGCTGAGGTGCGCGTCGAGTTGGAATCCCGCGCCGGTCTTTCGATACACTCGTCGAATCGTGGGTAGACATGCGGGAAGCGACGAGGCCATGGAGCCGCGTCCTCAGACGACGGCAGCCGCATCACCACTCGAACCGTCGCCGGCACCTCGGAAGCCGCCCGCACGACCGCCTCGCGTCGGTCGAGTGAAGCAGGCCGTCACGGTCGTGTTCGCCTTCGCGGCATCCGTCAGCTTCCTCCTCGTGAACCTCGTCGACCCGTTCTCGGGCGCGATCGCGTCGTCGGAGTTCGCGAGCGACGTCGACCGGTTCGGGGGTCAGCGCGTGCAGGCGTTCGACGTCGCCGGCGACTACTCGATCGACGTCGGCCAAGAGAGCTACGACGTCGAGAAGAAGCCCGAGGTGCAGCTCGCCCCGGCCTCGACGAGCGAGGGCAGTGGATGGGCTCCTCCCGCTGTGACGCCCGACCCCGGGTCGGCTCAGGCATACGCCGCCACGGCCGTGGCCGCTCGCGGCTGGCCGTCGAGCGAGTTCGACTGCCTCGTCGCCCTCTGGAACAAGGAGTCCGGCTGGCGGGTGAACGCCTACAACGCCGGGAGCGGTGCGTACGGCATTCCGCAGGCGCTCCCCGGATCGAAGATGGCGACCGCGGGCGCCGACTGGGAGACCAACGCCGCCACGCAGATCGAGTGGGGCCTCGGGTACGTCTCCGGCCGCTACGGCACGCCCTGCGGCGCATGGGCGCACTCCCAAGACGTCGGCTGGTACTGAGCCCACGACGACGCTGCGCGGAGCACTGCGAGCCCACGCGCACCTAGACTGGATCCATGGCGCGTTCGAACCGATCCCGGAGTCGGGCGGCCCGTGCCCGTGAGGAACACCCCGAACTCGACGTCGAGCGTCTGACCTCGGGGTGGCGACGCACCGAGGTGCGCGGCGGTCGCGAATGGAACGTGCAGCCGGTCTCCGAGGCGCAGGCCGTGAAGGCGTACGTCTGCCCCGGTTGCGGCCAGGACGTGGTTCCCGGCATCGCCCACCTGGTCGCGTGGCGCGCCGACGGCGTGCTCGGCGATGCGGCCGACCTGGCCTCTCGTCGTCATTGGCACATTCACTGCTGGAGGATCGGCGCGGTATGAGCGACACCACCATCGAGATCCGCGCAAGCGTCGAACTGCCGGCTCATCGCGAAGAGATCGAGCTGCACACGGCCGACGGCCTGACGCTCGTCGGCGAGCTCGCCACGCCCCTCGAGCGGCCGCCGGTGGCGACCCTCGTCACGCTGCATCCGCTGCCGACGGCCGGTGGCTTCATGGACTCGCACATCATCAGGAAGGCGGCCGCCCGCCTGCCGGCGCTCGCCGATCTCGCGGTGCTGCGATTCAACACCCGCGGTACGGTCTCACCGCGCGGCACGAGCGAGGGCTCATTCGGCGAGGGCGTCGCCGAGCGAGCGGATGTCGCGGCGGCGATGTCGTTCGTGACGGAGCGCGCTCTGCCGCACCCCTGGCTCGTCGGCTGGTCGTTCGGCACGGAGCTCGCGCTGAAATACGGCCTCGACCACGGCATCGACGGAGCGATCCTGCTCTCGCCGCCGCTGCACCGCACGAGCGATGCAGAGCTCGCGCGCTGGCAGCACGCGGCACCGGAACTCGTGGCCCTGATTCCGGAGTTCGACGACTACCTGCGGCCGGCCGAGGCGGCCGAGCGGTTCTCGAGCGTGCCGAAGATCACGCGCATCGACGTGACGGGCGGCAAGCACCTGTGGGTGGGGGAGTCGCAGACCCGGCGCGTGCTCGACGAGATCGTCGGAGTCGTGAACCCGGCCGCGCTGCCGCTGCCGACCGAGTGGCCTGCAGCCGCGAGCTGATCGCACTCGCGAGCTGAGCGCATTCGCGGTGCCGGCGGAAGTGCCTCGAGCTCAGCGCTCGTTCTGGTGCGGCACCACGACCTGCTTGATGATGAGCAGGATGGCCGCCGCCACCGGGATCGCGACGAGCGCGCCGAGCACGCCGCCGAGCGACCCGCCCGCGAGCGCTGCGATCACCACGAGCGCGCCGGGCACCTTCACGGCGCGGTTCATGATGCGCGGGCTCAGCACGTATGCCTCGACCTGCATGTAGATCACGTAGTAGATCGCCGCGACGAGGGCGGTCAGCGGCGACCCGAGGCCCGGGATGAGGCAGACGAGCACGATCAGCACCGAGCCGCTCAGCGTGCCGACGAGCGGCACGAGTGAGAACAGGAAGGCGATGAAGGCGAGCACCGCGGGGAACGGGGCCTGGATGATCGACAGGAAGATGAAGCTCGCCACGCCGTTGACGGCGGCGAGCGAGACCTGGCCGAGCACGTAGCGACCGACCGACTGGGTGATCTGCTCGGTGAGGTCGGCGAAGCGGTCGCGCTTCGATGCGGGCACCAGCTGGTAGGTGGCGCGCTTCATCGTGTTGAGCGACGACACGAAGTAGAGCGTCAGAATGAAGACGATGACGACGCCGAACACTCCGGCGCCGATCGCGACGGCGACCTGCAGCACGCCGCCGGCGAGTTCGCTGAGCTTGTCGGGGTTCGTGAAGAAGTCGGTGAGGCCGTTCGTGACCTGGTCGCTGATCTCGTCGACCGGAACCTGGGGGAACTGGTCCTTGAGGAATTCGATCCAGTCCTGCGAGCTCATCTGGTCGATGATGCGAGGGGTCACTTCGACGAGTTCGCTGACCTGCTCGACGATGATCGGCACCACGGCGATCACGAGCCCGGCGACGAGCAGACCGACCCCGCTCATGACGATGAGGATCGCCGCCCAACGCGGAAGCCCCCGGCGCTCGAGCCAGCTGGTTGCCGGATCGAGGCCGAGGGCCAGGAACAACGCGACGCCGACGTAGGCGATGATCGTCGACAGCGTTGCGATGGAACTGAGGATGAGGAGGCCGACACCCACGCCGAGGGTGCCGACCAGCCCGATGCGGAACGCGTTCTGGATCTTCATGGAACGGCCCGCACTCCTCTCTTGGACCGACTACTTGGTCTTCGCCGCGATCTGCTCCGCCTGCGTCAGCACGCCGCGGAGGCTCTCGAAGTACCCGGCGACGGCGTCGCGCTCGATCTTGATCTGCGAGAGACGGTCCTCGGCGTCGGCGACGAGCGCACGGGTGCGCTCCTCGGCGTCGGCGATGAGCTTGCGCGCCTGCTCGTGTGCGGCAGCGATGCGGTCGCGTGCCTCGTCGTCGGCCTTGTCGCGGACGACCGCGATGTCGGACCGGACCTCGGTCTCGAGGCGGTCCGCCTCGGCGCGGCTCTCGGCGGTGCGGGCGACCGCCTCGGCGAGCTCTGCGTTGGCGTCCTCGAGGAACTTCTGCGTCTGCGCGACCGCCTCCTGGTGGGCGGCGAGCAGCTCCTGCTCGGCCTCGTCGCGCTTCGTCGACAGCTCGGATTCGAGGTCGAGGTGCGCCTTCTCGATCTCCCGGCGCATGCGGTTGACCTCGTGGGTCGTCTTCTTGCGCATCGCGGTGAGCTGGTTGTCGAGGTCGATCCGGCCCTGCTCGGACTCCGCGTCGAAGTCGGCGCGTGCCTGCTCCTGCTCGAGGGCGAGGTCGGCGCGCATCTGCTCGAGGTCGGCGGCGTGCTTGGCGCGGATGCGCTCGAGCTCGTGCTGGAGCTTCAGACGTGCGGCCTCGGCCTCGCGCTCGATGTCGACCTTCGCCTGCTCGCGTTGCTGCACGAGCTCGACGCGGCTGCCTTCGAGCTCGCGGTCGAGGTCGCTGCGCGCCTGGTCGAGTTCGTGCACGAGGGCTGCGCGGCGCTCGGCGATCTCGGCGTCGATGGCGGCACGCGCCTCGGCCGACTCGCGCTCGAGGTCGAGACGGGACTGCTCGGTCTCCGCCGCGAGGTCGATGCGGGCCTGCTCGCTCTCGCGGGCGAGCTCGGCGCGGGCGCGGTCGAGTTCGATGGCGACCTCGGCGCGGGTCTGCTCGGTCTCCTTGGTGAGGCCTGCAGCAGTGGCGCGCGCCTCGGTGGCCTCCGCGTTGGCCGCGAGCTGGAGCTCGGCGGACTTGCGTTCGGCCGCGGCGATCATCGCCGCGGATTCGCGCTTCGCGCTCGTGCGGATCTCGGCGGTCTCGGTGGCGACGGCGCCGCGGATCGCCGAGGCGTCGCGTGCGGCGTCCTGACGGAGCTGCTCGCTCGCCTCGTGCGAGCGGGAGACCATGTCGTCGGCCTCTGCGCGGGCGTTCTCGAGGATGCGGTTGGCCTGGGCGCGCGCCTCGGTGAGGGTGCGCTCGGCGAGTTCGTGCGCGTCGGAGCGCATGAGGTGCGCCTCGTCTTCGGCCGAGCGACGGAGCTTCTCGGCGTCGATGTCGGCCTGCGCGATGAGACGGGTCGACTGCTCCTCTGCGACGCGCAGGGTGTTCTCGAGCTTCGTGCCGAGACCGGAGAAGGTGGGGCTGCCGACCTCTTCGAGCTCTGCCGTCAACTCCTCGATGCGAGCGAGGAGACGCTTGTTCTCCTTGACGCTGTCGGTGCTCTGGTTGTTCGCGGCGATGATGTCCCGACGCAGACCATTGATCGCCTTGTCGACCTCGTCTTTGTCATATCCGCGGAACACCTGCGTGAACTCGGTCTCTTCGACGGCCATTCTTCCTCCGGGCTCTGTCCCGCGTTCGTGGGGGCGCATGCGGGATGGTGTGTCCGATTGTACGGGTCGCGCGAGGTGGGCGGAGACACCGGACTTCCAGCCGGCGGTTAGGGATCTCCCAGATATCGTCGGTAGTCTGGAATGTCTTTGTCAGAGGCCGCCACTGGCGGCAATGGAGGTTCTGTTTCGTGCGCTTCGTCTTCGCTATCGTGGCGTTCATCGCTGCGGCCGTGATGATCGGGCTCGGCATCGCCCAGCGCACGGTCTTCCTGGAACCAGACCGTGTCTCGATGTCCGCCGAGCTCTCGGGCGGCGAAGCCGACTTCATCGTGATCGAACCCGAAGCGCTCGCCGCGCAGCCGGGAAAGCAGACCATCACCGTGTCGGGATCCCCGAAGGTGTTCCTCTCCTACGGGCGCAGCTCCGATGTCGAGGCATGGCTCGGCGAGACGCCGTACGTCGCGGTCGGCTACGACGCCGACGCCGATGAGCTGACGAACGAGATCGTCGTCACGAAGCCGGTCGCGGATTCCAACCCGACCGCTCCGACCACTCCGGCGCCGGCCGAGGGCGAGGCCGAGACCGTCGCCGCTCCGACGCCCGACGGCTCCGACCTGTGGCTCGACGAGTTCACCGACGACCTCGTGCTCACGACCACGATCGACGTCCCCGAAGACATCTCCGTGCTGATCAGTGCGAACGGCGGCGATGAACTGCCCTCCCGCGTGAAGATCGACTGGCCGCTCGACAACGCGACGCCGTGGGCCGGCCCGCTGATCGTCGGAGGCGCACTCGTCTTCCTGGTCGGCATCGCGCTCGTGATCGCCGGCTTCGTGAACCACCGACGCATGCGTGGTCCTCGTCGCAACCGGCCGGGCGGCACTCGCGGCAAGCTGCCGAGTGCTCCGAAGCCCGGGCGCACCCAGGTCGGCGGGAGCCGGCGGGCCATCGGCCGTGCCAAGCGCATCGCGATCGTCCCCTTCCTCGTCGTTCCGGCCCTCGCGCTCTCCGCGTGTTCGGCCGACTACTGGCCGAGCTTCGACCAGCAGGCGGCACCCGAGACCACGGCTCCGGCGACGCCGCTCGCGACGCCCGGGCCGACCGACGAGCCCGTCGACGACACTCCGAAGGCCCAGCCCGCGGTGACCGTGCCGCAGATGGAGCGCATCATGCGCCGTGTCGCGGTGTTCGCGACCGACGTCGACGCATCTCGTGACGCGGAGGCCGCAGCCCAGCGCTTCACCGGCCCGGCACTCGAAGCGAGGACCGCCAACTACGCGATCCGCGGTTCTCTCGCCGAGCACCCGCTCCCGACGCCGATTCCGGCTTCGCCGCTGACGCTGACGCTGCCGCAGCAGGCCACCGGCTGGCCGCGCACGGTGCTCACGATCGCGAAGAACTCGGATGACCCGACGATCGCGCCGAGCGCGCTCGTGCTCGTGCAGGAGACGCCGCGCGACAACTACAAGATCCTGTACGCCATCTCGCTCGCACCCGATGCCGACGTTCCCGAGGTCGCACCCGCCTCGATCGGCGCGCCGCCGATCTCGCCCGAGTTCAAGGGCCTCGTGATGCCGACCGGTCAGGTCGCCGCAGCCTACGCCGACGTGCTCATGAAGGGCGAGGCGTCCGAGTTCTACCCGATGTTCGACCCCGAGGGCGACACGCTCATGCAGCAGCTCGGCCCGGCCGGGCAGAAGGCCATCAACGACGGCCTCCAGGACACGGTCGACGCCACCTACTCCAACGCGGTCGGCGACAGCCCCACGATCGCCCTGGCGACCAACGACGCCGGTGCACTCGTGAGCGTCTCGATCGAGCAGACCGAGAACGTCATCCCGAACGACGGCGGTACGATCGGGTTCAAGCCCGGTGCCGGCGCTGCACTCTCGGGGTTCACCGGAAAGAGCGCGAAGGGCGTGCAGCGCGTCATCGGCATCCAACTGCTGTTCTACGTTCCCGGCGTCGGCAACGAGTCTGAAGACCAGATCCGTCTGCTCGGCTGGTCGGAGAGTCTCATCGGAGCTTCGGAGGTACCGTGACCAACCCGATTCCCCCTTCCGGCGCCGCGCTCCGCGGTGCGGTCGACCTGTCGGCGCTCGTGCAGCGTCAGGCGCAGGGCGCGGCGGGTCAGCAGGGTGCCCACGCGGCATCCGGGCCCAGCGACCAGATCGTCTTCGAGACGGATGACGCAGCCTTCGGCTCCACGCTCGAACTCTCGCGCACCGTGCCGGTCGTCGTGGCGCTCTGGGCCACGTGGAGCGAGCCGTCCAAGGCCCTGCTCGCGACGCTCGAACGACTGGTCCGTGCTCGCGCGGGCCGACTCGTGCTCGCGGCAGCCGACGCCGACCGCAGCCCGCAGCTCGTGCAAGCCTTCCAGGCGCAGGCCATCCCGACCGTCGTCGCCGTGGTCGCCGGACAGCCGGTGCCGCTGTTCGCGGGCGAGCAGCCCGACGAGGTCATCGATCAGGTGTTCGACCAGCTGCTCGAGCTCGCCGGCCAGCACGGCGTGACCGGCAGCATCGATCCCGGCGAGAACGGTGCCGAGGCAGCGGGTGCTCCCGCCGAGCCCGTCGAAGCACCGCTTCCGCCGCTGCATCAAGAGGCGTATGACGCGATCGAGCGGGGCGACTTCGCTGCCGCATCTGCTGCGTATCGCACCGCGATGGCTCAGGACCCGCGAGACACCCTTGCCGTGGCGGGGCTCGCGCAGGCGAACCTGCTCGGCCGGCTGCAGGGCAAGACGCTCGACTCGATTCGCAACGCCGCCGCGGCCGCGCCGCAAGACCTGGGCGCGCAGCTCGACGTCGCCGACCTCGACCTCTCGGGCGGTCACGTCGACGACGCCTTCGATCGACTGCTGACGCTGTTCCCGAACCTCGACGCCGACGGCAAGAAGCTCGTGCGCGAGCGACTCGTCGAGCTCTTCGAGGTCGTCGGCACCGACGACCCGCGGGTCGCCGTGGCGCGACGCCGCCTCACGACGCTGCTGTACTGACGCGCAGCAGCGGCTCGATCAGCCGGTCGCGTCGGGGGCGAACCACACCGCGCCGAGCGGGGGCAGCGTGAACGACGCCGATGCCGGGCGACCGGCCCACGGCTCCTCGACCGCGTCGACCCCGCCGAGGTTGCCGACGCCCGAGCCGCCGAACTCCGCGGCATCCGAGTTCATGACCTCGCGCCAGCGTCCGGCGCTCGGCAGGCCGAGGCGGAACCCCTCGTGCGGCACTCCCGCGAAGTTCACGACGCAGAGGAGCGGTCGCCGCTCGCGGTCGTACCGGAGGAACGCGATGACGTTCTCGGCGGTCGCGCCGCCCTCGATCCACTCGAAGCCGGCCGCGTCGTCATCGAGCTCCCAGAGCGCGGGAGTGGCACGGTAGCCGCGATTCAGCGCGCCGACGAACTCGGCGAGCTGCCGGTGGCTCGGCTGGTCGAGGATCCACCAGTCGAGGCCGCGCTCCTCGCTCCACTCGGAGAGCTGGCCGAACTCCTGCCCCATGAAGAGCAGCTGCTTGCCGGGATGCGCCCACATGAAGGCGAGGTAGGCGCGCACGTTGGCGAGCTGCTGCCAGTGGTCGCCGGGCATCTTGCGCACGAGCGAGCCCTTGCCGTGCACGACCTCGTCGTGGCTGATCGGCAGCACGAAGTGCTCGCTGAACGCATAGAGGAACGAGAACGTGAGGTCGTGGTGGTGATGTGATCGGTACATCGGGTCGTTCTGGATGTACTGCAGCGAGTCGTGCATCCAGCCCATGTTCCACTTGTAGCCGAAGCCGAGGCCGCCGCCCTCGGTGGGGGCGGTGACGCCCGGCCAGCTCGTGGACTCCTCCGCGATCATGACGATGCCGGGGTTGCGCTTGTAGGCCGTCGCGGTGGCCTCTTGCAGGAACGCGATCGCCTCGAGGTGCTCGCGGCCGCCGTGGATGTTCGGCAGCCACTCGCCGTCTTCCCGTGAGTAGTCGAGGTAGAGCATCGAGGCGACCGCGTCGACCCGCAGCCCGTCGACGTGCATCTCCTCGAACCAGAACAGGGCGTTGGCGACGAGGAAGTTGCGCACTCGCGGGTTGCCGTAGTCGAAGACATAGGTGCCCCAGTCGAGCTGCTCGCCGCGACGCGGGTCGGCGTGCTCGTAGAGCGGCTGGCCGTCGAAGCGCGCGAGCGCCCACTCGTCTTTCGGGAAGTGCCCGGGCACCCAGTCCATGATGACGCCGATGCCCGCGCCGTGCAGGCGATCGATGAGGTACTTCAGGTCGTCCGGCGAGCCGAAGCGCGAGGTGGCGGCGTAGTAGCCGGTCACCTGATAGCCCCACGAGCCGCCGAACGGATGCTCCGCGAGCGGCATGAACTCGACGTGCGTGTAGCCCAGCCACTCGAGGTACTCGATGAGCTCGTCGGCGACGTCGCGGTAGCCCTTGCCGGGACGCCACGAGCCGAGGTGCAGCTCGTAGATGCTCATTGGCAACGCGTGCAGGTCGGCGACGGCGCGGCGCGACATCCATTCGCCGTCGGCCCACTCGTGGGTGCTGCGCGAGACGACGGAAGCCGTGGCGGGGGAGACCTCGGCCTGGCGAGCCATCGGGTCGGCCTTCATGATCCAGTCGCCGGCGGCGGTGAGCAGCTCGAACTTGTACACCGCGCCGGGCTCGACATCGGGGATGAAGAGCTCCCAGATGCCCGTTGGGCCCATGCTGCGCATCGCGTGCCCGGTGCCGTCCCAGCGGTTGAATGCACCGGTCACGCGCACTGCGGCCGCGCGCGGCGCCCAGACCGTGAACGCGGTGCCGGCGACGCTGCCCGTGACGCCCCAATGCTCGCGATAGTGGGCGCCGAGCACGCGCCAGAGCTCTTCGTGCCGGCCCTCGCCGATGAGGTGCAGGTCGAGTTCGCCGATGGTCGGGGCGAAGCGATAGTGGTCGTCGCTCGTCCACTCCGCGTCGTCGGCGTAGCGGGCGCGCACCCGGTAGTCGGTCGGGCCGAAGGCGCCGGCGCCGGCCCAGATGCCGTGACCGACGTGTTCGAGCGGGAGCACGCCGCCGCCGGGGAGGACCGCCTCGACCGATTCCGCGAGTGGCCGTCGGGTGCGGATCGCCGTGAGCGGCCCCGCGTGGTGCGGCTCGTCGAACCCGTGCTGCCCGAGCACCGAGTGCGGGTCGTGGTGGCGCCCCTCGGCGACGGCGGCGAGCACGTCGTCGGCGATGACGGGTGCGGCGATCGGTTCAGGCATCGGTGGCCCTCCTCACGTGCAGGATGTGCGCGGGCCGTGTGAACGCGTCGAGGCGCACGTAGTTCGACGCGCCCCACTCCCAGCGTTCGCCGGTGACGAGTTCGTCGACCTCGAAGCGGGCACCGGGCGGGAGGCCGATCGCCTCGAGATCGAGGTGCACGGTGGTCTCCCGCACCGAGTGCGGGTCGACGTTCGCGACGACGATGATCGTGTCGTCGTCGCCCGTGCCGGTGAAGCGGCCGTCGAGGTGCTTCGAATAGACGAGCACCGAGTCGTCGTCGCTCGCGTGGAAGCGGATGTTGCGGAGCTGGCCGAGCGCCGGGTGCTCGGCGCGGATGCGGTTGAGAATGCCGAGGTAGAGCGCGAGCGAACGGCCCTCGCGCTCGGCGGCCGCGAAGTCGCGCGGCTTGTACTCGTACTTCTCGTTATCGATCGCCTCTTCGGCGCCGGGCCGGGCGACCGACTCGAAGTGCTCGAAGCCCGCGTAGACGCCCCAGAGCGGCGCCGCCGTCGCGGCGACGGTCGCGCGCACCGTGAACGCGGCCGGCCCGCCGAACTGCAGGTACTCGGTGAGGATGTCGGGGGTGTTGACGAAGAGGTTCGGCCGCATGAAGTCGGCGGTCTCCTGCGACACGCTCGTCAGGAACTCCTCGAGTTCGGCCTTGGTGTTCCGCCACGTGAAGTACGAGTACGACTGCTGGAAGCCGACCATCGCGAGCGCCTGCATCATCGAAGGACGGGTGAAGGCCTCGGCGAGGAAGACGACGCCCGGGTCATCCGCGTTGACCGTCGCGATCAGCCGCTCCCAGAACGCGAGCGGCTTCGTGTGCGGGTTGTCGACGCGGAAGATGCGCACGCCCTGCTTCATCCAGTGCCGCACGATGCGCAGCACCTCGGCGAAGATGCCGTCGGGGTCGTCGTCGAAGTTCACCGGGTAGATGTCCTGGTACTTCTTCGGCGGGTTCTCGGCGTAGCGGATCGTGCCGTCGGGCAGTTGCGTGAACCAGTCGGGATGCTCCGTCACCCACGGGTGGTCGGGGGTGGCCTGCAGCGCGAGGTCGAGGGCGACCTCGATGCCGAGTGCTGCCGCCCGGCGCACGAACGCGCGGAAGTCGGCGAGCGTGCCGAGGTCGGGGTGCACGGCGTCGTGGCCGCCGGGGGTGCCGTCGGCGAGCGGTCCGCCGATGGCCCAGGGGGAGCCGGGGTCGTGCGGTCCCGGGTCGAGCGTGTTGTTGCGCCCCTTGCGGTTCGTGACCCCGATCGGATGGATCGGCGGCAGGTAGACGACGTCGAAGCCCATCGCCGCGACCCCGTCGAGCCGCTTGGCCGCGGTGCGGAAGGTGCCCGACTTCCACGAGCCGTCCTTCAGCTGCTTCGCCCCTTCGGACCGCGGGAAGAACTCGTACCAGGCGCCGACGCCCGCGTGCCGGCGTTCGACGAGGATCGCGTGCTCGGGGGAGTCCGTCGAGAGCCGTGCGAGCGGTCGCGCATCGAACTCGGCGAGGGCCGGGTCGTCGATCAGCGCTCGCCGATCGGCAGCGGCTCTGTTCGCTGAGCCTGTCGAAGCGTGCTCACCCCGCAACCCCGCCGCGACGCTCGCGAGACGCTTTCGTACGGCGAGCGGCCGGGCCTTCTCCGCGATCGCCCGATCGAGCAGGCGAGCGCCGAGCTCGAACATCAGCTCGGCGTCGACCCCGGCGTCGACCTTGAGCGCGGCGTCGTGCCGCCACGTCGCGACCTCGTCGTCAAATCCCGTGACGTGCCAGTGCCACTCGCCGATCTCGTCGAGCAGCACCTCGGCCTCCCAGCGATCGGTGCCGGCCGCCAGCGGAGACATCCGCTCGTGCCGTGTGAGGCCTGCAGGGCTCGTGATGACGAGCATCGCGCCAACCTGGTCGTGCCCCTCGCGGAACACGGTCGCGCGGAACGGCACCACCTCGCCCTCGAACGCCTTGGGGCGCCAGCGCGCATCGGGCACAGCGGGGGTCAGCCGGGTCACGGGGATCCGGCCGGCGAGCACGGGGGCGGTCGTCACGGTTCGACCGTAGCGCGTCTGCACCGGATCGCACTCGCGAACGCGGCCGGATCGTCACGGCCGGCCGCATCTGTTGACGAGAGGTCGCGGCGTGGATACCGTCGGCGCATGGTGCGAGACCGATGATCACCGCAGAGACGCTCCGCGGCATCCCGATCTTCGCGCCGGTGCCCGAGGCGACGCTCGACGAGGTCGCGCGAGCCGTCGAGGACATCCGCCTCATGCCCGGCGAATACTTCGCGCACGAGGGCGACGAGCGGGCACTCTTCATCGTCGTCGAGGGCGGCGCCGAGATCACCAAGGTGATCAACGGCGAGGAGCGCGTGATCGGCCGTCGCAAGCCGGGGCAGTTCTTCGGCGAGGTGCCGATGACGCTGAGCACGCCGTTCCCGGCGAGCGGTCGGGCAGCGGATGCCGCGGAGGGGGCGCGCATCATCAAACTTGACGTCACGGTCTACTACACGCTCGCGGCGGCGGCGCCGTCGATCCCCGCCCGCGTCGCCGGTCTCGCCCGGCGCTACCTCGATTCGCTGCAGGAGATGGCGGCCGAGCGGCTCGAGACCGACGTGCGGGTCATCGGGCCGCGCTCGGATGCCCGAACCCATGAGGTCACCGGCTTCCTCATCCGAAACCAGGTCGCGTTCGAGCGCACGACCCTCGACGAGCCGGTCGCCGGGGACAGATACCCGATTCTCGAACACGGCGGCGCGCGCACGGTGGACCCGTCGCTCCGCGAGGTCGCGACGGCGGTCGGGCTCGACGTGGTGCCCGCGGCATCCGACTACGACGTCGTCATTCTCGGTGCCGGGCCCGCGGGTCTCACCGCCGCCGTCAACGGCGCCGCGGAGGGCCTGCGCACGGTCGTGATCGAGTCCGTCGCACCTGGCGGGCAGGCGGGCACCTCGACGCGCATCGAGAACTACACCGGCTTTCCGTTCGGCATCTCGGGCGACGACCTCGCCAGTCGCGCCTTGAAGCAGGCGAAGCGGCTCGGCGCGGAGATCGTCGTGACGCGCACCGTGGAGTCGATCGAGCCGGACGCCGGCGCAGCAGGGGTCGAGATCGTGCTCGACGGCGGCGACGTGCTGCGGGCGCCCGTCGTGATCATCGCGACCGGTGTGGCCTGGCGCTCGCTGCCGGTGCCGGGCATCGACCGGTTCCGTGGCAACGGCGTCTACTACGGCGCCGCCCGCAGCGACGCCTCGATCGCGCAGGGCGCCGACGTCTGCATCGTCGGCGCGGGCAACTCGGCAGGCCAGGCCGCGCTCTTCTTCGCACGGCACGCGCGATCGGTCACGATGCTCGTGCGCGGCCCGTCGCTCGAAGCCAGCATGTCGCGCTACCTCATCGACCAGATCGCCGCCAACGACGGGGTTCGCGTGCAGACCCGCAGCGAGATCGTCGGGCTGTACGGCGGGTCGAGCCTCGAGGCCATCGACGTCGCCGACCGCACGAGCGGGGCGACCGTGCGCACCGAGGCCGGCGTCGTGTTCGTCATGATCGGCGCCGACGCCGTGACCGAGTGGATGCCATCGGCGGTCGCGCGCGACGCCCACGGCTTCATCCTCACCGGGGCCGACGCGGCGGCGACCCCGCAGTGGGGTCTCGACCGTCGGCCGTTCGCGCTCGAGACGAGTGCGCCGGGGGTGTTCGCGATCGGGGACGTGCGGTCGGGCTCGGTGAAGCGCGTTGCTGCTGGCGTCGGTGAGGGCGGCATGGCGGTGGCGTTCGTGCATCAATACCTCGCGCTCGCGTAGGCCGTCGGCCCGGCGCGTCGACCGTCGGAAGTCTTTGACTTGTTTGTGATCAGGGTTTTCCGGCTCACGGATGATCGGGCGCCATCGCCGGTGGAATAGGTCCACGATGGGCTGTGTGCACATCTTTCTCGTCGACGAAACGAACCGCGACTACGTAGAGAACCACTTCTTCATCGTCGGCGGACTCGTCTACACGCCCGAACAGATTCCGCTCGTGGACGCCGCTGTCGCAGCGTGCCGTGCGGCCGCTGGCTACCGCCCCGGCGATAACTTCAAGTTCAACACCAACGAGCGACCTTCGTACGTCTCACCTGAGACTCATCGTGAGGCTAAGAAGTCGCTCATTGCTGACCTGAGACGAATCGGCGTGCGGATGATTGTGTCAGTGGTACTCCACGATCTGTGCCGCAATCAGACGTACGACGAGCGAATGGAGTGGTCACTGAATACAGTCGCAGGGGCCTATCGGAAGCTGCTGGTTGCCGATCAGGCGCGAGGGATCATGTTGATGGATCGAGACAATGACCGATTCGACCACCTTGAGCACCTTTTTCAGCACGGTCTGACGTTCCAGGATGGGAGCCATATCGGCCTCCACGATCGCATCGTTCTGTTCGGCATGACCAACGACAACGCATCGAATCTGAGTTCGGCAGCGGACATAGCGCTGGGCGCGTTCCGCTACTCAGTGAACACCGCGGTCGGGGCAGGGAGGGAACCCGTCGCCCGCGAGATGTTCCCGGACCTCGCGGCGATCATGTGGTCGGGGGAAGTTGGTGGGCGGCGTCGATTCAGAGGCTTTGGATACCTCCCACGGCCGCTGACGCCCGTCGCGCCGCACCTGGCTAGATACACGAACCTTGCCGAGGCGCTGCACAGCTATTCGATTGACCCCTTATAGCGAGCGGCCCTCACCTCGGCCGAGCTTCAGCTTGTCTTGCCTCATGGGTGTCGTCTGCCTATCCGATGGTCGACAATCACGACGCGACTCGGCGTTCACGCAACCGACATCTGCGGCTCCTAGGGTGGAGCCGTGAAGCCGATTCGCAAGTTCACGGTCCGCGCGGTCATCCCTGCTGAGCTCGGTGCGCTCGAAGAGCTCGCCGCGAATCTCCGCTGGGCGTGGCACGAACCGACCCGCAGGCTGTTCCAGCACGTCGACCCAGAGCTCTGGCAGGCCTCCGACCGCGACCCGGTCGCGTTCCTCGGCGAGGTCGCCCCGGCGAGGCTCGCCGAGCTCGCAGGTGACGGCGGCTACGTCGAATGGGCCGAGCGTGAGCGGGCAGCGCTGCGCGAGTACCTCGCGGAGCCCCGCTGGTTCCAGTCGCTCGGCGCCGAGACCCCGCGCACGATCGCGTACTTCTCGCCCGAGTTCGGCATCACCGCCGCACTGCCGCAGTACTCCGGCGGACTCGGCATCCTCGCGGGCGATCATCTGAAGGCGGCATCCGACCTCGGTGTGCCGATCGTGGGCGTCGGACTCTTCTACAAGGCCGGGTACTTCTCGCAGTCGATCTCGCCTGACGGCTGGCAGCAGGAGCGCTATCCGGTGCTCGACCCCGACGGCCTGCCGCTCACGCTGCTGCGCGCACCCGACGGCGCGCCGGTGCAGGTGACCCTCGCCCTGCCCGACGACCGCGCGCTGCACGCGCGGGTGTGGAAGGCCGCGGTCGGCCGCATCCCGCTGCTGCTGCTCGACACCGACATCCCCACGAACTCCGACGAGCTGCGCTCGGTGACCGACCGCCTCTACGGTGGCGGCGGCGAGCACCGACTGCTGCAGGAGCTGCTGCTCGGCATCGGCGGCGCCCGTGCGATTCGCGCATGGACCGAACTGAGCGGATGCCCCGCGCCCGACGTCTTCCACATGAACGAGGGCCACGCGGGCTTCCTCGGCCTCGAGCGCATCGCGACGTACATCGGCGAGGGGCTCACGTTCGCCGCGGCGCTGCAGCTCGTGCGTGCGGGCACCGTCTTCACGACGCACACACCGGTTCCCGCCGGTATCGACCGCTTCGACCGTGCGCTCGTCGAGCGGTACCTCTCGGGTTCGCTGCTACCTGGCGTCGACCCGGCCGACGCGCTCGCCCTCGGGGTCGAACCCGGCGCCGACCCGGCGACGAGTGCGTTCAACATGGCGGTGATGGGCCTGCGGCTCGCCCAGCACGCGAACGGCGTCTCGAAGCTGCACGGCGAGGTGAGCCGGCGCATGTTCGGCGACCTCTGGCCGGGCTTCGACGCCGAGGAGGTGCCGATCACCTCGATCACGAACGGCGTGCACGCCCCGACCTGGACCGACCCCGCCCTGCTCGGCCTCGCCGAGACGCGGCTCGGCACGGGCGACACCGAGCACGCCGAGTGGCGCAGCCCCGCGCTCGCCGACGGTGAGTTCTGGACCGTCAAGCGCGCCATGCGCCAGCAGCTCGTCGACGACGCACGGCGCCGGCTCGCGGCATCCTGGCGTGAACAGCACTCGGGCGCCGAACCGCCGAAGTGGGTGTCGCAGGTGCTCGACCCCGACACGCTCACGGTCGGATTCGCCCGCCGGGTGCCCACCTACAAGCGGCTCACGCTCATGCTGCAGGACCCTGAACGGCTGAAGGCCATCCTCACGAACCCCGAGCGCCCCGTGCAGTTCGTCATCGCGGGCAAGTCGCACCCGGCCGACGACGAGGGCAAGCGGCTGATCCAGCGGCTCGTGCAGTTCGCCCAGCAGCCCGAGCTGCGGGGTCGCATCGTCTTCCTGCCCGACTACGACATGAGCATGGCCGAGAAGCTCTACCCCGGTTGCGACGTGTGGCTCAACAACCCGCTGCGCCCCCTCGAGGCGTGCGGCACCTCGGGCATGAAGGCGGCGATGAACGGCGCCCTGAACCTCTCGATCCTCGACGGTTGGTGGGCCGAGTTCGCGGGCGACGACTACGGCTGGGTGATTCCCTCCGCAGACGCGGCGGGCGATGCAGGGGAGCGCGACACGCTCGAAGCGGCGGCTTTGTACGATCTGCTCGAGCACCGGGTTGCGCCGCGCTACTACGAGCGCGACGGCGACGGCGTGCCGGTCGAGTGGGTGCGCCGCGTACGCGAGACCCTCGCGGTGCTCGCGCCCGACCTCGGCGCCGATCGCATGGTGCGCGAGTACGTCGAGCGCCTGTACCGGCCGGCGGCCGAGCACTTCACGATCGTCGCGGCCGAGAGCGCACGGGGAGCCCGCGAGCTCTCGAGCTGGGGTGCGCGGGTGCGTGCGGCGTGGCCGGGCGTGCACGTCGCGCATGTGGAGTCGGGCGGCATCGACGCACCGCACGTCGGCGACGAGCTGCAGCTGCGCGCCGTCGTGCGGCTCGGCGAGCTCTCGCCCGACGATGTGCGGGTCGAGGTCGTATACGGGCGCAGCCGCGCCGACGAGACGATCGACGCCGCCCAGCACGCCGAGCTCGAGGTCGCGGATGCCGCGGCGCAGCGCTCCCCGGGCGAGCACCTCTACACGGGGTCGCTCGTGCTCGACCGCGCGGGCGCGTTCGGCTACACGGTGCGCGTGGTGCCGCGGCATCCGCTGCTGCTGTCGACCGCCGAGCTGGGGCTCGTAGCCATCGCCGACTGAGCCCGCCGCGGTCGACGCGCGGCGCCACGCCGTGTCACTCCTGCGGATATACGATCCGACGCGCCGGTGCGCAGTGGAAGATCTCGGGGTGGCGGATCGTATATCCGCAGGAGTGACACTTCGCGCGCGGGTCGTGACGCCGGCTGAGCGCTGAGGATCAGCGGGTGCGGGCGATCGGCGCGTAGCGGCCGGCCGTGACGGCGAGCAGGTCGTCGGGCGCGAGCTCGAGGTCGAGGCCGCGGCGTCCGCCCGAGACGTAGATCGTCTCGTGGAGGATCGCCGACTCGTCGAGCACCGTCGGCAGCGCCGTCTTCTGGCCGATCGGGCTGATGCCGCCGACGACGTAGCCCGTCTTGCGCTCGGCGACGGCGGGGTCGGCCATCTCGGCGCGCTTGCCGCCGAGCGCCGCGGCGAGGGCCTTCAGGTCGAGCTGCATCGCCACGGGCACGATGCCGACCGCGAGTGCGCCGTCGACGCTCGCGAGCAGGGTCTTGAAGACGCGGTCGGGGTCGAGGCCGAGCTTCTCGGCGGCTTCGAGCCCGTAGGCCGCGGCGCGCGGGTCGTGGTCGTAGCCGAGTGCGGTGAAGGCGACGCCGGCACGGGTGAGGGCGACGGTCGCGGGGGTGCCCGCCGAGGCATCCGCTCGCTTGGCCATCAGGCGCCCTCAGCGCGGAACAGGCGCATCGACTGGGCGCCGACAGTGATGGTGGTGCCGGGGGCGTGCAGGGCACCCGCAGGCGAGGCGACCGGCGGCGCCGACGGCGCCTCGTCGGCGGAGTCCCACAGCAGGGTGTACCCGCTGACCTCGTCGTGCGACGGGAGCACGACCTCGGCGTCGGCCTCGTGCGCGTGCACGACGAGGAGGATGCGGTTCGGCGCCTCGGTCTCGGGCGTGGAGGCGGCGAGGAACTGCAGGGTGCGCTCGGCGGGGGAGTTCCAGTCGTCGATGCCCATGGTCTCGCCCTCGGCGTTGAACCAGTCCATCTGCGAGGCACTCGGCACGGTCTCGCCGAGGCGCCCGAAGCGGATGGGGCGCAGCGCGGGGTTCTCGGCGCGCAGCCGAATCAGGTGCCGAGCGGTCTCGAGCAGCGCGGGAGCGAAGCGGGGGCGGTCGGCCTCCTCCCAGGCGAGCCAGGTGAGGGGCGAGTCGTGGCAGTACGCATTGTTGTTGCCGCGCTGGCTGCGGCCGAACTCGTCGCCCGCCGTGATCATGGGCACGCCCGCCGACAGCAGCAGCGTGCCGAGCAGGTTCCGGATGCTCCGGCGCCGCGCAGCCCGCACGACCGGGTCGGCCGCCTCGCCCTCGACACCGTGGTTGTACGAGTTGTTGGAGTCGGTGCCGTCTCGGTTCTGCTCGCCGTTGCCCAGGTTGTGCTTGACGTCGTAGGCGGTGAGGTCGGCGAGGGTGAAGCCGTCGTGCGCCGTCACGAAGTTGAGGCTCGCGAGGGGGCCGCGCTCGCCGGAGAACGTGTTCGACGAGCCGGCGAGGCGCGTGGCGAAGCGGCCGATGCCGCTGCCGGCCGAGCCCGTCTCGCGCTCGCGACGCAGGTCGCCCAGCCAGAAGTCGCGCATGCGGTCGCGGTAGCGGTCGTTCCACTCGGTGAAGCCGTTCGGGAAGTTGCCCGTCTGCCAGCCGCCCGGCCCCACGTCCCAGGGCTCGGCGATGAGCTTCGACGCACCGATCACGGGGTCGCCGAGCATGGCGCGCAGCAGCGGATGCTCCGGCGTGAACGTCTCGCGCGCGTCGCGGCCGAGCGTGGCGGCGAGGTCGAGGCGGAACCCGTCGACCTGCAGCTCGTCGGCGAAGTAGCGCATCGAGTCGAGCACGAGTCGCTGCGGCGCGGCACCCGCGAAGTCGAGGCTGTTGCCGCAGCCCGTGGTGTCGACGTAGCGGCCGTGCGCGTCGTGCCGGTAGTACGCGGCGTTGTCGATGCCGCGGAACGAGGAGGTCGGCCCCTCGCGGCCCTCTTCGGCCGTGTGGTTGTAGACGACGTCGAGCACGACCTCGAGCCCGGCCTCGTGCAGGCGCCGCACCATGCCGGCGAACTCGCGCCGCACGGCCGCAGCACCCTCGGCGCGGGCCGCGGCGCTCGCATACGGCGAGTGGGCGGCGAAGAACGCGAGCGTGTTGTATCCCCAGTAGTTGATCTTGCCCTGGCGCACGAGGCGCTCCTCCGACACGAAGGCGTGCACCGGCAGCAGCTCGACGGTCGTGATGCCGAGGTTCACGAGGTATTCGAGCGACGCGTCGTGCGCGAGGCCGGCGTAGGTGCCGCGCAGGTGTTCGGGTACGGCGGGGTTCAGCTTCGAGAAGCCGCGCACGTGCGCCTCGTAGACCACGGTGCGGTCGAGTGGCACGCGGGGCTTCGCCGAGTCGCCCCATTCGAACCCCGTCTCGGTGAGCGGCTCGAGGGCGACGCCGCGCCACGATCCGTCGTCGGCGCGGGCGAGGCCGCGGGCGTACGGGTCGAGCAGGGTGTGCACGGGGTTGAACGCGTGCTCGACCCCCGCGGGCCCGTCGACCCGCAGGCCGTAGTGGGCGCCTGGGCGGAGCTCCGCCGACTCGCCCTGCCACACGCCGTGCTCATCACGCGTGAGCGGAGTGCGGGCGATCGCCCAGTCGAGGTCGTCGGCGTCGAACACCACGAGGTCGACGGATGTCGCGTGCTGCGACCAGACCCTCGCGACCCCGCCGTCGGCGCCCGCACGAACACCGAGGTCGTGCAGGGGATCGCGCTCAGGCATGCGATCTACAGTAGTTCGTGGAGGCGAGACGCCTGCAAGCGCGTGCACGCCCGTGTCGCGCTCACACCCGGTCACCACTCGGAGGTCACATGGTCATGGTCTACCTCGACCACGCCGCGACCACGCCGATGCTGCCCGAGGCGATCGACGCGCTCACCGCCGCGCTCGCCGTGGTGGGCAACCCGTCGTCGATCCACAGCGCCGGCCAGCAGGCCAAGCGACTGCTCGAGGAGTCCCGGGAGCGCATCGCCGCGACCCTCGGCGCCGACGGCATCGAGATCGTCTTCACGGGCAACGGCACCGAGGCCGTGAACCTCGCGATCAAGGGGCTCTGGTGGCAGCGGCGCACGGCTGCGGCGAGTGCCGCCGAGTCTGCCACCGGGTCGTCGCCCGCGCGTCGCCGCATCCTCATGCCGGCGGGCGAGCACCACGCCACGATCGACACCGTCGAGTGGCTCGTCGCGCACGAGGGCGCCGAGGTGGTCGAACTGCCGCTCGACGAGGTCGGCCGGCTGCGCCTCGACGTGCTCGCCGACGAGCTCGAGCGCGACGCGGCATCCGTCGCCCTCGTCACGATGCTCTGGGCCAACAACGAGGTCGGCACGATCGAGCCAGTCGACGAGGTCGCGCGCCTGACGGCTCGCGCCGGCGTGCCGCTGCACGTCGACGCGGTCGCCGCCTACGGGCAGGTGCCGATCGACTTCCACGGCATCCGCCGTGCGACGGACGCCCCGCGCGGTGCCGGCCTCGTCGCCCTCAGCGTCTCGGCGCACAAGATCGGCGGGCCGGCGGGCATCGGCGCGCTCGTGCTCGACCGGTCGGCTGCCGTGGAGCCACTCATCCACGGCGGCGGGCAGCAGCGCAAGGTGCGGTCGGGCACGCAGGATGTCGCGGCCGCGGCGTCGTTCGCGGCGGCCGCCGACATCGTGGCTGCCCGTCTCGGCGCCGACACCGCCCGCATGGCGGAGCTCCGCGACCGACTGATCGCGGGCGTCGCCGAAGCGGTTCCTGACGCGCGCCTCTCGGGCGACACGGGCGCAGGGGCATCCGTTCGACTGCCCGGCAATGCGCACTTCTCGTTCCCCGGCTGCGAGGGCGACTCGCTGCTCTTCCTGCTCGACGCGGCCGGAGTCGCGGTCTCGACGGGCTCGGCCTGCCAGGCCGGGGTGCCCGAGCCCTCGCACGTGCTCATGGCCATGGGGCGGTCGGAGGCCGACGCCCGCGGCGCGCTCCGCATCACGATCGGGCACGCGTCGACCGACGCCGACGTCGACGCGTTCCTCGACGCGCTGCCCGCCGCGCACGCGCAGGCCGCTCGTGCGGGGCTCGCCGCCCGCGCCACCTCGTTCGACCGCTGACGCGCCCGCTGCCCGGGCCACGGGGCATCCGCTCAGGCTGTCTGCCTACACTGGAGGGGTGAAGGTTCTTGCAGCGATGAGCGGTGGCGTCGACAGCGCCGTGGCCGCTGCGCGCGCCGTCGAGGCCGGCCATGAGGTCGTGGGCGTGCACCTGGCGCTCAGCCGCAACGCCGGCACATTGCGTACGGGCAGCCGCGGGTGCTGCACCATCGAAGACTCGATGGACGCGCAGCGCGCCGCCAACATGCTCGGCATCCCGTACTACGTGTGGGACTTCTCCGAGCGGTTCAAGGCCGACGTCGTCGACGACTTCATCGCCGAGTACTCCGCCGGGCGCACCCCGAACCCCTGCATGCGCTGCAACGAGCGCATCAAGTTCGCCGCCCTGCTCGAGAAGGCGCTCGCCCTCGGCTTCGACGCTGTCGCCACCGGCCACTACGCCAAGATCGTGACGGATGCCTCGGGCAACCGCGAACTCCACCGTGCCAGCGCCGAGGCCAAAGACCAGAGCTACGTGCTCGGGGTGCTCACCGCCGAGCAGCTCGCGCACGCCTACTTCCCGCTCGGCGACACGCCCTCGAAGACGCTCGTGCGCGCCGAGGCGGCCGAGCGCGGGCTGAGCGTCGCGCAGAAGCCCGACTCCTACGACATCTGCTTCATCCCCGACGGCGACACCAGGGGCTGGCTCGCCGACAAGGTCGGCACCGAGACGGGCGACATCGTCGACCGCACGGGCGCCGTCGTCGGCTCGCACGAGGGCGCGCACTCGTTCACGGTCGGCCAGCGCCGGGGCATGCGCCTCGGCACTCCGGCCGCAGACGGCAAGCCGCGCTTCGTGCTCGAGGTGCGTCCGAAGGAGAACACCGTCGTCGTCGGCCCGAAGGGGGCGCTGGCCATCGGCGTCATCGCCGGGTCGCGCTTCTCGTGGGCCGGACTCGCGCCCGAGCAGCCGGAGACGGCGTTCGACTGCGAGGTGCAGATCCGTGCTCACGCCGACCCCGTGCCGGCCGTCGCGCAGCTCGTCGACGGCGAGCTCGTCGTCACGCCGGGGCATCCGCTCGATGGCGTGGCACCCGGTCAGACCGCCGTCATCTACGTCGGAACCCGCGTGCTCGGCCAGTTCACGATCGATCGCACGGTCAGCGCGGTACCGGTCGACGCGTAGCCTCGTTCGGGCGCGGCACAACTCGGATTGCCCCGGTGGTTATTCCGAGTTATTCTGTTAACTCGGAATAAGCGATGACTTCTTCCGAGTTGCGGAGGGAGCTCCCATGGGCGAGCGGGGCGAATGGCCGGCGCACGGGCATGAGAGCCGCGAGTGGCGTCAGCAGGGGCGTCGCGGCGCCCGCGAAGATCGGATGCTGCGACAGATCGATGTGTCGCTCCCGCCGACGATCGCGTCGCTCGACTACCGGCCCGCGCCGGATGTCGCGGCGCTCATCGAGCAGAGCGCTCGCGCCGTGGTGGCGCTCGACGCCGATTCCCGGGGCGTGATCCAGGCGCTCGGGGGGCTGCTGCTGCGCACCGAGTCGGTCGCGTCGTCGCGCATCGAACGCGTCGACGCCAGCATCGACGCCTACGCCCGGGCGGCGGCCGGACTCAAGTCGGACGAATCGGCCACGTCGATGGTCGCCGCGACCACGGCGCTCGCGCAGATGATC
This sequence comes from Agromyces hippuratus, assembly GCF_013410355.1. NCBI lineage: Bacteria > Bacillati > Actinomycetota > Actinomycetes > Micrococcales > Microbacteriaceae > Agromyces > Agromyces hippuratus. The sequence goes on along the minus strand of NZ_JACCFI010000001.1, from coordinate 1,073,031 downwards.
GAGCACGCGGGCGCTCACCGGGACATCCGCCTCGACGACCTCCTCGAAGCGCACGCCACGCTGATGCACGACGACCCGCTCGACGGGCGATACGCCGGCCGGCTCCGCGACGTGCAGAACTGGATCGGCGGTTCCGACTACTCGCCGATCGGGGCGGTGCACGTGCCGCCGCCGCCGGAGACCGTGCCCGGATACCTCGATGACCTGCTGCGGTTCGCGAACCGCGACGACGTTCCGGCGATCGCGCAGGCGGCGATCGTGCACGCCCAGTTCGAGTCGATCCACCCCTTCACCGATGGCAACGGTCGCATCGGTCGCGCGCTGATCAACGCCGTGCTGCGTCGGCGAGGCATCACCAGCCGCACCGTCGTGCCCGTGGCATCCGCCATGCTCGCCGAACGGGAGCGCTACTTCTCGCTCGTGAACGCCTATCGCGACGGCAGCGTGACCCCGTTCGTACGGGAGCTCGCGGACGCCGCCGTCATCGCCAGCAGCGAGGCGCGAGCCTCGGCGAACCGCCTCGATGAATTGCCGTCCGAGTGGACGGCGATGTCGCGCCCACGAGCGGGAAGTGCGGCGGCGAAGATCCTGGGCGTGCTCGCCGAGCACCCGATCCTGTCGGCCGATGAAGCCGTGCGACTCACTGGATCTCCCGTCTCGAGCGTGTACACCGCGATGGAACGACTCGAGCGCGACGGGGTGATCCACCAGGTGACCGACCGGCAACGCAACCGGGTCTGGGGAGCCACCGACGTGCTCGCGGAACTCGACGCGCTGAACCGCCGCATCGGCGAGGCGGTGCGTGCGTCGTCCGCGACGTCGGCACCTCCTCGTACTATGGGCGTGTGAGCGACATCTCCGGTGACAGCGGCGGCCTTCCGACCGATTTCGACGCAGCGCGTGCCGAGGCGACCGAGCTCGCCGATCGCATCGAGGGTGCGCGGCTCGCGTACTACGGCGACGGCGACTCGACCCTCTCCGACGCCGAGTACGACGAGGCCTTCCACCGCCTCGAGGCGCTCGAGCGCGCGTTCCCCGAGCTGGCGGGGCAAGACAGCCCGACCCAGCAGGTCGGTGCGGCGATCGTCTCGGCGGGCTTCCCCGAGCACGAGCACGCCGAGCGCATGCTCAGCCTCGACAACGTCTTCTCGATCGACGAGTTCCGCGACTGGGCGACGAAGACCGCCGCCTCCGCAGGGCGACCGGTGCGCTGGCTCTCCGAACTGAAGATCGACGGCCTCGCCATCAGCCTCGCCTACCGCGACGGCGTGCTCGAGACCGCGACGACCCGCGGTGACGGCCGAGTCGGCGAGAACATCACCGAGAACGTCGACCTGATCCCGGCGATCCCTCGGCAGCTCGTGGGCGAGGGCTACCCGGCGTTCTTCGAGGTGCGCGGCGAGGTGTTCCTGCGCACGACCGACTTCGAGGCGCTCAACGAGCGGCAGCACGAGCTGCAGGCGGCGTTCGAGGCCGAGCAGCTCGCCAAGGGCCGCGCACCCGAAGACATCCCCACGAAGTACCCCGAGTTCGCCAACGCCCGCAACACCGCAGCGGGCAGCCTGCGTCAGCGTCGCGAGAAGAAGAACCCCCTCGAGCTCTCGCTCATGCGCGAGCGGCTCGGCCGACTCGAGATGTACCTGCACGGCATCGGCGCATGGCAGCATCCCGATGTCCGGAACCAGTCCGAGATCTACGCCCTGCTCGCGAGCTGGGGCCTGCCGGTCTCGCCGCACTCGCGCGTGTTCGACTCGGTCGACGAGGTCGCCGGTTACATCGCCGAGCGCGGCGAGCACCGGCACGACGTCGAGCACGAGATCGACGGCATCGTCGTCAAGGTCGACGAGCTCGCCCTGCACGACGAGCTCGGCGCCACGAGCCGCGCGCCGCGCTGGGCGATCGCCTACAAGTACCCGCCAGAAGAGGTGCACACGAAGCTGCTCGACATCGTCGTCGGCGTCGGCCGCACGGGTCGTGCGACGCCCTACGCGGTCATGGAGCCCGTCAAGGTCGCCGGCTCGACCGTGCGCCAGGCGACGCTGCACAACCAGCAGGTCGTGAAGGCCAAGGGCGTGCGCATCGGCGACACCGTCGTGCTCCGCAAGGCTGGCGACGTCATCCCCGAGATCCTCGGGGCAGTCGAGCAACTGCGCGACGGCACCGAGGTCGAGTGGCACATGCCCGAACTCTGCCCCGAGTGCGGCACGCCGCTGCGCGCCATGAAAGAGGGCGACATCGACCTGCGCTGCCCGAACGCGAAGTCGTGCCCCGCCCAGGTGCGCGGGCGCGTCGAGCACATCGGATCGCGCGGCGGCCTCGACATCGAGGCGCTCGGCGAGGTCACGGCCGCGGCGCTCACCCAACCGTCGGTGCCTGCCGAACCGCCGCTCGCGACCGAGGCCCGGCTCTTCGACCTCACGCTCGACGAGCTCGTGCCGATCGAGGTCGTCGTGCGCGACTCCGAGACGGGGGAGCCGAAGATCGACGAAGAGACGGGCGTGCCGTCGAGGCGCGCGCCGTTCCAGAAGCTCAGTGCCGCGAGCTACCCGCCGGGAACCGAGACCATGACCCCGGCCGAACGTCGTGCCGCCGGCGTCAAGAAGGACTTCCGCGTCGTGGGTCCCTCCGAAGCGGCGACGAAGCTGCTCGCCGAACTCGAGAAGGCCAAGACGAAGCCGCTGTGGCGGCTGCTCGTCTCGCTCAACATCCGCCACGTCGGGCCGGTCGCGGCCCGGGCACTCGCCGACTGGTTCGGCTCGCTCGACGCGATCCGCGCCGCCACCCGTGAACAGCTCGCCGAGGTCGAGGGTGTCGGCGGCATCATCGCCGACTCTCTCATCGAGTGGTTCGAGGTCGACTGGCACCGCGACATCGTCGACCGCTGGACGGCGGCGGGCGTGCAGTTCGCCACTCCGGGGCATCCGGGGCCCGGAGCGGCCGCAGAGGCCGGGGGAGTGCTCACGGGCCTCACCGTCGTCGCGACCGGGTCGCTCGACGGCTTCAGCCGCGAAGGCGCCCAAGAGGCGATCATCGCCGCTGGCGGCAAGGCGGCGTCGAGCGTCTCGAAGAAGACCGACTTCGTCGCGGCCGGCCCCGGCGCCGGCTCGAAGCTCGCGAAGGCCGAAGAACTCGGCATCCGGGTGCTCGACGCAGCGCAGTTCGCGCTGCTCGTGACTGAGGGGCCGGCCGCGCTCGACTGATCGCAGGGCCGGGGCAGGGGCAACACCGAGGATGTCGGAGGGGACATGACGGGTGACGAGAGTTCGCACGAGCGAGGGGCTTCGTCTGGGGGCGACACCGATCGCGATGACACCGATCGCGCCGGTGGCGCGACCGCCTCAGGGGGATCGAGCCGTCGAGACTTCCTGAAGTTCGGCGGGGTCGCCGCTGCAGGCGCCGTGGTCGGCGGTGGCGTCGGGGCCGCGATCGGAGCATCGATCGGGCACGCCCTCGGCTACGAGGCAGGCGCCGACGACTTCGCGGCGTTCAGTCCGCGCGAGAAGGCGGGCTTCGATCACCTCGTCGTCGTGATGGGCGAGAACCGCTCGTTCGACAACCTGCTCGGCTGGCTGTACTCCGACGACGATCTGCCCGACGGGCAGCGGTTCGACGGGCTGGCGTTCGGCGACTACTCGAACACGGCCCCCGACGGCACGAAGATCGCGGCCCACGTCTACGAGGGGCCGACCGACGAGATCATGGGCCGCCCGAACCCCGATCCCGGCGAAGAGTACCCGCACGTCAACACGCAGATCTTCAACACGATCGACCCGCCCGAGAACGCCGAGCTCTTCGTCGAGAAGATGACGGCGCCGTTCAACGCGCCGAAGCCGAATGCGAAGCCTCGCATGAACGGCTTCGTGACCGACTACCTCGTCAACTACGAGCGGCTCAAGAAGGGCACGCCGCCCGATCAGGCCGAACTCGCGCAGATCATGGGTTCGTTCTCGACCGCGATGCTTCCGGTGCTCTCGACGCTCGCGAAGAACTTCGCGGTCTTCGATGCCTGGCATGCCGGGGTGCCCTCGCAGACGTTCTGCAACCGGTCGTTCTTCCACGCTTCGACCTCGCACGGTTTCGTCACGAACAAGCACGGCGGCGGCTACGACAAGTGGCTCGATGCGCCGGCGACACCGACGATCTTCAACCGCCTCGAAGACGCGGGCCTCTCGTGGCGCATCTACTTCGACGAACTCCAGCTCGTCTCGTTCACCGGCGTGCTGCACGCGCCGGTGCTCGAGAAGTACTGGCGCACCGAGCATTTCGCGACGATGGAGCAGTTCCACGACGACGTGAAGAACGGCAAGCTGCCGGCCTACGCGTTCATCGAGCCGCGCATGATCTACAACCACAACGACTTCCACCCGCCGTTCGGAAAGCTCCGCGAGAGCGACGTCGACGGCACCGAGGTCATCGACAGCGCGATCTCCGACGTCAGGGCGGGCGAGGCGCTCATCCACGAGATCTACTCCTCGATCAAGGAGAGCGCGACCTCCGACGGCTCGAACGCACTGAACACCATGCTGCTGATCACCTTCGACGAGCACGGCGGATGCTACGACCACGTGCCGCCGCCGTCGGCGACGCCCCCCGAGGTCGAGGAGCCGGCGGGTGAGATGGGCTTCCGCTTCGATCGGCTCGGATGCCGCGTGCCCGCGATCGCCGTCTCGGCGTACACGCGAGCGGGCAGCGTGATCAACGACGAGATGCACCACGGCGCCGTGATCGCGACCCTCGCGAAGCTGCACGGACTGAAGCCGCTGACCCGGCGAGATGCCGAGGCGAACGACATGTTCTCGGCGGTGAACCTCGACTCGCCGAGGCATCCGCAGACCTGGCCGTCGACGACCCCGCAGTACATTCCGCCGAACCCGCAGGCGGAGGCGCCGCATCCCGGGCATGCGCACAAGGCCAAGCCGTTGAGCCCGCCGGCGCGCGGCCTGCTGGGGCTGCTGCTCGCGAAGTTCGGGCGACCCGACGACGAGGAGCCCGAGACCTACGCCGATGCGTACGAGCTCATGCAGAAGTACGGCATCGGGCTGTTCGGCAAGCCCCGATAGAATCGATGCATCCCCATCCCGAGACGACGGAGCAGCATGTCCGAAATCACTGCGGAGCAGGTCGCGCATCTCGCGAACCTCGCCCGCATCGCGCTCACCGATGAAGAGATCGAGCACCTCACGACAGAGCTCGGCCAGATCATGCACGCGGTCGAGCAGGTGAGCGAGGTCGCCACGCCCGACGTGCCGCCGACGAGCCACCCCATCCCGATGCAGAACGTGTTCCGAGACGACGTCGTCGGCACGACGGTGCTGACCGCAGACGAGGCGCTCGCGGGCGCCCCCGAGTCCGACGACTCGCGATTCAAGGTCTCGGCCATCCTGGGAGAAGAGCAGTGAGCGACGAACTGATCCGCCTGTCCGCAGCAGCACTCGGCGCCAAGCTCGCCGCCGGCGAGGTCTCCTCGGTCGAGGCGACCCGTGCGCACCTCGATCGCATCGCGGCCGTCGACGGCGCCGTGCACGCCTTCCTCCACGTCGAGGGCGAGCGCGCCATCGAGACCGCGGCCGAGATCGACCGCCAGCGTGCAGCGGGCGCGCCGCTCGGCCCGCTCGCCGGCGTGCCGATCGCGATCAAAGATGTTCTGGTCACGAAGGGCATGCCCTCGACCTCGGGCTCCCGCATCCTCGAGGGCTGGATCCCGCCCTACGACGCGACGCCGGTCACGAAGGTGCGCGAAGCGGGCATGATCCCGCTCGGCAAGACCAACATGGACGAGTTCGCCATGGGCTCGTCGACCGAGCACTCGGCCTACGGCCCGACCCACAACCCGTGGGACCTCGACCGCATCCCCGGCGGCTCGGGCGGCGGCTCCGCGGCATCCGTCGCCGCCTTCGAGGCGCCCCTCGCACTCGGCTCCGACACCGGCGGCTCGATCCGCCAGCCCGCGCACGTCACCGGCACCGTCGGCGTGAAGCCGACGTACGGCGCGGTCAGCCGCTACGGCTCGATCGCCCTGGCCTCCTCGCTCGACCAGATCGGCCCCGTCACCCGCAACGTGCTCGACGCGGCGCTCCTCCACGACGTGATCGCCGGGCACGACCCGCTCGACTCCACGTCGATCCCCGAGGCATGGCCGTCGATGGCCGAAGCGGTGCGTCGAGCGGATGTCTCGGGCCTCCGCATCGGCGTCATCAAGGAGCTCGACGGCGAGGGCTTCCAGGCCGGCGTTCGCCAGCGCTTCCACGAGTCGCTCGAGCTGCTCGAGAAGAACGGCGCCGAGATCGTCGAGGTCTCCGCACCCCACTTCGAGTACGCCATCGCGGCGTACTACCTGATCCTCCCCGCCGAAGCGTCGTCGAACCTCGCGAAGTTCGACTCGGTGCGCTTCGGCCTCCGGGTCACGCCCGAGGGCGGCGGCACGGTCGAGCAGGTCATGTCGGCCACGCGCGAGGCGGGTTTCGGCCCCGAGGTGAAGCGCCGCATCATCCTCGGCACCTACGCGCTCTCGGCGGGCTACTACGACGCCTACTACGGCTCAGCGCAGAAGGTGCGCACGCTCGTGCAGCGCGACTTCGACGCGGCGTTCGCCAACGTCGACGTGCTCGCCTCGCCGACCGCGCCGACGACCGCGTTCAAGTTCGGCGAGAAGCTCGCCGACCCGGTGTCGATGTACCTCAACGACATCGCGACGATCCCCGCGAACCTCGCGGGCGTGCCCGGCATCTCGCTGCCATCGGGCCTCGCCCCCGAAGACGGCCTGCCCGTCGGCATCCAGTTCCTGGCGCCTGCGCGTGAAGACGCACGTCTGTACAACGTCGGGGCTGCCCTCGAGCAGCTGCTCGAAGCGCGTTGGGGCGGCCCGCTCCTCGCCCAGGCTCCCGATCTCTCCACCCATGAGCTCACCGCGACCGAGGAAGGCGCACTCTGATGGCCCGCGCTGAACTGATGGACTTCGACAAGGCTCTCGAGCTCTTCGAGCCGGTCATCGGCCTCGAGGTGCACGTCGAGCTCAACACCACGACGAAGATGTTCTCGTCGGCTCCGAACCCGGCGAACTCGCAGTTCCACGGCGCAGAGCCGAACACGCTCATCACGCCCGTGTGCCTCGGCCTGCCGGGTTCGCTGCCGGTCGTGAACGGCGACGCCGTGAAGTACTCGATCAGCCTCGGCCTCGCGCTCGGCTGCGAGATCGCGCCGTCGAGCCGGTTCGCGCGCAAGAACTACTTCTACCCCGACCTCGCGAAGAACTACCAGATCTCGCAGTACGACGAGCCGATCGCCTTCGACGGCGAGATCGAGGTCGAGCTCGAGAACGGCCGTGTCTTCACGGTGCCGATCGAGCGGGCGCACATGGAAGAAGACGCGGGCAAGCTCACGCACGTGGGCGGCTCGACGGGCCGCATCCAGGGCGCCGAGTACTCACTCGTCGACTACAACCGAGCCGGTGTACCGCTCGTCGAGATCGTCACGCGGCCGATCTTCGGCGGCGAGGCCGACACGCCCGCGCTCGCGAAGGCCTATGTCGCCACCATCCGCGACATCGTGCTGTCGCTCGGCATCTCCGAGGCGCGCATGGAGCGCGGCAACCTCCGCTGCGACGCGAACGTGTCGCTGCGCCCCCGCGGCCAGGAGAAGCTCGGCACGCGCACCGAGACGAAGAACGTCAACTCGATGCGCTCGGTGGAGCGAGCCGTGCGCTACGAGATCCAGCGTCAGGCGGCGATCCTCGCCGGTGGCGGCACGATCATCCAGGAGACGCGTCACTGGCACGAGGACACCGGCGCGACGAGCGCGGGTCGTCCGAAGTCCGACGCCGACGACTACCGGTACTTCCCCGAGCCCGACCTGCTGCCCGTCGTGCCGTCGAAGGAGCTCGTCGACGAGCTGCGCGCTGCGCTGCCCGAGCCGCCGGCCGTGCGCCGTCGCCGGCTCAAGGCCGAGTGGGGCTTCACCGACCTCGAGTTCCAGGATGTCGCGAACTCGGGCCTGCTCATCGAGCTCGAGGCGACCGTGAAGGCCGGCGCGACACCCGCCGCTGCGCGCAAGTGGTGGACCGGTGAGATCGCCCGTCTCGCGAACGCCTCCGACGTCGACGCGTCGGGTCTCGTCTCTCCCGAGCACGTCGCCGAGCTCGCGCAGCTCGTCGATGCCGGCACGCTCACCGACCGTCTGGCCCGCCAGGTGCTCGAGGGCGTCATCGCCGGTGAGGGGTCGCCGCAGCAGGTCGTCGACGCCCGCGGTCTCGCGGTCGTCTCCGATGACGGCGCGTTGATCGCCGCCATCGACGAGGCGCTCGCGTCGCAGCCCGACGTGCTCGCGAAGATCCGTGACGGCAAGGTTCAGGCTGCCGGCGCGGTCATCGGCGCGGTGATGAAGGCGATGCAGGGCAAGGCCGACGCCGCCCGAGTGCGCGAGCTCGTGCTCGAACGCGCCGGGCAGACCGCGTAGCCGGTCGCATGTGCACGAGAGCCGGGCGGAGACTCCCGCCCGGCTCTCAGCATGTTCATTGCTCGTGACCGTACAGTGGTCGTCCCCTGAACGATTGACGAGGACAACATGGGATTCCTTGACCGTCTCTTCGGAGCAGTTCCCGCCGAACCGCCGCGGCAGCAGTCTCAGCCCGCCCGCAGGCTGAGCGACGACGAACTCGCGGTCGAGCGCTACCGCTACCTGCTGCGCACGGCTCCGCCCGAGTCGGTCGAGGCGGTGCACGCCGAGGCGTTCGCGAAGCTCACTCCGCAGCAGCGCCAGGCCGTCTTCGTGTCGCTCAGCGCAGAGGCGCCCGCCGGCGAGCGACTCGTCTCCGACGAGCCGAGCGCACTGGCCAGGGCGGCTACTCGCGCCGAGCTCCGCGCGCCCGGCAGCGTCGAGCGCGCCTTCAACCGAGCGGATGCCGCGGGCGGCCGTCCCCAGCAGGGCGGCCCGTCGTTCGGCGGCATGTTCGCCGGCTCGCTGCTCGGATCCGTCGCGGGTGTCGTCGTCGGTTCGGCGATCGCACAGGCGTTTCTGCCCGATCCTTCGGCATTCGAGGCGGGTGCCGATGGCGGCGAGGCCGGGGCATCCGACGGTGGCGGGGCAGACGCGTCCGGTGGCGACTCGGGCGGCGACTTCGGAGGTTTCGGCGACTTCGGTGGCGGTGACTTCGGAGGCGGCGGCGACTTCGGGTTCTGATCGCACCAGGCGTTGGCAGGCGGCGCCTGCGATGACGGCGGCAGCGGATAGGGTCGCAGCATGAGCAAGCAGGACGGCTCGTCGCGCCAAGTGACCACCGGTCCGGTCGACGACTCGGCGACACCGATCCTGCACGTCGACATGGATGCGTTCTTCGTCTCCGTCGAGCTGTTGAAGCGACCCGATCTGCGCGGCAAGCCCGTGCTGGTCGGCGGCACTGCGGGCCGCGGCGTCGTCTCGGCCGCGAGCTACGAGGCCCGCAGATACGGCGTCAACTCGGCCATGCCCATGTCGCTGGCCCTGCAACGCTGCCCGAACGCGGTCGTGCTGCGTGGTGACTACGCGAGCTACACCCACTACTCGAGCCGCGTCATGCAGATCTTCGAAGAGGTCACGCCGCTCGTCGAGAAGCTCTCGATCGACGAGGCGTTCCTCGACGTCTCCGGCGCCCGGCGCCTCCACGGCAGTCCCGCCGAGATCGCGTGGGGCTTGCGCCGGCGCGTGCGCGACGAGACCGGACTCACCTGCTCGGTGGGCGTCGCCGCGACGAAGTTCGTGGCGAAGGTCGCGTCGAGCCGTGCGAAGCCCGACGGCATGCTCGTCGTGCCGGCCGACCGCGCCCTCGAGTTCCTCCATCCGCTGCCGGTCTCCGCGCTCTGGGGTGTCGGCAAGGTCACCGAGGAGTCGCTCACCCGCATCGGACTCCGCACGGTCGGCGACGTGGCCGCCATGCCCGCCGACGCGCTCGCTCGGGCGCTCGGGCCCGCACTCGCGGCGAAGCTCGGTCACCTGTCGATGGGCGTCGACGCGCGCGACGTCGTCATCGGGCGTGAAGAGAAGAGCATCGGGCACGAGGTCACCTTCGGGTACGACCTCACCGACCTCGACCAGTTGCGGCGCGAGTTGCTGCGACTCTCCGACGATGTGGCAGTGCGGCTCCGTCGTGCCGGGGTGGTGGGGCGCACGGTCGTGCTGAAGCTGCGCTACGGCGACTTCCGCACCGTCACCCGGTCGCGCACCCTGGGGGAGCCGACCGATGTCGCACGACGCATCTACGACGAGGCATCCGCTGCGCTCGGTGAGCTCGCCGGAGACGGGGCTCGCATCCGCCTCATCGGCGTGCGGGCCGAACAGCTCCGGCCCTCGGGCAGCGGGGCGATGCTGTGGGACCCCGACGAGGAGTGGCGCGAAGCCGAGCGCACGATCGACGAGGTGACCGCGCGGTTCGGTCGCGGAGCGGTGCGGCCCGCCTCGCTCGTGAAGCGCGCCGCAGACCGCGTCGAATCGACGCGTCGCACCGAGCCCGGTGCCGACGACGTTCGCTGAACCCGGTGCCGGCGAATCACGCAAGGGGTGGTTCGCGAGCGAGCGCGCGGGTAGCGTTGACTCATGGCTGAACTCGTTCTGGACCTCGCTGAGACCGTCGCCGGCGTCGGCGTGAAGACCTCCTACGGCGACCCCGTCGACATCGACGGCACCACGCTCGTGCCCGTCGCGCTCGGGTACTACGGCTTCGGCGCAGGCAGTGGCTCCGACGGCGCAGGCGACCAGGCGGGCGGTGGCGGCGGTGGCGGGCTCTCCATTCCGCTCGGCGCATACGTCGGCCGCTCGGGTGACGTTCGCTTCGAACCGAACCTCATCGGGCTGCTGTTGGTCGCCACTCCGCTCGTCTGGGTCACCGGCAAGGCGCTCCGAATGGTGATTCGCGCGCTCAAGCGCTGACCGCACGCGCGGTCGCGGCGTCGGCCGCTGCCGTCCCTGCCCGCGCCATCGGCGTATACTCGTGCTCGAACACGGGAGTCCGGTGAGCCGGGCTGAGAGGAAGGTTCTCAACCTTCGACCGTCGAACCTGATCTGGGTCATGCCAGCGCAGGGAGGCCAATCACATCTCAAATTCCCGTGCCTCTTTCCACGAATCGAAAGGGCACGACAGTGCACACTGCAGCATCAGAGACCAGCAGCCCATCCACCCCCCGCAAGCCGCGCGACCTGCGCTGGCGGGTCGTCGACATCGTCGTCGCCAGCGTCATCGGCGTCGCGACCGGGCTGCTCTTCCTCTTCTGGAACAACGTCGGCTACGCGTGGTTCAGCGCGGCCGACGCCCTCACGCCGGGACTCGGCGGCATCGCCGTCGGCATCTGGCTCATCGGCGGCGTGCTCGGCGGGTTGATCATCCGCAAGCCGGGCGCGGCGCTCTTCGTCGAGCTGCTCGCCGCGATCGTCTCGGCGCTCGTCGGCAACCAGTGGGGCATCGAGACGATCTACTCGGGCGTGATGCAGGGACTCGGCGCCGAACTGGTGTTCGCCGTCTTCGCGTACCGCCGATTCGGACTGCTGCCCGCGATGCTCGCGGGTGCTGCTGCCGGCGCCGCGGCGTGGACGCTCGAGCTCTTCACCTCGGGCAACCTCGCGAAGTCGGCCGAGTTCCTCGGGCTCTACTTCACGACCGTCGTCATCTCGGGCGCGGTGCTCGCCGGCCTGCTCGGCTGGCTCATCGTGCGCGGGCTCGCCGCCACGGGCGCGCTCAATCGCTTCGCGGCCGGTCAAGACGTGGCCCAGCGGGTCTGACGTGCAGCGTGAAACCGGTGCCACCCGGCCCGCGCGCGTGGAGGCGCGCGGGTGGGGGTGGCGGCACGCGGGGCGCCGGCGATCGGCGCTCGACGGCATCGACCTCGTCATCTCGCCGGGGGAGCGGGTGCTGCTGCTCGGACCTTCGGGGTCGGGCAAGTCGACCCTCCTGCACGCGCTCGCCGGCGTGCACGGCGGGGCCGAAGAGGGCGAGGAGACCGGCTCGCTGCTCATCGACGGCGAGTGGCCCGGAGCCGTGCGCGGACGGGCGAGTCTCGTGCTGCAGGATCCCGACTCGCAGGTGATCCTTGCACGGGTCGGCGACGACGTGGCCTTCGGCTGCGAGAACCTCGGCGTTCCGCGTGACGAGATCTGGGCGCGCGTGCGCCGTGCCCTCGACGAGGTCGGCCTCGACCTTCCGCTCGACCACCCCACGAGCGCGCTCTCCGGCGGCCAGAAGCAGCGTCTTGCCCTCGCAGGCGCCTTTGCGATGGGGCCCGGCCTGCTGCTGCTCGACGAGCCGACCGCGAATCTCGACCCCGCCGGCGTCGATGAGGTGCGGCAGGCTGTCGCGCGCACGCTCGATCGCACCGGCGCGACGTTCGTCGTCGTCGAGCATCGCGTCGACGTCTGGATCGACCTCGTCACGCGTGTCATCGTGCTCGGTCGCGACGGGCGTCTCATCGCCGACGGCGAGCCGCAGCACGTCATCTCGACGCAGCGCGACGTGTTGCTCGCAGCCGGCGTCTGGGTGCCGGGCGTGCCGCCGGGAGTCTCCGCGGCGCGGCCCGCGCCCGCGGCATCCGTCGTCGATCTCGAGGGCATCGATCTCGCGATCGGCCGCCGCAGCGACGCCGTCGTGCGCAGCGGCCTCTCGCTCGCGCTGCCGCGGGCAGCCTCGACGGTGCTCACCGGGCCCAACGGTGCGGGCAAGTCGACGCTCGCGCTCACCATGGGCGGCCTGCTGCCGCCACTCGGCGGACGGGTTCGCGCATCGGAAGAGCTGGCCGGCGGGCTCAAGCCGGATCCGATCCGGTGGCGGTCGCGTGAGCTGCTCACGCGCATCGGCACCGTGTTCCAGGAGCCGGAGCACCAGTTCGTCGCGTCGACCGTGCAGCGCGAGCTCGAGGTCGCGCCACGTGCGCTCGGCCTCGATGCCCCGACGACTGCACGGCGCACCCACGAGGTGCTCGAGCGGCTCGGACTCGACCGTCTCGCCGAGGCGAACCCCTTCACCCTGTCGGGAGGCGAGCAGCGACGGCTCACTGTGGGGTGCGCGCTCGTCGCGCAGCCCAGGGTGGTGGTCCTCGACGAACCGACGTTCGGCCAGGATCGCCTGACCTGGATCGAACTCGTGACGCTGCTTCGCGCGCTCGTCGACGACGGCACGACACTGCTCTCGGTCAGTCACGACGCCGCGTACCTCGACGCACTCGGCGATCAGCACCTCGACCTCGGCAGCGATGCGCTGCGCATGGAGGCGACGGCATGATCGCGACGCCTCGCCTGCACCTCGTCGACCGCGTGAACCCCGTGAGCCGCCTCGCGGCGGCGATGCTGCTCACGACGCCCCTGCTGCTCACCGTCGACTGGGTGAGCGCCGCCGTCGCCCTCGGCATGCAGCTCGTGCTCTTCGCGATCGCGGGGGTGACGCCGAGGGTGCTCCTCGCGCGAGGATGGCCGATCCTCATCGCCGCGCCCATCGCCGGCCTCAGCATGCTGCTCTACGGCCAGCCGGAGGGCACCGAGTACTGGTCCTTCTGGCTCGCCCGCATCACCGACGGCTCGATCGAGCTCGCCGTCGCCGTCACCGTGCGCGTGCTCGCGATCGGTCTGCCCGCGGTGCTGCTGTTCATGAACGTCGACCCGACCGAGCTGGCCGACGGGCTCGCCCAGGTCGCGAAGCTCCCGAGCAGGTTCGTGCTCGGTGCGCTGGCGGGCGCACGACTCGTCGGCCTCTTCATGGAGGACTGGCGGGCGATGGCACTGTCGCGGCGTGCGCGCGGCATCGGCGATCACGGCGTGATCCGTCGGTTCGCGACCATGGCGTTCGCCCTGCTCGTGCTCGCGATCCGGCGTGGCAGCAAGCTCGCCACGGCGATGGAGGCTCGCGGGTTCGGCTCAGATCACCCGCGCACCTGGGCACGCGAGTCCCGAGTCGGTTGGCCGGATGCCGCGCTGCTCTGCATCGCCGCAGGCATCGCGGTGCTCGCGATCGGCTGCGCCGTCTGGGCGGGCACCTACCACGCGGTGTGGGCGTGAGCGCGGGCGCGTCGGGCGGCGCGGCTGCGACCGCCCCCGCGGCATCCGCAGTGCGCACGGTGCTCGAGCGGTGCCGTGCTGCGGGCGTTCAGGTCGTGGCGATCGACGGGCCGAGCGGCTCGGGCAAGAGCACCCTCGCCGATGCGCTCGTGCGGGCATGGCCGGGTCGCGCGCCCGAGCTCGTACGCCTCGACGACGTCTACCCCGGCTGGACCGGGCTCGAGCGGGTCGGCGCCGAGGTGCTGCGCGAACTCGTCGCTCGCCGCGCCCGCGGCGCGGTCGGCACCTGGCGGACGTGGGATTGGGCGGCCGGTCGCGTCGGTTCGGTCGAGCACAGCAGGCCGGGCCATCCGCTCATCATCGAGGGATGCGGGGCCTTCGCCGCGACGTCGTCGGTCGAGGCCGTCGCGATCTGGGTCGAGGCGTCGCCACCGGTACGCAAGCGCCGAGCACTCGCGCGCGACGCCGGGGCGTTCGACCCGTACTGGGACCTGTGGGAGCGCCAGTGGCGCCGGTACGTCGCGCGCACCGTGCCCGCGCGCCGCGCCGATGTGCGTGTGCGGGTCGCCGGCGCCTGAGTCGCCGCGCTGCGATCCGCCGCCCGAACCGCCGCGGCGCGACCTGCCGTTTCGGGCACGCCGAGGGCTACGGTAGTGGCATGAGCACAGACACCGGAGCACAGTACGTCGCGGAGTTCCTCGACGGCCCGCTCGAGGGGGAGTTCGAGCACCGTATCCTCGTGGGCGGCAAGCCCGAGTCGCGCGTCGGCATGGTCGCCGCCGTCGACGGCCTCGAATCGCTGTTCTGGTACGACGCTGTCGACGAGCGCGAGGTCAACGGCCAGGTACGCGTGCAGTTCCGGTTCGACGCCGACGACTCCGACCCCGTCGAGTCCGACGACGAGAACGACTGAGGGCGTCGCCCGCCGTCAGCTCTGCTGGGCGGCGATGAACGCGCCGATGATGGCGGCGGGATTGGCGAGTCGCCAGATGGGCCCCGGGTCGCGGATCGCGCTGGTCATCTCGAGCGGTGAGGCGACATCGCCGTTGCCCGTCGAGATGCTGATGCGTCCGACCTCGCTCCCGGCGGAGGCGGTCGTGAACGGCTCGACGGTCACGGATGCCCCGGCGACGCTGTTGCCCCACGAAGCATCCGTTCGGCTGACCGAAGCGATGAGATCGGCACGATCGCCCCATGCCGCCTCCACGCTCGCGTAGGGCGTGCCGGCCGTGATGATCTCGACCGGAACCGCCGACTCGGCACTCGAGGCCACGGCCGTGCTCACGGCGGCGTCGAGCGTCTCGTAGTCGGGCATGAGCGTCGTGGCACCCACGAGCCGGTACGGCGTCTCGTCATCGGGTCCGGGCACCGTGGTGGTGTAGACGAAGGTCACGCCAGCCTGGTCGGTGTAGCTGCGCGCGAGCGCCCGTACGCCGGCCTCACCCGAACGTGCGACGTTGTCGGGGATGTTCCGCTCGCCTGCCACCGCCGGCGCGTCGGCGATCCCGTAGACCTCGGCGAGTCGCGGGTCGGCCAGAACAAGGGCGGCGAGGCGGGTGAGCTCCTCGGGAGTGCCGACGTTGTCGCCCGAGAGCCCGGTGGCGTCGGCGACGTGCGTCGCGGTGAAGCCGTTCTCGGCGAGCCAGGTATTGGCGGCTTCGACGTACGGGTCGACGCCGCCGAACGCCCACCGTGCGAGGGTGTCGGCGTGGTTGTTGCTCGAGGCGAGCAGCACCGCCCGCACGACGTCGCGTTCGGTCCACTTCTCGCCGGGCAGCACGGGGAGCGTGCGCGTGTCCTCGGCGACGTAACGGAGGTAGTCGGTGTAGTCGGCCGGCCCGATCGTGATGTCGGGGCCACCGCCCTCGGCCGGCAGCGGAAGCGTGTCGAGGGTGGCCAGCACCGTGACGAGCTTCACGGCGCCGCCGATCGGCACCGGCTCGGTGTCACCGCCCACTCCGAGTGTGGTGGCTGCGCCGTCGTCGGCGAGCACCGCCATCGCGCTCGCGCCGTCTGCGGGGAGGGTGACGGGCGCCGCGCCCTCGCCGGGTGCCGTGTCAGCGCCTTCGGCGACCGTGACGTTCACCGCCGGAAGCGGGCCGAGGAGCATCGCCGGGCCGTAGACCCCGATGCCGAGGATCGCGATCGCGCCGACGGCGATGCCGACGATGCGGCCGGGGGTCATCCTCATTGAATCAGCGTAACCCGCCGCGGATCACGCCCAGCCCAGCTCGTGCAGCCGGTCGTCGTCGATGCCGTAGAAGTGCGCGATCTCGTGCACCAACGTGACGTGGATCTCTTCACGGAGTTCGTCTTCGTCGGCGCAGATCGCGAGGAGCGGCTCGCGGTAGAGGATGATGCGGTCGGGCATCTCGCCGAACCCGTAGCGATCGCGTTCGGTCAGTGCGAAGCCGTCGTAGAGGCCGAGCAGGTCGAGCGAGCCGTCTTCGGGTCGGTCTTCGACGACGAACACGACGTTCTCGAGGCCGTCGACCATGTCGTCGGGCAACTGGTCGAGTTCATCGACGACGATCGTTTCGAACGCCTCGGCATCGAGTTCCACGAGCGGCTCCGATCGAAGTGCGACGGGCGTGAAACGGCTTTCGCCGAGAACAGCGGCTTTCGCCGGGAACAGCATTGGGGTGAGTAACGGGGCTTGAACCCGCGACCTCCTGGACCACAACCAGGCGCTCTACCGACTGAGCTATACCCACCATGTGTCGACCGCTTGACGCGATCTGGCAACTCAAAGAGACTACTACACCTTGGAGGCGAACTCGTTCACCACGGCTGCAGACAGGCTCTGGAGTTCGGCCGTCGAGGGGCCGGGCTCGGCGACGAAGACCGCGCGACGGTAGTAGTGCAGCTCGCGGATCGACTCCTGGATGTCGGCGAGGGCGCGGTGCCCGCCGTTCTTCTGGGGGGAGTTGAAGTAGGCGCGCGGGAACCAGCGCTTCGCGAGTTCTTTGATCGAGGAGACGTCGACGCTGCGGTAATGCAGGTGCGCGTCGAGCCGCGGCATGTACTTCGCGAGGAACGCGCGGTCGGTGCCGATGGAATTGCCGGCGAGCGGAGCCTTCTGCTCGTCGGGGACATGCTGCAGCACGTACTCGAGCACCTGGTACTCGGCGTCGGCGACGCTCACGCCGTTGGGGATCTCTTCGATGAGGCCCGACGTCGTGTGCATCTCGCGAACGAAGTCGCCCATGTTCTCGAGTGCGCTGGCATCGGGCTTGATGACGATGCTGAGACCGGCGTCGACGGGGTTGAGGTCGTAGTCGGTGATGATGACCGCGATCTCGACGAGCTCGTCGACCTCGAGGTCGAGTCCGGTCATCTCGCAGTCGATCCAGACCAGGCGGTCGCTCGAAGAAGGCATGCAGAGAGTCTATCCGGGCGCACCGACGGCGCTGCTCGGGCGGTATCGCAGGATCCACGAGGGCGCTCGGCCCGGGCTTCGAAGGGATCGGCTACAGGAGTGCCCCCGGCAGGAATTGAACCTGCGACCAAGAGATTAGAAGGCTCCTGCTCTATCCGCTGAGCTACGGGGGCGGCGGTGCCAGCATACCGGGGCGAGCCGGGTCAGCCCTCGACGGGGACGAGGGGATCGTCTTCGCTGGTGCGGGTCACGGCATCCGACCGCCCCTTGCGGATGGCGAGGGCGATCAGCGGGAAGAGCAGCACCGAGAGCATGCCAGCACCGACGAGTGCGGCCGCGGTGCCGCTCGGCAGGTCGCCGTTGTCGACGCCGATCGCTGTCACGGCGACGATGATCGGCAGACCCGTGGCGCCGAACAGCGCGGTCGCCACCAGATCTCGCCGACTCGAACCGGCCGGGGCGGCGAGCAGCGAGGGCAGGCCGCGAACGACGAGCAGCAGCACGAGGAACACGGGCAGCAGCACCGTCGTGCGCACGTCGGCGAAGAGCGATTCGAGGTCGAACGCGACTCCGGTGTTGATGAAGAACACGGGAACCAGGAACCCGTAGCCGACCGCTTCGAGCTTCGTCTCGACCACTTCGACGTCGCGTTCCGGGGCACCGGAGATCAGCAGGCGGTACAGCACGCCGGCGGTGAATGCCCCGAGCAGCATGTCGAGATCGAGCACGATGCTGAGCGCCACGAGCGCGAGCAGCACGAAGATGACGAGTCGCACCGCGAACTGTCCGCTCGTGTGCAGCGTCGCCGTGATCACCCGGTGCATGCGCCTGCCCACACCCTTGGCCGCCAACCAGATCGCGATGCCCGCGATCACGGCGAACGAGAGCAGCACGATGGTGGCCAGCAGAGGGCTGCGCCCGCTCAGGAAGATGGAGATCGCGAGCAGCGGCCCGAACTCGCCGACGGCGCCGAGGGCGATCACCGCGATGCCGAACGGGGTGCCGAGGTCGCCCGAATCGCGCAGCACCGGCATGATCGTGCCGAGCGCCGTCGAGGTCAGCGCGATGCCGATGAACGCCGCCGCAGGCAGGTCCGCAGCGAGGAGCGTCGCAATGCCGATGCCCGCCGCGAGTGAGATGATCCATCCGATCGCCGCGCGGCTCAGCGGCCGACCGCGGATGGCTCGGAAGTCGATCTCGTTGCCCGCCAGGAAGAAGAGCATGGCCAGGCCGAAGTCGGCCAGCAGGGTCATGAAGTCGTCGGGAACGATCCATCCGAGCACCGCCGGGCCGAGCAGGAGGCCGAGCACGATCTCGAAGACGACGAGGGGTATGGCCACCCATTTGCCGATCGCGCGCACGAGCAGCGGCGCCGCGACGGCGATCGCCGGCACGAGCACCATGGTTCCGATCGAGATCTCCAAGAGGCACTCCGTTCAGGGCGGCAGGTGATGCCTGTCGAGATGTTAGCGGAGCGCGCGGGCGACGCCGCGGTGGCCCCCGGATGCATCCGGTTCGCCTGCCGGAAACATGACGACGGTATGGTCGTGGCATGCGAGACCTGCAGTCGCGAATCATCGCCGAACTCAACGTCACCCCGGTCATCGACCCCGCCGAGCAGGCGCGTGCCCGCATCGACTTCCTGAAGTCGTACGTGCGCGCGACGGGAGCCAACGGCCTCGTGCTCGGCATCAGCGGCGGCCAGGACTCCACGCTCGCTGGTCGGTTGTGCCGGATCGCGGTCGACGAACTCGACGCCGAGGGGACTCCGTCGCGGTTCGTCGCGGTGCGCCTGCCGTACGGCGTGCAGCGCGATGAAGACGACGCTCAGTTGGCGTTGGACTTCATCCAGCCGCAGGAGACCGTGGTCTTCAACATCAAGGGCGGCGTCGACGGGCTCACCGAGGACTTCGCGGCGGCGACCGAGGTGCCGCTCAGCGACTTCGGCAAGGGCAACGTCAAGGCGCGCATGCGGATGGTGGCGCAGTACGCCCTCGCTGGCGAGGGCGGACTGCTGGTGGTCGGCACCGATCACGCGGCCGAGGCCGTCACGGGCTTCTTCACCAAGTACGGCGACGGGGGAGCCGACGTGCTTCCCCTCACGGGACTCACCAAGCGTCAGGGGCGGGCGCTGCTCGAGCACCTCGGTGCTCCCGAGCGCCTGTACCTCAAGGTGCCGACGGCAGATCTGCTCGACACGAACCCCGGTCAGTCCGACGAGGCGAACCTCGGCCTGAGCTACGCCGATCTCGACGCGTACCTCGAGGGCGAGGAGATCGACGAGTCGATTGCCGAGCGCATCGAAGCGCGCTTCCTGCAGACGTGCCACAAGCGCACTGTTCCGGTGTCGATGTTCGACGATTGGTGGCGCTGAGCGCCCCCGATGCGCGTGTCACGCCTGCAACGCCGCAGTGAGATCGCTCGTGCGGTCGAAGGCGCAGTCGAGAGCTCGGCGTAGCGTTCGCGAGCGCGGTTCAGCGCAGCTGATCGCCCTGCAGTGTGGGAGTCGGTGCGGTGTTCGCGGTCTCGGTGGTGGCGTCGTCGGAGATGGTGACGCTGCCCTGATACCGCTGCTGGTGCTGTTCGGCGACCCACGCGTCCTGCTGGTCGATGGCGGACTGCTCGGGCTCCTGACGCTGCGTGCGCCAGCGGGCGAGATCGTTCAGGAACTGACGGCGCGTGCGCCCGGGGTGGCGCTGCCACTCGAGGAGGCGGTCACGGAACTCCACGACCGCGGGGTCGAGCTGGTATCCGAACGTGGCCGACGCCCGCTTGAGCTCGTGGAGTTGGTGGGCCGCCCAGTTCGCCGCGACATCCGACCCGCGGATCGGCAGCAGTCGCACGATGATGTCGGCCTGGCCCACGGCGCGGTCGGCGAGCACCTGCTCTTGCGGCGTCAGCGAGTTCCACACCGACGCCTCGGTCGCAGCGTCGACGAGTGCGGCGATCGCGGCGGCCTTCGCCTCGCGATCGCGCTGCGCGACGAGGCGCTTGATCGCGAGATTGGCGATCCACACGGCGAGCAGCCCAGCGGCGAGCACCGCGAAGAACAGCACGACGGCGGAGAACACCGTGGGCCGCGAAGCGCTCGTACCGAGCCAGGAGATGAGATCGTTCCACCACTGCATGGCCGCAGATTACCCCCGCTGTGCGGCTCGACGATCGAGCGTCGACGGCGCGCCCGAATACGCGTCGCGCGAGCTCAGCGAAAGACCTCGGCGGCATCGCGCGACGACCAGAACTCGCCGAGTTCGATCGAGCGGATGCCTCCTGCGACGAGTCGCTTCGCCCCGAAGCGCACCTCGTCGCCGAAGCCGCGCTGCTCGATGTGCCCGAGCACCGCGCCCTGCGGGCGGGTGACTCGCCACAGGCCCGGCGCGGCCGGGGAGATCTGCAGGCCGGGCACGACGTCGGGGAACGGCTCTCGCGTGCGCGATGCGTTGATGGCGATGGCGGACATGTCGCTCCTCTCGTGATGCAGCCGGCCCTGCGGTGTGTCACGAGCGTACGGCGGGCCACCGACATCCGATCGGTGTTCGCGAGCCGTCGCCGAGCGGCGGTGCCCGGCCGAGTTCGGCCGGGCACCGCGGAGCCCCGTCGTGCTCAGCCGAGCACGGTGCCGTGCGCGGCGAACGGCTCGATGCGCTCGATCTCGTCGCCGGTGAGCGGTGCCGCGTCGAGCGCGGCGATGTTCTGCTCGAGCTGGGCGACGCTCGAGGCGCCGATCAGCGCGCTCGCGACGAGCGGCTGGCGCAGCACCCAGGTGAGGGCGAGCTGGGCGAGCGTCTGGCCGCGTTCCTTCGCGATCGCATCGAGCGCGCGGGCGCGCTCGAGGTACTCGCCGCTGATCGTGTCGGGAGAGAGGAACCGGCTCGTCGCCGCCCGGGAGTCGGCGGGAACGTCGCCGCCGAGGTACCGATCGGTCAGGAGGCCCTGCGCGAGCGGCGAGAAGACGATGCTCGCGGCGCCGACCTCTTCGAGCGCCGGGAACAGGCCGTCTTCGATGTGACGGTCGAACATCGAATAGCGCGGCTGGTGGATGAGGAGCGGCACGCCCTCGGCTTCGAGCGCTGCCGCGGCGGCGCGGGTCTGGTCGGGGTCGTAGTTCGAGATGCCCACGTAGAGCGCCTTGCCCTGTCGCACCGCCGTCGCGAGCGCACCCATCGTCTCCTCGATCGGCGTCTCGGGGTCGGGGCGGTGCGAGTAGAAGATGTCGACGTAGTCGAGGCCGAGACGCCCGAGGCTCTGGTCGAGCGACGAGAGCACGTACTTGCGCGAACCCCACTCGCCGTACGGGCCGGGCCACATGTCGTAGCCGGCCTTCGACGAGATGATGAGCTCGTCGCGGTACGGCGCGAGATCGTCGGCGAGGATGCGACCGAAGTTCACCTCGGCGCTGCCGGGAGGCGGCCCGTAGTTGTTCGCGAGATCGAAGTGCGTGACACCGAGGTCGAAGGCGCGGCGCACGATCGCGCGCTGGGTGTCGTAGGGGCGTTCGTGGCCGAAGTTGTGCCAGAGGCCGAGCGAGAGTGCCGGGAGCTTCAGGCCGCTGCGGCCCACCCGGTTGTATTGCATGCGGTCGTAGCGTTCGGGGAGGGCGACGTAGCTCATGGAGCAACTCTAGGTCGCCGACTCGTCCTCCACAGTCGCGTGACGGCCGGCTTCCGCACCACTTGCGCACGAGGCATGCGGATGCCTCGGACGGCCCTCGATGCTGAACGGAACGCGGCTCCGGGGTGACGATCCGGCACGAGCGCCTCCCGGAGCCGCGTGCCGTCGACTCGCGACGGCATCCGACCGAGGAGTGCAGCACATGACCGACATCATCACCGTGACGGGAGTCGTGGGAACCGATCCCAAGCACCACGTCACCAGCGGCGGACTCGCCATCACCACGTTCCGGCTCGCCTCGACCAGGCGGGTGTTCGATCGCGCGAAGGCCACTTGGGAAGACGGGGAGACCAACTGGTACACCGTCTCCGCCTTCCGCCAGCTCGCCATGAACGCGAGCCTCTCGATCCGCAAGGGCGAGCGCCTCATCATCCGCGGTCGGCTGCGGCTGCGGGCCTGGGAGACCGGCGAGCGGTCGGGCACGGCCGTCGAGATCGAGGCCGATTCCATCGGGCACGACCTCGCCTGGTGCGTGACCTCCTACGCCAAAGTGCGGTCCACGCGACCGGCGGATGCCGCGGCAGCGGCGTCGTCGCACGGTGAATCGGGCGACGCGGTCGCCGGTTACGACGCGACGGCGATCGGCGCCGACCCGGTGGCCGACGACGGCTCGTCCGCGTGGCCCGGCACCGCTCCGCTGCGGTCGCTCGGGTTCGGCTCCGAAGGCGACGTCGATGCCGACGCCGACGTCGACGTCGACGCGGAGACGCACAGCGGCTCCGACGATGCCGACGACCTGGTGCTGCCCGAACTCGAATCGACGTTCGCCGGCTGATCGGGAGTGTCCGAGGCCGCCGACGGCCCGCCCGAGCCGCCTTCGAGGGCGCACCGCCTAGAATCGGCTCGGGCGGTCGCCACCGCCGGTGAGGGGAACGATGAGACGGCGGTTCGGTACCAGCGTGGCCCTTGCGTTCGCCGGGGTCGCGATGCTCGTGGGCCTGACGGCCTGCACGTTCGACGATCCCGAGCCGACGGGGCCCTCGACCGCACGGCCGACGCCGTCCGCCCCGGGCGCCGCCGCACCGACCGCACCGGAGTTCCGTCCCGAGCTCTCCGCGACCGAGAACCAGCCCTACTTCGACTGGGTGAACGGCGGTGTGATCGCGGCGAACGCCGCGGCCGGCGGGCGGGACTTCATCGATGCGCTCGCGGCCGCAGGGTTCGACAAGGCGCAGATGCAGGTCACCGCCGACACGACGACGATCGGAGACCCTGCCGACTCGGTCCAGTTCTCCGTGCTCTTCCAGGGCGAATGCCTCGTCGGCCAGTACGGTCCGAAGTCCGACGGATATCACGGGGCGGTCCGCCCGCCGCTCGGCACCGGCACCTGTCTCGTCGGGCAGACCCGCCCCATAGACTGGTAGGCGACATGGCTGATTACATTTACTCGATGGTTCGCGCCCGCAAGGCGGTCGGCGACAAGGTCATCCTCGATGACGTGACGATGGCATTCCTTCCCGGAGCGAAGATCGGCGTGGTCGGCCCGAACGGTGCCGGCAAGTCGACGATCCTCAAGATCATGGCGGGTCTCGACCAGCCGTCCAACGGCGAGGCGCGCTTGAGCCCCGGATTCTCCGTGGGCATCCTCATGCAGGAGCCGGTGCTCGACGAGACCAAGACGGTGCTCGAGAACGTGCAGGAGGGCGTCGGCCCGATCAAGGCGAAGCTCGACCGCTTCAATGAGATCTCGCTGGCCATGGCGGAGCCCGACGCCGATTTCGATGCACTGCTCGCCGAGATGGGCGTGCTGCAGGAGGCCATCGACGCCGCCGACGCCTGGGACCTCGACTCCCAGCTCGAGCAGGCGATGGACGCCCTGCGCTGCCCGCCGGGCGACGAGCAGATCTCCGTGCTCTCGGGCGGTGAGAAGCGCCGCGTCGCGCTCTGCAAGCTGCTGCTCCAGAAGCCCGACCTGCTGCTCCTCGACGAGCCCACCAACCACCTCGACGCCGAGAGCGTGCTCTGGCTCGAGCAGCACCTCGCCAAGTACCCCGGCGCCGTGCTCGCCGTCACGCACGACCGGTACTTCCTCGACCACGTCGCCGAGTGGATCTGCGAGGTCGACCGCGGTCGCCTCTACCCCTACGAAGGAAACTACTCGACGTACCTCGAGAAGAAGCAGGAACGCCTCAGCGTCCAGGGCAAGAAGGACGCCAAGCTCGCCAAGCGCCTCGCCGAAGAGCTCGAGTGGGTCCGATCGAACGCGAAGGGGCGCCAGGCGAAGTCGAAGGCGCGTCTGGCCCGCTATGAAGAGATGGCGACCGAGGCCGAGCGCACGCGCAAGCTCGACTTCGAGGAGATCGTCATCCCCGTCGGCCCGCGCCTCGGCGCGCAGGTCATCGAGGCCAAGAAGCTGCGCAAGGGCTTCGGCGAACGCATCCTCATCGAAGACCTGAGCTTCAGCCTGCCGCGCAACGGCATCGTCGGCATCATCGGCCCCAACGGCGTCGGCAAGACGACGCTGTTCAAGACGATCGTCGGGCTCGAGCCGCTCGATGGCGGGGAACTGAAGATCGGCGAGACGGTCGACATCTCCTACGTCGACCAGAGCCGTGGCGGCATCGACCCGAACAAGAACCTGTGGGAGGTGGTCTCCGACGGCCTCGACTACATCATCGTCGGCAAGACCGAGATCCCGTCGCGTGCCTACGTCTCGCAGTTCGGCTTCAAGGGGCCCGACCAGCAGAAGAAGGCCGGCGTGCTCTCGGGCGGTGAGCGCAACCGCCTGAACCTCGCGCTCACGCTGAAGCAGGGCGGCAACCTGCTGCTCCTCGACGAACCGACCAACGACCTCGACGTCGAGACTCTCTCGAGCCTCGAGAACGCGCTGCTCGAGTTCCCCGGCTGCGCCGTGGTCATCACCCACGACCGGTGGTTCCTCGACCGCATCGCGACGCACATCCTCGCGTACGAGGGCACCGAGGAGGACCCCGCCAACTGGTACTGGTTCGAGGGCAACTTCGAGTCGTATGAGCAGAACAAGATCGAGCGGCTCGGGCCCGACGCGGCGAAGCCGCACCGTTCGGCCTACCGCAAGCTCACCAGGGACTGACATGCGCCTGCACGTGCCCACTCCGCTGCGGTGGAGCGACCTCGATGCCTACGGGCACGTGAACAACGCCCGGATGCTGAGCCTCCTCGAGGAGGCTCGCATCCAGGCGTTCTGGGTGAGCGACGACACGTCCGAGCACGCTGCCGGCGCATCGACGGCGGTGCTCGATGCGACTCCCGGCGCGACCACGATCACGCTGATCGCGCGCCAGGAGGTCGAGTACCTCGCGCCGATCCCGTATCAGCGTCAGCCGGTCGACATCGAACTCTGGATCGGCCACATGGGCGGGGCGAGCCTCGACGTCTGCTACGAGGTCTACTCGCCGGCCGGCGTCGATCCACGCGTGCTGTACACCCGCGCGGTCACGACCATCGTGCTCGTCGATGCGGTGACCGAGCGGCCGCGCCGCATCGGCGACACCGAACGCGCGGCGTGGGAGCCGTACCTCGGCGACCCGATCGCGTTCCGACGACGCTGAGTCGCCGTTTCAGTCTTCGAGCGGCTCGTCGCTGAACGAGCCCTCCCAGACGGCGCGACTTCCCGCCTCCGCGATCTGCACGAGCGTCCACGTCGACCCTGCGGTGATCACGAGCGCACCCACCGTCAGCACCGCGCCTACGGCAAGCCGGATGGCGCGGCTCGGCGCAGCCCCGGTTGCAGCGCCGTCACCCGCCGCACCGCGCCGCCGTGCGGCGCGCTCGACGAGCGCCCAACCGCTGATCGCCGCGGCCAGCACGAGCAATGCGACGAGCCACGGCACGATGTCTTCGCCCTGCGCGGTGTGCATCTGGATCAGCGGCGCCGGCGGCACCCGCTGTTCGAGCCACTTGCCGGCCTCGATCGTGACGAGGCCGAGCGGCAGCAGCAGCGCCGCAGCGATGAAGGCCGGGAGCCACAGCACCCGCCGCGCCGCAGGCCATGCCGCGATCACGATGAGCAGCAGACCGAGTAACGGCGTCAGCACCACGACGGCGTGCACGAGCAGCACGTGCAGGGGGAGCCCCGCGAACGTGTAGTCCATCGTCAGGACGCCGCGACGATGCGGTCGCCCGAGACGGCGACGGCGATCGGGCTCAGCGGTTCGAGCGCGGGACCCTGGATGACGTCGCCCGTCGCGGCGTCGAACATCGACCCATGGCAGGGGCAGTGGAACTCGTCGCCCGCTGCGGCGACGACGCACTGCTGGTGCGTGCAGATCGCGCTGAACGCGACGACCTGGCCAGCAGTCGGTTGCGCGAGCAATGCGGGTGCCCCGTCGATCTTGGTGTCGATGCTCCCGCCGACCGGCACGTCGGCGAGGGCGGCGATGTCGCCTCCGACGGCCGGTGCATCGGGCGCCGCGGTTGCATCGGTCGGCGGATCTTCGACGAGGCTCGGAGGAGCGTCACTGGCCGAGCCGCTCGGGCTCGGGGCATCCGCTGCACAGCCGGCAAGTGCGAGTGCGCCTCCGATGGCGCCGGCGGAACCCAGGGTGAGGATGGTGCGTCGGGTGGGATCGGTCATCGCCAGAACTCCTTCGTCCGCGTCGCTCGCGTCGGCGAGCGTCCATGGCACCCATTCTGGGTCACCATCCGTGGAGGACGGTGGATTCCACAGGATCTATTCAGTCGGAGCCGACGGGCGAGCGGACTCGGGCACCCGCACCATGCCCTCTTGCGCGACGCTCGCCACCAGCTCGCCATCGCGGGTGTAGATGCGTCCGAGCGAGAGGCCGCGGCCGCCGCTCGCCGACGGCGAATCCTGCGTGTAGAGCAGCCATTCGTCGACACGGGCGTCGCGGTGCCACCACATGGCGTGGTCGAGGCTCGCGACCTTCAGCCCGGGTGTCGCCCAGGCGACGCCGTGCGCACGCAGGATGGGTTCGAGGATCGAGTAGTCGCTCGCGTAGGCGAGCGCGGCACGGTGCATGTTGAGGTCGTCGGGCAGGCGGCCGAACGCCTTCATCCACACCGCCTGGCGCGGCACCCGCTCGCCTTCGACCCTGAGGTACACGGGGGAGGGGACATGCCGCACGTCGAACGCGCGCTCGTTCGACCAGTAGCGGGCGATGTCGTGATCGAAGGCGCCGAGCACGTCGGCCGTCGACGGCAGCGTCTCGGGGTCGGGCAGGTCGGTCGGCATCTCCACCTGGTGCGAGACGCCGTCGTCTTCGGTCTGGAACGAGGCGATGAGCGAGAGGATCGGCACGCCGTTCTGGAAGGCGTGCGTGCGACGGGTCGAGAACGAACGGCCGTCGTGCAGCCGGTCGACCGAGAAGGTGATGGGGTGCGCCACGTCGCCGGGCCGCAGGAAGTAGCCGTGCATCGAGTGGATCGTGCGGTCGTCGGCGACCGTGCGCATCGCGGCGATGAGCGACTGGGCGAGCACCTGGCCGCCGAAGACACGCCCGAGCGGCATCCACTGCGAGGGACCGGTGAAGATGTCTTCAGTGGTGCGAGCACCTGTGTCGGTGAGGTGCAGGGTGCTCAGCAGGCCGTCGATCGGACCGTTCATCGTTCCTCCGTGTCGGTGGTCGGTGACCGCTCGTGACCCTCTGAGCGTGTGACCGCCGGGGCGGCGGCGCTCTCTTGGTAGTTTAGACAGGAGATGGCTCAACAACTCACGCTCGCCGACAGCTTGTCGCTCGGAGATCTGCACACCTACCTGCAGCGCGCAGGACGCGTCGAAGACGGTTCGGTGCGCCTCATCGCGGGCTCCGGCATCCTCGCCGTGTACACCGCGATCCTGTACCCGCGGGGCATTCTCGACGAGAGCCCCACCGTGCTGGGCCTGCGCACGTTCGCCCTCGCCGACGACGAGGAGTTCGACTCGGTCGTGCCGATGCGCTCCCTCGTCGAGCGCATCGTGCGTGCACGAGGCGAGCTCGGCGAAGACGACGACTCGCGTCCCGTGTCGATGTCGCGACCGCCCGAGGTCAACACGGTCACCTGGGCGGGCATCTCGCCGCCGCGGGGCGGCTGGCGACCGCTCGGCACGACGGATGCCGCGACGCTCGAGGCTGCGGCACGTGCGGGCATCGAGGAGGTCGCCGAGGCGATTCCGGCCGGCACGGGGGAGCAGCTCGTGCAGCGCGTGCGCTCCGAGGTGTGGGGGCGCGGCGTCGAAGGCGTCGAGTACCTCCCCACCGGCGCTGCGTTCGCCGCGTACAGCCTGGGCTTCCTCGGCGACGACGAGGTGAAGCTCTTCGAGACGGGTCCGTGGACCCGGCTCTCGTCGCGCCGCGGGCACGTGCTCGTGCGCCGCAAGCCCTGGACCCTGAAGGCCTGACTTCCGCTGGTTGAGCCGGTCGAAACCCTGCCGCGTCGGTTTCGACAGGCTCAACCCGCAAGAAGTCTCGACAGGCTCAACCCGCAAGAAGTCTCGACAGGCTCAACCCGCAAGAATGCGTCAGCCCCGGGCGATCGCGCGCCCTGCTGCGCGGCCCGTGAAGAGGCATCCGCCGAGGAAGGTGCCTTCGAGCGCTCGGTAGCCGTGCACGCCGCCACCGCCGAAGCCGGATGCCTCGCCGACGGCGTAGAGCCCGGGAACCGGTGCGCCATCCGCCCCGAGGGCACGGGAGTCGAGATCGGTCTGGATGCCGCCGAGACTCTTGCGGGTGAGGATGTGCAGCTTCACCGCGATGAGCGGCCCGGCCTTCGGGTCGAGGATCTGGTGCGGCGTCGCCACGCGGATGAGCTTGTCGCCGCGGTAGTTGCGGGCTCCGCGCACGGCAGTGAGCTGCAGGTCCTTCGTGAATTCGTTGTCGACCTCGCGGTCACGGGCGACGATCTCGCGCTCGATGTTCGCGGTGTCGAGCTCGGCCTCGGGTGAGAGAGCCCGCATGCCGTCGAGCAGTTCGTCGAGCGTGTCGGCGACCACGAAATCGACGCCGTGCTCCTTGAACGCCTCGACCGGGCCGGGCGCGCCGGAACCGAGTCTCTGCGCCAGCAGCTTCAGGTCCTTGCCGGTGAGGTCGGGGTTCTGCTCGCTGCCCGAGAGCGCGAACTCCTTCTCGATGATCTTCTGCGTGAGCACGAACCACGAGTGGTCGTGCCCGGTCGTCATGAGGTGCTCGAGGGT
The DNA here is from genome assembly GCF_013410355.1 of Agromyces hippuratus. Lineage (NCBI taxonomy): Bacteria > Bacillati > Actinomycetota > Actinomycetes > Micrococcales > Microbacteriaceae > Agromyces > Agromyces hippuratus. Next base: position 1,043,866 of record NZ_JACCFI010000001.1, on the reverse strand, counting down.
GCCGAGCGTGTCGAAGCCGGGGAAGAGCGGCACGGGCAGTCGCTTGCCGGTCGCGTCGAACCACAGCGACGACGGGCCGGGCAGGATGCGGATGCCGTGCATCGGCCAGATCGGGTCCCAGTTCGTGATGCCCTCGGTGTAGTGCCACATGCGGTCGCCGTTCACGAGTCGCGCACCGGATGCCTCGGCGATGCCGAGCATGCGTCCATCGACGTGAGCGGGAACACCCGAGAGCATGTGCTCGGGCGGCGTGCCGAGGCGCTCGGGCCATGCCGCGCGCACGAGGTCGTGGTTGCCGCCGATGCCGCCCGAGGCGACCACGACGGCGGGAGCGCGCAGCTCGAAGTCGCCGATGACGTCGCGGTTGCTCGACTCGCCCCGCTCCGCGGAATCCGGCGCGAGCCTGGCGCCGCGGATGCCGACGACGGCGCCGTCTTCGACGACGAGCTCGTCGACGCGGTGGCGGTGGCGGAACTCGACGAGCCCGGCCGCCTCTCCGGCCTTCACCTTGGCGATGAACGGTGCGAGCACGCCGGGGCCGGTGCCCCACGTGATGTGGAACCGCGGCACCGAATTGCCGTGCCCGATGGCGTTGTAGCCGCCGCGCTCCGCCCAGCCGACGATCGGGAAGAAGCGCACGCCCTTCTCGTGCAGCCAGGCGCGCTTCTCGCCCGCTGCGAACTCGACGTAGGCGTCGGCCCAGCGCCGCCCCCAGCCGTCTTCGTCTTCGCGGTCGAATCCGGCGGTGCCGTCCCAGTCCTGTTTCGCGAGCTCGAGCGAGTCCTTCACGCCCATGCGGCGTTGCTCGGGGGAGTCGACGAGGAAGAGGCCGCCGAACGACCAGTGCGCCTGACCGCCGAGGCTCGCTTCGGGCTCTTGATCGACGATCACGACGCGCTTGCCGGCGTCGACGAGTTCGGCTGCGGCCACGAGGCCGGAGAGGCCGGCGCCGACGACGATGGCGTCGGCCGGCTTCTGGGTGCGTTCGGTCGCGGCGGGTGCGGGGGAGGCGGCCACAAGGACTCCTTCGTCTCGGGTGGTGCGGGTGGTGTTCGGGCGGGTCGTGCGAGTGGTGGTCGTGCGGGTGGTGCGGCGGTGTTCGGGTGAGGTCGGGCGGGTGCGGCTACTCGTCGAAGGTGTTGACCATCGCGTATGCGGCTCGCTGGAGATAATCCCACAGCGTCTCCTCCGCGAGCGGCGGCAGGTCGAGCGAGTCGACTGCGGTGCGCATGTGCAGGAGCCAGCGGTCGCGGGCGTCGGGGTTCACCTTGAACGGTTGGTGCCGCATGCGCAGCCGCGGGTGGCCGCGCTGTTCGCTGTAGGTGCCCGGACCGCCCCAGTACTGCTCGAGGAACATGGTGAGCCGTTCGGCCGCCGGACCGAGGTCTTCTTCGGGATACATCGGCTTCAGTACCGGGTCGTCGGCGACGCCGCGGTAGAACTCCGCGACGAGCCGCTCGAAGGTCGGGCGCCCGCCGACCGTCTCGTAGAACGACGGGCCGAGCGCAGAGCCGTGCTCGGTGCCGCGCAGCGGCACATTCGCAGGACGCGGGGGTCCGGATGCCTCGACGGGCAGCTGCTCGCTCATGATGCTCCTCCGGCCGGCGGGGCCGGCGGCTTCGGTGCGCGGGGTGCGCGGGGTTTCTTCACGGCGGCGCGGGCTGCGGCGGCACCGGTGTCACCCGCGGCGACGACGGCGTTCGGCGTGGTCTTGGGCGGCTTCGCGCCCTTGACCCGGGTGGCGCCCTCGAACCCGGCCAGCACGACGCTGTTGAGACTCGGCAGCTTCACGCCCATCTCGTCGAGCGCGCGCTTGAGCCGCATGCGCAGCTCGCGTGCCACGTCGTCCTTCGCCGAGGAGCGCACCTTCATGACCACGCGGATGACGAGCGCCTCTGCCGTGATCGACTCCAGGCCCCAGACCTCGGGCTTCTCGAGCACGCGCGAGCGCCACTTGGTGGACTGCGCCATCTCGGTCGCGGTGCGCAGCAGCGTCGCCTCGACCTCGTCGACGTCGACGTCGTACGGCACGGCGAGGTCGACGATCACCCGCGCCCAGCCCTGCGACATGTTGCCGACGCGGAGGATCTCGCCGTTGCGCACGAACCAGAGGGTGCCGTTGACGTCGCGGATCTTCGTGACGCGGATGCGCACCTCTTCGACGATGCCGGTGGCCGGGCCGAGGTCGACGACGTCGCCGACGCCGAGCTGGTCCTCGACGACCATGAAGAGACCGTTCAGTCCGTCTTTCACGATGTTCTGGGCACCGAAACCGAGGCCAGCGCCGAGAGCTGCCGTCAGCAGGGCGAACGAACCGAGGATCGCATCGTTGATCGTGTTGACGACGAGCAGCACGACGATGATGAAGAGCGTGACGTTGACGATGTTCGTGAGCACCGTGCCGAGCGTGCGCGTGCGCTGCACGAGCCGCACGGCGGCCAGCGGCGACGCCTGGAGGGCTTGGGTGTCGGTGACGTCCTGCTTCTTCTTGACGCCGGTGACGATCTGCTTGACGACGCGCTCGATGACGAAGTGCAGCACCCAGCGGATCAGGAACGCGAAGACGATGATGAAGACGATCGAGATGATCTTGCCGAGCACGACGTCCCAGTTCTCGGCCCAGTACGTCGCGATCTGCGCCCAGAAGTCTGAGCTCACGGGGTTGTCCTCAGGGGGCGCTTCGAAACCGAACATGGTGTGAAAGTCTACTGAGCCGCACCCGAGAGCTCGCTGGCATCGCGAGCCTGTGCAGCGAGCGCCCGCTCGAGCTCGTCGAGCTGCTCGGAGACCAGTCGGTGCAGCGGCGCCGGTGCCGGATTCGCCTCGAGCCACCCGCGCGTCATGACGGCGAGCTCCGGCGAGACGAGCGGCGCCGGATACAGCCGCTTCACGATGAGCGAGGCCATCGTGAAGCTCCGGCTCGCCCAGACCTCCTGCAGCATCGCGAAGTACTCGCTCGCGGTCGTCGCGAGCAGTTCGGGCTGCGCGGTGCGCTGCCAGCCGTCGGCGATCGCGCGTGCGAGATCATTCGACAGCGAGGCGTCCGTGGCGACCCTGCGCCACGCGGCATCCTTCACCGCCTGGTCGGGGCGAGCGGCACGCGCGGTCTCGGCGAGGAGCCGGCCCTTGGCGGTGTCGTCCCGCGCGAGCGCCTCGTCGATCTCGTCGTCGGCTGCCGCACCGAGCGTGGCTCGGGCGACCACGAGCTCCCAGTGCAGGTCGAGGTCGATCTCGAGCCCGGCGAGCTTGATCGAGCCGTCGAGGAGGCTGCCGAGCACGTCGGCGTGCGCCGCGGTCGAGGCGACGCGGGTGAATCCCTTCACGAACTGCAGTTGCGTGTCGGAACCCGGTTCAGCGAGCTCGGCGAGCGCCCAGACGGCGTCCCCGGCCTCTGCGGCGACCTGGTCGCGGTGCTCCTCGGCGAGGTAGCGCGAGATCGCGAGTTCGAGGCGGGCGAGCGCGAGCCCGCGGGCCGCCGACTGCGTCTCGTGGCCGATGCTGCCGATGACGAGGCGCACGAAGTCGATCGTGGGCACCTCGGCGTCGCGCAGCGAATCCCACGCGGAACCGAGCACGACGGCACGCGAGACCGGATCGGAGAGCTCGGGGAGGTGGTCGATCGCGGTGCGGAAGGAGGCGGGGTCGAGCCGCACCTTCGCGTAGGTGAGGTCGTCGTCGTTCACGAGCAGCAGGTCCGGGCGGGCGAGGCCGACGAGTTCGGGCACCTCGGTGACGGCCCCGTCGATGTCGAGCTCGATGCGGTGCGTTCGGGCGAGGCCGCCGTCGCCGAGTTCGTAGCAGCCGAGGGCGAGGCGATGCGGGCGCAGCGTCGGATGCCCCGGTGCTGCGCTCTGCTCGATGCGTGCGGCCGTGATCGTGCCCGCGTCATCCGTGTCGATGCTCGCACGCAGTGTGTTGACGCCGGCCGTCTCGAGCCAGAGCGCCGACCAGCGCGTGAGGTCGCGGCCGCTCGCCGCCTCGAGTTCGTCGAGCAGATCGCGGAGCGTGGCGTTGCCGCCGGCGTGGGCGGTGAGGTACGCGCCGACGCCGCGCTGGAAGGCATCGAGGCCGACCCAGGCGACGAGTTGCTTCAGCACCGAGGCGCCCTTGTCGTAGGTGATCGCGTCGAAGTTGACCTCGACGTCGGCGAGGTTCGCGATCTCGGCGACGATCGGGTGCGTCGACGGCAGCTGGTCCTGTTCGGCGGCGTGCGTCTTCTCGTCGCTCGCGAACGTCGCCCAGACGCCGGTGAACTCGGTGACGGCCGCGGTCGCGAGGGTCGAGGCCCACGTGGCGAACGACTCGTTCAGCCACAGGTCGTTCCACCACTGCATCGTGACGGAGTTGCCGAACCACATGTGCGAGAGCTCGTGCAGCACGACGATCGCGCGCTGCTCGCGCCGCGCGTCGGAGACCCGCGAGCGGAACAGGTAGGACTCGTTGAACGTGACGGCGCCGACGTTCTCCATGGCGCCCCAGTTGTACTCGGGCACGAAGATCTGGTCGTACTTGCCGTAGGGGTAGGGCACGCCGAAGGCGGTCTCGTAGAACGCGAGGCCCGACTGCACGAGCTGGAACATGACCTCGGGTTCGGCATGCTGCGCGAGCGACGCGCGGGTCAGCACGCCGAGCGGGATGTCGCGGCCGTCGACGCTGCGCGCGCTGCCGTGCCATGCGGCGTAGGGGCCGGCGACGATCGCCACGATGTAGCTCGAGATGACCGGGCCCGGCTCGAACGACCACGTCGAGACCGCGGGGCTGCCGGTCGAGTCCGCAGAACCGCCGGTCGAGTCCGCAGAACTGCCGGTCGAGTCCGCAGAACTGCCGGTCGAGTCCGCAGAACTGCTGGTCGAGCCTGTCGAGACCCGCGCGGGCGCAGGCTCGGGTGTCGCGGCATTGCTCAGCACGGTCCAGTCGGCGGGGGCGGTGATCGTGAAGGTGAACGAGGCCTTCAGATCGGGCTGGTCGAAGACCGCGAAGACCCGGTTGGCCTCGGCGACCGCGAATTCGGTGTAGAGGTAGGTCGCGCCGTCGACGGGGTCGACGAACCGGTGCAGTCCCTCGCCGGTGTTCGTGTACGCCGCCGTCGAGACGACGCGGAGCTCGTTCCTCGCGGCGAGACCGGAGAGGCTGATGCGCGTGCCGTCGCTGACAACTGCCGCGTCGAGCGGGCTGCCGTTCAGGGAGATCTCGTGCACCTCGGTCGTGCACGCCTCGATGAAGGTCGAGGCGCCGGGCTCGGCGTCGAACGAGACGAGCGTCTCGCTGCGGAACGTGCCGCCGGCCCCCGACAGGTCGAGGCGCACGTCGTAGCGCGGTGAGCGCACGACGCGGGCGCGCTGTTCGGCTTCGATTCGGGTCAGATCGGCAGCGGGCATGCAGGGGCCTCCGTGGGGGTTCGTTGCCTCGACAGCCTAGTGACTCACGACGTGCCGGGCATGGGCAGCAGTCCATGCTCGTACGCGTAGATCACGAGCTGCACGCGGTCGCGGGCATCGAGCTTCTGCAGCACCCTGCCGACATGGGTCTTCACGGTCGATTCCGACAGGAAGAACTGTTCCGCGATCTCGGGGTTGCTCCGGCCTTCGGCGATCGCGATGAGGATCTCCCGCTCGCGGGGGGTCAGGGTGTCGAGACCCGGCGCTGCGCTCGTCGTCGCGGTGCCGGGCAGTTCGCCCGCGAAGAGCTCGATCATGCGGCGGGTGACCCGCGGTGCGAGTGCCGCCTCGCCGGCGTGCACCGTGCGGATCGCACCGACGAGTTCGGCGGGCCGGGAGTCCTTCAGCAGGAACCCGCTGGCACCTGCACGGATCGCGGCGAAGGCGTACTCGTCGAGATCGAACGTCGTCAGCACGAGGATGCGGGTGGCTCGCCCGCCGGCGACGATCGACTCGGTCGCGGCGATGCCGTCGACCTCGGGCATGCGCACGTCCATCAGCATGACGTCGATGTCTGTGGACTCGACGAGGTCGATCGCGTCGCGCCCGTCGGCGGCCTCGCCGACGACGACGAGGTCGGGCTCGGCTTCGAGCACCATGCGGAGCCCGGCGCGGACGAGCGACTGGTCGTCGGCGATGGCGACGCGGATCGGAGTTCGGTCGCTGCTCATTCGGGGTCCTCGGTGTTTGGCGCGGGCGATGCGGTCGGTGCGGGCGGCGCAGACGACGGGGGTGCTTCGTCTCGCAGTTCGGCGTGCAGTCGCCAGCCTCGTGCGCTGCCGGGGCCGGCCTCGAGCGTGCCTCCGTACAGGGCGACCCGCTCGCGCATGCCCACGATCCCCTTGCCGCCGCTGCCGAGCGCAGAGGTCGAGGCGACGGCTGCGTCGTCGATCACGTCGACCCGCACCCTGCCCTCGACGTGCTCGACGGTGACGTCGACGCGGTGCGCGGTCGCGGCGTATCGCAGGGCGTTGGTGAGCCCCTCCTGCACGATGCGGTAGACGGTCAGCTGCAGGTTCGGGTCGACGATCGGCGGCCCGACGGTCGTCAGCTTCACGGGCAGCCCAGCGGTGCGGAATCGCTCCACGAGCACGGGCAGGGCTGCCATGCCCGGTTGCGGTGCGAGTTCCTCGGGGCCTGCGGCCGCCTCGGCGGGTTCGGCCAGCACGTCGAGCATGCGACGCATGTCGGCGAGGGCCACCCGGCCTGTCTCGGCGACGTGCCTCATCGCCTCGGCGGCGCGCTCCGGATCCCGGCCGGCCGTCGCCGCGGAGCCGTCGGCGAGCGTCACCATGACGGTGAGGCTGTGCGAGACGATGTCGTGCATCTCGCGGGCGATGCGGGAGCGCTCGAGAGCCGTCGCGAGCTGCGCCTGCTGGTCGCGTTCGCGGGCGAGGTCGTGCGCCCGCGCGATCAGGGCGTTCAGGTACCGGCGTCGGTTGCCGACGGTTACGCCGATGAGGGTCGCGATCAGCAGCAGCACCGTGAACTGCGAAGCTGATGCCGGTGCGTTGGCGCCGAACGGTGCCACGGTGTCGCTCGCGTGCGCCCAGACGGCGATGTACGAGGAGGCCGTTGTCACGACGACCGATCCGCCGAACCCGATCCAGGCCGAGCGTGTCGAGCCGTACACCGCGAGTGCGTAGAGGGCGAGCAGCAACGGGAACACGTCGGTGGACCCGAAGGGATAGACCACGAGGCAGACGAGCCAGGCGATGATGACGAGCAGCCACGGTCGTCGCCGGCGGAAGAGCAGGATCGCAGCGGCGGCCACGGCGATGGCGACGAGCTGCGCCACGGCGATCCACGCGGGCGGTGGGGCGGGGACGAACAGCGTCGCGATGGATCCGAAGAACGTCGGCACGAAGTACAGCGCCGTGATCAGCGAGTCCGTGAGCCACGGATGCCGCGCCCAGAACTGCCGGATCACGCCCGGTGGCTTCGGCAGACGAAGTTCTCCCCCGACTACCGAAGCCGGGTAGCCGGGGGAGATGGGTGCTTCCGTCATGGACTGGACTCTACGCGTCCCGTCGCTTGAGGAGCACCGCGGCGCCGGCGATGGATGCCCCCACCCATGCCAGCACGATCAGGAGGCTCAGCCAGGCGCCGAGCGCGTCGTCGGCGGGTTCCGCCGTCGTCGAGGTGAAGATGCCGAGACCGGCACTCGAGAGCAGGTAGGGAATGAGGTCGTGCGCCCACTCGGCGGGGATCATCTGCAGCACCGTCGGCACGAGCAGGATGAGTCCGAGGACCGCGGCGATACCACCCGCGCTGCTGCGGATCATGGTGCCGACACCCAGAGCGAACACCGAGATGAGCGCGAGGTAGAGCGCGCCGCCGAGGAGCGGCAGGTAGATCGCGGAGTCGGTGATGCTCGCCGAGACGTCGATGCCCGCGAAGACCACCGAGGAGACGAGGAACGCGCCGAGGTTGGCGAGAAGCCCGATGACGAAGGTCGCCACGAACAGCACGACCGCCTTGGCGGCGAGGGCCGGCAGCCGCTTCGGCACGGCCGTGAGCGTCGAGCGGATCATGCCCGTCGTGTACTCGCCGCTGATGACGAGCACACCGAGCACGCCCGCCACGAGTTGACCGAAGAAGGCGCCGAACACCGAGGACTGCATGACGAGGGAGACCTGCTCGGCGGCGGGCATGCTCGAGGCATCCGCTCCGCCGTTCATGCCGCTGGCCATGCTGAGCGACATGATGAGCGCCATGCCGAGCGAGATCGCGATGACGATGAGGTACGACCAGGTGGTCGACCGGAGGCTCCGCAGCTTGATCCACTCGGACCGGAGCACGCCGCCGAACGACAGCGAGGTGGAGCGAGCGCGCTGCGAAGGGTGCGCGAGGGGCGGGGTGATCGTGGTCATCGGACTGCCTCCGTGCGGTATTCGACCGCGTCGGCGGTCAGGGCCATGTAGGCCTCCTCGAGCGATGCGCTGAGGGGGGTGAGTTCGTGGATCGAGAGTCCGTGCTGCGCGGCGAGGTCTCCGATGCCGGATGCCGCGACTCCCGTCACCTCGAGCACGCCCGCCTCGGAGCGGATGACCGCGACCTCGGGGGCGGCGAGCAGGTCGGCGAGTTGCGAGGAGTGGGGCGAACGCACGAGCACGCGAGGGCGCGTGCCACCGGCGATGATGTCGGCGACGGGGGCGTCGGCGATGATCTCGCCCCGGCCGAGCACGATGAGGTGGTCGGCGGTGAGTGCCATCTCGCTCATGAGGTGCGAGGAGAGGAAGATCGTGCGGCCCTCGGACGCGAGGTGGCGCACGAACTGGCGCACCCACAGCACGCCCTCGGGGTCGAGGCCGTTGACCGGCTCGTCGAGGATCAGCGTCGACGGGTCGCCGAGCATCGCAGCGGCGATTCCGAGCCGCTGGCCCATGCCGAGCGAGAAGCCGCCGACGCGCTTGCGGGCGACCGATTCGAGGCCGGTCATCTCGATGACCTCGCGAACTCGGCTCGCGCCGATGCCGTGCGTGGCGCCCATCGCGAGCAGGTGGTTGTAGGCGGTGCGGCCGGTGTGCACGGCCTTCGCATCGAGGAGGGCGCCGACCTCGTGCAGCGGCGCGCGGTGCGCGGCATACGGCTTGCCGTTGACGGTGACGCGACCCTCGCTCGGACGGTCGAGCCCGACGATCATGCGCATCGTGGTCGACTTGCCGGCGCCGTTCGGGCCGAGGAACCCGGTGACCTGCCCGGGGCGGACGGTGAAGCTGATGTCGTTGACGGCGGTCTTCGCGCCGTAGCGCTTGACGAGCCCTTCTGCCGTGATCATGTTTCAAGGCTAGGGATCGGGCGGCGCCGGGACATCCGCCTGAAGAATGGTTCAGGGCGAGCCGGGATGGTACCGAAGTACCATGCCGACCCGCCCTGAGCGGTCGTGCCGAGTGCTACTGCGCGTCGCGCGCCTGCGCGGCGAGTGCGCGCTCGACACCGGCGACGTTCTCGACCACGAGGCGGCGCAGCGCGGGCGCCGCATCAGCGTTCGCCGCGAGCCAGGCGTGGCTGGCCTCGACGAGTGCGCGGTTGGCGAGCGGCGCCGGGTAGAGCAGGTCGACGAGCTTCTCGGCGATCGCGTAGCTGCGGCTCTTCCAGATGCCGTCGAGCATGCCGAAGTAGCGCTCGATGAACGGAGTCAGCAGCGACTGGTCGTCGGCCCGCACGAAGCCGGTCGCGGTCGTGCGCACGACCGAGTTCGTCGCCGTGTCGACGTCGATGACCGACGCCCACGCGCGCTGCTTGCCCTCGGCGGTCGGCGTCGCCGCACGAGCGTGCGCGGCCGACTCCTGGCCGGTGGCCGTCTTGTCGGACTCGAGACGGGCGTCGATCTCGGCATCGCCGGCCCGGCCTGCGGCGACGAGTGCGATGAGCAGCTCCCAGCCGAGGTCGGTGTCGATGTCGAGGCCGTCGAGCGTGATCGAGCCGTCGAAGAGCCCGGCGAGGGCGTCGACGTGCGAACCGGCTTCGGCGATCGAGGCGAACGCCTTCACGAACTGGAACTGGGCGTCGCTGCCGGCCGCAGCCTGCTGCGCGAGCTGCCAGAACCCGTCGGCGAGCGAACGGCGTGCGTCAGAGCGGTGCTCGGGAGCGACGTACGCGCTCGCCGCGAGCTGCGCGTTCGCGAGGATGATGCGCAGCGTCGTCGACTCGGTCTCGCTCGCGATGTTGCCGAGCACGAGCTCGAGGTAGTCGCTCGCGCTCGTCTCTGCGTCGCGCACGGCATCCCACACCGAGCTCCAGACGAGGGCGCGGGCGAGCGGGTCCTCGATCTTCGAGAGGTTCCCCAGTGCGACCTGCAGCGATGCCTCGTCGAGACGGATCTTCGCGTAGGCGAGGTCGTCGTCGTTGAGGAGCACGAGGTCGGGGCGTGCGAGGCCGACGAGCTCGGCGACATCCGTGCGCTCGCCGTCGATGTCGAGCTCGACGCGGTGCTCGCGCACGAGCGCGCCGTCGACGAGGTTGTAGAAGCCGATCGCGGCGCGGTGCGGGCGGATTGTCGGGTAGTCGGGGTGCGCCGACTGCAGCACGGTGAAGGCAGTGATCGTGCCCGCGTCATCCGTCGCGATCTCGGGGCGCAGGGTGTTGACGCCCGCGGTCTCGAGCCAGAGCTTCGACCAGGCCGACAGGTCGCGGCCGCTCGCGACCTCGAGCTCGCCGAGCAGGTCGGCGAGGGTCGTGTTGCCCCACGCGTGCTTCTTGAAGTACGCCGAGACGCCCGTGAAGAACGCCTCGATGCCGACCCAGGCTGCCAGCTGCTTCAGCACCGAACCGCCCTTGGCGTAGGTGATGCCGTCGAAGTTGACGAGCACGTCTTCGAGGTCGCGGATCTCGGCGACGATCGGGTGCGTCGACGGCAGCTGGTCCTGGCGGTACGCCCAGCTCTTCTCCATCGAGTTGAAGGTCGTCCAGGCGTGGTGCCACTCGGTGGCCTCGGCGGTGGCGATCGTCGACGCCCACTCGGCGAACGACTCGTTCAGCCACAGGTCGTTCCACCACTTCATGGTGACGAGGTCGCCGAACCACATGTGCGCGAGCTCGTGCAGGATTGTGACGACCCGGCGCTCCTTGATCGCGTCGGTGACCTTCGAGCGGAACACGTAGACCTCGGTGAAGGTCACCGCGCCCGCGTTCTCCATGGCACCGGCGTTGTACTCGGGCACGAAGAGCTGGTCGTACTTCGCGAACGGGTACGGCACGTCGAACTTCGCCTCGAAGTACTCGAAGCCCTGCTTCGTCTTCTCGAAGATGTAGTCGGCGTCGAGGTACTGCGACAGGCTCTTGCGGCTGAACACGCCGAGGGGGATGACCCGCCCGTCGGAGCTCGTGAGCTCGTCGCGCACGACGTCGTAGGGGCCCGCGATGAGCGCGGTGATGTAACTCGACATGCGCGGCGTCGGCTCGAACGCCCACGTGGCCGTCGAGACGTCGTCGGCGCGGCGGCCGGAGGGGTGCAGCTCGGGCTCGGGCGTCGGCTGGTTCGAGATGACCTGCCAGTGCGACGGCGCGGTGACCGTGAACTTGAACTCGGCCTTCAGGTCGGGCTGCTCGAACACGGCGAACATGCGACGCGAGTCGGGCACCTCGAACTGGGTGTAGAGGTAGACCTCGCCGTCGGCGGGGTCGACGAAGCGGTGCAGGCCCTCACCGGTGTTCATGTAGCGGCCGTCGGCGACGACGACGAGCTCGTTCTCGGCGGCGAGGTTCGGCAGCTGGATGCGCACGCCGTCGCTCACTTCGGCGGGGTCGAGCGCGACACCGTTCAGGGTGACCGAGTGCACGGTCGCCGTGATGGCGTCGATGAACGTCGACGCACCCGCGGTCGCGGTGAACCGCACGGTCGTCTGGGTGCTGAACACCTCCGGACCGGTGGTGACATCGAGCACGACGTCGTAGTCGCGCACCGAGACGAGCGCAGCACGCTCCTCGGCTTCGATTCGGGTGAGGTTCTCTCCGGGCACGTCTGCTCCTTCGGCAGTCATCGACGCGGCTCGTGGCCGCAGGCAACGTGCATCAGCCTAGCCCGCGGGCGGGTTACGGTCACGGACCTGCGGCGATGAGCAGGCGAGAGGATGCCGCGGCTCAGCGCTGCCCGATCGTGACCACCGCCCCGATGAACGCGGGCAGCGACACGATCACCGCTACGGCGAGGAGGATCCGGCCTGCGAGCACCCCGGGCCGTGAGGCGCGGGCTGCGAGGATCCACGGCAGCGCGCGCGGGAACATGAACGCCACGAGCGCTCCGACCGCGAGCACGACGCCGACGGGCACGAGCACGACCGCCGCGAGGAGCGGCGACACCGGGACGAGCCACCGATCGCGGGTGAGGAGCGGCAGGCTCCGGCTGAGGCGGCCGGCGAGCGCCGCGAGGAACGCACCCTGCAGCACGGCGAGCGCGGCGAACAGCAGCAGGGCCAGCCAGCCGGGCCCGACGATCGCGAAGTCGAAGTTCGAGGTGCGGAGCGGCTCGACGAACGGTGCGACGGTCACGAGCAGCAGTGCGCCGAACGTCGGCCCGCCGAGGCGACCCGGCGGGAGCCAGGGCGCGACGAGGAGGTACAGCGCGGCTGAGGCGAACGCGGAGGGCAGGGCGCCGAAGATGAGGTACGACACGGTTCCGTCGAGCGTGATGTCACCGACCCGGGCGAGCGCCTCGGTGATGCTGCCGGTCGCCTCAGGCGAGGTCTCGGCGAGCAGCCGCATGATGAGCCGCCCGCCGGCGCCGGTGATCATGAGGCCCGAGACGGTGCCGAGCACCGTGAAGACGGTCGCCCACCAGACGTACACCCTGAGGCCGGCGAGGTGCCGCGGCATCCGCTTCGCTGGTTCAGGTGTCGCCGTGCGGGCGGTGAGGAGGGCCGAAGGGGCCGGCGGCTCGACGAGGCGCTCGCCCGACCACATCGCGGTGAGGGCGACCCCGCCGATGAGCAGCACGCCGCACACGATCATCAGCAGCATGCGACCTCGCTTCCCGGGAGGGCGCTCGCGAGCCTACCGCCGTTGCAGCGGTGCCCGCGGCCCCCAGAATGCGGTGCGGCGGCGCGCTGCGGCGGCCGGGCGCGGTGGGGGTCTCACCAGTCGGCGCGCACGTAATCCTTCAGGAACACGCCGGTGACGTCTTCGCCTGCCTCGCCGCGCACGATGGGGTCGTAGACCCGCGCGGCGCCGTCGACGAGGTCGAGCGGGGCGTGGAAGCCCTCCTCGGCGAGTCGCACCTTCGTGGGGTGCGGGCGCTCGTCGGTGATCCAGCCGGTGTCGACGCTCGTCATGAGGATGCCGTCGGCGAGCATCTCCTTCGCGCTCGTGCGCGTGAGCATGTTCATCGCGGCCTTCGCCATGTTGGTGTGCGGATGCCCCGGGCCCTTGTAGCCGCGACCGAACTGGCCCTCCATCGCCGAGACGTTCACGATGTACGTGCGGCGTGCCGACGAGGCGGCGAGCGACGCGCGCAGGCGGCTCACGAGGATGAACGGGGCCGTCGTGTTGCAGAGCTGCACCTCGAGCATCTCGAGCGGGTCGACGTCCTGCACGACGGCGCTCCAGCTGTTCTCGTGGTGCAGGTCGGGCACGAGCCCGCCGGCGTCGATCGCGGTGCGGTCGGCGAGCTTCGCGAGCGAGCTCGAACCGGGGGCGAGCGCGAGCGCCGTGAGGTCGTCGGCCGTCATTGTGCCGGCGAAGAGGCCCGATGTGAGCACGGGGTGGCTCGACACCGAGTCGGCGAGCGCGAGCGGGTGCGCGTCGTTCGTGTGGCCGAAGCTCACGAGCTCGGGCATGGGGCCGTCGGGCAGCGGCGAGGACTCCGCTTCGACGAGGGGCGAGTACGAACCGGGGGAGCGGCGCACGGTCTGCGCCGCGTTGTTGATGAGGATGTCGAGCGATCCCTGCGCGGCCACGTCGTCGGCGAGCGCGATCACCTGGGCGGGGTCGCGCAGGTCGATGCCGACGATCTTCAGGCGGTGCAGCCAGTCGGCGGCGTCGGGCATCGCGGCGAACCGACGGGCGGCGTCACGCGGGAACCTCGTCGTGATCGTCGTGTGTGCGCCGTCGCGCAGCAGGCGAAGTGCGATGTACATGCCGATCTTCGCGCGACCGCCGGTGAGGAGGGCCCGCTTGCCGGTGAGGTCGGTGCGTGCGTCGCGCTTGGCGTGGCTCATGGCCGCACAGCTCGGGCAGAGCTGGTGGTAGAACGCGTCGACGAGCGTGTAGCGCTGCTTGCAGATGTAACAGGGGCGGGCGACCTGCAGCTCGCCGGCGGTGCGGGCGTCGGTGCCGCTCACGAGGTCGGCGCCCCGGGTCTCGTCGTCGATGCGGGTGGGTGCGCCCGTCGCCGTCGCGGCGATCACGGCGCGGTCGGCGTCTTGGATGACACGGCGCTTCTCGAGGCGGCGTGCCACCTTGACCGCCTTGAACATCTTCGCGGTCGCGTGGCGGACGGTCTCGAAGTCGGGGTCGTCCTGGTCGAGCTCGCTGAGCGTGGCGAGCACCCGCAGCGTCGTCTCGAGATCGCGCGCGTCGATCGTGGGCGCGTTGGCGGAGTCGGAGGCGTCGGAGGGCATCCGACGATTCTACCGGCCGGTAACCCGCGATCGCCTGTGTGCCGCTGTGCGCTGCGCACGCACGCACGCGCGCTCGCCGCCGGAGTAGCGTGACGCCATGAGCACCAGCACCGATGCATCCGCGTCGACGGCCGACCGGTACCGCTCGTTCGCCGAGGTCGAGGCGCACGGCATGTCCGCCACCTACGAGGCCTGGGCTGCAGGGGTGGCGACGGATGCCTCGACCCTCGCCCTCATCGACGAGCTGCCGCCGCCGAAGCGGCAGCCGAACCTCGTCTTCTCGTCCGCGCGCCTGCTCGGCGCCCCGACCGGCGCCTACCCTGCGTTCGCGGAGTGGCTCGCCGAGCACTGGAACGACGTGCGCGAGGTCGCGCTCACCCACGCAACGCAGACCAACGAGGCCGCGCGCTGCGCGCTGCACCTGCCCGTGCTCGGCGGCATCGAGGGCACGATCGCGCTGCTCGAGGTCGGGGCATCCGCGGGCCTCTGCCTGTACCCCGACCAGTACAGCTACCGGTATTCGGGACATCCGCAACTGGACCCGGTGGGCGGCCCGAGCACGGTGGTGCTCGACTGCACCCTCCGCGGCGACGTGCCGGCGCCCGTGCCCGCAGCCATGCCCGAGGTCGTCTGGCGCGCGGGCATCGACCTGCACCCGCTCGACGTGCGCTCGACCGCCGACGTCGACTGGCTCGACGCGCTGGTGTGGCCCGAGCACGACGACCGTCGCGTCCGGCTTCGGGCCGCCGCCGAGATCGCGGCCCGCACCCCGCCGCTCCTCGTCAGCGGCGACCTCAACGAGCGACTCTCCGCGCTCGCCGCATCCGCTCCCTCCGATGCCACGCTCGTCGTCTTCCACACGGCAGTGCTCATGTACCTCGACGAGGAGGGCCGGGATGCGTTCGTCGAGCAGGTGCGCGAGCTGCCCGGTCACTGGCTCTCGGTCGAGGGGCGAAGCGTGGTCCGCGGCATCCGCGTGCGCGACGACGTGCCCAACGAGAGCAGCGACCTCGTGCTCGCCGTCGACGGTGTGCAACGCGCCTGGGCGCACCCGCACGGGCGTGCGGTCACGTGGGCGCCGAATCCATAGACTTGGCGCATGCGCATCCACATCGCGACCGACCACGCCGGCCTCGAATTCAGCCGCACGCTCGTCGATCACCTGACCAACGGCGGTCACGAGGTCGTCGACCATGGCCCGGCCGAGTACGACGCCCTCGACGACTACCCGGCGTTCTGCATCAACGCAGCACTCGGGGTCGCGCGCGATCAGGCAGCGGGCGTGCGCGCACTCGGCGTGGTGTTCGGCGGTTCGGGCAACGGCGAGCAGATCGCGGCCAACAAGGTCCGCGGCATCCGCGCAGCCCTCGTCTGGAGCATGGACACCGCGATGCTCGCCCGTGAGCACAACGATGCCAACGTCATCTCGATCGGAGCCCGCCAGCACACCGTGCAGGAGGCGATCCGGTACATCGACGCCTTCATCGCCGAGCCCTTCTCGGGCGACGAGCGCCATGTGCGCCGCATCGCCCAACTCGCCGAGTACGAGACGACGGGCGACATCGCGGGCAAGGGCGTCGATGTCTCGCCCGGGTCTGCAGACGGCGGGGTTTCGACAGGCTCAACCAGCGGGCTCTGACGTGCCCGAGGGTCACTCCGTCCACCGCATCACCCGGCAGTTCGAACGCAACTTCGTCGGGCATGTCGTGCGCGCCTCGAGCCCGCAAGGCCGGTTCGCCGCCGGAGCGGCCGAGATCGACGGCCGGCGCATGACCGATGCGCGGGCCGTGGGCAAGCAGATGTTCCTCGGCTTCGAGGGCGACGTCTGGCTGCGCGTGCACCTCGGCATGTACGGGGCGTGGGACTTCGCCGGCGAGATCCTGATGGATGCCACGATCGCCTCGGCGAACGGGCGCATGGGGCAGACGAACCAGGCCGGCACCTTCCTCGACCGGCCGAACCCCGACGCCGTCGTCTTCGACTCGGCCGGCGAGAACTCGTTGCAGTCGATCGGCGCACCGCGCAAGACGCGCCTGCGCATGTCGGAGTCTGAGAAGGAGAAGGACGGCAACGGCCTCGACACCTTCCCGCCCGAGCCCATCGGGCAGGTGCGGGTGCGGCTCCTCACCGACACGATCTGCGCCGACCTGCGTGGCCCGACCGCCTGCGAGGTGCTCGACCCCGCCCAGGTCGAAGCCGTGGTCGGCCGACTCGGCCCCGACCCCTTGCTCGACGACGGGCCCGAGGCCGAAGAGTGCTTCACCCGCAGGATCCTGAAGACGGCGACCCCGATCGGCCTGCTGCTCATGGACCAGAACGTGGTCGCGGGCATCGGCAACGTGTACCGGGCCGAACTCCTCTTCCGGGCGAAGCAGAACCCGCACACGCCGGGCAAGCTCGTGCCCGAGGAGCATGTGCGCCACCTGTGGCGCGACTGGGCGAAGCTGCTGCGCATCGGTGTCGAGACGGGTCAGATGATGACCATGGACGACCTCGACCCCGAGGCGTACCGCGCAGCGATGGCCAGCCGCGACGACCGCCACTGGGTGTACAAGCGCGAGGGCCTGCCCTGTCGGGTCTGCGGCACGAACATCGTGCTCGAGGAGATGGGCGCCCGCAAGCTCTACTGGTGCCCCTACTGCCAGGCATGAATGCCATGAGCGCGACGGATGCCGCTGAGCCCGTGATCCTCGCCGGCGCACGGCTGCCCGGCGCCGACGAGGTCGTCGACCTGCACCTCGCCGGAGGCCGCGTCGTCTCGGTGGCGCCGGCAGGGGAGAAGCCGTCGGGAGAAACTCCGCCCCGCGGCATCCGTCGTCTCGACCTCGACGGCCGCTTCGTCGTGCCGGGCCTGTACGACCGGCACGTGCACTTCTCCCAGTGGGCCATGGTCTCGCGCCGCCTCGACCTGGCCGGTGCGGAGTCGGCGGCGGCCGTCGCGCGTCTCGTCGGGGCATCCGTCGACCGCGGCGACCATGAGGTGATCGGCTTCGGCTACCGCGACGGGCTCTGGGGCGACGCCCCGAGCCGCGCGGTGCTCGACGCGGTCTCGGGCGACGTGCCCGTGGTGCTCGTCGCTGCCGACCTGCACGCCTGCTGGCTGAACTCCGCGGCGCTCCGACGGTACGGAGTGGAGGCACTCGCCGGTTCCAGCGGCATACTGCGCGAAGACGACTGCTTCCGGCTCGTGCGCGAGATCGACGACGTCGCCGACGCCGTGCTCGACGGATGGGTGGCCGATGCCGCGCACCGAGCAGCCGCCCGAGGTGTGGTCGGCGTCACCGAGTACGAGATGCGGTGGAACCGCGATGACTGGGTGCGCCGGGTGGCCGGGGGAGTCGACGCGCTGCGGGTGTCGTTCGGCATCTACACGCAGCACCTCGACCGCGCGATCGCCGAGGGGCTCCGGACCGGCGCCGAGGTTTCCGGCACTTCTGGGCTCGTCACGGTGGGCGGGTACAAGGTCATCACCGACGGCTCGCTCAACACGCGCACCGCGTGGTGCTTCGACCCGTATCCCGGCCTCGGCCCCGACGAACACCCCTACGGGCTCGCGACCGTGGCGTACGACGAGCTCGTGCCGCTCATGCGGCGTGCCCACGAGGCGGGCATCACCCCGGCGGTGCACGCCATCGGCGACCAGGCCAACGCCCGGGTGCTCGATGCGTTCGAAGCGGTCGGATGCACCGGATCGATCGAGCACGCCCAGTTGCTGCGCCGCGACGATATCGACCGCTTCGCGCGGCTCGGGATCGTCGCGAGCGTGCAGCCCGAGCACGCCATGGACGACCGCGACGTCGCCGAACGCTACTGGGCCGGGCGCACCGACCGGGCGTTCATGCTCGCCGATCTCGCAGCAGCGGGCGTCGAACTCGCCCTCGGCTCCGATGCCCCCGTCGCACCGCTCGACCCGTGGGTCGCGATCGCGGCAGCCGTGGGGCGCACCCGGGACGGGCGCGAGCCGTGGCATCCCGAACAGGCGATCGAAGCACGTGCCGCGCTCGCCGCGTCCACCGGCGGGCAGGGAACGACCGTTCGCACGGGCATGCGCGCCGACCTCGCCGTGCTCGAACTCGACCCGTACGCGGCATCCGTGGAGGCGCTGCGCGCCATGCCCGTCGCCGCGACCCTGCTCGACGGACGCATCACCCACCAGACGCTCTGAGGCCCGGCTCCGTAGGGAAGGGGGAAAACCCCCGTCCCGATTCGGCTGTCCTCCGGCTGTGACCCCGATGCGTCGCTCGCGAGGCTGGAACCATGCCAGTGACACGCCTCCGACCACCTCAGCTCCGTCGCCCCCGCGCCGTGCTCGGCACCGCGCTCGCCGCAGTTGCCGCCGGCGGCCTCGTGGCGATCGCCTTCGCCGGATGCGGCGTCGTCGGACCCGGGCCGATCTCTACGGTCGGCAAGGTCGACTTCGAGACGCCGCTCGCGATCCCGCCGCTCGCCGAGTCCACCGTCGACGCCGACGGCACGCGGGTGTTCTCGCTCGACGCCCAGGCTGGCACGACCGAGTTCACCCCGGGGCAGCCGAGCGACACGTGGGGTTTCAACGGCAGCTACCTCGGCCCGACGCTCGTCGCCGAGCGCGGCGAACATGTGCGCGTCAACGTCGCGAACTCGCTCGACGAGCCGACGACCGTGCACTGGCACGGCATGCACCTGCCCGCCGAGATGGACGGCGGCCCGCACCAGATGGTGGCACCGGATGCCTCGTGGTCGCCCGAGTGGGACATCGACCAGCAGGCCGCGACGCTCTGGTACCACCCGCACCCGCACGGCGAGACCGAGGATCACGTCGCGAGGGGGCTCGCGGGCATGTTCATCCTGCACGACGAGCAGGAACGCTCCCTCGGCCTGCCGTCGGAGTACGGCGTCGACGACGTGCCCGTCATCGTGCAGGATTCGGGATTCTCCGCCGACGGCGAGCAGGAATCGAAGCAGCGCGGGTACGCCGGCGGCCTCGGCGACGAGCTCATCGTCAACGGCACCCGCGGCCCGTACCTCGACGTCTCCGACGAGCTCGTGCGCCTGCGGCTGCTGAACGCCTCGACCGCGCGCACCTATGCCTTCGCGTGGGGCGACGCGCGCCCCGTGGAACTCATCGCGACCGACGGCGGGCTGCTCGAGGCATCCGTCTCGCTCGATCATGTGCGGCTCTCGCCGGGCGAACGCGCAGAGGTGCTGCTGCGCGTCACGCCCGGCGAGCGCGTGGTGCTGCAGTCGAAGATGACGCCCGAGATCGCGGGTCTCGTGGGGCCGGTCGCCGACACGAACGGCGGCAGCGACGCCTTCGACGTGCTCGAGGTGCGCGCAGCCGAGACGCTCGACCCGGCGCCGCCGGTGCCCGCCGCGCTCAACACGATCGACGACTTCGACGAGACCGAGGTCGCGATGACTCGCAACTTCACCCTCGATGACAGTTTCGAGATCAACGGCGAGGCGATGGACATGGGGCGCATCGACGAGACCGTGACCGTCGACACCCTCGAACGCTGGATCGTCGACAACGCGACATCGTTGCCGCACAGCTTCCACGTGCACGACGTGCAGTTCCGCATCGCGTCGATCGACGGAACTGCGCCGCCGCCCGAGCTCGCGGGCTGGAAGGACACGATCTTCACGGAGCCCGAGAAGGAGTACGAACTGCTGATGCGGTTCGAGGACTACTCCGACCCCGACACGCCGTACATGTACCACTGCCACCTGCTGTGGCATGAAGACCAGGGGATGATGGGCCAGTTCGCCGTCGTCGAGCCCGGTCAGCGTGCCACGATTACTGAGGGAACCCATCATGAGCACTGACACCACTGAGACCACGGCGACGCCCCCGGCGTCCGCCTCCGTCGCGACCACCGATGCCGCGCCGAAGCGCCGCAGCTACTGGTCGCTGTGGGCGAAGGTGCCGCGCGAGTTCGCCTTCCTCATCCTCACCATGCCGATCGCGATCACCGGGCTCGTCGTGCTCGCGACGACCTTCTTCACCGGACTCGGGCTGATCGCACTGGTCTTCGGCGTCTTCATCGTCGTCGCATCGCTCTTCATCGCCCGCGGGTTCGGCACCCTCGAGCTCGTGCGCCTGCGTTGGGCGGGTCGCACCGAGATCACCCGCCCGGTCTGGAACCGCGACAACCGCGAGCAGGGCTTCTGGCGCACGATCTTCGCGCCGTTCGTCGACGGCCACTACTGGCTCTACATGCTGCACGGCATGATCATCAACCCGGTCATCAGCATCGTCTCGTGGAGCCTCACGATCGCCTGGACCTCGGTGGCCCTCGGCGGCACGACGGGCTGGATCTGGCAGCGCTACATCCCCGACGGCCGCGGCGACCAGGACTTCTGGCTCTACGACGTCGTCGTCGACTGGATGTTCCCGGGCAACACCTGGCAGATCGACCCCGTCGTCGGTGAGACGGTCTTCGAGTTCTTCCTCGGCCTGATCTTCCTCGCCACCCTGCCGTTCGTGTTCCGCGGCCTCACGCTGCTGCACGATGTCATCGCGCGCGGCGTGCTGGGCTCGTGGCGCTCCGAAGCCCTCGAGCGCGAGGTCGCGCAGCTCGCCGCCTCCCGCGGCGCAGCTGTGCAGGCCGAAGACGCGTCGCTCCGACGCCTCGAACGCGACATCCACGACGGCCCGCAGCAGCGGCTCGTGCGGCTGCAGATGGACCTCGCCGCGATCGAGCGCAAGCTCGAGCGCGACCCCGAGTCGGCGCGCGAACTGCTCGTCGAAGCCCGCGAGCAGGCCCGCGAGACCCTCGACGAGCTGCGGGCGCTCTCGCGCGGGTTCGCCCCGCCGATCCTGCAGGACCGCGGTCTCGCCGTCGCCCTGCAGTCGGTCGCAGCCCGCAGCCCGATTCCGGTCACGGTGGAGATCGACCTGCCGACGGATGCCGCGCTGCCCGCGTCGATCGAGCGCAACGCCTACTTCATCGCCGCCGAACTGCTCACGAACGCCGTGAAGCACGCCGAGGCGAGCGGCATCCGCCTCACCGTCTCGACGCGCGACACGGGCGCGACCGGCCACTGGCTCGACGTCTGGGTGACCGACAACGGGCGCGGCGGCGCAGCGCTCACCGCAGGGCACGGCCTCGCGGGTCTCGAGGAGCGCGTGCAGGGCCTGCGCGGCGTGCTCGTCGTCGACAGCCCCGTCGGCGGCCCCACGACGATCGGCGCGCACATCCCGTTCGCGCCGCTCGCTGCGGGGGAGACGGCAATCCAGGCCTGATCCGGAACAGCGGATGCCTCGTGGCACGTGCCGCCACGAGGCATCCGCTCGCCCGCCGATAGTGTGGGGGGCATGACCGATCGCGCCCCGCTCCGCATCGTGCTCGCCGAGGATTCGGTGCTGCTCCGCGAGGGGCTCGTGCGGCTCTTCGACGAGGCCGGCTTCGAGACGGTGGCCGCCTACGGCGAGGCCGATTCGCTCCTCGCGGCTCTCGACGAGACCCGGCCCGACCTCGCGATCCTCGACGTGCGCATGCCTCCGTCGTTCCGTGACGAGGGAGTGCGCGCGGCCATCGAACTGCGGCGGCGCATGCCGAGGGTCGGCGTGCTGCTGCTCAGCCAGTACGTCGAGGGCACGTACGCCCACGAACTGCTCTCTTCGGGCGAGGGCGGCATGGGCTATCTGCTGAAGGACCGCGTCGCGTCGCTCGACGAACTCGAAGACGCCGTCGAACGGGTCAGCCAGGGCGGCACCGTGCTCGATCCGCAGGTCGTGCGCGAGCTGCTCGCCCGCCGCAGCGACCCGCTCGAGACCCTGACGCCCCGCGAACGCGAGGTCATGACGCTCATGGCCGAGGGGCGCACCAACGCCGGCATCGCGAAGCAGCTCTTCATCGGCGTCGGTGCCGTGGAGAAGAACGTCACGTCGATCTTCCAGAAGCTCGGACTCGAGGACTCGGGCACCGACCATCGGCGCGTGCTCGCCGTGCTCACCTGGCTGCAGCGCTGACGCTTCCGGGTCACTCCTTCGGGCTGCGCCGCAGGGGCACGTGCGTGCGCAGCACCTCCAGGTAGCTGCGGTAGCCCCGGAACATCCAGAACAGGAACGAGATCACCGCGACGACCGCACCGGCGGCGACCGACCACCCCACCGACGCGGTGAACGCGTAGACCAGCGCACCGGTGAGGAGGCCGACGAGTGCGGTGTTCACGACGAGCATGACCATCGCCGAACTCGCGAAGACCTGCGTGCGGTCGCGCGCGGCGAACGGGTAGTACGTCCGGCCGATACCGGTCTCGTCGTCGGTCGTGCCCATGAGGAAGTACCGTTCGATGCCCGGGTCGAGATCGAGGTAGGCGCCGCGCAGCCGGTTCATCGCGAGCACGTACGCGAGGTCTTCGGTCGCGGTGTTGAATACGCGGAACTGCGTGATGACCCCGAGCAGCACGAGCAGCACGAGCACGCCGAGCGCGGCGATCCCGAACCAGCCGCGGAACTCGGTGGCGTTGCCGAGCACGCCGAGCGTCACGAGTCCCGCCGAGACGAGCGTGAGGAAGATCGCGATGCGGGTGAGCACCTCGCTCTGCGTGGTCGACCGCGAGGCGAGCAGGCTCCAGTGCTCGGTGGCCAGCATCTGCGCGCGCAACGACTTCTGCGCGTCGGTCAGGGGCGGGTCGGATGCCGCGCTCGAGCCCGCGCCCGCGGCATCCGCCGAAGACGAAACGGGCCCGGGTGCATCGGCCGTCATACCGGCATTCTGCACCCGGGCCCGTCAGCCCGCCATCGCGTGTTACTTCACGGCGACGTGCGAGAAGAGGAACCAGCGGTCCTTGTCGAGGCCGCGGCGGATCTCGATCACGACGTCTTGACTCACCGGGTCGAGCTCGTCGAGTCCGTCGATCGCCTCGGCGACCTTCTCGGCCGCGAGGTCGATCTGGGCGACGACGTCGGCGATGGCCTCGTCGTAGGGCTGGAACCCGAGCTTCGGGTTCACGGCGCCGCTCTTGTCGGCGACCGACTTGAGGCGGCCGTCGACCGGCAGGCCCAGTGCGACGACTCGCTCAGCCGCGAGGTCGGCCCACTCCTGCGCGTGCGCCACGACCTCGTCGAGCAGCTCGTGCACTGCGATGAAGTTCACGCCGCGTACGTGCCAGTGCGCCTGCTTGCCATTCACGGCGAGGGCGACGAGCTCCTGCACGACCGGGGTGAGGAACTGCGCGACGCCCGATGCCACGTCGGCGTTCGCGCCGGCCTTGGGGCTCTTGGGGGCGATCTTGGTGTCTGTCATGTGGTCCACCTTCCCTGAACGTATGTCGTGTTCAACGCTACGCGGGTGCTCGCGGATTTCAACCAAGGGAAGGCTGGGCTGATCTGGGGTTGACACGGAAGGGAGATCGGGCTCCGTGTATCGAAATGCAGCATGTCGGCCCGCCGCGGACGCGGCGGGCCGACACACGTCGACTACTTGGCCGCGTCGAGGATCATCGAGATCACCTTGAGCGGCTGGCTGATCATCGGCACGTGCGAGGTGTTCACCTCGACCGTCGTGGCGTCGGCCCGCGCGGCCATGGCCGCGCTCCGCTTCGGGCGGGATGATGCGGTCGTTCTTGGCCACCATGTACCAGCTGGGGATCGACGCCCAGGCCGGCGGACCCGATGGAGCGACGAGGGATGCGAGCGCCCCGGGGCGCTGCGAGCCGGCCATGTTCTGCGCCACGATCTTCGGGACGTCCTGCGCGAACAGTTCCGGGAAGAACGCCGGGTCGATGAAGGCATCGGCATCACCTTCGGTCGCGCCGGGGAACGGGCGGAGCACGAGATGGTCGATCACGTCGGTGTGGCCGCCGCCGAGAGCGTTCGCGGCTTGGACGGATTCTCCCTCGGCCAACGCGTAGGCGGCGATGAAGACGAGCGACTTGACGTTCGGGTTGCCCGTGGCCGCATTGCTGATCACGGCGCCGCCGTAGGAGTGGCCGACGAGCACGACGGGCCCGCTGATGGTGCTGAGGAACTGTCGAAGGTAGTCGCCGTCGTACTGCGGCCCGCGCAGCGGGTTCGAGAACGCGATGACCGGGTAGCCCTTGGCCTGCAGCGCCGTTGAGACGAGACTCCAGCCGCTGGAGTCGGCGAACGCGCCGTGTACGAGGACGACGGTCGGTTTGGCTGCGGTGGCCCGTGCGACGTGCGCGTCCGCGGTGGTCGCCGCGGTCGCCGGGAGAACGGCGCCTCCGAGGGCGACGAGGGAGAACGCTGCTGCGATGGCGAGGGTGGCGAGGCCTCTCCGCTTGGTTGTGATCATGATCGTTCCTTCCGATTCGTTGCGGTGCGGATCACCGATTCGTTGCGGGTGTGGATCAGATGTCGAGGGCCGGTCTCCGTCACTCGGCCGTTGCGCCGAGCACCACCGACTCACTCGCGTGTGCGAGCGCCCACTCGAGGGCGTGGTCGGCCACTTCCTCCCAACCGGGCTCGGCGCAGATCCAGTGCGAGCGACCCGGGAACTCGACGTACTCCGTGAGCGCCGGCGACTTCGCGTAGTGCTTCGCGTTCGACTTGTTCACGCTCGGGGGCATGATGTGGTCCTTCTCGCCGCCGATGAAGAGCAGGGGTGCACGATCCTTCGCGTAGTCGACCCAGGTCTCCTGGCGGCCGGGCTTGAAGTTTGCGATGAGCCCGTACGCCCAGATCCAGTTGCCCGGTGCGGCGATCGCGAACTCCTCCCATGCAGCGTCGGAGTCCTCGCGCGACAGCGTGTTCGCGAACGCGTAGTGGAACTCCTCGGGCGTGAACGCGACGGCCCGATGGATGTTCGCGGGGTTCTTCAGCGCCGGGAAGAGCGACTTCGCCTGGGAGAGGGGCGTCATCCGCACGCCCTCGGTCGGCGCGGAGTCGACGACGACGGCCGACGCGCCGAGCCCCCGCGCGAGCAGCAGCTGCGTGAGCGTGCCGCCGAACGAGTGGCCCATGATGATCGGCGGCTTCGGCAGCGCCTCGATCTGGGCGGCGATGTGGTCGACGGTCTCGGGCACCGTGAGCTTCGCGATGACGTCGGGGTTCTCGCGCAACGCCTCGACCTCGATCTCGAAACCGGGGTAGGCGGGCGTGAGCACGGTGAAGCCCTTCGACTCGAAGCGCTCCTTCCAGCCCCGCCAGCTGCGCGGGGTCATCCAGAGGCCGTGCACGAGCACGATGGTGTCGGGGGCGGCGGAGTCGGTCTGGTCGGTCATGGCGGAGTCCTTTCGAGTGTGAGCGTTTCGATGCCGCAGGGGCGGCCCCGCGGCATCCGGTTCAGGAGTCGATGAAGGCGAGCAGGTCCGCGTGCAGCCGATCGCGGTCGGTGTCGGGCAGGCCGTGCGCGCCGTTCTCGTAGACCAGCAGCGTCGCCCCTTCGATGAGCTCGGCCGAGCGAGCGCCGCCGACCTGGAAGGGCACGATCTGGTCGTCATCGCCGTGGATCACAAGGGTCGGCACGTCGATGCTCGCCAGGTCGGGCCGGAAATCCGTGGCCGAGAACGCCGCGATGCATTCGTAGGCGGCACGGTGCCCGCAGGCCATGCTCTGCAGCCAGAACGCGTCGCGCACACCCTGCGAGATGTCGGTGTTGCGGTTGTGACCGAAGAACGGCCCGTCGGCGAGGTCGCGGTACAGCTGCGAGCGATCGGATGCCTCGCCCGCACGAATCCCGTCGAACACGGCGAGCGGCAACCCGCCCGGGTTGTCGGAGGCTTCGAGCATGAGCGGGGGCACAGCCGAGACGAGCACGAGCTTCGCGACCCGCGCCGAACCATGCCGGCCGACGTAGTGCGCGATCTCGCCGCCCGCGGTCGAATGCCCGACGAGCGTGAGATCCGTCAGGTCGAGGTGTTCGATGAGGCAGGCGAGGTCGTCGGCGTACGTGTCCATCTCGTTGCCGTTCCACGTCTGGCTCGATCGGCCGTGGCCGCGCCGGTCGTGCGCGATCGCGCGGTGCCCGTGCTCGGCGAGGAAGAGCGCCGCCGCCTCCCAGGCGTCCGCGTTCAGCGGCCACCCGTGGCTCAGGAGCACCGGTGTGCCGCCCGAACCCCAGTCCTTGTAGAAGATCTGCGCGCCGTCATCGGCAGTGACGTGGGGCATGGGCGCCTCCCGGATGCGGGGCGAGTCGCGCGGCTCGCGATTCGCGGATGCCTCGATGCTGGCCCGCGCCGTGCTTGCGCCGAACCACGTGATGCGCGTAGTCGCGAGCTCAGCGACCGGGCATCCGTTCGGTCAACTGCTTCCGCGAGGTGATGCCGAGCTTCCGGAACACCTTCCGCAGGTGGTAGTCGACCGTGTTCGCGCTGATGAAGAGCTCGGCGCCGATCTCGGCGTTCGTCCGGCCGGCGGACGCGAGCCGCGCGACCGCATCCTCCTGGGGGTGTGAGCCGGTCGGGGCCGTCACCAGTCTCGTGCGCGAGCACGTGCTCGCCGGTCGCCTCGAGTTCCCGACGGGCTCGCGCCGCGAACGCCGGCGCACCGACGCGTTCGAAGATCGCGAGCGCGGAACGGAGCTCGTCGCGGGCCTCGCGGCGGCGCTTCATGCGGCGCAACCACTCGCCGTACAGCAGGTGTGCGCGCGCGAGCTCGCCGGGTGCCGTGGCCCGGCCGAAGTGCTCGATCGCCTCGACGTATCGGGCCTCCGCCTGCTCCGGCTCGGCGAGCAGGGCCTCGGCCCGTGCCGAGATGCCGCGGATCCATGGCGTGCCGCTCGCCGTCGCGAATTCGGCGAGCCGATCGGCCGCGGCCCGCGCCGCCCGGACATTGCCGCTGCGTACGCCCGCCTCGACCAGGTCGGGCAGCTGCTGGTACGTCACCTGCAGGAACTCGCGCTCGACCATGGGTCGGAGGCGCTCGTAGGCGTCACGGTAGTGGCCGTCGGCGATCTCGCGGATGCTGAGACCGGTCATCGCGATCGTCCAGACGCCGGCGAATCCGGTGAGGAGCGTCGCCTCGGCGATCTGCTCGACGAGTTCGGGCGGCGCCCCCGACCAGGCGAGGTAGGACGCGTTCACGACCTGCTCCGCGTCGTAGCCGATGGCTCGGCGCAACTCGCGCACCTGCTCCACGTACCGACCGGATGCGGCGGGGTCGCCGCGGACGAGCTCGAGGAGCCCGAGTACCCACAGCGTGGTGTCGAGCACGCGCAGGTTGCCGGCCTCCGTGGCCGCACGCACCGTGCGTTCGAGCAGTTCGACGCAGGTCTGCTCGTCCCACAACGCCATCGTCAACGCGACCGCCTCGGAGCCGAGCTCGAGCAGCTGCGCGTCGTTCGAGTCCTGCAGCATCGCAACCGCTGCACGCATGATCGGCGCCGCCTCGGGGTACGGCCGCAGGATGTGCGCACCGAGGGCGCGCAACGCGAGCGACCTGCGCCCGTCGGTCACGCCGGCTCCGGTCGCGAGCCGGCGCCCGAGCGCCTGCAGGCTCCCGCTGCGCACGGTCGACTCCGAGGTGAGCTCCGCGTTGAAGGCCCCGAGCAGAGCCCGCTGCTCGAGCTCGGGCGCTCGACCGTGGAACAGGCCGGCTGCCCGCAGCAACTGCTCGGTGCCGCCCCTCACCCCTTCGGGATCGGCCACGAACAGGGCGAGCATGGCGCGCAGCATGAGCACCCGCCCCTCGGCCACGGGGTCGAGGGCGGCCGGGTCGATTCGGTCGAGCATCTCGGCCGCGAAGCGTGCCGCACCGGCGACCGCGGCGGCCTCGGCGGCGGCGACGAGCCTCGCCTCCCGCTGCGGCCCATGGCTCGACAGATCGGCCGCGCGCGCCAGCAGTCGAGCACGTGAGACCGTGCCGCCACGCCCGCCCGCGGCATCCGCTGCCAGTTCGAGGCGGTCGGCGACCTCGTCGTCGATGCCGAGCGTGGCCTCTGCCGCGTGCCAGACCGCGAGATCGGGACGACCACGTGCTCCGGCGACCGATTCGAGCGCCTCGTGCACGCGGCGACGCTCCGTCGCTGGCATCGCGTTGTAGACGGCAGCGCGGACGAGCGGATGCCGGAACTGCACGCGGTCGCGCGAAGTGGCGAGCCCGGCGCTCTCGGCCGCCCCGGAGGCATCGGCGGGCACGGCGAGCCGGCGAGCGGCTTCGTCGATGAGCGCGGGATCACCGGTGGACTCCGCCGCGACGATGCCGAGCCACCGACGCGTGTCGGCCGGAAGCGCTTCGACCGCGCGAAGGTAGGTGGACTCCAGGCGTTGACCGATCGGAACGGGCCGAGCCCGAGCGAGGAGTCGGTGAGCTGCTGTGCGGTGAACTCCCGCGCAAGGTCGGTGAGGGCGAGCGGATTGCCACCCGTCTCCTCGGCGAATCGCATCGCGAGGTACGGGTCGACCTGATCCGTCGCCGACCGATTCAGCACGTGCACGGCCGTCTGCGCGTCGAGCCCTCCGAGCTCCAGGGAGGCGATGCCGGCGGCCGCGCGATCGACTCTCGGGTCGGGGCGGGTGCTGAGCACGATCGCCACCGCCTCCGCCTTCAGCCGACGCGCGACGAACGCGAGCACCTCGAGCGACTCGGGATCGGAGAGGTGCGCGTCATCGACGACGCACACGAGCGGTTCGCGCTCTGCGGCGGCCGCGAGCAGCGACAGCATGCCGAGGCCGACGAGGTATCGGTCCGGTGGCGGCCCCTCGTCGACGCCTGCGGCGATGCGCAACGCCGATGCCTGGCGACGCGGCAGAGCCGGTACGAGGTGTGTGAACGGCGTCCCGAGTCGCTGCAGCATCGCATACGGCATGGCCGACTCCGCCTCGAAGCCGTCGGAACGGACGACCCGAACGCCTGCGAGGTCGTGCATGGCCGCTTCGAGCAGGGTCGTCTTCCCGATGCCGGCCTCGCCGCGCAGGAGCAAGGCCGAGCCGTGCCCGTTGCGCGCCGAACCCACGAGCACGGCGAGACGTTCCAATTCTTCGCCGCGGCCGAGGAGCGAGGGCTGGATGTTGTCGATGGGGTTCACGGTAGTAGAGCGCTCTCAGCTGGCGCTAGACCGAATCCTCACGGGCGATCAGATCGCGAGCACGCTGCGCGCACGTTCGTCGACGCCTCGAGGGGGCCGAAATCGCGAATCGAGAACGCTGCGCGTGTGGCGAGAGCGCCGGAGGCAACGACGAGTGGGTCGTGTGGAGGGGATGACGGGAATCGAACCCGCGTGATCAGTTTGGAAGACTGAGGCTCTACCATTGAGCTACATCCCCGCGTACCCGCTCGCGGGCACTGGATCATCGTAGTACACGATGACCCCCCTCTCGTGACGCGCGCCGCGTATGCCGCCCGTCGAGTGCCTATCGCAGGGCTGCGATCGAGCGGATGGCGCCGCGAGCGAGCCTCATCTGGCGTTCGTAGGTCGCGGCGAGCACGACGAGCAGTACGCCGGCGATGCCGAGCCACAACCACCACCACACGGCCTCGTAGAGGTCGGTGATCCACGGCCAGAGCTGCACGAGCGCGTGCACGAGCAGCACCGCCCCGCCGAGCAGCAACGGGGCCTGCAGGCGGCGAACAGCGCCGACGACGAGCACGGCGACCGAGACGACGCCGAGCGTCACGATGCGCCACAGCTGGGGATCGGTGAAGTCGGCGAAGAGCGGCGGCACGAGCAGCACGGCCAGGCCCGGACCGAGAGCCGGCCAACTGCCGAGCTCGGGAGCGCGGCGCATGCGGAACCAGCCGACGCCGATGAGCGCAACGCCGACCGAGGCGGTGACGAGATCGAACGTGTCGAGCTGACCGGAGAACAGCACGATCGTGCCGCCGAGGGCCAGCGCGCAGAGCATCGTCCAGACGAACACCGAGCCGGCGAGGGGCCTCGCCGTCGTCGCGGCCGACGCGATGCACGCGAGAGCGAGCACGGGGAACAGCACGGCCGAGCGGAGCAGCGGTTCGTCGCCCGTGACGATCTCCAGCAGTGTCGGCACGGTGGCGAGCGCGACGGATGCCGCGAGCAGCACCTCAGCCAGCCAGGCGGGGCGCGACGCGGTGCGCGCCCACATCACCGCGATCGTGACGCCCGCCGCCAGGGCGATGAGCGGCCAGAACTCGACGACGAGCACGCTCTCGGCGCGATCCGCGGCGACGGTGGCACCGCGCACGAGGCCGGCGCCCGTGAACGCGACCCAGCCGGTGAGCACGCCGAGCAGCCGCACGGGCACCCCGCGCGCGACTTCGGGCAGGAACACCGCGGCGACCGCCAAGACGATGCCGATCGACACGAGCAGCAGGGCCCGCAGCTCGGCAACGCCCGCCGTGCCGATGCTCGGGAGCACGGCGACGGCGGCAGCGGTCGCGAACAGCGCCGTGCGGCCCTGAGCGGGAGCGGCGCCGCTCGTGCGACGCCACGTGATCAGCCCGCCGGTGGCGGCGAGGGCGGCGGCGAGCGGCAGCGTGTAGGCCTCGACATCGCCGACGCCCGAGCCGGAGAGCCGCACCCAGACCGTCGTGACCCCGAGCACGAGGCTCAGCCAGCCGAGATGCCTGGCCGGCGAATCGCCGCCGATCGGATCTCCGTCGAGTGCGGCGAGCACGATCGGCACCGGGGTCAGCAGCAGGAGCACGAGCCAGAGCTCCGAGGAGCCGAACGAGCCGGTGACGCCGGCGACGAGCGCGACCGCGCCGACGACGCCCGCGGCGACGGCCCAGACGAGTCGGGTACGACTCGTGCGCTCGGGCACCACGTGAGCCAGCGCCGCGCCGAGCAGGGCCGCGCCCGCGATGGCGATACCGATGGTCTCCCACCCGAACGCCTCGTCGACGACGACCACGGAGACGAAGGCGAGCGCGAGCGGAGTCGTCGCGGCGAAGGCGACGCGCAGTGCCTCGGGGACGCCGAGGCGCAACCAGACCACCCCGGCGATGACGAAGATGCTCGCCGGCACCCAGCGCCACGAGGCATCCGTCTCGAAGGCGAGTGCGCAGATCGAGATCACGGATGCCGCGAACAGCGGCGTCACCGCGCACAGGCGATCGCTCGTGCTGCCGAAGCGCACGACAGCGGCGGCGACGAGGAGCACGGAGGAGGCGACGGCGAGCCACATCCACGGCTCGATGAGCTGCACGTCGTCGGGAGCCTGCCAGAACGGGATGGAGAACACGGCGAAGACGAAGAGCGTCGACGCGATAGCGAGGTGCGTCGCGCCGGCCGCCGGTACGGCGACCGCAGGCCAGACCCGGCGCGCGATGACGCGGCCGACGATCGCGAGTGCGATCACGATCGTCGCGACCCACGGCCACACCGTCGCGTTCGAGTAGCCCACCCACCACGCCAAGGCGGCACTGGCGCTGCCGCCGACCGCGAGGGCCGCGAGCAGGCCCGGTGCCTCGAGGCGATGCCGGATTGCGGCGAGGGCGAGCGCGCCGCCGGCGAGCACGAGGAGCAGCACGGCGGCGATCGCGGGGCCGGGGGCGACGCAGGCGACGGCGATGCCGCTCGCGAAGGCTGCAGCGGTCGGGATCGCGGCCAGCGCCCGGCCGCTCCGCACGAGCACCGAGATGACGAGCGCGCCGACGGCGACGACGGCGGGCACGAGCACCGCGGTGAGGTCGTGATCGGGGATGCCGGGTCGCAGCTGCTCGTCGAGCTCGAGATTCCACGGCGGCACGCTTCCGGCGAACCTCGTCCAGACGACGCCGAGGCCGAGCAACACGCCGGGAAGCACCGAGCAGGCGGCGACGGCGATCGCCGCGACCATCGCTGCGAGGGAATCCCGTGCGACCGGGCCCGCGAGTCGTGTGCCGGCGGCGAACACTGCTGCGACGGCACCCGCGGCGGCCGGGGCGAGCCAGAGCGAGACCTCGCTGCCGAGTTCGCTGAAGATCGCCAGGGTCGGCGCCAGCGCGAGGCTCAGGCCGAAGGCGGGCGCCGCGATCACTGCCCAGACCGTGCCGAGCCCGTGTCGCAGTCGCACCGCGAGCAGTGCGAGCAGCCACGCGGCCGCCACCACGAGGTACCACCACAGCTGGCTCCACGGCACCTCGGGCAGCGCCCAGTAGGCGGGGAGGAGGGCGAGCGCTCCGCCGACGAAGCCTGCCGCCATCACGATGGTGCGCTCGACCGTGGCGGGCAGCAGCACGGCCGCCGACCCCAGGAGGGAGACAGCGAGGAATCCGACCCAGAACGGGGTGCTGAGCTGGTCGTCGGGCGCGGCCTCGCTGGCGAGCAGGAACACGCCGACGGGAGCGAACGCGGCCGCGGCGATGCCCGCGATGCGGATGCCGCTCGCCGCTCGCACGCCGACCAGCACCGCAGCCACGACGAGCAGGGCGCCGCCGAGGTACGCCGACGTGCCGATGGTCTCGGTGCCGAACAGCATGTTGGCCCGCACGATCCACACGTCGAGCAGCAGCAGCACGATGGCGACGGATGCCACGCCCTCGGCGGTGCCGGGAAGGCGGCGGGCCCTGAGCAGCCACGCGACGCCGAGCACGAGCACGCTCGCCACGGCGATGATGATCGAGCGCACCTCGAGGGACGCGACGAGGTAGGCGACGAAGAGGAACACGATCGCCGTGATGGAGATGAGCACGACGCCGAGCGTCAGGAGCAGCACCTGCACGCCCGAGCGTCCGGAGCGAGGCGCGGCGACCGGCGCGGTCGCGCCCGCGGGTGCCGGAGCAGAGGCCTGGAGCTGCTGGGGGATCGAGGTCGGGGTCGGAGTCACTGCCGGAGTCGGCGGCACTGGTACCGGCACCGACAGCACCGGCGGCGCCTGGGCCGGAACCATCGCGGGGGAGGGCGACGGCGTCGCCGCCGCAACGGGAGCAGCATGCGCCGCGGCATCCGTCACGCTCGCCGCAGCCTGACGAACGCGGGAGGTCTGCGCCTCGCGCATCGTCGAGATGAGCGACTGCCGGTCGGCTTCGCGATCGTGCAGTGCGCGGCCGGCGGCGAGCAGCTCGCCCGCGGCGGGCACCGAGAGGTCGAGTCCGCAGGTGCCGCACACCGCGCTGCGCAGCGCGCTGAAGCAGGAGGGGCAGAGCGTCGTGTCGATCAGTTGCGCGGGGTCTGACGGCCAGCGTCGGAGGTCGCGGGCATCGGCGGGCTGCTCGGGCATGGCCACACTCTGCCATGGTCGTGAGCGCCAGCGGTGGATCATCCACAACTCGGTGTCGGGCGCCCGAACCCCGGATGCACAGCACGGGCCTCACGCTGTGCAGTAGACTTTCCGGGGTCCATCCGTCTGACGCATGCTTCCGCATGCCCGCACGGCTGAATCGACGAGTTGAGTCGCGACTCGGGGCGTAGCTCAGCTTGGTAGAGCGCCCGCTTTGGGAGCGGGAGGTCGCAGGTTCGAATCCTGTCGCCCCGACGAGTTCCAGGACTCGACACGAACTTCCACACAACAGGAGAACTTCCACATGCCGACCACTTCGGTTGAGAAGCTGAGCCCCACTCGCGCCAAGCTCACCATCTCGGTGACGCCCGAGGAGCTGAAGCCCAGCATCGCCCACGCGTACGAGCACATCGCCGAGCAGATCAACGTGCCCGGTTTCCGCAAGGGCAAGGTGCCGCCGCCCATCGTCGACCAGCGCGTCGGCAAGGGCGCCGTGCTCGAGCACGCCGTCAACGAGGGCCTCGACGGGTTCTACCGCGCCGCCGTCGCCGAGCACGAGCTGCGCCCCCTCGGTCGCCCCGAGGCCGACATCGTCGAGTGGCCCAGCGACAAGGACTTCTCGGGCGACCTGCTGCTCGCCATCGAGGTCGACGTGCGCCCCGAGATCGAGCTGCCCGCCTACGAGGGCATCGAGCTCACGGTCGACTCCGTCGAGGTCGCCGACGACGAGGTCGCCGAAGAGCTCGACCGCCTGCGCAGCCGCTTCGGCACGCTCATCACGGTCGACCGCCCCGCCACGGCCGGTGACTTCGTCACGCTCGACCTCGTCGCCAAGATCGACGAGAACGAGGTCGACACCGCCAGCGGCATCTCGTACGAGCTCGGCTCGGGCGACCTGATCGAGGGCATCGACGAGGCCCTCGACACGCTCTCCGCAGGCGAGACCACCACCTTCGCGTCGAAGCTCCTGGGCGGCGACCACGAGGGCGAGACCGCCGAGATCACCGTCACCGTCTCCGCCGTGAAGGAGCGCGAGCTCCCCGCAGCCGACGACGACTTCGCGCAGATCGCGAGCGAGTTCGACACGCTCGCCGAGCTCACCGACAGCCTCAAGGAGCAGGTCGCGCGCAACAAGTCGTTCGGTCAGGGCAGCCAGGCCCGCGACCTCCTCGTCGACAAGCTCCTCGAGCTCGTCGAGGTTCCCGTCGCGCAGGCCGTCATCGACGACGAGGTGCACCGTCACCTCGAGAACGAGAACCGCCTCGAAGACGACGAGCACCGCGCAGAGGTCGCCGAGTCGAGCGAGAAGGCGTTCAAGACGCAGATCCTGCTCGACACGATCGCCGAGGCCGAGAAGGTCCAGGTCAGCCAGGACGAGCTGACCCAGTACCTCGTGCAGGGCGCAGCCCAGTACGGCATGGACCCGAACGAGTTCGTGCAGATCCTCAGCCAGAACGGCCAGATCCCCGCCATGGTCGGCGAGGTCGCGCGCAACAAGGCGCTCGCGATCGCGCTCGGCAAGGCGAAGGTGTCGGATGCCGCGGGCAAGCCCGTCGACCTCTCCGAGTTCACCGCCGTCGCCGCTGCCGAGGCTGAGGCCGAGGCAGAGGTCGTCGACGAGGCCGAAGAGATCGTCGAAGAGGCCGAGGCCGCCGAGAAGCCCGCGCCGAAGAAGCGCGCGCCGAAGAAGGCCGCCGTTGCCGACGAGGCCGCCGACGCCGCTGAGAAGCCCGCGCCGAAGAAGCGCGCAACGAAGAAGGCCGACGCCGAGTAATTCGGTGATCGAACGGTGAAGGGGTCGGGCGTTTCGCCCGGCCCCTTCCCGCATTCACGGGAGGTACGTGCATGAGCGACTGGCAGCAGCGGGTCGACGCGGTGTGGGCGTCGGCCGACGAACTCGGCGACCACGAGGTGATCCGCCGCATCGACTCCCTCGCGGCGGAACGCCCTGCGGGCGACCCGATCGCGCTCTTCGAGCAGGCCGGCGCTCGCGACTCGGCAGGCCTCGAGGCCGAGGCGGAGCCGCTCTACCGGCAGGCCATCGCGGGCGGGCTCTCGGGCTCCGAACGCGTTCAGGCGCACGTGCAGCTCGCATCGACGATCCGCAACCTCGGGCGCCCGCTCGAGGCGATCGCCATGCTCGACGAGATCGAGCCCGAGTCCGGAGAACTGCGCGACGCCGTCGTCGCGTTCCGCGCCCTTGCACGGGTCGATGCGGGCGACGCGCGGCTCGCGGCATCCGAGGCCCTCGCAGCTCTCGCCCCGCACCTGCAGCGGTACCGGGTGTCGCTCGCCGCATACGCTGCGGAGCTCGCGGCATCCGCCTAGGGCGAACAGCCCCGTTCCTGCGCGTTGCACCGGATAGATTCGAGTGAACGCGACAACGGAAACGGAGCGACACATGGCCGAACCGACACCAGGCACCGGTGTTTTCGATCGACTGCTGAAGGACCGCATCATCTGGCTTGGCTCCGAGGTGCGCGACGAGAACGCGAACGAGATCGCCGCGAAGCTGCTGCTGCTCGCGGCAGAAGATGCCAAGAAGGACATCTACCTCTACGTGAACTCGCCCGGTGGCTCGATCACGGCCGGCATGGCGATCTACGACACCATGCAGTTCGTGCCGAACGACATCGTCACCGTCGGCATCGGCATGGCCGCCTCCATGGGGCAGCTGCTCCTGACGGCCGGCACCAAGGGCAAGCGGTACATCACCCCCAACGCCCGCGTGCTGCTGCACCAGCCGCACGGCGGCTTCGGCGGCACCGCGAGCGACATCCAGACGCAGGCGCAGCTCATCCTCGACATGAAGAAGCGACTCGCCGAGATCACCGCGGCGCAGACGGGCAAGACCGTCGAGCAGATCAACGCCGACGGCGACCGCGACCGCTGGTTCAACGCGCAGGAGGCCCTCGAGTACGGCTTCGTCGACCACATCCGCGAATCGGCACTCGACGTTGCCGGCGGCGGCGGAACCCAGGCGTAGGCACGCGAGAGAAGAGAGAACGAGCGAATGAACATCCCTGCTTTCGGTGGCACCGCCTTCAACGGCGTTCAGGCACCGGGCTCGCGCTACATCCTGCCGAGCTTCGAGGAGCGCACGGCCTACGGCTACAAGCGCCAAGACCCCTACGCCAAGCTCTTCGAGGACCGCATCATCTTCCTCGGCGTGCAGGTCGACGACGCATCCGCCGACGACATCATGGCGCAGCTGCTCGTGCTGGAGTCGATGGACCCCGACCGCGACATCATCCTCTACATCAACTCGCCCGGTGGCTCCTTCACGGCCATGACCGCGATCTACGACACGATGCAGTACATCCGTCCGCAGATCCAGACGGTCGTGCTCGGCCAGGCGGCCTCGGCCGCCGCGGTGATCGCAGCAGCCGGCACGCCGGGCAAGCGACTCGCGCTGCCGAACGCCCGAGTGCTCATCCACCAGCCCGCCATGGGCGAGGCGGGTCACGGCCAGGCGTCCGACATCGAGATCCAGGCCGCCGAGATCATGCGCATGCGCTCGTGGCTCGAAGAGACGCTGTCGCGTCACTCGAACCGCACGCCCGAGCAGGTGCACACCGACATCGACCGCGACAAGATCCTGTCGGCGAGCGAAGCGCTCGAGTACGGTCTCATCGACCAGGTGCTCAGCTCGCGCAAGAGCCTTCCGGCGATCACGCGATAGCTCGCGGCACCGTGAACGCGGCGGATGACCGGCTGAACGACAGCCGCGCCATCCGCCGCGTTTCGCTGTCTCCGGATGCCGCGATCGACCGTGTCGCCTGGCCGGCGAGCATTCCCGCGATCGATCAGCTGATCGGCGACGGCGGCATCGAGTTCTCGCCGGGCCTGACCTTTCTGGTGGGCGAGAACGGCAGCGGCAAGTCGACGCTGCTCGAGGGCATCGCCATGGCCTACGGGCTGCCGCCGGAGGGCGGCAGCAGCAACGGCGGCACTTCGACGCGGCCGAGCGAGTCGCCGCTCGCGGAGTGGCTGCGCATCGAGCGCAGTCCATCGGCGCAGCGGTGGGGGTTCTTCCTCCGTTCCGAGACGATGCACGGCTACTACAGCTACCTCGAAGCGCTGCCCGACAGCCCCGATCGGCACCTGCACTCGCTCAGCCACGGCGAGTCCTTCAACGACCTGCTCGACAACAAGCTGAACCATCCGCGCTACCGGGCCGGGCTCGTCTGCCTCGACGAGCCCGAGGCAGCGCTCTCGTTCTCGTCGATCCTCGGGTGGATCGCAGGCCTCGACCGCATGGTCGCCCGCGGCACCCAGATCATCTGCGCGACCCACTCGCCGGTGCTGGCATCCGTGCCGGGTGCCACGATCCTGGAACTGGGGGAGTGGGGCATCCGCGAGACGAGCTGGGAGGAGCTCGAACTCGTCGCCCACTGGCGCGGGTACCTCGACGATCCGCGTCGCTACCTCCGCCACCTCCTCGACTGAACGTCCCGGTTCGCGTCCCGCGAACGACCGAGCGTGTCGAATCCCGCGCGCTACCCTCGATCGGCCCGATCTCGGGCTAGGCTCGGAACAGATTCGTCGACAGGGAGGGTTTCGATGGCACGCATCGGAGAGAGCGCCGACCTGCTCAAGTGCTCGTTCTGCGGAAAGAGCCAGAAGCAGGTGCAGCAGCTCATCGCCGGACCCGGCGTCTACATCTGCGACGAGTGCGTGGAGCTCTGCAACGAGATCATCGAGGAGCGCCTCGCCGAGGCCGGCGAGACCGAGGTCGGCGAGTTCGAACTGCCCAAGCCGAAAGAGATCTTCGGCTACCTCGAGGAATATGTCATCGGCCAGGAGGCCGCGAAGAAGGCACTCGCCGTCGCGGTCTACAACCACTACAAGCGCGTTCGCGCTCGCACGGCACTCACGTCGGCAGACGCCCGTGACGATGTCGAGCTCTCGAAGTCCAACATCCTGCTCATCGGCCCCACGGGCTGCGGCAAGACCTATCTCGCGCAGACGCTCGCGAAGCAGCTGAACGTGCCGTTCGCCGTCGCCGACGCCACCGCGTTGACCGAGGCCGGGTACGTCGGCGAAGACGTCGAGAACATCCTGCTGAAGCTGATCCAGGCCGCCGACTTCGACGTGAAGCGCGCCGAGACCGGCATCATCTACATCGACGAGGTCGACAAGATCGCCCGCAAGGCCGAGAACCCGTCGATCACGCGCGATGTCTCCGGCGAGGGCGTGCAGCAGGCGCTGCTCAAGATCCTCGAGGGCACGGTCGCATCCGTGCCGCCGCAAGGCGGCCGCAAGCACCCGCACCAGGAGTTCATCCAGATCGACACGACGAACGTGCTGTTCATCGTGGCCGGCGCCTTCGCCGGGCTCGAGGACATCATCTCGTCGCGAGCCGGCAAGCGCGGCATCGGCTTCGGCGCACCGCTGCACAACAAAGAAGACGAAGCCGACATCTTCAGCGAGGTCCTCCCCGAAGACCTCCACAAGTTCGGCCTCATCCCCGAGTTCATCGGCCGTCTTCCCGTCGTCGCGACGGTGACGCCGCTCGACCGCGAGGCGCTCATGGAGATCCTCACGGTGCCGCGCAACGCACTCGTGCGCCAGTACCAGCGCATGTTCGAACTCGACGGCGTCGAGCTCGACTTCGAAGAGGAGGCGCTGCAGGCGATCGCCGACCTCGCGGTGCTGCGGCAGACCGGCGCCCGCGGGCTCCGCGCCATCATGGAGGAGGTGCTCGGGCCGATCATGTTCGAAGTGCCGTCCTCCACCGGCGTCGCCCGTGTCGTCGTCACGAAGGCCGCGGTGCTCGACAACGCCGCGCCCACGATCGTGCCGCACGCCAAGCAGCGTCGCACCGAGAAGTCGGCATAGCCCGGGCCGAGAGCGAGCGCCGCCCATCTTCCACACCGTCGTCGCGGGCGTCATCGCGGCCATCACCGGATTCGCGAGCTCGTTCGCCCTGGTGATCGCGGGGCTCGTCGCCGTCGGTGCGACCGAGACGCAGGCAGCCTCGGGGCTGTTCGCCCTCTGCATCGCGACGGGTCTCCTCTGCATCGTGCTGCCGCTCGTCACGCGCATGCCGGTGTCGTTCGCCTGGTCCACGCCCGGTGCGGCGCTCCTCGTCGCCGCGGCAGCGACCACGCAGCAGTTCGCCGCCGCGATCGGCGCGTTCATCGTGTGCGGCGTGCTCATCGTGCTCGCCGGCCTCTGGCCCGCGCTCGGCAGGGCGATCACGAGCATCCCGAAGCCGATCGCGAGCGCGATGCTCGCCGGCATCCTCTTCCCGATCTGCGTCGCACCGGTGTTCGCGGCGGTCGAGCAGCCGGCGATCGCGGTGCCCATGGTGCTCGTGTGGCTGCTCCTCGCGCGCCTCGCTCCGCGCTGGGCGGTGCCCGCGGCGATGCTCGTCGCGGTGATCGGCATCGCCGTGCTCGCGGGGCCCGCGGTGATCGCGAGTGAGGCCGTGCGACCGCAGCTGCAGTTCGTGGCTCCCGTCTTCGACCCGTTCGTGATCGTGAGCCTCGGCCTCCCGCTCTTCATCGTGACGATGGCCGGGCAGAACGTGCCGGGCTTCGCCGTGATGTCGACGTTCGGCTATCGCCTGGCACCGAGGCCGGTGCTCATCGCCTCGGGAGCCGCCTCGGTCGGCGCGGCGTTCGCCGGCGGCCACGCGCTGAACCTCGCCGCGATCACCGCGGCGATCATGGCGAGCCCCGAGTCGAACCCCGACCCGCGCAGGCGCTGGGTCGCGACGTTCACCTCGGGCATCGTCTACCTCGTGCTGGGAGCCGGCGCAGGTCTCGCCGCCGCCGTGGTTCAGGCGTCGCCGCCGATCATCATCACCGCCGTCGCAGGACTCGCACTGCTCGGCGCCATGGTCACCGCGTTGACCGGCGCGCTCGAAGACCCGCGTCAGCGCATCACGGCGATCGGCACGTTCCTCGTGACCGCGTCAGGGGTCGCCGTGGTCGGCATCGGTTCCGCATTCTGGGGTCTCGTCGTGGGCGGGGTGCTCATGCTCTGGTTGGGGCGTGACGGGTCCGCCCCAGTCGCGACGGCACCCGCCTCAGCGGCCGCAGCGCCGCACTCAGGCGACGGCGAGCACGATCGAGACACGGAACCCGCGTAGTC
This sequence comes from Agromyces hippuratus, assembly GCF_013410355.1. Lineage (NCBI taxonomy): Bacteria > Bacillati > Actinomycetota > Actinomycetes > Micrococcales > Microbacteriaceae > Agromyces > Agromyces hippuratus. The sequence continues at coordinate 1,003,263 of NZ_JACCFI010000001.1, read as the reverse complement.
AGTCGAAGACGCGCACGAGCTCCCAGCGGTCGTCGCGGCGGCGCACGTCGAACACGTGCGTCTCGCCGTCGTCTGCGCTCGCCTGGAATCGCCAACCGGTGATCTGCAGCGGGGGGCGCCCGGGTGACACGTCGTAGCGAGCCACCGGAGTCCACCAGTCGCACGGGCCCACGAGGGTCGTCGGCGTATCGCTCACCCGGAACCGACGCGCCCGCCACACCAGTCGCTCGGGGCGGCCGTCGTCGCTGGTCCACAGCTCGACGTACTCCTGCACGAGCGACATGGGCACCTCACCGATTCGAATGTATGTTCGATGGTATCACCGGGCGACGGCATGCGAAACGCCGCCGTGCGCGATGCACGGCGGCGTTCGACGGGTGGGGTGCGGCTCAGGCCAGGTCGTCGTCGGTGCGGGCCCCGAAGACGATCTCGTCCCAACTCGGCATCGACGCGCGGCCCTTCTTGGCGCCCCCACGGGCGCCGGGGCTCGAGACGCCCTTGCCGCCCCAGATGCTGCGCGCGGCGGTGCCGGGCTTCTCCTCGGGCTGTTCGGACTCTGGGGTCTCCTGCACGGGCGCCGCGGCGGGTGCCGCCTGCGGGCGCTCGGGTTCGCTGCCCGCGGCCTCGCGTTCGCCGCGTCGGCGGCGCAGAGCCTCGAGCAGGTCGGCGGTCTCGCCGAGCGTCTGCTTCGGTTCATCCGCTCGCTTGATCGCAGCGCGTGCCACCGCGGGGCTCGAGGCCTGCGGCGTGCGCGCGTACGGAAGCGGTTCGAGGTGGGGTGCCGTGTCGAAGTCGCCGTGCTCGGGCTCTTCGAACGTGAAGGCGCCGCTGTCGAAGCGGGACTCCTCCGACTCGGGGCCGACGGCGCGGAGGCGGGGGATGAGCCCGCCCTTCATCTCGCCCTGCTGCGAGAGCGTGATCGCCTCGGAATTCAGCGGCTGCAGTGCCTGCTTCCGGGGCTCGAAGCTCCAGCGGGCGTCGTGGTCGATGGTCTCGGCGGTGAACTCGAGCTTGATGATCCAGCCGCGTTCCTCGTCCTTCCAGCTCGCCCAGCGTTCGCCGTGGGCGCCGAGCTGCGCGAGCCGCTCGCGGATGACGCCGCCGAACGACGGCGGCTCGTCGGCCGGGTCGGTCTCGGTGGTGACGTGAACGGGCACCGCGAGTGCCGAGGTGACCATGTGTTCGCGCTCAGCGAGCACCGGGCCCTCGAAGCGGCGGATGTAGTCGATCGACGCGCCGGTGACCTGCGCGACTTCTTCGGCCGACATTCCTGCACGAATGTGCGCCTGCACCTCGCGGGGCGAGGGTTTCGGTCCGACGTGCTGCTCGGGTTGCGCCTGACGGATGCGGGATTGCAGCACCTCGTCGATCTCGATTCGGAAGCGCGCTCCATCGTCGGAAGCGGCGAGCAGCGCGCCGTTCTCGACTCCGATTACCTTGAGTTCTTGCATCGCGACAAGCCCTTCCGTGCTTTCGTCTCCGCCCAAGGATGCCACGTCCGCATGTGTGCTCGTGGGAATAGGGCGGGCGCGCCGGAAGTTGAGCACTGAGCACCTGTGCAAACGCTGCAAAAGTGGTTTGCTAACCGCACCGATTTGATGCAGACTATGGCCGCCGAATCATCGGCGATGAAGAAATGGATGGGAATGGCAACGGATTACGACGCACCGAGGAAGACCGAAGACGACTCCGAGTCGATCGAGGCCCTCAAGGAGCGCGTCCCCGACAAGATGTCGGGCGTAGTGGATGTCGATGACGCCGATAACCCCGGCGGGTTCGACCTCGCTGGTGCCGATCTCTCCGACGTCGAACTCGACGTCGTGGTGCTTCCGCCGCAAGCCGACGAGTTCACCTGCGTGAACTGCTTCCTCGTGAAGCACCGTTCGCAGATGGACCACGAGACGAAGCTCGGACCGATCTGCTTGGAGTGCGCGTCCTAGACGCCAGGCTCGGTACGTTCAGGCCGTCGCGATCCATTGATCGCGGCGGCCAGTTCTTTCGGATGACGCGTCGAGACCAGCCAGTACGGCGTCGGGTCCGACGGGTCGGTGATCGGCACCCGCACGACGGGCTGCACCCAGCCGCGGATCACGAGGAACGCCCGTGCGTCGAGGCCCGTGCCGCGTTCGGCGCGAGCCGCGGCATCCGTCGCACCGGTCGCGACGCCGGTGTCCGCCAGCGCGATCGATGCGCGACCAGCACGGAGGCGGCCGTCGGCCACCTCGATGACGGGGGCCGTGAAGCTGAGCGCCGCGACCGTCGCTCCGTAGAGGATCACGCCGGTCGCGATGCCGGCGGGCATCGAGACGGGCGCCAGCACCAGGATGCTGGACGGGATCAGCAGCAGGCTGACGATGTAGATCCACGGCGTCGGCCAGAGTTTCTCGCGGTAGTCGGGCATGGCTCTATTCGACCAGACTTCTGCACTACCCTCGAACAGTGACCGATTCCGTCGATGTGCTGATCACCGCAGACCGCGTGCCGAACTACGCCCATCCGGGCGACGCGGGCGCCGATCTCCACGCTTCCGAGGCCGTCGTGCTCGGTCCGGGTGAGCGGGCCACGGTGGGCACCGGCGTCGCGATCGCGCTGCCCGACGGCTACGTCGGCTTCGTCGTGCCGCGCTCGGGCCTCGCCTTCAAGCACGGCATCACGATCGTCAACGCACCCGGCACCATCGATGCCGGCTACCGCGGTGAGATCAAGGTCGCACTGTTGAACACCGACGCCCGCGAGGAGCACGCGATCGAGGTCGGCGACCGCATCGCCCAGATCATCGTGATGCCGGTGAGTCGCGCTCGATTCGTCGAGGTCGAGCGGCTGCCCGGCAGTCTGCGCGGCGAGGCAGGATTCGGCTCCACCGGCTTCGGGGAGCACAAGTCAGGAGTGAACGCGTGAGCGACATCGAAACCAGCGGCGACATCCCCGCCGAGCAGCCCAAGTCGGCCCCCGAAGACCGCGCCGAAGCGGGTCCCTTCGACGAGGCCGAGGCGAACCCGGTTCGCCCGTACGTCGATCTCGGCGGAGTGAAGGTGCTGCCGCGCGACGGACTCCACCTCCGACTCGAGGTCGAGGAGGGCACGAAGCGCGTCGTCGCGATCGGCCTCGACTACGCGAACTCGACCCTGCAGGTGCAGCCGTTCGCCGCGCCGCGCTCGAGCGGTCTCTGGCACGAGATCCGCGCGCAGATCGCCGACCAGATCGCCCGTCAGGGCGGCACGACCACCGTGCGCGAAGGCTCGTTCGGGCCCGAACTGCTGGCGCAGATCCCCGTCGCGGCGGGTGAGGGTCAGCCCGGCCAGATGCGCCTCGCGCGCTTCATCGGCGTCGACGGACCGCGCTGGTTCCTCCGCGGCGTCATCGCCGGCGAGGCCGCCGTCGACCCGGCTGCGGCGGCGAAGGTCGAAGACCTGTTCCGCTCGATCGTCGTGGTGCGCGGCAGCACGCCGATGCCGCCGCGCGACCTCATTCCGCTGCGCATGCCCGCGTCCTCCGCGGGTGCGCCCACGGTGTGACCGCGATGACGAACGCCGACGGTCCGTCGAGCGCCGGCGACGGCGAGCGAGCGGATGGCGCGGCTGAACACCCGGCCGAGACGGACGGTGCCCCCGGCACGGCCGACTCGACCGCCACGGCAGGCGAGTTCGGTCGGCAGTTCGCCGCTGCCGCGGAGAAGAGCGGTCTCGGTGCGCTCGCGCGCGACGAGAAGCTGAGCGGTCGCGACCTCCTCACCGCGGTCGGCGGGGTGCGGGGCATCCTCGAGGCGTTGCTGCCCGGCCTCGTGTTCCTCATCGTCTACAGCGGACTCACGAGCTTCGCCGGTCAGGACCCGCAGGCGGCCCTCGTACCCGCGCTCGTCGCATCCGTCGGCCTCGCGGTGATCTTCACGGTCGCCCGCCTCGTCGTGAAGGGCCAGCCGACCCAGGCCATCGCCGGCCTCATCGGTGTGCTCGCCTCGGCGGCGCTGGCGCTCTGGTCGGGCGACGCGCGCGACAACTACGTGATCGGCTTCTACACGAACGCCGCCTACGCGCTCGGGCTGACCGTCTCGCTGCTCGTCGGCTGGCCCGCGATCGGCCTGATCGTCGGATTCCTCATGGGCGACGGCGTCGCGTGGAAGCAGGACAAGCGCAAGTACCGGGCCGCCCAGTTCCTCACGCTCGTCTGGATCGGGCTGTTCGTCGCGCGTCTCGCGGTGCAGCTGCCGTTCTATCTCGCGAACAACGTCGAGGCGCTCGGCGCCACGCGCCTGATCATGGGCGTGCCGCTCTACGCGCTCGTGCTCGTGTTCTCGTGGCTCGTCGTACGGGCGATCTACCCGTCATCCGCTCGCTCCGGCGAGTGATAGAGTTATCTCGACGTCAAGATAAATCCGCACACCGTGCGAGGCCTGTCGGCGGGCGAGTGGCTTAGGTTACCCTTGCTGGAACAGCCCCATGTCTGACGGAGAAGATGGAGTGCCGCCTGCATGTCCGGCGGCACCCGCGAAGGAGAGGACATCGTGTCTGCAGTGAACAGTTTCGGGGCGAAGGACACGCTCCGCGTCGGTGATGAGTCCTACGAGATCTTCCGACTCGACACCGTGCCGGGCCATGAGAAGCTTCCGTTCAGCCTGAAGGTGCTGCTCGAGAACCTCCTGCGCACCGAAGACGGCAAGAACGTCACCAAGGAGCAGATCGAGGCGCTCGGCTCCTGGGTTCCCACCGCAGAGCCCGACACCGAGATCCAGTTCACGCCGGCGCGCGTGGTCATGCAGGACTTCACCGGCGTTCCCTGCATCGTCGACCTCGCCACCATGCGCGAGGCGGTCGTCGCCCTCGGCGGCGACCCCAACAAGATCAACCCGCTCGCTCCCGCAGAGATGGTCATCGACCACTCGGTGATCGCCGACCTCTTCGGCACCGAGAACGCGCTCGAGCGCAACGTCGAGATCGAGTACGAGCGCAACGGCGAGCGTTACCAGTTCCTCCGCTGGGGCCAGACCGCGTTCGACGACTTCAAGGTCGTGCCGCCGGGCACCGGCATCGTGCACCAGGTCAACATCGAGCACCTCGCGAAGGTCACGTTCACCCGCGAGGTCGGGGGAGTCCTCCGCGCCTACCCCGACACCTGCGTCGGCACCGACTCGCACACCACCATGGTCAACGGCCTCGGCGTGCTGGGCTGGGGCGTCGGCGGCATCGAGGCAGAGGCGGCCATGCTCGGCCAGCCCGTCTCGATGCTCATCCCCAAGGTCGTCGGCTTCAAGCTCTCGGGCGAGATCCCCACGGGCGTCACCGCGACCGACGTCGTGCTCACGATCACCGACATGCTCCGCAAGCACGGCGTGGTCGGCAAGTTCGTCGAGTTCTACGGCTCGGGCGTGGCATCCGTGCCGCTCGCCAACCGCGCCACCATCGGCAACATGAGCCCCGAGTTCGGCTCGACCGCGGCCATGTTCCCCATCGACGACGTCACCCTCGACTACCTGCGCCTCACCGGCCGCAGCGACGAGCAGATCGCCCTCGTCGAGGCGTACTCCAAGGTCCAGAAGCTCTGGCACGACGCCGACACCGAGCCCGAGTTCAGCGAGTACATGGAGCTCGACCTCTCGACCGTCGTCCCCTCGATCGCCGGCCCGAAGCGTCCGCAAGACCGCATCGAGCTCTCCGAGTCCAAGAGCGCCTTCGAGAAGGACCTGCTGAACTACGCGACGGTCGACCACGACCTCGTCGACCTCGAGGGCGCGGAGTCCTTCCCGGCATCCGACCCGCCCGGAAACTCGCCCGAAGACGAGTACAGCCACCACGAGCACCACCACAAGAGCCACGCTCCGGCGACGGCCTCGAAGCCGACGGATGTCACGCTCGGCACCGGTGAGCAGTTCGTGCTCGACCACGGCGCCGTCGCGATCGCGGCGATCACCTCGTGCACGAACACCTCGAACCCGTCGGTCATGCTCGCTGCGGGCCTGCTCGCGCGCAATGCGGCGAAGAAGGGCCTGAAGGTCAAGCCGTGGGTCAAGACCACCCTGGCTCCGGGCTCGAAGGTCGTCACCGACTACTACGAGAAGGCCGGCCTCACCGACGACCTCGAGGCCCTCGGCTTCTACACGGTCGGCTACGGCTGCACCACCTGCATCGGCAACTCGGGCCCGCTGCTCGACGAGATCTCGGCCGCGGTCAACGACTCCGACCTCGCCGTCACCGCGGTGCTCTCGGGCAACCGCAACTTCGAGGGTCGCATCAACCCCGACGTGAAGATGAACTACCTCGCGAGCCCGCCGCTCGTGATCGCGTACGCTCTCGCCGGTTCGATGAACTTCGACTTCGAGGTCGACTCGCTCGGCAAGGACACCGACGGCAACGACGTCTTCCTGAAGGACATCTGGCCCGACGCCGCCGAGGTGCAGCACACGATCGACACCTCGATCAACAAGGACATGTTCGTCACGCAGTACGCCGGTGTGTTCGACGGCGACGAGCGCTGGCGCTCGCTCGAGACGCCGACCGGCGCGACCTTCGAGTGGGACGCGCAGTCGACGTACGTGCGCAAGCCCCCGTACTTCGACGGCATGACCATGGAGACCACGCCGGTCTCCGACATCGTCGGCGCCCGCGTGCTCGCCAAGCTCGGCGACTCGGTCACGACCGACCACATCAGCCCGGCCGGTTCGATCAAGGCCGACAGCCCGGCCGGTCACTACCTGACCGAGCACGGCGTCGACCGCAAGGACTTCAACTCCTACGGCTCGCGTCGCGGCAACCACGAGATCATGATCCGTGGCACGTTCGCGAACATCCGCCTGAAGAACCAGCTCCTCGACGGCGTCGAGGGCGGGTACACGCGCGACTTCACGCAGGCCGACGCGCCCCAGTCGTTCATCTACGACGCGAGCCAGAACTACCAGGCTCAGGGCACCCCGCTCGTCATCTTCGGCGGCAAGGAGTACGGCTCCGGCTCGTCGCGCGACTGGGCGGCCAAGGGCACGAGCCTGCTCGGCGTCAAGGCCGTCATCACCGAGAGCTTCGAGCGCATCCACCGCTCGAACCTCATCGGCATGGGCGTGGTGCCGTTGCAGTTCCCCGCAGGCGAGAGCTGGGCATCGCTCGGCCTCGACGGCACCGAGGTCGTCTCGATCTCGGGTCTCGAGCAGCTGAACGAGGGCGTCACGCCGAAGACCGTGCATGTCGTGGCCACGCCGAGCGAGCACTCCGCCGCCGGCAAGGCGACCGTCGAGTTCGACGCGGTCGTCCGCATCGACACGCCGGGTGAGGCGGACTACTACCGCAATGGCGGCATCCTGCAGTACGTGCTGCGTTCGCTCGTCTAAACGCTCGCAAGAGATTCGGGGGCGGTCGGCTTGGTGCCGATCGCCCTCTTGTCTGCCCTGCTTCGCAGGAAGCCCGGCGTAGACTCGTTCCGTTCGGCGGCACCTGCCCGCGACCCTCCGGAGGCAAGACGCATGACCCTGCTCGAGACCATTTCGGGACCTCGTGATCTCGACGCGCTGAGTCCCGAACAGCTCGACCAGCTGGCGCGCGAGATCCGCGAGTACCTCGTGGCGTCGGTGTCGAAGACCGGTGGCCACCTCGGCCCGAACCTCGGCGTCGTCGAGATGACGATCGCCATCCACCGCGTCTTCGAGTCGCCGCGCGACGCGATCGTCTTCGACACCGGGCACCAGTCGTATGTGCACAAGCTCCTGACGGGCCGACGCGACCTCTCCACCATCCGCAAGACAGGTGGTCTCGCCGGGTATCCGCAGCGCTCCGAGTCCGAGCACGACATCGTCGAGAGCTCGCACGCGTCGAGTTCGCTGTCCTGGGCCGACGGCATCTCCAAGGCCTTCGAGATGACCGGTCAAGACGATCGCCACGTGGTCGCGGTCGTCGGCGACGGGGCGCTCACGGGCGGCATGACGTGGGAGGCGCTCAACAACATCTCCGACGACAACACGCGCAAGCTCATCGTGGTCGTCAACGACAACGGTCGCTCGTACGCACCCACGATCGGAGGCATGGCGCGGTTCCTCAACACCGTGCGCACGAAGCAGACCTACCGCAACCTGCACCTCTCGAGTCGACGCGCGTTCGACCGTCTCGGCGCTCCGGCCAGCGCGTTCTACCGCGGCGTCCGCGGCGGCCTGCACGGCTTCCTCAGCCGCTTCACCGACAATGAGGCGCTCTACTCGAACCTCGACATCAAGTACATCGGCCCGATCGACGGTCACGACGAGCGCGCCATGGAGTCCGCGCTCCGCCAGGCCAAGGCCTATGGCGCCCCTGTCATCGTGCACGCGATCACCGACAAGGGGCGGGGCTACGAGCCTGCCCTGCGCGACGCGGCCGATCAGTTTCACGCGGTGGGCCAGATCGACCCCGAGACCGGTGAATCCCTCGAGACCGCCTCGGCGCCGTCGTGGACGAGCGTCTTCGCCGATGAGCTCGTGCATCTCGCCGAGAGCAACGAGCGGCTCGTCGGCATCACCGCGGCGATGCTCCGCCCCACCGGGCTGCACCGCATGGCCGAACGGTTCCCGAGCCGGGTCTTCGACGTCGGCATCGCCGAACAGCACGCCGCGACATCCGCTGCCGGGCTCGCCTTCGGCGGGCTGCACCCGGTGGTCGCCGTGTACGCGACATTCATGAACCGCGCCTTCGACCAGGTGCTCATGGACGTCGCATTGCACAAGGCGGGCGTGACCTTCGTGCTCGACCGCGCCGGTGTCACCGGCCCCGACGGCCCGAGCCACCACGGTGTGTGGGACCTCTCGATCCTGCAGGTCGTGCCTGGCATCCGCATCGCCGCACCGCGCGACTCGGTGCGCCTCGTCGAAGAGCTCGGCGAGGCCGTGGCGGTCGACGACGCGCCGACCGTCATCCGCTTCCCGAAGGGCACCGTCGGCGTCGACTTCGACGCCGTGCGGCGCACCGCCGACGGCGTCGACGTGCTCGCCGAGTCCGAGCGCAAAGACGTGCTCATCATCACGGTCGGCCCGATGGCCGAGACCGGTCTTCAGGTGGCCGAGCGCCTCGAGGCGCAGGGCATCGGCGCCACCGTGGTCGACCCCCGCTGGGTCGTTCCGGTGCCGCGCAGCATCATCGACCTGGCGGCCGCGCACCGCATCGTCGTCAGCATCGAAGACGGCATCCGGGTCGGCGGCATCGGCACGCGCATCCGCCAAGACCTTCGCGAGGCGGGCGTCGACACGGCGGTGACCGAGCTCGGCCTGCCCGACGAGTTCCTCGACCACGGCTCGCGCTCCGACATCCTCGAGCGAGTGGGGCTCACCCCGCAGCACATCGCACGCGACGTCACTGCCATGGTGCTCGGCTCGAAGCTGCCGCACGCCCGCGGTGCCGGCGCCGAAGCGGGCGTTTCGACCGACACGAGCCCGCAGCCGCGCGTCTGACGATCTCCCGACGTCAACCCGTTCGGTAGACGTGCTCGACCGCGCCGTTCGGGAACGGCGTCGTTCGGACGAGCGTGAAGCGCGGGGTCGCCGTTGCGACTGGCAGGAGCGGTCTGCCACGGCCGAGTGCCACCGGCATGTACGTGACGAGCAGTTCGTCGAGCCGTTCCACCTCGAGGAACTCGGCGGCGATCGGTCCGCCGCCGACGATCCAGACGTTCCGCTCGCCGGCCTCCGCTCGTGCGGCGTCGGCGATCGGGAGGACGTCGCCGGACCTGGATCGCAACCAACCGAGCCCATGATGTTCGTCGGCGATGAATCCGTCGAGGCTCGAAGCGACGGAGTACTGGAACTTCGTCATGCTCCGAGCAGAGAGAAACGGCCCCCGGCATGCCGGGGGCCGTTTCTGTGAGGTGGCTTCGAGGCTACGCGCCCACACCCGTGATGGTCGGGTGGTGGAACGTGTCGCCGAAGACGCGCTCGGACGCGCCGACCCGGTCGAGGTACGGCGTCAGGCCGCCCATCTGGAACGGGAAGCCGGCGCCGAGCACCATGCAGAGGTCGATGTCCTCTGCAGCCGCCACGACACCACCGTCGAGCATGAGGCGCACCTCACGGGCGAGGCCGTCTTGCAGGGCCACGAGGATCTCGTCGGCCGAGCGGGGGTTCTTACCGCCGGCGACGATCTTCAGGGCGCCCTTGTCGAAGCCCTTGACCTTGCCCTTGTCGTCCTTGTCGAGCAGCTTGCCGTAGTCGGCGAGCTTGTGCAGGTTCTCGCTGCGGTAGAACCGGTCGGGGAACGCAGCGTGGTGGGTGTCGAGCACGTGCGCCCCGACCTTCAGGCCCACGAGGTCGAGCAGCACCGAAGGTGCCATGGGCAGGCCGAGCGGGGCGATCGCCTCGTCGACGGTCTGGAACGAGGTGCCCTCGTCGACGGCCCGCATCGCCTCGCCGAGCAGCACGGCGAGGAGCCGGTTGACGACGAACCCGGGGGTGTCTGCCGTGATGACCGCGTTCTTGCGCAGGTTCTTCGCGGTGACCATGGCGGTCGACAGCGTCGCCTCATCGGTGTGCGGCGTCTTCACGACCTCGATCAGCGGCATGACCGCGACCGGGGTGAAGAAGTGGAAGCCCACCAGGCGCTCGGGGTGCGCGAGCTTCGCGCCGATCTGCTCGACCGACAGCGACGAGGTGTTCGTGGCGAGCACGGCCTCGGGCGAGATGAACTGCTCCACCTCGGCGAAGACGTTCTGCTTGATCTCGAGTTCTTCGAAGACGGCCTCGATGACCCAGTCGCAGTCGGCGAAGTCGGCCTTCTCGGTGGTGCCCGTGACGAGCGCCTTCAGGCGGTTCGCCTCATCGGGGGAGATGCGGCCCTTCTCGAGGAGCTTGTCGATCTCTTCGCCGATGTAGGCGACGCCCTTGTCGACGCGTGCCTGGTCGATGTCGGTGATGACCACCGGCACCCGCAGGCGGCGCACGAACAGCAGGGCGAGCTGGCTCGCCATGTAGCCGGCCCCGAGGACGCCGACCTTGGTGACCTTCTTCGCGATCGCCTTGTCGGGCGCACCGGCGGGGCGCTTCGCGCGCTTCTGCACGAGGTTGAAGGCGTAGATCGAGGCCTGCAGCTGATCGCCGACGATGAGCTCGGAGAGCACGTCGTCTTCGCGCTCGAAGCCCTCGGCCTTCGTGCCGCTCTTGGCGGCCCTCATGAGGTCGAGCGCCGCGTACGGCGACTTCGGCACCGAGCCGATGCGGCTCTTCAGCATCTTCGTGGCGATCGCGATCGCGGCATCCCACTTCACGAGGCGCTCGACCTTGCCGGGCTCGTTCGGGCGCTTCACCTTGATGCGGCCCGAGATGACGCCGTCGGCCCACTTGATCGAGTCCTCGAGGAACGCGACCGAGTCGAACTTCGCGTCGGCGATGCCGAGCTCCATCACGTCGTCGGCCTTCATCGTGCGGTTCTGCTTCAGCGGGTTCTCGATGACGACCTTGAGGGCGTTCTCGATGCCGATCAGGTTCGGCAGCAGGTAGGCGCCGCCCCAACCGGGGATGAGGCCGAGGAAGACCTCGGGCAGGGCGACTGCGGGCACCGAGGCATCCACCGTGCGGTAGTCGGCGTTCAGTGCGATCTCGAGGCCGCCGCCGAGGGCGAGGCCGTTGATGAACACGAACGACGGCACACCGAGCTCGGAGGCCTTGCCGAGCGCGAAGTGGCCGAGCTGGCCCATCTTGCGGGCGGTCTCGCGGTCGGGGATCTCGGCGACCTTCGACAGGTCGGCGCCCGCAGCGAGGATGAACGGCTTGCCCGTGATCGCCACGGCGTGGATCTCGCCTGCTGCAGCGCGCGCCTTCAGCTCGTCGAGGGTCTTCGCGTACTCGAGCAGCGACACCGGACCGAGGGTGTTCGGGCGGGTGTGGTCGCGGCCGTTGTCGAGCGTGACGAGGGCGAGCGTCTTGCCGCCCGAGATCGGCACGTCGCGCACGAAGGAGTGCGTGACGACCTCGTCGTCGGAGAGGGCGGCGAGCGAGTCGAAGTCGATCTTCGTGTAGTCGGTCATCAGGCCTTCTTCGCCTTCTTGTCGTAGTTCGGGTTCTCCCAGACCATGGTGCCGCCCTGGCCGAGGCCGACGCACATGCTGGTGATGCCGTAGCGCACGTCGGGGCGCTCGGTGAACTGGCTCGCGAGCTGGTTCATGAGGCGCACGCCCGAGGAGGCGAGGGGGTGGCCGACCGCGATCGCACCGCCCCACGGGTTGACACGGGGGTCTTCGTCGGCGATGCCGTAGTGGTCCATGAACGAGAGCACCTGCACGGCGAACGCCTCGTTCATCTCGAAGATGCCGATGTCGTCGATCGAGAGGCCCGCCTTGCGCAGCGCCTTCTCGGTGGCGGGGATCGGGCCGATGCCCATGATCTCGGGGTCGACGCCGGCGAAGGCGTAGCTGACGAGTTTCATCTTCGGCGACAGGCCGAACTCCTTCGCGGCAGCACCCGAGGCGAGGATCGCGGCGGTCGCGCCGTCGTTGAGGCCCGAGGCGTTGCCGGCCGTGATGCGGCCGTGCGGGCGGAACGGCGTCTTCAGGGCGGCGAGGCCCTCGAGCGTCGTCTCGGGGCGCATGACCTCGTCGCGCGTGGCGAGGCCCCAGCCCTGCTCGGTGCGGATCGCGACGGGCACGAGGTCCTGCTGGATCTTGCCCGCGGCGTAGGCCGCTGCGGTCTTCTGCTGGCTCGCGAGGGCGAAGCGGTCGCTGCGCTCCTTCGTGAGCTGCGGGAACCGGTCGTGGATGCGCTCGGCGGTCGCGCCCATCACGAGGGCGTCTTCGCCGACGAGGCGCTCGCTCAGGAATCGCGGGTTGGGGTCGACGCCCGAGCCCATGGGGTGGTGCCCCATGTGCTCGACGCCGCCGGCGATGGCGAGGTCGTACATGCCGAAGCCGATCGAGCCCGACATCATCGCGGCGGCCGTCATGGCGCCTGCGCACATGCGGTCGATCGAGAAGCCGGGAACGGTCTTCGGGAGTCCGGCGAGGATCGCGGCCGTGCGGCCGAGGGTGAGACCCTGGTCGCCGGTCTGGGTCGTCGCGGCGATGGCGACGTCGTCGATGCGGTCCTTCGGGATGTTCGGGTTGCGCTCGAGGAGTCCGACGATCGCCTTCACGACGAGGTCATCGGCCCGGGTGTTCCAGTACATGCCCTTGTCGCCGGCCTTGCCGAACGGGGTGCGGACCCCGTCGACGAATACGACTTCAGCTTGATCAGCCACGCTGCAGCTCACTTTCGGTCAGGATGCTTCGATCCTACGAACGCCGCTGCGGAGGCGCTGAATCGCTTGACGGAATCTACGAAGCGTCGGAGGTGGCGTCTTCGACGGATTGTGCCGCCTCGACAAATGCAACAGCGATTCTCTGTGAGGTTGCGGCAACCTGCCACTCGCGTGCACCGAGCGCCCGAAGCGCCTCGCCGATGGCCTCAGCCGTCGTCTCCGCGGGCGGCGTCCAGGCCACCCGGCGCAGGTGATCGGGCGTGAGCAGGTTCTCGACGGGCATGTTCATCTGCTCGGCGACCTCGGTCACGGCGGCCTTCGCGAGCCTGAGGCGCGCGTCGGCTTCGGGATGCCTCGCAGCCCAGGCGCGCGGCGGGGGAGGAGCGTCGCTCGGCACCCGCACCTGCGGCAGGTCGGTCGTCGCGAGCCCGCGCTCCACGGCTCCCCACCAGCGGTCGAGCTCGGTGCGGCTCGCACGGCCGTTGAACTCGCGGAGGTCGGCGAGGGCGCGCCGGGTCGACGGCAGCGTTCGGGCGACGGCGAGGAGCGAGGCATCCGGAACCAGGCGGCCGGGCGCGACATCGAGCTCGGTCGCGAGCGCGTCACGTGAGAGCCAGAGCTCGCGGGCCACCGCGAGGTTGCGGGGGCTGCGCATGGCGTGGATGCCGGAGAGGCGTCGCCACGGCTCGGCCGCAGGCGGCTTCGCGGCGCGGTGCAGCACGGCGTCGAACTCCTCTGCCGCGAGCTCGGCCTTGCCGTCCTCCTCGAGGCGTGCGCCGAGTCGCTCGCGCACGTCGACGAGCAGCTCGACGTCGAGGGCCGCGTACTTCAGCCACGACTGCGGCAGCGGCCTCGTCGACCAGTCGGAGGCCGAGTGCTCCTTGGCGAGCTTGATGTCGAGCAGTTCCTCGACGACCGAAGCCAGGCCGACCCGCGGCATGCCGAGGAGCCGCGCCGCGAGCTCGGTGTCGAAGATGCGCTCGGGGTCGAGGCCGACCTCGCGGAGGCACGCGAGGTCTTGGCTCGCCGCGTGCAGCACCCACTCCTCGGAGCGGATGGCGTCCTGCAGGGCCGAGAAGTCGGGGATCTGCGGCGGATCGAAGAGGAACGTGCCCGAACCGCGCCGGAACATCTGGATCAGATACGCCCGCTGCGAGTAGCGGAATCCGCTCGCCCGCTCGGCGTCGACTGCGATCGGACCCTCGCCGTCGCGGAGTCGCCTCACCGCCTCATCGAAGGCGGCGGGGGTCTCGATCACCTGGAATTCATCCACGGTTCGTCCTCCGACGGGGCAGGGGAGTCACCCCTTCTGATCGGGGCGGCAGTCCTGCGAGCATGCACAACAACTCTGCCCAGCCTTCCACATGCGGGCCGATGGCCGAGTCGAGCGGCGTCCACGAGGCGCGCAGTTCGATCTGCGCGCCGTCGCCCTGCCGGGCGAGTTCGCCGAAACCGGTGGAGAGGATCTTCGTCGCCGTGCCGGAAGCGGCGATGTAGCGCGCGCCTCGTGCATCGAGGGCGTCGACGAGCCACGACCACGCGACGTCGGCGAGGAACGGGTCGAGGCCGATGTCGGTCTCGAGGGGCGCCTGCGCGAAGCACACGATGCGGAAACGACCGCCCCATGCCTCGGGCTCGCTCTCGTCGTGCAGCAGCACGAACCGCCCGGTTCCGAGCTCGGAGTCGTCATGTCGGCTCGGGGTGACATCGGCCGAGAGGGCGACGGCGTTCGGCGCCAACGAGCCAGGAGCCGGAATCTCCGAGATGCGCAGCTCCGTTCTGGGAGAGGCGGCCCTGAGCGACGCGAGGGCGGCCTCGAACTCGGGTGGAAGCGGAGGCGCTGAGTCGGGCACGAGTGCAGACTAGAGTCTCGGATACTGGGGACGTCGGCGGCACGCCGCGCCACCGGCACACGGTGACTGCTTCGGGAGGAAACGGATGCGTCGAAAGCGCGGTGCAGGGGCCACGGCGGCGATCGCGGCAGGTGCCGTCGGGCTCATCGCCGTGACGATCGGGGCGGCGACCGCCGCCACTGCGGTGTTCTTCGCCCGCAAGGTGGTGACCCCGCCCGAGAAGCGCGAAGAAGACGTGCGCATCACGCGTGTCGACCTCGCCGCGGGCGAGATCACGCTGGTCGCCTCGGAGGAGACGCGCATGCGCGGCCGCTACGGACTCTGGTTCGACCACGACGCGGGTCACGCCAGGCTCGGCGACGTCATCGACGACGGCGAGCGCGAGGTGCGGCGCAGCATCGATTCCGTCGACTTCGGCCGCCTCGACCGGGCGACGCGCGGCCGCATCAACGGCTGGTACCACCTCGGCCCCTGGGAGCTCGAGCTGCCGTACGACAACGCCGTCATCGAGACCGAGCTCGGCCCTGCGCCGGCATGGGTCATCAGGTCGGCGGATGACTCGGCGCGCTGGGTCATCCAGGTCCACGGTCGTGGCGCGAAGCGACCCGAAGCACTGCGCGCCGTGCCGCCCGCGTACGACGCGGGATGGAACTCGCTGCTGATCTCGTATCGCAATGACGGCGATGCTCCCGAGAGCGAAGACCGCAGGTACGGTCTCGGCGGCACCGAGTGGGCCGACGTGGTCGCCGCGACCCGGTTCGCCGTCGAGCACGGCGCCGAGGAGATCGTGCTCATGGGCTGGTCGATGGGCGGCGCGATCTCGCTGCAGGCGGTGCTGCGCTCGGCAGAGGTGCGCGAGCGACTCGTCGGCGTGATGCTCGATTCGCCGGCCATCGACTGGGCCGACATCCTCCGCTTCCAAGGGCAGCTGTACAACCTGCCGCCCGAGCTCGGCGACCTCGTGGTGCGGGTGCTCGGCGGACCGCTCGGCAGCGGGCTCACCGGCATCGGCGCGCCGATCGACGTCGAGGAACTCGATCCGATCGCCCGGGCCGACGAGTTCGACGTGCCGATGCTGCTCATGCACAGCGTCGACGACGGCTTCGTGCCGATCGACGGATCGAGCCGTTTCGCGGCCGCCCGCCCGGACCTGATCGAGTTCGAGGTGTTCGAGGGCGCGCGACACACGAAGCTCTGGAATGCCGAGCCCGAGCGATGGACGGGACTCGTGCGGTCGTGGCTGGAGCGCCGCACCGAGAGCGCAGCCCGTATGGGTGACGAGGCGCAGATCGCGGGCTGACCGGCAGTCGCCGCGAACCCTACGCGGCGACCCGCTCGCGGACCTGCCGCTTGATACGGCCGAGCATGCCGGTCATGCCGCGCACCCGGAGCGGGGAGACCGCCTCGCCGAGCCCGAGCGACTGCGGGTAGTCGGCGGGCACGTCGAGCACCTCGTCGGTGGTCAACCCGTCGAGTCCCTGCACGAGGATCGAGGCGAAGCCGCGAGTGGTCGGCGACTCGACCGGCGCGGTCGCGAACAGGTGCACTCGCCCGCCTGCGACCTCGACGAAGATGAAGACCGGCGACTGGCACTCCTCGACCCGTTCGAACAGGTCGGGATGGTCGGCGTAGCGCTCGGGCAGCTCGGGCAGTTCGTTCGAGAACTCGAGCAGCAGTTGCAGGCGGTCGCGCACGCCGAGGGCGAGGAAGTCGTCGCGGGTCTCGGCGAGTCGTGCGGGCAGGGTCGTCGCGTTCATCGGGATCCATTCTCCCATGTCGTGCAGCGGCCCCGCCCCTCGCGGCGTCAGCGAGCGGGCGCCTCGCCTCGCGCGGCGCCGGTGACGATCGGCACACGCACGGCGCTGCCCCACTCGGTCCACGAGCCGTCGTAGTTGCGCACCTTCTCGAAGCCGAGCAGGTGGTTCAGCACGAACCAGGTGTGGCTCGAACGCTCGCCGATGCGGCAGTAGGCGATGATGTCGTCGCCGTCGGCGAGGCCGACCTCGTCGCGGTAGATCGCGTCGAGCTCGGCGCGGGACTTGAACGTGCCGTCTGCGGCCGCGGCGCGGGCCCAGGGCACGGATGCCGCGGTCGGGATGTGCCCCGCACGCAGTGCGCCTTCCTCGGGGTAGGCGGGCGCGGTCGTGCGTTCACCGCTGTACTCCTCTGGGGAGCGCACGTCGACGAGCGGGTTGCCGAAGTGCGCGAGCACGTCGTCCTTGTAGGCGCGCACGACGCGGTCGTCGCGCTCGACCACGGGGTACTCGACCGGCGTCACCTCGGGAGCGGCCGTCGTCAGCTCGCGGCCCTCGGCGATCCAGAGGTCGCGGCCGCCGTCGAGCAGGCGCACATCCTCGTGGCCGAAGAGCGTGAAGACCCAGAGCGCGTACGCGGCCCACCAGTTGTTCTTGTCGCCGTAGATCACGACGGTGGTGTCGCGGGCGATGCCCTTCGAGCCGGCGAGGGCGGCGAACTGCTCGCCGTTCACGTAGTCGCGCACGACGGGGTCGTTGAGGTCGAGGTGCCAGTCGATCTTCACGGCGCCGGGGATGTGCCCGGTCTCGTAGAGCAGCACGTCTTCGTCGGATTCGACGACGACCAGCCCCGGTTCACCGAGGTGCTCGGCGAGCCATTCGGTGGTGACGAGACGCTCGGGGTGCGCGTACTCGGCGAGCTTCTCAGCGGCGTCGAACTCGGCGGACATGGGGTACCTCCTGGGATCGCCTGGTCGGCGGGGTGTTCGAGGGGAGCGGACTAGGCTGATCACCTGTCCACCACGAATCTACGCGGCGTACGGGGCGAAGTCACAAGCCCTGTCATCCGATGCAACAGATGCACACCGGGAGCTCCTCCAGCATGACCACGGCATCGAGCCAGCCACTCATCCGTCTCGTCGAGAGGAACCCGTCGATCTCGGGGGCCGAGATCGCCGCGGAGCTGTCGCCGCCGCCGCAGTTCGAGCACGCGTCGTTCGAGTCGTACCGGCCCGACCCCGACTTCCCGTCGCAGCAGGCCGCACTCGATCGTCTGAAGGAGTTCGCCGGTGCGTGGCGTGCGGCGCAGCGCCCCGGCGGGTTCTTCTCCCGCAAGCGCCCCGCGCGCATCGAGCTGCCCGGTGTCTATCTCGACGGCGGCTTCGGCGTCGGCAAGACCCACCTGCTCGCCGCGCTCTGGCACGTGGCGCACGGCCCGAAGTACTTCGGCACGTTCATCGAGTACACCGCGCTCGTCGGCGCGCTCGGCTACCAGCCGGCGGTCGAGCTGCTGCGCGGTGCGAAGCTCATCTGCATCGACGAGTTCGAGCTCGACGACCCGGGCGACACGATGCTCATGACGCGGTTCCTCGGCGAGCTCATGGCCGGCGGCACCCGGGTCGCGGCGACGTCGAACACGCCCCCGAACGCGCTCGGCGAGGGCCGGTTCGCGGCCTCCGACTTCCTTCGCGAGATCCACGCCCTCTCGTCGAACTTCGAGACCCTCCGCATCGACGGTCTCGACTACCGCCGTCGCGACACCGAGGGGCACGCCGAATCGCTCGCGGGCGATGCCGACGTCGCACGCACGGCCGCGGCCCTCGCCGAGCGCGGGCACCGCATCTCGCTCGACGGCTTCGACGACCTCGTCGCGCACCTCGCGACCGTGCACCCGTCGAAGTACGTGAAGCTCGTTGCAGGTCTCGAGTTCATCGCCCTCGAGGGCGTGCATGAGCTCACCGACCAGAACGCGGCGCTGCGCCTCGTCGCCTTCATCGACCGCGTCTACGACGCCGAGGTGCCGATCATCGCGAGCGGCCTGCCGCTCGACGAGGTCTTCGGCGGCGACATGATGTCGGGCGGCTACCGCAAGAAGTACCTTCGGGCGATGTCGCGCATGATCGCGCTGACCACGGGCGAGCTGCCCCCGCACGACTGAATCCAGCAGACCGAGCGATTCACATCGCTTGAGCGGCGCTCGGAAACGTGCTGTTTACCTGCGGACCCCGCACGTAACAGACGCGAAACAGTAGACGGTCCCGCTCGAAACGTCCTCTCGTGAAACTTGGCGACACAGGTTCCCCCGCCTGTATTCCTGAGAGAGGTTCGAGATGGATCAAGGCAACACCGCGTTCCTGTTGATCATGGCGGCCCTGGTGCTGCTCATGACCCCCGGACTCGCATTCTTCTACGGCGGGCTCGTCAAGGCGAAGAGCGTCATCAGCATGATGATGATGAGCTTCGGTGCGATCGGCCTGATCGGCGTCCTCTGGGTGCTGTACGGCTACGCCATCGCATTCCCCGGTGCTGAGGGTCTCGTCGCCCCCTGGTCCATCGACTGGTCGGCCATCGGCCTGACGAGCCTGCTCGAGACGCCCGAGGGCGCCGCCTACCCGCCGCTCGCCTTCGTGGCCTTCCAGGCGACGTTCGCGATCATCACGGTCGCGCTCATCTCCGGCGCCATCGCCGACCGCGCGAAGTTCGGCGCCTGGATGATCTTCGCCGCGATCTGGGCGACGATCGTCTACTTCCCGGTCGCGAGCTGGGTGTTCAACTTCGGCCTCGCCGACGACGGCTCGTTCGCCTACGGCGGCTGGACGACGTTCGGCATGCAGGAGGCCTTCGGCGTCGGCGTCATCGACTTCGCCGGTGGCACCGCGGTGCACATCAACGCGGGCGCAGCGGCCCTCGCCCTGGCGCTCGTGCTGGGCAAGCGCGTCGGCTTCTCGAAGGGCGCCCACGTTCCGCACAACCCGCCGTTCGTACTGCTCGGCGCAGGCCTCCTCTGGTTCGGCTGGTTCGGCTTCAACGCGGGCTCCGAGCTCGCCGCCGACGGCACTGCGGCGCTCGCATGGGTCAACACCCTGGCAGCACCGGCCGCTGCGCTGCTGGCCTGGCTCCTCGTCGAGAAGATCAAGGACGGCAAGCCCACGTCGGTGGGCGCGGCATCCGGTGCGGTGGCCGGCCTCGTGGCCATCACCCCCGCGTGCGCGTCGCTGACGCCCGGTTGGGCGATCGTGCTCGGCCTCATCGCCGGAGCGGTCTGCGCCCTCGCGATCGACCTGAAGTTCAAGTTCGGCTTCGACGACTCGCTCGACGTCGTGGGCATCCACCTCGTCGGCGGCCTCATCGGAACGCTGTACCTCGGCTTCTTCGCGAACAACACCGGCCTGATCTACAGCGGCGACCCGACCCAGCTGATGGTGCAGGCCATCGCCGCCTTCACGGTGCTCGCCTACTCGTTCGTGCTCGCCTTCATCATCGGCACGATCATCCAGAAGACGATGGGCTTCCGGGTGACCAACGAAGACGAGATCGCGGGCGTCGACACCGTGGTCCACGGCGAAGACGCGTACAAGCTCGAGACCGTCTGAATCTGACGGAATCACCGCGAGGGCGGTGGGGTAGTGTGCCGGTGTGTCAGACACCAGCCGCTTCCTCACCGCCCTCGTCCGTGTCGTCGGGTCGTTGCTCGGGTCGGGCTCGTCCAAGGCGTCGGTCGGCCGGCCATCGGGTCAGCCACGGCCGCAGGCGGGCGGCACGACGCGAACAACGGATGCCGCTGAGCGGGCGTCGACCGCGACCGACACGCTGTCTCCGGGGCAGGCGGGGGAGTCGGCCACGATCGAAGTCGACCCGCGGCGCCTCCGCGACGTTGAGCTGAGTTACGCGCCGTCGCGCGACGGCGAGCCCGATCCGGGCGAGGTCGTGTGGACCTGGGTGCCCTACGAGGAGAACGACGGGCGCGGCAAGGACCGGCCGGTCGTCGTGGTCGCGGCATCCGGCGCAGGCGACTACCTGGCGGTGCAGCTGACCAGCAAAGCGCACGACGGCGATCGCGACTTCGTCTCGCTCGGTACCGGCGCCTGGGACGGCGAGGGGCGGCCGAGCTGGGCGCGCATCGATCGGGTGTTCCGCGTGCGTGCCGGCGGCATGCGCCGCGAGGCGGCCTCCCTCGATGCCGAGCGCTACGGCCGGGTGGCTGCCGCGCTCGATGCGCGGTACGGCTGGCGCTGACGCGCTGAGCGGGGCTGTGCCCGCTCGGAGCGACCCGGATCAGGCGCGTGGCGGCGTGTGGAGCCCGAACGGCGACCCCTGGTCGTCGCGGCACAGGCGGAACTCGCCGAAGGTCGCCATGGTCTCCTCGTCGTCGCTGCCGGGGAGCGACTCGACAGTGCCACCGAGCCGTTCGACGGCAGCGACCGCAGCATCCAGGTCTTCGACCCGGAAGAAGACATACGGGGCTGCGCCGGGATCGCCGCCGTGCACGCCGGCCGGCACGCCGGCGCCGGTGACCGAGTAGCCGTCGCCGCCCGGCCCCGACTCGAACGTCCAGCCGAAGAGCTTGCCGTAGAAGCTGCGTGCCGTCATGGCATCCGCTGCGCCGAATTCGATGAATGAGACCTCGCCCGACATGGTTCCCCCTCGCTTCGCGCGTGCTCAGGGCACACGGTAGTCGGAGGCCATGCGGGCCACAACGGGGAACGAGACGGCCGGGGCGACGCATCTCCGGGGCTCAGGTGCCCGGAAACGAAGAAAGCCCCCTGTGGAGAGGGGGCTTTCGTGGGCGATGCCGGGCTCGAACCGACGACCTCTTCCGTGTGAAGGAAGCGCGCTACCAGCTGCGCCAATCGCCCATGTGGGATTTGCGAGCCACACGAGGTGACCGCGGACTCGATACTAGCCGACCGAGGAGGGTGAATGCACATCGAGGGATGGGCATGCCGCGCGAGACGGTTCGAGGAGGCCTCGAACCCCATCGACACGCCCGGGATGCGGGGGTGGATTCGGCCCGTGATCAGCGCGAATCCGCTGCTCGACCCCGTCAGTTTGTGAATCGTTCAGGGAATCAGTTAGAGTCTTCATGCACGCAGAAATGCGAGCAACGCGGATGTGGCGCAGTGGTAGCGCATCACCTTGCCAAGGTGAGGGTCGCGAGTTCGAATCTCGTCATCCGCTCTGATCAGGATGGGGCGAAAGCCCCATTCCTGTTCTTTTGGTGGTGAACCCAGACACGGTGGATTGGCCGAGAGGCGAGGCAGCGGCCTGCAAAGCCGTATACACGGGTTCGAATCCCGTATCCACCTCCAAGCTGAGAACTTCCATTCTCGACTTGGGCGATTGGCGCAGCGGTAGCGCGCTTCCCTGACACGGAAGAGGTCACTGGTTCGATCCCAGTATCGCCCACAACAAGAAAGCCCCGGCATCGCCGGGGCTTTCGTCGTCTCCGGGTGTCGTGTCGGGGGCCAGGTGCCATCCATGTGCCACAGCGAGTGCGGCGAGGTCCCTACTCGCCTGCTTCATGAATGGGGCATCGCTCCGGTGCACCGCCCGTGCCACGAGACCACGTCCAGTCATCGGTGAGGTCGTCGAATCGGAAGACCCCGACGAGCTCGACCGGCAACCGCTGCTCCCGCTGGTGGAGGCCTTCGATCTCGACGAAGACGCTGCGTCCAGATTCCCCCGGCAAGACTGGGACCACTTCGGTCATCGTCCCGGGTGCGGTACCCGTCGTGACGGTCATACCAGATGTCAGGTCGGCCGTGCCCGAGGCGAGCCACAGCGTACTGGCCGTGTCCTCGGCCTGGACCGAGGTCACCGCGATCTGCGTCGCGAGCAGGTCGCCGCAGATCGCGAACGCGATCGTCCCGTCGCCGTTGAGGCGTGCGGCCATCGGCTCGCGGTATCCCGGGAAGAGCGGGCCGCATCCCGAGAGGGATATCGCGGCCAGCGCTGCCACGCTCGCAGTGAGTACCGTGGTCGCCGATGACGTCATGCGACGACGGTACGGGTTGGGATCATCGACCCGGTCACGCTGCCGTCACATCTCGGTATCGTTTCGCGCCGGTGTTCGGGCGCGGTCGAGCGCCGTGGCCGGGCTACCAGTCGTGACGTTCGAGCGTCGTCCGGAGCGCGTCGAGATCCACCTGCGCTCATGGCTCACGGTTCGGCTCGGTGCGACCGCTCATAGCGCCAGCCGCGCAGCCCGCGAAAGGTCGGGGTCACTGGCTCGTCGTCGTGCAGGCTGTCCGGCCACGAGAACGGGCCTCCGCGCATGACGCGACGATCGCGTCGGGCATCCGGATCGGCGCGAACCGGCCCGACCACCGACGGGCGGCGGGTGCGATCACCCGACCTGCTCGAACACGAGCGGGGGATAGGTGATGCGAGTCGTGTACCAGGCCCACGAGTCGCCTGCGGTCTGCTCGATGGCCGCCCAGCCTCCGTATGCGGGCAGGTTCTTCAAGGTGAGGCTCACGGTCTGCTTGCCGTTCACGCTCCTGGGCCCTGCACCGACGACCGTGCCGGATGCCGCATAGCCGCTCCCGTTCAGTGTCACCGGGGCCCCGGACTCCACCGAGAAGGTACAGACGTAGGTGCCGACCCCGGTGATGCCGTAGGCGGCCGGTTCGAAGTGGATGGAGACCGCGGGGTTGCGGGTCGGCGATTCGCGGCGATCGAAGCCGGCATAGGGCGTCACGGCGTCGGTCTGCATGATCGTCGGGCGGATGAGCGTGAGGTTGGTGCGTCCCTTGCCGACGGTGTGCACGGGGGAGAGGTGGTCGATCGGGGCCCAGAAGATCGGGCCGAGCACGAGCTCGCCGACCCGGTACTTCTCAGCCCACTCCTCGAGGCGGATGTCCGGCTCGAAGTCGGCGAATTCGACGACACGCTCATCGAACTCGCTACGGGAGCCCAGTTCTTTCGATGTCTCATACATGAGGGAAACTCTAAAACTGTCGTGCGCGCACCGTCTCAGGGGCAGCACCGAAGTGCCGAACGGCGCGCCCGCGGCGACTACAGTTGAAGGGTTCTGTAGACCGATTCAAGGAGTGGATTCAGGTGGCCGACGGCTTCGAGCTCTTCACCGACCGTTCCGTTGTCGCAATGCGCGTCAACGGCGAGCTCAAGGACCTCGCCACGACGGTCACGGAAGCAGACGTGGTCGAACCCGTCACGATCGACTCGCCCGACGGCCTGAACATCCTGCGCCACTCGGCCGCGCACGTGCTCGCGCAGGCCGTGCAGACGGTCAACCCCGAGGCCAAGCTCGGCATCGGCCCGCCCGTCACCGACGGCTTCTACTACGACTTCGACGTCGCCGAGCCGTTCACGCCCGAAGACCTCAAGGCGCTCGACAAAGAGATGTCGCGCATCATCCGTGCCGGCCAGCGCTTCATGCGCCGGGTCGTCACCGACGACGAGGCGCGCGCCGAGCTCGCGAACGAGCCGTACAAGCTCGAACTGATCGGTCTCAAGGGCTCTGCGTCGACCGGCGGCGACAACGAGAGCGTCGAGGTCGGAGCCGGAGAGCTCACGATCTACGACAACGTCGACCCGAAGACCGGCGAGACCGTCTGGAAAGACCTCTGCCGCGGCCCGCACGTGCCGAGCACCCGCATGATCGGCAACGGCTGGTCGCTCATGCGCGTCGCCGCCGCCTACTGGCGCGGCTCCGAGAAGAACCCCCAGCTCCAGCGCATCTACGGCACCGCGTGGCCGACGAAAGACGAGCTGCGCGCGTACCAGCACCGCCTCGAGGAGGCCGCTCGCCGCGACCACCGCAAGCTCGGCACCGAGCTCGACCTGTTCTCGTTCCCTGAGGAGATCGGATCGGGCCTGCCGGTCTTCCACCCCAAGGGCGGTGTCGTCAAGCGCGAGATGGAGGACTACGTCCGCCGTCGTCACATCGAAGAGGGTTTCCAGTACGTCTCGACCCCGCACATCACGAAGGGTCACGTCTTCGAGTTGAGCGGGCACCTGCCGTACTACAAGGACACGATGTTCCCGCCGATGGAGCTCGAGAACTCCGAGTACTACCTCAAGGCGATGAACTGCCCGATGCAGAACCTCATCTACCGCTCGCGCGGGCGGTCGTACCGCGAGCTGCCGCTGCGGTTCTTCGAGTTCGGCACCGTGTACCGCTACGAGAAGTCGGGCGTCGTGCACGGGCTCACCCGCGTGCGCGGCCTCACCCAAGACGACTCGCACAGCTACGTGACCCCCGAGCAGGCGCCGGGCGAGATCCAGCACCTGCTCGACTTCGTGCTGGGCCTCCTCCGCGACTTCGGCCTCGACGACTTCTACCTCGAGCTGTCGACTCGCGACGCGAACTCCGACAAGTTCAAGGGCAGCGACGAGCAGTGGGAGGTCGCCACCAACGTGCTGCGCGACGTGGCCGAACGATCCGGTCTGCAGCTCGTGCCCGACCCGGGCGGCGCCGCGTTCTACGGCCCGAAGATCTCCGTGCAGGCGCGTGACGCGATCGGCCGCACCTGGCAGATGTCGACGATCCAGTACGACTTCAACCAGCCAGAGGGCTTCGGCCTCGAGTACACCGCGGCCGACGGCACGCACCAGCAGCCCGTGATGATCCACTCCGCGAAGTTCGGCTCGATCGAGCGGTTCTTCGGCGTGCTGATCGAGCACTACGCGGGCGCATTCCCGGTGTGGCTCGCCCCCGTGCAGGTCGTGGGTATCCCCGTGGCTGAGGACTTCGCGCCCTATCTCGGCGCGATCATCGAGCAGCTGAAGGGCGCCGGCGTGCGCGCCGAGCTCGACGTCAGCGACGACCGCATGCAGAAGAAGATCCGCACGCACACCACCCAGAAGGTGCCGATTCAGCTCATCGCCGGCGACAACGATCGCTCGGGTGAGACGGTGAGCTTCCGCTTCCGCGACGGCACTCAAGAGAACGGCGTTGCGATCGCCGAGGCGGTCGAGCGCATCAAGCAGGTCATCGAGGAGCGTCGCCAGGTCGTCACTCGCGACGACCTGTTCGCATGAGCGCCTACCAGCCGGACGAGTTCGAGGGCGTGCCGACGGATGCCGCGGCCGACCTCGCCGGCGTGCCCGACGCCTTCCAGCGACTCTGGACGCCGCATCGGCTGGTGTACATCCAGCACGGCCAGCAGCCCGACGAGCACACGTGCCCGTTCTGCCGCGCCCCCGAGATGAGCGACGAGCAGTCGCTCATCGTCGCGCGCGGCGAGCACGCCTTCGTGCTGCTGAACCTCTACCCGTACAACAGCGGGCACCTGCTCGTCTGCCCGTACCGCCATGTCGCGACCTACGACGAGGCGACGCCCGAAGAGATCGCCGAGATCGGCGAGCTCACGCAGATCGCGATGCGGGTCGTGAAGCAGGTCTCGAAGTGCGACGGGTTCAACATCGGCATGAACCAGGGGCGCATCGCGGGGGCTGGCATCGCCGAGCACCTGCACCAGCACATCGTGCCGCGCTGGGCGCTCGACTCGAACTTCTTCCCGATCATCGCCGGCACGAAGGCGCTGCCGCGCCTGCTCGGCGAGGTGCGTCAGGAGATCGCCGAGGCGTGGCCCGCATCAGCGTGATTCGCTGACGCGGGCCGGGCCGGGGCCGTCAGCGCACCTGGCGCACGGTGAACTGCAGGCCCGGGTTCGCGTAGAACTCCTGCGCCTCGACGAGCTGCAGCTCGCGTTCGCCCGAGGTGTGCGTGAGCGAGAGCAGGTCGAAGACGCTCGAGGTGGCGCGAGCGAGCGCTTCGGCCGCGTCGCCCGTGCGACGGTAGTGCGCCGTGAAGAGCGCCGCGGTGACGTCGCCCGAGCCGTTCGCCTTCATCGGCAGCAGCGGGGTCTGCACGATCCAGGCCCCCGAGTCGTCGACGGCGAGCATCTCGATCGTGCCCTCCTCGCGGTCGGGTCGCTCCACGCTCGTCACGAGCACGGTGCGCGGGCCGGTGGCGCGCACCAGGTCGACCGACGCCAGCGTCGACTCGAGCGTGTCGGGCTCGGTCTCGGTGAGGAAGCCCAGCTCGAATTGGTTGGGCGTGATGATGTCGGCCGCGGGCACCACGCGGTCGCGCAGCAGGATCGGGATGGCAGGGGCCACGAAGCATCCGGACTTCGCGTTGCCCATGACCGGGTCGCAGGCGTACACGGCGTCGGGGTTCGCGGCCTTGACCCGCGAGACCGCATCGAGGATGACGTCGGCGATGCCCTCGCCGCCCTGGTAGCCCGAGAGCACGACGTCGATCTGCGGGAACACGCCGCGCTCCTCGATGCCCGTGATGACATCGCGCACGTCGTCGGGGCTGATCATCGGTCCGCGCCAGGCGCCGTAGCCGGTGTGGTTCGAGAAGTTGACGGTGTAGACCGGCAACACCTCGACGCCGATGCGCTGCAAAGGGAAGACGGCGGCCGAGTTGCCGACATGACCGTAGGCGACCGCGGACTGGATCGAGAGAATCTTCACCGCTCGATCATCGCACCTCCGCCGCCGATGCCCGGTCGCGGCGCCGCCGCTACCGGCGAACCGCGCGAACGGAGGCGCCGAGATCGGCGGCCAGCTTCCGCAGGTCGGCGTCGTCGAGGTCGTGCACGGTGAGGCGGAGGTGATCGGATGCCTCGCCGCCGCCGAGTGCGAATTCGTCACCGGGCCTGGCGAGCCACCCGCGGCGCATGAGCTGCTCGGAGACGGCGCGGGCGGGCGCACCGAGCGGGACCCAGACGTTCAGTCCGTCGCCCGCCTTCGTCGGGAGGCCCTCGGCGGTGAGCAGCTCGGCGAAGGCGGCGTTGCGGGCGGCGTAGTGCTCGCCCGCCGCGCGGATGCCGGCCGCGACCTCGGGGTCGGTCGCGAGGGCGCGCACGAGCCGCTGCAGCAGGTGGCTCACCCACGTGGTGCCCGGGGTCAACCGCATCGCGAGCCGGTCGGCGGTCTCGGGGTCGGAGGCCGTGACGGCGAGGCACATGTCGGGACCGAGGAACTTCGAGACCGAGCGCACGAGCGCCCACCGGCGATGCTCGGTGCCGATGAGGGAGTGGTACGGCAACTGCGAGAGCAGCGAGTAGTGGTCGTCTTCGATGACGAGCACGTAGGGGTGGTCGCGGAGCACGGCGCGCAGCTCGGCGGCACGCCCTTCGGAGAGGCTCGCCCCCGTGGGGTTCTGCGCGCGCGGCGTGCAGATGACGGCTCGCACACCCTGTTCGAGCGCCGCCCTGAGGCCGTCGACGGTCATGCCCTCGTCGTCGATCGGCACGGGCACCGCGCGGTAGCCGGCGACGCGCACGGTGTGGATGCTCGTGAGGAAGCACGGGTCCTCGAGCGCGACGGCGTCATCGCGGGTGAGCGCCTGGGCGAGCAGCCGCTCGACGGCGTCGCCGGCGCCGCTCGTCACGGTGATGCGCATCGGGATCGCGGGAGGCAGGTCAGCGCTCATCCACTCCTGCGCCCAGCGGGCCAGGTCGGGATCGATGACGGGTTCGCCGTAGAGCACGGGGCGCCGGGCGATGCTCGCCAGCGCGTGGGAGGGGTCGGGAATGCGCGACGGATCTGGGTTGCCGGTGCCGATGTCGCGGAGCGCCGTGTCGGCGGCGAAGCCCTCTTGGGCGACGGTGGAAGCGCCGGCCACGCGGGTGCCGCCGCGACCGAGGGTGATCACGATGCCGGCGTTCATGAGCTGCCGGTAGGCCGAGACGGCGGTGTTGCGATTGACGCCGAGGTGCTCCGCCAGCGTGCGGACCGGCGGGAGTGCATCGCCGGGGCGCAGCGTGCCGCGTTCGATCAGCGTGCGCAGGCTGTCGGCGATCTCCGCCGCTGAGCGACCTTCGATGTCGATGATGTCGAACCGCCCTTCCTCGTCTCTGCGACCATGCTATCTTTTGGCCTAGGACAATACTTCTGTTGGTCTGTTCTGATGCGCGACAAGGTGCCGCGCACGTCCGAGTCCTGATGCGCGACAGAGTGTCGCGCACGTCCGAGAGGATCCCCCTGTGACCGTATCCGAAACGGGTTCGAGCCGCGTGAAGCGCGGCCTCGCCGAGATGCTGAAGGGCGGCGTCATCATGGACGTCGTCACCCCCGAGCAGGCGCGCATCGCCGAGGACGCCGGCGCCGTCGCCGTCATGGCCCTCGAGCGCGTGCCCGCCGACATCCGCTCGCAGGGCGGCGTCGCCCGCATGAGCGACCCCGACCTCATCGACGCGATCATCGCCGAGGTGTCGATCCCCGTCATGGCGAAGGCCCGCATCGGTCACTTCGTCGAGGCGCAGGTGCTGCAGGCCCTCGACGTCGACTACATCGACGAGTCCGAGGTGCTCTCGCCCGCCGACTACGTGAACCACATCGACAAGTGGGCGTTCAACACCCCCTTCGTCTGCGGTGCCACGAACCTCGGTGAGGCGCTCCGCCGCATCAACGAGGGTGCCGCGATGATCCGCTCGAAGGGCGAGGCCGGCACCGGCGACGTCTCCGAGGCGACCAAGCACATCCGCAAGATCTCCTCCGAGATCAACGTGCTGCGCTCGATGACGAAGGACGAGCTCTACGTCGCGGCGAAGGAGCTGCAGGCGCCGTACGAGCTCGTGCTCGAGGTCGCCGAGACCGGCAAGCTCCCGGTCGTGCTCTTCGTCGCCGGCGGCGTGGCCACCCCGGCGGATGCCGCGATGATGATGCAGCTCGGCGCCGACGGCGTGTTCGTCGGCTCGGGCATCTTCAAGTCGGGCAACCCCGAGGCGCGCGCAGCGGCCGTCGTCAAGGCGACCACGTTCTACGACGACCCCTCGGTCGTCGCCGCCGTCTCGCGCGGCCTCGGCGAGGCCATGGTCGGCATCAACGTCGCCGACCTCGCCGCACCGCACCGCCTCGCCGAGCGCGGCTGGTGACCACGAGCCTCAGGAGCGGTTCCCTCGATGCGGGGGCGTCGGCTTCGGCCGGCCCCCGCGTCGGGGTGCTCGCCCTCCAGGGGGACTTCCGCGAGCACGCGCACGTGCTCGCGACGCTCGGCGCCGACGTCTCGCTCGTGCGTCGCCCCGAGGAGCTCGACGCGGTCGACGGTCTCGTGATCCCGGGCGGCGAGTCGAGCGTCATGGACAAGCTCGCGCGCACCTTCGGGCTGCAGGCGCCGCTGAAGGCCGCGATCGCCGGCGGGCTCCCGGTCTACGGCACCTGCGCCGGACTCATCATGCTCGCCGACACGGTGCTCGACGCGATCGCCGGCCAGGAGTCGCTCGGCGGCCTCGACGTCGTCGTGCGCCGCAACGCCTTCGGCTCGCAGAACCAGTCGTTCGAGACCGACCTCGACATCCCGGCGCTCGGCGAGGTGCCGGTGCACGCGGTGTTCATCCGCGGGCCGGTCGTCGAGTCGGTCGGCGCCGCCGCGACGCCGCTCGCAACGCTCGCCGACGGGCGCGTCGTCGCCGTCGAACAGGGCAACCTCCTCGGCACGAGCTTCCACCCCGAGATCACGGGGGAGCACCGATTCCACGAATACTTCCTCGCGAAGGTGCGCGCCCGCGTCCCGATCTCCAGCTGACGCACGGCGCGCTGCAGACCGGGCGATGCGGGAGGTCGGCGGCGCTCGCTAAGGTCGCAGCATGGCCGACTTCATCGCACTGCTCCGCGGTGTCAACGTCGGGGGCATCACCGTGAGATCAGCAGACCTGCGCGAACTGTTCCTGCGCCTCGGCTTCGGGGGAGTCCGCACGGTGCTCGCGAGCGGCAACGTCGTGTTCGAGAGCGAGACGAAGGAGACCCGCGAGGCGCTGAAGGCGCGCATCGAGCAGGCGCTCCGCGAGCGCTTCGACTACGACGCGTGGATCGTGCTCGTCACCCGCGCCGAACTGCAGCGCGCGGTCGACGGGTTCCCGTTCGACGCCGACGATGAGCGTCGGCAGCCGTGGGTGATCTTCGCGTCCGAATCCGCGGTCATCGACGAACTCGCGGGGTTCGCCGCCGACGCCGACGCCGAGGTCGACCCGATCGCACGAGGCGACGGCGTCGTCTACTGGAACCCCGTGAAGGGCACCACCGTCGACACGCCGTTCGCGAAGTTGCTCGCCAAGGCACGGTTCAAGCCGTCGACGACGAACCGCAACCTGCGAACCCTCCGCAAGATGCTCGGCTGAGCCCGAATCCCGGCTCCCTGCGAGCACCGGAGTTCAGGGGAGGCACCGAGCCGAAGGGCGGGTCGTCACGGGGGCGGGATGCCGTGGCATCCGCTTCGCTGACTTCCCATGACCACTCGACTCCCCAGTTCCGGCGCGCCGGCCGTCACCGGCGCGCCCGAGACGTCCTGCCGCAGCGACGAGATCGTGCTCATCCACCGGATGTTCCGCCGGCTCTTCGGCGAGGCGCCCGCGCTCGTGCGCGACGTCGTGCCCGGCGATGTGCATCGGGCCGCCTTCCTCTCGAAGCACCTGCACGGCCTCACGAAGCTGCTGCACGTGCACCACCATGCCGAAGACGACTTCTTCTGGGACCGGATGACCGAGCGCGCGCCCGCCTGCGGCCTCCATGTCGCCCTGATGCGGAAGCAGCACCAGACCGTCTCCGACCAGCTCGACGAGGTCGACGCCCGCATCGACGCCTGGACGGCGAGCGGCGCGGATGCCGCGTCGGCCGAGCGCCTGGCGGCGGCGCTCGACGAGGTCGACCGGAGCCTCGCCGAACACCTCGCCGACGAGGAGCGCGAGGCGTTCCCCGTGCTCGACGCGGTGCTCTCCACCGCCGAGTGGGACGAGATCGAGGCGCACGCCCAGCACGAGAAGCCGCCGCTGCCCCTCTTCCTGCTGCTGGGGCTCATGATGGAGGCGGTGCCCGAGGCCGACCGCGCCGCATGGATGGAGCGCGAACTGCCCGCGCCGATGCGGCTCGCCTACCGCCTGTTCGGTCGCCGCGGCTACGAGCGAGCGCTCCGCCGTCTGCATCCCGCACCGAAGGAGCGCGTGGCGGGTGCGCGTCGCTGACTTAGAATGGTGGCGCGCGAGCCGTGGCCCGGCCGCGCGAGGATTCGATTCAGGAGACGCATGTCCGGGCATTCCAAGTGGGCGACGACCAAGCACAAGAAGGCGATCATCGATTCGCGCCGTGCGAAGTCGTTCGCGAAGCTCATCAAGAACATCGAGGTCGCCGCGAAGATGGGCGGCGCCGATCTCTCCGGCAACCCGACCCTGGTCGACGCCGTGCAGAAGGCGAAGAAGACCTCCGTCCCGAACGACAACATCGACCGCGCCATCAAGCGCGGCGCCGGCCTGACCGGTGAGTCGATCGACTACACGACGATCATGTACGAGGGCTACGGCCCCAACGGCGTCGCGCTCCTCATCGAGTGCCTCACCGACAACAAGAACCGCGCGGCCGCCGAGGTGCGCACGCTCATGACCCGCAACGGCGGCACCATGGCCGACCCGGGTTCCGTCGCGTACAACTTCGCACGCAAGGGCGTCATCGTCGTCGCGAAGACCGAGGGTCTCAGCGAAGACGACGTGCTCGGCGCGGTGCTCGACGCCGGTGCTGAAGAGGTCACCGACGAGGGCGAGACCTTCGAGGTCATCACCGAGGCATCCGACATGGTCGCCGCGCGCACCGCGCTGCAGGAGGCCGGCATCGACTACGACTCGGCGGATGCCGCGTTCGTGCCGTCGCTCAAGGTCGAGATCGACGCCGAGACCGCCCGCAAGGTGTTCCGTCTCATCGACGCGCTCGAAGACAGCGACGACGTGCAGAACATCTACAGCAACTTCGACCTCACCCCCGAGGTGCAGGCCGAGCTCGAAGCGGACT
Source organism: Agromyces hippuratus (assembly GCF_013410355.1). Lineage (NCBI taxonomy): Bacteria > Bacillati > Actinomycetota > Actinomycetes > Micrococcales > Microbacteriaceae > Agromyces > Agromyces hippuratus. The sequence goes on along the minus strand of NZ_JACCFI010000001.1, from coordinate 970,734 downwards.
AGCCGATCGCCGTGCGAGTGCTCGGCATCGACCCCGGCCTCACGCGATGCGGCGTGGGCGTCGTCGATGTCGAGCCGAACCGCACGGCGCGACTCGTCGACGTCGTGGTGCTGCGCTCGCCCGCCGAGCTCGACACGCCGCGCCGACTCGTGCGCATCGCCGAGGGGCTCGAGGCGATCATCGAGGAGCACCGGCCCCAGGCCGTCGCGCTCGAGCGCGTCTTCGCACGAAGCGACGTCTCGACGATCATGGGCACCGCCCAGATCTCGGGCGTCGCCATGCTGATCGCCGCCCGCCGCGCACTTCCGGTCGCGCTGCACACGCCGAGCGAGGTGAAGGCTGCGATCACCGGCTACGGGCGTGCAGACAAGAAGCAGGTCGGCGCCATGGTTGCGCGCATCCTCGGACTCGACGAGGTGCCGAAACCAGCGGATGCCGCCGACGCCCTCGCCCTGGCGATCTGCCACGCCTGGCGCACCGGGGGCGTCGCAGGCGCCGCCGTGCGCGACGGAGCCGACGGCTCGGCCGACGACTCCGCCCTCACGCCGGCCCAGCGGGCGTGGCTCGCCGCGGAGCGCTCCGCCTCGGTGTCGGGGGCGGCCCGTAGGCTGAAGCGGTGATCTCCTCTCTTCGTGGCCGTGTGCTCGCAGCTGCCGGTGGTTCGGTCGTGATCGAGGTCGGCGGGGTGGGGTTCCACGTGAATACGACCCCGGCCCTCGCCCTCTCGATGCGCGAGGGCAACGAGGCATCCGTGCACACCACGCTCGTGGTGCGCGAAGACTCGCTGACGCTCTTCGGCTTCGCCACGCGCGACGAGCTCGACGTCTTCGACCTGCTCATCGGCGTCACGGGCGTCGGGCCGAAATCGGCGCTGGGCGTGCTCTCGGTGCTCTCGCCCGGCCAGATCGCCGAGGCCGTGCAGCGCGACGACGACGCCGTCTTCCGCAAGGTGAGCGGCATCGGCCCGAAGACCGCGAAGCTCATCACCGTCTCGCTCGCAGGCAAGCTCGTCGCGCCGGCCGTGTCGACGCCGCACGCACCGGTCGTCGCCGGCGGCGCCGCAGACAGCGTGCTCGCGGCGCTCACCGGCCTCGGCTGGTCGGAGCGGGTCGCGGCAGAGGCCGTCGACGAGACGATCGCCGCGGCATCCGACATCGAGGCCGCGTCGGTGCCGACGCTGTTGCGGCTCACGCTCGCACGGCTCGGCCCCGCGCAGCAGACCGGGCGGGCACGATGAGCGACGATCTCGACCTGACCGACCCGGTGCTCGCCTCAGAGGCCGAGCTCGCGTTCGAGGGCGCGCTCCGGCCCAAGAGCCTCGGCGAGTTCGTCGGCCAGACCCGCGTGCGCGGGCAGCTGCAACTGCTGCTCACCGCGGCGACGCTGCAGCAGCGCACACCCGACCACATCCTGCTCGCGGGCCCTCCGGGTCTCGGCAAGACGACCCTCGCGATGATCGTCGCCCACGAGGGCGGGCGCCCGCTGCGCATGTCGAGCGGTCCGGCCATCCAGCACGCCGGCGACCTCGCCGCCATCCTCAGCTCGCTCGTGCCCGGCGAGGTGCTCTTCATCGACGAGATCCACCGCATGGCGCGTTCGGCCGAAGAGATGCTCTACCTCGCCATGGAGGACTTCCGCATCGACATCATGGTCGGCAAGGGAGCGGGGGCGACCTCGGTGCCGCTCGACCTGTCGCCGTTCACGCTCGTCGGGGCGACCACGCGCGCCGGGCTGCTGCCGAACCCGCTGCGCGACCGGTTCGGCTTCACCGCGCACCTCGAGTTCTACGACGAGGCCGAACTCGAACAGGTCCTCGCGCGTGCCGGCACCATGCTCGGCCTCGATGCCGACAAGGAGGCACTCGCCGAGATCGCCGGGCGCTGCCGCGGCACGCCGCGCATCGCGAACCGGCTGCTCCGGCGGGTGCGCGACTACGCGCTCGTGCACGGTGAACGCGTCGACCTCGGCGCCGTCCGCGCCGCCCTCGAGCTCTACGACGTCGACCCGCTGGGGCTCGATCGCCTCGACCGCGCCGTCATGGAGATGATCCTCACGCGCTTCGGCGGCGGGCCGGTCGGCCTCAACACGCTCGCCGTCTCGGTGGGCGAAGAGGCCGAGACGATCGAGGCCGTCGTCGAGCCGTTCCTCGTGCGCATCGGGCTCATCACCCGAACGCCGAGGGGGCGCGTCGCCACTCCTGCGGCCTGGCGTCACTTCGGTCTCGCGGCTGATGCGCCCGATGCGGCAGCGGCGCTTCCGATCGATGACCTATAATCCTTGAAGCTGACCCCTCAGCACCGACGACTTCGTGCGCGCGTCGCACTCCGGAAGGTACTTCTCCTCTCATGACGTTCGATCCGTTCACCATCATCATGCTCGCCGTCCTGGCGGTGCTCATCTTCTTCATGTTCCGCAACTCGCGCAAGCGTCAGGCAGACGCCCGCGAACTGCAGTCGAAGGTGCAGCCTGGCGCGAAGGTGATGACCAACTTCGGCGTCTTCGGCACCATCCTCTCGATCGATGAAGACGAGAACCAGGTGCTCCTCGAGACCTCCCCGGGCACCGTGCTCACCGTGCACCGCCAGACGGTCGCACGCGTCGTCGAGCCGAAGGCCGACGTCGTCGAAGAGTCCGCAGCGATCGAGGGCGAGCCCGAGTTCGGCGAGCGTCTCGATGCCGAGACCGATGCGACCTCGACGGACGCGACCGACGAGAAGCCCGACACCAAGAAGTCGGACGACTAAGACTCAACCCCAGGCTGGGCCCGTGCGCTGACGCGCGGGCTCTCTGCAGAGAAAGCGGAACACGTGGCTGCACCATCGAAGCGGTCATCCCGGCCGACCCCCGTGCGCAAGGCATGGAGATCACTCACCTGGCTGGGTGTCATCATCGCGCTGCTGTTCGGCATCAATGCCGCCGGCGTCATCTGGGGCGGCGGGTCGTGGACTCCGAAGCTCGCGCTCGACCTCGAGGGCGGCACGCAGATCATCCTCGAGCCCAAGGTCGAGACCGGCGCGAGCGTCTCGCAGGAGCAGCTCGACCAGGCGGTCTCGATCATCCGCCAGCGCGTCGACGCCTCGGGCGTCTCCGAAGCCGAGATCAACACCGAGGGCCAGAACGTCGTCGTCCGCATCCCGGGCGAACTCGACGACCAGACTCGGGCGCGCATCCAGCAGTCGGCGAAGCTCGAGCTCCGGGCCGTGCTGCTCGCCGACGCGGCGACCAACACGGCGATCGACCCGAGCGCGAGCCCCGAGCCGGCCGAGGCTCCTGCGGAAGAGCTCGAGTCGACCCCGACGGCGAAGCCGACGGACGGCAGCGACCCCTCGTGGGTCACGCCTGCGCTGCAGCAGGAGTTCGACGACTTCGACTGCTCGCAGATCGACGAGAACTCCGCGAACGTGGCACCGGCCGACGAGCCCCTCGTCACGTGCGACGTGACCCGTACCGCGAAGTACCTGCTCGGCCCGGTGGAGGCGAGCGGCGAGAACATCGTCGACGCCACCAACGGCATGGTGCAGACGCAGACCGGTGCATCGACGGGCCAGTGGGCCGTCAACATCGTGTTCGACGCAGAGGGCACCGAAGACTTCGCCACGGTCAGCACCCGCCTGTTCGGCCTGCAGGGCCAGACGCCCCGCGACCAGTTCGCGTTCGTGCTCGACGGCCAGGTGCTCACCGCGCCGTCGATGAACGGCGCGATCACCGACGGCAAGCCGCAGATCACCGGCAGCTTCGACCAGGCCTCGTCCAAGGCGCTCGCCGACCAGCTGAAGTTCGGCGCACTGCCGATCAGCTTCACGGTGCAGTCGTCCGACACGATCTCGCCGACGCTCGGCACCTCACAGCTCCAGTCGGGCCTGATCGCCGGCCTCATCGGCCTCATCCTCGTGGTGATCTACACGATCTTCCAGTACCGCGCCCTCGCATCGGTCACGATCGCCTCGCTCGTGATCGTAGGCATCATCACCTACCTGATGATCACGATCCTGTCGTGGCGCGAGGGGTACCGCCTGTCGCTGGCCGGCATCGCGGGCCTCATCGTCTCGATCGGTTTCACCGCGGACTCGTTCATCATCTACTTCGAACGCGTTCGAGACGAACTCCGAGACGGCAGGCCACTCGTCGGTGCAGTCGAGGCGGGTTGGAAGCGCGCATTCCGAACCGTGCTCGCATCGAAGGCCACCAACCTGCTCGCAGCCATCGTGCTCTTCGTGCTCGCCGTCGGCAGTGTCAAGGGCTTCGCGTACACGCTCGGACTCACGACGATCATCGACGTCGTCGTGGTCATCCTGTTCACGCACCCGATGCTGCAGCTGCTCGCGCAGACCCGCTTCTTCTCCAGCGGCAACCCCTGGTCGGGTCTCGACCCGAACGCGCTCGGAGCCGTGTACCGCGGCCGTGCCGAGTTCCGCAAGCCTGTCGGACAGCCGGCGAAGAAGACCGCGGCCAGCGCGAAGGAAGCGCAGCGCCGCCAGACGATCGCCGAACGGAAGGCCGCTGCTGCAGTGGGCGCCTCCGATTCGTCCGACGAAGGGAAGGAGTCCTGATGGCGAACCGTCTCACGACCTTCGGCAACGACCTCTACACCGGCAAGCGCTCCTTCAACTTCGTGGGAGGCCGCAAGAAGTGGTACACGATCGCCGGGATCCTGATCCTGCTGTCGGTCGTCGTGCCGCTGCTCACCGGCGTCAACTTCAGCATCGAGTTCCGCGGCGGCTCGCAGTTCCAGATCGCGCAGGTCGAGAACGCCACCCCTGAGCCCGCCATCGAGGCGGTTCACTCCGTCGTTCCCGACGCCGAGGTGCGTGTCGCGATCATCGGTGGAACCGGCGTGCGTGTGCAGACCGACCAGCTCGAGCAAGCAGATTCCGAGGACGTGACCGGCGCTCTCGCCGAGGCGTACGACGTGCCCGAGTCGGAGGTCACCTCCTCGTTCATCGGCCCCAGCTGGGGCGCGGACGTCACTCGGCAGGCCCTTGTCGGCCTCGTCGCGTTCCTCCTGCTCGCGGGCATCATCATGGCGCTGTACTTCCGCACCTGGAAGATGTCGCTCGCGGCGATCCTCGCGCTGATCGGCGACCTCGTCGTGACCGTGGGCATCTATGCCGCGGTCGGCTTCGAGATCAGCCCGGCGGCGACCATCGGTATCCTCACGATCCTCAGCTACTCGCTGTACGACACCGTCGTGGTGTTCGACAAGATTCGTGAGAACACCGCAGAAGACGGTCAGGAGTCGCGGCGCACCTTCGCCGAATCGGTGAACCTCGCGGTCAACCAGACCCTCGTGCGCTCGATCAACACGAGCGTCGTGGCTGCGCTGCCCGTCGCGGCGATCCTCTTCATCGGCGCCGGTGTGCTCGGAGCCGACACGCTCCGCGACATCTCGCTGGCACTGCTCATCGGCATCCTCGTCGGCACCTGGTCGACGGTGTTCGTCGCGGCTCCGCTCTACTCGCAGCTGCGCGAGGGGGAGCCGGCGATCAGCCGCCATGACCAGAAGGTCCTGAAGGAGCGTGAGCGCGCGGCATCCGTTTCGACGGGAGCCGAGGCGCTGCCCACCGCATGATGTTCGCGGCCGGCGTGAGCCGTGTGGCGCGTCGAAGCCTCCGGAGCGGCGATAATTGAGTTCCGGAGGTGAGCGATGACGGAAGCGGGAGTCAACTCGACGGCATCGCTGCGCCGTCTGGTGCCCCGCATCTTCTCGAAGGCGCAGCCCTCCGGCGCGGTCGACACGCTCATGCGCACGGTGCGGATGCACCACCCGAAGGCGGATCTCTCGCTCATCGAGCGGGCCTACACGGTCGCCGAGCGCGCCCACGAGGGGCAGAAGCGCAAGAGCGGTGAGCCGTACATCACGCACCCGATCGCGGTCGCGCAGATCCTCGCCGACCTGGGCATCGGGTCGAAGACCGTCGCGGCGGCGCTGCTGCACGACACCGTCGAAGACACCGCGTACACGCTCGACCAGGTGCGCGCCGACTTCGGCGACGAGATCGCGATGCTCGTCGACGGCGTCACGAAGCTCGACAAGGTCAAGTACGGGGACTCCACGCAGGCGGAGACCGTTCGCAAGATGATCGTCGCGATGTCGAAGGACATCCGCGTGCTCATCATCAAGCTCGCCGACCGGCTGCACAACGCGCGCACGTGGGGCTTCGTGCCCGCGGCATCCGCTGCTCGCAAGGCGACCGAGACGCTCGAGATCTATGCGCCGCTCGCGCACCGCCTCGGCATCCAGACGATCAAGTGGGAGCTCGAAGACCTCTCGTTCGCCGTGCTCTACCCGAAGCTCTATGCCGAGATCGAGAGTCTCGTCAAGCAGCGCACCCCGCAGCGCGAAGAGTTCGTGCAGAACGTCATCGACCTCATCACCGACGACCTGAAGGCCGCGAAGATCCGCGGCAAGGTCGTCGGGCGCCCCAAGCAGTACTACTCGATCTACCAGAAGATGATCGTGCGCGGCCGCGACTTCGACGAGATCTACGACCTCGTCGGCATCCGAGTGCTCGTGAACTCGGTGCGCGACTGCTATGCGGTGCTCGGTGCGATCCACGCGAGGTGGACCCCGCTGCCCGGCCGCTTCAAGGACTACATCGCGACGCCGAAGTTCAACCTGTATCAGTCGCTGCACACGACCGTCATCGGCCCGAAGGGGCGCGCGGTCGAGATCCAGATCCGCACGCACGACATGCACCAGCGAGCCGAGTACGGCGTCGCCGCGCACTGGAAGTACAAGGAGCGCATGGCGGGCGGCCGCACCGCCGACAAGTCCGGTCAGAACGAGACCGACATGGCGTGGCTCGCCCACATCTCCGACTGGCAGGCCGAGACCGCCGATCCCGGGGAGTTCCTCGACTCGCTGCGGTTCGAGATCGGCGCCAAAGAGGTCTACGTCTTCACGCCGAAGGGTCGGGTGATCGGCCTGCCCGCGGGTGCGACCCCCGTCGACTTCGCCTATGCGGTGCACACCGAGGTCGGTCACCGCACGATGGGTGCGAAGGTCAACGGCCGGCTCGTTCCGCTCGAGAGCGAGCTGTCGAGCGGCGACGTCGTCGAGGTGTTCACCTCGAAGAACCCCGACTCGGGGCCGAGCAAGGACTGGCTGGGCTTCGTCAAGAGCCCTCGCGCCCGCAACAAGATCCGACAGTGGTTCACCAAGGAGCGGCGCGACGAGGCGATCGAGCAGGGGCGCGACGCGATCGCCCGCGCCATGCGCAAGCAGAACCTGCCGCTGCAGAAGCTCATGAACCAGGAGTCCTTCGCCGAGGTCGCAGCGCAACTGCGATACGACGATGTCTCCTCGCTGTACGCCGCCGTCGGCGAAGGCCACGTGTCGACGCAGTCGGTGCTCGAGAAGGTCGTCGCACTCGTACGCGACGTCGACGAGGGCGACGAGCCCGACCTGCCGATCCCGGTGCGTTCCCGGCCGTTGCCGCGGCACTCCGACTCGGGAGTGCTCGTGCGTGGTGCTCCCGACATCCTCGTGAAGCTCGCCAGATGCTGCACCCCAGTGCCGGGCGACGAGATCGTCGGATTCGTCACCCGCGGCGCAGGAGTCTCGGTGCACCAGGCGAGCTGCCACAACGTGCAGAGCCTCATGCAGGAGCCCGAGCGCATGATCGACGTGGAGTGGGCGCCGAGCTCGAAGAGCGTGTTCCTCGTGCAGATCCAGATCGAGGCGCTCGACCGTGCCGGGTTGCTCTCCGACGTCACGCGCGTGCTGTCGGAGCACCACGTCAATATTCTCTCGGCCAATGTCTCGACCTCGACCGACCGCCTCGCGCTCAGTCGCTTCGTGTTCGAGATGGGTGACACGACGCACCTCGATCGCGTGCTCAACGCGGTGCGTCGCATCGACGCCGTCTACGACGTCTACCGCGTCAGCGACGGCTGACGCCGACCCTGCCGCTCTCGGCCATCCGCGAGCATCGCCTCGACACGGTCGAACCGTCGGAGGGCGAGCCCGCGATGGGGCATGCGTGTCGAGTCCTCGAGCCGACGACGCAGGTCGGCGCGGAGCCCCGGGTGGTCTGCGCAGAGCGCGGTGACGATCGACTCGACCTCGCCATCGGGCTCTGCGGGGTCGCGAAGCAGGTCGAAGCCGGTGCGCACCGGAGTGGTGCACCTCGCGCGTGGGTACTCGATGATCTCGTCGGGTTCGATCGCCACTTCGCGCACGACCAGTCGCGGGCCTGAGACCAGGGCCACTCTGGCGGTTCGCGGCACGCAGAACCGGGCCAGCGTCGGGGGAGCGGTGAGTGCGCCGTGCACCCACGCCGCAGAGTGCCGTTCGATCACGAGGGTGCGAGGGGCGCGCAGCGCGACGGCCGCTGCGCGCAGTGACGGCAGATCGGGTTCGTCGACCGGCGCCCATGCCTCGTCGATCATCATGAGTTCGCCGTCGATGCGCGCAGCGCAGAGCTCGGCGATCGAGAGGTCGTCGATGCTGAGCACGGTCGGGAGCTTGGCCATACGGACATGCTGCGACACCCGAGCGCCTCAGGACGCAGACGGCGGCCATCTGTGGAGAACGCACCGCCGATTCGCCCGATCGCGGCAGAGACCGCGATCAGGCGAGGCGGACTCAGCCGCCGACGGCCTTCAGCCAGGCACGGCGTGCGTCGAGGGCTTCGCGGGCGGATGCCGCGGCCTTCGCGTCGCCGGACGCCTCAGCGGCGGCGAGCTCGGCTTCGAGCTTGTCGATCGCGTCATGCAGCTGGCCGAGCATGCCCTCGGAGCGAGCCTTCTTCTCGGGGTCCTCGCGCTGCCAGCGCTCCTCCTCGAGCGACTTCACGTGGTTCTCGATCTTGCGGAGCCGGTCTTCGACGACCCGCACCTGATCGCGCGGAACCTTGCCGATCTCGTCCCACTTGCGCTGGACCTTGTTGAGGTCGGCGCGGGCCTGCTTGGGGTCCTTCGCGGTCAGCAGCGGCTCCGCCTCCGTGAGGAGCGCGAGCTTCTCGTCGAGGTTCGCCCGGTAGCTCTCGTCCTCCTGCGCGTCGATCTCGGCCTTGGCGCTGAAGAGCACGTCGCCTGCGGCCTTGAACTTCGCCCACAGCGCGTCGTCGAGCTTCTTGCCCGCACGGCCGGCGAGCTTCCACTCGTCGAGCAGGTGCCGGTAGTCGCCCACCGCGTCGGCGCCGCGCGGCGCGAGTGCCTCGGCACGCTCGATCAGCGCCTGCTTGCGGGTGCGCACGTCGCGGTGCGCGGCGTCGAGCTCGGCGAAGAAGGCCTTCCGGTGCGTCTCGATCGTCGAGCGAGCGGCGCGGAAGCGCTTCCACAGCTCATTGGCCTCGTTCTTCGGCAGGCGGGGGCCGTCTTGCTGGTGGAGCTGCCAGCGGGCGAAGAGCTCGTCGAGTTCGGCGGTCGCCTGCTTCCACTGCGTCTTCGCAGGGTCGCTGGCCGCGAGTGCTTCGGCGGCCTCGACGATCGCGGTGCGCTCGGCGATCGCCTCGGCGACCGCGGCCTTCGACTCGGCCTGCTGCTGCTCCGTCAGCTCCTTGGTGGTGCCGGAGAGCGCCTCGAGACGCTGTGCGAGCGACTCGAGGTCGCCGACGGCGTTCGCGGTGGAGACCGAGGAACGGAGGGTGGCGACGGCCTTCGCGACATCTGCCGCGGGAGCACCGCGGCGGACGCGCTGCTCGAGCAGGCCCACCTGGCCCGCGAGGTCGGCGTACTTGCGCTCGAAGTAGGCGAGTGCCTCTTCAGCCGAACCGTCGGGGTACTGCCCGACCGCTCGTTCGCCGTCGCTCGTGCGCACGAAGACGGTGCCCGTCTCGTCGACGCGGCCCCACGGTTGCTGATCTGAATCGGTCACGGCCTCACCCTGTCGTATGTCGGATGCCGCCCGGAGGCGACGTTGACGGCATCAAGCCTATTGCACCGCCGAGGGGCGGCGCGGGCCGTCACTCGATCGTGAACGCCGTGATCGTGGTCGGTACGGCGGGGGCGCCGTCGCCGGCGCCGTCGCTCGTGCCGGCGTCGAGCACGCCGGCGCGGAGTTCCTCGAGACCGTTCGTCACCTTGCCGATGACCGTGTATCCGCCGGTGTCGCCGGGAAGCGTCGTGTCCTCGTAGACGATGAAGAACTGGCTGCCGTTGCTGTACTGCGATGCGGCACGTGCCATCGCGATCGTGCCGGCCGGGTAGAGCCCGTCGGCGGGAGCGTTCTCGACGGGGCCGTAGCTGTAGCCGGGACCGCCGGTGCCGTCGCCGCTCGGGTCGCCGCACTGCAGCACCCAGATGCCCTCGGTCGTGAGGCGGTGGCAGCTCGTGCCGGTGTAGAAGCCCGACTGGATGAGGCTGATCTCGCTCGAGACGGCCTGCGGCGCGGCAGCGCCGTCGAGTTCGACGCCGAGGGGGATGTCGTTGAGCGTGAGCGTGCCGGTCCAGGTGCGGTTCTCGGCGAGGTCGGCCGACGGCACGTCGCCCTGGTTCTCGCCTTCGGCGGGAGTCGGGGTCGGCGTGGGCGTCGCGGTGGCGACGGGATCGGCGCCGGGTCCGCCGCTGAAGTAGAAGAGCTGGGCGGCCGTCGCGAGTGCCAGCACGACGACGAGCGCGAGCACTGCGATCACGTTGTCGCGGGTGCGCCGGCGTGCCTTCCTGGTGTGGACTTCCTGGCGTGCCTGGTAGGTGCGAAGGCGCGCTCGTTCTTCACGCGCCTGTCGGTCGTTCGATGCCACGCATGCTCCTTCTCGGGACTCCTGCGTGCCGACTCTACGCAAGGCGGGGTGCCCAGACCAATCGCCGCACCGATCAGGGGCCGAGATCCGGCGTCGGATGCCGCGACTCGGGTCGGTCGCGTGGTCGATTCGGGCCCGGCCCCCGGTGTCGGATGCCGCGACTACGCTTGACGGCATGGTGGATTCCGGCCCGGGGCTGCGTTCCGGCGCGACCCCGCTCGCGGTGCGCATGCGCCCGACGAGCCTCGACGAGGTGGCCGGTCAGCGGCACCTGTTGACGCCCGGGTCGCCGCTCGTCGCCCTCGCCGGCGATCGTTCGGGGGAGTCGGGGTCGGTCTCCGTCATCCTCTGGGGGCCGCCCGGCACCGGCAAGACGACGCTCGCCCAGGCGATCGCCCGTTCGTCGGGCCGCAAGTTCGTCGAACTCTCGGCCGTGTCGGCCGGAGTGCGCGACGTGCGCCAGGTGATGGAGGAGGCGCGGGCGAGCCGCGATCTCTACGGCCTCTCGACGGTGCTCTTCCTCGATGAGATCCACCGCTTCACGAAGGCCCAGCAAGACGCGTTGCTTCCGGGCGTCGAGAACGGCTGGGTCATCCTCGTGGCCGCGACCACCGAGAACCCGTCGTTCTCGGTCATCTCGCCGCTCCTGTCTCGTTCGCTGCTGCTCACCCTCGAACTCCTCACCGATGACGACCTCGGGGTGCTGGTCGATCGGGCGGTCGCCGATCCGCGCGGCCTGTCGGGCAGGGTGGCGCTCGACCCCGAGGCGCGGGCCGCCATCATCCGGCTCGCCTCGGGCGATGCGCGACGTGCGCTCACGGCGCTCGAGGCGGCCGCCGTGGCCGCAGCGCAGGCGGCTCCCGCCGCGCCGGAGCCGAGCGACGGCGACGACGACGACGAGGCTGCCCCTGACGCCACCGGCGACGACGAATCGTCGGCCGACGGCGAGACGGATGCCGCGGCATCCGCTGCGCCCGTCATCACGACCGACATCGTGGCGCGTGCCGTCGACCGCGCGCTGCTGCGCTACGACCGCAACGGCGACGAGCACTACGACGTCATCAGCGCGTTCATCAAGTCGGTGCGTGGCAGCGACGTCGACGCCTCGCTGCACTATCTCGCGCGCATGATCGAGGCCGGCGAAGACCCGCGCTTCATCGCGCGCCGCATCATCGTGCTCGCCTCCGAAGACATCGGCCTCGCCGACCCGAGCGCGCTCGGCGTCGCCGTCGCCGCTGCCGACGCCGTGCAGTTCATCGGCATGCCAGAGGGCCGCATCCCGCTCGCCCAGGCCGTCGTGCACCTGGCCACCGCTCCGAAGTCGAACGCGGCCTACGTGGGCATCGACCGGGCGATCGCCGACGTGCGCGACGGCAAGGCCGGCCGGGTGCCGAAGCACCTGCGCGACGCGCACTATCCGGGGGCGAAGCGGCTCGGCCACGGCAAGGGCTACAAGTACCCGCACGACGACGAGATCGGCGTCGTCGCGCAGGAGTACCTGCCCGAGTCGCTGCGCGGCGCCGTGTACTACGAGCCCACCGAGCACGGCAACGAGCGCGAGGTCTCTGCACGGCTCGCGAAACTGCGCCGCATCGTGCGGGGCGGGCGCTGAACTCCGGGCCGAGAGCAACGGGTGGGGCGCACGCCACGGTCGTGATATCATTTCCGTTGGCCTGAAGCCTGATTCTCGAGCGCGGCTGCGAGAGAGTCACCGGCGAACGGGTGCGATCTGTAGCCGATCCACCCTTGGCGAATCCCTCTGACACAGATTTTCGGCGCACGAACGCGCCGCGAATTCACTTGAGATTCTTCCGAAAGGACATTCGTGTCGAACCAGTCACGTAGCAAGACCCGCCTCTCCCGTGCGCTCGGCGTCGCCCTCACCCCGAAGGCCGCCCGCTACATGGAGAAGCGCCCGTACGCTCCCGGTGAGCACGGCCGCACCAAGCGCAAGCAGGACAGCGACTACGCCGTTCGTCTGCGCGAGAAGCAGCGCCTGCGCGCCCAGTACGGCATCCGCGAGAAGCAGCTGCGCATCGCCTTCAACGAGGCGCGCCGCACCGACGGCCTGACCGGTGAGAACCTGGTCGAGCTGCTCGAGATGCGTCTCGACGCCATCGTGCTGCGTGCCGGCTTCGCCCGCACCATCTCGCAGGCGCGCCAGTTCGTGGTGCACCGCCACATCCTCGTCGACGGCCAGCTCGTCGACCGCCCCTCGTTCCGCGTGAAGCCGGGCCAGCTCGTGCACGTCAAGGCACGCAGCGAGGGCACCGAGCCGTTCCAGGTCGCCGCTGCCGGCGGTCACGTCGACGTGCTCCCCAAGCTCCCCGCGTACCTCGAGGTCGAGCTCGACAAGCTCCAGGTGAAGCTCGTCCGTCGCCCGAAGCGCGCCGAGGTCCCCGTGACCTGTGACGTGCAGCTGGTCGTCGAGTACTACGCAGCTCGCTGACGCAGAGCAGTCGAGACAGGGGTCGCGGGGTTTCCCGCGGCCCCTGTGTCGTACCCGGCGACCGCCTGCGGTGCGGCCACTAGACTGATGCGAGGCGTGCCGCGCGCACCGCGTCGGCGACACATCGATCAGGAGCAGGAGCACCTCGTGAAGAGCATTCTGTGGTTCACCGTCGGCGTCGCGGCCGGATTCGCGGTCGCGCACCAGGTCAACCAGACCAAGCAGGGGCGAGACTTCTTCTCCGCGGTCGACGCGAAGGCCCGCGCCTTCGGCCACGCGATCGCCGAGGGCTACCACGCCCGCGACGCCGAGCTCCGAGCCGAGCAGGGCGAGACTCCCGCGGCTCTCTGAGTCGCGACCACGATGTGATGCCCGGACGCCCGGGCAACGACTGAGAACGGAACCATGCAGACTGCCGACATCCGCCAGCGTTGGCTGGACTTCTTCGCCGAGCGCGGACACACCGTCGTCCCCTCGGCGTCGCTCGTCTCCGATGACCCCACCCTGCTCTTCACGGTCGCCGGCATGGTGCCGTTCGTGCCGTACCTCACGGGTCTCGTCCCCGCGCCGTACCCGCGCGCGACGAGTGTGCAGAAGTGCATCCGCACGAACGACATCGAAGAGGTCGGCAAGACCCCGCGCCACGGAACGTTCTTCCAGATGAGCGGCAACTTCTCGTTCGGCGACTACTTCAAGGAGGGCGCCATCTCGATGGCGTGGGAGCTGCTGACGACGCCCGAGGCCGACGGCGGCTACGGGTTCGACCGCAACGACCTCTGGGTCACCGTCTACGAAGACGACGATGAGGCGATCGAGCTCTGGAAGAAGGTCGCCGACCTGCCCGACGAGCGCATCCAGCGCCTCGGCAAGGACACGAACTACTGGCACACCGGTCAGCCCGGCCCGGCGGGCCCCTGCTCCGAGATCTTCTTCGATCGGGGCCCCGAGTACGGCATCGACGGCGGCCCGGCCACCGACGACGACCGGTACGTCGAGATCTGGAACCTCGTGTTCATGCAGTACCTCATCGACGACGTGAAGTCGAAGACCGACTTCCGCATCGTGAAGGAGCTGCCGAAGAAGAACATCGACACCGGCATGGGTCTCGAGCGCGTGGCGTTCATCAAGCAGGGCGTCGACAACATGTACGAGATCGACCAGGTGCGCCCGGTGCTCGATCGCGCCGCCGAGATCTCTGGCCGTCGCTACGGCGCGAACCACGACGACGACGTGCGCATGCGCGTCATCGCCGACCACGTGCGCTCGGCCCTCATGCTGATGAGCGACGGCGTGAGTCCGTCGAACGAGGGGCGCGGGTACATCCTGCGCCGGCTCCTGCGCCGCAGCATCCGTGCCATGCGGCTCCTCGGTGTCGAGGGCCCGACGTTCCGCGAGCTCTTCGCCGCGTCTCGAGACGCGATGAAGAGCGCCTACCCCGAGGTCGCGAAGGACTACGCGCACATCGAGCAGCTCGCCCTCGGCGAGGAGGAGACCTTCCTCCGCACGCTCACGGCCGGCACGTCGATCCTCGACCTCGCGGTCTCCAAGACCAAGGAGTCCGGTCGTGGCCAGCTCGCCGGCGACACGGCGTTCCTCCTGCACGACACCTACGGCTTCCCGATCGAGCTCACGCTCGAGATGGCCGACGAGGCGGGTCTCGCCGTCGACCGCGCCGCGTTCGACACGCTCATGACCGAGCAGCGCTCGCGTGCGAAGGCCGATGCGAAGTCGAAGAAGAAGGTGCTCGCCGACCTCTCGGTGTACGCCGAGTTCCGCGCCAAGGGCGAGACCATCTTCACGGGCTACTCCGAGCTGACGACGGCCTCGAACGTGCTCGGCCTGCTCGTCGACGGCCGCCCGGTGCCGTTCGCGACCGCCGGTCAGACCGCTGAGGTGATCCTCGCCGAGACCTCGCTGTACGCGGAGTCCGGTGGTCAGGCGCCCGATCAGGGCCGCATCGTCGGCGACGGCTTCGACCTCGAAGTGCTCGACGTGCAGAAGCCCATCAAGGGCCTCATCAGCCACACCGTGAAGGTGACCTCGGGCGAGGTCGGCGTCGGCGTGCCGGCGACCACCCTCGTCGACGAGCAGTACCGTCGCGGCGCCACGCAGGCGCACTCGGGCACGCACCTCGTGCACGCTGCGCTCCGCCAGGTGCTCGGCCCGAACGCCCATCAGTCCGGCTCGTTCAACAAGGCCGGCTACCTGCGACTCGACTACGGCTGGAACTCGGCGCTCTCGGCCGAGACCCGCAGCGAGATCGAGGAGATCTCCAACGCCGCGATCCGCGACAACCTCGAGGTCGTCACCCGCGAGATGCCGCTCGACGAGGCGAAGTCCCTCGGCGCCATGGCCCTCTTCGGCGAGAAGTACGGCGATGTCGTGCGCGTCGTCGACATCGGCGGCCCCTGGTCGCGCGAACTCTGCGCCGGCACGCACGTGTCGACGAGCGCCGAGGTCGGCATGATCAACATCGTGGGGGAGTCCTCGGTCGGCGCGTCCAACCGCCGCGTGGAGTCGCTCGTCGGCCTCGACGCCTTCCGTCGATTCGCGTCGGAGCGTGCGCTCGTCTCCGAGCTGACGGCGACGCTGAAGACGCGTCCCGACCAGCTCGTCGACCGTGTCGGCGAACTCGTGACGAGCCTCAAGGCCGCCGAGAAGCGCATCCAGCAGTTCGAGGCTCGTGCCCTCAACGATCGCGTGCCCGCGCTTGCAGCCAAGGCCGTGCGCACGGGCGACGTGCTGCTCGTCGCCGAGACGGTCGGCTCGCTCGGCACCGGTGACGAACTCCGGGCGCTCGCGACCTCCGTGCGAGCACAGCTCGGCGACGCGGCATCCGTCGTGGCACTGACCGCCGAAGTCGGCGGCAAGCCGGTCGCGATCGTCGCGACCTCGCCTGCCGCCCGCGATACCGGAGCGAACGCCGGTGCTCTCGCGAAGACGATGGCCGGCGTGCTCGGCGGCGGTGGCGGCGGCAAGCCCGACCTCGCGCAGGGCGGCGGCAGCGACCTCGCGGCCATCCCGGCCGCGCTCGACGCGGTGCGCTCGGCGCTCCGCGGGTAGGCGCCGTGCGTACCGGGGCGAGACTCGGGGTCGATGTCGGTCGGGCGCGCATCGGCGTGGCGCGGTGCGATCCGGGCGGCATGATCGCGACCCCGGTGGAGACGGTGGCGCGTGCCTCCGACGGCGACGCCGACGTGTCGCGCATCCTCGAGATCGCGCGTGAGCATGAGGTGATCGAGATCGTCGTCGGCAATCCGCTCTCGCTCTCGGGTGCGTCGACGCCGTCGACCGACGATGCGGTAGCGTTCGCGGAGCGGCTGGCGAGCACGGGGATCCCGGTGCGGCTGGTCGACGAACGCCTCTCGACCGTGAGTGCCCAACAGGCGCTTCGCGCGACCGGGAAGTCGGCGCGCAAGCAACGTCCCATCGTCGATCAGGTTGCAGCCGTTATCATTTTGCAACACGCCATCGACGCCGAGCGGGATTTCCACCGCCCGCCCGGCCGGACGATCGAGATCCCCGAAGGGCCATCCCCCCTGTGACCCAGCCTCCTCCCGAGCGCGACGACCACGACCACGACCGCGCGACCGCCGACTGGCACGCGATGCTCGCCGGCGATGCGCCGGTGCGAGCACCCAGAGAAGCGGATGCCGCGCCGTCGCTGCCGGCCGCCGGCGCGACGCCGACCGGCGCGACGGCGACTCCGGCAGCCGCCGAGGGGCAGCCGATGACCCGTCGGGAGGCGAGGGAGGCGGAGCAGCGTCAGGCGGCCGCAGCCGAAGCGGCGGCGGTGCTCGCCGAGGCAGGTCCGCCTGCGGACGACGCCCGGCTTCCCTTCTTCGACTCGATCGTCGCCGAACCGGCCGCTCCCGAGCCGGCACGGCCGTCGCGCGCCGAGCGGCGAGCTGTCAACGCCGACCCGTACGAGCCCGAGAAGCCGAAGCGCCGAGGCGCATGGGGTTGCCTCATCGGCCTCCTCGTCGTCGTCGCACTCGGTGCCGTGGCGTTCTTCTTCCTGCAGGGCCCGATCAATGCCGTCGTCGAGCGGTTCACTCCGGCCGCGGACTTCGAGGGCGCCGGCACCGGCGAAGTGGTGTTCATGATCCACGACGGCGACGTCGGCTCGGATATCGCGACGAACCTCGTCGACGACGGCGTCACGGCGTCGTACGACGCCTTCTACGACCTCCTGCTCGAGCAGAGTCCCGAACCCGAGTTCCACCCCGGTGCGTATCAGCTGGCCGAGAAGATGAGCGCGCAGGCCGCACTCGACGCCCTGCAGGACCCGGCGAACAAGCTCGAGAACACGTTCGTCATCCCCGAGGGCACGGCGACCGTCGATGCCCTCCCGCTCATCGCCGAGGGCACTGGCGTGCCACTCGAGGAGTTGCAGGCCGCCGTCGCCGAGCCGCCCGCGAACTACGGGCTGCCGGCAGAGGCGAAGAACCTCGAGGGGTTCCTCTTCCCGGCGACCTACACGCTCGATCCCGGACTCGACGCGCACGGCGTGCTGCAGACGCTCGTCGACCGGCAGTTCGAAGCACTCGACGCCGCGGGCGTCGCTCCCGAGGACCGCTGGCGGACGATCGTGCTCGCCGCGCTCATCCAGCGCGAGGCGGGCCTCCGCGACGACTTCTACAAGGTGTCGCGTGTCTTCCAGAACCGGCTCGATCCTGCCAAGTGGGAGACCGGGCTGCTCGAGTCGGATGCCACTGTGGCGTACGGCACCGGCAACACCCATCTGGTGACGACGACCGACGAGGAGCGGGCGAACGCCGCGAATCTCTACAACACCTATTTGCACCCCGGCCTGCCGATCGGTCCGATCTCGAACCCGGGCGATCTCGCCATCGACGCGGCGCTGCACCCGGCCGACGGGCCGTGGCTCTTCTTCGTGACGTGGAACCTCGACACCGGAGAGACGATCTTCTCCGAGACCGTCGAACAGCACGACGCCGCCGTCGAGAAGTGGCTCGCCTGGATGGACGAGCACCCAGAGTATGGCTGAGCGACCGCGACCGCTCCACGCGCGGCTCGCGGTGCTCGGCTCGCCGATCTCGCACTCCAAGAGCCCAGCTCTGCACCGCGCGGCGTACGACCGTCTCGGGTTGTCGTGGCAGTACTCGGCCGTCGAGATGGACGGCGACCGGCTCGGCGAGTTCCTGGGTGGTCTGGATGCCTCGTGGCGCGGGCTCTCGCTCACGATGCCGCTGAAGCAGGACGTGCTGCCCCTCCTCGACTCGATCGACGAGGTCGCCGCGATCACCGGCGCCGCGAACACGGTGCTCTTCGACGGCGGCACCCGCCGGGGGTTCAACACCGACGTCGGCGGCATCGTGCGGACGCTCCGCGAGGCCGGCGTGCATGAGGCGTCGCACGGCGTGCTGCTCGGCGGCGGGGCCACGGCCGCGTCGGCGCTCGTCGCGATATCGCAGCTCGGGGCACGTGAGGTGCAGGTGCTCGTGCGTCGACCGGGAGCGGCGGCACCGCTCGTCGAGCTGGGGTCGCGTCTCGGCATCGACGTCCACGAGGGCCGCCCCATCGAACTCGCGACGATCGATCGTGCCGACCTCGTCGTGAGCACCGTGCCCGGCGGAACGGACCTCGGCGTCGCGGCATCCGCTGGTCTCATCTCCTCCGCTGCGCTGCTCGACGTCGCCTACGATCCCTGGCCCACGCCGCTCGCGGCCGGCTGGTTCGCGGGAGGCGGCGCAGTGGTGCACGGACTCGGGATGCTGCTGCACCAGGCGCTGCTGCAGGTTCGGATCTTCGTGAACGGCGACCCGAACGAGCCGCTCGACGACGAGGACGCGGTGCTCGCCGTCATGCGCGATGCGGTCGCCTGAGCGCTTCGTCGGGGCATCGCCGCCGCGGGTGCCGCGTCGTCGCGACGGCCGGCCTCTGTCATGCGACGTCTGCGTCACCGAGCCTGTGAAAGGATAGGAACATGCTCCGTTGGCTCACTGCCGGAGAGTCGCACGGCCCTGAGCTCGTCGCGATCCTCGAGGGTCTTCCCGCCGGTATCCCCGTTTCGCTCGACGATATTCGTGCCGACCTCGCGCGCCGCAAACTCGGCTACGGCCGGGGTGCGCGCATGAAGTTCGAGCAGGACGAACTGGCGATCTCGGGGGGTGTGCGCCACGGCGTCAGCCTCGGCAGCCCCGTCGCGCTGCGCATCGGCAACACCGAGTGGCCGAAGTGGCAAGAGGTGATGAGCCCCGAGCCCATCGACCCCGCCAAGCTCGGTCGGGGGCGCGGTGCCGCGCTCACCCGGCCCCGGCCCGGGCACGCCGACCTCGTCGGCATGCAGAAGTACGGCTTCGACGAGGCACGCCCGGTGCTCGAACGCGCGAGCGCCCGTGAGACCGCGGCCCGCGTCGCGCTCGGCGCGGTGGCACGCTCGTTCCTCGCCGAACTCGGCATCCGGCTCGTCGCCCACACGCTCGCGATCGGCCCCGTGCGGGTGCCCGACGGCCGCCCGCTGCCGACGCCCGACGACGTCGACCTGCTCGACGCCGATCCGCTGCGCTGCTTCGACCCCGAGACGTCCGCGGCGATGGTCGCCGAGGTCGACCTCGCGCACAAGGAGGGCGACACCCTCGGCGGCGTCGTCGAGGTGCTCGCCTACGGCGTGCCACCCGGACTCGGCTCGCACGTGCACTGGGACCGACGCCTCGATTCACAGCTCGCGGCCGCCCTCATGGGCATCCAGGCGATCAAGGGCGTCGAGGTCGGCGACGGCTTCGAGACCACCCGTCGCCGCGGCTCGGTCGCGCACGATGAACTGCACGTCGAGGGCGGTCGCATCGCACGCGCGAGCGATCGTGCCGGCGGCACCGAGGGCGGCATGTCCACCGGCACCGTGCTGCGCGTTCGCGCCGGCATGAAGCCCATCGCGACCGTGCCGCATGCACTGCCGACGGTCGACGTCGCCACCGGCGAGGCCGCCGCGGCCCACCACCAGCGTTCCGACGTCGTCGCGGTGCCAGCGGCGGGCGTCGTGGCCGAGGCGATGGTCGCCCTCACACTCGCGAACGCCGTGCTCGAGAAGTTCGGCGGCGACTCGGTCGACGAGACCCGTCGCAACCTCGAGTCCTACCTCGCGGCGATCCCCGACACGCTGCGCACCGCGGGCGCTGCGGCGGATGTCGCGGCAGATCGTGTCTGACACCTCGCGACTCGCCCTGCCGATCGTGCTCGTCGGCCCGATGGGCGCGGGCAAGTCCCGGGTCGGGCAGCGGCTCGCGGCATCCGTCGGCGCACCGTTCGTCGACACCGATCAGCGCATCGTCGAGCGATACGGACCGATCGAGGAGATCTTCGACCGCGAGGGCGAGGAGTACTTCCGCATCGTCGAACGCGAGGTCGTCGACGAGGCGCTGCGCGAAGAGGCCGTGATCTCGCTCGGCGGCGGCGCGGTGCTGCACGACGACACCCGCGACGACCTCGCGGGCCTGCCCGTCGTCTGGCTGCAGGTGTCCGCGTCGGCGGTGGCGCCCCGACTCTCGGGAGGCAACCGGCCGTTGCTCGCCGACGGCGGCATCGAGCGCTGGAACGCCATCCTCGAGGCGCGGCGCCCCCTGTACGAGTCGGTTGCCGACTTCAGCATCGACACCTCGCGTCGCTCGGTCGCGCGGATCGTCGACGACATCACCGGGCACTTCGGAGGAACACGATGACGCCAGACGAGACCCGCACGAGCATCCGCGTCGGCGGCGAATCGGGCTACGACGTCATCGTGGGCCGAGGGGTGCTCGCCGAGCTCGGCGACGCGATCGGCTCCGAGGCGACCAAGGTGCTCATCGTGCACCCTGCGACGCTCGGCGCCCGTGCCGCAGAGCTGCGGGAGGCCCTCTCCGATCGCTACCAGGTGCTGCTCGCCGAGGTGCCCGACGCCGAGGCCGGCAAGCGCATCGAGGTCGCCGCGTTCTGCTGGCAGGTGCTCGGCCAGGCCGACTTCACCCGCACCGACGCCGTCGTCGGGTTCGGCGGGGGAGCGATCACCGACCTCGCGGGCTTCGTCGCCGCGACCTGGCTGCGCGGCGTGAAGGTCGTGCAGGTGCCGACGACGGTGCTCGGCATGGTCGATGCCGCCGTCGGCGGCAAGACCGGCATCAACACCAACGAGGGCAAGAACCTCGTCGGCGCGTTCCACGCACCTGCCGCGGTCATCTGCGACCTCGACACCCTCGACACCCTGCCCAAGAACGAGATCCTCGCGGGATTCGCCGAGATCGTGAAGGCCGGCTTCATCCGCTACCCCGAGATCCTCGACATCATCGAGGCCGACCCCGATGCCGCGACCGACCCGTCGACGCCGCAGTTCCGACGCGTGGTCGAGCTCGCGATCCAGATGAAGGCCGACGTCGTCTCGGAGGACTTCACCGAGCAGGGGCTCCGCGAGATCCTCAACTACGGGCACACGCTCGGCCACGCCGTCGAACACGCCGAGCGCTACCAGTGGCGCCACGGTGCGGCGGTCGCCGTGGGCATGGCGTTCGCTGCCGAGCTCGGCCGTCTCTCGGGCCGGCTCCCCGACGAGGTCGCCGACCGGCACAAACGTGTGCTCGACCTGCTGAGCCTGCCGACCTCGTACCCCGCGGGCCGCTGGAACACACTCCTCGCCACGATGCAGCGCGACAAGAAGTCGCGCGCCGGCCAGCTGCGCTTCATCGTGCTCGACGACCTCGCGAAGCCGACCGTCATGCTCGCGCCCGACCCGTCGCTGCTCTTCGCGGCCTACCAGGAGATCGCCTCCTGACCATCGCGCACGAGAGCGGACGGATGCCCGAGGCATCCGCCCGCTCTCGAATCGGATGAAGCCGATCAGCCCGCGGTCGCGGCGCCGAGGTCGGGGTTGTCGCTGAAGAATCCGTCGAGGCCCGCGTCGAGGAACTCGCTGAGCTCGCCGGCGAGGTCGCCGATGCCGGCGGGATCGGCGCTCGAACGGAACTCTGCAGGGAGGAACGCGTTCTCGCGACGGAACGTCCAGCCGTGCACCTCGAGTCCGACCGCGTGCGCGTCGGCGATCAGCGTCGTCGGCGCGCCGAGCGTGCCCGCGGCCGTGCGGGGGATCACGAGGCTCTTCTCGACGCCGACGCCCTCGGC
The DNA here is from genome assembly GCF_013410355.1 of Agromyces hippuratus. Classification (NCBI taxonomy): domain Bacteria; kingdom Bacillati; phylum Actinomycetota; class Actinomycetes; order Micrococcales; family Microbacteriaceae; genus Agromyces; species Agromyces hippuratus. The sequence continues at coordinate 948,489 of NZ_JACCFI010000001.1, read as the reverse complement.
GTACGTCGCGATCTCGGCGAGGCCCGCGGGCGTCGCGAGGTCGGCGTACGTGCGGGCGTCGCCGGCGACCGTGAAGTCGTAGGGTCGACCGCTCGAGTTGATGAGCTGGGCGAGCCGCACGTCGGTGGCCTCGTCGAGCTCCTGGAGGTTGCCCACCTCGAAGCTCTGGATGATGACGGGCGCATCGGCCTCGTCGAGCCCGTTGCGCGCGAGCTCGGCGACGAGCGGCTCTTCGAGCGAGAGGCCGATCGAGTCGAAGTGGCTCGGGTGCTTCGTCTCGGGGTAGACGCCCACCGGCAGGCCGTCGCAGCTCACCGAGTGCCGGGCGAGGTCGAGCACCTCGTCGAGGGTCGGCACCTGGTAGAGGCCGTTGAACGCGGTGTTCGCCGGGCGGAGCTGCGGGAGCCGCTCGACCGCACGCAGCGTCTTGAGCTCGGCGAGCGTGAAGTCCTCGGTGAACCAGCCCGTGACGGAGACGCCGTCGATGAGCTTCGTGGTCTTGCGGTCGGCGAAGACCGGGCGGGACGCGACATCAGTCGTGCCGCTGATCTCGTTCTCGTGGCGGGCGACGAGCACGCCGTCCTTCGTCGAGACCACATCGGGCTCGATGAAGTCGGCGCACTCGATGATCGCGGCCTCGTAGGCGGCGAGGGTGTGTTCGGGGCGGTAGCCGCTCGCGCCGCGATGCGCCACGACGGTGACGTCGGACGGCTGCACCCGGGTGCGATCGAGGTCGATGACGTCGATCTCGGTGTCGTCGGGGGTGCCGCCGACGCGCGCGTCGTTGCCCGGGTAGTTGTTGTCGTTGGCGATCAGGAGGTCGCCGCCCTTCAGTTGCACGACGGTCTCGAACGACTGCACGGGCAGCGAGAACGGGTCGCCCGTGCCGTAGCCGTCGCCGTCGCCGAGCAGCCCGGGGTTCGCGATGCGGAGCGCATCGAGCACGAGGGTCTTCTCGACCTTGCCCTCGGGGTCCGTGCGCGTGAGGTCCACCTCGTAGATGCGCTTCGTCACGGCCTGTTCGCCTTCGAAGTCGTCGCGTTCGACGAGGAGCAGCACTCCGTTGCGGACGGCGAACGCATCGCCGACGACGTTCGCGTCCTGGTCGGTCTGGTAGTTCCAGGTGCGTCCCGTGTACGCGCCCGACTTCGTGTCGAACTCGAGGATCTCGCGGCGACGCGGATCGAGGTCGTCCGCGTAGGATCCCTCGACGATCGGGTAGAGGTAGCGTCCGTTGACCGAGGACGCGAGGGCCTCGAATCCGCGGCTCGCACGCACGAGGGGCGTCTCGCCGGCCTGCAGGTAGGGGTTCTGCGGCGACTTGGCGCCGCCGGGCATCGGGTGCGGCTTCTCGAGCAGGGTTCCGTCGGCGGCGAAATGGAGCAGGAACGGGCCGAACTCCTCGCCGACCCAGAAGCTGCCGTCCTTCGCCCGGACCACCGATTCGATGTCGAAGTCGGCGCCGGTGAGCAGGCGCTCGGGTGTGGCCTCGTTCGTGATCGGGAAGTCGAGCACGTGGTTCGCGTCGTTGTAGGAGACGAACCGCTCGACCCGGATCTCGCCGCTGCCGCCCTCCGCGGTCTGCCAGTCCGGACGGACCACGTAGTTCCGGAGCAGGAAGTCCGCCGAGTTGCCCTTCGCGCCGAAGCCGTTGTCGGGCTGGGCCCAGAACGTGCCGTCGCCGTTGTCGATCATCGCCGAGAACCCGGGGACGACCTGGCCGGCGAAGGGTCCGGTGCGCCCGTTCACCGGCGTGGTGAGCGCTGCGCCGCTGGCCGGACCCGCTTCGAGGTGGTCGGCCGACAGCGTCGCCCGAGCGACCAGGACGGGGTCCGTCTTCTTCATGGATGGCCCGTTCGGCTCGCCGTCGCCGGCAGCGTTCGCGGGGGAGGGGATGAGGATGACGGCCGCAGTGGCGGCCGCCGCGGCCAGGGCGAGGAAGCGCGTCCGTGCGCGTGAGATGCGATGTGCCATGCACGCAACCCAATCGGGCCGACCGCACGTGGACATGTCCACCGGCGATCCCGTTGCCGACCAACCGGTGAACACGGGGTGGGGTCGCGCGCCGGGCGGGGCGCAACTCGCCGTCACCCTGCTCGCCGGTGGATAGGCTTGCGGCGTGACGACGATCCTCATCCTCAACGGCCCGAACCTCGGCCGGCTCGGCACCCGCGAACCCGAGGTCTACGGCAGCGAGAGCCTCGCAGATATCCGCGACTCGCTCGCAGGCGCGGTTCCGGCCGACGTCGAGATCGACCTGCGCCAGAGCGACGACGAGGCCGAGCTCATCGGCTGGATCCACGAGGCCGTCGACCGCAGGCTGCCGGTCGTGCTCAATCCGGCCGCCTTCACCCACTACAGCTATGCGCTGCGCGACGCGGCCGCCCAGTTGAAGCAGGCCGGGGTGCCGCTCGTCGAGGTGCACCTCTCGAACCCGCACACGCGTGAGACCTTCCGGCACACGAGCGTGATCTCGGGTGTCGCCACGGGGGTGATCGCGGGTTTCGGCAGCGACTCGTACCGCATGGCCGTCGAGTGGGTCGTCAGGAACAGCTGAGCACGGCGCCCGCGCCGCGGCATCCGAGTGCATTGGCGCAGTTCCGACCGAGCGACTAAACTCGACCGACTGAACTTCTGCGGCCGATTCCGGCCGAGCCTCTTCGCAACTGAACGGAACACATACGCATGGCAAGCACCGCTGACATCAAGAACGGCGTCGTCCTCTCCATCGACGGTCAGCTCTGGAGCGTCATCGAGTTCCAGCACGTCAAGCCCGGCAAGGGTGGTGCGTTCGTGCGCACCAAGCTGAAGAACGTCGTGTCGGGCAAGACCGTCGACCGCACCTACAACGCCGGCGCGAAGATCGAGATCGAGAACGTCGACCGCCGTGACTTCACCTACCTGTACAGCGACGGCGACGGCTTCGTGTTCATGGACCAGACCGACTTCGACCAGCTCACGGTGCCCGGCACCGTCGTCGGCGACGCCGCCAACTTCATGCTCGAGAACCAGTCGGTGACCGTGGCGCTGAACAACGGCAACCCGCTCTACGTCGAGCTGCCCGCCTCGGTCGTGCTCGAGATCACCTACACGGAGCCGGGCCTGCAGGGCGACCGCTCCACCGGCGGCACGAAGCCCGCGACCGTCGAGACCGGCTACGAGATCCAGGTGCCGCTGTTCCTCGAGACCGGCACGAAGGTCAAGGTCGACACCCGCACGGGCGACTACCTCGGCCGCGTGAACGACTAGTGAGCGCACGTACCAAGGCGCGCAAGCGCGCGCTCGACCTGTTGTACTCGGCCGACATGCGTCAGGTGCCGGTCGAGCAGATGCTCGTCGTCGAGGCGGAGAAGGCGGCGAGCGAGCCCGAGCGTGCCGCCTCGTGGCTCTACGCGCGCGAGATCGTCGACGGCATCGTCGACAATCGGGCCGAGATCGACGAGCTCATCGAGACGCACTCCCACGGCTGGACCCTCGAGCGCATGCCCGCGGTCGACCGTGCGATCCTGCGCATCGGCGTATGGGAGATCATCCACAACGACGCCGTGCCCGACCCCGTCGCGATCTCCGAGGCCGTCGAGGCGGCCACGGTGCTCTCGACCGACGACTCTGCCGGCTTCGTGAACGGCCTGCTCGCGGCGATCTCGCACTCGAAGGCCTGAGTCTCGAGCTCCTTCCCGCGTGCGCTCGATTCGCGCGCACCCGACGGCCCCGGCCTGTCCCGCACTCGGGGGGTCGGGCGGGCATGTCCCTGAGAGCGCGTTCCGTGGTGGCACCGAGCGCGGTTCAGCGGCACTCCCGACGACGGGCGACCGCTGCGGCGGTGTGATGAGTGTGCCGCCGAATCCGGCCGGCATCTCCCACGTTGCTCTCGGAAGGAGCACCATGTCCAGCACCACCATCGGCACCGGTCGCGTCGCGACCGGATCCGGACTCGACTCGATCCTCGACCGCGCGAACGCCGCCCAGGCGGTCGTGCAGCGCTTCCTCGCTCGCGCAGGAGTCCCCGCGCTCCGCATCTCGCTCGGCCTCGTCTTCCTCGGCTTCGGCGTGTTGAAGTTCTTCCCCGGCATGAGCCCGGTCGAGGCACTCGTGACCCGCACCTGGAACGTGCTGTCGTTCGGTGTGGTCGACGGCTACGCGGCGCTCGCGCTGACTGCGGCGCTCGAGGTGTTCGTCGGCGTCACGCTCGTGACGGGCGTGCTGCTCAGGGTCGGTCTGCTCGCGCTGGCGGTGACCTTCGTGGGCGTGTTCTCACCGCTCGTCTTCTTCGCCGGTGAGCTCTTCACTGCGGCGGGGCCCACCCTGACCGCGCAGTACATCCTGAAGGACGTCGTGCTCGTGGCTGCGGCCATGGTGATCGCGGCGAAGGCATTCACACGTCCGATCCGGTGACGCCGTGTGCTCGGCCCGCTTCGGCGACGACCCCCTCCGTTCGCGGCAGGGGGTCGTTCGCTGCAGTGGCCCGCGGTGCCCACGCGGCGAGCACGGCGGCCTCGAGCGCGAACCCGACGAGGCTGCCATGCGGCCAGTACGTCAGCAGCGCGGTCGCACCGACGAGGATCGGGAGCGTCGCGCCGAGGAGCCAGCGTTCCCACGCCGGGATGCCGACGCCGCGCGGGGCGACGGCCGCCGCGACGACCGCCCACACGCCGATCGCCGCGAGCACGAACAGTTCGCCGCCCCAGATCGTATGCAGCGGGGCGTCGGCCGGGTGGTTCAGATACGACAGCAGGGTGATGACACCGCCGGTGAGGACGAGCCAGCCGAGCACCCGTCCGCTCCACCCGAGCGCGGCGAGCGTCGGCCCGGTCGCCAACCAGACGAGCACGAACGAGACGGATGCCGCGGCCCCGAACACGAGGTAGAAGTCGTGCAGCCCGGCCCCGTGCAGCCACCATCTGATGGCGTCGTACACGGGCAGTCCGTCGAGCGCGCCGAGCCAGGGTGGGATGTACACGCCCGACCAGACCGCCTGCTGCGGGGGGAGCAGGAAGAACGCCCAGACGGCCGCTGCGAGCGCCGCAGTGACCGCCCGCGGGCGGGTCGGGCGCGTGCGCATGGAGGAACGCTATCCGCGACGCGATCGCCCGCGGCAGCCCCCCACTCGTGGGACACGATAGGATCGAAGGACGTTGACAACCTTTAAGGCCGTCCTGTGAGGCGGAGAAGGGAGTCGTTTGATGGCACGTGCCGTGCTCAGTCAAGCTGACATCTCGCGGGCGCTGACCCGCATCTCGCACGAGATCCTCGAGTCCAATCGAGGCAGTTCCGATCTCGTCATCCTCGGCATCCCGACCAGGGGCGTGATCCTCGCCCGTCGCATCGCCGAGACCATCGCCCGCATCGAACCCGATGCCGCGCCGCCACCTGCAGGGGCGCTCGACGTCACGATGTACCGCGACGACCTCACCCGCACGCGGACGCGCACGCCGCAGCCCACCGAGCTGCCGCCCGGCGGCATCGACGGCAAGACCGTCGTGCTCGTCGACGACGTGCTGTTCTCGGGGCGCACGATCCGGGCCGCATTCGACGCGCTGAACGATCTCGGCCGTGCCCGTGCGGTGCGGCTCGCGGTGCTCATCGACCGGGGGCACCGGGAGTTCCCGATCCGGGCCGACTTCGTCGGCAAGAACCTGCCGAGTTCGACCCGGGAGCGCATCAACGTGCGTCTCACCGAGATCGACGGCGACGATGCCGTCGCGATCGACGACTCCGTCACGGCAGAGGGCGGCGAGGCCTGATGCGCCACCTGCTCAGCACCCGCGAGCTCTCACGCGAGCAGGCGATCGAGCTCCTCGACATCGCCGAGGACATGGCCGCCGTACAGGAGCGCGAGGTCAAGAAGCTGCCGACGCTGCGCGGCAAGACCGTCGTGAACCTCTTCTTCGAGGATTCCACCCGCACGCGCATCTCGTTCGAGGCCGCCGCCAAGCGCCTCTCGGCCGACGTCATCAACTTCAGCGCCAAGGGGTCGAGCGTCTCGAAGGGCGAGAGCCTGAAGGACACGGCGCAGACCCTGCAGGCGATGGGCGCCGACGGCGTCGTCATCCGCCACCACGCCTCGGGCGCGCCGTACACGCTCGCGACGAGCGGATGGATCGATGCGGGCGTCGTGAACGCCGGCGACGGCACGCACGAGCACCCGACCCAGGCGCTGCTCGACGCGTTCACGATGCGCCGTCGCCTGCACGGCGCGGCATCGCGCGGGCGGGCGCTCGACGGCGTGCACGTCGTCATCGTCGGCGACGTGCTGCACTCGCGGGTCGCGCGGTCGAACGTGTGGCTCCTCGCGACGCTCGGCGCGGAGGTCGAACTCGTCGCCCCGCCGACCCTCGTGCCGGTCGACACCCGCACCTGGCCCGCCCGCGTCGGCTACGACCTCGACGCCGCCCTCGGCCGCACCCCCGACGTCGTCATGATGCTGCGCATCCAGGTCGAGCGCATGCACGCGGCGTTCTTCCCGAACAGCCGCGAGTACGCGCGCACCTGGGGTCTCGACGACGCCAGGTTCGACGCGCTGCCCCCCAGTACGATGGTGATGCACCCCGGCCCGATGAATCGCGGGCTCGAGATCGCCGCCCGCGCAGCCGACTCCCAGCAGTCGACGGTGCGCGAGCAGGTTGCGAACGGAGTTTCAGTGAGAATGGCCGCCCTCTATCTGTTGATGTCCGGCGAACGGGGGGACGCCTGATGAGCGAGCGTTTCCTGATCACCGGCGCCACCCTCCCGGGTGGCGAGCGCGCCGACATCCTGCTCGATGGCGGCGTCATCGCCGGCGTCGGCAGCATTGCGGATGCCTCGGGCGCGACGGTCGTCGACGCCGACGGGCTCATCGCCCTGCCCGGTCTCGTCGACCTGCACACGCACCTCCGCGAGCCCGGCTACGAGCAGAGCGAGACGGTGCTCACCGGCACGCAGGCCGCTGCGGCGGGCGGCTTCACCGCGGTGTTCGCGATGGCGAACACCTTCCCGGTCGCCGACACGGCGGGCGTCGTCGAGCAGGAGGCGAGCCTCGGCCGCGCTGCTGGCTACGCGACCGTGCAGCCGATCGGCGCCGTGACCGTCGGGCTCAAGGGCGAACAGCTCGCCGAGCTCGGCGCGATGGCGCGCTCCCGTGCGAACGTACGGGTCTTCTCCGACGACGGCTTCTGCGTCTCCGACCCGCTGCTCATGCGCCGCGCGCTCGAGTACGTCAAGGCCTTCGACGGCGTCATCGCCCAGCACGCGCAGGAACCCCGGCTGACCGAGGGCGCGCAGATGAACGAGGGCGCCCTCTCGGGCGAGCTCGGCCTGACCGGCTGGCCGGCGGTCGCCGAGGAGTCGATCATCGCCCGCGACGTGCTCCTCGCCGAGCACGTGGGCTCGCGCCTGCACGTCTGCCACGTCTCCACCGCCGGATCCGTCGAGGTGATCCGCTGGGCGAAGGCCCGCGGCATCGACGTGACCGCCGAGGTGACGCCCCACCACCTGCTCCTCACCGAAGACCTCATCGCGGGATACGACCCCCGGTTCAAGGTGAACCCGCCGCTGCGCCGGGCCGAAGACGTCGAGGCGCTGCGCGCAGCACTCGCCGACGGCACGATCGACATCGTGGCCACCGACCACGCTCCGCACCCGGTCGAGGCGAAGGAGAGCGAGTGGCAGGCCGCCGCCAACGGCATGGTCGGACTCGAGTCGGCCCTCGCCGTCGTGCACGCCGCCGTCGTCGAGACGGGGCTCATGAACTGGGCGGATGTCGCGCGCGTGATGTCGTCGACACCGGCGCGCATCGGCCGGCTGCACGGCCACGGCGAGTCGATCGCCGTGGGGGCTGCTCCCGAGTTGACGCTCTACGACCCCGCCGCGGCATCCGAGTTCGACCTCGACCGGCTCGCCGGCCGCAGCACGAACTCGCCGTACCTCGGCCGTCGCCTGCCCGGTCGGGTCGTCGCGACGTTCCACGGCGGCTACCCGACATTCCTCGACGGCGCGGTGCGCCCGCACGACGAGGTCGCCCGCAACGCGGCATCCGCTCTGGGGGTCGTGCATGGATAAGGTGATCGGCACCCTCGTCGCCGTCGCCGTCGTGGCGCTCGTCGGCTGGCTCATGTACCGCTCGTGGAAGCGCCGCACCGTGCGCGACGAGTCGCTCAGCTCGTACCCCGTGCCCGCCGAGCACGCCGCTCCGGTGGTCGACGCCGAGGTGCTCTACGTCGCGACCACCCCGCTCGGAGAGCCCCTCGAGCGGCTCGCGGTGCACGGACTCGCGTTCCGCGGCTCCGGCCACCTCGAAGTGCTTCCCGAAGGCCTGATCCTCCGCATCGCGGGGGAGTCGCTGACCTTCGTCCCGGCCGACCGCCTCGTCGGTGCGCAGCTCGCGAGCTACGCCATCGATCGCGGCGTCGAGCCGGAGGGCCTCGTCGCCCTCACCTGGATCGCCCAGGAGCACGGCACAGTCGAGCGCACCGAGCCTCGAGTCGACAGCTATGTACGCGCCCGGTACCCGGGAGACCAGGCCAGGATCATCCAGGCCGTGAACGACATCGCCGCAGCGCCAGCCGCGCAGCGGTCGGAACAAGACATCGCCGCAGCGCCAGCCGCGCCGCGGCCAGAGCAGGAGAGTGAGGCCTCGAATGACTGAGACCCCCGCAGGCACGAGCGATTCCGCCGTGCTCGTCCTCGAAGACGGACGCCGCTACGAAGGTCGCGCCTACGGTGCGCGCGGCCGCACCCTCGGCGAAGCGGTCTTCGCCACCGGCATGACCGGCTACCAGGAGACCCTGACCGACCCGTCGTACGCGGGTCAGATCGTCATGATGACGGCGCCGCACATCGGCAACACGGGCATGAACGACGAGGACATGGAGTCGGCCCGCATCTGGGTGGCCGGCTTCATCGTGCGCGACCCCTCGCGAGTCGTCTCGAACTTCCGTTCGCAGCGCAGCCTCGACGACGACCTTGCCGCCTCGGGCGTCGTCGGCATCAGCGGCATCGACACGCGAGCGCTCACGCGCCACCTCCGTTCGGCGGGCGCCATGCGCGCCGGCATCTTCTCGGGCGACGACGCGCTCCTCACCCCGGGCGAGCAGCTCGACCTCGTGCAGAGCGGTGCGGCGATGGCCGGCGCCAACCTGTCGGGAGCCGTCTCGACCACCGAGCCCTACACGCTGCCGGCCGCAGGCGAACGAGTCGGATCCGTCGCGGTGCTCGACCTCGGCGTGAAGACCTCGACCCTGCAGTACCTCGCCGAGCGCGGCTTCGACGTCCACGTCGTTCCGCAGTCGATCACGGCCGAAGAGGTGCTTGCCCTCTCGCCCGACGCGCTCTTCTTCTCGAACGGGCCGGGCGACCCCGCGGCATCCGACCGCCATGTCGAACTGCTGCGCACCACGCTCCGCGAGGGGCTGCCGTACTTCGGCATCTGCTTCGGCAACCAGCTGCTCGGGCGCGCGCTCGGCTTCGGCACCTACAAGCTGCCCTTCGGCCACCGCGGCATCAACCAGCCGGTGCTCGACAAGGCCACCGGCCGCGTCGAGATCACGGCGCACAACCACGGCTTCGCCGTGGACGCCCCGATCGACCGCGTGAGCGAGTCGAGCGAGGGCTTCGGCCGCGTCGAGGTCAGCCACTACGGCCTCAACGACAACGTGGTCGAGGGGCTCAACTGCCTCGACATCCCCGCGTTCAGCGTGCAGTACCATCCCGAGTCGGCGGCCGGCCCGCACGACGCGAACTACCTCTTCGACCGATTCCGCGACATGGTGATCGCGAACACGACGACGAGCACCGCGACCGAAGGAAGCAACGAGTAATGCCCAAGCGCGACGACATCAACAGCGTCCTCGTCATCGGATCCGGTCCGATCGTCATCGGACAGGCCGCCGAATTCGACTACTCGGGCACCCAGGCGTGCCGCGTGCTCCGCGAGGAGGGCGTGCGGGTCATCCTCGTGAACCCGAACCCGGCCACGATCATGACCGACCCCGACTTCGCCGACGCGACGTACATCGAGCCGATCACGCCCGAGATCATCGAGTCGATCATCATCAAGGAGAAGCCCGACGCGGTGCTCCCGACGCTCGGCGGCCAGACGGCGCTGAACGCGGCCATCGCGCTGCACGACGCGGGCATCCTCGAGAAGCACGGCGTCGAGCTCATCGGCGCGAAGGTCGACGCCATCCGCAAGGGCGAGGACCGCCAGCTCTTCAAGGACCTCGTGATCGAGGCGGGTGCTGGTGTCGCCCGTTCGCACGTCGCGAAGACGCTCGAGCAGGCGAAGGAGTTCGCCCTCGACCTCGGCTACCCGCTCGTGGTGCGCCCGTCGTTCACGATGGGCGGCCTCGGCTCCGGCTTCGCGTACACCGAGGACGACCTCGTGCGCATCGTCACCCAGGGCCTGCACGACTCGCCCACGACCGAGGTGCTCCTCGAGGAGTCGATCCTCGGCTGGAAGGAGTACGAGCTCGAACTCATGCGCGACACGGCCGACAACACGGTCGTCGTCTGCTCGATCGAGAACGTCGACCCGGTCGGCGTGCACACCGGCGACTCGATCACGGTCGCACCCGCGCTGACCCTGACCGACCGCGAGTTCCAGCACCTGCGCGACATCGGCATCGACATCATCCGCGCCGTCGGCGTCGACACGGGCGGTTGCAACATCCAGTTCGCGATCGACCCGGCCGACGGCCGCGTCATCGTCATCGAGATGAACCCGCGGGTCTCCCGCTCGAGCGCGCTCGCCTCGAAGGCGACCGGCTTCCCGATCGCCAAGATCGCCGCGAAGCTCGCGATCGGCTACCGCCTCGACGAGATCCCGAACGACATCACCCGGGTCACCCCGGCGTCGTTCGAGCCGACGCTCGACTACGTCGTCGTCAAGGTGCCCAGGTTCGCGTTCGAGAAGTTCCCGGCCGCCGACCCCACCCTCACGACCACCATGAAGTCGGTCGGCGAGGCCATGGCGATCGGCCGCAACTACGCGACCGCGCTGCAGAAGGCGCTCCGCTCGCTCGAGAAGCGCGGCTCGTCGTTCCACTGGGGCGACGAGGAGCGCTCGATCGAGGAGCTCCTCGAGGTGGCATCCGTGCCGACCGACGGCCGAATCGTCGTCGTGCAGCAGGCGCTCCGCAAGGGCGCCACGATCGAGCAGCTCTTCGAGGCGACCAAGATCGACCCGTGGTTCCTCGACCAGATCGTGCTCATCAACGAGGTCGCCGAGACCATCGCCTCGGCGGAGAACCTCGACACCGAGCTCCTGCTGCTCGCGAAGGACCACGGCTTCTCCGACGCGCAGATCGGCCAGCTCCGCGGCTTCGGCGAGGCCGACGCCCGCGAGGTGCGCCACATCCTCGGCATCCGCCCGGTCTACAAGACGGTCGACACGTGCGCGGGGGAGTTCCCCGCGCTCACGCCGTACCACTACTCGAGCTACGACCAGGAGACCGAGGTCGAGCCCAGCGACCGCCGCAAGGTCGTCATCCTCGGCTCGGGTCCGAACCGCATCGGCCAGGGCGTCGAGTTCGACTACTCGTGCGTGCACGCGTCGTTCGCCCTCTCGGCGGCCGGGTTCGAGACGATCATGATCAACTGCAACCCCGAGACGGTCTCGACCGACTACGACACGAGCGACCGGCTCTACTTCGAGCCGCTCACCCTCGAAGACGTGCTCGAGGTCATCCACGCCGAGTCGCAGTCGGGCGAGCTCGTCGGCGTCGTCGTGCAGCTCGGCGGCCAGACGGCGCTCGGTCTGGCGAAGGGCCTCGAGGCCGCCGGCATCCCGATCCTCGGCACGACCCCCGAGGCGATCGACCTCGCCGAGGAGCGCGGTCTCTTCTCCGGCATCCTCGACGCCGCAGGCCTGCTCGCGCCGAAGAACGGCACCGCGACCGACCTCGCCGGTGCCGTGCACGTCGCAGAGGGCATCGGGTACCCCGTGCTCGTGCGTCCGAGCTACGTGCTCGGCGGCCGCGGCATGGAGATCGTCTACGACTCGCCGTCGCTGGCCGACTACTTCGCACGCATCGAGGGTCAGGGCATCGTCGGCCCGACGCATCCGCTGCTCGTCGACCGCTTCCTCGACGACGCGATCGAGATCGACGTCGACGCGCTGTACGACGGCACCGACCTCTATGTCGGCGGCGTCATGGAGCACATCGAGGAGGCCGGCATCCACTCCGGCGACTCGAGCTGCACACTGCCGCCCGTGACCCTCGGCCGCGCCGAGGTCGACCGGGTGCGCGAGGCGACTCGCGCCATCGCAGAGGGCATCGGCGTGCGGGGCCTGCTGAACGTGCAGTTCGCGATCGGCGCCGGCGTGCTCTACGTGCTCGAAGCCAATCCGCGTGCGAGCCGCACGGTGCCCTTCGTCTCGAAGGCGCTCGGCATCCCGCTCGCGAAGGCCGCGTCGCGCATCATGGTCGGCGCGACCGTCGCCGAGCTGATCGACGAGGGCCTGCTCCCCGCCAACGACGGCTCGCGGGTGCCGTTCGACGCACCCGTCGCCGTCAAGGAGGCCGTGCTGCCGTTCCACCGCTTCCGCACCCGCGAGGGCATCATGGTCGACTCCGTGCTCGGCCCCGAGATGCGTTCGACCGGTGAGGTCATGGGCATCGACAAGGACTTCCCGACCGCGTTCGCGAAGAGCCAGCTCGCAGCCTACGGCGGCATGCCCACCTCGGGCACGGTCTTCGTCTCGGTCTCCGACCGCGACAAGCGCGCGATCATCCTCCCGGTGCTGCGCCTGCAGCAGCTCGGCTACGACATCGCCGCGACCGAGGGCACCGCTGAGGTGCTGCGTCGCAACGGCATCCGCGCCCAGGAGGTGCTGAAGTTCAGCGAGAAGACGAGCCCCGACGCGGCCTCCGTGGTCGAGCTCATCCACCGCGGTGAAGTCGACGTCGTGGTGAACACCCCGAGCGGGCGCTCGTCGCGCGCCGACGGCTACGAGATCCGCGCGGCTGCGGTGGCCGCCGACATCCCGCTGTTCACGACCATCGCGGAGCTCTCGGCGGCCGTCGCGTCGCTCGACGTGCAGCGCGAGGGCTTCGAGGTCACGAGCCTGCAGGAGTACGCACGCCGTCGGGAGGCCAGCGCATGACCGAGGTGACTCCGTTCGGCGACCGGCTCGAGGCCGTCTTCGCCGCGTACGGGAGGCTCTGCGTCGGCATCGACCCGCACGCGTCGCTCCTCGACCAGTGGGGGCTTCCCGATTCGGCCGAGGGCCTTCGCGAGTTCGGCCTGCGCACGGTCGACGCCGCCGGTGGGCGCGTGGGCATCGTCAAGCCGCAGGTGGCGTTCTTCGAGCGCCACGGCGCCGCGGGCTACGCGGCGCTCGAGCGCGTGCTGGCCGAGGCCCGTGACGCCGGATTGCTCGTGATCGCCGACGTGAAGCGCGGCGACATCGGCACGAGCGTCGAGGCCTACGGCCAGGCCTGGCTGACGCCGGGATCCAGCCTCGAGGCCGACGCGATGACGATCAGCGCGTACCAGGGCCTCGGCTCGATCGCAGGCGTGCTCGAGGCCGCCGAGCGAGCGGGCAAGGGCGCCTTCGTGCTGGCCGCGACCTCGAACCCCGAGGCCGCCGCCATCCAGCGCGCCGTGCTGCAGCAGTCGAGTCGCGCCGGCTCCACTGTCGCCCAGGCCATCACGAGCGGGGTCGTCGCCTGGAACCAGGGGCGAGCGGATGCCTCGACCCGGGCCCTCGGCTCGGTCGGCGTCGTGCTCGGCGCGACGATCGACCTGCGCAGCTCGGGCATCGAGCTCGACGTGGATCCGCCGCGGCCGGGACTGCCGGTGCTGGCGCCCGGGTTCGGCCATCAGGGCGCCGAACTCCGCGACCTCCGGTCGATCTTCGGGTCGCTCGCGGCCGGGGTCATCGTGAGCGAGTCGCGGTCGATCCTCGGCGCAGGGCCCGATGGCCTGGCCGAGGCGATCACGCGTCGCGTCGGCGAGGTAGGGGCGACGAGTGTCTGAGCAGACGACCGCCCCCGGGGCCACGCGCCCGTCACCGCCCGACGTCGATCGAGTGGCCGCATCCCGCGCCGCCGTGGCGGCGCGACGCGCCCGGGCGACGGTCAAATCGGCGATCGCAGCGGGTTCGCGGAGCCCGCTCGACGTGCTGCGCGAAGCGTTCGAGTCTCCCGAAGGCGTCGAGGGGCGCCTCCGCGTCACCGAGTTCCTCACCTCGATCCCCGCGATCGGGCAGACGAAGTCGGCGCGCATCATGGAGGAGCTCGAGATCTCGCCGTCGAAGCGCCTCGGCGGCCTCGGCCGGCTGCAGCGCCGGCGCCTCCGCGAGTTCCTCGCGGACTGGGTCGCCGCCCACGGCGGCACGGGCGACCGACTCGTCGTGCTCGCCGGACCGACCGCGGTCGGCAAGGGCACCGTCGCCGAGTACATCCGGCGCCACCACCCCGATGTGCGCCTCTCGGTCTCGGCGACGACCCGCGCGCCGCGACCCGGCGAGGTCGAGGGCGAGAGCTACTTCTTCGTCGACGACGCCGAGTTCGACCGCATGGTCGAGGCCGGTGAACTCCTCGAATGGGCGACGGTGCACAACGCATCGCGTTACGGCACACCGCGAAAGGCCGTCGAAGAGGCGATCGCCGCCGGCAACAGCGTGCTGCTCGAGATCGACATCCAGGGTGCGCGGTCCGTGCGCCGCGCTGCCCCCGAGGCGACGCTCGTCTTCCTGCTGCCGCCGAGCTGGGACGAACTCGTGCGGCGTCTCGTCGGTCGCGGCACCGAGAGCCCGGCCGAACAGCAGCGCCGACTCGAGACCGCGAAGGTCGAATTGGCCGCCATCGAGGAGTTCGACCACCAGGTCGTGAACCACGACGTCGCCGAAGCGGCGCAGGAGGTCGTAGACTTGATGAGATCTCGCAAGGGTCGGCGTTGAGCTGCCCTCGCCACGACTTTCCGCGCACTGAGGGTGCGCACCCCACGATCTAAGGAGTCATTCCATGGCTGAGAAGCTGTCCGGCATCATCGATCCGCCCATCGACGACCTGCTCTCCAAGGTCGACTCGAAGTACCAGCTGGTCATCTTCGCGTCCAAGCGCGCACGCCAGATCAACGACTACTACGCCGACCTGCACGAGGGCAGCCTCTTCGACAACGTCGGCCCGCTCGTGGACTCCTCGATCGACGACAAGCCGCTGTCGGTCGCGATGCACGAGATCAACGAAGACAAGCTCCGGCTCCGCCCGATCGCCGAGTGATCCGGAGGGCCGGATGACTCGGCTCAACATCGTCGTCGGCATCACCGGCGGCATCGCCGCGTACAAGGCCGTCGGCGTCGTGCGTGCGCTCGTGCTCGCCGGCCACGACGTGCACGTCGTGCCGACCGAGGGTGCGTTGCGCTTCGTCGGTCGGCCGACGCTCGAGGCGATCTCGCGCAACCCGGTGCACACCGAGCTGTACGAGGGCGTCGCCGAGGTGCGGCACGTCGCCATCGGGCAGGCCGCCGACCTCATCGTGATCGCCCCCGCGACTGCGAACTCGATCGCGAAGCTCGCGACGGGGCTCGCCGGCGACCTGCTCGGCAACACGCTGCTCGCGAGCGAGGCGCCCGTCGTCATCGCACCGGCCATGCACACCGAGATGTGGCGGCATCCCGCGACTCAGGCGAACGTCGAGACGCTCCGTTCGCGCGGCGTCACGATCGTGGGCCCCGCCGTCGGACAGCTCACCGGTGCCGACAGCGGTGCCGGTCGCATGGAGGAGCCCGACGAGATCGTGCGGGTCGCGCTCGAACGCGTCCTGGGCGACGGCGTCTCCGCCGAGGCATCCGCTCATCGCAGTGATCTCGCGGGCCGCCATGTCGTGGTGAGCGCCGGTGGCACGCGCGAGCCCCTCGACCCCGTGCGCTTCCTCGGCAACCGCTCGAGCGGCAAGCAGGGCATCGCGATCGCCGAGGCCGCCCGCGAGCGCGGCGCGCACGTCACCCTCATCGCCGCGAACCTCGAGGTCCCCGAACCCGAAGGCTGCGACATCCGCCGCGTCTCGACCGCGCTCGAGCTGCAGGCCGCGGTGACCGAGGCCGCACGCGGCGCCGACGTCGTCGTGATGGCCGCCGCCGTCGCCGACTACCGGCCGGCCAGCGTGAGCGAGGGCAAGATCAAGAAAGACGCGAGCGACGACGGACTGACGCTCGAACTCGTGCGCAACCCCGACGTCCTCGCGGGCCTCGGCCATGCGCCGCACCCGGGCACGTTGCTCGTGGGCTTCGCGGCAGAGACCGAAGCCGACGACGACCGCATCATCGCGCTCGGCCGCGCCAAGCGCGAGGCGAAGGGCGCCGACCTGCTCGTCGTCAACCGAGTCGGCTGGAACGAGGGCTTCGCGAGCGACGAGAACCGTGTCGTCGTGATCGGTCGAGACGGCGATGTCGTCACACGAGCACACGGAACGAAACAGTCGGTGGCGCATGACATCCTCGATGTGGTGGTCACGGAAGTGACCGCCGTCACCACCGCGACGACCTCGAAGGAACACGAGCCCACCACATGAGCGCACTCCGCCGCTTCACGTCCGAGTCGGTCACCGAGGGCCACCCCGACAAGCTCTGCGACCAGATCTCCGACTCCATCCTCGATGCGCTGCTTCGCGAGGACCCCCACAGCCGCGTCGCGGTCGAGACCCTCGTGACGACCGGCCTCGTGCACGTCGCGGGCGAGGTCACCACGAGCGGCTACGTCGAGATCCCGGCGATCGTGCGCGAGCGCGTGACCTCCATCGGCTACGACTCCTCCGACGCGTGGTTCGACGGGCGTTCGTGCGGCGTCTCGGTGTCGATCGGCGGCCAGTCGCCCGACATCGCCCAGGGAGTGGACCACGCGTTCGAATCCCGGGAGGGGTCGAGCGTCGACGCGCTCGACATGCAGGGCGCGGGTGACCAGGGCATCATGTTCGGCTACGCCACGCGCGAGACCCCCGAGCTCATGCCCGTGCCGATCTGGCTCGCGCATCGCCTCGCCGAGCGCCTGTCGGCCGTGCGCAAGAACGGCGAGCTCGACTACCTGCGCCCCGACGGCAAGACCCAGGTCACGATCGGCTACGACGGCCAGGTGCCGAAGACGGTCGAGACGGTCGTGCTCTCGACGCAGCACACGCTCGCGGTGTCGACCGAGCAGCTCCGCGCCGAGGTCGAGGAGCTCGTGATCCGCCCGGTGCTCGACACGGTCGAGCTGGCCCGGCCCGATCTCGACGTGCTCATCAACCCCACCGGTCGCTTCGAGATCGGCGGCCCGCAGGGCGACGCCGGCCTCACCGGCCGCAAGATCATCATCGACACCTACGGCGGTGCGAGCCGACACGGCGGCGGCGCGTTCAGCGGCAAGGACCCGTCGAAGGTCGACCGCTCGGCGGCGTACGCGATGCGCTGGGTCGCGAAGAACGCGGTCGCAGCGGGTCTCGCCGATCGTCTCGAGCTGCAGGTGGCGTACGCCATCGGCAAGGCGGCCCCCGTCGGGCTCTACGTGGAGACGTTCGGCACCGGCGCGCTGCCCGACGAGCAGATCACCGCCGCGATCCGCGAGGTGTTCGACCTGCGGCCCGCCGCGATCATCCGCGACCTCGACCTGCTGCGACCGATCTACGCCCAGACCGCGAGCTACGGCCACTTCGGCCGTGAGCTGCCCGACTTCACCTGGGAGCGCCTCGACCGCGTCGACGACCTCCGCTCCGCTTCCGGGCTCTGACGTGGCAGGCGGCTCCGTCGCCCGCGTGCTCGTCGATTCGCCGCTGCCGCAACTCGACCAGCTCTTCGACTACGCCGTGCCCGAACGGCTGCGTGAAGCCGCCGTCGCCGGGGTGCGCGTGCGTGTGCCGCTGCGTTCGGGTGGGCGCATCGCCAACGGGTGGCTCGTCGAGGTCGTCTCGACGAGCGAGTTCGAGGGGCGCCTCAGCGAGCTCGAAGACGTCGTGTCCGAGGTGCCGCTGCTGATGCCCGAGGTGTGGGCGCTCGCCCGTGCGGCGGCCGACCGCGCGGCCGGCAACGCCGGTGACATCCTGCGGGTCGCCATCCCGAGCCGCTATGTGCGGGCCGAGCGGGCGTGGCGGGCGGCAGAACCCGATCCGGGCGAGCTGCCGGGCCCCGCCGCGGCGATCCCTGGATACGAGCCGGGCCGCATCGAGACGGGCATCGACGCGGGCGAGCGGATGGCGCTGGCTGCCGATCCTCGCCCGGTGCTGCTCTCGTCGGGCGAGTGGGTCGGGGCTTGGGCGGCGACGCTCGCAGCGGCGGCGGGGCACACGCTCGCGGCCGACCGGTCGAGCCTCATCATCGTTCCCGACTACCGCGACCAGGAGCAGCTGCAGGCGGCGCTCGCCGATCGCGTCGACCCGAGACGGGTGCTCCGCACCGATGCCCGACAGACCGGCGGCGAACGGTTCCGTGCATTCCTCGACGCCACCGGCGCCGACGCGCGCGTGATCATCGGCAACCGCTCGACCGTCTACGCCCCGGCATCGAGGCTCGGCCTCATCGCGATCTGGGACGACGGCGACTCGCTCCAGAACGAACAGCTCGCGCCGGGCGTGCATCCGCGTGACGCTGCCCTCATCCGGCAGGAGCAGTCGGGAGCGGCCCTGCTCTTTCTCGGCCACAGCCGCAGCGTCGAGGTCGAGCGTCTCGTGGAGATCGGCTGGGTGCACGAGGTGCCCGCCGTCAGGCATGTGCGGCCGAAAGTCATCCCGACCGAGCAGCAGGCGTCGCCCGAACCGGGTTCGGCGCGCATCCCGTCGAGCGCCTGGCGCGGTGCGCAGCAGGCTCTCCTCGAGGGCCCCGTGCTCGTGCAGGTCGCGCGGCCGGGTCACGCGCCGATGCTCACGTGCGACCGCTGCCGCGAGCCGGCGCGGTGCTCGGCGTGCGGCGGTGCGCTGGTCGTGCCGCGCAGCGGCGGCGACCCGCGGTGCGTGCTGTGCGGCACGAGTGCGAGCACCTGGCGGTGCCCGGTGTGCGAGGCCACGAAAATGCGCGCGGTGACGGTCGGGGCGAGCCGCACCGCCGAAGAGCTCGGTCGCGCGTTCCCGAAGGCCCGCGTCATCCTCTCCGACGGCGAACGGCCGGTGCTGAAGGTCGGCGCCGAGCCGGCCCTCGTCGTCGCGACCCGCGGCGCCGAGCCGATCGCCGAGGGCGGGTACCGCGCGGTGCTCCTGCTCGACGGCGAGCGGATGCTGCTGCGCGAGTCGCTTCGCGTCGCTGAGGACTGCCTGCGCTGGTGGGCGAACGCCGCGGCGCTCGCGGCTCCCGGCTCGCCGGTCTACCTGGTCGGGGTGGCGGGCGGGCTCGCGCAGTCGCTGGCATCCTGGCGGCTCTCGGAATGGGCGAGCGGCGAGCTCGCGAGTCGGCGGGCGCTGCGGTTCCCTCCGGCCGTGCGCGTGGCGAGCGTGACGGCGGCGCCGGCCCTGGTCGCCCGGGCGCTCGATGCGGCTCGTGACGCCGCACCCGGTGTCGACTCGCTCGGCCCGGTGCCGGCCGACGAGGGACTCGAGCGCGGCATCGTCCGGTTCGACTACGCCGCGGGAGTGGCGGTCGCGAAGGCGCTCCGCGCCGAGATGATCCGGGTCGCGACCGAGCGGCGGCGACCCGTCGCCGGCCAGCCGCCGAAGCGCCCTGCGGTGCTCCGCGTGCGCTTCGACGACCCCGAGGTCCCGTAGCGGCGCTCCGGTCGGCGACAATGGAGTGTGCAGAAGCTCCGCATCGTCTTCGCCGGCACTCCTGCCGTCGCCCTCCCATCGCTCGAACGTCTCGCGGCGAGCGGCCATGACCTCGTCGGCGTCGTGACCCGGCAGCCCGCCCCGCTCGGGCGCAGGCGCGTGCTGACGCCGTCGCCCGTCGCCCAGGCCGCGTCGCGACTCGGCGTGCCGTTGATCGAGGCCAATCGCCTCGATGCCGACACGACGGCGCAGATCGCAGCGCTGGCACCCGATCTCGGCGTCATCGTCGCCTACGGCGGCCTCGTACGCGAGCCGCTGCTGTCGACTCCGGTGCACGGCTGGATCAACCTGCACTTCTCGCTGCTCCCGGCCTGGCGCGGGGCCGCGCCCGTGCAGCACTCGCTCATCGCGGGCGACTCGGTTACCGGGGCGTCCGTGTTCCAGCTCGTGCCCGAACTCGACGCGGGCGAGGTGTTCGCGGAGCTGCGGCATCCTCTGCAGGGCGAGGAGACGGCCGGCGAACTGCTCGGCGAACTCGCGGACTCCGGGGCCGGGCTACTCGGCGATGTCGTGGATGCCATCGCCGACGGCACCGCACGGGCGGTGCCGCAGCACGGCGAGCCGAGCCTCGCTCCGAAGCTGTCGATCGACGACGCCCGTCTCGACTGGACGCGCCCCGCGGATGAGGTGCGCGCACGGTTCCGCGGCGTGACACCGGAACCCGGCGCATGGACGACGATCGACGAGCAGCGGGTCAAGGTGCTCGACCTCGTCGCGCCCGCCGCCGGCGATGACGTTCCCGCACTGTCGCCCGGCGAACTCGTGCTCGCTGCGCGCCGAGTGCTCATCGGAACGGCGACGACGCCGCTCGAGCTGCGCCGGGTGCAACCGGCCGGCAAGCCGGCCATGGACGCGGGCGACTGGTGGCGCGGCTCCGGCCGCACCACGGCGGTGGCACGATGAGCGGCGGTCGCGGCGGAAGCGGCGACGGCGGCCGGCGTCGCAGCGGCGGGGGAGGCTCGAATCGCCCCGCGCAGGCCCGTCCGGCGCAGCCGCGCATCGCCCCCGCGCGCATCGTCGCCGTCGAGGTGCTCGAGGCCGTGCGCGCCGACGAGGCCTACGCGAACCTGCTGCTGCCCACGCGCATCCGTCGCGCCGGCCTCGACCGGGCTGACGCCGCATTCGCGACCGAGCTGACCTATGGAACGCTCCGCATGCAGGGCTTCTACGACCGCGTGATCGAGCTCGCGGCGAACCGCCCGGCGTCGGCGATCGACCCCGCGGTGCTCGACGTGCTCCGGCTCGGCGCGCACCAGTTGCTGGCCACTCGCGTCGCCACGCATGCCGCGGTCAACGAGCAGGTCGAGCTCGCGCGACGCGTCGCCCCGAAGGCGGCAGGGTTCGCGAACGCCGTGCTCCGCACGATCTCGCGCACGTCTCCCGAGGAGTGGCGCGAACTCGTCGCCGAGGAGGCGAGCAGCGAAGACGCTCGCCTCGGAGCCGTCACGAGCCACCCCGAGTGGATCGTGCGGGCGCTCCGGACCGCCCTCGACCACGAGGGCCGGGCCGATGAGCTCGAGCAGCTGCTCGACGCCGACAACGCCTCACCGCGCGTGAACCTCGCCGTGCTGCCGGGCCTCGACGTCGACACCGACGGCATCGAGGGCCTCGAGCCCGACCAGTTCTCGCCGATCGGCGCCGTCGCCGCCGACCCGATCGCAGCGGCCGAGCGCTCGGGCGGTCGCATCCGGGTGCAGGACGAAGGCTCCCAGCTCGCGGCGCTCGCGCTCAGCCGTGCAGAGCCCGTTCGCGCGGGGGAGCGCTGGCTCGACCTGTGCGCCGGCCCCGGCGGAAAGACGGCCGTACTCGCAGCCGAGGCGCTCGCGAGCGGCGCGGTGCTCGCTGCGAACGAGACGGTGCCCGCTCGTGCCGAACTCGTGCGCAAGGCGATCGTCGGCGTTCCGCTCGACGTCGAGGTGCACGTCGGTGACGGCCGCGAGCTCGACCTCGAGGCGCTCGGCGCCCCGGACGGCTTCGACCGCATCCTGCTCGACGCCCCGTGCACCGGGCTGGGTGCGCTCCGTCGCCGCCCCGAGGCACGGTGGCGCAAGGCCCCATCGGATGTCGCCGAGCTCACGAAGCTCCAAGGGCAGCTGTTCGACAGTGCGTTCGCAGCTCTCGCGCCCGGCGGCATCCTCGCCTACGTCACGTGCTCGCCGCACACCGGCGAGACCCACGGCACCCTCGCCGCGGCGGTCCGACGAGCGGGGGAGTCCGTCGAGCAGCTCGATACGCGTTCCGTGATCGACGGCGTGTCGAGGCATCCGCTCGATCTCGCCGGCTCGCCCGAAACCGTGCAGCTCTGGCCGCACCGGCACGGCACCGACGCGATGTTCATCGCGCTCGTGCGCAAGCGGCGGGCGTGAACGGCGACAACACGCTCGATAGGGTGGCTGCATGACGACGCGGATCAACCCGAGCATTCTCGCCGCCGACTTCGCGAACCTCGAGCACGAGCTCGGGCGCATCGCGAGCGCCGACCTCGTGCACGTCGACGTCATGGACAACCACTTCGTGCCGAACCTGACGTTCGGCCCGCAGATGGTTGGGCGCCTGCAGCAGGTCAGCCCGATTCCGCTCGACGTGCACCTCATGATCTCCGACGTCGATCGCTGGGCACCGGGCTATGCCGAACTCGGCGCCTTCTCGGTCACCTTCCACGCCGAGGCCACCGATGAGCCGGTGGCCCTCGCGCGCCGGCTCCGCGAGATCGGCGCCCGCGCCGGCATCGCGCTGAAGCCCGGCACCGACGTCGAGCCGTACCTCGAACTGCTGCCCGAGTTCGACCAGGTGCTCGTGATGACCGTCGAGCCCGGCTTCGGCGGCCAGTCGTTCATGGCCGAGACGATGCCGAAGCTCGAGCGCCTGTCCCGCGTGGTGCGCGAAACGGGGCTCGACGTCTGGCTCCAGGTCGACGGCGGCATCTCGCTCGACACGATCGGCATCGCAGCAGAGGCCGGAGCCGACACGTTCGTGGCGGGTTCGGCGGTCTTCGGGGGCGAGGTCCCCGCCGACCGCATCGCGGCGCTTCGTGACGCCGCGGTCGCGCACCGGCACTGACCGGTACGCATCGTGACGCCGCGATCGCGCACGGGCATCGACCCGTGCCCGGCACCGGTAGTCTTGACGGGTGAAGACCTTCGACGAGCTGTTCATCGAGCTCGCTGACAGAGCCGCCACCCGCCCCGAGGGCTCAGGCACCGTGCGCGAGCTCGACGCCGGCGTGCACGCCATCGGCAAGAAGATCGTCGAGGAGGCGGCCGAGGTGTGGATGGCCGCCGAGTACCAGAGCGACGACGAGACGGCCGAAGAGATCTCCCAGCTGCTGTACCACCTGCAGGTGCTCATGCTGGCGAAGGGGCTCTCGCCCGCCGACGTGTACCGACATCTCTGATCACGCCCATGGCCGATCAGAACCGTCGACACGAAAGTACCGAAATGCTCCGAATCGCCGTGCCCAACAAGGGCTCGCTCGCTGAAACCGCCGCGCAGATGTTGTGGGAAGCCGGGTACACCGGTCGCCGCGACCCGCGCGACCTGCACACCGCCGACCCGCGCAACGGGGTCGAGTTCTTCTACCTCCGCCCGCGCGACATCGCGACGTACGTCGGCTCCGGCGCACTCGACGTCGGCATCACGGGTCGCGACCTCCTGCTCGATTCCGGCTCGGATGCCTCCGAGATCGCGCCGCTCGGATTCGGCGACTCGACCTTCCGCTTCGCGGGTCCGGCGGGCGCCTTCACCGACCTCACGGGCCTCGAGGGCGTTCGGGTGGCCACGAGCTACCCGGGCCTCGTCGGCGACTTCCTCGCCGGCCACGGCGTCACCCCCGCCAAGCTCGTGAAGCTCGACGGCGCCGTCGAGTCCGCCGTGCGCCTCGGCGTGGCCGACGCCGTCGCCGACGTCGTATCGACCGGCTCGACGCTCCGTCAGGCCGGCCTCGAGATCTTCGGCCCGGTCATCCTCGACTCCGAGGCCGTGCTCATCGGTTCCGGCGTCGACAAGCCGGGGGCCGCGACGCTGCTCCGCCGCCTCCAGGGTGTGCTCGTCGCGCGCCAGTACGTGCTGCTCGACTATGACGTGCCGGTCGAGCACCTCGAGCGCGCGACGGCCGCTGCGCCCGGATTCGAGTCGCCCACGGTCTCACCGCTGCACGATCCCGAGTGGGTCGCCGTGCGGGTCATGATCCCGCGCACCGACATGAACCACGTCATGGACGAACTGTACGAGCTCGGCGCGAGGGCGATCCTCGTCAGCGCCATCCACGCGGCCCGGTTGTGAGGCGCGCATGTCTCTCGCCGTCCGTGTGATCCCGTGTCTCGACGTGGCTGCCGGCCGCGTCGTGAAGGGCGTCAACTTCCAGAACCTGCGTGATGCGGGCGACCCCGTCGAGCTCGCGGCCCGCTACGCGGAGCAGGGTGCCGACGAGCTCACCTTCCTCGACGTCACCGCCACCGTCGACGACCGCTCCACGACGTACGACATGGTGCAGCGGGTCGCCGAGCAGGTCTTCATCCCGCTGACGGTGGGCGGAGGCATCCGCTCGGCCGACGACGTCGCGCGGCTGCAGGGCCACGGCGCCGACAAGGTGGGCGTCAACAGCGCCGCGATCGCGCGCCCCGCGCTCATCGGCGAGATCGCCGACCGGTTCGGTGCGCAGGTGCTCGTGCTCTCGCTCGACGTCAAGCGCTCCAACGCCACGCCGTCGGGCTTCGTCGTGACGACCCACGGCGGTCGCACCGAGACCGACCTCGACGCGCTCGAATGGGCGCGCCGCGGCATCGAGCTCGGAGCCGGCGAACTGCTCGTCAACTCGATCGACGCCGACGGCACGAAGGCCGGCTTCGATCTCGAACTCACCGCGCTCATGCACGAGCTCTCGACCGTGCCCGTCATCGCCTCGGGCGGTGCCGGTGCGGTGGCCGACTTCCCGCCCGCGATCGCGGCCGGTGCCGATGCCGTGCTCGCGGCGTCGGTGTTCCACAACGGCGAGCTGACCATCGGCGAGGTGAAGGCCGCGCTGGCGGCCGACGGGAGGATCGTGCGATGACCACCGGATCCACGGTCGAAGAGGCGCTCGAGCGCGCGGCCTTCAATGCGGACGGGCTGCTGCCCGCCGTCATCCAGCAGTGGGACACCGGCGAGATGCTGATGCTCGGTTGGATGGACCGCGAGGCGCTGCGACGCACCCTGACCGAGGGCCGGGTGACCTTCTGGTCGCGCTCCCGCCAGGAGTACTGGCGCAAGGGCGACAGCTCGGGCCACGCGCAGTACGTGCGCTCGGCGGCGCTCGACTGCGACGCCGACACCCTGCTCGTGCGCGTCGAGCAGATCGGCGCCGCCTGCCACACCGGCACCCGCACCTGCTTCGACGGCGACCCGGTCGCCGTGACCCCGGGATTCCCGCCCGCCGACTGACGACTGACGACGAGGAGCACACGTTGGCCGACGCCACGACCACCTTCGAGGAGTTCACTGCCCTGCTCTCGGGGCGCCGGGTCGTGCCCGTCGTGCGCGAGCTCTTCGCCGACGGCGAGACGCCGGTGGGCATCTACCGCAAGCTCGCGGGCGGCCGCCCCGGCACGTTCCTGCTGGAGTCGGCCGAGCAGGGCGGCATCTGGTCGCGCTACTCCTTCGTCGGCGTGTCGTCGTACGGCGTGCTCACCGAGGCATCCGACCGTGTCGAATGGCAGGACTACGGCCTGAGCGCCGAACGCGCACTCGGCGACGCAGCCGAGCTCGCTCCGCTCGCCGCGCTGGAGGCGCTCTTCGAGCGCTGGCGTACCGAAGACGTGCCGGGCGCTCCGCCGCTGACCGGCGGTCTCGTCGGCTTCATCGGCTGGGAGGCGATCCGTCAGATCGAGCACCTGCCGAATAGGCCGCCGTCGGAGTTCCCGATGCCGGGCCAGGCGTTCGCGTTCGTCTCCGAACTCGTCGTGATCGACCACCGCACGGGCACCGTGCAGCTCATCGCCTCGGTGCTGAACGACCAGGGCGAAGCGCCCGAGCAGCTCTGGCAGGGCGCGCAGGCGCGGCTCGACCGCATGCAGCTGGGTCTCGCCCAGCCGACGGAGGCCTGGCTGGCCGAGATCGACCTGGCTCGCGCGGCCGACCCAGAGCACCGCACCGAGAAGGCGGACTTCCTCGCGGCGGTCGACCGCTCGAAGGAGTACATCCGCGAGGGCGACATCTTCCAGGTCGTGATCTCGCAGCGCTTCGAGCAGGAGGCGACCGCGCACCCGATCGACGTGTACCGAGTGCTCCGCAGCCTCAACCCGAGCCCGTACATGTACCTGCTGCATCTCGAGGACACGTCGGGGGAGCCGTACTGGATCGTCGGCTCCTCGCCCGAGGCGCTCGTGAAGGTGCAGCACGGCCGCGTGTTCACGCATCCGATCGCCGGGTCGAAGCCGCGCGGCGCGACACCCGAGGCCGACGCCGACCTCGAGGCCGAGCTCATCGCCGACCCGAAGGAGCAGGCAGAGCACCTCATGCTCGTCGACCTCGCCCGCAACGACCTCGCGAAGGTCTGCACGGCAGGCACGGTCGAGGTGACCGAGTTCATGCGGGTCGAGCGGTTCAGCCACATCATGCACCTCGTCTCCTCGGTCGAGGGCGATCTCGTCGGCGACGCCAACGCGATCGACGTCTTCCGAGCGACGTTCCCGGCGGGCACGCTGTCGGGTGCGCCGAAGCCCCGCGCGCTCGAGATCATCGATGAACTCGAGCCTGCGCAACGCGGCCTCTACGGCGGCGTCGTCGGCTACTTCGGCTTCGGCGGCGATGCCGACCTCGCGATCGCCATCCGCACCGCGACGATCTCGGGCGGCGTCGCCCGGGTGCAGGCGGGCGGCGGTCTCGTCGCCGACTCGGATCCCGAGTCCGAGTACCAGGAGTCGCGCAACAAGGCCGCCGCGCCGCTCCGAGCGGTCGCGGTCGCGAATGCGATGCGACGGGTGGAGTCGTGAACCCGGCCCGCATGAAGCTGCCGGCGATCGTCACGACGGTCGTGGGCGCCGGGCTCGTGCTGCTCTCATGGAGTCAGGCCTGGTTCGACCTCCTCATCGAGGCCAGCAGCACCGGTGGCACCGGCGAGCCGATCGCCGTCACGGGCAGCATCGCGTCGCCGGCGCTCGCGGCGCTCGGCCTCGCGGGCCTCGCGCTCGTGGCGGCGCTCGCGATCGCAGGCCCGGGCATCCGCTTCGTGCTCGGCGTGCTCGAGGTGCTCCTCGGCGGCTGCGTGCTGCTCGCAGCGAGCCTGTCCCTCGCCGACCCCATCGCCGCGGTGTCGCCTGCCGTCACGGATGCCACGGGCGTCGCCGGCGCCGCACCGACCGCCGAGCTCGTGGCATCCGTCACCGCGACGATCTGGCCGGTGCTCGCGATCGTCGGCGGTGCGTTGCTCGTGCTCGCCGGGCTCGCCGTGCTCGTGACCGGCGGGCGCTGGCCGGCCTCCTCGCGGCGGTACAGCGATTCCCGCATGGCCGCCGACGGCACTGCTGCCGTGGCCGCCGAGCGCCCCGCCTCCGACCGCGCCATCGACGATTGGGACGGCCTCAGCCGGGGCGACGACCCGACCGACGACGAGACCGACGTCGAAGCGGGCGGCGCGACCGCCGGCGCGCGCGACGATTCCACCGACCATGCCGCCGCCGACCCGCGCGACGACGAGAACCCCAGTGACGCGAACCGCTAGACTGGCCGACGAAAACCCCAGCACGAAGGAGCATCATGAGCATTGAGACCGCAGATCCCGGCCACGGACACTCGCCCGCGGCATGGACCGCCGTCACGATCATGCTCATCGCATTCACGATCGGCACGGTCGCCTTCTTCTTCGAGGCGCAGTGGCTCGTCTGGGCGTCGGCAGGTCTGCTCGTCGTCGGCCTGATCGTCGGCTGGGTGCTCGCGCGCGCCGGCTACGGTGTCGGCGGCTCGAAGGTCGCCGAAAAGGCGCACTAGTGCTCGCCGAGCTGACGGCGAACGCTGTCGCCGACGCTCTGGCGCGCCGCGAGAGCGCACCGTTCGCCGTCGTGGAGGCAGCAGCGCTCGCGCGCCCGGCCGCCCTCGACGCGCTCGAGGCGCTGCGCCCGGCCGCGCACGTCAAGGTCATCGCCGAGATCAAGCGATCGAGCCCCTCGCGGGGTTCGCTCGCGACGATCAGCGACCCGGCCGCCCTCGCGCGGCAGTACGAGCTCGGCGGCGCGAGTGCGATCAGCGTGCTCACCGAGGGCCGTAAGTTCGGCGGTTCGCTCGCCGACCTCGAGACCGTGCGCGCTGCCGTCTCGCTTCCGGTGCTGCGCAAGGACTTCATCGCGACGCCGTACCAGGTGCTCGAGGCCCGCGCCGCGGGCGCCGACCTCGTGCTGCTCATCGTGGCCGCGCTCGACGACCCGACGCTGCGCGAACTCCACGACCTCATCGTCGAGCTCGGCATGACGCCGCTCATCGAGACGCACTCGGCTGATGAGCTCGAACGTGCGGCCGCGCTCGGCGCGCGCCTCATCGGCGTGAACGCCCGAGACCTCTCGACGTTCGAACTCGACCGCGACCTCTTCGGACGCCTCGCCCCGCGATTCCCCGATGGCGCGATCCGCGTCGCGGAGTCCGCGGTGCTGTCGGCTGCGGATGTCGCGCACTACCGCTCATCGGGCGCCGACGTCGTGCTCGTCGGCGAGGCGCTCGTCACGGGCGGCGACCCGATTGCCAACCTCTCAGCTTTCCTGGCGGTGTGACATGGCGCTCAGAGCGCAGACCGGTCCCTACTTCGGCGACTTCGGCGGGCGCTTCGTGCCCGAGTCCCTCGTCGCCGCCCTCGACGAGCTCGGCGAGGCCTACGACCTCGCAAAGCTCGATCCCGCGTTCGGCGATGAGCTCGCCGAGCTCGGCCGCAGCTACACGGGCCGCCCGTCGATCATCACCGAGGTGCCGCGTTTCGCCGCGCACGCCGGCGGGGCCCGCGTCATCCTGAAGCGCGAAGACCTGAACCACACGGGCTCGCACAAGATCAACAACGTGCTCGGCCAGGCGCTGCTCACGAAGCGCATCGGCAAGACGCGCGTGATCGCCGAGACCGGCGCGGGTCAGCACGGCGTCGCGACGGCGACGGCTGCGGCGCTCTTCGGCCTCGACTGCGTCATCTACATGGGCGAGGTCGACACCGAGCGCCAGGCACTCAACGTGGCGCGCATGCGGCTGCTCGGCGCCGAGGTCGTCGCGGTGAAGGCCGGTTCGCGCACGCTGAAGGACGCGATCAACGAGGCGATGCGCGACTGGGTCACCAACGTCGAGACCACCAACTACATCTTCGGCACGGTCGCGGGTCCGCACCCGTTCCCCGAGATGGTGCGCGACTTCCAGAAGATCATCGGCGAAGAGGCCCGACAGCAGGTCATCGACCTCACCGGCGGGCTGCCGACGGCCGTCGCGGCCTGCGTCGGCGGCGGATCCAACGCGATCGGCATCTTCCACGCCTTCCTCGACGACGAGTCCGTCGCGCTCTACGGCTTCGAGGCCGGCGGCGAGGGGGCCGAGACCGAGCGGCACGCCGCGACCATCACGAAGGGCCGCCCCGGCGTGCTCCACGGGGCGCGCAGCTACCTGCTGCAAGACGAAGACGGCCAGACGATCGAGTCGCACTCGATCTCGGCAGGCCTCGACTACCCGGGCGTCGGCCCCGAGCACTCGTGGCTCTCGGCGATCGGGCGGGCCGACTACCGCCCCGTGACCGACGACGCGGCGATGCAGGCGCTGCGCCTCCTCACCCGCACCGAGGGCATCATTCCGGCGATCGAGTCGGCTCATGCGCTCGCTGGCGCCCTCGAGCTCGGCCGTGAACTCGGCCCCGACTCCACGATCCTCGTGAACCTCTCCGGTCGCGGCGACAAGGACATGGACACGGCCGCTCACTACTTCGAGCTCTACGACCAGGAGAACCCCGAATGAACACGGTCGGTTCCGTCATCCGCCGACGCAACGACGAGGCGGGCGGCGCGCTCATCGGCTACCTGCCCGTCGGCTTCCCCACGTTCGACGAGAGCGTCGAGGCTGCGGTCGCGATGGTCGAGAACGGCGTCGACATCCTCGAGCTCGGCCTGCCGTACTCCGACCCCGTCATGGACGGCCCGGTCATCCAGGCAGCCACGCAGCAGGCGCTCGCGAACGGCTTCCGCCTCGCCGACGGCTTCGAGGCCGTTCGACGCATCACCGCGCGGGTGGATGCCCCGGTGCTGATCATGACCTACTGGAACCCTGTCGTGCAGTACGGCGTCGATCGATTCGCCGACGACCTGGTCGCGGCCGGGGGAGCGGGCCTCATCACGCCCGACCTCATCCCCGACGAGGGCGCCGACTGGATCGCGGCATCCGAGCGCACCGGTCTCGACCGGGTGTTCCTCGCGGCGCCGACCTCGACCGATGCCCGCATCAGGCAGGTCGTCGACGCGAGCCGCGGCTTCGTCTACGCCGTCTCGACCATGGGCATCACCGGCGCCCGCAGCGACGTCGACCGGGCGGCCCGCACGCTCGTCGAGCGGCTCACCGCCGCCGAAGCGCCCGCGAGCTGCGTCGGCGTCGGCATCTCCACGGCCGCCCAGGTCGCCGAGGTGCTCGAGTACGCGCAGGGCGCGATCGTCGGATCGGCGCTCGTGAACGCTCTCGCCACGGGCGGCGTCGCCGCGGTGGGCGAGCTGGCTGCGGAACTCGCGCGCGGCACCCGCGCAGAGTGAAGTACGCTCATTGAGGCCGTCAGCGGCCGACGCAACTGAGGAAAGGCAGCAGCCGGCGTGATCGCACCGTTCAGCATTCCGAGTCCAGACCCCGCCTGGCGCGCTCTCGAGATTCCGGTCCCGTGGGGCACGCTGACGATCCAGACGTATGCGCTGTGCATCCTCGTCGGCATCATCCTCGCCGTCATCATCACCTCGCGCCGCCTCACCAAGCGCGGCGCCGAGCCCGGCATCGTGCTCGACATCGCCCTGTGGGCGGTGCCGCTCGGCATCATCGGCGCCCGGTTCTACCACGTCTTCACGCACCCCGACGACTACTTCTACGCCGGTGCGAACATCTGGAATCCCTTCGCCCCCGGGGCGATCTGGAACATCTGGGAGGGCGGCAACGCCATCTACGGCGCCCTGATCGGCGGCGCGATCGGTGCGATCATCGGCTGCCGCTTCACCGGCATCCGCTTCTGGTCGTTCGCCGACGCGCTCGCACCCGGCCTGCTGGTCGCACAGGCCATCGGCCGACTCGGCAACTGGTTCAACCACGAGCTCTTCGGCTCGCCCACCGACCTGCCGTGGGGCCTCGAGATCTCCTCCGACAACCTGGCCTTCCCGGCCGGCCTCGCCGAGGGCACGCTCTTCCACCCGACGTTCCTCTACGAGCTCGTGTGGAACCTCCTCGGCGCCGCCGCCATCGTCATGCTCGAGCGCCGGTTCAACCTGCGCTGGGGCAAGGCCTTCGGCGTGTACCTCATCTGGTACGGCGCGGGCCGCGCGTTCTTCGAGTCGATCCGCCTCGACCCGAGCGAGATGTTCTTCGGCATCCGCGTCAACGTCTGGGCCTCGCTCGCGGCCGTCGTGCTCGGCATCGTGCTGATCCTCGTGCAGCGTCGTCGTCACACCGGCGACGAGCCGAGCCCGTACGTGCCGGGGCGTGAATGGACTGCGCCGAATGCTGAGGTAGACTCCGAAGACATCGAGTCCGACTCCGACTCTCTCGACGATGACGTCGAGGGTGAGAGCAAGACGGGCGTGACGGCAGCCACAAGCTCAAGCCGATCCACCTCAGCGTAAAGCGCCCCCGCAGAACGTTCTCCGAAGCGACGCCGCACCACGCGTCGAGACATCTCCCTTGATGGGCCGACGACGTCCCCCGCTGCACACTTAGTTGATGAGGACGGTTCACGTGTCGCTCACCCCACCCTTCTCGAGGTTCGGTACCGTTCCGGCTGCCCAGGGCATGTACGACCCTGCCGCCGAGAAAGACGCCTGCGGCCTCGCGATGGTCGCCACGCTCCGTGGCACTGCCGGACATGACATCATCACGGCGGCGCTCGATGCGCTGCGCAATCTCGAGCACCGCGGCGCGGTCGGCTCCGACGCCGGCACCGGCGACGGCGCGGGCATCGTCACGCAGGTGCCCGATGCGTTCCTCCGCGCGGTCGCCGCGTTCGGGCTTCCCGCAGCCGGCGCCTACGCGGTCGGCAACGCGTTCCTCCCCGTCGACCCCACCGCACGCAGTCGGGTCAAGCAGGCACTCGTCGGGCTCGCGGCATCCGAAGGCCTCTCGGTCATCGGATGGCGCGAAGTGCCCGTGCGTCCCGACGAACTCGGCTCGCTCGCCCGGGCGGCGATGCCGGTCGTGCATCAGCTCTTCGTGCAGGCGGTCGCCACCTCCTCGACCGGCGCGACCGTCTCGGGCATCGAGCTCGACCGGCTGACCTTCCGGCTGCGCAAGCGCGCGGAGCGCGAGCTCGAGCTCTACTTCGCCTCGCTCTCGAGTCGCACCATCGTCTACAAGGGCATGGTCACGACGCTGCAGCTCGAGCCCTTCTACCCCGACCTCTCCGACGAGCGGTTCGCGTCGAAGCTGGCCCTCGTGCACTCCCGGTACTCGACCAACACCTTCCCGTCGTGGCCGCTCGCGCAGCCGTTCCGCATGATCGCGCACAACGGCGAGATCAACACGATCCAGGGCAACCGCAACTGGATGCGGGCGCGCCAGTCGCAGCTCGAGTCCGAGGTGCTCGGCGACCTCGCGCCGCTCCGGCCGATCGTCACCCCCGGCGCCAGCGACTCAGCCTCGTTCGACGAGGTCGTCGAACTGCTGACGCTCGCCGGCCGCAGCCTCCCGCATGCCGTCATGATGATGGTCCCGGAGGCCTGGGAGAACCAGACCGAGATCGCGCCAGAGCGCCGCGCGTTCTACGAGTACCACTCGATGCTCATGGAGCCGTGGGACGGCCCGGCCGCGATCGTCTTCACCGACGGCACGCTGGTCGGCGCGACCCTCGACCGCAACGGCCTGCGCCCCGGCCGCTACGTCGTCACCGACGACGGGCTCGTCGTGCTCGCGAGCGAGATCGGCGTGCTCGACATCGAGCAGAGCCGCATCGTACGCAAGGGCCGCCTGCAGCCCGGTCGCATGTTCCTCGTCGACACCGAGGCCGGGCGCCTCATCGAAGACGACGAGATCAAGGCGGAGCTCGCCGCAGCCGAGCCGTGGGGCGACTGGCTCGAGCAGGGGCGCATCCAGCTCGCCGAGCTGCCCGAGCGCGAGCACATCGTGCACCCCCCGGCGTCCGTGAACCGCCGCCAGCGCACCTTCGGCTACACCGAGGAAGAGGTGAGGATCCTGCTCGCGCCGATGGCGCGCACCGGGCAGGAACCCCTCGGCGCCATGGGCTCCGACACCCCGATCGCGGTGCTGTCGAAGCGCCCGCGGCTGCTCTTCGACTACTTCACGCAGCAGTTCGCGCAGGTCACGAACCCGCCGCTCGACTCGATCCGCGAAGCGGTCGTCACCTCGCTCGGCACGTCGCTCGGCCCCGAGCGCAACCTGCTCGACGCCGGACCCGAGCACGCGCGACAGGTCGCACTCACCTTCCCGGTGATCGACAACGACGAACTCGCGAAGATCGTGCACATCGACCCGGCGCCGGGCGCACGCACGACCGTCACCATCCGCGGCCTCTACCGCTTCGACGAGGGCCCCGAGGCGCTGCGCAACCGCCTCACCGCGATCTGCGGCGAGGTCGACCAGGCCATCGACGACGGCGCGGCCTTCATCGTGCTGAGCGACCGCGACTCCAACAAGGACCTGGCGCCGATCCCGTCGCTGCTCATGCTCTCCGCAGTGCACCACCACCTCATCCGCTCCGAGAACCGCATGAAGGTCGGGCTCGTGGTCGAGGCCGGCGACGTGCGCGAGGTGCACCAGGTCGCGCTGCTCATCGGCTACGGGGCATCCGCCGTGAACCCCTACCTCGCCATGGAGAGCTGCGAAGACCTCGTGCGCTCGGGCGTCATCACCGGCGTCACGCCCGAAGATGCGGTGCACAACGTCATCAAGGCGCTCGGCAAGGGCGTGCTCAAGATCATGTCGAAGATGGGCATCTCCACGATCTCGTCGTACGCGGGGGCCCAGGCCTTCGAGGCGATCGGGCTCGACCAGGGCTTCATCGACGAGTTCTTCACCGGAACGACCTCGAAGCTCGGCGGCGTCGGCATCGACACGATCGCCTCCGAGAACCTCGACCGGCACACGCAGGCGTACCCGCAGGATGTCGCGGTGCGTGCGCACGAGCGCCTGGCGACGGGAGGCGAGTACCAGTGGCGCCGCGACGGCTCGCCTCACCTCTTCAACCCCGAGACGGTCTTCCGCCTGCAGCACGCGACGCGCAACCGCCGCTACGACGTGTTCCGCGAGTACACCTCGCTCGTCGATTCGCAGGCCGAAGACCTCATGACGCTCCGCGGCATGTTCGCCCTGCGCACCGGCACGCGGCCGGCGGTGCCGATCGACGAGGTCGAGTCCGTCGAGTCGATCGTCAAGCGCTTCTCGACGGGGGCGATGAGCTACGGCTCGATCTCCAAGGAGGCGCACGAGTCGCTCGCGATCGCGATGAACCGGCTCGGCGCGAAGTCGAACACCGGTGAGGGCGGCGAAGACCTCGACCGTCTGCTCGACCCCGAGCGCCGCAGCGCGATCAAGCAGGTCGCCTCGGGTCGTTTCGGCGTCACGAGCATGTACCTGACCCATGCCGAAGACATCCAGATCAAGCTCGCCCAGGGTGCCAAGCCCGGCGAGGGCGGCCAGCTGCCGCCGACGAAGGTGTACCCGTGGGTCGCGCGCACGCGGCACGCGACCGCGGGCGTCGGCCTCATCTCGCCGCCGCCGCACCACGACATCTACTCGATCGAAGACCTCAAGCAGCTCATCTTCGACCTGAAGCGCGCGAACCCGAAGGCGCGCGTGCACGTGAAGCTCGTGAGCCAGTCGGGCATCGGCGCGGTCGCCGCAGGCACGGCCAAGGCCCTCGCCGACGTCATCCTCGTCTCGGGTCATGACGGCGGCACCGGCGCGAGCCCGCTCAACTCGCTGAAGCACGCGGGCACCCCCTGGGAGCTCGGGTTGGCCGAGACCCAGCAGACGCTCATGCTGAACGGCATGCGCGACCGCGTCGTCGTGCAGGTCGACGGACAGCTGAAGACCGGTCGCGACGTCGTGATCGGCGCGCTGCTCGGTGCGGAGGAGTTCGGCTTCGCCACGGCGCCGCTCGTCGTGCAGGGCTGCGTCATGATGCGGGTCTGCCACCTCGACACGTGCCCGGTGGGCGTCGCGACGCAGAACCCCGAGCTCCGCAAGCGGTTCACGGGCAAGCCCGAGTTCGTCGTCAACTTCTTCGAGTTCATCGCCCAGGAGGTGCGGGAATACCTCGCGGAGCTCGGCTACCGCTCGATCGACGAGATCGTCGGCCGGCGCGAGCTGCTCGACGTCGACCGCGCGCTCGACCACTGGAAGGCGTCCGGCCTCGACCTGACCCCGATGCTCGTGGGACCCGACTTCTCCGAGTCCGAGGCGCGGCGCAACATCCGCGGTCAGGACCACGAGCTCGACGAGCACTTCGACAACGAGCTGATCCGGCGCAGCCGCCTCGTGCTCGAACAGGGCGGCAACATCGAGATCGCCCTGCCGATCCGCAACACCGAGCGAGCCGTCGGCACCATGCTCGGCCACGAGGTGACCGTGCGGCGCGGCGAGCACGGCCTGCCGAGCGGCTCGATCGACATCACGCTGACCGGTTCGGCGGGCCAGTCCCTCGGTGCGTTCCTGCCGGCAGGCATCACGCTCCGCCTCGAGGGCGACTCGAACGACTACGTCGGCAAGGGACTCTCGGGCGGGCAGATCGTGGTTCGTCCGTCGCGCGACAGCGGCTTCGTCGCCGAGCGGAACGTGATCGCCGGAAACGTCATCGGCTACGGGGCGACTCAGGGCAGCATGTTCATCCGCGGCATCGTCGGCGAACGCTTCCTCGTGCGCAACTCCGGCGCCACCGCGGTCGTCGAGGGCGTGGGCGACCACGCGCTCGAGTACATGACCGGCGGACTCGCACTCATCCTCGGCGAGACCGGTCGCAACCTCGGTGCGGGCATGTCGGGCGGCACCGCCTACGTGATCGGGCTCCGCGAGGAACGCGTGAACCGCGAATCGCTGACGACCGGCGAGCTCGAGCTGCACCCGCTCGGCAGTGCCGATCGCGAGATCGTCCGCGACTTGCTGGAGCAGCACGTCGCGAACACCGACTCCGCAGTCGCCGCATCGCTCCTCGCCGCCGGCGACGACGCGTTCGACCGCTTCACCAAGGTGCTGCCGCGCGACTACGCAGCAGTGCTCCGAACCCGCCAGAGCGCGGTCGACGAGGGGCTCGACCCCGACGGCGACGTGGTCTGGACTCGAATCCTGGAAGTGACCAATGGCTGAGAAGATCCAGACGATGGACCCGGCTGCGCCCATGAACAGGTGGGAAGTGACCAATGGCTGACCCCAAGGGCTTTCTGAAGGTCACCGAGCGCGAGCTGCCCAAGCGGCGGCCGGTGCCGGTGCGCATCATGGACTTCAAAGAGGTCTACGAACAGGGCGACCCCGCGCAGCTCCGCCGTCAGGCCGGGCGCTGCATGGACTGCGGCATCCCGTTCTGCCATCAGGGGTGCCCGCTCGGCAACCTGATCCCCGAGTGGAACGACCTCATGTACCGCGGTGAGGGGCGCGCGGCCGCCGAGCGCCTGCACGCCACGAACAACTTCCCCGAGTTCACGGGGCGGCTCTGCCCGGCGCCGTGCGAGTCGGCGTGCGTGCTCGGCATCAACCAGCCGGCCGTCACCATCAAGCAGGTCGAGGTCTCGATCATCGACCAGGCGTTCGGCAACGGCTGGGTGCAGCCGCAGCCGCCGGGGCGCCTCACGGGGAAGACCGTCGCGGTCGTCGGCTCGGGCCCGGCAGGCCTGGCCGCCGCCCAGCAGCTCACGCGCGCCGGTCACACCGTCGCCGTGTTCGAGCGCGACGACCGGATCGGAGGCCTCCTCCGCTACGGCATCCCCGACTTCAAGATGGAGAAGAAGCACCTCGAGCAGCGGCTCGCGCAGATGACGGCCGAGGGCACTCGGTTCCGCGCCGGCGTGAACATCGGCGTCGACATCACCTGGGCGCAGCTGCGCGAGCGCTACGACGCGGTCGTGGTCGCCACCGGTGCGATCGTGCCCCGGGACCTGCCGATCCCCGGGCGCGACCTGCCCGGCGTGCACTTCGCCATGGACTACCTCGTGCAGTCGAACCGGCACCTCGCCGGCGACCAGGTCGTCGACCAGATCACTGCAGAGGGCAAGCACGTCGTCGTGCTCGGCGGCGGTGACACCGGTGCAGACTGCATCGGCACCGCGCACCGCCAGGGCGCCCTCTCGGTGACGAACCTCGCGATCGGCAAGGAGCCGGGCGCGAACCGGCCCGAGCACCAGCCGTGGCCGATGCACCCGACCCTGTTCGAGGTGCAGAGCGCGCACGAAGAGGGCGGCAACCGCCAGTTCCTCGCCTCCACGGTCGAGTTCCTCGCGAACGAGGTCGGCGAGGTGCGCGCCATCCGCGTCGCGGAGACCGAGTACCTCGACGGACGCCGCGTGCCGAAGGCGGGCACCGAGCGGGAGATCCCCGCCGACCTCGTGCTGCTCGCGCTCGGGTTCACCGGACCCGAGACTGCGGCGCTCGACGAGCAGTTGGCACTGTCCGTCACCGATCGCGGCAACCTCGCCCGCGAAGCCGACTATGCGACCGCGCAGCCGGGCGTCTTCGTGGCCGGCGATGCCGGCCGCGGTCAGTCGCTCATCGTCTGGGCGATCGCAGAAGGTCGTGCTGCGGCATCCGCCGTCGACCGCTACCTTGAAGGCGAGACCCTGCTGCCGTCGCCGATCGCCTCGACGGCGCACGCCTTCTCCATCTGACCACCGCGCGCCGCACGGCGCGCTTCGACCAACACCCGGCGCTGACGCGCGGAACATGGGAGCACAAGAAAATGAGACGAGCGAAGATCGTCGCCACCCTCGGGCCGGCGACATCGAGCTATGAGCAGATCCGGGCGATCATCGATGCGGGCGTCGACGTCGCGCGGATGAACCTCAGCCACGGCAGCTACGACGTGCACGAAGGCGTCTACCAGAACGTGCGGAAGGCCGCGAACGACAGCGGCAAGGCGGTCGCCGTGCTGGTCGACCTGCAGGGGCCGAAGATCCGACTCGGCAAGTTCGCCGACGGCCCGCACGAGCTCGCCGAGGGTGACATCTTCAAGATCACCACCGAAGACGTCGTGGGCACGAAGGAGCTCGTCGGCACCACGTTCAAGGGCCTGCCCCAAGACGTGAAGCCCGGCGACTTCCTGCTGATCGACGACGGCAAGGTGCGCGTCGAGGTCATCGAGACCGACGGCGTCGTCGTCACGACCCGCGTCATCGTCGCCGGCCCGGTGTCGAACAACAAGGGCATCAACCTGCCCGGTGTCGCCGTCAACGTGCCGGCACTCTCCGAGAAGGACGAGGCCGACCTCCGCTGGGGCCTCGAGCTCGGCGCCGACATCATCGCGCTCTCCTTCGTGCGCAACGCGTCCGACATCACGCGCGTGCACGAGATCATGGACGAGGTGGGTCGCCGCGTGCCCGTCGTCGCGAAGATCGAGAAGCCGCAGGCCGTCGACGCGCTCGAGGAGATCACCGAGGCGTTCGACGCCATCATGGTCGCCCGTGGCGACCTCGGCGTCGAGCTGCCGCTCGAGGCGGTGCCGATCGTGCAGAAGCGCGCGGTCGAGATCGCGCGTCGTCTCGCGAAGCCCGTCATCGTGGCGACGCAGATGCTCGAGTCGATGATCCACAGCCCCGTGCCGACGCGCGCTGAGACCTCAGACGTCGCGAACGCGGTGCTCGACGGCGCCGACGCGGTCATGCTCTCGGGCGAGACGAGCGTGGGGGAGTACCCCGTCATCACGGTGCAGACCATGGCGCGCATCGTCGAGTCCACCGAGCAGCACGGGCTCGACCGCATCCTGCCGCTCGGCACGAAGCCGCGCACCCAGTCGGGTGCGATCACCGCCGCCGCGGTCGAGGTCGCCGACTTCGTCGAGGCCAAGTACCTCTGCGTCTTCACCGAGTCGGGCGAGACCGTGCGCCGCATGACGCGACTGCGGTCGAAGATCCCCATCCTGGCGTTCACGCCCGACCCCGCGATCCGTCGTCGCCTCGCCCTCAACTGGGGCGTCGAGGCGTTCGTCGTCTCCCGCGTGACCCACACCGACCAGATGGTCGGCCAGGTCGACGAGGCGCTCGCGAAGACCGGCAAGGCGGTGAACGGCGAGAAGGTCGTCATCATCTCGGGTTCCCCTCCCGGAATCCCCGGCACCACGAACGACGTGCGCGTGCACGTCGTCGGCGAGGTGCTCTAGAGCCGAACACGAGAGGAGCCGGTCCGCGAGGGCCGGCTCCTTTCGCGTGCCCGCCGCGACGAGCAGCGGATGCCTCGGCGGACCTGGCGCCGTCGTACTCGGCCCGTGCCTGCGGCGTCTCATCGAACAGCGGAACGCGCACATCGCGGCATCCGCTCGGTGAGCGGCACCCTCTCGTCGAGTTGGTGCCGGTGGTGGGGGTCGAACCCACACGCCCTTTCGGGCAAAGCATTTTGAGTGCTCCGCGTCTGCCATTCCGCCACACCGGCCAAAGGCCTCGCTCAGAATACCGTAGGCTTTCCTCCGTGACAGACACCGAACCAACTCAGTCGGCACCGCGCCGCGTGGTCGTGGCGGAAGATGAGTCGCTCATCCGCCTCGATATCGTCGAGATCCTGCGCGACAACGGCTTCGAGGTCGTCGGCGAGGCCGGTGACGGCGAAACGGCAGTTGCGCTCGCCACCGAGCTGCGGCCCGACCTCGTCATCATGGACGTCAAGATGCCCCAGCTCGACGGTATCTCCGCGGCGGAGCGGCTCTCGAAGGGCCACATCGCCCCGGTCGTGCTCCTCACGGCGTTCAGCCAGAAGGAGCTCGTGGAGCGCGCCAGCGAAGCCGGCGCCCTGGCCTACGTCGTGAAGCCGTTCACGCCCAACGACCTCCTGCCGGCGATCGAGATCGCCCTGGCCCGCTACGCGCAGATCATCGCGCTCGAGGCCGAGGTCGGCGACCTCGTCGAGCGCTTCGAGACCCGCAAGCTCGTCGATCGTGCCAAGGGCCTCCTCAACGAGAAGATGGGACTCTCGGAGCCCGAGGCGTTCCGTTGGATCCAGAAGGCCTCGATGGACCGCCGCCTCACGATGAAAGACGTCTCGCAGGCCATCATCGAGCAGCTCGCGGCCAAGAAGTAGCACCACAGGTTTCCACACAGCGGATGCCGCGGCGACACGTGTCGCCGCGGCATCCGCTGTTCTCGTTCCGCCTCAGGCCGCGGGGCGGTCCTTGATGAGGTTCGTGATGCGGATCGTGGAGCACCGACGGCCCTGATCGTCGGTGACGGCGATCTCGTGCGTGGTGAGGGTGCGGCCGAGGTGGATCGGCGTGCAGACGCCGGTGACCCATCCGCTCGTCGCCGATCGCGTGTGCGTGGCGTTGATCTCGATGCCGACCGCGAGCTTGCCGGCGCCCGCCCAGAGGTTCGCGGCCATGGAGCCGAGCGATTCGCCGAGCACCACGTAGGCGCCGCCGTGCAGCAGCATCGCCGGCTGGGTGTTGCCCTCGACCGGCATTCTCGCGACGGAGCGATCGACCGAGAACTCGACGAACTCGATGCCCATCTTCTCGGCCAGTGCACCCGTTCCGCGGGTGTGGAGGTAGTCGATGGGATCGCTCGTCTGGGTCATGCTCGCCTTCGAGATGGGCCGTCGGGCAGT
Source organism: Agromyces hippuratus (assembly GCF_013410355.1). Lineage (NCBI taxonomy): Bacteria > Bacillati > Actinomycetota > Actinomycetes > Micrococcales > Microbacteriaceae > Agromyces > Agromyces hippuratus. The sequence continues at coordinate 907,869 of NZ_JACCFI010000001.1, read as the reverse complement.
GTCGTCGGCCGCTTGTAGTCTTGGGGGGTGTCGGACGCAGAAAAGCCTACCCTCCTCGTCGTCGACGGCCATTCGTTGGCCTTCCGGGCCTTCTACGCCCTCCCAGTCGACAGCTTCACCACCCGTGACGGTCAGCACACGAACGCCATCCACGGCTTCCTGTCGATGCTGCTCCTGCTGCTGCAGAACGAGAAGCCGACGCACATCGCCGTCGCCTTCGACATCTCGCGCGCATCGTTCCGCACGCGCGAGTACCCCGAGTACAAGGGCACCCGGGGGGAGACCCCGGTCGAGTTCAAGGGGCAGGTGCCGCTGCTGCAGGACGCGCTGAAGGCGATGGGCGTGCGCACCCTCGAGAAAGAGGACTACGAGGCCGACGACATCCTCGCGACGCTCGCCGCTCGCGGGCGTGCTGAGGGCTACCGGGTGCTCCTCGTCTCGGGCGACCGCGACACCATCCAGCTCGTCAACGACGACGTCACGCTGCTCTACCCGAACACCCAGGGCGTCTCGCAGCTGAAGCGCTACGACACCGACGCGGTCGTCGAGCGCTACGGCATCCGGCCCGAGCAGTACCCCGACGTCGCCGCGCTCGTGGGCGAGACGAGCGACAACCTCATCGGCATCACGAAGGTCGGCGAGAAGACCGCCGTCAAGTGGCTCGGCCTCTACGGCTCTCTCGACGGCATCCTCGAGCACGCCGAGGAGATCAAGGGCGTCGTCGGGCAGAACCTGCGCGACGAGAAAGAGAACGCCATCCGCAACCGCCGCCTCAACCGGCTCGTGACCGATGTCGAGCTCGACGTCGCGATCGACGAGCTCGAGGCCAAGCCGATCGACATCGAGGCGGTGCAGCCGCTCTTCGAACGGCTCGAGTTCCGCACGCTGTTCGAGCGCATGAAGAAGATCGTGGCCGGCAACGGCAACGGCAACGGCAACGGAGCGGCTTCGGCTGCGCCCGCGACCCCGGCAGCGGACACCCCTGCGGCGCCTGCAGCGCCGAGCCCCCGCCGACTGCTCGACGAGGAGCTCGCCGCCTGGATCGAGCGCGCCGTCATCGCTGAGCCCGCGGGCCTCGGCCTCAGCATCGAGGTGCTCGACGGCACCGTGATCGGCGCCGGCATCGCGACGGCGACCGAGTCCGTGCACCTCCCGTGGCAGCAGGGTCGCACCGACTACGCACCGTTCGAGGCATGGCTGGCGAGCGATGCACCGAAGATCATGACCGATGCGAAGCCCCAGCTGAAGGCGCTCATGCGCTCGGGCCTCGCGTTCGACGGGCTCGTCATCGACACCCTCGTCGCCGGATGGCTCGTGCGGCCGATCCTCGCAGAGAAGACGCTCGCCGACCTCGTCGAGCGCTACCTCGGCGAGACCGTGCCGCAGGCCGACCCCGCCCAGCTCGTGCCCGAAGAGGGCACCGATGCGGGCGCCCCCGAGTACGCGTGGTACTCGCTTCGGGTCGCTCCCGTCGTGCTCCGGGCCCTGCCCGAGAGCTCGCGGCAGCTGCTCGCCGATGTCGAGATGCCGCTCGTGCCGGTGCTCGCGGCGATGGAGGTGCGCGGCGTCACCGTCGATCACGCCGAACTCTCCGCGCTCTCCACCGAACTCGGTGCACGTGCGGCGGGCCTGGCCGAGTCGGCTTTCGCCGAGATCGGCCGGGAGGTCAACCTCGGTTCGCCGAAGCAGCTGCAAGAGGTGCTCTTCGACCAGCTCGGCATGCCGAAGACGCGGGCGACGAAGACCGGCTACACGACCGATGCGAGCGCGCTGGCCGACCTGCAGGAGTCGAACCCGCACCCGTTCCTCGGCTACCTGCTCGAACACCGCGACGCCACCAAGCTCCGCCAGATCGTCGAGTCCCTCGACAAGTCGATCGCCGCCGACGGGCGCATCCACACGAGCTACGGCCAGATCGGCGCGGCCACGGGCCGCATGTCGTCGAACGACCCGAACCTGCAGAACATCCCGATCCGCACCGAAGACGGCCGGCGCATCCGCAAGGCGTTCCGGCACGGCACCGAGTACACCGAGCTGCTCACGGCCGACTACTCGCAGATCGAGATGCGCATCATGGCGCACCTCTCGGGCGACCCCGGGCTCATCGAGGCGTTCAACGCCGGCGAAGACCTGCACCGCTTCGTCGGTGCACGCGTGTTCGGGGTCGACCCCGCCGACGTGACCCCGGTGATGCGCACGAAGGTGAAGGCCATGTCGTACGGCCTCGCCTACGGCCTCAGCGCCTTCGGCCTCTCGAAGCAGCTCCGCATAGATCGCGCCGAGGCGACGCAGCTCATGAAGGAGTACTTCGAACGCTTCGGTGCGGTGCGCGACTACCTGCGCATGGTCGTCGAGCAGGCGAAGATCGACGGCTACACCGAGACGATCTTCGGTCGTCGCCGCCCCTTCCCCGACCTCAACAGCCCGAACCGGGTGCTTCGCGAGAACGCCGAGCGCGCCGCGCTGAACTCGCCGATCCAGGGCTCGGCCGCCGACATCATCAAGATCGCGATGGCCCGCGTCGAGAACGACCTCGCGGCACAGGGCATGGCGAGCCGCATGCTGCTCACCGTGCACGACGAGCTCATCTTCGAGGTCGCAGCGGGGGAGTCCGAGACGCTCGAGACGCTCGTGCGCGACCGCATGGCGAACGCCGCTGAACTGCTCGTACCGCTCGACGTGCAGATCGGTCGCGGGGCGAACTGGGAGGACGCGGCGCACTGATCGGTGCGCCGCGCCGGCGAGGCATCCATCCACAGGGAGCAGCTGCGCGCCCCGAGTGGGTGCGGTCCGTCATAGGCTCGGGTGCATGACTTCGAGTGAGCGCACCCCGACCGACGTCGACCGCATCGCAGAGGGGTGGGTCGACACACTCGTCGAATTGAACCCCGGAGTCGGCACCTACATCGGCCGCACGACGTTCGACGAGCAGCTCGCCGACTACTCTCCCGAGGGTCACGAGCGCTCGATCGCAGCCACGCGCGAGGCACTCGCCGCGCTCCGTGCCGCGACTCCGGTCGACGACGTCGATCGCATCACCGTGGCCGACCTCGGCAGCGAGCTCGAGCTCGAGCTCGAGCGCCATGACGCCGGACTCCACCTGCGCGACCTCAACGTCATCGCGAGCCCCGCCCAAGACATCCGCGAGGTCTTCGACCTCATGCCGACCGACGCCCCTGACGAGTGGGAGCGCATCGCGACCCGTCTGGAGGCGGTCCCGGGCGCGATCGACGGCTACATCGAGACGCTGCGCGAGGGCATCGCCCGAGGCACCGTGCCTGCGGCTCGCCAGGTGCGCGAGGTCGCGGCGCAGGCACGACGCATCGCGAAGCCCGACGGATTCTTCGGAACGTTCGCCGGTTCGGCGAAGGCCGGTGGCACCGATCTCCCCGTCTCGATCACGAGTCACCTCGGTACCGGTGCCGAGGCTGCCGCCGCTTCGTACGGCCGCCTCGCCGAGTTCCTCGAGACGGAGCTGCACCCGGTGGCGGGCGAGCACGACGGCGTCGGGCGCGAGATCTACGCCCTGCAGTCGCGTCACTTCCTCGGCGCGGTGATCGACCTCGACGAGACCTACGAGTGGGGCATCGAGGAGCTCGCCCGCATGGTCGCCGAGCAGGAGTCGATCGCGAGCGAGATCCTGCCCGGGGCATCCGTTCACGAGGCGATCGCCTTCCTCGACGGCGATCCGTCGCGGAAGCTCCACGGCACCGAGGCACTGCAGCGTTGGATGCAGGAGACGAGCGACCGTGCCGTGGCCGAACTCGCCGGCACGCAGTTCGACATCCCCGCTGAGATCCGCACGCTCGAATGCATGATCGCGCCGACGCAAGAGGGCGGCATCTACTACACCGGACCGAGCGACGATTTCTCGCGCCCCGGCCGCATGTGGTGGTCGGTGCCCGAGGGCGTCACCGAGTTCGACACCTGGCGCGAGCTCACCACCGTGTACCACGAGGGCGTTCCCGGTCACCACCTGCAGATCGGGCAGGCCGTCGTGAACCGCGGTCAGCTGAACACGTGGCGGCGCCAGCTCGCCGGCACCTCCGGGCACGCCGAGGGCTGGGCGCTCTACGCCGAGCGGCTCATGCAGAGCCTCGGCTACCTCGACGACCCGGCCGACCGGCTCGGCATGCTCGACGGCCAGCGCATGCGCGCCGCCCGCGTCGTGCTCGACATCGGCGTGCACCTCGGCAAGCAGCGGCCCGACGGGCAGGGCGCCTGGACCGGCGACTACGCCTTCGAGTTCCTCGGTCAGAACGTCAACATGAACGAGGGCTTCGTGCGGTTCGAGGTCAACCGCTACCTCGGCTGGCCTGGCCAGGCGCCGTCGTACAAGGTCGGCCAGCGCATCTGGGAGCAGCTGCGCGACGAGGTCGCCCGCCGCGAAGGCGCGTCGTTCGACATCCGCGAGTTCCACCGCGATGCGCTCGCACTCGGCGGTGTCGGGCTCGACACCCTGCGTTCCGCGCTGCTCGGCTGATCGCGCCGGTGTCGACGCAGCAGCCGCAGCAGGGCGCAGGGTCAGCACCGTCGACGGATGCCGCGCCGCCGCTCTCGCCGTACGCGCAGGCGCTCGGCGGGGCCGTCTCCGAGCTCCATCCGGGGTTGCAGTGCTACTTCTCGGAGGTGCCCGACGGCGCGGTCGGGCGTGGACGCGGCACGTTCGAGGTCGTCGGCACCCCGCGCCGATGGCTCTGGCCGCTGCTCTCGGTGCTGGGCCGGTGGGGCGTCCTGTTCCCCGTGCACGAGGTCGAGGTGCCGTTCGCGGTGGAGAACCGGCGGTCGTCGACGGGCGTCCTCCATGCCGTGCGCCGGTTCGAGTTCCGTTCCGGTTCGCGCGAGATGACCGACGCGGTGCACTTCCGGAACGGTCGCGTGATCGATGTGCTCGGCGTCGGTGGGCGGTTGCGCGTGGCATTCGATGCGACCGTGCGAGAGGGGGCGCTCGTGCTCAGCTCGACGTCGGTCGGGCTTCGAGCCGGCCGGGTGCGGCTGCGGATCCCGACCGCCGTGGCGCCGCGAGCGCGGGTGGTGGAGCGGTTCGACGGGGTGATCGGCCGGCAGAGCGTGCGGTTCACGCTCGATGCGCCGCTGCTCGGGCGGATCTATGAGTACGCGGGTTCCTTCGTCTACGAGATCGAACAGGAGACGCCGGCATGACGCGGGTGGTCATCGCCGGCGCATCCGGCTTCATCGGCGGGCATCTCGTCGCGAGGTATCGCGCGGCCGGCATCGAGGTGCGCACGATCGGTCGCGGTGCGTCGGCGGATGCCGCGTGGGGCGATCCGGCAGCGATCGCCAGCCTCGTCGACGGGTGCGACGTGCTCGTGAACCTCGCAGGCAAGAGCGTCAACTGCCGGTACACCCCGCGCAATCGCGCCGAGATCGTGCGTTCGCGGGTGGAGACGACCGCAGCGCTGCGTTCGGCCGTCGAGTCGGCCGCCGTGCCGCCGCGGGTCTGGTTCAACTCCTCGACGGCCACGATCTACCGACATGCCGACGACCGCCCGATGACCGAGCGCGACGGTGAGCTCGGGAGCGGGTTCTCGGTCGAGGTCGCGAAGGCCTGGGAGCGGGAGTTCTTCGCCGGCGCGCTGCCGGCGACGCGGCGGATCGCCCTCCGCATCGCGATCGTGCTCGGCGACGGCAGTGTGATGCGGCCGCTCGCGCGGCTCGCGCGATTCGGACTCGGCGGGCCGCAGCTCGACGGACGGTGGCCGGCGACGCGCGCCCGTCGGGCCGCGGGCACACACCACGAGTTCACGGCGCGAAGCGGCAGCCAGCGCTTCAGTTGGGTGCACATCGACGATGTCGCCGGCATCATCGGCTTCCTCGCGGAGCGGCCCGATCTCGACGGCGTCGTGAACGTCAGCGCCCCGAACCCCACCGACAACCGCACGCTGATGCGAACGATCCGCCGACTGCTCGGCGTTCCGTTCGGCGTACCGGCCTGGCGGTGGATGCTCGAGCCCGCATCGGCGGTGATCCGTACCGAGACCGAGCTGGTGCTGAAGAGCCGCTGGGTCGTGCCCGAGCGCCTCCTCGACGCGGGGTACGAGTTCGCGTACCCCGACCTCGAGCCGGCGCTTCGCAGCATCCTGAAGCCCGGATCCGTGCGTGCCGAGGCCATCGGGGCGCCGGCTGCGAGGAAGTGACGCCGCCGTTCAGGTGATCCGACGATCGCGATCGTCGCTCGGTTTTCGTGATGGAGTCGTGACCAACGGGTGACGCGGCGACCACTACGTTCAAATCTGTGACCCGAATCACCGCCCTCACCCTGCCCGCCGCGACCCTCGTCGCAGCCCTCGTGCTCGCACCGTCGAGTGCCGCCTTCTCCGCTCCCGCAGCGGGGAGTTCCGCGGAGTCATCCGCGTCGAACGGAGTCGGGCTCGAGGTGTCGGGCACGCTCATCGTCAGCGTGATCGAGGCCTCGCCCGCCGTCGACGACGGCGACACCGTCGAGCCCTCCAAGCGGAGCTATTCGGTGCGCACCCGCACCGGGGCTACCGTCTCCGTCGACGGTCCCGAGCTCGACCTCGCGCGCACCGGAGACGCGTTCGACGGCGTGGTCGAGGTCGCTGACGAGATCGTCGACGAGATCGGCGGTCGTACCGAGTCGCGTGTGCGCGAACGGGCCGCGGATTCTGCGGTCGAGCTCGACACAGCGGAGGGTGCGGCACTGCTCGAAGTCGTCGACGGATCGGACGAACCGCTCACCGTGCTCGAGGCCGAGATCACGCCCGTGGCCGAATCGTCGGCGACCGAGGCTGCTCGCGACCATGTGATCGACATCGTCGTACTCAACCCGACCGGTGTGCCAGCGTTGGGCGGCGCCTATTCGAACGGAGCGCTGAACGAGATCTCGGCCACTGCCGCACGCTTCTGGTTCGACGAAGCGGCACGCGCCGCTGGCGACGGCGACATCGGTTCGTTCACCGTCTCGTCCACGATCGTCCGCACCACGTCGGCGAAGGGGTGCGAGCAGGACCTCGTCGAAATCTGGGACACGGCGGCGCAGCAGCTCGGCTTCGTCCACGCCAACGCCTATCTCGACGCGAACACCACCACGGGTCCGGTCCGCCACCTCGTCACCTACCTGCCGCCGGGGTGCCTCAACGTCGAGCCGATCGCCGTCGGCACCGTGGGCATGTCCGTCGACGACGGCGGCCTGACCATGATCACCCTCGGCACGGAGTACGACACGGCCTTCACCGCGCACGAGCTCGGCCACAACTTCGGTCTCGACCACGCGAACATGGACTTCTGCACCTCGGACGCGGTCGCGCTCGGTTGCACGGAGTACGAGTACGGCGACCTGTACGACATCATGGGTGCGACCGTGCCGGGTGCGTTGACGTCGCTGAATTCGTCGACGGCGCTCGCGCTCGGTTGGAACGACCCGGCGACCACGATGCAGCTCGCGTTGGCCGAGGGCGAATCCACGAAGACCTGGTCGATCGACCTGACGAACCTCGGAGGGCAGGGCTCGCCGAGTGCCCCTCGAATCATCGAGATCGCCGATCCCATCACCGGCGAGACCTACACGGTCGAGCACCGTCACGCATACGGCGATCTCGCGTACTACGACAGCGGGTTCTGGGCTTCATGGGATGAGGCAGCCGATGACGTCGTGTACTACGACAACGGTGTTCGCCTGCTTCGACAGACCGTGGGTGGCGGGAGCTCCGCCTTCACGGTGAGCTCGTCGAAGGGGGCGTACAACCAGTCGAGTGCCTGGTACGGCGATCCGGAGCAGGACGAGTCGATCGCGAATCCACCTCGCAGCGTGGTGGTGAAGGTCACCGGTGGCGACAGCGGTGGCGTCGCCACGATCGACGTCACGTTGTCGCGGTCGTCGGCGACGGCGCCTGCGACGCCGGTGTATCGGTTCTGGAGTGATCGGTTCCAGGCGCACTTCTACACGATCGATGCGGCGGAGCGGGATCGGGTCAAGAAGCTGTGGCCCGGGACCTGGACGTACGAGGGTTCGCGGTACTCCGCGTACACGACGCAGCAGCCGGGCACGGTTCTGGAGCGACCGCTATCGCGGGCACTTCTACACGGTGGATGTGGCGGAGCGCGATCGGGTGATCGCGACGTGGCCGAACACGTGGTCATTCGAGGGTGTCGCGTACTACGTGTATCCGGAAGACACGATTGAGCCGTCGACGGTGGCGGTGACCCGGTTCTGGAGCCCGAAGAAGCGGCATCACTTCTACACGGCCGACCCGGTCGAGCGCGACACCGTGCTGCGGTTGTGGCCGAGTCCCATCTGGGACTACGAGGGCGAGGTCTTCCGAGTCCCGACCGCAGGGTGACGGACGCGCCGGGCGTGGTGAGCACTCGTTTGCCAATGGGGGAGCGGTTCCGTTAGGATTGAGCGTCACTCGTGTGACATCCCTGTCCGCATGCCCATCGCGGAACCAACATATCGCTCTCCCACGCGATGGGCTCGATTTTGTCCTTTACGGAGCATTCACTACATGACAACCGCAACGACCAAGGCGCCCAAGCAGGTCGCGATCAACGACATCGGATCTGCTGACGATTTCCTCGCCGCGGTCGAGAAGACTTTGAAGTTCTTCAACGACGGCGACCTCATCGAGGGTACCGTCGTGAAGATCGACCGCGACGAGGTTCTCCTCGACGTCGGTTACAAGACCGAGGGTGTCATCCCCTCGCGTGAGCTTTCGATCAAGCACGATGTCGACCCCAGCGAGGTCGTCGGCGTCGGCGACACCGTCGAGGCCCTCGTCCTCCAGAAGGAAGACAAAGAAGGCCGACTCATCCTGTCGAAGAAGCGCGCTCAGTACGAGCGTGCATGGGGCGACGTGGAGAAGATCAAGGAAGCCGATGGCGTCGTGACCGGTTCGGTCATCGAGGTCGTCAAGGGCGGCCTGATCGTCGACATCGGCCTCCGTGGCTTCCTCCCGGCGTCGCTCATCGAGCTCCGCCGCGTGCGCGACCTCACGCCGTACCTCGGCCAGGAGATCGAGGCGAAGATCCTCGAGCTCGACAAGAACCGCAACAACGTCGTGCTCTCGCGCCGCGCGCTCCTCGAGCAGACGCAGTCCGAGTCGCGCTCGACGTTCCTCGCGAACCTCCACCCGGGACAGATCCGCAAGGGTGTCATCTCGTCGATCGTCAACTTCGGTGCGTTCGTCGACCTGGGCGGCGTCGACGGTCTCGTCCACGTCTCCGAGCTCTCGTGGAAGCACATCGAGCACGCCAGCGAGGTCGTCGAGGTCGGTCAGGAAGTCACCGTCGAGGTGCTCTCCGTCGAGCTCGACCGCGAGCGCGTCTCGCTGTCGCTCAAGGCGACGCAGGAGGACCCGTGGCAGGTCTTCGCCCGTACCCACGCGATCGGTCAGGTCGCTCCGGGTAAGGTCACGAAGCTCGTTCCGTTCGGCGCGTTCGTTCGCGTCGCAGACGGCATCGAGGGCCTCGTCCACATCTCCGAGCTGTCGGGCAAGCACGTCGAGCTCGCAGAGCAGGTCGTGTCGGTCGGCGAAGAGGTCTTCGTCAAGGTCATCGACATCGACCTCGAGCGTCGCCGCATCTCGCTCTCGCTGAAGCAGGCGAACGAGGGCGTCGACCCCGAGGGCACCGAGTTCGACCCGGCGCTCTACGGCATGCTCACCGAGTACGACGAGCAGGGCAACTACAAGTACCCCGAGGGCTTCGACCCCGAGACCAACGAGTGGCGCGAGGGCTTCGAGGCCCAGCGCGAGAAGTGGGAGCAGGACTACGCTGCAGCCCAGGCTCGCTGGGAGGCTCACAAGAAGCAGGTCGCCGCGGCGAACGCTGCTGCTGTGGCCGACGACTCGTTCGCTTCGGCTGGTGCTTCGTACTCGAGCGACTCGGCCGGCGCGGGCACCCTCGCCGACGACGCGTCGCTCGCGGCGCTGCGCGAGAAGCTCTCGAGCAACAACTAGTCACGAACCGCGACACGTCGCGGTCCGCGATACGGAAGGCCGGTCCCCTCGGGGGCCGGCCTTTCCGGCGTTCCAGGGGGAGGTCGACAGTTCGAGCAGCTTCGCCTCCTGAGGCGTCGCGTCGTGGGTCGCACGATTAGAGTGGGGAGCGTGTATCTGATCGGTCTCACGGGCGGCATCGCCTCAGGCAAGTCCACGGTCGCGCGTCGACTCTACGAACACGGTGCCGTGCACATCGACGCCGACCAGCTCGCCCGGCGCGTGGTGGAGCCGGGAACGCCGGCTCTGGCTGCGATCGTCGAGGAGTTCGGCGCCGACGTACTGCACCGCGACGGCACGCTCGACCGGGCGAAGCTCGCCGCGCACGTCTTCGGCGATGCCGAGCAGCTCGCGAAGCTGAACGCGATCGTGCATCCTGCGGTGCGAGAGCTCTCGGGCCGCCTGATCGCGAAGGCCGAGCAGGAGGACCCCGATGCCGTCGTGGTCTACGACGTGCCGCTGCTCGTCGAGGCATCCGTCGATCACCCGTTCGACCTGATCGTCGTGACCAACGCCCCCCGACGCGCCCAGGTCGAGCGTCTCGTCGAGAACCGCGGACTCGAACGGGGCCAGGCCGAGGCTCGCGTCGACGCTCAGGTCGACAACACGGCTCGCCTCGCGATCGCCGACGTCGTGATCGACACGGATGGCTCGCTGGCCCACACGATGAGCCAGACCGACGAACTCTGGCACCGCATCGTCGAAGAGCGTCGCGCCCGCGCCTGATCATCGCCTCCTCGGGCTGACAGCCCGCTCACAGGGGGAGTGTCGGCGGGCGCTCCTAGACTGGAGAGCATGCAGGCCACACGTTCAGTTCGGCCGTTCGAGGTCATCAGCGAGTACACGCCGAGCGGCGATCAGCCGGCGGCGATCGCCGAGCTCGCGGCACGCATCAATGCCGGTGAGACCGACGTCGTGCTGCTCGGCGCGACCGGCACCGGCAAGTCCGCGACGACGGCTTGGCTCATCGAGCAGGTGCAGCGGCCGACGCTCGTGCTCGCGCACAACAAGACGCTCGCGGCGCAGCTCGCCAACGAGTTCCGCGAACTGCTCCCGAACAATGCCGTCGAGTACTTCGTCTCGTACTACGACTACTACCAGCCCGAGGCGTACGTTCCGCAGACCGACACCTTCATCGAGAAAGACAGCTCGATCAACGCCGAGGTCGAGCGCCTGCGCCACTCGACGACGAACTCCCTACTGAGTCGCCGCGACGTCGTGGTCGTGTCGTCGGTCTCGTGCATCTACGGCCTCGGCACGCCCGAAGAGTACCTCGGCGCCATGATGCCGCTCCAGGTGGGCCAGCAGGTCGATCGCGACTGGCTGATCCGCAAGTTCGTCTCGATGCAGTACCAGCGCAACGACGTCGACTTCTCGCGCGGCAACTTCCGCGTGCGCGGCGACACGATCGAGATCATCCCGATCTACGAAGAGCTCGCCATCCGCATCGAGATGTTCGGCGACGAGATCGAGGCGCTCTACAGTCTGCATCCGCTGACCGGCCAAGTCGTCGCGAAGCTCGACTCCGTGCCGGTCTTCCCCGGCTCGCACTACGTGGCGAGCACCGAGGTCATGCAGCGCGCGATCGGCACCATCCGCATCGAGCTCGAAGAGCGGCTGGCCGAGCTCGAGCGCGAGGGCAAGCTGCTCGAGGCGCAGCGGCTGCGCATGCGCACCACGTTCGACCTCGAGATGATGGAGCAGATCGGGTTCTGCTCGGGCATCGAGAACTACTCGAGGCACATCGACGGCCGTCAGGCCGGTGAGGCGCCGCATTGCCTCCTCGACTACTTCGCCGACGACTTCCTGGTCGTCATCGACGAGTCCCACGTCACGGTGCCGCAGATCGGTGCGATGTACGAGGGCGACTCCTCGCGCAAGCGCACCCTCGTCGAGCACGGGTTCCGCCTGCCGAGCGCGCTCGACAACCGGCCATTGAAATGGGACGAGTTCAAGGCGCGCGTCGGTCAGACCGTGTACCTCTCCGCGACGCCCGGGCGCTACGAGATGGGCATCGCCGACGGCGTGGTGCAGCAGATCATCCGCCCCACCGGGCTCGTCGACCCGCAGATCGTGGTGAAGCCCTCGAAGGGGCAGATCGACGACCTGCTCGAAGAGATCCGCACCCGCGCCGGTCGCGACGAGCGCGTGCTCGTCACGACCCTCACGAAGAAGATGGCCGAAGAACTCACCGACTTCCTCACCGAGGCGGGCGTGCGGGTTCGGTATCTCCACTCCGATGTCGACACCCTGCGCCGCGTCGAGTTGCTCACCGAACTCCGGGCCGGCGTGTACGACGTGCTCGTGGGCATCAACCTCCTCCGCGAGGGCCTCGACCTGCCCGAGGTCTCGCTCGTGGCGATCCTCGACGCCGACAAAGAGGGCTTCCTCCGTTCGTCGACGTCGCTCATCCAGACCATCGGTCGTGCCGCGCGGAACGTCTCGGGCGAGGTGCACATGTACGCCGACGTGCTCACCGACTCGATGAAGTCGGCGATCGACGAGACGACGCGGCGTCGCGACATGCAGCTCGAGTACAACCGGGTCAACGGCATCGACCCGCAGCCGTTGCGCAAGCGCATCGCCGACATCACCGACGTGCTCGCCCGAGAAGAAGCCGACACGGCTGCGCTCCTCGCCGGTCGCGACGCGAAGAAGAAGACCTCGGTGCCGAACCTCCGACGCGAGGGCATCGCGGCGGCCGGCGCCAACGACCTCGAAGACATCATCCGCGACCTCAACGACCAGATGCTCGTCGCAGCGGGGGAGCTGAAGTTCGAGCTCGCAGCGCGTCTGCGCGACGAGGTCTCCGACCTCAAGCGCGAACTCCGACAGATGGAGAAGGCCGGCCACCTCGGCTGAACATCGACGAGGGTCGCCCCGATTCGAACGTATGTTCGCTCAGAGCACGCGCGCTCGAGGCATCCGTGTCGGTGGGTCTCCTTAGACTCGTAGGGTGCCAGTTTCACGTCTCGATGCCCATTCGCACCTGAGTGTCCGCGGTGCTCGCGTGCACAACCTGCAGAACGTCGACGTCGAGATTCCTCGCGATGCGATGGTGGTCTTCACGGGCCTCTCGGGGTCCGGCAAGTCGTCGCTCGCGTTCGACACGATCTTCGCCGAGGGTCAGCGGCGCTACGTCGAGTCGCTGTCGGCGTACGCCCGCCAGTTCCTCGGGCAGGTCGACCGACCCGATGTCGACTTCATCGAAGGGCTCAGCCCCGCGGTCTCGATCGACCAGAAGTCGACCAACCGCAACCCGCGCTCGACCGTCGGCACGATCACCGAGATCTACGACTACATGCGCCTGCTCTGGGCGCGCATCGGCGTGCCGCACTGCCCGGTGTGCGGTGAGCGCATCCAGCGCCAGACCGTGCAGCAGATCGCCGATCAGCTCATGGAGCTGCCTGAGGGCACCCGCTACCAGGTGGTCAGCCCGGTGGTCTCGAAGAAGAAGGGCGAGTTCGTCGACCTCTTCCGCGACCTCGCTGCGCAGGGCTACTCGCGAGCGGTCGTCGACGGCGATGTCATCCGGCTCGATGACCCGCCGAAGCTCAAGAAGCAGATCAAGCACGACATCTCCGTCGTCATCGACCGGCTCGTCGCCGGGCCCGAGTTGCTCGGGCGCCTCACCGACTCGCTCGAGACCGCGCTGCGGCTGACCGACGGGCTCGTGCAGGTCAACTACGTCGACGAGACCGGCCCCGAAGCATGGGCGACGTTCTCCGAGAAGCTGTCGTGCCCCAACCAGCACCCCATCCAGCTCACCGAGATCGAACCGCGCACCTTCTCGTTCAATGCTCCCTTCGGCGCCTGCCCCGAGTGCTCGGGTCTCGGCACCCGTATGTCGGTCGACGACGCGCTGCTGCTCGGCGATCAGAGCCTCAGCATCGCCGAGGGCGTCATCCTGCCGTGGACCTCGCAGGGCAAGAGCCTCTACAACTACTACGAGAAGCTGCTCGGCGGTCTCGCCCGTGATCTCGACTTCTCGCTCGACACACCCTGGGAGGAGCTCGACGAGGGCGCCCGCCAAGCGGTGCTGCGCGGCGACAACTTCGAGGTCAAGGTGAAGTGGCGCAACCGCTACGGCCGTGAGATGAGCTACACCTCGGGCTTCGAGGGCGTCGTGCCCTACATCGAGCGCCAGTACCTGCAGGCAGAGACCGACGTGCAGCGGGCACGTTGGTCCGAGTACCTCCGCGAGGTGCCGTGCCCGGTGTGCGATGGCAAGCGGCTGAAGCCCGAGGTGCTCTCGGTGCTCATCCACGACCACAGCATCGCCGACGTGGGGCTGCTGAGCCTCACCGACGCTCGCTCGTTCATGGACCGTCTCGCACTCACCGACCGCGAGCAGACGATCGCCGCCCAGGTGCTGCGCGAGATCAAGCTCCGACTCGACTTCCTGATCCGCGTCGGGCTCAGCTACCTCGACCTGTCTCGCGCCGCGGCCACGCTCTCCGGCGGTGAAGCACAGCGCATCAGGCTGGCGACCCAGATCGGCTCGGGCCTCACCGGCGTGCTCTACGTGCTCGACGAGCCGAGCATCGGGCTGCACCAGCGCGACAACCGTCGCCTCATCGACACGCTCATCGCGCTTCGCGACCTCGGCAACACGCTGATCGTCGTCGAGCACGACGAAGACACCATCCGCACCGCGGACTGGATCGTCGACATCGGCCCCGGTGCCGGCGTCAACGGCGGCACCGTCGTGCACTCGGGCAGCTACGCCGACCTCGTCAAGAACACGCGATCGCTGACGGGCGACTACCTCTCGGGTCGCAAGGAGATCCCGATCCCCGAACAGCGCCGGGCGATCGATGCCGAGCGCAAGATCGCCGTGCAGGGCGCAGAGGCCAACAACCTGCGCGGTGTCGACGTCGAATTCCCGCTCGGCGTGCTCACGGCCGTGACCGGTGTGAGCGGTTCGGGCAAGTCCTCGCTCGTCAACGACATCCTCTACCGGGTGCTGGCGAACCGCCTGAACGGTGCGCGCAAGGTGCCCGGCAAGCACCGCCGGGTCACCGGGCTCGACCAGCTCGACAAGGTCGTGCACGTCGACCAGGCGCCGATCGGGCGCACGCCGCGCTCGAACCCCGCCACCTACACCGGTGTCTTCGACCGCATCCGCACGCTCTTCTCCGAGACGACCGAGGCGAAGGCGCGAGGCTACCTGCCGGGTCGATTCAGCTTCAACGTCAAGGGCGGGCGCTGCGAGGCGTGCTCGGGCGACGGCACGATCAAGATCGAGATGAACTTCCTGCCCGACGTCTACGTCGCGTGCGAGGTCTGCGGCGGCCAGCGCTACAACCGCGAGACCCTGCAGGTGCACTACAAGGGCAAGAACATCGCCGAGGTGCTCGAGATGCCGATCAGCGAGGCGGCCGAGTTCTTCGAACCGATCTCGGCGATCCACCGCTATCTCAAGACCCTCGTCGACGTCGGACTCGGCTACGTGCAGCTCGGCCAGAGCGCCACGACGCTCTCGGGCGGGGAGGCGCAGCGCGTCAAGCTCGCCACCGAACTGCAGCGGCGCTCCAACGGGCGCAGCGTCTACGTGCTCGACGAGCCGACCACCGGCCTGCACTTCGAAGACGTGCAGAAGCTCCTGAAGGTGCTCGGCAAGCTCGTCGACAAGGGCAATACGGTCATCGTCATCGAGCACAGCCTCGACGTGATCAAGTCGGCCGACTGGATCATCGACCTCGGGCCCGAGGGCGGCTCCGGCGGCGGCCAGATCGTGGCGACCGGTACGCCCGAGCAGGTGGCGTCGGTGTCCGAGAGCCACACCGGGTACTTCCTGCGCGAGATCCTCGACGCGGCGTCGGTGCGTGCCGCGGTCGCCAGCTGAGGCGATGAGCACTGTGCTGCCCGGCACCGAGGGCGTGCCGTACCGCCCGAAGAAGGGTGAGATCCCGACGGCGCCCGGCGTCTACCGGTTCCGTGACGCCGATCGCCGGGTGCTCTACGTGGGCAAGGCGAAGAACCTCCGGGCGCGTCTCTCGAACTACTTCGCACCGTTGCGAACCCTGCACGAGCGCACGCGACGGATGGTCACGACGGCCGCTTCGGTGGAGTGGACGGTCGTCGCGAACGAGGTCGAGGCGCTGCAGCTGGAGTTCACCTGGATCAACGAGTTCGATCCGCCCTTCAACGTGCAGTTCAAAGACGACAAGTCGTATCCGTACCTCGCGGTGACGCTGGCCGAAGAGTCACCGCGCGCCGTCGTCACCCGCAACCGCAACATCCGAGGGGCCAAGTACTTCGGTCCGTACCCGAAGGTGTGGGCCGTCAACGAGACGCTCGAGATCCTGCTCAAGCTGTTCCCGATCCGCACGTGCAAGGACTCCGACTACCGACGGGCGATGGCCAGCGGCAAGCCGTGCTTCGCCGGCCAGATCGGTCGCTGCTTCGGGCCGTGCTCGGGGGTCGTGACGATCGAGGAGCATCGCGAGAACGTCGACCGCTTCGTCTCGTTCATGCAGAATCAAGACCGCCGCATCATCGGCGAGCTCACGCAGCGCATGCGCTCGGCCGCTGCGGTGCAGGACTACGAGTCGGCGGCGCGATTCCGTGATCGCCTGCAGGCGGCCACGTCCTTCTTCGAGAAGAGCGCCGTGGTGCTCGGCGAGAAGGTCGACATCGACGTCTTCGGCATCGACCACGACGAGCTGGCCGCTGCGGTGCAGCTCTTCATCGTGCGCGGCGGCCGCATCCGCGGTGTGCGCTCGTGGACCGTCGACAAGGAGCTCGACGTGCCGCTCGGCGAACTCGTCGACTCGGTCGTGCAGAACGCCTACGGCGATGGCGAGGTGCCTCCGGCGGAGGTCGTCGTTCCCGAGCTGCCCGACGACGCCGAAGCGCTCGAGACCTGGCTCGGCACGATCGCCGGGCGCAAGGTGCGGCTGCGGGCCGCGCAGCGCGGTGACAAGGCTGCGCTGCTCGGTACGGCGACGCAGAACGCCAAGCAGACGCTCATGCTCTACAAGACACGGCGCAGCGCCGACTTCACGACCCGGTCGCGCGCGCTCGAAGACATCCAAGAGGCGCTCGGCATGGCCGACGCGCCGCTCCGCATCGAGTGCTACGACGTCTCGCACCTCAGCGGCACCAACATCGTCGCCTCCATGGTGGTCTTCGAAGACGGGCTGCCGCGCAAAGACGAGTACCGACGGTTCACGATTCCGCACTCGACCGACGACACCGACTCGCTCCACCAGGTACTCACCCGTCGGCTCGCATACCTGAAGGCCCCCGACTCGATCGGCTCGCCGATCGAACCCACGACCGCGACGGCGACCGTCCCCGCGACGGCAGCGGGCGAAGACGCGGCGACCTCGAGCACCGCCGACGGAGCAGACGTACCAGAGGGCGAAACGGATGCTGCGGCATCCGAGCGCCGCAAGAAGTTCGCCTACCGGCCGAACCTGCTGATCGTCGACGGCGGGCAGCCGCAGGTGGCCGCCGCGGCGCGCGCCCTCGAGGAGTCGGGCGTCGAGGGCATCTACCTCTGCGGCATCGCGAAGCGGCTCGAGGAGATCTGGACGCCCGATGGCGACTATCCCGTGATCCTGCCGCGCAACAGCGACGCGCTCTTCCTCTTCCAGCGGGTGCGCGACGAGGCGCACCGTTTCGCGATCACCCACCAGCGTCAGCGTCGCAAGCGCGACATGGGCAGCGTGCTCTCCGAGATCCCCGGCCTCGGACCGTCGCGCGTGAAGGAGTTGCTGCGGCACTTCGGCTCGGTGAAGCGGTTGCGCGCGGCATCCGAGACCGACATCTCCGAGGTGAAGGGAATCGGTCCCGCTCTCGCGGCGACCGTGCACCGCACCCTGCACGCCGATGGCGCCCCCGCACCCAGATAGGCTTGGGTGTCGACACGCGGAAGGGGGCCTCGACACGATGACCGCAGATTCCGAGCAGCAGGAGATGCTGATCGTCACCGGCATGTCCGGCGCAGGGCGCTCGACGGTGGGCAACGCGCTCGAAGACCTCGGCTGGTACGTCGTCGACAACCTTCCGCCGCAGATGCTGCGCCCCCTGGTCGAGCTCGTCGAGCGGGCCGGCACGTCGTTGCCGCGCATCGCGGCGATCGTCGACATCCGCGGCCGCGACTTCTTCTCCGAGCTCCGCGAGATCATCCAGGCCCTGCGCACCGGCGTGAACGTGCGCGTCGTCTTCCTCGACGCGACCGATTCCGTGCTCGTGCGCCGCTTCGAGTCGGTGCGCCGACCGCACCCGCTGCAGGGCAACGGCACGCTGCTCGACGGCATCGGCGCGGAGCGCGCCCGCCTCGCGGAGCTGCGCGAGGCCAGCGACATCGTCGTCGACACCTCCGACCTGAACATCCACCAGCTGGCCACGCTCATCACCGAGACCTTCGCCGAGGCCGGCCACGCGGGGCTCCGCATCACGATGCAGAGCTTCGGGTTCAAGTACGGCGTCCCCTCCGACGCAGACCTCGTGGCCGATGCGCGCTTCCTGCCCAACCCGTTCTGGATCCCCGAGCTCCGCCACCTCACGGGCGACGACGCCGTCGTGTCCGAGTACGTGCTGAGTCAGCCCGGTGCGATGGAGTTCGTCGAGGCGTACGTGAAGGCACTCGAGCCGGTGCTCGCCGGCTACCAGCGCGAGAACAAGCGGCACGCGACGATCGCGATCGGATGCACCGGCGGCAAGCACCGCTCGGTCGCCCTGGTGCGCGAGCTGGCGAAGCGCATCGCCGCGCTGCCCGGCGTCGCCGTGAGCGTGAAAGATCGGGACCTCGGCCGCGAGTGATCGCCGGCCCTGCAACAGATGAGAGATGGGACGACAAGTGGCACTGACCGCTGACGTGAAAGAAGAACTGGCGCGCGTCGAGGTGTCGAAGACCGGGGTCAGGGTCGCCGAGCTGGCATCGATCCTGCGGTTCGCCGGCGGCCTGCACATCATCTCGAACCGCATCGCGATCGAGGCCGAGCTGGATTCGCCGACGCTCGCGCGCCGCGTGACGCGCGATCTGGGCGAGATCTACGGCGTGCGGCCCGACGTCTCGGTGATCTCACCGACCGGGATGCGTCGTTCCAACCAGTACCTCGTGCGCGTGCTCGAGGGCGGGGAGACGCTCGCGCGTCAGACCGGGTTGCTCGATGCCCGCCGCCGCCCGGTGCGCGGCCTGCCGAACAAGCTCACCACGGGGTCGCGCGACGAGGTCGCGGCGATCTGGCGCGGGGCGTTCCTCGCGAAGGGCAGCCTGACCGACCCCGGTCGCTCGGCCGCCCTCGAGGTGACGTGCCCGGGCAACGAGACCGCCATGGCCCTCGTGGGAGCCGCCGGCCGCCTCGGCATCTCGGCGAAGGCCCGTGAGGTGCGAGGCGTCCACCGCGTCGTGATCCGCGACGGCGAGGCGATCAGCGCCATGCTCGCGGTCATGGGTGCCACCGAGACCGTACGCAACTGGGAGGAACTGCGGCAGCGCCGCGAGGTGCGCGCCACGGCGAACCGCCTCGTGAACTTCGACGACGCGAACCTCCGTCGTTCGGCGCAGGCCGCCGTCGCCGCATGCGCTCGTGTCGAGCGCGCCATGGAGCTCCTCGGCGAAGGCATCCCCGACCACCTGAAGTACGCCGGCGAGCTCCGCCTCGCCCACCGCGAGGCGAGTCTCGACGAACTCGGCCACTACGCCGACCCGCCCATGACGAAGGACGCGGTCGCCGGTCGCATCCGTCGCCTCCTCGCGATGGCCGACAAGAAGGCCGCCGACCTCGGCGTGCCCGGCACCGAGGCGAGCCTTCCCGCAGATCTCGACGAAGTCTGAGCGGATGCCCCGGCGACCGTACCGCCCGGAGCGTGCACGTTCGGCCAGACAGATCTCCGGGGCATCCGGCGCACGGTGTCAAGCCTCTTCGGCACCATGGGTGCCGAAGCGGCGACGGGCATAGACTCGAGGGGCAGCCGCGGAATCCCGGGGAGACGCCCGGGGGATCCGGCGCACCTGACAAGGAGAAGCAATGGCCGACTACACCCTCCCCGACCTGCCCTACGACTACTCGGCGCTCGAGCCGGCGATCAGCGGCACGATCATGGAGCTGCACCACTCGAAGCATCACCAGGCGTACGTGACGGGTGCGAACACCGCGCTCGCCCAGCTCGCGGAGGCCCGCGATTCGGGCAACCTCGCGAACGTCAACAAGCTCGAGAAGGACCTCGCCTTCAACCTCGGCGGCCACGTCAACCACTCGATCTTCTGGACGAACCTCTCGCCCGAAGGCGGCGACAAGCCGACCGGCGACCTCGCCGCGGCGATCGACGACCAGTTCGGCTCGTTCGACAAGTTCCAGGCGCACTTCACCGCGACGGCGCTTGGCGTCCAGGGTTCGGGCTGGGCGGTGCTCGCGTGGGATTCGCTCGGAGAACGCCTGATCATCGTGCAGTTCTTCGACCAGCAGGGCAACCTGCCCGCCGGCATCGTGCCGCTGCTGATGCTCGACGTCTGGGAGCACGCGTACTACCTCGACTACCAGAACGTTCGGGCCGATTACGTCACGGCGTTCTGGGGCATCGCGAACTGGGAGAACGTCCAGAAGCGGTTCACCGCAGCTGGTGAGAAGACCTCAGGGCTGCTGCTACTGTCGTAAACGGATGGTGTCCCCGGACCTGTCCGGGGACACCGTCGTCCGACCAGTTCACCCGTGAAAGTGCGCGTTCGCGCCATCGTCAAACAGGAGACATCTGTGTCTGTAAAGATCGGCATCAACGGCTTCGGCCGTATCGGCCGCAATTACCTCCGTGCCGCCCTCGCGCAGGGCGCCGACCTCGAGATCGTCGCCGTGAACGACCTCACCGACAACAAGACGCTCGCACACCTCCTGAAGTACGACTCCATCACGGGTCGCCTGGACGCGACGGTCGACTACGACGAGAACAACATCATCGTCGACGGCAAGCCCATCAAGGCCTTCTCGGAGCGCGACCCCGCCAACCTGCCCTGGGGCGAGCTCGGCGTCGACATCGTCATCGAGTCGACCGGCTTCTTCACCAAGGCAGCCGACGCCCGCAAGCACATCGAGGCCGGTGCGAAGAAGGTCCTCATCTCGGCTCCCGCGACCGATGAAGACGCGACGTTCGTCATGGGCGTCAACGAGCACGAGTACGACCCCGAGAAGCACAACATCATCTCGAACGCGTCGTGCACGACCAACTGCCTGGCCCCCCTCGCGAAGGTCTTCAACGACGCCTTCGGCATCGAGCGCGGTCTCATGACCACGGTGCACGCCTACACCGCCGACCAGAACCTGCAGGACGGCCCGCACAAGGACCTCCGCCGTGCCCGTGCGGCTGCGATCAACATCGTCCCGACGTCGACCGGCGCGGCCAAGGCCATCGGCCTCGTGCTCCCCGAGCTCATCGGCAAGCTCGACGGCTTCGCGCTGCGAGTTCCGGTGCCCACCGGCTCGATCACCGACCTCACGGTCACCTCGTCGCGCCCCGTGACCGTCGACGAGGTCAAGGCCGCCTACAAGGCCGCTGCAGAAGGCCCCATGAAGGGCATCCTCAAGTACACCGAAGACGAGATCGTCTCGAGCGACATCGTCTCCGACCCGCACTCGTCGATCTTCGACGCCGGTCTGCTCCGCGTCCTGGGCGACCAGGTCAAGCTCTCGAGCTGGTACGACAACGAGTGGGGCTACTCCAACCGCCTCGTCGACCTCACCGAGTACGTCGCCGAACGTCTCTGAATCGAGCTCCTGTGACCCTGCGAACGATCGATTCCCTCGGTCCGCTCGCCGGCAAGCGCGTCGTCGTCCGTTGTGACCTGAACGTCCCCCTCCGGGACGGGGTCATCACGGACGACGGCCGCGTGCGGGCATCGGTCCCCACCCTGGCGGCCCTCGTCGCCCAGGGCGCCCGCGTGATCGTGGTCTCCCACCTCGGTCGCCCCGATGGCGCACCCGACCCTCAATACAGCCTCGCGCCCGTCGCGACGCGCCTCGGTGAACTGCTCGACGCGCCGGTCGCCTTCGCGACCGACACGGTCGGCACGGATGCCGCGGCGAAGGTCGCGGCTCTCGCCGACGGCGAGGTGCTCGTGCTCGAGAACCTGCGCTTCAACGCAGGGGAGACCTCGAAGAACGAGGCCGAGCGCACCGCGTTCGCCGGAGAGCTCGCCGAGTTCGCCGACGCGGTCGTCTCCGACGGCTTCGGCGTCGTGCACCGCAAGCAGGCGAGCGTCTACGAGCTCGAGCAGCTCCGTCCGAGCGCAGCCGGCCTGCTCATCGCCGCGGAGCTCGACGTGCTCGACCGGCTCACCGAGAACCCCGAGCGCCCATACACGGTCGTGCTCGGCGGTTCGAAGGTCTCCGACAAGCTCGGCGTCATCGCGCACCTGCTGCCGCGTGTCGACGCGTTGCTCATCGGCGGCGGCATGCTGTTCACCTTCCTCGCCGCTCAGGGGCACAAGGTCGGATCGAGCCTGCTCGAAGCCGACCAGATCGAGACAGTGAAGGGCTACCTCGCCGAGGCCGCCGAGCGCGGTGTCGACATCGTGCTGCCGACCGATGTGGTCGTGGCCGCCTCGTTCTCTGCTGAGGCCGAGCACGTCGTCGCACCCGCCGACGCGATCGAGCAGACGCCGTTCGGGGCATCCGGTCTGGGGCTCGACATCGGGCCCGACACCGCCTCCGAATTCGCGAACCGCATCCGCGGCTCCAAGACGGTGTTCTGGAACGGCCCGATGGGCGTGTTCGAGCTCGCGCCGTTCGCGGCGGGCACCCGTGTGGTCGCGGCGGCGTTGACCCAGGTCGACGGCCTCAGTGTCGTGGGCGGCGGCGATTCAGCCGCCGCTGTTCGTCAACTCGGCTTCGAAGACGCTCAGTTCGGTCACATCTCGACCGGCGGAGGCGCGAGCCTCGAGTTCCTCGAAGGTAAGAAACTTCCCGGACTGGAGGTCCTCGGATGGCAGTGAAGCGCACCCCGTTCATCGCAGGCAACTGGAAGATGAACCTCGATCACCTGCAGGCGATCGCGTTCGTGCAGAAGCTCGCATGGGCCCTCGCCGACGCGAAGCACGACTTCGCCGACGCGGAGGTCGCTGTCTTCCCGCCGTTCACCGACCTGCGTTCGGTGCAGACGCTCGTGGCGGCCGACTCGCTGCCCATCGGGTACGGCGCGCAGGATGTCTCGGCGCACGACTCCGGTGCCTACACCGGCGAGATCTCCGGCGCATTCCTCAAGCAGCTCGACTGCCGTTACGTGATCATCGGTCACTCCGAGCGGCGCACGCTGCACGCGGAGTCCGACGCCGAGGTCAACGCGAAGGTCAAGGCAGCGCACCGTCACGGCCTCGTGCCGGTCGTCTGCGTCGGCGAGACCGCAGAAGACCTCGAGGCCCACGGACCGAGCGCGGTGCCGGTCGCGCAGCTGCGTGCTGCGCTCGAGGGCGTCGACGGCTCGAAGGGCCTCGTCGTCGCCTACGAGCCCGTCTGGGCGATCGGCTCGGGGCAGGCGGCGACGCCCGCCCAGGCCGAGCAGGTCGCTGCGGCGCTGCGCGCGCTCCTCGTCGAGCTCGTCGGTGAAGAGGTCGCCCAGTCGACCCGCGTGCTGTACGGCGGTTCGGTGAAGGCGGCGAACATCGCCTCGTTCCTTCGCGAACCGAACGTCGACGGGGCCCTCGTCGGCGGCGCGAGCCTCGACATCCCCGAGTTCGCGAGCATCGTGCGGTTCAAGAAGCACGTCGGAGCCTGATCTTTCGTACCCGGGAGTGCGATGCGCTCCCGGGTACGGCCATGCTTCCGGCTATACTCGAATGTCGGCATCGACCCATCTGTCGTGCCCGGAAAGGTTCACCCGTGGAGATTCTCCAGGTCGTCCTGCAGGTGCTGCTCGGTCTCACGAGCCTGCTGCTGACGTTGCTCATCCTGCTGCACAAGGGTCGTGGCGGCGGTCTGTCCGACATGTTCGGAGGCGGTGTCACCTCCAGCCTCGGCGCATCCGGTGTCGCCGAGCGAAACCTGAACCGCATCACGGTCATCCTCGGACTCGTCTGGGTGACCTGCATCGTCGTGCTCGGCCTCATCACCAAGTTCGACTCCGGAATCTGACGGGAACCACCATGGCATCAGGAAACAGCGCCATCCGCGGGTCGCGCGTCGGAGCAGGCCCCATGGGCGAGCAGGATCGTGGCTTCCACGCCGATCGTGTCGCCATCAGCTACTGGGACGCTCACGGCAACGAGACCGTGCGGTACTTCTCGGCGACGCTCCCCGAAGAGGAGATCCCCGAGACCATCGACAGCCCGTCGACCGGTCTTCCGGCCGGCCGCGACCGCGAGAACCCGCCGTCGGTGTCGAAGCTCGAGCCGTACAAGACGCACCTCGCGTACGTGAAGGAACGCCGCACCGACGAAGAGGCTGCTGCGCTGCTCGACGACGCACTCACGCAGCTGCGCACGCGTCGCGGTCAGGCTCCGAAGGACTGACGCGCGAAGCGGCAACGCGAGAAGGGGGCGGCCTGATGGCCGCCCCCTTCTGCGTGCTTCCGTGCGGTGTCGACCGCGTCAGTAGTCGCGCGCGATGAGCGATTCGGGCACTTCGGATGCCGCGTCGGCGTCGACGAAGAACACCGTTCGACGACGGCCCTTGATGCCCGCGACCGGCACCTCGTCGCGGCTGGCGCCGGCCAGGGCGAGACCGAGAGCCGATGCCTTGTCGGCGCCCGCGAGCACCATCCACACGCGCTGCGACGCGTTGATGACCGGCCGGGTGAGGCTGAGCCGCTCGGGCGGGGGCTTCGGTGAGTTGCGCACGGGGATGACCGTGCGATCGGTCACCTGGATGCCTGAGCGGTGCGGGAAGAGCGACGCGATGTGCCCGTCGGGACCGACGCCCAGGAACGTGATGTCGAAGATCGGATGCGACAGGCCGTCGACGCCGTGCGCCGAGAGTTCCGCGGTATAGACCTCGGCCGCCGTGTCGAGGTCGAGTCCCGAG
This sequence comes from Agromyces hippuratus, assembly GCF_013410355.1. NCBI lineage: Bacteria > Bacillati > Actinomycetota > Actinomycetes > Micrococcales > Microbacteriaceae > Agromyces > Agromyces hippuratus. The sequence goes on along the minus strand of NZ_JACCFI010000001.1, from coordinate 882,929 downwards.
TCGGACGCGGGGAACGGATGCAGGTTCTCGGCCGGCAGGTCGAGCCCACCGAGGAATGCGACCCGGGCCTGCTCGTCGTTGCGCTCGGCGTCGCCGGCGGGCAGCCATCGCTCGTCGCCCCACCAGAAGTGCACGCGCGACCAGTCGATCGAGGTGTGCGCGGGCGAGGCGCCGACCGCCTGCAGCACCGCGCCGCCCATCGAACCGCCGGTGAGCACGATGTGCGCCACCGCCTGGGTGTCGAGGATGTCGAGGAGCTTCGTGATGAAGCGTGCTGCGACTGAACCTGCGAGGGACGCCTTGTCGGGGTGCACGAGCACACGCCGTTCGTTGGTCATTCAGAGCCTCCTTGGCCGCGGGCCTCGAGGAGCTCGAGTCCGCGGGTGATGACCTCACCGTACAACTCGTCGGGGTCGAGGCGGCGCAGCTCGTCGGCGAGACAGTCGCGGAGGTTGCGACGCGCCAGCGCGAGGTCGTGCCGCGGCTGACCCGGCTGGCGCAGCGTCGCGATGCCCGGGACGTCGCGGATCAGTTCGATCGCACCGCTCTCGCGCTCGAGGCTCACGCCGTGGATGCCGTGGTAGCCGGCCTCGGGCCCGGCGAGCTCGTACTCGGTCGGGGCGTTCAGCTGCAGTCGCAGCCATGCCGCGAGGAGCGTGGTCGAGGGCGAGTCGACGGCACCGCTCACGTGCACCCGGGTCACCGGTTCGTACGGCGGCTGGTCGAGCACCGCGGCGAGCTGCGCACGCCAGAGCGTGAGCCGCGTCCACGCGAAGTCGGCGTCGCCCGGGGTGTAGTTGCCGGCGAGTGCGCGCAGCGCCGCCTGCGGGTCGGGCTGCGCCGAGGCATCCGTGATTCTGCGGTGCGCGATGCGCCCGAGCGGTGAGCGCCCGGGTACCTCGGGTGCCGCGCCGGGCCACCAGGTGACGACCGGGGCGTCGGGAAGGAGGAGGCCCATGATGAGGCTCTCCTCATCGCGCGCGGCGTCGCCGCAGGCGCGGAGCACGATGACCTCGCTCGCACCGGCGTCTCCGCCGACGCGGATCTCGGCGTCGAGGCGGGGCTCGACCGCCGACGTCTCGGTGCCGGGCTCGGTCGAGACCACGATGACGCGCATCGGGTGCTCGCGGGAGGCGTCGTTCGCGGCCTCGATGGCCTCTTCCTCGGCGCCGGGCGAGGTGGCGATCACCAGCGTGAGCACGCGGCCGAGGGCGACGACGCCGCCCTCCTCGCGGATCTTCACGAGGGCCTTCGAGACCTGACTGGTCGTCGTGTCGGGCAGATCGACGATCATGGGCGTCTCCAGCTTCGTCCGTCGCGTTCGAGGAGTTCATCGGCGGAGGCCGGGCCCCAGGTGCCTGGCCGGTACTGCTCGGGCTGGCCCTGCGTCGCCCAGAACTCCTCGATCGGGTCGAGGATCTTCCAGGAGAGCTCGACCTCCTCCTGCCGGGGGAAGAGCGGCGGGTCGCCGAGCAGCACGTCGAGGATCAGCCGCTCGTAGGCCTCGGGGCTCGCCTCGGTGAAGGCGTGACCGTATCCGAAGTCCATCGTGACGTCGCGTACCTGCATGCCGGCTCCCGGCACCTTCGAGCCGAAGCGGATCGTGACGCCCTCATCGGGCTGCACGCGGATGACGAGTGCGTTCTGGCCGAGCTGCGAGGTCTGGCTGTCGGCGAACACCTGCTGCGGCGCGCGCTTGAAGACGACCGCGATCTCGGTGACGCGACGGCCGAGGCGCTTGCCCGCCCGCAGGTAGAACGGCACGCCGGCCCAGCGTCGCGTGCCGATGGTGAGCTTCATGGCTGCGTAGGTCTCGGTCGTCGACTCGGGGTTCATGCCGTCTTCGTCGAGGAACCCGATGACCTTCTCACCGCCCTGCCAGCCGCCCGCGTACTGGCCGCGCGCGGTGCCCGTCGCGAGGTCGTCGGGCAGGCGCACGGCCGCGAGGATCTTCTCCTTCTCGGCGCGCAGGTCGCCGGCCTCGAACGAGATCGGCTCCTCCATCGCCGTGAGCGCGAGCAGTTGCAGCAGGTGGTTCTGGATGACGTCGCGCGCGGCGCCGATGCCGTCGTAGTAGCCGGCGCGGCCGCCGACGCCGATGTCCTCCGCCATCGTGATCTGCACGTGGTCGACGTGATTCGCGTTCCAGATGGGCTCGTAGAGCTGGTTCGCGAACCGGAGCGCCAGGATGTTCTGGACGGTCTCCTTGCCGAGGTAGTGGTCGATGCGGAACACCGAGTCGGGCGGGAAGACCGAGGCCACGACGTCGTTCAGCTCGCGAGCCGTCTTCAGGTCGCTGCCGAACGGCTTCTCGATGACGACGCGACGCCACTGGTCGCCGCGCTGCTCGGTCAGCCCCGAGCGCTTCAGTTGCTCGGTGACGAGCGGGAACGACTTCGGCGGGATCGACAGGTAGAACGCGTGGTTGCCCATCGTGCCGCGTTCGCGATCGAGGTCCTGGACGACCTGGCGGAGCCGGTCGAAGGCGGCGTCGTCGTCGAAGTCGCCGGGCACGAAGCGGATGCCTCGGGCCAGCTGCTTCCAGACATCCTCACGGAACTCGGTGCGCGCGTACTTCTTGACCGAGTCGTGCACGACCTGCTCGAAGTCCTGGTCGGCCCATTCGCGACGTGCGAAGCCGACGAGCGCGAATCCGGGTGGCAGGAGCCCTCGGTTCGCGAGGTCGTAGACCGCCGGCATCAGCTTCTTGCGCGACAGGTCGCCCGTCACGCCGAAGATGATGAGGCTCGACGGACCCGCGATGCGGTTCAGCCGGTAGTCCTTGGGGGATCTGAGCGGATTGTGCTGCGCGGTGATCGCGGCCGGTTGCATCGTTCCTCCGGGTATCAGGCGACGACGTCGAACAGCGTCGCCGTATTGGCCGAGGGGTCGGTGAGCGTGAGGGTGAGCACCGGTCGCCCGTGCTCGGCGAGCACGCTCGCGTCGCCGGAGGCCTGCGCTGCGATCAGCTGACCGAAGGTGAACGGGCGATCGGGGATCGCGACGTCTTCGGCAGGCGTCTGCGTGATCTGCAGGAACGCGCCGACCGCAGGACCGCCCTTGTGGAACTGCCCGGTCGAGTGGAGGAAGCGCGGGCCCCAGCCGAACGTGACCGGTCGACCGGCGCGAGCCGCGAGCAGGCCCCTGAGCCGTTCGAGCTCGGGGTGGGCGACACGGTCGACATAGGCCTGGATCGAGAGGTAGCCGTCGGCCGGCAGCTCTTCGAGGAGCACGTCGATCGCCGAGGCGAGGTCGCTCGAGGCGCCGATCACCTCGGCGGTGCCGCGCACCTCGATGCCCTGTTCGACGAATGCCGCCGGGGTGGGCTCGGGACGCGCGTCGAGGAGGCCGCGCGCGGCGATCTTCGCTGATTCCACGTCGGGCTGGTCGAAGGGATTGATGCCGAGGATGCGGCCCGCGACGGCGGTCGCGTACTCCCAGACGAGCAGCTGCGCGCCGAGCGTGCCCGAGACGCGGATCTCGCCGGAGTCGTCGCGACCGAAGATCTCGTCGCCGGCGTCGTCGACGATGCGCACGATCTGCAGGTCGGCGAGGTGCTCGCCGAGTTCGGGCGCGTCGACGTCGAGCACGACGGGGAGGAGCCCGGTGCCGTTCTTGCCGGTGGACTCCGCGATCAGCTGCTCGGCCCAGTCGGGGAGTCCGACGATGTGGGTGCCGTCGGCGATGATGCCGAGCTTGTCGCGGAGGGGAACCGTCGCCGCGATCGCCGCGCCGAGCACGAGACCCGGGTTCTCGGGACTGTCGATGGCGAGCGAGAGCTCGATCGTCTCGGCCTCGTCGAGCACCTCGGAGATGTCGACGCCGGCGAGGCCTGAGGGCACGAGGCCGAAGGCGGTGAGGGCCGAGTAGCGGCCGCCCACGTCGGGGTCGGCGTTGAAGACCCGGTAGCCCGCAGCGCGGGCCGATTCGTCGAGCGGAGAACCGGGGTCGGTCACGACGATGATGCGCGTCGCGGGGTCGATGCCGGCATCGCGGAAGGCCTGCTCGTAGACCCGGCGCTGGCTGTCGGTCTCGACGGTCGAGCCCGACTTCGACGAGACGACGAGCGCCGAGGTCGCGAGCCGGTCGGCCAGGGCGGTGCGAACCTGCCCGGGCTCGGTCGAGTCGAGCACGGTGAGGTCGACGTTCGTCGTGCGCGTGATGACCTCGGGCGCGAGCGATGAGCCGCCCATGCCGGCGAGCACGATGTGATCGACGCCGGCGGCTTCGAGTTCTTCGCGCAGGGCTTCGATCTCGGGGACGAGCGGGCGGGAGATCGCGACGGCCTCGGTCCAGCCGAGGCGCTTCGACGCCTCCGCCTCGGCCTCGGCGCCCCAGAGGGACGCGTCCTGCGCGGTGATGCCGCTGGCCACGAGGTCGGCGACGAGCGTCGGCACCGTGCTGCGCACGGCATCGGCAGCGGCCCCGCTGACGGAGATGCGGAAGCTCATCGTGCGGCCTCCAGCGCGCCGCGAACGGTGTCGAGCAGCTCGTTCCAGGAGACGATGAACTTGTCGACTCCCTCGTTCTCGAGCAACAGGGTCACGTCGTCGTAGTCGACGCCGACGGCTGCGAGCGCGTCGAGCACCTCGCCGGCCTGCACGTAGGCGCCGGTGACGGTGTCGCCAGCGATGACGCCGTGGTCGAATGTGGCCTCGAGCGTCTTCTCGGGCATCGTGTTCACGACGCCCTGCGCGACCAGCTCGGTCACGTACAGGGTGTCGGGCAGCGCCGGGTCCTTCACGCCGGTCGACGCCCAGAGCGGGCGCTGGCGGTTCGCGCCGGAGGCGAGGAGTGCTGCGGCACGCTCGCCGCCGAACTCCTGCTCGAAGAGCTCGTAGGCGAGGCGCGCGTTGGCGAGTCCGGCCTTGCTCTTCAGCGCGAGGGCCTCCTCGGTGCCGATGGCGACGAGTCGCTTGTCGATCTCGGTGTCGACGCGCGACACGAAGAACGAGGCGACCGAGTGGATCGTCGACAGGTCGATGCCGGCGGCCTCGGCCTGCTCGAGCCCCGCGAGGTACGCCGCGATCACCTCGCGGTAGCGGTCGAGGCTGAAGATCAACGTCACGTTGACGCTGATGCCGGAGCCGATCGCCTCGGTGATCGCGTCGAGGCCCTCGGCCGTCGCGGGGATCTTGATCATGGCGTTCGGACGGTCGACCTTCGCCCAGAGCGACTTGGCCTCGGCGATCGTGCCGGCGGTGTCGCGGGCGAGACCGGGGGAGACCTCGATCGAGACGCGGCCGTCGAAGCCGTTCGAGCGGTCGTACACCGGGCGGAAGACGTCGGCGGCGGCCCGCACGTCGTCGGTGGTGATCTCGAAGACCGCCGTGTCGACGTCGGCGCCGGCTGCGGCGAGCGAGTGCACCTGCTCGGCGTAGCGCTCGCCCTTGGCGAGGGCGCCGGCGAAGATCGTCGGGTTGGTGGTGACGCCGACGACGTCGCGCTCGGCGATGAGTCGGGCGAGGTCGCCGGAGGCGATGCGCTCACGCGAGAGGTCGTCGAGCCAGATGCTGACGCCCGCCTCCGACAGTGCTGCAGTGGGGGAGCTGGTCATGGGAGTGTCTCCTCTTCTGGCGCGCGTCAGGCCGACGCGAGCGATTCCTTCGCGGCGGCCACGACGGCCTCGGCCGTGATGCCGAACTCGCGGAACAGGGTCTTGTAGTCGGCGGAGGCGCCGAAGTGCTCGATCGAGACGGCACGGCCGCGCGAACCGAGGTAGCGGTGCCACGAGAGCGCGAGCCCGGCTTCGACCGAGACGCGGGCCGTGACAGCCGAGGGCAGCACCTGCTCGCGGTACTCGGCCGGCTGCTCCTCGAACCACTCGAGCGACGGTGCCGACACGACGCGTGCGCCGATGCCCTCCGCTGCGAGCGTCTCGCGGGCTGCGAGGGCGAGCTGCACCTCGGAGCCGGTGGCGATGAGGATCACGTCGGGCGTGCCCGATGCGGCCTCGGCGAGCACGTAGGCGCCCTTCGCCACGTTCGACGCGGCGGCGAGGGCGTCACCGGATGCCGCGGCCGTGCCCCGCTCGAACACGGGGATGTTCTGCCGGGTGAGGGCGATGCCCGCCGGGGCATCCGTGCGCTTCAGGATCTCGAGCCAGGCGTACGCGACCTCGTTGGCGTCGGCGGGCCGCACGACCGTGAGGCCCGGGATCGCCCGGAGCGTCGCGAGCTGCTCGATCGGCTGGTGCGTCGGGCCGTCTTCGCCGAGGGCGACGGAGTCGTGGGTCCAGACGAAGATCGAGGGCACCTGCATGAGCGCCGCGAGGCGCACGGCGGGCCGCATGTAGTCGCTGAAGATGAGGAAGGTGCCGCCGAAGGCGCGCGTCTTGCCGTGCAGCACGATGCCGTTGACGATCGCGCCCATGGCGTGCTCGCGGATGCCGAAGTGCAGCACGCGGCCGTAGGGGTTGCCCGAGAACTCGTGCGTCGACCACTCGGTCGGGATGAACGAGGCCGCGCCGTTGATCGTGGTCAGGTTCGACTCGGCGAGGTCGGCCGATCCGCCCCACAGCTCGGGCAGCACGCCGGCGAGGGCGTTGATGACCTTGCCCGAAGCTGCGCGGGTCGAGACCTCGGTGCCGCCCTCGAAGACGGGGAGCACGGACTCGACGTCGGCGGGCAGCTCGCCCGCCTCGAGCCGGTCGAGGAGCGCCTTGCGGTCGGGGTTGGCTGCGGCCCATGCGTCGAACGCGAGCTGCCACTCGGCGTGCTGCGCCGCGCCGCGCTCGACGGCACCACGCGTGTGGGCGAGCACGTCCTCGGCGACGACGAAGCTCTGCTCGGGGTCGAAGCCGAGCACCTCCTTCGTCGCGGCGAGCTCCGCCGCACCGAGCGCGGAACCGTGGATCTTGCCGGAGTTCTGCTTGCCGGGCGACGGCCAGCCGATGATCGTCTTCAGGATGATGATCGAGGGCTTGTCGGACTCGCCCTTGGCGGCCTCGATCGCGGCGTGCAGTTCGGCCACGTCTTCGACGTACTGGCCCGTCTTCTTCCAGTCGACGGTCTGCACGTGCCATCCGTAGGACTCGTAGCGCTTCGCGACGTCTTCGGTGAAGGCGATGCTGGTGTCGTCTTCGATGGAGATCTGGTTGGAGTCGTAGATCACGACGAGGTTGCCGAGCTGCTGGTGGCCGGCGAGCGACGACGCCTCGCTCGTGATGCCCTCCTGCAGGTCGCCGTCGCCGGCGACGACGTAGACGAAGTGGTCGAACGGGCTCGTGCCCGCCGCGGCCTCCGGGTCGAAGAGGCCGCGCTCGTAGCGGGCGGCGTAGGCGAAGCCGACGGCGGAGGCGAGGCCCTGGCCGAGCGGGCCGGTCGTGATCTCGACGCCGGCGGTGTGACCGTACTCGGGGTGGCCAGGGGTCTTGGAACCCCAGGTGCGCAGCGACTCGAGGTCGGAGAGCTCGAGGCCGTCGCCGGCGAGGAAGAGCTGCACGTACTGGGTCAGCGAGGAGTGGCCGGCAGAGAGGATGAAGCGGTCGCGGCCGAGCCACGCGTGGTCGGACGGATCGCGGCGCATGACCTTCTGGAACAGGAGATAGGCGGCGGGCGCGAGGCTCATCGCGGTGCCGGGATGCCCGTTTCCGACCTTCTCGACGGCATCGGCCGCGAGAACTCGGGCCGTGTCGATCGCTTGGTCATCGAGAGAATCCCACTGCAGAGTTGCCACGATTGTGCTGTTCCTTCCGGTCGCTGGACGGTGACGGGAACCGACGGCCCCGAGCACCCCTGGAATCGCTTCGGCGCGAATCGCCCGGCGGACGACCTCTGGACGTTTGCACCGGACGGCAATTCGAAAACCGCGCCGTCGGGCGCGCACTGCCAAGTATATGGACTCCTCACGTTTCATGACGGTGACGCGGAGCTCACGCGCACGACGCTCGGTCGTGAGGCTGAAGGGCGCCGAAGCGTGACGGCGGAACGGGCGACACATGATGTCATAGAATCGATGACGAGCGTGGCCGTGTTTTGCGTGCCCGCGCCGGAAGAGGAACGATGCAGGCAGCCGTAGAGACCAGAGACCACCGCCCGGCGATGACCGTCCGGCGCAAGCTCTCGGCCTATCTGGCCCTCACCAAGCCGCGAGTGATCGAGCTGCTGCTCGTCGTCACCGCGCCGACCATGATCCTCGCCCAGCAGGGACTGCCGAGTCTCTGGCTGCTCATCGCCACCCTCATCGGCGGTGCCATGAGCGCGGGCTCGGCCGGTGCGTTCAACTGCTACATCGACCGCGACATCGACCGGGTCATGAAGCGCACGCAGGGGCGTCCACTCGTGACCGGCGAGCTGAGCGATCGCGAGGCGCTCGTCTTCGCCTACGGCCTCGGCATCGCGTCGATCGTCTGGCTCGGCGTCTTCACCAACTGGCTCGCCGCGGGCCTCTCGCTCGGTGCGATCCTGCTCTACGTCGTCTTCTACAGCCTGATCCTGAAGCGCCGCACCGCCCAGAACATCGTCTGGGGCGGAGTCGCGGGCTGCATGCCCGTGCTCATCGGATGGGCCGCCGTCACCGGCGACCTCAGCTGGCCCCCGGTCATCCTCTTCCTCATCATCTTCCTCTGGACGCCGCCGCACTACTGGCCGCTCTCCATGAAGTACAAAGACGACTACGCGGCCGCCGGGGTACCGATGCTCGCCGTCGTACGGGGCCGCGCTCAGGTGGGGCTGCAGGTCATCCTCTACGCATGGGCGACCGTCGCGTGCTCGCTGCTGCTCATCCCGATCGCCGACATGGGACTCGTGTACTCGACGGTCGCGGTCGTCACGGGTGTGTGGTTCATCTACGAGACCCACCGCCTGTACAACCTCGCGATCCGCCACGAACAGGTCTCGCCGATGCGGGTCTTCCACGGCTCGATCGCCTACCTGTCGCTGCTCTTCCTCGCGGTCGGCATCGACCCCTTGCTGCCGTTCTAGCGGCGCGGAGACAGCGCCGGTTCTGCGAGGCGACGCCGGTCGCGGTCGGGACGTGAACTGACGCCGGTCAGGCGTCGGACGCCTCGGGGTCGTCGATCACCCGGTCGTCGACGTGCTCGGCGAAGAACGCCGACTGCCGAGTCATGATCTCGCGCATGCCGGCAGCCCTCGGGCTGCCGTAGACGGTGCCCACGAAATCGAGATCGCGCTGGATCGCCCAGATCTCGTCGTGCCGCTCGGGCGGAAGCACCGTGGCGGGCGACCCGACCGCGACCCACGAGATCGGCACGACCGCTCCCGGGTCGAGGACGGTGTTCACCTGCACCACCGCATTGATGCGCACCTCGGCGCCGCGACCGATGCTCGCGCCGGGGAAGACGGACGCGCCGGTGGCGATGAACACCTCGTCGGCGATGGTCGCGCCGTTCACGTGGGCGTGCGGCCCGATCATCACGTGATCGCCGATGACCACCTCGTGAGCTCGTCGTCCGCGAATGAGGGCGTGTTCCATGACGACGCATTCGATGCCGACGCGGATGGCGCCGTCTTCGGCGCTGAGCACCGCGCCGTGCAGGATGCGACTTCCGGCTCCGACGATGACCTCACCCGAGAGGACGGCGGTGGCGGCGACCGAGGCGTCGGGGTGCACGATGGGCCGACGGCCCCGGTGTTCGATCAGCATTTCGGTCTCCTGGTCGGCCGAGCCCGGGTGTTCAACCGGCTGGCGTGGTCCTCACGGCGCGGCCGGGCTCGACGCCTGTCTCGGGCGCGGCATCCGCCCCCATCGGGCGCTTCAGTCGCATGATGACGATCGTCATCGCGGCGGCCGTGAGCGCAGCGAGCACCATGTGCACGCCGACCGCGAATGCCGGCAGGCCGTTGCGCGCCTGGTAGAGCCCGACGCCGACCTGCACGAGCTCGATCGCGAGCAGTGCGATCGACCAGCGCAACGTGGGAAGCCTCAGTCGCCACGCCGCGACGACGAGCGCGAGGGTGAGCACGACCAGCGCGTAGCCCGGCCACGCGTGCACGTGCTCGAGGATCTCGGAGTCGAAGCCGGAGCGGCCCGCCGCGGCGTCGCCCGAGTGCGGCCCCGAACCGGTGGTCAGCACGCCGAAGACGATCGAGATGAGCAGCACCGCGCTCGTCAGGTGGGTGAGGCTCGCGTACCACCCGGGAACGGCGGATTCGCGGGGACCGGCGGGGGCGTCCATGCGGGCGAGGAACGCCGCGGTGACGCAGACGAGCGCGAGGGACGAGACGTAGTGGAATCCGACGATGAACGGGTTCAGTCCGGTCCACACGGTGATGCCGCCCACGATCGCCTGCGCGACGATGCCGACGCCCACGATGAACGAGAGCACGAAGAGGTCGCGACGCTCGCGTCGGATGCGCCAGACGAGCACGAACACGATGAGCGCGATGATGCCGACCACGCCCGTCATCATGCGATTGCCGAACTCGATGAGCGAGTGGTAGGTCAGCTCGTCGGTCGGCACCAGCGACTCGGCCGTGCACGTCGGCCAGGTCGGGCAGCCGAGACCGGAGCCCGTCAGTCGCACCGCGCCGCCCGTCGCGATGATCGTGACCTGCGCGACGAACGAGGCCCAGGCGAAGATACGGAGAGTGCGGGTCACGCGGGTCGTTCCTGATCCGGATCGCGCTGTGACGGCACTGGGAGTCCTGCCCGGCGCCTGCCGCGACCCTATAGACTTGAGGGGTTGGTAGGCCCGCCGACCGCGCGAGATCGCGCGCCACGGGCCGCATACCATCTTAGGTTGGCACTAGCGCCACCGGGCACATCATCACCCACTCAACGAGCACCTCGACTCACGAGGGGAATGAGCCGGCCTGATAGCCGGTTGCACGGGAGGAGAAGAGGGAGAGCATGACGGACGTACTGATCGACCGACCGGAACTCGAAGGACTCGGTACCTACGAGTTCGGCTGGGCCGACTCCGACGCTGCGGGGGCCTCGGCCCGACGCGGCATCTCGCCGGAGGTGGTCGCCGACATCTCCGCGCTGAAATCGGAGCCGGAATGGATGCTCCAGCGTCGCCAGCGCGCCCTGCAGCTCTTCGAGCGCAAGCCGATGCCCACGTGGGGCGCCGACCTGTCGGAGATCGACTTCGACAACATCAAGTACTTCGTGCGCTCGACCGAGAAGCAGGCCCAGACCTGGGAAGACCTGCCCGACGACATCAAGAACACGTACGAGAAGCTCGGCATCCCCGAGGCCGAGCGCCAGCGCCTCGTCGCGGGCGTCGCGGCCCAGTACGAGTCCGAGGTGGTCTACCACCAGATCAATGAAGAGCTCGAGCGCCAGGGTGTCATCTTCATGGACACCGACACCGCGCTGAAGGAGCACCCCGAGTTCTTCGAGGAGTACTTCGGCACCGTCATCCCCGCCGGCGACAACAAGTTCGCGGCGCTGAACACGGCCGTGTGGTCGGGCGGTTCGTTCGTCTACGTGCCGAAGGGCGTGCATGTCGAGATTCCGCTGCAGGCCTACTTCCGCATCAACACCGAGAACATGGGCCAGTTCGAGCGCACGCTGATCATCGCCGACGAGGGCAGCTACGTGCACTACATCGAGGGCTGCACGGCGCCGATCTACAAGAGCGACTCCCTGCACTCGGCCGTCGTCGAGATCATCGTCAAGAAAGACGCACGCGTGCGCTACACGACGATCCAGAACTGGTCGAACAACGTCTACAACCTCGTCACCAAGCGCGCCACGGCCGCCGAAGGCGCCACCATGGAGTGGGTCGACGGCAACATCGGCTCGAAGGTCACGATGAAGTACCCGTCGATCTTCCTCATGGGCGAGCACGCCAAGGGCGAGACGCTCTCCGTCGCGTTCGCAGGCCCCGGCCAGCACCAGGACGCCGGCGCGAAGATGATCCACATGGCGCCGTACACGCAGTCGTCGATCGTCTCGAAGTCGATCGCACGCGGCGGCGGCCGGGCAGGCTATCGCGGCGAGGTGCGCATCGACGCGAACGCCCACCACTCGGCGAACAGCGTCGTCTGCGACGCGCTGCTCGTCGACACGATCTCCCGCTCCGACACCTACCCGGCGATCGACATCCGCGTCGACGACGTGAAGCTCGGACACGAGGCCACGGTCTCGAAGGTCAGCGAGGAGCAGCTCTTCTACCTGATGAGCCGTGGCATCGACGAGACCGAGGCCATGTCGATGATCGTGCGCGGCTTCATCGAGCCGATCGCGCGCGAGCTCCCAATGGAATACGCGATGGAACTCAACAAGCTCATCGAAATGGGCATGGAAGGATCGGTGGGCTAGTAGTGACCGCCCAGATGACCAGCACCGCCATGCCCACCGCAGGCCAGCACGGCCTCGTCGCCCACTCCGACGGCGCCTTCGTGCCCGTGCAGACCCGCTCGGAGCGATTCCGCTCTGTGAACGTCGAGGACTTCGCGCCCATCAACGGCCGCGAGCACGAGTGGAAGCTCTCCCCGGTCGCGGCGTTCGCCGACCTGACCGGTGGCGAGCTCGACGGTGCGCGCCTCCCGATCGAGACGACGGATGCCTCGGGCATCTCGTTCTCGTACATCCCGCGCGACGACGCCCGCATCGGCACGGCGGGCACGCCCGAAGAGCGCGCGAGCGCCAACGCGTGGTCGACGTTCGACGAGGCCCTCCTCGTCTCCGTGACCGGCGAAGACGAGAAGATCGCGTACGTGACCCGCACGGGGCTCGGCGATGCGCCGCGCGCCGCGCACACCGTCATCGAGGCCGCGCCGAACAGCCGCGGCTTCGTCGTGCTCGCCGGCACGGGCGCCGCCCGCCTCAGCGAGAACGTCGAGATCCTCGTCGGCGCCGGGGCGTCCCTCACCGTCGTCTCGCTGCAAGAGTGGGACGACGAGGCCGTGCACCTCTCGAGCCAGTTCGCCCGCCTCGGCCGCGACTCGTTCCTCAAGCACATCGTCGTCTCGCTCGGCGGCAAGGTCGTCCGGGTGAACCCCTCGACCCACCTCGCCGAGCAGGGCGCCGACATCGAGGCCCTCGGCCTGTACTTCGCCGACGCCGGCCAGCACCTCGAGCAGCAGGTCTACGTGCACCACGACGCGCCGCACACCAAGAGCCGCGTGACCTACAAGGGCGCGCTGCAGGGCGCAGGTGCTCGTACCGTCTGGATCGGCGACGTGCTCATCGGCAACGCCGCGGTCGGCACCGACAGCTACGAGCAGAACCGCAACCTCGTGCTCACCGAGGGCACTCGTGCGGACTCCGTGCCGAACCTCGAGATCGAGACCGGCGACATCGAAGGTGCCGGGCACGCGAGTGCCACCGGCCGGTTCGACGACGAGCAGTTGTTCTACCTCATGGCACGCGGCATCCGCGAAGACGAGGCACGACGGCTCGTCGTGCGCGGCTTCCTCACCGACATCGTGCAGAAGATCGGCTCGGCCGACCTCGAAGCCCGCCTCACCGCGGCGATCGAGGCTGAACTGGAAGGTCGCTGACGTGACATCCGTGCGTGTGTGCGCCATCGACGATCTCGCCGTCAACGAGGCGTCGCGCTTCGTGCTCGAGGGCGTTCCCATCGCCGTCGTGAAGGACGCCGCCGGCGATGTCTTCGCCATCGGGGACACCTGCACCCATGGCGACATCTCGCTCGCCGAGGGCTTCGTGGAAGACGACACCCTCGAGTGCTGGGCGCACGGCTCCATGTTCTCCCTCAAGACGGGCAAGCCGCTCACGCTGCCCGCATACGAGCCCGTCCCGGTCTACCAGGTCGAGCTCAAGGACGGCGACGTCCACATCGATCCCGCGGTCACCCTGACCGTCTGACACACCTTCTCCGGCCCGGAACGGCCGGCAACCGAAAGAGATCATTACGAACATGTCCGTTCTCGAGATCAAGAACCTCCACGTCAACGTCGAGACCGAGCAGGGCACGCGCGAGATCCTGCGCGGCGTCGACCTCGTCATCAACGAGGGCGAGATCCACGCGATCATGGGCCCCAACGGCTCGGGCAAGTCGACGCTCGCGTACACGATCGCCGGCCACCCCAAGTACCAGGTCGTCGAGGGCGAGATCCTCCTCGACGGCGAGAACGTGCTCGAGATGTCGGTCGACGAGCGTGCGCGCGCGGGGCTCTTCCTCGCGATGCAGTACCCCGTCGAGATCCCCGGCGTGACCGTCACGAACTTCCTCCGCACCGCCAAGACGGCGATCGACGGCGAGGCGCCCGCGATCCGCGGCTGGATCAAGGACGTCCGCGAGTCGATGTCGAACCTCAAGATGGACTCGGCGTTCGCCGAGCGCAACGTCAACGAGGGCTTCTCGGGCGGCGAGAAGAAGCGCAACGAGATCCTCCAGCTCGAGCTGCTCAAGCCGAAGTTCGCCGTGCTCGACGAGACCGACTCCGGCCTCGACGTCGACGCGCTGAAGATCGTCTCCGAGGGCGTCAACCGCGCCCACGCGAACACGGGCCTCGGCGTGCTGCTCATCACGCACTACACGCGCATCCTCCGCTACATCAAGCCCGACTTCGTGCACGTCTTCGTCGCGGGCCGGATCGCCGAGCAGGGCGGCGCAGAACTCGCCGACCGTCTCGAAGAAGAGGGCTACGACCGCTACCAGGTCGCCGAGTCCGCGGCCGAAGCGGTGCCGGCCGAAGCTCTGTCTGCCGAATAGGCAGAGGGTAGAATCGCAACCATGGTCACCTCACTCGCACCAGAGCGCTACGACCAGGTCGAAGAAGCGCTGAAAGACGTCATGGATCCCGAGCTCGGGGTCAACATCGTCGACCTCGGCCTCATCTACGACCTCGGTTGGGACGACGAGAACGACGCCCTGGTCATCCACATGACGCTCACGAGCGCCGGATGCCCCCTCACCGACGTCATCGAGGAGCAGACCGCCGAGGCGCTCGACGGCACCGTCGATGCCTTCCGCATCAACTGGGTGTGGATGCCGCCGTGGGGCCCCGAGCGCATCACCGACGACGGCCGCGACATGATGCGGGCACTCGGCTTCGCGATCTGAGTCTCGCGATCCGAGCCACTCGCTCGACATCGACGGATGCCCCGTGCAGCACGCTGCACGGGGCATCCGTCGTCTCAGGCGAGGCCGCGGCGCTCGAGGAGCGCCGCGATGTCGGGCTCGCGCCCGAGCAGGCGCCGGATCGACTCCCGCGGGTCGCGCGAGCCGCCCGGAGCGAGGATCTCCGCGCGGTAGCGCGCACCGTTCTCCCGAGTGGCGCCGCCGTTCGCCTCGAACCAGGCCATGATGTCGGCGCCCGGCACCTCGCTCCAGATGTACGAGTAGTACCCGGCGTCGTACCCGCCCGCGAAGACGTGCGCGAAGTACGTGCTCGAGTAGCGGGGCGGCACGAGCGGGTCGTCGAGTCCGGCGGCGGCGAGTGCCCGGTGCTCGAAGTCGGCGACATCGGCGACAGCATCGGCCTCGGCGGGGGAGAGGCGGTGCCACGCCTGGTCGAGCACGGCCGCCGCGAGGTACTCGGTGGTCGAGAAGCCCTCGTTGAAGGTGCGCGAGGCCAGCAGGCGGTCGACGAGCTGCTGCGGCATCCGCTCGCCGGTCTCGTGGTGCACCGCGTACTCACCGAGCACCTCGGGGCGCAGCACCCACAGTTCGTTGACCTGGCTCGGCAGCTCGACGAAGTCGCGGTAGACGTTCGTGCCCGACATCGACGGGTGCACGACGTGCGAGAGCAGGCCGTGCAGCGCATGACCGAACTCGTGGAAGAGCGTCTCGGTCTCGTCGAGCGTGAGCAGGGTCGGCTCGCCCGCGGCCGGCCGCGCGACGTTCATGTTGTTCACGACGACCGGGAGCGTGCCCTCGAGCGTCGACTGCTCGACGAGCGAGCTCATCCACGCGCCGCCGCGCTTCGAATCCCGGGTGTACAGGTCGAGCAGGTAGAGCCCGACCGGGGTGCCGTCCTCCTCGAACACCTCGAACACGCGCGTCTCGGGGTGGTAGCCGACGAGGTCGGTGCGCTCGAGGATCCGCAGGCCGTAGAGCAGCTCCGCGGCGCGGAAGACGCCGCGCGTGAGCACGCGGTCGAACTCGAGGAACGGGCGCATCTCGTCGAGGTCGACCGCGTACCGCTCGCGCCGCACGGCCTCGCTCAGCAGCGCCCAGTCGGATGCCTCGATCGGCTGTCGTGCCTCGGCGACCGCCTGCTCGGCGAGGGCCAGGGCTTCGCGCCGGGCATTCGCGGTCGCCGCGGGCACGAGCCGGTCGAGCAGTTCGGCGACGGCCTCCGGCGTGCCCGCCGTCTCGTCGACGGTGACTGCGGCGGCGTGGTTGTCGAAACCGAGGAGTGCGGCCCGCCGGGCGCGGATCCGCACGATCTCGAGGAGCGTCGAACGGGTGTCGTGAGCACCGCCGCGGCGTCCACGTGACCGAGAGGCGGCGAGCAGGCGGTCGCGCACGGCGTCGCGCTCGAGGGCCGCGAGAGCCGGCTGCCCGGTCGGCAGCACGAGGGTGATGAGCCAGCCGTCGAGACCGCGCGCGATCGCGGCCTCTCGCGCCGCCGAACGCCGACCGTCGTCGAGGCCTGCGAGGTCGTCGGGATCGGTCAGGTGCAGCGCGAGATCGTTGCCGTCGGCGAGCAGGTGCTGCTGGAACGCCGTCGTGAGCTCGGAGAGACGGGTGTTCACGGCCGTGAGCTCGAGGCGCTGCGGCTCGCTCAGGGCGGCCCCGGCGAGGGTCGCGGTGCGGTGGTACTTGTCGAGCAGCTCGGCCGACTCCGCGTCGAGTCCGAGCTCGTCGCGCGCGTCCTGCAGTTCGGAGAGTCGCGCGTAGAGGCGCGGATCGAGCCGGATCGCGTCCTGATGCGCCGACAAGAGGGGCGCGAACTCCACCTCGAGGGCGTCGATCGCGGCATCGCTGTCGGCCGAGCTCGCATTCTCGAAGACGGGGAGCACTCGGCGGAGCAGCTCTGCCGAGCGTTCGAGGGCGACGACGGTGTTCTCGAACGTCGGCGCCGAGGCATCCGTCGCGATCGCCTCGATCGCCCGACGCTGCTCGCGCATGCCGGATTTGATCGCCTCCCGGTAGTGCTCCGGTCGGATGAGGGCGAAGAGCGGAAGCCGGTAGGGCAGCGGGCTCGGCTCGAGGAACGGGTTGGAATGCTCGGTCATCCATCCACCGTAGTTCGCTGTCACACGAGCGGGCATGAGCCTAGGCTCGGAACATGAGCACCGAACGCGCCGAACACGGTCTCCGAGATGCCTACACGCACGGCCATCATGCGAGCGTGCTGCGCACGCACTCCTGGCGCACGGTCGAGAACTCGGCCGCCTACCTCGTGCCGTATCTGCACGAGGGAGCCCGCATCCTCGATGTGGGCAGCGGCCCGGGCACCATCACGATCGACCTGGCCCGCCGAGTGCGGCCCGGTACGGTCGTCGGCATCGACGCCTCGGCCGACGTGGTCGCCGCGGCGACGGGGCTGGCTGAGAGCGAAGCGGTGTCGAACGTCGAGTTCGCCGTCGGCGACGCCTATGCGCTCGACTTCGACGACGACTCCTTCGACGTGGTGCACGCCCACCAGGTGCTGCAGCACCTCGCGCGCCCAGTCGATGCACTGCGGGAGTTGCGCCGCGTCACGAAGCCCGGTGGCGTCGTCGCCGCTCGCGACGTCGACTACGGCGGCGTCATCTGGAACCCCGCCTCGCCGGGTCTCGCCCGATGGCTCGAGCTCTATCGCGCCGTGCATCGCTGGAACGGCGGCGAGCCCGACGCGGGGCGGCACCTGAAGGGTTGGGCGCGCGAGGCCGGCTTCGTCGACGTCGCCACGACCGGCGACGTCTGGGTCTTCTCCACCGCGCTCGAACGCGAATGGTGGGGCGGCGCGTGGGCCGAACGTGCCACGGAATCGCAGTTCGCCGCGCACGCCATCGAGTCGGGCCATTCCGACATCGACGAGCTCCGCGGCATCGCCGACGCATGGCGGGCGTGGGCCGCCGACGATGACGGCTGGCTGCTCATGCCGCACAGCGAGATCATCGCGCGGGCGTAGCCGAATCCGGCCGCGCATCGTTCCGGCCGCGCGCGTGCGCTGAGCGGGTGGCCGCTACCAGTCCTCGTCGGCGTCGTGCGCGTCGACGATCGTGTCGCGCACGACCGTGCCGTCGTCGAGTTCGGCGATCGGCCGGCCCTCGAGCCAGGTGAGCGTCCAGTGACGGTTCGCACCGTCGCCGGTGAACGCCGTCTCTGCGGCTGCGATGCGTTCGCGCAGCTCGGCCGGCACGCTGACCGGCGGCTGGGAGCCGAACGCCCATCGCGTGCCGAGCCGCATCAGGCGTCCATCTCGTAGGTGACCCAGCTGGTGCGTTTGGCGAGCTGGTCGTAGACCTGCTGCGCCGGCGCATTGTCGGCTGCGGTGATCCAGCTGACCCCGCCCTGGCCGATCTCGGCGGCGCGGGCGTGCACGTACTCGATGAGCGCCCGCCCGATGCCCGATCCCCGAGCACTCTCGTCGACGTAGAGGTCGTCGAGGTACATGCCCCGCGTCGCGGTCAGCGAGTTCGGCACCGCCCGGTAGTGGGCGAGCCCGACGGGCCTGCCCTCGTCGTCGACGGCGAGCGCGGCCTGCAGCGGCTCGGACTCGTCGCGGATCCAGTTCCAGACGATCAGCGCCTTGGCGTCGTCGAGTTCGGTCTCGTAGAAGCGGCAGTACGCCTCGAACAGCGGCAGCCATCCGAAGAAGTCGTCGTCACCGGCCGATCGGATCTCGTAGTTCATGGTTCCCCCTATTCCGACGGCGCCTCGAAGACGACGTCGCGGACTTCGAACGACTCGGCTTCGACGAAACCGAGCTCGGCGATGCGCCCCACCGCACGCAGATCTGATACGACCGACTCCAGCAGCGCGATCGTTGCGGCGGGTGCTGCGATCACGGCACTCGCGACGGGCGTCTTCTGTGACGCCTTCGCGTCGGTCTTGGCACGCCGGATGCCGGTCAGCGCGAGGCCTGCGATCTCGAGCAGCTCGACGCCGGCTTCGCCACGGGCGGCCAGGTCGTCGACGCTCGGCCACGATGCGACGTGCACCGAGCCCTCGTGCGACCAGCGCCACGCCTCTTCGGTCGCGAACGGGATGACGGGCGCGAAGAGACGGAGCAGCACGTCGAGCGCGGTCTTCAGCGCCGCGACCGCCGAGGCCTGCTCGGGGCTCGGCTCGCCGTAGGCGCGCTCCTTCACGAGCTCGAGGTAGTCGTCGCAGAACGTCCAGAAGAACGTCTCCGCGAGCTCGAGCGCGCGTGCGTGGTCGTAGGCCTCGAGTGAACGGGTGGCGCGCTCGACGACGCCCGCGAGTTCGGCGAGCATGCTGCGGTCGACGGGCACGGTCACCGGGGCATCCGCTCGGCCGTCGAAGCCGAGGATGAACTTCGCCGCGTTCAGCACCTTGATGGCGAGGCGGCGGCCGATCTTGACCTGCGTCGGATTCTGCGGGTCGAACGCCGCGTCGGTGCCGAGGCGCGACGATGCCGCCCAGTAGCGCACCGCGTCGGAGCCGTGCTGGTCGAGGAGCCCTGCGGGGGTGACCACGTTGCCCTTCGACTTCGACATCTTCTTGCGATCGGGGTCGACGATGAAGCCCGAGATCGAGGCGTTCGCCCACGGAGCAACTCCGTGTTCGAGCTCGGCGCGGAGCGTGGTGGAGAAGAGCCAGGTCCGGATGATGTCCTGACCCTGAGGCCGCAGCGAGTAGGGGAAGACCAGGTCGAAGAGCTCGGGGTCGCGCTCCCAGCCGCCGGCGAGCTGCGGGGTCAGCGAGGACGTCGCCCAGGTGTCCATGACGTCGTGCTCGCCGATGAAACCGCCGGCCTCGCCACGCTGCGACTCGTCGAAGCCCGGTGCAGCGGCCGACGACGGGTCGACCGGAAGCATCTCGCGGGTCGCGACGATCGGCTCGTCGAACACCGCGTCGCCCGCGGCGTCGAGCGGGTACCAGACGGGGATCGGCACGCCGAAGAAGCGCTGGCGCGAGACGAGCCAGTCGCCAGAGAGCCCACCGACCCAGTTCTCGTAGCGCACGCGCATGAAGTCGGGGTGCCAGTCGATCTCGCGGCCGTGCGAGAGCAGGCGTTCGCGGAGGGCCTCGTCGCGGGCGCCGTTGCGGATGTACCACTGGCGCGTCGAGACGATCTCGAGCGGCTTGTCGCCCTTCTCGAAGAACTTGACCGGGTGGGTGATCGACTTCGGGTCGGCGAGGAGGTCGCCCGAGTCGCGAAGCTGCTGCACCACGGCCTGCTTGGCCGAGAAGGTGGTCTTGCCTACCAGCTCGGCGAACGCCGCCTTGCCCGCCTCGGAGGTGATGACGTCGGGGGCCTCGGCGATGACGCGGCCGTCGAAGCCGATGATCGCGCGGTTCGGCAGGTCGAGTTCGCGCCACCACACGACGTCGGTGATGTCGCCGAACGTGCAGATCATGGCGATGCCCGTGCCCTTGTCCTTCTGGGCGAGGTGGTGGGCGACGACGGGCACCTCGACGCCGAAGACGGGCGTCGTGACAGTCGTGCCGAAGAGCGGCTGGTAGCGCTCGTCGTCGGGGTGGGCCACGAGGGCCACGCACGCGGGGATGAGCTCGGGCCGGCTCGTCTCGATCTCGATGACACCGCCGTCGGGGCGGTGGAACGAGATGCGGTGGTAATGGCCCGGCTGCTCGCGGTCCTCGAGCTCCGCCTGGGCGACGGCGGTGCGGAAGGTGACGTCCCACAGGGTCGGGGCGAGCGCCTGGTACGCCTCGCCGCGCTCGACGTTGCGCACGAAGGCGAGCTGCGACGCGAAGAGCGATTCGTCGCCGATCGTGCGGTAGGTCTGGGTCCAGTCGACCGACAGGCCGAGCTGGCGCCAGAGCGCCTCGAACTGCTGCTCGTCTTCGACGGTCAGCCGCTCGCACAGCTCGATGAAGTTGCGGCGGCTGATCGGCACCTGGTCGGCGGCCTTCGTCGACTTGCCGTCGCCGCCCTCGAACGGCGGCGCGAAGCCCTCGATGTACGCCAGGGTGGGGTCGCAGCGCACGCCGTAGTAGTTCTGCACGCGGCGCTCGGTGGGCAGTCCGTTGTCGTCCCAGCCCATCGGGTAGAAGACGCTCTTGCCGCGCATGCGCTGGAAGCGCGCCACGACGTCGGTGTGCGTGTACGAGAAGACGTGGCCGATGTGGAGCGAACCCGAGGCGGTCGGCGGCGGGGTGTCGATCGAGTAGATGCACTCGCGCGTCGCCGTCGTGCGGTCGAACCGGTACGTGCCCTCGCGCTCCCACGCGCCGCCCCAAACCGATTCGAGGCCTTCGAGAGCGGGCTTGTCGGGAATGCGCGCGGTGTCGGTCATGATGCTCCGGTTCGATATCGGCGGCACCGTGTCGGTGGTGAGGTGCCTGAATGTGCGACGATCCAGCCTACCGGAGAGCGCGCCGAGAGCCGGCTGGACGCCGTCGGCGCGCCTCGCCCGCCCGGATCAGCGGGGGAGGCGGGGCGAATCGGCGACGAGTCGGGCGGTGTACGGATGCTCCGGGTGTGCGAACAGCGCGTCGGCGGCGCCGCTCTCGACGACCCGGCCGGCCTGCATGACCGCGACCCGGTCGGCCATGTGCTGCACGACGCCGAGATCGTGCGAGATGAACAGCAGGGCGAGGCCGCGCTGTCGCTGCAGGTCGTCGAGCAGGTCGAGGATCTGCGCCTGGATCGTCACGTCGAGCGCGGAGACGGGTTCGTCGCAGATCAGGAGCTCGGGCGACCCGGCAAGGGCTCGCGCGATCGCCACTCGTTGCCGCTGGCCACCGGACAGCGTCAGGGGCCGCCGGTCGGCGACGGATGCCGCGAGCCCGACCTGGTCGAGGAGTGCGGTGACGACGGGAGCGGTGGGTCCGGAGGACCTGTCGCTCGTGCCCGCCTCGCGGGCACCGCGCACCGCATCGGCGAGCAGGCGGCCGACGTTCCACCGCGGGTCGAAGGAGCCGAGCGGGTCCTGGTAGATCGCGCCGATCCGATGGCGCGCCGGGCGCCGGCGCCGCTCGGCCAGCTCCGACCACTCCTCGCCGTCGAAGCGCACCGTGCCGCGGTCGGGCGCCGTGAGGGCGAGGGCCAGTCGAGCCACCGTGGTCTTGCCCGAGCCGGATTCGCCGACGAGTCCGAGCGTCTCGCCGCGCCGGAGCGACAGGGACACGTCGTCGACGGCCGTGAAGCGGCCGCCGGGCACGGCGAACGTCTTGGTGAGGTGCGCCAGCTCGAGGAGCGGAGTCGCTTCGACGGTGGGAGCCGCGGCCGGCGGCGTCGGCGTTGCCCTCGTCGTGCGGATCGCCGGTTGCTTCGGCGTCATCGAGAGTCGCTCCCCGCGCGGCGTCTGCGCCGGCACCGCCGCGATCAGTGCTCTCGTATAGTCCTCCCGCGGCGACTCCAGCACGGCTCGGGTCGGGCCCTGCTCGATGATCCGTCCGTCGCGCATGACGAGGATGCGGTCGGCCATGCGCGACACGACGGCCAGGTCGTGGCTGATGAGCAGCATCCCCGTGCCGCGTTCGCGGATCTCGTCGAGCAGGGCGAGGATCCGCGCCTGCACGGTGACGTCGAGCGCAGTCGTCGGCTCGTCGGCGATGAGCAGGGGCGGATCGAGCGCGATCGCCGCGGCGATGAGCGCGCGCTGACGGAGTCCGCCCGACAGTTCGCCCGAACGGCGCCCGGCGGCGAACGCCGGTTCGGGCATGCCGACATCGGCGAGGAGCTCGAGCACTCGAGCCGACCGCTCGGCCGCCGACAGCCGCAGATGGATCCTGAGCGGGTCGTCGATCTCGCGGCCGACGGTTCTGAGCGGATCGAGGGAACCGAGCGCGTCCTGCAGGATGAGCCCCGCCCGACGCCCGCGCACGCCTCGCCACTCGCGTTCACTCGCCGCCCGCAGATCGAGGCCGTCGATGCGCAGCCGCTCGGCCGAGGCCTGTGAACCGGCGCCGGCCATGCCGAGCAGTGCCCGCGCCGTCACCGACTTGCCCGAACCGGACTCGCCGACGATGGCGACGCATTCGCCCCGGGAGATAGTGAGGTCGACGCCGTGCACGACCTCGACTCCTTCGAACGCGACACGCAGTCGCGACACGTCGAGCACCGGAGCGGGTTCCGAGTTCATCGCTCGCCCCGCCCGCGACGTGTGAGTGCGCGACCGAGCACGGTCGTCGCGATGGTCGTGCCGACGATCATGAGCCCGGGGAACACCGTCATCCACCATGCGGTCGCGAGGTACGTACGGCCGGCGGCGAGCATCGCACCCCACTCCGCGGCCGGGGGCTGGGCACCGAGTCCGAGATAGCTGAGGGCGGCGGCCCAGACGATCGCCTGGCCGATGCCGAGTGTCGCGAGCACGAAGATCGGGATGAGCGCGTTCGGCAGCACGTGCCGGGAGAGGATGCGGGCGGGGGAACGGCCGAGCACCCGCGCGGCTTCGACGTACTGCGACGAGCGGATCGCGACGAGCTGGCCACGGATGATCCGGGCGTAGCCCGGCGCCGTGGAGAGGCCGACCGCGACCGTGGCCGTGACGGGGCCGGGTCCGTACACGACGATGACGAGGAGTGCGAGGAGGAGCCCCGGGAAGGCGAAGAGCACCTCGACGAGGCGGTTGACGCCGTAGTCGACGACCCGGCCGCCGAAGCTCGCCAGCACGCCGAGCACGAGTCCGAGCGCGAGGCCGATCGCGGTCGCCGCGACCCCGATGAGGAGCGACGTGGCGGTGCCGGCGACGACGCGGCTGTAGATGTCGCGGCCCGACTCGTCGGTGCCGAACCAGTGCGCGGGCGACGGGGACTGGAACGCGTCGGCGGGGGCGATCTCGTTGGGATCCTGCGTCGCGACGAGTTCCGGCGCGAGTGTCGCTGCGAGGAGGAAGAGCACGAACGCTCCCGCGACGAGGGTGCCGACCCGCGGCATCCGACCTCTACGACGTGCGGGCGCGTGCGCGGCTGCCGAGACCGCGGTGGCCTGCTGGAGTTCGAGATCGCTCATCGGCTGGACTCCTGACGCAATCGAGGGTCGGCGATGCGAGCCGCGAGATCGGTCAGCACGGTCATCAGCACGTACACGAGCGCGACGAGCAGCACCACGCCGGTGACGACCGGGATGTCTCGGAGCGTCACCGCCTGCAGCAGGGTGCGACCGAGCCCGGGCATCGCGAAGATCGTCTCGACGACGACCGCCCCCGAGAGCAGCCAGCCGAGCGCCCAGCCCGACAGGCTGATGGCCGGGAGTGCGGCGTGCCGGATCGTGTGGCGCACACGGAGGCCCAGAGCGCTCTCGCCGCGGGCGCGGGCGGAGACGACGAAGGGCTGCTGCATCGCGTCGAGGAGGCTGTCTCGCATGACCTGGGCCAGGAAGCCCGCGAGCGGGATCGCGAGGGTCACGACGGGCAGCACGAACCCGACGGGAGTGCCGGTGGCGACGGGCGGCAGCCAGTCCAGCGCCACGCTGAAGACCGCGATGAGCACGGCGGCGAGCCAGAAGTGCGGCAGGGCAGCGGTCGTGATCTCGATGCCCTCGCCGACGGCGCTCGCGATCCTGCCGCGCCCGGTCGACCAGATCGCGAGACCGAGCGCCAGGACCCATGCGAGCACCAGGGAGAGCGCGGCGAGCAGCAGCGTGCCGCCGAGCTGGGCCGCGAGCAGGTCGGCGACGGGGAGCTTGAGGGCGTACGACGTTCCGAGGTCGCCCGTGAGCAGGCGACCGAGCATCGCGAAGTACTGCACGATGAGCGGCTGGTCGAGCCCGTAGTCGCGACGCACCTGGTCGAGCGCCTCCTGGGACGCCTGCGAGCCCGGGCCGCCGAGGATCGCCTGCGCCGGATCGCCGGGGATCAGTCGGATCGCGAAGAAGGTCAGCGTGGCCACCGCCCACAGCACGAACACCGCGCCGGCCACGAGCAGGCCGGCGCGGCGAACGGTGGCGCCGCGGGGGGAGCGGCGCTGCTCAGCCGGCGAGCCAGGCGTCATAGAACGTCGGCGTCGAGACGGTCGGCATCGCGCGGGCCCCCTGTACGGACGTGCTGAGCAGGAAGCTGTTCTGCTGGTCGTACAGCGGCAGCAGGTAGTAACCGCCGAGGATCAGCTGCTGCGCCTGCTCGTAGAGCCCGGCGCGGGCTTCGGCGTCGCTCGTCGTCGCAGCATCGGCGAGGAGCGAGTCGACCTCTGGGTCGTCGAGCTGTGCGAGGTTCGCGAAGTACCCGCTCGGCGCCGGCGTGATGCTGTCGGAGTGATACAGGATGCGCAGGACGTCGGGGCCGACCTTGGTGTACGGAGCGCTCACGATCTCGTACTCGTGCGCCGCGAGCGCGCCGTACCAGCTCGAGAGGTCGAGGAGCTCGATCACGACGTCGAAGCCCGCTGCCCCGGCCGTCGCCTGGACCTGCTCGAAGAGCGACTGCTCGGCGGGGATCGACTGGTTCGTGCTCACCGGGAAGCGCAGGGTCAGCCGCGCACCGTCCTTCACGCGATAGCCGTCGGCGTCGCGCTCCGTCCACCCAGCCTCGTCGAGGAGGGCATTCGCCCGCTCGAGGTCGGGCTGGAAGAGCGAGTCGTCGGCGTACGCGACCGCCTCGACCGAGGAGAGCGGCGAGTACGACCGCTCCGCCGTGCCGAAGAAGAGCGCGTCGATGCCCTCGTCGACCTCGACCGCGCGGATGAACGCCTCGCGCACGCGCTCGTCGTCGAACGGGGCCTGACCCGAGTTGAGCTCGATGCGGTTCGCAGCGCCGGGGCGCGGCGCGTCGAGCCAGGTGAGCGAGTCGTTCGACTTCGCAGCCGCGATGGTGTCGGGCTGGGGGTTGTCGATGACGTCGACCTGGCCGCCCTGCAGTGCCGCATACCGTGAAGCGGAGTCGGGAACGAAGCGCCAGTCGATCGCGTCGAGGTACGCGGGCCCCTCGTGCGCCGCATCGGCGGGCGGGGAGGTGTAGTCGTCGTTGCGCACGAGCGACACGCGATCCTGCTTGACCCACTCGTCGACGACGAAGGGGCCGGTGCCGATCGGCGCCTGGCAGTTCTCGTCCATGCCGCGGGCGAGGCCGGCGGGTGATTCGATGGCGACCCACGGCTGGCTGAGAGACTCGAGCAGGGCGCTGTCGGGCGCATTCATCACGAAGCGGGCAACCTGGTCGCCCACGACCTCGACGGCCTCGACCTTGCCGAGAGCGAGGTAGCCCGTCGACGACTGGGTCGCCGGGTCCTTCACGTGCTCGACGTTGGCCTTGACGGCGGCGGCGTCGAACGGCGTCCCGTCGGTGAAGGCGACGTCGTCGCGAAGGGTGAACTCCCACGTGAGGCCGTCGTCGGCGACCGTCCACGATTCCGCGAGCCAGGGGATGATCTCGCCCGATGCGTCGCGCGAAACGAGCGATTCGAGGAACTGGCCGGCGAGCAGCGCCTGCGGGTAGTTGCCGCCGACGTGCGGGTCGAGGCAGGTCGGTTCGGCGTCGCCGCTCGCGTAGCTGAGCGTGCCGCCCGACACCGGCTCGCCGGATGCTACGGGCGCCGGCGCCTGGCAGGCGGCGAGTGCGATCGTCGAGACGAGGGCGACGCCGGCGGCGGCGAGCCTGCGCACGTTCGAGGAGGTGGTCACGGGTGCAGCACGCATCGAGGTCCTTGCGGTGGGGAGCTGGGGCGGGCTCGCGTCGGCGTGGCCCGAACACATCCTGACATCGGCGTGCAGCCGCGACAAGCAGGTTGTTCGACTATCACTAGAACAATAAACTTTGAACATGCTGATCCGCCTCGACCCCACCCTCGACGCACCGCTCTTCGAGCAGCTCGCCTCGGGCCTGCGCGCGTCCATCATCGACGGTCGGCTCTCGGGCGGCGAGCGCCTGCCCGCAGCTCGCGAACTCGCCGACTCGCTCGGCGTCAACGTGCACACGGTGCTCCGCGCATATCACCGGCTGCGCGACGAGCGCCTCATCGAGCTCCATCGCGGCCGGGGTGCCGTCGTCGCCGTGCGCATCGGCGGGCATGCCGCGCTCGCGGGCGCCGTGTACGACCTCGTCGACGAGGCGAAGAACCACGAACTGCCCGAGGCCGCCCTGTTGGCGCTCGTCAGCGAGGCGTACCGCTCGGCGCCCCGTGCCTCTGGCGTGCTGCGTCCCATGCCGACGCGGTAGTCTTGACGGCAACGATGTTGATCCGGCTATCACCGGGGAGTCTTCGGAAGAACCCAGGCGGGCGCCACGCGGCATCCGCTCGGCAGTAGAACCGAACGGTTCGGCCCGTCACCGCCGGCAATGAGGGGCGAGTCGGTCGCAAGACGCGATTCGCAAGCGAGGTGGTACCGCGGCGGCGCTCGATCGAGCACCGGCGTCCTCGTGAGAGCATCCGTCCCCGCAAGGAGCGAGCGTGTACCCCCGTACCTCAGACGACCACGGTGTCGCCCCCTCACCCGAGTTCCCCGCCGTCGAGCGCGACGTGCTGGCCTTCTGGAAGGCCGACGGCACGTTCCAGGCCTCGATCGACCAGCGCGAGGGCGCTCCCGAGTGGGTCTTCTACGACGGCCCACCGTTCGCCAACGGCCTGCCCCACTACGGGCACCTGCTGACCGGCTACGCGAAGGACCTCTTCCCGCGCTTCCAGACCATGCGCGGCAAGCAGGTGCATCGCCGCTTCGGCTGGGACACCCACGGCCTGCCCGCCGAGCTCGAGGCCGAGCGCCAGCTCGGCATCACCGACAAGAGCGAGATCGAGGAGATGGGCATCGCGGCCTTCAACCAGGCCGCTCGCGACGCCGTGCTCCGCTACACCAAGGAGTGGCAGGAGTACGTCACCCGCCAGGCGCGCTGGGTCGACTTCGAGCACGACTACAAGACGCTCGACGTGACCTTCATGGAGAGCGTCATCTGGGCGTTCAAGACGCTGCACGAGAAGGGCCTCGCCTACGAGGGGTACCGCGTGCTGCCGTACTGCTGGCGCGACCAGACGCCGCTCTCGAACCACGAGCTGCGCATGGACGACGACGTCTACAAGATGCGTCAGGACCAGACGGTCACGGTCACCTTCCCCCTCGTCGGCGCGAAGGCCGAGTCGCTCGGGCTCACGGCCGTGCGCGCCCTCGCCTGGACGACCACGCCGTGGACTCTGCCGACGAACTTCGCCCTCGCGGTCGGTCCCGACATCGAGTACGCGGTCGTGCCCGCAGGTCCGAACGGCACGCCCGATGCGACCGTGCTGCGCGAAGAGGTCGGCACCGCCGTCTCGGGCGCCGTGGCATCCGACACCGAGGTGCTCGGCGGCGAGTACCTGCTCGCGATCGACCTCGTCGGCAACTACGCCAAGGAGCTCGGCTACGAGTCGGCCGACGACGCGCGCGCCGCGGTCTCGCGCACGGTGCGCGGCAGCGAGCTCGAGGGCGTGGCCTACGACCGGCTCTTCGACTACTACGCCGACGTCGAGGAGTACGGCCTGCAGAACGCCTGGCGCATCCTCGTCGCCGACTACGTCACGACCGAAGACGGCACCGGCATCGTGCACCAGGCGCCCGCCTACGGTGAAGAGGACCAGAAGATCTCCGAGGCCGCGGGCATCCCGGTGATCATCTCCCTCGACGAGGGCGGCCGCTTCCTGCCGGCGGTGACGGATGTCGCGGGGCTCCTGTGGAGCGACGCGAACAAGCCGCTCACCCAACTGCTGAAGGCCGAGGGGCGCCTGCTCCGCCAGGCGAGCTACGAGCACTCGTACCCGCATTGCTGGCGCTGCCGGAACCCCCTCATCTACAAGGCCGTCTCGAGCTGGTTCATCCGCGTGCCGGAGTTCCGCGACCGAATGGGCGACCTCAACCAAGACATCAACTGGGTGCCCGACAACGTCAAGGACGGCCAGTTCGGCAAGTGGGTCGCGGGTGCCCGCGACTGGTCGATCAGCCGCAACCGCTACTGGGGCTCGCCGATCCCGGTGTGGAAGAGCGACGACCCCGAGTATCCCCGCGTCGACGTCTACGGCTCGCTCGAGGAGCTGCAGCGCGACTTCGGCCGCCTTCCGGTGAACCCCGACGGCGAGCCCGACCTGCACCGCCCCTACATCGACGACCTCGTGCGACCGAACCCCGACGACCCCACCGGCCGTTCGATGATGCGCCGCATCCCCGACATCTTCGACGTGTGGTTCGACTCGGGCTCGATGCCGTTCGCGCAGGTGCACTACCCGTTCGAGAACCAGGAGTGGTTCGACAGCCACAACCCCGCCGACTTCATCGTCGAGTACATCGGCCAGACGCGCGGCTGGTTCTACGTCATGCACGTGCTCTCGACGGCGCTGTTCGACCGGCGCGCCTTCTCGAACGTCGTGAGCCACGGCATCGTGCTGGGCAGCGACGGCCAGAAGATGTCGAAGTCGCTGCGCAACTACCCCGACGTCTCCGAGGTCTTCGAGCGCGACGGCTCCGACGCGATGCGCTGGTTCCTGATGTCGAGCTCGGTGCTGCGCGGCGGCAACCTCGTCGTCACCGAAGAGGGCATCCGCGAGGGCGTGCGGCAGTTCATGCTGCCGCTCTGGAGCACGTGGTACTTCTTCTCGCTCTACGCCAACTCGGCGCGCGAGGGCGGCTACGAGGCATCCGCTCGCACGGATTCGACCGACGTGCTCGACCGTTACCTGCTCGCGAAGCTCGGGGAGCTCGTCACCGACGTCACCGCCGACTTCGAGGCCTTCGACTCGCCGCTCGCCGCGGCGAAGCTGCGCGACTTCGGCGACGTGCTGACGAACTGGTACGTGCGCCGTTCGCGCGACCGGTTCTGGGCGGGCGTCGGTGAAGACGGCTCGGGCAGCGACGCGTTCGACACGCTCTCCACGGTGCTCGAGACGCTCACGCGCCTCTCGGCTCCGCTGCTGCCGCTCGTGTCCGAGCAGATCTGGCGCGGCCTCACCGGCGGGCGCAGCGTGCACCTGGCCGACTGGCCCGACGCCGCGGCCTTCCCGGTCGACCACGACCTCGTCGCCGCGATGGACTCGGTGCGCGAGATCAGCTCTGCGGCGCTCTCGCTGCGCAAGCAGTCGGGTCGCCGGGTCCGGCTCCCGCTCGCCCGCCTCACGGTCGTCGCGACGGATGCCGCGGCGCTCGCGCCGTTCGAGGCGATCCTGCGCGACGAGCTCAACGTCAAGGCCGTCGACCTCGTGACGCTCGACGCCTCGAGCGCCGAGCGCTTCGGGGTCACGAAGCGGCTCACCGTCAATGCGCGCGCCGCCGGGCCACGGCTCGGCAAGACCGTGCAGCAGGCGATCCAGGCCGCCCGCTCGGGCGACTGGAGCGTCGAGGGCGACACCGTCGTCGCGGGCGGCATCGCGCTCGAGGCGGGGGAGTACGACCTCGTGCTCGAAGCGGGCGGCTCGGGCGACGGATCGAGCGCGCTCGCGCTGCTCGCCGACGGCGGTTTCGTCATCCTCGACACGGCGACGACCCCCGAGCTCGAGGCCGAGGGTCTTGCGCGCGATGTCGTTCGCGCCGTGCAGGAGTCGCGCAAGGCAGCCGGCCTCGAGGTCGGCGACCGCATCCGCCTGACGCTGACGCTCGATGAGACCGGGGCGGCGGCGGCCGAGCGGCACCGCGAGCTCATCGCGGGCGAGACGCTCGCGACCGAACTGACCGTGATCGCCGGAGACCCCGACGACGAGGCGAAGACGGTCGGCGAGTCCTCGCGACTGGCCGTGGAGGTGGCGAAGGCATGACCGACGAACTCGACTACGTCGACGCGGCGGACGCCGTGTACCGGAGCCTGCTCGAACGGGTCGGCGAAGCCGCCCCCGAGCGACGGCTCGACGCGACGCGACGCGCCGTGGAGATCCTCGGCGACCCGCATCGCGCCGCGCCCGTGATCCACATCTCCGGCACGAACGGCAAGACCTCGACGAGCCGCATGATCGAGTCGATCCTGCGCGCTGGGGGCCTTCGTACCGGCCTCATGACGAGCCCGCACCTCGAGCGGTTCACCGAGCGCATCCTCATCGACGGCGAGCCGGTCTCCGACGAGGCCGTCGCCCGCAACTGGGAGGAGATCGAGCCGTTCATCGCCATCGTCGACGCCGAGCTCGAAGCGGCCGGCAAGCCCCGGCTGACCTTCTTCGAGACGCTCACGGCGCTCGCGTTCGCGTGCTTCGCCGACGCCCCGGTCGACGTCGTCGTGCTCGAGGTCGGCATGGGCGGCGAGTGGGACTCGACGAACGTGGCCGACGGTCAGGTCGCCGTGTTCACGCCGATCGACCTCGACCACGAGTCGGCGCTCGGCACCACGATCGAGCAGATCGCGCGCACGAAGGCCGGCATCATCAAGTCCGAGGCGGCCGTCGTCACGGCGTTCCAGTCGCCCGAGGCGCTGACGGTGCTGCGCGACGTCACGGCCGAGCGGGGCGGAACCTTCGCCGTCGAGGGCGGCGCATTCGCGGTGCTCGACTCCCGCGTCGCCGTCGGCGGCCAGCTCATCTCGGTGAAGGGCCTCGCGGGGGAGTACCGCGATCTCGCGCTGCCGCTCTTCGGACGCCATCAGGCCGAGAACGCCGCCGTGGCCATCGCCGCGGTCGAGTCGTTCCTCGGCGCCGGCACGATGCGCATGGCCGACGAGGTGCTGCAGCAGGGCCTCGGCGCGGTGACCTCGCCCGGGCGCCTGCAGATGGTCGGCACCGAGCCGCCCGTGCTCGTCGACGCCGCGCACAACCCGCACGGAGCGCGCGCGCTCGTCGCGGCCCTCGACGAGTACTTCGACTTCGACGAGGTCGTCGCAGTGGTCGGCGTGCTGCGCGACAAGGACGCGGAGGGCATCGTCACGGCGCTCGACGGTGCCGTCGAGCGGTTCAACATCACCACCTCGTCGTCGGAGCGCTCGATCCCCGTCGACGAGCTCGCCCTCGCCGCCGTCGGCTGGAGCAACGAGGACAAGGTGTACCAGTACGACGACCTGCTCGACGCGCTCGACGACGCACGGAAGTGGGCGGCTGAAGCACCGAAGCGCGCTGTCGTGGTCACCGGCTCGATCGTGCTCGTGGGCGAGGCCATCGCCATCGCCGCAGACCGTGAATGGGGGCGCTCGTGAGCGACTCGACGTCCATGCCCGAACCCGACGACACCGCGGCCGCGGCGTCCGGTGAGGCCGCGGCGTCCGGCGACCTGGCCGCTGACGCGCCCGTCGCGCCGCTGCGTTCGATCCGCCAGAGCCTCGCCGCCATCGTGCTCGGCTTCGAGGTCATCGTGGTGTTCCTCGCGGCACTCGTCATCTGGGGGCTCGCCCAGGGCGGCGTCGAGGGCTCCCTGCCGTCATGGGTCGCCCTCGCGGCCGGCGGCGTCATCATCCTCGCCCTGATCGCGACGATCGGGCTCCTGCGGTTCAACTGGGCGTACACGCTCGGCTGGGTGATCCAGGCGCTCATCCTCGCATCGGGCTTCCTCAACCCCGCGATGTTCGTCGTGGGCGCGCTCTTCGGCGGCATGTGGTGGTACTGCATGGTGACCGGCGCACGTATCGATCGAGAACGAGCGGCAGCGGCCGCGCAATGGAAGGAACAGCAATGACCAGCCCCATCGAAGAGACCCTCGTGCTCGTCAAGCCCGACGGCGTCGCACGCAACCTCACCGGCGAGATCCTCCGCCGCATCGAGGCGAAGGGGTACTCCCTCGTCGACATCCGCTTCGTGCAGCCCGACCGCGAGCTGCTCGCCCGCCACTACGCCGAGCACGAGGGCAAGCCCTTCTACGAGCCGCTCATCGAGTTCATGGAGTCCGGTGCCATCGTGGCCATGCGCGTCGCCGGCAACCGCGTCATCGAGGGCTTCCGCGTGCTCGCCGGCACGACCGACCCGACGACGGCGGCTCCCGGCACGATCCGCGGCGACTTCGGCCGCGACTGGGGCCTGAAGGTGCAGCAGAACCTCGTGCACGGCTCGGACTCGGTCGAGTCGGCCGAGCGCGAGCTCGCCCTCTGGTTCTGAGGCGTCGCGCTTCGAACCGCTGAACGGATGTCGCGGCGCCCGGGTCACCCGGGCGCCGCGACATCCGTGTCTCAGCTGAAGGCGTTCTTCAGGTCGAGGATGACGCGCGGGATCGCGTCCATCTGCGCCTGTGCGAGGAGCACGACCACGGCGTAGCAGACGACCGTGATGAGCGGCACCCACCCGAACCAGACGCCCGCGATGCGGCGCACGCGTGCCGATGCGGGAATATGCCCCTCGCGGAGGTTGTAGAGCGTGAGCGCCCAGAACGTCGGGATCGTGACCGCCCACGTGAGCATGCACCAGGGGCACAGCACGTCGAGCACGTAGATGCTCTGGTAGATGAGCCAGCCGACGAACACGAGCGCGCCGGCGACGCCGACGTTGAACGCCGCCCAGAACCAGCGTGCGAACGTCGCGCCGGCGAGGATGGCCACGGCGATGGTGATGACCACGGGCCAGGCCATCAGTCCGATGAACGGATTCGGGAACCCGAAGACCCCGCCCTGCCACGAGGCGAGGTTGGTGCTGCACCCGACGAGCACGCCGACATTGCATCCGGGAATGTGCGACGGGTCACTGAGCGAGAGCACCTTCTCGATCGACAGCTCGAACGCTGCGAGGAGGCCGAGACCTCCGGCGATCAGCAGGAATACGGCGAGGCCGACGGGTCGGGAACGGGTGGGCGAGTCCGGCATGCTCGGATTATGGCATGCCGATTCCGCTCCCAGCTGCGAGAGCATGCGATAATCGAAGGAGTCGTCCGGGCCGCGCCCGGCGCGACGCCAATGAGGGCTTTGAGGATGCAGCGCATCCGAGTGGGCGGTGAACGCACCGCAAGACGTGGCGACACAGGCAACCTGCCGGTCGCAGTAATGAAGGATTCGGCGGCTCGGCGCAAGCGCGGAGCCGCTCCAGACGAGTACGGGACGACGGCGCGGCTGTCGGAACCGGCGTAGGAGTGCACCAGAGATGGTGGAAGGCAACGAGAAGAACACGAACGAACCCGAGGCCGGCAACGGCCCGACCCGACGTCGCGGCGGCCTCTTCGGCGCTCGACGCGCGAGCCGCGCGAAGGCGGTCGACACGCAGGTGACGCCCGCGGTCGAGACTCCGGTCGCGCCGGCGGTCGAGAGTGCAGCGACGGATGCCGCGGCGCCGGTCGCTCCCGCGAAGGCCGACGCTCCGCGCGTCGACGCTGCCGCAGCGACCACGCCCGCGACCTCCGACGTCGACCCGGTCGCGGCGACGGGTGCCGAGGCATCCGCTGCGACCGTCGAGGTCGTCGCCGAACCGGCGGTCGAGGCCGTCGAGGTCTCGCCGATCCCCGCGACCCTCACGACCACGTCGCTGATCTTCCACGCGCCGCCCGTGCTCGTGGGCTTCGACCGGCCCGAGCGCGACGAACGCGGCGGCCGTGACGAACGCGGCGACCGCGGTGGCCGCGAGCAGGCACGTGACGACCGCGCCGCTCGCGACCGCGACGACGACGAGTCGTCGACCGTACGCCGGCGCACGCGCCGTCGCAGCGGCGAAGAGGGGCGTGCCAACACCGACGAGCCCGCCAACACGGTCGTCAAGGTGCGCAAGCCCCGCGAGGTCGAGCTCATCACCGAGCCGCAGAAGGTCAAGGGCTCGACCCGGCTCGAGGCGAAGAAGCAGCGCCGCCGCGACGGGCGCGACGCCGGCCGTCGCCGCGCGGTGATCACCGAGGCCGAGTTCCTCGCCCGCCGCGAGTCGGTCGACCGTTCGATGGTCGTGCGCGAGAAGGGCGGCCGCATCCAGATCGGCGTGCTCGAAGACGGCGTGCTCGTCGAGCACTACGTCGCGCGCAATCAGGACGCATCGCTCATCGGCAACGTCTACCTCGGGCGCGTGCAGAACGTGCTGCCGAGCATGGAGGCCGCGTTCGTCGACATCGGCCGCGGTCGCAACGCCGTGCTGTACTCGGGCGAGGTCGACTGGGAGGCCGCCGCCGAGAACGGCGAGAAGAACCAGCCCCGCCGCATCGAACTCGCACTGAAGCCGGGCGACCGGGTGCTCGTGCAGGTCACGAAGGACCCGGTGGGCCACAAGGGCGCCCGCCTCACGAGCCAGGTCTCGCTGCCCGGCCGCTACCTCGTGTACGTGCCCAACGGCTCGATGAACGGCATCAGCCGCAAGCTCCCCGACACCGAGCGTGCGCGCCTGAAGAAGATCCTCAAAGAGGTGCTGCCCGACAACCAGGGCGTCATCGTGCGCACCGCGGCCGAAGGCGCCACCGAAGAGCAGCTCACGCTCGACGTGAACCGCCTCATCGCGCAGTGGGCCGACATCTCGACCCAGCTCGAGAAGGTGCAGGCGCCCGCGCTGCTGCACTCCGAGCCCGACCTGCTCATCAAGATCGTGCGCGACGTCTTCAACGAGGACTTCCAGAAGATGGTCATCGAGGGCGACGAAGCGCGCCAGACCATCGAGCGGTACCTCCGCGCGGTCGCACCCGACCTGCTCGAGCGCGTCGAGGCGTACGCCGGTGAGCGCGACTCCTTCGACGAGTTCCGCATCAGCGAGCAGATCGAGAAGGCGCTCGACCGCAAGGTCTGGCTGCCCTCGGGCGGCTCGCTCGTCATCGACCGCACCGAGGCGATGACCGTCGTCGACGTCAACACGGGCAAGTTCGTCGGCTCCGGCGGCAACCTCGAAGAGACCGTCACGAAGAACAACCTCGAAGCGGCCGAAGAGATCGTGCGCCAGCTCCGCCTGCGCGACATCGGCGGCATCATCGTCGTCGACTTCATCGACATGGTGCTCGAGTCCAACCGCGACCTCGTGCTGCGTCGTCTCGTCGAGTGCCTCTCGCGCGACCGCACCAAGCACCAGGTCGCCGAGGTCACCTCGCTCGGCCTCGTGCAGATGACGCGCAAGAAGCTCGGCCTCGGCCTGCTCGAGTCGTTCAGCGAGCCCTGCGAGATCTGCGCCGGTCGCGGCATCATCGTGCACCACGAGCCCGTCGTGAAGCACCGCAGCGCCCAGCAGTCGCAGCCCGAGCGTCGCGGTCGCGGTCGCGGCGGCAACCAGCAGCAGCCCGCGCAGGCGCCCGCCGAGCCCAAGACGCACACCGGTACCCACGCGATCACCGACGACGTGAAGAACGCGCTCGCGCAGATCGCGGCGTCGACGATTCCGCACACCGAGCACAAGGCCGACGAGCCGGCAGCGGATGTCGCGGGGGAGCAGCCCGCTGCCTCGAACGCCGACGCCGACCGCGCTCCGAAGGCCGACGCCGATGAGAAGCCGGCCGAGACCACGGGCGGCGGTCGTCGTCGCGGTCGTCACCGTCGGGTGTCGCAGGACCAGGGCGCCGCGCCGGTCGTCTCCGAGCCCGTCGCTGCACCGCCGGCTGCGGCCGCGCCGGTCGTCGAGGCGCCCACGGCGCCCGTGGTCCCCGAGGTCGCGCAGATCCTCGACCTGCCCGTGCCCCCGGTGTCGCGCAGGCGCCCGGCTCGCGTCGCCGAGACCGAGGTGCTCCTCGACTCGGTGCTCGACGCGCTCCCTGCTCCGAAGAAGGCGGGCGAGGGGCGCACGCGCAGTCGTCGCGTCTCGACCGCCGCGCTCAGCACGACCGCCGGCGGCCAGCCCGTGATCACTCGGGCCGACGGCTCGGGCGACTCCGCGGCATCCGACTCAGTCGAGTGATGAGCGGGCTGCGCGTTCACGCCGTTCGCGCGGCGTGACGCGCAGTCCGCTCTGCCGGAGGCGCTCGACGAGCTCCCTCGGCGAGACCGGTACGGCGCCCGCGGCGACGAGGTCGTCGTAGCGCTCGACGGGCACGTCGTAGTGGTCGAGATCGAACGATCTCGGCGGCAGCCCGGTTCTCTCAGCGAACTCCCGGAGTTCGTCGATGGACTCATCGCTCACGAGGTGAGCCCAGACGGTGCCGTGCTTCGGCCAGAGCGGCGTGTCGATGAGCACGGTCATGGGCCGATCCTACGCGCCGAGCCTGCGACGCGCCGGTGCCAGTGGTTTGACCGGCCCCGCGACATCCGGTAAACTCGACCGTTGGTGCCGCCGCTTATCACGGTGTGCCCGTCCGCAGGTCTCCGATGTTCGGTTCTCCGAGCTCTGGAATCGCCTGCACAACAGTTTTCTGCCAGTCACCACCCTTCTTCCCGCTGGGGCGACCGCGCAGTGACACCCCATCAGACAGTCGGGGCCCTCGGGCTCCCCAGAGATAGGTACGAGTAGTGGTTTACGCAGTAGTGCGCGCCGGCGGTCGGCAGGAGAAGGTCGAAGTCGGCACCATCGTGACGATGGACCGCATCAAGGCAGACAAGGACGGCAACGTCAAGCTCGCCGCGGTGCTCCTCGTCGACGGCGACAAGATCACCTCCGACGCCAAGGCGCTCGAGAAGGTCACGGTCACGGCCGAGGTCCTCAACGACCTCCGCGGTCCGAAGATCGTGATCCAGAAGTTCAAGAACAAGACCGGCTACAAGAAGCGCCAGGGGCACCGTCAGGACCTCACGCGCGTCAAGGTCACTGGAATCAAGTAAGGGCCCGGGAGAAGCGAAATGGCACACAAAAAGGGAGCAAGCTCCACTCGCAACGGTCGTGACTCCAACGCGCAGCGCCTCGGCGTGAAGCGCTTCGGCGGCCAGGTCGTCGGCGCAGGCGAGATCATCGTCCGCCAGCGCGGCACGCACTTCCACCCGGGCGCGGGCGTCGGTCGCGGTGGCGACGACACCCTGTTCGCGCTCGAGGCCGGTGCAGTGCAGTTCGGCAACAAGGGCGGCCGCAAGGTCGTCAACATCGTGGCGGTCGGCGAATAGTCGATCGACGTTCATCGTGAGGGCGGGCTTCGGCCCGCCCTCACGTGTTTTACTCGGTTTGGAGGATGCAGCATGGTCAGCTTCGTCGACGAGGTGACGCTGTTCCTGCGTGCCGGTCATGGCGGGAACGGCTGCGTCTCCGTTCGCCGTGAGAAGTTCAAGCCGCTCGCCGGCCCCGACGGCGGCAATGGCGGCAACGGCGGCGACATCGTGCTCATCGCCGACCCGCAGGTGACGACACTGCTCGGCTACCACGGGCGTCCGCACCGCTCCTCCGCGAACGGTCAGCCCGGCATGGGCGACCACCGCGCCGGCGCCGTCGGCGAGACCCTCGAACTGCCAGTGCCCGTCGGCACGGTCGTGAAGAACACCGACGGCGTCGAACTCGCCGACCTCACCGAGCCCGGCTCGCGCTTCGTCGCGGCGGCCGGCGGCCTCGGCGGTCTCGGCAACGCCGCCCTCTCGACCACCAAGCGCAAGGCCCCGGGCTTCGCCCTGCTCGGCACGCTCGGCGACGAGGTCGACATCACGCTCGAGCTCAAGTCCATCGCCGACGTCGCGCTCGTCGGCTACCCGTCGGCCGGCAAGTCGAGCCTGATCGCCGCCATGTCGGCTGCTCGACCGAAGATCGCCGACTACCCGTTCACGACGCTGCACCCGAACCTCGGCGTCGTCCAGGCGGGCGACCACCGCTTCACCGTGGCCGACGTTCCCGGCCTCATCGAGGGCGCCAGCGAGGGCAAGGGCCTCGGTCTCGAGTTCCTCCGCCACGTCGAGCGCTGCTCCGCACTGCTGCACGTGCTCGACTGCGCGACGCTCGAGCCCGGCCGCGACCCGATCTCAGACCTCGAGGTCATCCTCGGCGAGCTCGCCGCGTATCCCGTGCCCGAGGGCCAGCTGCCGCTCCTCGAGCGACCGCAGATCATCGCGCTCAACAAGATCGACGTGCCCGAGGCGCGCGAACTGGCCGAGTTCGTGCGTCCCGACCTCGAGGCGCGCGGCTACCGCGTGTTCGAGATCTCGACCGTGAGTCACGAGGGTCTGCGTCAGCTCGGATTCGCCCTCGGCGAACTCGTCGACACGGCTCGCGCAGAGGCCGAAGCTGCGACGCCGCCGGCGCCCGAGCGCATCGTGATGCGGCCGAAGGCCTCCAACGACCCCGGCTTCACCGTGCGCGCAGAGGGCGGCAGCTACGGCACCATGTACCGCGTACTCGGCCAGAAGCCCGAGCGATGGGTGCAGCAGACCGACTTCACGAACGACGAGGCCATCGGCTTCCTCGCCGACCGCCTCGCGAAGCTTGGCGTCGAAGACGCCCTCGTGCGTGCAGGCGCCGACGCCGGTTCGACCGTCGTGATCGGCAAGGGCGCGGGAGTCGTCTTCGACTGGGAGCCCACACTCACCTCCACGGCCGAACTCATCACCGCGCCTCGTGGCACCGACGCCCGGCTCGACGAGAACCGTCGCGCTACGCGCGCCGAGCGCCGCAGCGAGTACTACGAGCGCATGGACGCCAAGGCCGAGGCGCGCGCCGAGCTCGAGCGCGAGCGCACGGCGGGCATGTGGACCGAGCTCGACGAGCAGACCGACGCCGAGGTTGCTGCGGGTGCCGAGGCGGCTCCCGTTGCGGACGCCGAAGCCGGGAAGGACTCGAGCGGCGAGGATCGGGAATGACCCCCGCCAGCCGCGCAGAGATCCCCACCGCGTCGCGCATCGTCGTCAAGGTCGGCTCATCGTCGATCAGCGGTGAGAACTCCGAGCAGATCGGTCCGCTGGTCGATGCCCTCGCCGCTGCACACGCACGGGGCGCCGAGATCGTGCTCGTCTCCTCCGGTGCGATCGCGACCGCCATCCCGTTCCTCAGCCTCGATGGGCGACCGACCGACCTCGCGACCCAGCAGGCGGCGGCGGCGGTCGGGCAGAATGTGCTCATGTGGCGGTACCAGACGAGCCTCGACCGCTACGGGGTGCTCGCGGGTCAGGTGCTGCTCACGGCGGGCGACCTCGAGAACTCCACTCCTCGTTCGAACGCGCAGCGTGCGATGGACCGGTTGCTCGCCCTCCGCATCCTGCCGATCGTCAACGAGAACGACACCGTCGCGACGCACGAGATCCGCTTCGGCGACAACGACCGGCTCGCGGCACTCGTCGCCGAACTCATCGGCGCCGATCTGCTCGTGCTGCTCTCCGACGTCGACGCGCTGTACACGAAGCCGCCGCACCTCGAGGGCGCGCGTCGCATCGAGCACGTGCCCTACGGCGACGATCTGGCCGGCGTCGAGATCGGATCCGCCGGTCGCGCCGGCGTGGGCACCGGGGGAGCGGAGACCAAGGTCTCGGCCGCCCGCATCGCCGCCGAAGCCGGCGCTTCCGTGTTGATCACGGCGACGCCGCTCGTCGCCGAGGCGCTCGCGGGGCACGACATCGGCACCTGGTTCGACCCGGCGCCGCCGCGTCACACGGCGGAGCGCGACATCCCGCTCGCCTAGGCTGGGGGCATGGAGCAGCCCGACCTCGACGTCTCGGTGATCGATACCCGTCTCGCCGCGGCGAAGGACGCCTCACGGCGCCTCGCTCGCGCTTCGACCGCCGAGAAGGACGCGGCGCTCGAGCAGGTGGCGGTGCTGCTCGCCGAGCGCTCGGCCGAGATCATCGAGGCGAACGCGCTCGACCTCGAGGCGGGCCGCACGGCCGGGCTCGGGTCGGGCCTGCTCGATCGCCTCACCCTCGACGAGCGGCGGGTCGCCGCGCTGTCCGACGCGGTTCGCGAGGTCATCGGACTCACCGACCCCGTCGGCGACACCGTGAGCGGCCGCTCGTTGCCGAACGGAGTGCGCATCGACCAGATCCGAGTGCCGCTCGGCGTCATCGGCGCGATCTACGAGGCGCGGCCGAACGTCACGATCGACATCGCCGTGCTCGCGCTGAAGAGCGGCAACGCCGTGGTGCTCCGCGGCGGCACCGCAGCCGAGCAGACGAACCGGGTGCTCCTCCGCGTGCTCCGCGACGCGCTCGATGCTGCCGGACTGCCAGCCGATGCCGTGCAGACCGTCGACGACTTCGGCCGTGCCGGCGCCCGGCACCTCATGCAGGCCCGTGACTACGTCGACGTGCTGATCCCGCGCGGCAGCGCCGGACTCATCCGTGCCGTGGTCGACGAGGCCAAGGTGCCCGTCATCGAGACGGGTGCCGGCGTCGTGCACATGTTCCTCGACGAGAGCGCCCGCGAAGACTGGGCGGTCGACCTCGTGCACAACGCGAAGACCCAGCGACCGAGCGTCTGCAACGCGCTCGAGACGCTGCTCGTGCACGTCGACGCGGCCGAACGGCTGCTGCCGCCGGTGCTCGCGCGCCTCGAGGCATCCGGTGTCACCGTGCATGGCGATGACCGGGTCCGCGCGATCCGGCCCGAGGCGCAGCCCGTCACCGACGAGGACTGGGCCACTGAGCACATGTCGCTCGACATCTCGGTCGGCGTCGTGGACTCGCTCGACGACGCGATGGCGCACATCCGCCGATACTCGACGAAGCACACC
Source organism: Agromyces hippuratus (assembly GCF_013410355.1). NCBI lineage: Bacteria > Bacillati > Actinomycetota > Actinomycetes > Micrococcales > Microbacteriaceae > Agromyces > Agromyces hippuratus. Next base: position 841,722 of record NZ_JACCFI010000001.1, on the reverse strand, counting down.
GAATCGATCGTGACGAACGATCTCGGCAATGCCGAACGCTTCCTCAACGAGGTCGACGCGGCCGCCGTCATGGTGAACGCCTCGACCCGATTCACCGATGGGGCCGAGTTCGGATTCGGTGCCGAAGTGGGCATCTCCACGCAGAAGCTGCACGCGCGGGGCCCGATGGGCCTGCCCGAACTGACCAGCACGAAGTGGATCGTGCGTGGTGCCGGACATGTGCGCGGCTGACCTCGCTAGACTGTCTGGAGCACGACCCGCAGGATTCGAAAGGAACGGCGAATGAGCCTTGTCACCGCAGTGCAGACCGCGACGGTGTTGACCGAGACGGTGCACGCGAGAGAGCTGCCGATGGAGTCCTGGGTCTACGGTCTCATCGCGCTCGCGATCTTCGCCGCCCTCGGGTTCGTCGTCGCCTCGTACCGTGACGTGGCGAACCGCCACGCCGCCAAGGCCGCGGCCTACGCCGCACGCCACGCCGGAGACGAGCACGGCGGCCACTGAGGCTGGCGAGCGCGCGATGACGGTCGCGGAGCGCCGGCCTCGCATCGGAGTCATGGGCGGAACGTTCGATCCCATTCACCACGGCCACCTGGTCGCGGCGAGTGAGGTCGCGCAGTCGCTCGATCTCGACGAAGTCGTCTTCGTGCCGACCGGCCAGCCGAGCTACAAGTCGAACGTCACCCAGGCGGAGCATCGCTACCTGATGACGGTGATCGCCACGGCGTCGAACCCGCGGTTCACCGTGAGCCGCGTCGACATCGATCGCGAGAAGCCGACGTTCACGATCGATACGCTGCGCGACATCCGCCGCGAACGCCCCGATGCCGACCTCTACTTCATCACCGGCGCCGACGCCATCGCGCAGATCCTCTCCTGGAAAGACGTGCAGGAGCTCTGGGAGCTCGCGCATTTCGTTGCTGTGAGTCGTCCGGGACATGTGCTGTCCGTTTCGGGATTGCCGGAGCAGGACGTAAGCTTGCTGGAAGTTCCGGCACTGGCGATTTCGTCGACCGATTGCCGGAGCAGGGTGCGCCGGGGTTTCCCGGTGTGGTACTTGGTGCCCGATGGGGTCGTCCAGTACATCTCCAAGCACCATCTCTACCGGAGTGTCGTATGACGTCGTCGCAGGATCCGCCGCTGACGCGCCGCGAAATGCGCGAACGCGAGCGACTGCTGGAGCAGCAGGAGCCTTCGGCGACCCCGGATGCCTCCGGTCAGACGCCTCCCGTTCCAGACGTGCCGGTCGCGCCGCAGCAGTCTCAGCCGCCCTTCCCCGTGCAGTCGGTCCCCGCGCCCTCGGCGCCGGTTCCCTCGATGCCGGTCGCGGCGACGAGCCCGGCCTACGCGGCGCCTCGTTCGGCCGGTGGCTTCGGCGAGGCCGTTTCGTTCCCCGTTGCGCCGTCGGCGCCCGCGCCGCAGCAGAGCCCCTTCGCGCCGCGTCCGGTCATCCCCGCGCCGGCCCCCGCACCTGCGGCACCCGTTCAGCCGCCGGCCGAGGCCGCGCCGTACCCGCGCCCCGTCGCCGAGCAGCAGCCATCGCAGCCGTACGGCCTGAATGAGGCGACGACGCCCGAGCGCACGCTCACCCGCCGTGAACTTCGCGCGATGCTCGATGCCAACCAGCTCGACGAGTTCGACCTCGAAGACGACGAGATCGACGACCCGGCTCCGCTGCAGCAGCCAGGGGCCGCCGTGTCGTTCCCGGTGGGGGCGAGCCCGACGCATCCGGTTCGACCCGACGAGGCGATCGTGTCGCCGTCGCCGGCGGTCGGTCACTGGACCGATCAGCTGAACGCCCCGGTCGAGTCGGCAGAGCCGTTCGACCAACTGCTGTCGCGCGGTGGCGTGAGTCACGGCGTTCCGACGACCACCAACGCGCTGATCCTGCCGACGTTGCCCGACCACGGTTCGCTCGGTGGCACGCCCCTCGCATCGAGCGGTGAGATCATCGCCACCGGGTCGATCGACCTGCCGCGCTCGTACGGCGCGACGGGCGTGCACCCCAGCCGCATCGACTCCTCCGACGTCGACCGTCTCTTCGACCAGATCGAAGAGGTCGGCACCGGTGCAGCGCCGGTCGCCGCGACGCGCGCCATCAGCACCCAGGGTGCGGCCCGCGCCATGATCGCCCCGCCGAAGAAGGAGGGCATGAACGTTCCGCTCGTGCTCGCCGTGACCGCCGGAGTGCTCGCACTCGGCGTCGTCGCCACCCTCGTCATCGGCGCCGTCGCGGGGCTGTTCTGATCCGAGACAACCACCACGCACCGGAAGTGAGCGCATGACTGCATCCGACCAGGCCCTCGAGACGCTCGCGCTGGCAGCGCGTGCGGCTGACTCGAAGGGCGGCGATGATCTCGTCGCACTCGACGTGTCGCGCCAGATCCCGTTCGCCGACGTGTTCCTCATCGTCACCGGCAACTCCGAGCGCAACGTCATCGCGATCGCCGATGAGATCGAAGACGTGCTCGGCCGCGCCGGCACGCCGACGAAGCGTCGCGAGGGCCACCAGGTCGGGCGCTGGATCCTGCTCGACTTCGGTGACGTCGTCGTGCACGTGTTCCACCAGGAGGAGCGCCTGTACTACGGTCTGGAGCGCCTCTGGGCCGACTGTCCGGCGCTTCCCGTGGCGCCGTTGCTCGCAGCGAGCAGCTGATCGGAGCGGGCTTCACCGGTCGAGGGTCCCTCGATTTCGTCTGGGGGCGGAGGCTGGTGTAAGCTCAATTCGTTGCCTCAAGCGAGGCAGAACGGGTCTGTGGCGCAGCTGGTAGCGCACCTGCATGGCATGCAGGGGGTCAGGGGTTCGAGTCCCCTCAGATCCACCAAAACCCCTGATGAACATCAAGTTCTCAGGGGTTCTTTTCGTAGAATCGGGACTCTTGGGGCCTTTTTGGGGCCTTTTTGGTTTCGGCCCCGTTCCACAGCGATCTACAACGGATCACCTCGGACGATGAAGTAACAGGGTTTGTGCCGCACTCATAAGGAGTATGAGCACATCTGTTCCGTCCACCGCCCCGTCGGCTCGTCTGATCGAGAGCTTCGGGGACTATCTCACCGTCGACGAGCTCGCAGAGTATCTGCAGCTGTCCAGAGAGACGATCTACCACTGGCGTCTCGAGGGCACCGGCCCGAAGGCGACCAAGCTCGGCAAGCAATTGCGCTACAGCCGGGCGAACGTCGAGGCATGGTTGCGGTCCCGAACGGACCGCCGGTGACCGGTTCGGTTGTGCCCATCTCCCCTGGCAAAGGGCGATTCCGATGGCACGGATCAAACTAGCGCCTGGCTCACACGGGGAGATCACATATCAGGGTCTGCCCGATGGTCGGGTGCGCGGCACGTTGCGCTTCCGGCGTCTCGATGGCAGTTACGGCAAACTCCGAACGCGGGCCGGTTCCAACGCGGCAGCACGTCGGAAGCTGATGGCTTCGATCGAGGAGCAGTATGCGCCGCTCGGTCAATTCGGCGATCTCTCGCCCGATTCTTCGTTCCTGGCTCTGGCACGGGAGTTCATGGACTATGTGGAGTTCACCCAGGAACAGCGCGACACCACCCGGCATGAGAATCGCAGGCTCGTTGAGAAGCAGATCGCGCCACACATGGGAGATCTGGCCATCCGTGAGATCAAGGCCAGCACGGTGGTGCGGGTGTACAAGGCGATACACAACAAGACGCCGAGCACGGCGCGAAACGTGAAAGCACTCATCAGCCAGATCTGCTCCTACGCGGTGATGAACGACCTGATGGTCGCGAACCCCGCCCGCGAGGTGAAGCGAGTCAAGCAGCAGCTCAAACCCATCTACGCTCCCGAGCCGATGGAGCTGGCGGAATTCCGCGGCATCATCCGCAACTACCAAGACCGTCCTGACCGGATGGGTCCGCGACCCTCCGACCTCCTCGGCGATGTCGTCGACCTCATCCTCGCGACCGGTGCTCGTATCGGCGAAGCGGTCGGCCTCAAGTGGGAGTACGTCGACATGGACTCGCTCAAGCCGACCATCACGATCGCCGGCAAGGTCGTCGACTCGAAGGGGCAGCCGAAGCACTGGGAGAACTATCTCAAGAGCGAATCCGGGTGGCGCCGCATCACCATCCCTCCGGAGTTGATCCCGATGCTGCGGCGCCGCAAACTCGCCAGCGGCGGCAACGAGTTCGTCTTCCACACCCGCACTGGGGCGCCTAACGGGACTCAGGACGTGCACCGCGCGCTTCGAAGTGTGCGGGCGTGGGCAGGCATCGATGACGAGCTCGTCCCGCATGCGCTGCGCAAGTCGGCGGTAACGGCTGTCTCGGACGCGCTCGGCCTGGAAGCGGCGGCACGTTTCGCCGGGCATAAGCGCTCCCGCGTCACCGAGCAGTACTACGCCAAGCGCGCCATTGACGCGCCGGACACCTCCGGTGTCCTCGGTCAGCTTCAAGGACGTCCGAAGAATACGGCCCGCGTTCTCGAGATCGACAAAGAGCGCGGGGACCGCCGGGAGGCAGGTTTCTGAGCGTCGGTGCGATTCGGGGTAAGGAACCGGCAGGGAGGTGGAAATTGGCCTTGTCGCGCGCCGGTAGGGACGGGCAGATCGAGTTGGTCGATGGCGAACGACCTACTCGCCTACATCTCCGTTCAGGGCACGATCACGCCGACGATCGACGGACGCACCGACGACGTCGCCCGCCCAGACGCCTGATGCCAGGGAGTTCTACGCACGGCTACTCAGGCCGTTCACGAACACGTCCTTCGTTCTGCTCGGAGCGTGCCACATGGAGACGCTGGCTCCACTGGTAGACCGCGCCAACTGCATCGATGCCGCTGACGCCGACCACGGCGTCGTCTTGTTCGTGCAGGACGATGAACTCCTCGGCCTGCTCGATTCGAGTCTCGGGGTGCCCGGTGTAGCCGACGCCGGCGATCATCTGCCCGTAGATCATGGCCATGAATGCGCTGCGGGGGCGATACGGGCCCGGGTCTTCTCCTCGGCCGTAGTCGTGGAGCAGCATCCGAGCGGCGTGCATTCCCTGCGCGGCCCCGTCGTCCCAGTGATCGATGCGCCACGTTCCGAGGTGGTCGTCGTGATGCACGGCCATGCCACCTGCCGCGTACACGCCCTCGAGGTCGCGCGCGCAGAGCCGATCGTCGACGGCCACCCCTTCGCTCCATGGCGCAAGCGCGACAGGTGTCGTGCCGAGCGCGAGAACGACTAGATCGACGGTGAGGTCGGTTCCGTTATCGAGTGTGATGACCGTCGCATCCGTTTCGGGATGAATCCGCCGGATGGTGCGGCCGAAGAAGGTGGCCACCCTCGACTGGTGATCGGCCGCGATGCGTTCGGCAACGGGCCTGCCCAGCGCGGCAATGCCCGGTATTTCACTCCGAGCGATGAGGCTGATCTGGTGGCCTTGTGCCTGCAGCACCGAAGCGGTCTCCGACGCGGTCAGTCCAGCGCCATAGATCGCGACTCGCGCCTGCATGCCGCAGGCGTTGATGACCTCCCTGATTCGGACGGCGTCGTCGAGCGAGTGCAGGGTCACCAGCGTTCCGGCCTCCTCGGCCTGTTCTGCGCCCGGGACAGAGTCGAGACCGCGTGCTCGGCTCCCGGTCGCGACGATGAGCGAGTCGTAGTCGATCGTTGCGCCTGAGGCCAGGCGAACCTGCCGAGTTTCGATGTCGACGAATTCGGCTGTGTCAGCGATGAAGTCCGTTTGCGGCATGGGCAGCCGAATGAGCTCAAGGGTGGTCAAACCGAAGGCGACGCCTTTGATGAGCATTCGCGTATAGGGGGTCTCATCGGTCTGTCCGACCAGAGTGGTCCGGATACCGTCATGACTGGCGAGTGCGCGAGCGGCGGAAGTACCCGCCGCTCCGGCGCCGAGAATCACGGCATGGTGTGCGGTCATGTGTTGCGTTCTCCAGTTTCGGTGAGATCTTGCCGCGGCAGCCGGGGTTCGCGGCCCGCGAGAACGGGCCGCGAACCTTTCATCCGCGTTGCTATGCCATGTTGGCGGCGTACCTGGCGGGGTCCGAGTCGAAGGCGGGCCCGCATCCGGCGCAGCAGAAGTAGTACCGCTCGCCTTCGTGGTCGCGGTACAGGCCGGCAGCTTCAGCGGCCTTCTTGCTGACGGCGCTGCCGACCATGACGGGGCAGGTGGTCAGGTCGTCGCTGGCACCGGCGAGCAGGTTCTCATGACCACTGCTTGCCGCGGCAGGGTTGGCCGCGCTCGTGCTGCAACAGCTGGAGCTCGCCTGGAGGTCGTTCGTCATCGTGGGTGATTCCCTTCGTTCCTTCTTGTGGGTGGTCTGGGTTCGTCGCATCACTGCTTGGCGAGGCTCTTGAACCCGCGCAGGCGCAGGCTGTTGCCCACGACGAAGACGCTCGAGAGCGCCATCGCAGCCCCTGCGAGCATCGGGTTGAGCATGCCGAGCGCCGCGACAGGGATAGCTGCGACGTTGTAGGCGAATGCCCAGAACAGGTTGGTCTTGATGGTTCCGAGGGTCTTGCGCGCGAGGCGGATCGCATCGACCGCGCTGCGCAGGTCGCCCCGCACGAGCGTGATGTCGGAGGCTTCGATCGCGACGTCGGCGCCCGTGCCCATGGCCAGACCGAGGTCGGCCTGAGCGAGGGCCGGGGCGTCGTTCACGCCGTCGCCGATCATCGCGACGACCTTGCCTTCACGCTGCAACCGGGCGACGACGTCGACCTTGTCGCTCGGCAGCACTTCGGCGATGACCTCTTCGATGCCGACCTCCGTGGCGATCTGCCGGGCGACGGCCTCGTTGTCACCGGTCAACAGCACCGGAGTGAGACCGATCGCCTTGAGCTGTGCGATCGCCTCGGCGCTCGTCGGCTTGACCGTGTCGGCCACGACGAGGATGCCTCGTGCATGCCCATCCCAGCCGACCGCGACCACGGTCTTGCCTTCGCCTTCGGCGCGCGCCTTGGTGGAAGCCAGTTCACGGCTCAGGTGCAACGACCACTCGGCGAGCAACGACTGGCGGCCCACCACGACGGCATGGGCATCGACGATGCCCTGCACGCCCTTGCCCTCGACGTTCGCGAAGCCCTCGACGGCCGGCAGCACGCCGATCTCCTGGGTCGCTCCCTTCGCGATGGCCTGCGCGATCGGGTGCTCCGAGGCATCCTCCAGCGCCCCGGCCAGCCTGAGCAGTTCGTCACGCTCGGTGCCGGGCTCGACGACCACATCGACGAGCGTCATCTTGCCGGTGGTCACCGTGCCGGTCTTGTCGAGCACGACGGTGTCGATCCTGCGGGTGGACTCGAGCACCTCCGGCCCCTTGATGAGCACGCCCATCTGCGCGCCACGGCCGGTGCCGACGAGCAGCGCGGTCGGCGTCGCCAGGCCGAGCGCGCACGGGCACGCGATCACCAGCACGGCGACCGCCGCGGTGAACGCCGCCGTCACGGGGAACCCCGCGCCGAGCCAGCCGCCGAGTGCGGCGACTGCGATCACGATCACGATCGGCACGAATACGCCGGAGATGCGGTCGGCCAGGCGCTGCACTTCGGCCTTGCCGGTTTGCGCTTCTTCGACGAGCTTGGCCATCTGCGCGAGCTGCGTATCCGACCCGATGCGGGTCGCACGCACCACGAGCCGGCCGCCGGCGTTGGTCGTGGCGCCGGTGACCGCGTCGCCCTCGGCGACCTCGACCGGCACCGATTCGCCGGTGAGCATCGAGGCATCGACAGCGGATGTCCCGGACACCACGACCCCGTCGGTGGCGATCTTCTCACCGGGGCGCACGATGAACTCGTCGCCGATCTGCAGGTCCTCCACGGGGATCTTCGTCTCGACGCCGGCGCGCAGCACCGAGACCTCTTTCGCGCCGAGCTCGAGCAGGGCTCGCAGGGCAGCGCCGGCCTGGCGCTTCGATCGCTTCTCGAAGTAGCGCCCGGCGAGGATGAACATGGTCACCCCGGCGCCCACCTCGAGGTAGATGTTCGCGGCGCCGTCCGACGGGGCCAGGGCGAATTCGAACGGATGCGTCATGCCGGGGGTGCCGGCCGTGCCGAAGAACAGCGCGTAGATCGACCACAGGAAGGCGGCCGACGTGCCCATGGAGATGAGCGTGTCCATGGTTGCTGCACCGTGCTTGAGGTTCGTCCACGCCGCTTTGTGGAACGGCCACGCCGCCCAGATGATCACGGGTGCCGCGAGCGCGAGTGACGCCCACTGCCAGTAGGTGAACTGCATCGCCGGAATCATGGCCATCGCGATGACCGGCAGGGTCAGCACGATCGAGCCGATGAGTCGGTGGCGCAGCGAGGTCAGCTCGGGGTCTTCGGCGTCGCCGTCGCCCGCGGATGCATCGCTCTTCGAGCGGCCCTTGGGTGCGGGAACGACGGCGGAGTACCCGGTCTTCTCGACCTCGGCGATCAGCAGGGCCGGATCGTATCCGTCGGGCACGGTGACCTTCGCCTTCTCGGTCGCGTAGTTCACCGTGGCGGTCACGCCGTCGAGCTTGTTCAGCTTGTTCTCGATCCGCATCGCGCAGGAGGCGCAGGTCATCCCGCCGATCTCCAACTCGACGCCGGTGCCCACGGTCGGGGGCGCTGATGTGCTCATGTGTCGTTCCTTCTGCTAGCTGCTTACAGGCGGGACCTGACGGTCAGTGCCCTTCTGAATGCGATCCGCTCTCGATGCCCGTGACGCTCTCGCTGTGGGCGGCGTCGAGCACGAACTCGGCGGTGTGCACCTGTCCGTCGACCTGGAAATCCAGGTACAGCAGGTAGCGGCCCTCAGTCGGGGCCTCCGCGGCGAACACGATCTCCGGCCCGGCCGTCTCGCCGGCCTCGGGGTCGCCACCCTCGGCGTGCACGTGAAGGAACGCGAGGTCGCCCTCACGCAGCGCCACAAGGTGACCGAACGCGCCGAGGTACGGCTCGAGGGTCGTGACCGGCTCGCCCGCGCGAGCGACGGTGATGGTGACCTCGCTCGGCGAGCCCGCCACGAGGTCGCCCTCGATCGAGACATCGAAGCCGTCGACCGAATCGGCTTGCGAGGGCTGCGGAGCCACCGGCGCGAACTCGCCCGCGACCTGAACGGTGCGGGTGAGCGTCAGCGGCTGGGCCACTGCACCGGCAGTCGTGAAGTCGGCGAACACGCGGTAGGTGCCTGCCGCGGCCCACTCCCACGGCAGCGACCACGTGCCCGTCACTTCGTCGAGTGCCGGGTGCACGTGACGGAACTGGCTGCCGTCGGATCGAGCGACGATCAGATGCAGTTCGCGATCGTGAGCGGTCGTGTACTCGGTGACCGGCGTGCCGGCGGCATCCTGAATCTGGAAGCTCAGCTCGCCGGGAGCGCCGACCGTCGCGGGTGCCTGCACTGGAGACAGCACGAAGCCGTCGATCTCGAGTGCGAGGCCCTTCAGTGCGGCTGCGTTCGAGGCTGCGCCGTCGGAAGCGGCGCTCCCGGAATCGTGACCTTCGTCGTGTCCGTTCATCTCAGTCCCTTCAGTCCACCCGGCGACGACGCTGCCGGGAATCACGGCGCCGGCGAAGACGAATGCCGTGCCGAACGCCGCAACCAACCCGAGCCCGTAGAGGGCGAGGCGTGCGCCGGTCTTCATGCCGCTCGCACCGCCGAGTAGCCGGCCTCCTCCACGGCCGCCAGAACCTGAGCGTCGTCGACCGTGTCGGAGCCCGTCACCGCGAGTCGGCCCGTCTGCGCGCTCACCGAGATGTCGTGCACCCCGGGGATCTGGCCGACCTCTTCACGGATCGACATCTCGCAGTGCCCGCAGGTCATGCCCGTCACCTGATACTCGTTCGTGGCCATCGCGTATCCTCATTCCGTTCTGCTATACCCCTACCGGGTACTTCGTCAAACGGTATACCCCCATGGGGTATTCCGCAAACCGTGCATGCATACGTGATCGGAGCGTCCGATGTCCGCGCGTGCGCACCGGGTAGTGAGTGCAGGACGTGTGACTTCCGGTCTACGTCGTGGCTCGCCGAGGCTCACGTCCCGCCGGCACAGGATCACCGCACGGCGACGGGCGCGCTATAGGCGCGCTTGGCTTCCCGCGATGCCGGCACGGCGCGACCCTCCGAGGGAGTTGGTTCGTCTTCGAAGGTGATGCGGTGGGGCCAAGCGATCCAGCCGGCAACAGCTCCGATGACGGCGAGCGCGGCGAGGATGGACCAGGCGACGGTGAATCCTGAGATCGTGCCGAGCCAGCCGGCGATCGGATAGGTGACCAGCCACGCCAGGTGCGAGAGCGAGAACTGCGCAGCGAACGCCGCGGGCAGTTCGGACCTTTCGACCGCAGAGCGAATGACGCGCCCGGTGGGAGTGACGATCAGCGCCATCCCGCCCCCGATGACCACCCAGATCGTCATGGTCACCGTCCACGCGTTGACCTCACTTGCCACCATTGCGACTGTGGCGAACACTCCGACGAGTAACGTCAGAGCACCGGTCATCATCACTGTACGGTCGGCGATCCGGTCGAGCACGCGCGGCAAGAACAGTGCGACCACGAGCGTTCCACCACCAGACGCTGCGAGCATCCACGCGACATCCGCCTGTGTGCCGCCAAGGTGGTCACGCACATAGTTGACCGTGTTCACCACAACTATCGAACCGGCGGCGGCGACCACGAGGTTCAGCGCCATCACACCGCGAAGCTGCCTTGTCGCTGTGAAGGTCTTGACACCCGACGTGAGACGATCCCACGCTGAACTGCGTGCGTTCCGCGCCGCGTTGGGGACACGAGTCGAGAGCACCAGCACGGCCGAGACGATAAAGCCGACGGAGGTGCCTACGAACAGCCAATTGAAGGTCATGAACGTCAGTGCGACTGCAGCCAGCACCGGGCTGAACAGACTCTCCATCGTGTAGGCGACCTGTGAGGCCGAGAGCGCGCGCGTGTAGTCAGATTCCTTGCTCACGATATCAGGGATCACTGCCTGAAAGGTGGGCGTGAAGGCCGCAGAGGCGGCTTGCAGAACTCCGATGAGAGCGTATATGTGCCAGATCTCGGACACGAAAGGCAGCGCGAGCACCACGCCCGCGCGTACGACGTCTAGCAGTGTCAGGAACAGGCGTCGGGGCAGGCGGTCCGCGTATGCAGCCGCGAGAGGGGCGATGAGGACGTACATCGCCATCTTGATTGTCAGGGCTGTGCCAAGGACTACCCCGGCGGCGGAGCCAGCCAGATCGTATGCGAGAAGGCCAAGTGCAACAGTCGCCAAACCGGTACCGAAGAGCGCAATCACCTGGGCGCTGAACAGATGACGATAGTCGCGAATTGCGAACAAACTCATGGCGGTCTCCTCAGATCTCGTATGCTTCACATCGGTCAACTCAATACCCCTAGGGGGTATTCCGTTGAGCCGAGGCGAGCGTCGAGAACGGTCGTCCACACTGAAGCCGAAAGCGGTCTGGAAACGAGTCGCTACTCGGTCAGTGGCGCCGAGTTATGCCCGCGAGCACGACAGTGCACAATCGATGAACTGCCGCGCTGCTTTCCAACGTTGCAGCCGCAGAGAGCGCGTGCAGGCAGTAGTTCGCGAGCTCGCGGGGTGGGATATCGTCCCGGACGACTCCGGCCTGTACCCGTTCGCCGATGAGTTTTGTGAAGAGGTCGATGAGATGCTGGTGCGCGCTGTCGACGTGGCCGTCGTGGCCGTGGCTGCTCGATCGGTGGTGCACGCGCTCGGGGTGCAGCATCGGTGCCAGCGCGGAGTCAGCGCGTTCGCGATGGTGCAGTGCGTATACCTCCAACACTGCTTCGAGGCGCCGAGATGGCTGGGCCCGGTCACTGGCATCCTCGAGCTCCGCAAGGTGTCGTGAGACCTGGCGCTCGTGCCAAGCGGCAATGACCGACTCCACATCCGGAAAGTACTTGTAGAGCGTTGCGCGGCCAATGCCGGTGGTCTCCGCGATCTCGGACATCGTCGCCGATGCGAGGCCGCGCCGAGCAATCACTTCAGCTGCTGCGTCGAGCGCTGCATCTCGGACGGCGTGGCGGTGTGTCTCGATGGTTTCGCTCCACAGCCGCGGCACGCTTCGAGTATAGGCCGGATGCATACGAATCGTCACTTATGGAGACATACTGTACTGAAAACGAGAAGTGGAGGATTCAGATGGTGGATGACGAGAGACGCAAGACGCCCGCTCCGCCCGGTGGCAACGATCGCTCTCGAATGCCTTTGTGGGTGAAGGTCTCATGCGGTGTCGGGCTCGCCGTAATTGTCGTGTTCGTACTCCTGCACCTGACGGGCAACGGGATGGTTGGTCACTGACCATGGGACCGATGCTCCGCAGATCCCTCCTCATCGTCCACGTCCTAAGCTCCGTCGGTTGGTTCGGCGCCGTCGCCGCGTTCCTCGCGCTGGCGATAACCGGACTCGGAAGCGGCGATGATCAACTCGTTTCTACAATGTACCTGGCCGCGCAGCTCATCACCTGGTGCATCATCGTCCCCTTCGGCGCCCTTTCGTTCCTGAGCGGGGTCCTTCAAGCACTCGGCACACACTGGGGGTTGGTGCGGCATTATTGGGTGCTCATGAAGCTCGTGCTCACGACCGGGGCGCTGGGCCTCCTGATCCTCCACACAAGTGTCGTCGACGCGGCAGCCGGTCACGCTGCCGGCGGAGGAGCGGACGGGCTCGACGCGATGAGGCTCCAGCTCGTCATCGATTCGGCGGCGGCTTGCGCGGTGCTTGCCCTCACCACCCTGCTCTCCGTCGTGAAGCCCCGCGGGCGAACGCCATTCCGCGAGAATCGATAACGAGAGCCGCGTCAGGGCAAGACCGGGCCGCACGAATCACCCCGTCCACATCAGGATTGACGGATACCAGTGGGGGGTATATTTTCGGGGCATGACCGACGAGCATCAGCACAAATCTGACGATGCGCCGGCAGCCGCGCGTGCTGCCGCGGCACCCCAGCATCACGATCACCCCGTGGCAGACGATCATGGTCACCAGCATTCCGGCCCTACCGGAGAAATGAGCCACGCCCGTCACGGCCAGACGAGTCGCTCCGACCCAGACGGACACGAAGCTCACGAAACTCACGCCGAGCACGGAGGTCACGCCGAGCACGGAGGTCACGGCGACCACGGCGGTCACGGAGGGCACGGCGACCACGTCGACCAGTTCCGTCGCCTGTTCTGGATCATGCTGATCTTCGCGGCGCCGACGATCGTGTTCAGCCCGATGTTCGCGGCGATCCTCGGCTATCAGCTCCCTGACAACGCGTTGGTGCCATGGATCTCGCCCGTGCTCGGCACGATCATGTTCTTCTGGGGCGGCCGGCCGTTTCTCACGGGAGCCTGGTCAGAGCTGAAGGCGCGTCAACCGGGAATGATGCTTCTCATCGGCCTGGCGATCACGGTCGCGTACTTCGCTTCGCTCGGCGCGAGCCTCGGCATCCTCAGTCATGAGCTCGATTTCTGGTGGGAGCTCGCATTGCTGATCGTGATCATGCTCCTCGGCCACTGGATTGAGATGCGCTCGATCATGCAGGCCTCCTCGGCTCTCGATGCACTCGCGGCGCTGCTGCCCGACGAGGCCGAGCGGGTGACGGATGCCCCGGACGGCTCGAGCACGATCGAGACCGTTCCCCCGTCAGAGCTCCAGGTCGGGGACATCGTAATCGTGCGACCCGGCGGGCGTGTCCCGGCCGACGGCGACGTCGTCGACGGTACCGCGGCGATGGACGAGTCCATGGTCACCGGCGAGTCCATCGCGGTGAGCAGGGGACCGGGCGACCACGTCGTCGCCGGCACCGTCGCGACCGACACCGCGATCCGCATACGCGTCAGCGCAGTGGGCGCTGACACAGCACTCGCTGGCATTCAGCGACTCGTCGCGCAGGCGCAGGCCTCGAGCTCTCGCGCCCAGCGGCTCGCTGACCGCGCCGCAGGCTGGCTGTTCTGGTTTGCGCTCGGCGCCGCCGTCATCACCGCGATCGCTTGGACGCTTCTCGGCAATCCCGACGACGCGGTCGTGCGTACGATCACCGTGCTCGTGATCGCGTGCCCCCACGCGCTCGGCCTGGCCATCCCGCTCGTCGTGTCGATCGCGACGGAACGCGCAGCCCGCGGGGGAGTGCTCGTCACCGACCGCCTCGCCCTCGAAACCATGCGCACCGTGGGCGCGGTGCTGTTTGACAAGACCGGCACCCTCACCAAGGGCGAGCCGGCGGTCGTGGAAGTCGCCGCCGCGCCAGGGTTCACCATCGATGAGGTATTCGCACAGGCAGGTGCTGCGGAAGCGGATTCGGAGCATCCCCTCGCGAAGGCGATCGTTGCCGAGGCGCACCGCCGTGTGTCGCACGTGCACCCCGCATCCGACTTCACTGCGTCGCCTGCACTCGGGGTACGGGCGATCGCGCACGGCCGTGTCGTCGAAGTCGGTGGCCCCAGGCTCCTAGCGCGCGACCGCATCGCGCCGCTCGAGGTATCCACCAGCTGGAGCGAATCCGGCAAGACGGTACTGCATGTGCTCGTGGACGGCACCATCATCGGTGCCCTCGCTCTTGCCGACGAGATCCGGCCCGAATCGCGCGAGGCGGTCGATGCGTTGCATGCGCTCGGCGTGCAGGTCGTGATGATCACTGGTGACGCCGAGCCGGTGGCGCGCTCCGTGGCAGCGACGCTCGGCATCGACCGCGTGTACGCGGGCGTGCACCCCGAGGACAAGTCCGCGAAGGTGCAGGAGCTCCAGTCGGAGGGACTCACTGTCGCGATGGTCGGCGACGGTGTGAACGACGCGCCTGCACTCGCGCAGGCCGATGTCGGCATCGCGATCGGCGCGGGTACCGATGTAGCCATCGCATCCGCCGGCGTGATCCTCGCGTCATCCGACCCCCGATCTGTGATCTCGGTCATCGAACTGTCGCGCGCGAGCTACCGCAAGATGCAGCAGAACCTGTGGTGGGCGGCCGGCTACAACATGGTCTCGGTGCCGCTCGCCGCGGGCGTGCTCGCGCCCGTGGGATTCGTGCTGCCGATGTCGGTCGGTGCAATTCTGATGTCGCTCTCGACGGTCATCGTCGCCGCGAACGCGCAGCTGCTGCGCGGGCTCGATCTTCGCCCCGCGGCGTCGACCAGAGCGGTGCTCGGGCGCCAGGAAGAGCCCGCGAAGGACGGCGTGCGTGCGTAGCGACGCCGCGAGCTTGGAGCTCGGGGTTCGCACTGAGGTAACCCCTGCATGCTGATCCAACCGATCAGATTTGTCGTGGCCGATTTCTCGTGCCGGACGCCCGACGTGATCATCGAGGTGGTGTTGTGCTGACCCTCCCAGTTAGCCCTGCATCGTGAGAAGGATGGTCGCTGTTGCGCCGTAGTCGTCGGTGGCGACGACCCCACGTTCATCGGCGATGAGGATCCACGGTGCATCCCCGCCGACATATGCGAGCGCTTCCGGCACGCCGGCGGTCTGCCCGCGTTCACTCCAGGTGGCGCCGTCATCGGATGTCCACACGGTGCCTTCCGCGTCGACACCGATGAACTGGCCAGTGTCGTGCGTGAGGGTGAGGAGGTACAAGGCGGGCGCGTTCGGGACAGGTAAGAATGACTCGCCGCGGTCGTTGCTCACCATCAATCCTCGCGCTGTGGTCGCGTACACGCGGTCGGGCGCCGCCGGATCGGTTGCCAGATCACGAAGCTCAAGCGCAGCGCCTTCGGACCAGGTCGCCCCGGAATCGCTGCTTGCCTTCACCGTTGCGGCTGTTGCGTCGTATCCGTAGATGCGAAGTTGCCCGTCGGGCAGTTCGACGGCGTCGAGGTCGTGGAAGTCCACTTCGCCTCGGAGAGATACGCTCTCCCACGTCATCGCTCCATCGGTGCTGCTGATCAGTCCGAGATTCGGTGGATCCAGGTCGGGTTGCTCGACGAGGTCCGGGTGTCCGGACCCGAGGAGGAGGCCGGGCCGGGCCACGGTGAATCCCATCGTGTCTTGCCAGCGCTCGGCGATCTGGACGGGTGCTTGGACGTCGACGCTGTCGACTGCCGGATAGGTCGATGGCAGGTCGGTCGTCGGCAGCAGCCAAACACCAGTGTGGGTGGCGGCGTACGTCTGCCCGGTGGAAGGGTCCGCACCGAGACCGTGAACATGTCCGACGGTCGCGGCCGGCGATTCTATTGGGTTCGCGTCAGCCGTGCATGCGGCAAGCACCATGGCGAGACCACCGGCCAGTGCCAGGTAGACGGCGGCTCTGCGAATTCTAAGTTGATCAATCAAGGGTGACTCCTCGCGCGCTCATGAAAGGTTCAGGGTCGATGCGTGCGCCATCCACACGCACTTCATAGTGCAGATGGCATCCGGTGGAAGCCCCGGTCGTTCCGACGGAGGCGATGTTCGCGCCAGCGCCGACGTATTGACCGACTCGGACGTACAAATCACTGTTGTGGGCATACCCGGTCTGGACGCCGTTGCCGTGGTCGATCAGCACCCAGAGTCCGTAGCTGCCAAGCTCGTCCGCGTACACGACGGTGCCGCTGGTGGCGGCGTAGACGCTTCGTCCGCAGGCGGCAGCGATGTCGGTGCCGTAGTGGAATGCACCGACCCCTGCGACGGGACGATTCGGGCGTGGGCCGAACCTGTCGGTGTTCCGGCCGGCGACTGGCAAAGCCCAGCCTTGGTTGCTCAGTTGTCCTGAGTCGAGGCCGCCATCCCCACTGCCGGCTGCGGCCTCGGTTGCGGCTGCCGCAGCTTCGACTGCGCGTCGAGCGGCCTCACCACTCTCGAAGTCGGCTTCAGTGGCTTCGCGGTTCTCGGCGAGAACCGCCAGCTGCGCCCGCATGGTCGCCTCGATCTGCTGCTGCGCTGCAAGCTTCGCGTGCGCGGAGGCGCGCGTGTCAATGGCAGCCGTCAGTGCTATCTCGGCCGTCTTCGCGAGGTCGCCGAGGAGGCTCCCGGCGAGTTTCGCCTGCTCGGCGACGGCAGCTGCAGTGTTCCGGTCGGTGGTGGCCTGCTGGTAGATCTGGGTAGTTCGCTCCGTGAGCTTGCTCATCGTCCCCAGCCGCGAAAGGAGGCCGGCGGCATTCGCTGAATCGAGGAGCATCGTCATCGACAGGTCGGTTGAGCCAGTGCGGGCGAGCATCGCGGCCAGTTGGCCGGCCTGCCGACTGGACTCGTCCGCGCGGGCGGTCGCGTCCTGAGCTTGCGTCTCAAGCTGAGTGGCGCGATAGGTGGCCTCGTCGAACGAGGCTTGAGCCTGCTCGTACTCGGTGCCGCGGCGGGTGGCGAGTTCCTCCGCGGCTTGCGCTTCCGCAGTGAGCGTGACGATGAACGCCTCGAGTTCGGCGATCTGCGCCTGCTTGGCGGCTTCGGAGGCGCGCGCTTTCTGTACGTCGGCCCACGATGGATAGTCCGATGCGGCCGAGGCTGCACCCGTGCCACTGCTGACGGCCAGAATGAAGGCGAGTGCGACGGTCAAGGCGCCCGCGATATTGGCGCGCGCTGCGCCGTCCGCCCAGGTCGTGCGTGTCGCGGATCGCATCAGGGCACGACCCGTTCGGAAAGCCAGGCGAACGGATCGGTCGGGGTGACGCCGTCGAGCAGGATCTCGAAGTGCAGGTGCGGCCCGGTGCTTTGCCCGGTATTGCCGACGTTTCCGACCAGGTCGCCGACCGAGACAGTCTGCCCAACCGACAGAGCGAGGGAGGCCTCGGCCATGTGCGCGTACACGCTGCTGACGAGCTCGCCGTCGATTGTATGGTCGATGACGGCGTACACGCCGAGGCCGCCGTTATCCGTGGCGGAGACCTCGCGGACCACCCCGTCCGCGATCGACTGGATCGGTGAGTTCACGCCCGGATTCATGTCGATGCCCTTGTGGTAGCTGGAGCACCCTTCGCACGGTGCGACGCGGTAGCCGAAGTCGGTACTGATCGGGACGCCGGTCAGGAACGGCCACTGGATGGCGCCGAAGTAGTTCACATACGTTCCCGCGGTCTGGCTGTACGACGCCACCGTCGGGACCTTCTCGGTGATGTACCCATCCCGGTCTACGGTCGCGATAGTGACATCGGCACCGACGCTGACTTGTTGACCATCAATAGCATCCGGGGACGCCATGGCGGGTGCGAACGAAATGACCGGATTGACGGCAACGGCGGGTACTGAGACGCTCACCATCATCAGGGCCGCGAAGGTCATGGCGAATGCGCCGAAGACCGGGCGCCGGCCACACGGAGGAGTGGCGGTCCGTTGGGCGGCGCGCACCGGCCCTAGCGACGGCCGCCGCCGGCGGGCGGCTTCTGTTTGTCGAGCTGCGCGTCGGGTGAGGTCTGGCGGTCGGCTGGTGCGGCTATCCATGCACTTTGGCCCGTTCATCTCGGCGGGCTACTGCGATATTGAGCATGATGGGTCCTCAAAGCATCGGAGGGCGGACGGGGGCCTTCGCACAGGAAGAGGGAGGGCCCCCGCCGGGAACGCAGCAGAGGGGGCTGTCCGCGTTCCGTCAGGGAGGTGTTAGAGGCTGGCGAGCAGTTCCTGCATGAGGGTGACTTCCTCGGTCTGCGTGGCGACGATGGTCTCGGCCATCGCCTTCGCATCGGCGTTCTCGCCGTCCTGCACCTCGGCGTTGGCCATCTCGATCGCACCCTCGTGATGCACCGTCATCTGCTCGAGGAAGAGCCTCGCCGCATCGGCACCAGCGGCGTCCTCAAGAGCCGTCATCTCCTCCTCGGACATCATGCCGCCGCCGTGGTTCATGCCGTCCATATCGGACTCTTCCTGACCCCAGTCATCGAGCCATTCCCTCAATTGGTCGATCTCGGGCTGCTGGGCGTCCTTGATCTGGGTGGCCAGGTCCCGGACCCGCTCGTCGATGCCGTCCTTGGCCAGGATCGTCTCGCTCATCGCCACGGCCTGCTCGTGATGCGGGATCATCATCTGCGCGAACGTAACGTCCGCGCCGTTGAAGTCGGCGGTGGCGGCTTCCGAGGTCGCTGTCGGTTCCTCGGAGTTCATGTCCACGCCGGACATGCCTCCCGCGCAGCCGCTGAGGGCAAGCGCAGTGGCCGCGGTGGCGGTCATGAGGGCGAGCTTGTGAATTTTAAGCATGGTGTGTTCTCTCATCGTCGGAATAGGTCGAACCGCGAAGTGCCGACGGGTATGGCGAAGCCACGCCCGAACCGGCTGGTGCTGGGTTCGGCCTAGGTGCGACTGATGGAAAGAACGGTCAGGTCGGGGCGATGTATCGGCAACGGGATGCGAGAGGCCGCGCCGATGACGAGTGTTCCGGCGTCGAAGATCTTCCGGTAGATGACGGGTCCGCGTGAGAAGACAATGAGCGCCGCGACTGCGATGATCATGGCGCACGTCATGATCATTAACGCGCAATCGAGGACACCGTGCATGCAGGCCGCATCGCATTGCACGGCTGTTGCCGTTATCGATGCGACGACGGACGTCGCCGCGGCGACGATCTCATCGCCCTCGCCGTGGCCGGAGTCAGCGGCATGGGCAGTGGCGGCCGAAAGTTGCGGCGCAGGCGCGTGTTCTGCGCCAAACGAGTGCATCGCCAGAAGTCCCAGAACGATTGCCGCCATGCCGAGCGCGCTCAATATGGTTCGACGGATCGAACGCCGGCGGGGACGAGCCAGCGATCGAATCGCACTCAGCTCCATCACGCCTCCCGGCTGAACTCAGGTGCGGAGAAATCCGCGCCTTTGACGTATACCCCCACAGCGTACCTCAGCGCTCCCGAGCAGAGCCAAGGGACCGATGCGTCCGATCGCGAACGCGAAGGAGATAGCGGCCGCAGCGTCAGGAGTGACTCTCCGGCCCGCGCGATGGCCGTGCAAGGCTCAATAACACGCTCGAATCGATCGCGACTCAAGGAGTTGGCACGATGACTGACACACCACATGCGCAGATGGCTGGTCGCGAGCACGGCGGGCATTCCAGGCCCTATCTGGTGTTTTGGATCATGATGGGGCTGAGCTTTGTCGTAATGTACGCCGCCATGTTCACGATGATCGACGAGTGGGGCGACTTCCGGAACAACTTGAACATGTTCTACATGACGGTCACAATGTGGGCGCCGATGGGCATCATCATGTTGTTGGCGATGCGCGGCATGTACCGGAACAAGAAGGCCAACATCGCGATGTTGGTGGTGTTCGCCGTCCTTGCGGTTGGGTCGTTCGGGGCAACCCGGGCTCAAGCACTCGTCGACGACCGCCAGTTCATCGACTCGATGATCCCGCACCACTCCGGCGCGATTCTCATGTGCCGGGAAGCCGCCCTGACCGACGGAGAGTTGTTGGCGCTGTGTGAGCAAATCAGCACGGGGCAGCGCTCAGAGATCGAGCAGATGGAGCAAATCCGAGATCGCCTGGACCAATAGGTGGCGCCGATCGTGAGCCGCAAACGCCAGCGGCAACGAAGCCTGAAAGTTCATCTCTTCACGCCGGCGATTGGACTGTGTTCCCGGATACTGCTCGGTGTAGCGCAACATTTGTACGCGGTACCCCCATGGGGTATGCTTGCGGTGCCCCCAATAGTACCTGTCAAGCGGGAAAGAGATCACGACTCAGAGCGAGGCCACCATGAGCCACACGGACATGAGCCATCACGGCTACATCAGCGACAGGGACGAGTACCTGCGGCGGCTCAAGCGTATTGAGGGTCAGGCCCGAGGACTCCAAGGGATGGTCGCTGATGAGAAGTACTGCATCGACATCCTCACCCAGGTGTCCGCCATGACGAAGGCCCTCGAGGCCGTCGCGCTCGGGCTGCTGAACGACCACATGACCCACTGCGTGCTCGCTGCGGCGCAGAACGGTGGTGAGGAGGCCGAGGAGAAGCTCCGCGAGGCAGCCGACGCCATCGCCCGCCTCGTCCGTTCCTGATTGTGTAACACCCCCTGGTGTCTGCGAGGCCTCAAGGTGGAGGAGGCTAGCAGGCGGGGATTTTCCGCGCCCTACCCTTTACACGTTCGAATCAGCTGGACTCTGCAGTGATCGATGCTCACGTCGCACATCGTCGCGACGTCGGGTTCTCAGGCCGACGAGAATTCGGCTTCGGCCACTCGCCGTAGTGAGACGTCGTCCAGGACGAATCGCACGAAGTCCTCATCCCGGTCGGTGATCACCGCGTCCTCGACGGTGCTGGTGGGTGGCTCGCCCGGCCAGGCAGTCTGGCGGGTTGGCCGGTCACGGTCGAGCCGAGTGCCTGACGTGGCCACCCAGTCGTGGAGGCGTTGGCGGGCGTCGGCGAAGTCGCGGTGCCAGCCGAATGGGGCGGAACCGTGTTGCTCGGGATCGTAGGCGCAGAGCCAGTGCAGGTGGAGGGCGGAGAGCTCCCAGACGAGCTCGGGGTGGCGATGCCAGAACGGTGGGATGACGGACGCTGGAAGTCCGTAGGTTCGTCTGAGCCAGTTGACCCACCGGTTGAGCTCCACCCATTCCGTCTCTGCTTCTTCAGCTGTGAGCAGATTCCAGTTGATCGGATGCGGCGGCTCCGAAGTCAAAGGTCCCTCTAGTTCGTGCAGCGAGTCCTCATCGTTCGAGGAATGCCGCGGTTCGGCGCCCCACGAGCGGTTTGAGACATCCGGCATTTGGATCTCACCGACCGAGCGCGCCGGTGTCGGCGAGCGCCTGCGCTGGCGGGACGACTGGTCGCGGGCCCGGTGCCTCTGGTTCGGCGACCGGTCCCGTCCGACGGCTGCGATCGACGTCGTAGTTCGTGCGGGCGAGGTCGTGGCCGATCTTCTTCGCGACGAACTCTTCGCGTTCGACGATGACTCCGTCGCGTTCGACCTGAAAGGTTCGGATGTAGCCCTCCGCAACGAAGCTGTCGCCCTTTGCGAACCGGGTGAATGCACGGTCAGCGGTGGCGCGGTATGCGACGAGGTCGTGGAATGTCGGTGCGAGTTCAGAGAAGCGCCCGTCGTCTTCGCGGCGGTAATGAGGCTGCCCGACGCGGACGTAGAAGCGAGTGTCGCCGTCCTCGGTGACCGATCTGTGTGGCTCCGAGGCGATGAAGCCGGAGAGCGACTGTTGGGTGTGGAGTGCCATGGGACTGTCCTCCTGCGATCTGGCGGATCGATTTCGACCCGCTCACCAGAGAGGTGCGCCTCGGGTTCCGCTCTCGGTGAATGCCGCTACTCCTTCGGGGTCACTGGATCGGCTTCCCCCGCGAGTTCGTGGGCTTCAGCCCGAGCCGGCAGTTCGCGCAGAAGCGTTTCGATCTGACTGCGGTTCTCCTTCAGCTTCGAGGCATCCGGTCGCTCGGTCCACATCCGCAGCTTTGCGATGACGGGTGGGGCGGCGCGGAGGAGGATGAGGCCGGTGCCGAAAGGGAGGGTGCGGATGGTGTCGGGCGGCATGATCGCGACGCGGCGGATGGAACGTTGGGCGGAGCGGGATCCGCGGTCGCCGACGCTGGTCGAGTCGGTGGCTTCGTCGCGTTCGCCGATCAGAGTCGAGAGGTCTTGGAGGTCTCTCGAGTTGGATGCTCCGCCGAGGACGATCTTCACGATCGAGGAGTCCCAGATCGCGCCGGCTGCGTTGTCGCTCCACTTCGTGCGGGCCTGCGCGAGGGACTGCAGGACCGGCATCGTGGTGATGCCGGTCCCGCCACCTTCGGCCATCAAGTTGGGCAGCGAGGGGAGTGGTGCGAGGTTGCCGATCTCGTCGAGCGCGAGCAGGAGCGGCGGGTCGAGCCGGGCGCCGGGGTTGCGGGCGGCGATGCGGCGGGCGGTCTCGATGAGGTCCTCGACGAAGGCTGCGACGAGCGCGGCGGAGTTGTTGGCACCTGCGCCGGTGGCGAGCAGATAAAGGGTGCCATTGCTGCGGAGGAACCCTTCAGGATCGAATGCTTCGCCGTCGCCGGGGGAAACAGCGTCGAGCACCCGGGGGTCCGCGAGGGCGCCAAGTGAGAGGGACACGCCTTGCCAGATCGAGTCGCGGGTGCGGGGGTCGGCGTCGAGCATGGCCTGGAGTGAATCGCCCCACCCGGTTGCGGCGGCGGGGTTGCCGAGCAGGATCGCGGCGGCGTCGTGGGCTGCGGTCGGGTCGAGGGTCCATCGGTAGAGCTCGGCGGGCGGACGGCGGTCGAGCGCTGCGGCGTGAAGGAGGACTTGCAGGGCGGTGCGGGTCTTCGCTTCCCAGAAGCCACCGCCGTCGACCCCACCAGCGGCGAGCCCAGTGCCGGCGGCGAGCCCGGTGGCGCGGATCATCGCGGTGAGCGGGTCTTCACAGCCGCGGATCGGTGACCAGCGGAGGCCTGCGGGAACGCCGGCGGCGAGCTGCTGCGGGTCGAACACTGCCACCGGTCCAGCACACCGTCGGGCGCGGAGGGTGGCCGTGAGGTTGTCGGGCCTTGTCGATGTGGTCACCACGGGGCCGGGGGCGTCGAGGATGGCGTTGATGACGATGTGCACACCTTTGCCAGAACGAGGCGGGCCAATGACGAGCATCGAGTCCTCAACGCTGGCCCACACGTTCGTTCCGTTGGACCGGCCGAGGAGGTATCCGACGTCGGTCGGCTTCGCGTTAGTCAGTGATGGTCGCAGGTGGGAGGCGCGCTTCATCAGCGCGACGCGGGATGCCGCGTAGCTGACGTCGCTGCGAGTGGCGATACCGGGTATGCGGTGCGGGTCGATCTTCGTGACACGGCCGGCGGCGCGCAGGACCCGCCACAGCAATATGGTCACGGAGACGGTTGCGCCGATCAGGAGGGTCGCCGAGATCCAGAACGCAACCGGGTGCAGGCCGGGCGCGTCCAGAGCGGCAGCTGGATCGCCGGGGCGGAGGAACACGGCGAGCCCTGTTTCCGGCCCGCCCGCCGGCTGAGGGATCGATGTCGCCCAGGCTGCGACTGCGCCCGCAGCGCGGAGCAGGAGCGCGAGCCCTGTCGCGCCGAGCAGGAGTCCGATGCCGAGGCTCGCGAGCTCGCCACCGAGCACGTTCTGCGTTCGTGTCGTGCTCATCGCGTCTGCCGAAACCGTCGCGTCCGAGGCATCCGTCGCTCTGCCATCGTTTTCTCAGAGGATGAGGTCGGCGCCGCTGCGGCCGAAGTGCCGGGTGGTGGAGTAGGCGAAGGTGCGGTCTCCGGAGAAGCCTGCGGTGGAGTCGAGCAGATCGGTGATGTCTTGCGCGTCGGTGACGAGGCTCGCGATGCCCTCTTGGATGAGTCGGTGGCATCCGGCGCTCGCGGGGCTCGTGACCGGGCCGGGGACGGCGCCGACTGGTCGGCCGAGGGAGTGTGCCTGCCCGGCGACGTTGAGGGACCCGGATCGGTGACCGGCCTCGACGACGACCGTCGCGCCGGCGAGTGCGGCGAGGATTCGGTTTCGTTGCTGGAATCGCCAGCGGGTGGGCGCTGCGCCGGGTGGGAGTTCGCTCACGACGAGGCCTCCGGTCTCGACGATCCGCTCGAAGAGCTGTTCGTTGCCCACCGGATAGAGGCGGTCGAGACCGCTCGCGATGACCGCGATCGTCGAACCGGGCTCTGCGCTTGACGCGGCACGGTGGGCGGCCCCGTCGATGCCGTAGGCGCCACCTGAGCAGATCAGTCGGTGCTGGGACGCGAGATCGGATGCGAGTTCTCTGGTGATGTGTTCGCCGTACCCGGTTGCCGCGCGGGAGCCGACGATGGTCACCCTGCTCGAGAGCGGCGACGTGAGCCGGTGCCCGTTGCCTTTGAACCAGAGCGCGATGGGCGCGCTCGCGCCGAGCTGTTGCAGCTCGCCCGGCCAATCGACATCCTCCGGAGTGAGTAGACGCAGGTCGTGGCGTTCCATGTCCGCGCGGATCCGGTCGACCTGGCCAGGGTTGATCCGTGGTGCGAGGCGTCGCCGCCAGAGCTCTCCTTCGGCTGGGTCGACACCGTTCGGCAGCCGGTCCCTGGTTGTGATGAGTTCGATGGTTTCGGTGGCCCCGAGCCGTGCGATGAGAGTGCCGGTGACGATGTCGGCTGGTTCGGACAGCGCTGCGAGCAGCATCCTCGCTTCTCGCTGCTGGTTCATGCTGTCGGACATCGGATGTCTCCCTCGACGTCGTTTGGAAGGTCGCAGTGGAGGTGCACCGCAACCACCGCCTGCTATGACTGACCGGTCATCCGCGCCGTCGTGTCGAATGCCACGAGTTCGTCGGGGTGCAACTGGTGCTGCACGACGAAGCTGCGGTCCTTGACCCGCCAAAGTCCTTGCCCGAGGCCGAGCGCCGGCAGCAGCTTTTGCTCGGTGCCGGAGAGCCCGAGCGCGGTCGCGGTGGAACCGAGCTGGTCAGGCTCCTGCCGATACACGATCCGGGTTTCCGCGTTCGCGAGCAGAGACGACGCGAGCGCGCGCATCGCGGACCCTGAGTCGCCGACGTTGTCGAGGTCGCTGAGCTTGTGGAACACGAGCATGTTCGCGATCCCGAAATGCCGTGCAAGCCGCCACTGTGCATCCATCCGGCGGAGCAGTGCCGGGTAGGCCATCAGTCGCCAGGCCTCGTCGTAGATCACCCACCGTTGCCCGCCGTCGGGGTCGGACAGTGCGGACTCCATCCAGGCTGACGAGCACGTCATGAGCACAGAGATCAGGGTCGAGTTCTCGGCGACACGGGAGAGGTCGAGTGACACCATCGGCAACGAGGGGTCGAATCGGACGGTGGATGGCCCATCGAAGAGCCCCGCGAGATCGCCGGCCACGAGTCGCCGGAGTGCGTGCCCGACGAGACGGCCGTCTTCGGCGAGCCGTCGGTCGCGGTCATCTTCGGCGTTCGGCGCCAGGATCCGGTCGACGACCATCGGCAGGATCGGGACCTCGGCGTTGCGGACCGCGTCGGCGAGAGCGAGGTCGATCGCGGTGTGCTCGAGCGGTGTCAGTGGGCGGTCGAGGACCGTCTCGGCGAGGGCGCCGATCAGCTCGCGTCGACGTGCGGCGAGCTGCGCGGCCCATTCGGCATCCGACACGGATGCCGCGCGGTGGCCTTCATCGAGCGGGTTCAGCCGATTTCGGAGCCCATGGCCAAGAATGATCGCCTTCCCGCCGACGGCTTCGGCGACCGGGGTGTGCTCGCCTTTCGGATCCCCGGGCACATACACCCGCCGCCCGAACGGCAGCGACCGCGTGTACAGCGACTTCGCGAGCGACGACTTGCCCGACCCGACGATGCCGGCGAGCACGATGTTGGGCGCGGTGATGATCCCGCGCTGGTACAGCACCCAGGGGTCGTAGACGAAGGATCCGCCGGAGTAGAGATCCTGCCCGACGAATACGCCGGCGGATCCGAGGCCGGCTTCGGCGAGGAATGGGTAGTGCCCGGCGAGCGTCGCGGACGTGTCCTGGTGCTTGGGTAGCTTGAGCCGGCCGGGCATCCGAAGTTGGGCAGGGCCGGACTCGCCGCCAGAGGGGAGGTAGGCCGATAAGCGCGCCTCGGCCCGCTCGGCCGACCACCGGGTGCGTTGCTCGCTCGTCTTCGCCTTCCGGGCAGCAGTCTCGATCTGGGCTGCCGCACGCTTCCGTGCGCGGCGGTCGCTTCGGCGCTCGTGATGTGGTTCGACCAACGCCGCAGTGAGTAGACGTTCCTGCGTGTCCGAGTCATTCATCGCGTCACGAGATGTGCAGGGCAGGATGTGCTGTGATGGTGCGGCGAGAACCACAGGTCGGGGTGCTCGGCGATCGCGCGTTCACCCTCCGTCGCTGGCCTCTCGAGCGCGACCGCAGGCGTTGGATCGGGGCTGGCATCGTAGCTGCGCAGCAGCGACACGTAGCCGTAGTGCGGACTGTAGGTCAGCGCGTAGTGCCCGGTTTCGTCGACTGCGGTGCGATCGAGTCTGCCGGCTGGAATGTCGTCGTACACATAGCCGTTCTCAAGCGCGGCCTCGGTCGTCTCGTCACCGAAGTCCCATTCCTCCAAGTGTCGGATCGCCTCCACCGGCCCCGCGAGATCGATCAGCTCGAGCACGGTTTCGGCATCGTCGCCGTCGAGGAATACGACGCTGATCCACCGGGACGGTGGGGCGTGCTGCACCAGGGTGGTCATGACGAGCTCCAATCAGGATGCTTCATCCTGAAGGTGCTCCCTTTAGATCACAGCGAGGTGCGTCTCGTCACGGCGTTGGCGTAGACCCAGACGAACCGATCCTGCTTCGTCGTTGGGTCGGGGTACTTCACCAGCACGGCGCCGTTAGTCCAAGCGAGAGCCACGCCCTCGACGGTTCGAGGTTCTTCGTAGACGACTCGATACCGGACTGATGCGATGACCGGAATCGGCGTGGGCGGCTCTGCGCGGTGGCCGGTGCGTCGGACTTCGGCGGTCGTCAGGCTCACCGGGGTGCCGAGCTTGGCCTGCTCGAGGTGGATCTCATCGGCGCGTTCGTCGGCGGCGTCGGGATATCTGCGGTTGCTTCCCACGTCAGGCGTAAGTCGCTTCGACGGTCCAGCCGATCGCTGAATGCCGCAGGTCGAAGACGAGCAACGTGTCGTCGTCGGAACGCCCGGTTACTCTCCACCCAGGTGCCAGGAGCACGTTTGCCGGCGGGTGTGAGATGCCGCTTGGCCATTCCGGGGTCTGGGGGAGCGAGGTGGGTTGGTCGATGACTCGGTAGCGCATCCCGTGGTGGACGAGTCGTGTTGGAAGGTCGGTACCATCCAGCCAGACGGTGACGGGTTCACCGTGTGTTGTGAGCATGGCCCTCCTCAGAGTTTCGAAGATATGTTCGAGGATAGGCCGAGGTGTCCCAACACGCAATGTGATGCCAAGGCGAGTGCGCCCCCTTGCTGATTACACGCTCCGACACAGCGGCAGCGCTGTCGCGGTGAATGCCTGCGCCTGCTGTCCGACGAGTCGCCTGACCTCGCACGACGCTTGGATGGCAGCCTGCTCGATCGCCGCGACCGCGGCATCCAACTCGTCGATGGTCGGCGCGGTCACGCACACGAGCCCCGTGGTTCGCAGCACTCCGTGACCGGCGGTCAGATCGGCTTCCTGCTGCAGCACGTCGTCGTACTCCGCGGTCGCGGAGGCATCCTCGATCTGCCCGATGCGTCGCCGCTGGTGGGCGTCGCTGATGAGTTCGGTCTTCTTCTTGCGGATGTCGCGTGCCGCCTGATCGGCACGGACCGGCAGGTAGTGCAGCGCGACAGTCCTGAGCACCCCGTTGGTGAAGACGATCGGTGAGAGGAAGCCCGGAAACACCTGCGACCTGGGCCATTCACTTATCCACAGCACGGCGTGGAACGCGCTGTCGGAGCGAAGCCGGTCCCACGACTCGGCGACCGCGACCGGCCCAGCGGTCGCGAGATCGCGCCCGACCGTAGGATGCCGATCGAGTTCGACACCGATTTCCGGGTCGTACGCGCTGCGGAGGGTGCTCGCGAGTTGGTCTGGGGTGAGCCATCCGTCGACGACCAGGTCGGCAGCTCGGAGCGACCCGTTGAGTGCGGTCATCTCTTGACGGAGCACCGTTGCGGCCCCGCGCATGCCGCCGCCCGAGGTTCGGATCTGCCGGGACGCGGCCCGCAGGTCGAGCGCAATGCTGATGGTGGTCGCGTGTCGCTCACCGGCCGGGCCGGCGCGTTCGATGAGCTCGCGGTAGGTCGACGCGGCCCAGGTGTCATCGTCGACGCCGTGTCGCTCCCACCATTCCGCGAGCCCGGTGCCGGAGTCAGGGAGGGTACGCTCGGTGACCTGAAGGCGGGCGATGCGGCCGGACCGGCACGCACCGGCGAGCACGCGTCCCCATCCAGTGACGCGCCGATGTTGTTCGCCGGGGTCGAGGAGTGCGAACGCAGGGTGTGACACGGAAACGATCGCGGTCAGGGTCTGCGCGTGCGGGTCGTGGATCATCACCGCACGGGACTCGGGGTCGTGCCACTCGCGCAGCGGTGCCGCGTCGCCGGGCAGTGCGAGCGTGCCGGCCGGGCGCGGACGGATGATCCGGCGCCGGTAGGTGAGCTGCCCGCGTGCAGCGCGCCACAGCCAGCGGCTCGTGATCGGCATCCACTCGACGATCTTGCGCCCGCCGATCGGGATCGCCGCGCTGAGTGCCGCCGTGCCCCAGATCGGAGACGTCCACGCGATCCCGGACGCACCCGTCGTGTACAGCGCGGTCACGATCGTGAGCACCCCGATCGAGAGCGCGATGAGCTGGGGGAGTGAGAGGCCGAGCAGGATGCCCCGCCGGGTGAGCCTCGAGAACTGAACTGGGGCGAGGGCGTATCCGGGGCGCGTGGTGTCGGTGTCCATGGTCAGACGTCCTTTCGTGCGCGGGCTGCAGCCGGCGACGAGGCATCCGGCCAGGGCGATGGGGTCGGATGCCTCGTGGATCCGAGAACCGGCGGCAGCGCGCTTGGGGGAGCAGATGCCCCGCTATCACCGGCGGACTCGACGTGGGCGTTGCTGATGCTCCCGACCGCGGCGCCTAGCTTTGGGCCCGCCTGTGCTGCCGCACTCGCCACGGCTGCACCGGCGGCGACACCTGCCCCGGCCACGCCGGCTGCTGCACCCGCGCCTGCGCCAGCTCCGGTGCCGGATGCGCTCGTGCGAGCTGCAGCGCCGCTGGCCGAGGCTCCGGCTGGCCCGGCGCCACCGCCTGGCGATCCCCGGCCTGAGGCACCAGCGCCCGATGTCGCGGCATCACCACCTCTGGTGGCACGCACGCCCATGCCGCCGCCTTCACTTGGCCCAAGGACCTTCTTCGCGGCATCCGTCATCGGTCCATTGGGAACCGGCACCGGACGGTTCAGGGCCGACTTGGCTTCCTGCTCGCTGGACATTGCGTGGTGCAGGTCGAGGCCCGCGAAGTTGAGGAACTTGTACGTGAGGTACGGGGCGAACGCGGCGATGAACATCAGCACGATCCCGGCGATCGGGTCGCTGATCGATGCGAGATCTGCGTCGATCGGCGCGGAGACCTGGGCGATAGCGACGAGGAAGATCACGACGAGGACGAGCTTGGACAGGATGAGCGCGATCACGAACGCGATCCATTTGGTGAACCAGCCCTTCGCGGCATCCCATGTCGCGCCGGCGAGCGCGATCGGCCCGAACACGATCGCGACCAGCAGTAGGGCTTTGCGGATCAGGAGCGAGAACCAGACGATCGCGGCCGCGCTGATCGCGAGTGCGGAGAGGAAGATCGTCACGATCGCGCCCACACCTGGAGCACCGATGTTGATCGTCGTGAGACCTCCGGCGAGGAGCGCGATCCGGTCGCCCATCCCTTCCATCGTGTTGCCAGAGGCTTGAACGACGCCGATCGCGAGTTGGTCGGTTATCTCGAGTAGCAGGCCAGTGATCGTAACGAGCACGAACGATCCGAGCACCGACTTCGCGAGGCCGAGCGCGGCGCGGGAGAGAGCACCGGGGTCGCGGTGGACGAGTCCGGCGATGAGTTGCAAGCAGAAGAAGATCATTGCGACGAGCACCGCGACGCCGAACAGCACGTTGTAGACCGCGATGTAGCCGGGGTCGGTGAGGTCGACGAGGGTGGTCGTGTCGAAGGCTGTCCAGACGGCTTCGAACAGCCAGGCCGCGGCGGCGCCCATCGCGTGTGCGAGCCAGTCGAACGGCGCTGCGACGAGTGACGCGGTGCCCTCACCGACGGTGTTGCAGACTTCGGCGATGACGGGGATGTCGCAGACGCTCATGCTGTCGCACCGCCTCTGGGCTTCGCTTACCGGCTCTCGGCTCGCTCAGACGGTTTGGCCGACGTTCCAGAAGAAATTGATTAGCGTGACGGATGCCCCGCAGATGATCGCCGCCGCGCAAGACACGAGTACCCCGAGCTTGCCGCGCGCCGCGAGGTGCGGGTTCGACGAGTTCGACCCGAGGCCCCACACGATCGCTGAAATGATCAATGCGAGCACGCCCAGGATGAGGCCGACGGTCATCACGGCGCCGACGATGACGCGGAGTTGTTCGATGCCGGGAAGCCCGGTGCCGTTGGGATCGATGTCGATCATTGGAAGCTCCCTCAGTGGACGTGTGGGTCCGAAGGGAAGGAGCGCAGCACGGTCCGAAGTCGGTCGCACGTGCATCTGGACAACGACAGCGGAGCGACACAGCCTCCACGGCGATGATGCCCCAGTGACGGCGAGTGCTTGACAAGTAGGGAGTTCCTCGGCCGGCGTGGCGCTGCTTGCAGGTGACTCCACCAACCATCTTGGCCAACGGAATGGTGCGGGTCACAAACCTTTGGTTTCTAGGCGCTGCGGGGCGGTGCAGGTGTCCGCCCTCGGCCAGGTCTAGGGTCCGAGTATGGCCGAGTCAATGACGCGCGCGCATACTGCGACTGAATGTGGAGGCCGTGGATGAAGGATCGATTCCGCGGCTACTATCCGCCGACCGACGATGAACTCAAGCGTGTGTGGGCAGAGGCAACAATCGTTCTCGACACCAACGTGCTGCTTGGCCTCTACGGACAATCACCTTCGACTAGGAAGACGTTCGTTGATGCCCTGCAGGCCATCGCGGAACGGCTGTGGATGCCCCATCAAGTTGGCTTGGAGTTTCATCGAAACCGCGCGACAACTCGCGCCAGGGCAACTGCTGAACACACACAAGTGGCGGCAAACCTCACAACTGCTATCGAGAAGGCGCGCACGCAAATGGTGCAGCTTACAGAACGCGACCAGCAGTTGAAAACACAACAGGCGTTCGATCGGCTCGATGGGGCGGCCAAGACTCTGAAGAAGGCGCTGGACGCGTCAAAGGAGCGGCTCAACGCCGAGCGGAAGGACGGTAGCGATCCTGTGCTGGACGTGGTGGAGCATCTGTATACCTCCGCGAGGATTGGTGAACCATTCGGGCCAAAGGAGCTAAGCCGACACCGCCGTCGTGGTGCTGAACGATTCGCGTCCGAGCAGCCCCCTGGCTTTGCCGATCTCAAAGACAAGACGGGAGATCGCGTGTTTGGCGACTACTTCCTCTGGGAGCAGACCCTTCTACATGCCAGAGCTGCCGCGTCGGATGTGATTTTGGTGAGCGACGACCAGAAGAGCGATTGGATTGACGTGGACGGATCGCCGCTTCCCGCGCTGCGGAGTGAGTTCTACGAGCGAACCGGACACGATGTCTTGATCCTGAATAGCAAGACGTTTCTCGAAGAAGTGAGTGCGCGAATCACGAAGGCGGACCCTGTCGAGGTCGAGCGTGCTGCAGACGAACTGGAGGACGCTGCCACGCATCGCCTGCATAGCGTGTCCGGCAACGCTGTGTTGAAGTGGCCGACCATTCCCACCCCAGAAGGCTTCGGGGCGCTGCGAACCGAGTGGCTCGGGAGTAACTTCGTTTCGCCTGGACTCCGAGCTCAGATCAACAATCAGCTTGCGGCAGGTTGGGGAGACCTCGTCATCCCGCCACAGGGTGCAATGGCCAGGGCTCTGGAAGAGTTGGGGACGGAGATGGCTCAAAACCTCTCCGCACTGGTTGCCTTCAAGTTGGGTGAAGCCAGTCGACAGGCAGCAGTCAATCGACAGATGGGCAACGTCGAGGAGTCCGAAGACGATGACGTCGCTGCCGACAGCGACAGCCCCGCTGCCGGTCAGAGCTCAGAGGACGACGGATCCCCCTCCGATTAGGTCGGCGTACGCAACAGGTCAGCCTGCCGCTTCGCTCCCGCGCAATTAAAGACCCGCGCCTACGTCGAGCAGGAAGTTGACCCACGCCACCCCTGCCCCCGCGAGCGCTGCAGCGCCGCACGCGACCCACAGCCCGATCCGTGCGCGCGTCGCAACGTTGAAGTGCCCGTTCGCGGACGCCAGCGCCCAGGCGATTCCGCTGATGATCATCATGAGCACGGCGACGATGAGCACGATCGTCAATAGCGCGCCAGTGATGCTTCGCAGCTCGGCGGCACCGCCGACGGCGCCAAAGTCGGGGAAGATCTCCATTTCAAGGCGTCCTTTCGGCTCTGCATGCGGCAGTTGAGACATCCGCTCCACTGAGACCAGCAGCGCCGTGCTCGGCGAGCCAGTCGATCGCGTCGACGGCGGGTGCGTTCGCGCCGCCGGGATGGATTTCGAGGTGTAGGTGCGGACCGGTTGATTTGCCGGCGGAACCGACTTCGCCGATGAGCTGGCCAGCGGCAACGGTGTCACCCTCGGCGACATGAATGCCGTGGTCGTACATGTGGGCATAGTACGAGGCGATGCGCTCGCCGGCGACGGTGTGCTCGATGATCATGAGTCCGCCGTAGGTGCCACGCTGGCCTGCGAAGGTGACGATGCCGTCGGCGATCGCGAGGATCGGCGTTCCCATCGGGGCGGCGAGGTCACTGCCTGCGTGGAATCGCTGTTCACCGGTGTACGGGTCGATGCGCGGTCCGAAGCTGTCAGTGTTCATGTAGGTGCCCGCCGGGAGCGGGAAGGCGAGGCGAGAGGTTTCGGGCACGAGGAGCCCGCCGCCGGCTGCGGCCGATCTGCCCGCGGTCTGGGTGCGAGTGAGCGCGGTGAGGATCGCCTCAGCGACCGGCTGGTAGTTCTGGTAGCGGTCGGGGTAGGCGCTGACTTCGACGGCCTGCGCGGCCTCGCCGTGGTCGAGGAGCTGCCAGGCAGGGATATCGAGCAGTCCACGAGGCGATCCGCCATTGGGTCCGGATGACCCGCCGAAGAACGCCCGCGCCTGGTACTCCGGGTCCATGAGTTCGGCGACCGTCCCCCAGCCGGAGGCGGGACGCATCTGGAAGAGCCCGAGCGAGTCGTGATCCGAGCCGATGCCGTCGTTCGGGAACCCGAGCGATTCGGGGTAGGCGCTCGGGTTGGCCAGCATCCGCAGCGTCGACTCGGTGAGCGCGGCCATCAGCGCGATGATGGTGCCCTCGCGACCGACATCTCCGGTACGCCCGGCGACCGTCATGATCGTTGCCGCATGCGTGAGCTGCTGCCTATTTAGCGCGATCGATCGTCCGTCGCGGGTTCGAGCGGTCAAGGAGTCGGGAATGTCACCGACGAGAAGCGACCCCGACGAGCAGGAGATCGCGGCCGGGTTCATCAACGCCGCGACGCTCACGAGGCCGGCTGGTGGGCCGAGAAGCAGGACGAGCGCGAGCAGGCCGAGCAGCTTCTTCATTCCGACGGCCCTCATTCCAGCGGCCGGTCGAGCTTCGAGATCCGCAGGAGCCTGCACGGTTCGTGAGCCGGACAAGCGATGAACACCGTGAACGACACGTGCCGCGTTGAGCGGGCGTCCTCCATGCCCCACGTGCCCTCGCGCAGACGAGTTCCGTCGATCGTGAAGGCGGATGTACCGCGGGGGAGTTGGCCCGGTGCGGCCTGCCCGAGCGCTGTCGTCCAAGCATCGGGCAAAGTGACGGACTCCACGTCGAGCCGCTGCCTGGTGCCGTAGGCGCTGAGCTGCTCCCACATCTCCGGCAAGGGGAGGTAGCCGCGCACATCAGATGCCAAAGCTGCGGCCTCATCTGCGTCCGCGACGTCGACCAGCATCTGGGCCCATTCCGACGGACCACTCGGATGACGCGTGTCCCAAGTGAATAACGCGCTGGCGACGCTCCGCGCGAACAGCTCCGGGTTCGAGGTTGAGAGAACCGGTACGGGTCGCAAGGGCCGTGGGGGAGTCTCCAACCGTTCGGATGCCTCGGGCCCTCGCTGCTCGCTCTCGGCCCCATGCAATGGCCCGCGGAGCAATCCGTACACGCCGAATCCGACGAGCACGATCATCGCGGCGCCGCTCGCGATGATCGCAATCAACAACCGACGTCGTCGTTGGAAGAAGCGCATCGGATCCGCCTCACCGAGCCACAGCCGTCGCGCGCGATCCGGAACGGAGCGCCCGCAGCGACTCCGCAAACGCGATCGTGCCGGCCAGCGTCTCTTCGAACTGGTCCCACTGCTCGCCGGTGAGCACGGCCGCGAGTTCGTCGACGTCGTACTGCATCCACCAGTCGCGTAGATCGCTCCAGAGGAACACGAATGCGCGTGCGGGCAGCTTCGCTTCGTCGCGCGAAACTGCCGGCCGTGCCGGCGCAGGGTGGTGTGACCCGCTCGTCGACTTCTTCGCCGCCTTCACCCGGGCCAGTGCTTCTCGCGCAAGCTGCTCGAGTTCCGCCGCGCTCGCGGACTGCTCGACCGCGTGCAACCGTGCTGCGCTCGCCGAGGATGCGTGGCGCACACCGGCCGGTCGCGAGAGATCAGCCGCGATCGCCTCGAGCTCCGCCAACGAATGCTGCGCGCTCACCCGCTGATGCGCCGACGACACCGCGCCGCCCTGGTCGATTCCGTCGAGTTCCGAGCGGGCAAGCGCTCGCACCGAGGCATCCGTGCTCTCATCGCCGGCGATGTGCTGCAGGTCGGCGATCTGCTCGAGGCGCTTATACGAGTCCTGGCCGGTGACCAGGCGGGCGGCTTGTCCGCGGGCCTCTCCGGCACGTGGTGACCCCGGCGGCGGCGATTCGCCGCCACCGTCTGATCTGGGATTTTCGTCCTTCGCCTGGAATCGCGTTGCCTGTTGGCGGCGTGCTGCTTCCTCGGCGAGCAGTTGCTTCAGCTCGCGGTAGAGCGTCGCTGACTCGGTGGGGCTGAGTGGCTTGTGCAGGGTGTTGTCGTCTTGCTCGGCGAGGAGTTCGGTGAGCCGGTCCGAGATGCCGGAGCGGACCCACACGTTGAGCTTCCGCACGCCGAGTTGGCGCAGGGCGGCGAGGCGGCGCGCGCCGCAGACGAGCATTCCGTCGGGCGTGACGGTGATCGGCTGCAGCAGGCCTTGGCGTTCGATGGACGTGGCGAGGGCGTCGATGTCGCCGAGGTCGGCGCGGTGCCGCGACCCGATCCGAATTGAGTCGATCGACCGCTCCAGCTCGATGTGCCCCGGTGTGCCGGTCATCCGCCCGCCCCCGGGAGGTTGCCGACGATGTCGGCAATCAGATCGTCGTCCTGAAGCAGTGACCGTAAGTGCTCGCCGACGAGCAGGCGAAGAAGGATGCCCCGGCCGGCCACCGTGTGCTCATGGACCTGGTCGCTGAAACCGAGGACCGCGCGGAGCATCGCGATCCACGCGCGCTGCGGAATGTCGAGCAACGCGCGGGCCGCGTAGTCGCGGCGCAGCGACTCGTACGCAGACGCACGCGACGGGGCATCCGCAAGCCTGTTGCAGATGTACTCGACCCCGCCCCGCGAGCGATCCGGCTCCCAACCGAGCAGGATGAACAGCGAGATCGCATCCTCAACCGCGCGCTCAACTTCGCGCGGCGATTCGGATGGCTCGCGCGGAGTGTCGACCGGATCGGTGCGGAACGCCGGATGGTAGTCGAGCAGCGCGTGCTCGCGATCGCTGAATCGCTCGGCGTCGTGGTACGACGAAACTCGCGGCCGCCGTGCCTGGTGCACCGAGCACAGGAGCCCCTGCGCGCGTTCCTCGGCGATGCAGGTGACTTGCACGGCGCGGGTGACGATCGCCCACGGGTCATCCGCTCGCAGTGTCGCCGGCGCACGCATCGCGTCGAACGCGGCGGCGGCCGCCTCCCACGGATCGAGGCCGTGCTTGCGCGCGAGCGCCGCGTAACGGTCGGCCGCGTATCGCATGAGCTCGGCGGCATCGGGGTCAGTGCGCCAGCCGGTGCCGCCGTTGGACTGCAGACGGTCGAGCAACGTACGAAGGCCCTCGGAGTTGTGGAAGCTCGTCGACGCGGCATCCGACTGTGTCGTCTCGTCCACCGCGGCACCCCCTGTCACGTAGGTGTGTGTCACCGCGTTCAGCAGGATGCGCATGGGTCACCGCCGGCCGAGCCCGTCGCGGTTCAGGTGTGGATGCTCGCCCGATCGTCCGAACGCGGAGAGCGGAGGGAGGCGGTCGGCACGCTCGCGGAGTGCGTGGCGAGCGGTGGCCGGGGCGCGGCGCAGGCGGCGCGCGAGTTCGGTCTCGAAGTCGAGGCCGCGACCGGCGAGGCGGCCGCTGCTCGAACTGAGCAGATCGGATGCCCGGACCCAGACGATTCCGGGGCGATCAGCGGCTTCGCGGTGCGCGCCGAGCGTGTGGCTTGGGTCGGAATTCACGCGTCGCCGGAGTGCGGCGAACCGCTCGCGGTAGTCATCGACCGGATGCGCCACTGCTGTGTTCTTCGAGTCCGTCGCGCTGTCGAAGCCCGCTGCATCGGATGCCTCGGGGCGTTCCTTCTCGAAGTCTTCCTCATCCATCGGTCGTGCCTTCCCTCATGGTGCTGGTCTGCACAGCAGGTGCGACGACGCGGTCACGGAACCAGCGGCCGACCGTGGACGGGTGCACGCCGAGATGCCGAGCGATCGCGGAGTTCGACCATCCGAGCGCGCGGAGGGAGGAGGCATCCGTGCGGTCTGGAAGTGCGGGAGCGAGTTCGGGGTGTGGCTCGGCCGCGGCAGTCGGAACCGGGGCTGGTTTCTCCGCCTTCGCATTCGCTTTCGCAAGCGCGGTTGTGGGTGCCGCGGCGAGGGCGGGGTCGTGGCGCATGAGCACTGAGGTCAGGTGGGTGATTGCGAGCAGCACGAGCGGAGGGACGGCCGAGACGGATGCCGCGAGCAAGAGCGGCACATCGGTCGTGTCGGCGACGATCGCGTGGATGGCGTTCGCGGCGACGGAGATGGCGGCGCCGGCGATGAGCAGCATCCACGGATACCAGGCGACACGCGATCGAGCGAGCGCGACAGCGGCTACTGTCGCGACGACGATGATGCCGTCGACGATGAGCGGCCACACCCATGACTGGGCGGGGTCGAGCCCGGATCGGCGGGCGAGGTCGCTGAGTGAAGTGAATGAGAGCCAGAACGCTCCGGCCGCGATGAAAACGGTGCCGATGACCGCGGTGATCATCGCGAGGCGGACGCCGTCGGGACGAGGGGGAGTAGTCGGGCGGTTCAGGGCAGGCATCGCGTGTCTCCTGCCCGTCGTGGTGGTGACGCGGGAGTAGACCAGGGGATCGGTGTGTTCTGTCTCTGACCCGTCGCCCCGGGTGGTGTCGCCGAGGCTTGACGGATGGCGGACCGAATCGTGGTCGCGATTTCAGCATCAGCGAGGCCGGCGCTCGCCGCGGCCGGCGCCAAGGCGGATGCGACGGTGTCGAGTGGGAAGCCGGCCTCCGCGAGTCGGCAGGCAGCCCAGAAGAGACCAGCGTTTCGCTCGCCCTCCTGGAGGCGGCCCACCCAGCCAGCGAGCCGGCTCGGGTCGACCGACCCGGTCTGAGGAGGTTTCGCCGTGTGCATGCGCGGCAGCGTCCGGTGCGGGTCGACGAACTCGCGAAGCGCGGTCGCGTCGACAGGCTTGGCATGTGCGGATGACACGGAGAAGAGGCGATACGCGATCCGGCCATGATCCGTCGACAAGGTCGACGGCGGCGCGATCACATACCCGCCCGTCCCGCGGAAGTCGATGTGCGCGACGGCCGCCTGCCAACAGCGCTGCGGGCGGGATCGCATCGCAGGGAAGTACACGTGCAGGCCGCCGGAGGGCGTGCGAACGCGGGCGAGTTCGCCATCGATGAGTCCCGCCGTGGCGGCGCGCTCGAACGATGGGAAGCCCGACCATGCGGCACTCTTCGCGTCGACATCGACGACGTCGATGCCGGAGGCGATACCGGTCGGCATGCCGAGGTTCCCGTGAGGCCAGCGCGCCCACCACGCGACGACCTGGTCGGGGTCGCAGCTCGCATCGTGGAATCCGGCCGGGGTCAGGGGACGCTTTGACTCGGGGACGCATGGGAAGACTGGGATACCAGCACGGGCGAACGCGATCGCTGCGTCGCGGGTCGGCAGGTGGTTTGTGGTCAACAGAAGCTCGGCGATGTCCATCAGAGGCTCCGCGTTTCGAGCTGCCCCGCTTGCCGCTCGGAGGCGGCTGCGACGACGGTCGGGGAGAGGCGATGAGACTGCCCGCGCCGATCGAGCCCGGGAGGATCCCCGGCGCTGTATTGAGCGGTCGGGAGCTGGTCGAGGATCGCGGCGGCGGCTCGTCGCACGCGCTCGCCGGTCTCCTGGATCACCTCGGTTGGTGTCTTC
Organism: Agromyces hippuratus; assembly: GCF_013410355.1. NCBI lineage: Bacteria > Bacillati > Actinomycetota > Actinomycetes > Micrococcales > Microbacteriaceae > Agromyces > Agromyces hippuratus. The sequence goes on along the minus strand of NZ_JACCFI010000001.1, from coordinate 802,835 downwards.
CCCTGGACGAAGTTCGCCCACGACGACACGTACGGGATCGTGTAGTCGCTCGTGTCGATTCCATGCGCCGCACCGATCATCAGCGCGACCGACTCTGCCTCGACCTCGCCGATGCCGCGATGCAAGGAGGCGTCGCTCCCAGGATCGTGCATTCGGACGTGCGCAAGCTCGTGCGCGAGTGTCTTCACCCGGGCCGAGGCATCCATGTCATCGCGCACCATGACCGCGCGTGCTTTGAAATCAGTGAGGCCGTTCGCGCCGCGGAGTGCCGAGGCATCCGTCACCATCACGAGGCCGAAGCCCTCGTCGCGAACGATCGCGGCGAGCCCATCCCAGAGTCCCGACGGCGCCTCGCCGCGGAGCAGGCGCGGAACCGGCAGTTCGGGCAGTGCGCGACCGTCGGTCTGCGAGACATCCCAGACGTACGCGGGACGGACTCCCACCATGCGAGAGCGCACGACTTCGCCGGCACGGGGGCGCTCGTTCCGCCGGAGCCGGCGCCACGAGTCCGCGTCCGTGGGTGACGAAGTTGCGAAGCGTGCGGTGAGCGGCGCGAAGATCATGTACCCGCGTTGTCCGGCGATCACTCGCCGGCCGAGCATTTGCCACTGCTTGAACCCGGCGACGTACCTCGGCATCGGGTCGGGCACACGCCCCTGCCGGTATGCGGCGTCGTGCTGCCACCAGATCAGCAGGGTGTTGTTGAACGACCGCATGCGAAATCGGGCGGCGAACTCGAGGGCGCGCTTCCATTCGGCGCCGGTCACTAACGTCTCGACCGACGCGATGAGGTGTTCATGAAGCTCGACCAGCTTCGCTTCCCGATCGTGTTGCAGTTGCGGGTTCGTCGACACGTTGACCACCTTTCGGGACGACCGCCGCGCTTGTGCGCCTGGCTGACGCATAGGTGTGCCGGTCTGCACACGGATGCTTCGGGCGCAGGTGAGCGGAATCGCGGAGACCGCGTGCGCGACGGCGTGGACGCCGCTGAATTCGATTTTGCTGAGCCACCTCCTCGTTGAGCATGCTCAATGTCTGGTCGACTCCGTTCATACCACGTGATTTGAGCGTGCGCAACGCTTGTGTCGGGTGTGCTCTCGGGGTAGATTGAGCATGCCCAATGCTTCGGTGCCGAAGCGACGCGAATCAGCAATATCAGACCTATCCCGAGGGTGATGGTGGATGCGAGAAATGAACGAAGTCGAGAGCAAAGCGGCTGCAGAGGATCTGGCGAAACGCCTCAGGCTCCTTCTCGATGTCGCGGTCGCTGAAACGGGGTCGGAGCCCACGTATTCGCAGATCGCCGCATTCCTCGAGGAACGCGGGACGAACCTGTCGCGCTCCCGCTGGACCTACATGGTGAACGGTCACCGGTATGTGCAAGACCGCGCGCTGTTTGACGGGCTCGCCGCGTACTTCGACGTCGACACGGAGTTCCTTCTGGGCGCCGAAGGCGCGCGAGCTCCCGACCGGGTCAGCGCGCAGCTCGATCTCGTTCGCTCAATGCGCGCCGCTCGCGTGAAGTCGTATGCCGCTCGCACGCTCGGAGACATCTCACCGAACGCACTCGAAGCGATCAGCAAGTTCCTCGATGAGGAGATCGTCAGAACGTAACGCCTGGCGCAACCGAGCCGAGGGCGAACCCTACAAATCGGCAAACGGAGGTGACGACCCGTGAACAGCGAGGCCGCCGTGTCAGCGGCCTTCAATGGACTCGCCCTGGGAGACGCGTTCACGTTCGACGCGTTGGTCGACGCGGTGCAGTCGCGGCGCGCGCGACGCTTGCGCATCGTCGAACTCTCCGAGCTCGGCGACCACGACGGGCTCTGTGCGATCTGGCTCAAAACCGACACCGAGGATCTGGTCCTCCACGCACACAGCGAGTCAGCACTGCATCGACAGCAATTCGTGCTGCACGAGCTCGCACACATGATCTTCGATCACGGCGAGGACGATGACTCTGCGGAGTCCGACTTCCTCCTCCCGGACATCCCGCTCGAGACCCGGCGGCGCCTACTTCGGCGACAGAATCTGGACACCGCCGACGAGATTCTCGCGGAGTCGCTTGCGGACCAGCTGGCCGCCGCGATCCGCGGGTCAGCGATGCACGAGTCCCGGTTCCTGGAGATCTTCGGGTGATTCCAGTCCTCGTCTCCGCGCTGATGTGGCTGCTGCTCGCATGCCTGCTCATCCTGCGCCGAGGCCGTGGAGAGCGCACGATCACATACGCCGCGCTCCTCATCGCGATCGCGATGACCCTGAACATCGACTCCATCTACGTCGCGTTCGACGGCATCGTTGGTGGCACCAACCTGCTGACGCTCGTCGCCGACCTCGCCCTGACGGTCGGCGTGTTCTTCCTCGGTCGCAGCGTCATGAAGGCCAGCGATCACCGATCCCGTTCCGTTCAGCTCGCGCTCGGGATACCCGCGCTCGTGATCACGCTGGTCTGTGTGATCGCTGCGTTCTTCCTCATTGATCGAGGCTCGACCACCACGAACTTCATGCTCGAGCTCGGCGACCAAACGGGCGCGGCCGCCTACTCGATGATCCATTTCGTCTACTACGCGATCGTGCTCACCGCGATGGCTGCACTGGCGTCTCGGCAGCTGCGAAACAACCGGGGCATCCAGCTCCTGCCGCCGGTCTCTCTGGTCATCGGAAGCGTCTTCGGCATCGCGCTCACCGTCGTCGTCATCACGATGGATGTCGCGCATGTGGCAGTGAACCTGGACCTGATGCTCGCCGCCTCGGTCGCGTACGGGCCGCTGTACCTGCTCACGTTCCTGTTTCTCTGTCTCGGGTTTGCCGGACAGCCGGTCGCTCGAAGCATGGAAGCGCGGTCCCGCGAGAAAATCACGCGGGCACTGGCGCGGCAGGTTGAGCCAGTGTGGGCGCGAGCCGTCGCGGTGCGGCCAGGCATCAGTCAGAGCGAGGATGCCGCCTTCCACGCCGAGAATGCCGAAACGCTACTGCACCGTGAGGTCGTCGAGATCCGTGACGCGATGATCGACACGAGGGTGTCGTTCGAGGTGAGTGATGACGAGAGGAGGCTCGTCGAGCGAGCGGAGCGGCAACTACTCGGAGCTGGTCGAGGCGAAACTGCAACGAGGGTGCGCTCGCGCTCGCGAATCGGGTGGGAGCAGCAGAAGCGATGAGAGCCGTGTGGGCAGTGGTCGGGGCCGTGGCGTCAGTCGGCGTCGCGCTCGGTGGTCTCGGTCTGGTCATCGCACGGCGCCTTACCTCACCAGTGGGCGGCCGGCGGTACGACCTCACCATTCGTGAGGTGGATACCTCGGGGGAGCGGCCGATCGTAGTGCTCGACCGTACGCCGCAAACGGCAGCGCCCGGGCGATATTGCCTTTTGCTCGAGAACGGAGGCTGGGTTCGGCTGTCCAGCGAGGTTCAGAACCGCGGTCCGGCTTTCGTTGGCCGCGAGGTCGTCGCGGAGATTGGTGCTGGCCTGCGCCCCGGCGCTCTCGCATCGTGGAGCGGAATCTACTTCTCGAGCCCGGAAGATGCGGGCCTCAAAGCACTCGACGTGGATATCCCGACGGATGCCGGCCCGATGCCCGCCTGGCTGATCCAACCTCGCGGGGCATGGTCGACCACGTGGGTGATCCACGTTCACGGCCTCGGGAGCACTCGTGCCGGAACACTCCGTGGCGTGCAGGTTGCAGCCGAGGCCGGACTCGCGTCGCTCGTCGTGACCTATCGGAATGACGGCGAAGGTCCGACATTGAGTTCTGGGCGCGCGACGCTCGGCGCCACCGAAGTCGAAGATGTGCGGGCCGCCGTCGACTACGCGCTCGCGTATGGCGCGCGCCGCGTCATCCTTTTCGGATGGTCGATGGGTGCGGCCATCGCCCTTCAACTGGCCGCGCAGCCTGCGCTCCGCGGCATCGTCGCTGGGCTCGTGCTCGAATCGCCGGTGCTCGACTGGGTCTCTACGATCAAGGCGAACTGCAGGCGGTCCGGTCTCCCAGCGTGGACTGGAGTACTCGCCGTCCCGTGGCTCGACCATCGGCGGTTGGCGCGCATCGCAGGGCTCGCTGCGTCTGTCGGTCTCCGCCGTTTCGACTGGATCACGCGAACCGACGACCTGACTGCCCCGATGCTCATCCTCCACGGATCCGCCGATGCTTCGTCGCCGATCGAGGTCGCGACTCGTCTCCAACATCTCCGACCGGACCTCGTTCACCTCGAACCGTTTGATGCGGACCACACCATGACCTGGAACGCCGACCCCAAGCGTTGGCGGGTATCCGTGGCTTCGGCGTTGGATGAGTGCGTCGGACGCCGATCTGCCTCAGTCTCGGGCTGAGTCTGGCTTGCCGCGATCTACGCTCGGTCGCTCTCGAGGCTGGCGGTTGAGCTTCGAGTGGCTCGAAGGTTTACGTTTGTCGCATGGATGGTTTGCGTATCTCTGAGGTGGCGCGCCGTTCAGCCGGTACCCATTCGAACCACGCCCAGCCGGCTCGATCAGTCCCGCCGACTCGTAGTACCGGATCGTGCTCGCCGGCAGCCCGGTTCGCTCCAAACTCACGCGGTTTCTTTAATACAGCCATGACTGTATAGTCATCGGGTGCTGACTATTGCTAACCGTCTTGATGTGATGAACCGGCTCGGCCGGGCGATGGCGGATCCGACCCGTTCGCGGATCCTCATGACCCTGCTCGAGGGACCGAGCTATCCCGCGGTGCTCTCACAGAACCTTGAGCTCACCCGCTCGAATGTCTCGAACCACCTCACCTGCCTGCGGGACTGCGGGATCGTCGTCGCCGAGCCCGAGGGACGTCAGACCCGATATGAGATCGCCGATCCGCACCTCGCACGGGCGCTGACGTCCTTGGTCGATGTGACGCTCGCCGTCGACGAGAGCGCGCCCTGCATCGACCCGACGTGCACTGTCCCCGGCTGCTGCCAGGAGGACGCCCGATGAGCACAACTCTCACCACAGAGAGGCGCGCGACACTTCACCGGCGGGTGCGGTTCATCGTCGCCTTCACGATCACGTACAACGTCATCGAAGCGATCGTCGCGATCTGGGCAGGCACCGTCGCATCCTCGGCTGCGCTGATCGGATTCGGCCTGGACTCAATCGTCGAAGTCCTCTCGGCCGTCGCGGTCGCGTGGCAATTCACACGCAAGGAACCCGAGCGCTGGGAGAAAGCCACGGTCCGAGCGATCGGCATCGCGTTCTTCGCCCTAGCCGCCTACGTCATCATCGACGCCCTCCTGACCCTCACCGGCGCACAGGAGGTAGACCACAGCCCGCTCGGCATCGGGATCGCCACCCTGAGCCTGCTCGTCATGCCGGTGCTCGCGTGGTTCGAGTTCCGTACCGGCCGCGAACTCGGCTCCAAGAGCGTCTTGGCCGACGCCAAGCAACTCCTCCTCTGCGTCTACCTCTCCGGGACCGTCCTGATCGGTCTGCTCCTGAACTCCCTGTTCGGGTGGATGTGGGCCGACTCGGTCGCCGCACTCGTCGTCGCCGCGCTCGCCATCCGTGAAGGGATCGAGGCCTGGCGCGGCGAGGTCGAGTCCCCCTTCGGTCTGCTCGAAGACGATGAGGAGGAAGACGAGGAATGATGGATCCGGAGAACGACCACGGCTCGGTGAGAGCGACGACCCAGATGCGAGGAACCCGTTGAAGCGAAGCACGAAGATCCAGGCCGGCATCCTCGCGGGCGTGGTCATCGCTGTCGGCGCCGGCATCCTCGCGATCGCACTGAACAACCAGCCTGCTGCTGACCAGCGCGCGCCGACGGCGTCGACGGTCGTCGCCGAGAACAGCCACCGCCTGGACGTCGCAGAGAACAGTGACGTCACGTTCACCGAGTTCCTCGACTTCGAATGTGAAGTGTGCGGTGCTGTCTACCCGGTCGTCGAGGAACTCCGCGAGGAGTATGCCGGCCGCGTCACCTTCGTGACCCGGTATTTCCCACTGCCCGGGCACTTCAACTCACGAAACGCTGCGATCGCTGTCGAAGCGGCAGCGCAGCAGGGCAAGTTCGAAGAGATGTATCACCGCATGTTCGAGACCCAGGCCGAGTGGGGCGAACAGCAGGTCTCCGCGGCGGACCGCTTCCGCGAGTTCGCCGAGGAGCTCGAACTGGACCTCGACGCCTATGACGATGCTGTTGCGAACCCGGCCACCGACGCCAGGGTCCAGCAGGACTTCGACGCCGCAACCGCGCTGGGCGCCACCGGCACGCCGACGATCTTCATCAACGACGAGTACATCCCTCTCACCTCACCCGACGACCTCCGCAAGGCGTTGGACGCGGCGTTGAGCGAGCAATGAACATGGCGATAGTGCGCACGGAGGAGCCTGGCGGTGTGAGTATCGAGATCCTACATATCGAGGCCTGCCCGAACTGGGTAGAGGCGGGCAACCGTGTACGTGAGGCGGTCCGATCGCTGGCCGCCGACGGCGTCGAGATCTCCTTCCGGCTGCTGAGTTCTCCTGAGGACGCCATGCGGGTTCGGTTCGCAGGATCGCCCACGATCCTCCTCAATGGTGAGGACCTCTTCCCCGGCGGGGAAGAGACCTCGGAACTGGCGTGCCGCGTGTACGCGACCCCAACCGGCTTGGCCGGGCTGCCGACCACCAAGCAGATCATCAGCGCAGTGGCATCGCATGAACGCTGACCAGGCCGTCGAATGCTCGTGCTGCGGCAGAACGTTGCCGCGATCGAAGGTGCATGCCTTGAGCGAGGGCGCGGGTTACCTGTGTCGCCGATGCGGGCTGTGGATCGCGCTGCGACCACGCAGCGACAAGCTCGAGTAACGTCTCGAAGGCCGGGCCGAAGATGTTGACCCCAATAGGTGGGGCGACGGCGGCGAAATCGACCCCATGATTCCATCCATGGGCTATGAGGTCTCGAGGATGATGGCCGCCTGTTCCTCGACCGGATCGGCCAGGCCGTTCGCGGCGAGGTAGTGCTCGGCGTCGAGGGCGGCCGCGCACCCGGTGCCGGCCGCCGTGATGGCCTGCCGGTAGCGCTTGTCGACGAGATCGCCGCAAGCGAAGACGCCCTCGAGATTCGTTCGGGTCGACGGATGCTGCACGAGCACGTAGCCATCGTCGTCGAGTTCGACCTGGCCGGCGACGAGCTCGCTGCGCGGGTCGTGGCCGATCGCGATGAACAGTCCGGTCGCGTCGAGCGCGGCATCCTCACCGGTCGTCGTGTCCCGGAGGCGAAGGCGCTCGAGCCCGTCGTCGCCCTCGGCCGCTATGACTTCGGCATTCCAGTAGGGCCGGATCTTCGGATTCGACAGTGCGCGCTCCTGCATGATGCGCGACGCGCGCAGCGAATCGCGGCGGTGCACCAGCGTGACGGAATCGGCGAAGCGGGTGAGGAACATCGCCTCTTCGAGCGCCGAGTCGCCGCCGCCGACGACGGCAATGTCCTTGCCCTTGAAGAAGAAGCCATCGCACGTGGCGCACCACGAGACGCCGCGGCCGGTGAGTCGCTCCTCACCCTCGACACCGAGCTTGCGGTAGGCGGAGCCCATGGCGAGCACGACGGCGTGCGCCCGGTACTCGACGCCGTTGATGGTGCGGATCGTCTTTACGGCACCGGTGAGGTCGACCTCGGTGGCGTCGTCGTAGACGATTCGGGTGCCGAAGCGTTCGGCCTGTTCGCGCATCTGATCCATGAGCTCGGGGCCCATGATGCCGGTGGAGAAGCCGGGGTAGTTCTCGACCTCCGTTGTTGTGACCAGTGCGCCGCCCGCCTCGACGGAGCTGGCGAGCACGACGGGGGCGAGACCTGCACGTGCGAGGTAGACCGCGGCCGTGTAACCCGAAGGTCCTGAGCCGATGACGACGACGTTCTCGATGATCTGGTCACTCATTGGATTCGCTCTCCAGTGTCTGCAGCAGTTGTTCGATGTGGGTGCGGATCTCGTCGCGGACCCGGCGAACCTCGTCGAGCGTGAGAAGCTCCGGGTCGTCAAGGTGCCAGTCCAAGTACCGCTTGCCGGGGTAGATCGGGCATGCGTCGCCGCAGCCCATCGTGACGACGACGTCGGCGGCCTGCACGACGTCGTCGGTGAGCGGCTTCGGGAACTCCCGACTCACGTCGAGCCCGAGTTCTTCGAGGGCGGTCACCACCGCGGGGTTGAGCTCTGCGGCCGGTGCCGAGCCGGCGGAGCGCACATGGACGCGGTCGCCGGCGATGCTGTGGGTGAGTACAGCCGCCATCTGCGAGCGTCCGGCGTTCTGCTCGCAGACGAAGAGCACTTCGGGCACCTCGTGCGCGATCGCTCCCTTCACCTGGGCGAGTGCGGTCAACCGGTCGGCAGCGAAGCGCTTGACGCGACTGGTGAGGTGCGCCTTGACGGTGGCAGTTCGGAGGAGGGCCGTGTACGACTCGAGCACGTATCGTTCCACCGTCTCGGCGTTGAACGTGCCATCGAAGCGCTCGGTCAGCTCGAGGGAGAGATCGTGCAGGTACCGCTCGGGATAGCTGAGACCCGGCAGGCCACGTCGTCCGGCGGTGTCGAGGCCGGTCATGGTTATGCGGCCGGGGCGATTTCTGCGAGGAGCGCCTCGACGCGGCCGCGGATGTCGTCGCGCACGCGGCGCACGGTCACGATCTCCTTGCCGGCAGGGTCTTCGAGTTCCCAGTCCTCGTAGCGCTTGCCGGGGAAGATGGGGCAGGCGTCGCCGCAGCCCATGGTGATCACGACGTCGGATTCCTTGACGGCGTCGACGGTGAGGATCTTCGGCGTGTTGCCGGTGATGTCGATGCCTTCCTCGGCCATCGCCTCGATCGCGACCGGGTTGATCTGGTCCTTCGGCTCGGACCCGGCGGAACGAACTTCGACGTTGTCGCCGCCGAGGGCGCGAAGGTAGCCGGCGGCCATTTGGGAACGGCCGGCGTTGTGAACGCAAACGAACAGGACGGAGGGCTTCTCAGTGCTCATACTCAAATAATAGACGTCCATCTATCATTTGGCTACTTGAGTTGGCGCTTTCGTGATGGCGACTTCGAGAACAGGAGCAGGGGCTGGGTAGAGGTAGCTCACGAGGAGCACGCCGATGACGCCGCCGAGCAGCTGCGCGGCGAGGAAGGGTAGGGCTGAGGCTGGTGCGATGCCGGCGAATGTGTCGGTGAAGATGCGGCCGACGGTCACGGCAGGGTTGGCGAAGGATGTGGAGCTGGTGAACCAGTATGCGGCTCCGATGTACGCGCCGACAGCTGCAGGGATGATTCGGGAGTTGCCGCTGCGCACGAGCGAGAAAATGATAAGCACGAGCCCAGCGGTTGCCACGATTTCGGCGAGGAACGTCGCCGGCGTCGCCCGCTCGGTCGCAGAGATTGCAGCGGGGATGTCGAACATCGTGTTCGCCAGCAGTGCGCCGACGATCGCGCCGAGCACCTGCGCGGCGGCATACGGCGCGATATCCCGGGCGGCGAATCCGGGCTGACTTGATCGGCGCGATATCCACCAGTCGGCGATCGAGACGACCGGGTTGAAATGGGCACCCGACAGGGGTGCGAGCACGGCGATGAGCACCGCCAGGCCGAGAGTGGTGGCGAGGCTGTTCTCGAGCAGCTGCAGGCCGATGTCCTCCGGGGAGAGTCTCGATGCGGCGATCCGTCGGAAGATGGCTCGACGATCGCGGCCCGCGCCTCGTCATGACCTTGGGAGCCGTCATCGGCAGCCTGGGCCTGGTGATCGTCAGCGCGGCATCCGATCTGGTCGTCTTCACGCTCGGCTGGGTGGTGTGCGGGCTCGCGCAGTCGGCCGTGCTGTACCAGGCGGCGTTCACCGTCATCGCCCGTCGTCATGGCGACTCGCGGCGCAGCGCGATGACGATCCTGACCCTGGCCGGCGGCCTCGCCTCGACGGTGTTCGCTCCCGTCGTCGCGGGCCTCCTCACCGCGTTCGACTGGCGCGCGACGTTCCTCATCCTCGCGGGTGCATTGCTCGTCCTCACCGTGCCGTTGCACTGGTTCTTCCTCGAGCGCGCATGGGCTCAGCTCCCTCCCGCCCACGCCGGAGAGGTGGTGCATCACGTCGGTGCCGTGATCCGTACACGCCGGTTCTGGATGCTCGAGGTCTCGATGGTCACCCTCGCGGCCGCACTGTTCAGCGTCACCCTCGCCATCATCCCGCTCTACATGGAGAAGGGCATGACGTACGAACTCGCCGCATGGGCGCTCGGCCTCCTCGGAGCAGGTCAGGTCGTCGGCCGGCTCTTGTACGTCGCGATCCCGCACGGCACCGCTCCCTGGGTCACGCTCGCCGCAACGTCGAGCCTTGCCGTCGTGCTTCTGGCGCTGATGGGCCTGGTGCCCGGGCCGCCATGGCTCCTCATCGGCGTCGGCATCATCGCCGGCGCCGTTCGCGGCGCACAAACCCTGGTACAAGGTTCCGCGGTCGCCGACCGGTGGGGTACCCGCAACTACGGCAGCATCAACGGGGTGTTCGCCGCGCCGATCACCGCGATCACCGCGCTCGGACCGGCCCTTGGCCCCGTCATCGCCGTGGCCGTCGGCGGGTACTCGGCGATGGCCCTGCTCATGGCCGGCGTCGCAGTTGTCGCGGTAATCACCGCACGATTCTCCTGAGGAACCATTCGTGACCAGTGTTCAAAACCGGTCGTTTATGACCGTCTGACGTCGTTTCGGAGTCGGAGAGCGACCCAGAGGCCGCATCGCCGACAGATGTACGCGTTGCCTTCAGCTAGTGCGTGAAGACGGCGCCGAGGGAGTGCTCTGCCGCAGCATGCGCACCGAATTGGGACGGGATCAGCCATGAGCGATCAGGGCACTTTCTATCTGTTCTTGCGTAGGCCGGCCGGCCAGCCCTTTCGGCGTCAGGTAGACCCGGCACGCGAGATCAGTTGTCCGTCCGTCCGACGGAAACAGGTCTTGCCCGTCGATGAGGATCGTTGGTGAGCCGGCGAAGGGGAGGCGGGTTGCGTCAGCTGCAGAAGCAATGAGCGTGAACGTGATGGCCACGTCTCGGTGGCCCGTGGCGTCCAACGCTGACCGAAGACCCCGGCCGGCGTCTTCCCAACTCGGGCATTCTTCGATGTGCAGCACTTCTGCTCTCATACGGCTATTCTCCCGCTCCTGTGCCTCGGGTGGGACGTGACCGCCCGTCGAAAACTGACGACAGAGAGAGCGGCCGCATTGAGGTTCAAGCTACTTGAAGGTTTACGATCGTTGCATGGTTGGGCTGCGTATCTCTGAGGTGGCGGAGCGGACTGGCTTGCCGGCGAGCACGATCCGGTACTACGAGTCGGCTGGCCTGATCGAGCCGGCTGAGCGTGGTTCGAACGGGTACCGGCTGTATGGCGAAACGGAAGTTGAGCGACTTTCGTTCATCGCCGGCGCGAAGCGATTGAATCTCGGACTCGCCGACGTGCGGCAGTTGGTCGCGGCGCGGGAGTCTGATCTGTGCGAGCACGTGCAGCGCGACATGCGGGCTGTCGTCGCGACTCGGTTGGCCGAGACCCGCGCGCAGATAGCTGAGCTCGTGCGTCTCTCGGACGAGCTGCAGCGCGCCGAGGATCGCTTGTCCCAGCCGGCGACCGGCGGCGTGTGTTCGGATGCGTGCGCCTGCTCGGTGATCACCGGCGACCAGGCTCTGCAGCCGCCGGCAGGTGCTACCGTGCTACCGGTCCGGGGCCGCTGAGCGACGGCTCGTCGTCGCGGCTCGGCGCTGGCTGGATATCGACAGCGACCCTCGTCGCGGGAAGCTGGCAGGCTCTCGCGCGGTGCCGACGGATCAGGAGAACCGTCACGACGATGCCCGCGAGCACGGCGACCGCCAGGAGGCCAGGGATCCAGTACGCGCCGACCAGGGATGCCGCTCCGACGCTGCTGACGATCGCCAGCAAGGGCCCGGCACAGCACGCCGCGCAGGCGAGTACCGCAGCACCAATGACTGCGGACGTCGACGCGATCGACTTCTTGTCACGCTTCACGCCGCACCCGCCGCTGCGCTCAGCCCGGCATCGCTTGTCGCGGTCGCGACGAGCGCCTCGAGCACGGCAGCGTGCTGCTCCGGCACGGTGATGCGCATCGTGAGCGAGTCCGCGCCAGGCTCGAACTCGAAGGTGAAGAACGAGCAGCACGACGACTCCCGCGCGGCGAGGTCGCGGCCGGCCGTCTCGCTCGCCGGATCGAGGATGAGGTCAGCGCGGGTGAGATCCACCTGGTGCACCGCACGGAGGCTGCTCGCGAACAGGGCGCTGAACTCCTTCTCGCGGAACGGCTGCTCGACAGTGGGGAGCGTGCAGGCCGTGGGGGCCCACTCAAGTTCGGTCATGGCAACGACGCTAAAGCTTCGACCCGCTTGAAGGTCAAGCATTCTCTAGGCTGATCGGATGCAGCGACTCGTGGACTGGTGGGACCGACACCAAGTGGCCCTCTACGTCGCCGCGATCCTCTTCGGCGGCGTGTTCGGCGTCCTGGCTCCCAGCGCGGCCCCCGTGCTCACGGCCGCGACGAACCCGGTACTCGCGATCCTGCTGTTCGCCACGTTCCTCGGTGTGCCTCTGATCGAGGTCGGCCGCTCGTTCCGAGATCTCCGGTTCCTCGGTACCGTGCTCGCGGTGAACTTCGTCATCGTCCCACTGATCGTCTGGGGACTATCCCGGTTTGTGGCCGATGATCGCGGACTGTTGATCGGCGTGCTCCTCGTGCTGCTCACCCCGTGCGTGGACTACGTGATCGTGTTCACCGGCCTCGCCGGGGGCGCGAAGGCGCGCCTGCTCGCCGCGACCCCGCTCCTGATGCTGCTGCAGATCGTCCTGCTGCCCGCGTACCTCTGGCTGTTCGCCGGCGGCGAGGCGGTCGCGCACATCGAACTCGAGCCGTTCATCGAGGCATTCGTCATCATCATCGTCATCCCGCTGATCGCGGCCGCGGTCGTGCAAGCCATAGCCCGCCGACACCGGGCCGGTCGCGCCATCGAACACGTCATGGCGGGCGCGATGGTGCCGCTCATGATGCTCACCTTCGCGGTCGTGATCGGATCCCAGATCGCCGCCGTCGGCAGCGAAGCACTCACCCTCCTCCGCGTCGTTCCGCTCTACGTCGCATTCCTCGTCGTCATGCCACTCGCCGGCCTTGCGGCTGGCCGTTTGAGCCGGCTCAAGGTGCCAGAAACCCGTGCCGTGGTCTTCAGTGGCGCCACCCGCAACTCGCTCGTCGTACTGCCGCTCGCGCTCGCTCTGCCTGCCGAGCTCGCGATCGCGCCACTCGCCGTCGTCACTCAGACCCTCATCGAACTCGTCGGCATGGTCGTGTTCGTCCGACTCGTCCCGAAGCTCATTCCCGACCCTCAGCGGGCTGGGCTGATTCGATTGCATCAGCCCGACTCGTAATCGAGCAGCAAGGTTGAAAAGCGACCGGATCTGAACACTCCTCGCGACGTATTCAGAAGGCCGTATCGGTGATCAGAACTCATCATCTAGTGCCGGCTCTCGAACCCTCGCCGCGGCAACGTTTTCGACTCGTTGCCGTATACGGCCCGAGTCTCGTGAGAATAGAACACTGATCCCACGCCTCTTGCAGATCGAGGGCGCACACCTTCTCCGCGACCGGTGGAGGTGGCGCGGTGACGGTGTCGATGCGGGTGATGAGCGCCGGCGATGGGTTCCGGTACCTGCTCCGTACGGTTGCAGCCGGCGACGGCAATCGATCGATGTCAAAGCCGCTGACTCGTTACTACAGTGCGAAGGGCACGCCGCCAGGCCGATGGATGGGTACCGGGCTTCCAGGGATCGGAGCCGGCGCGATTGCCGAGGGCACTGAGGTCACCGAAGCTCAGCTCCAGCTCCTGATCGGCATGGGCCGGGATCCGGTCAGTGGGGACCCGCTCGGACGCGAATACCCGCACTACGAGCGCGGAGACAGTCGCCGTCGCGCGGTCGCCGGATATGACTTCACGTTCTCGATTCCGAAGTCGGCGAGCGTGCTCTGGGGCATTGCCGATGCAGCGACGCAGGAACGCATCGTGCATGCGCACCACACTGCCGTTGCGCAGGCGCTCGCGTTCCTCGAGCGGGAGGTTGCGGCCACACGCACCGGTGCAACATCCCGCGACGGGGCCGTTGCGCAGGTCGACGTCACCGGTGTGATCGCAACGGCGTTCGATCACTTCGACAGCCGGGCGGGCGATCCGCACCTGCACACGCACGTCGTGATCAGCAACAAGGTGCAGACTGCGCTCGATGGCAAGTGGCGCTCGATCGACGGCCGCCCGATGCACGCCGCGGTTGTCGCGCTCTCCGAACTGCACGAGGCCCTGTTCGCTGACGAGCTCACCCGCGAGCTCGGCGTGCAATGGGAACAGCGAGAGCGCGGCCCCGACCGGCATCCAGCTTGGGCGATCGCGGCCGTGCCGGAGAAATTGGTCAACGAGTTCTCAACACGGTCGCGGCACATCGACGCCGAGACCGACCGCCTGATCGCCGTATTCGTGGAAACGCACGGTCGCCGCCCGGGATCGGCGACGATCATGAAGCTCCGCGCACAAGCCACCCTTGCAACGCGGCCGGCGAAAGAGGTCCGCTCGCTCGCGGACCTCACCGCCGGTTGGCGGGAACGCGCGGCGAAGGTGCGCAGCGCGGATACCTCGAGCTTGACGCACACCGCAACCACGAACTCTGCACAACAAGCGCTGCACGCGGAAGATGTGCCGCTCGACGAGATCGCTGCGCTCGGCGCAAGCGTCATGGCAGCGGTGAGCGAGAGGCGCGCAACCTGGCGGCACTGGAACCTCGTGGCCGAATCGGCCCGCCAGACCATGGGCTACCGTTTCGCCGAGGCATCCGATCGCGAAGCCATCGTCGGGCTCGTCACTGATGCCGCCGAGCAGGCGTCGCTGCAGCTCACACCGCCCGAGCTTGCATCAAGCCCGGCAGCTTTCCGACGGGAAGACGGCTCCTCGGTGTTCCGCCCGAAGCACTCCACCGTGTTCACCGCGACCGAGCTGCTCGACGCCGAGTCGCGCCTGCTCGACCGCGCCGCCGACCAGACGGGTCCACGTCTGGCTCCGACTGCACTGCGCGAGATCGCACGAAAACGGCTGCCCGGCGGGGGAGTGATCGCCGTCGCCCAGCTCGAGGCACTCGAGCGGGTCGCCGGCTCCGGCCGCGTCGTCGAAGTCCTCGTCGGCCCCGCCGGTGCGGGCAAGACCACTGCGATGAACGCCCTCCGCCAGGCCTGGGAACAGGTGCATGGCGGAACGTCTGTCATCGGCCTTGCACCATCCGCCGCCGCCGCCCATGTCCTCGCGGAAGACCTCGGCATCGCGACCGAGAACCTCGCGAAATGGTGGCACGACCACCACGATCACGGCGCGATGTTCCGGCGCGGCCAGCTCGTTATCGTCGACGAGGCATCCCTCGCTGGCACCTTGCTGCTCGACCACGTCGCCACGCTCGCCGCGCAGTCGGGCGCGAAGGTGCTGCTCGTCGGCGACCCGGGTCAGCTGCAGTCTGTCGACGCGGGCGGTGCGTTCGCCCTGCTCGTCAACGACCGGCAGGATGCCGCGGAGCTCGTCGATGTGCACCGCTTCGTGAACGAGTGGGAGAAGGCGGCATCACTCGGCCTCCGTCGCGGCGATCCAGAATCGGTGGACCGGTACCTTGCCCACGGCCGGGTACGCGAAGGCGACACCGACGCGATGGCGGATGCCGCGTACTTGGCCTGGCGGGCAGATGCCCGCGCCGGCCGGGCAACCGTGCTGATCAGCGACTCGAACGACGCGGTCGCCGCGCTGAACCAGCGTGCTCGAACCGAACTCATCCTCGACGGCCGCATCGACGCGCTCCGCGAAATCGACCTGCACGACGGCACCCGCGCCGCCGTCGGCGACCTGATCATCACCAGGCGCAATGACCGCCGACTGCGCACGGGGAGACGCTGGGTGCGCAACGGCGACCGCTGGACGGTCGTCGCAGTGCACCGAAGCGGGGCGCTTGAGGTGCGGCGACCCGAGGGGCGGTGGGGGAGCACGGTGGTCCTTCCCGCCGGGTACGTCTGGCAACACGTCGAGCTCGGATACGCCGTCACCTCCTACCGCGCCCAGGGCATCACGACGGACACGGCGCACGTCGTCGCCGCGCCCGGCATGACCAGGGAGAACTTCTACGTCGCGATGACCCGTGGCCGAGAAGCGAACACTGCCTATGTCGCTATCGACCGCCCGGATGTCGCCCACGCCGGTCCGCGGCCCGGTGACGACAGGGAGCCGACCGCACGGAGCGTCCTGTTCGGTGTCCTGCAGCACGTCGGCGCCGAGCTGTCCGCTCACGAGACGGTCACGGCGGAGCAGGACGCGTGGGGCTCGATCGCGCAACTCGCTGCCGAGCACGAGACCATCGCGGCCGCCGCGCAACACGACCGATGGGTCGCGGTGGTGCGTGCGTCTGGGCTCACGCCGGAGCAGGCGAATGCGGCGATCGAATCGGATGCCTTCGGGCCACTGACTGCCGAGCTACGACGGGCCGAGGCGCACCACTTCGATGTCGAGCGACTGCTCGCGAGCGCGGTTCGCCTTCGCGGGTTCGAGGACGCAGCGGATGTCGCGGCAGTACTCCGTGCGAGGGTGGCCGCAGCCGTCACGCAGGGTGGCAGCCAGCACGCCACCGCCGGCCGTGTGCGGCGGAGCCCCCGTCTGATCGCCGGTCTCATCCCACAGGCGGTCGGCCTGATGGACGCCGAGATGCGGCGAGCCCTGCACGAACGCGCCGAGCTGATCGAGACTCGTGCCCGAGCCATCCTGGATCAGTCGCTGGTCGCGGGGGAGGCGTGGACGCGGGCGCTCGGAAAACCGCCGCCCGCAGACACTCCCGCGGCAGCCCAGTGGTGTCGTCAGGCGCGCACTGTCGCGGCCTACCGCGACCGGTTTGGCGTCGTCGGCGCGACCGCGCTCGGACCCACCCCCGACACGACCGCACAGAAGCTGGATGCCACGCGTGCCCACGCCGCGGTCGTCGCCAGTCGGCAGCTGTCGGCCCAGTACGCGGCCGAGCCGCTGCGACCAATTGTCCCGGCAGCGGTTCCGCCTGTCGGTCGTGAGTTCTAGCCTTTCTCTCAAGGCAATATCTGTACGCCCCGTCGCTCGTTGCGATGGGATGCCTCCCGATCAACGGGCGGCCCTCAAGGTTCTCGTTGCCGAACTCTTGGAGGGATGCAGCATGTTCGGACTCGTCTTGGTGACCGTTGCCCGCGCACGAGGCATCCTGCGTCGGCTGATGCCGACGAACCTCGTGCTCGACGCGATCCATACGCGCCGTGGGCTCAAGTGGGGCGTGCCGGCGATGCTGCTCGCCGTGCCCTACGGTCTGGCGGCGGTGTACTGCGTCGGGCTGGTCGAACGTGGTGCAGCGGGATGGCTGAACCTGCTCGCAATACTATTCGTCTGGAACGGTCTGAAGTTCCTCGTCGCCGGGCCGATGACGGCCATTCGGCTGATCCGTGTGCGGGCCAGTGAGGCTCGTGCACGACGGAGCGCGGCGGCAGGCATGCTCGAAACAGATGTCTCCGCGGAGCGCTTCGAAGAGTTGGAGTTCACTTCGGCCGGGGCTGCCGGCCGTGCGGGCCGATAGGTGCGGAACATTTTCGATTGGGATCGTGCGGCAACATCGCGACACGGACCCTAGAGAAGGCCGCTGATCGTGTTGAGCGGGCGTTCTACCGAGCGCCCGTGCCCGCGCTTCGTACCTCGACGGTGCGAATTGGAATCGAATCGCCTGCGAGGTCGATTTCAATCCACATCGACGAAATGTCTCCGCGCCTCGCTGTGTGAGGATCATGTCGTGAGCATCCTCAAACGAATCTTCGGCGGTGCCGACAAGAAGCCAGCAACGACGGTCGCTCTTCAGGCGCCCTCACCCGCTCCAGCGCAAGAGGGGCGTGTTCGTCTTGAGGTTTCATTCGCAGCGGCCTCCGAACAGGACTTGGTGAAGTTGACCGGAACGACCACCTTCGCGAAGGACGCCATCACGGAACTGGCCAGTCGGCACTCCATCGACGGCGGCGGCTACCTAGAGATCGAGGGCAGCCTGCAGCGCGAACCTGAGAACCAGGCTGACCCAAAGGCTGTGGCTGTACACGTCGAGGGGGAGCGTATCGGGTATCTCCCTGGCTACGTTGCCAGCGGCGTGGATTTGTCCGCTTCGGGTGGACGTGCGGTCAAGGTGCAAATCTTCACCGAAGTTTTGCCGAAGGGTTTGCGCGCCGAGGCCTGGGCGTGGCTGGGCAAAGGGGCGCCGAAATGGCAGTGGTCCGAATCGAAGCGACCTCCTATGTCGTCCGGCGCGAAAGTGGCCGCTCACCAACAAAGCATCGACGCGATGGTCGCTGACGCGCTCGCCAACGGCGGCTCCAGAGCGGAGTCGTTCGAGGACGGCATGGTTTCGGGCGTCCACTATCTCCAGCTCGTCGAACCGATCAAGCAGCTGAAACGCGAGGATCGACTCGAGGACGCACTCGTGCTTTGCTATGCCGCAATCGCCGGTGCAGAGGCTGCAGCAAGACGAGAAAAGCTTGATCCCGCGCCCTGGTACACCGAGCAGGCCGCGATCATCCACCGCAAGCTCGGGCAACGTGCGGAGGAGGTCGCTGTGCTGCGGCGCTACCTGGCCGCTTGTCCGCCAGATCGGAGAAATGGTCGCATCAAGGAGCGGCTTGAGAAGCTGAGAGCATAACGCGGTTACGGAACGAGAGGGTCGTCGCCCGCCTACTTTGCGTTCAGCAGGGGTTGCTGTTCAGCGAGTAGTGAGGATTCGAGGACTGCCGCGTCCTCACGCGTTGCTTGAGTCAGCCACGCGAGATCGCACGCTGCAATCCACGCGTTGACGGCGCGCGCTTGATCATCGGTCACGATGCTCGGACGCTGGCGCGTGGTCGCCCGATCGAGCCCTAATACGTGGACCGCCACCCAGGACCGGAAGGTGCTTCGGCTTAAGTCGTTAGATGCGCTGCGGTGGCTTGTGAGCCGATCGCGCAGGTCACCGGCGATGCCGAGATAGAGGCACTCGCCGTCTCGAAACCAGGCATACAGCCCGGGCTGCGCGGGTATCTCCGCCTTGTTCAAAGCCGAGGATCGGGTGCGCGGAGCCTCAAGTACGTCGGTCCATTCCTGGCTGGAGCGACTCACCGGCGCGGATGGCTGGGGTTCTCGCACGCGCGTTGGCTGCTCGGTTGCCGCAACACCGGTGGGCGCGACGCGGCGACGAGCGAAGTGCGAACGCGCGCGTTCGACCTGTTCCGGTGTCAGATCCCAGCGCGTATCGAACCGCGACGCAAGGTTGCCGTACTCGCGGCGGAGAAACGCTCTGAGCGTCTGGCCGGAGATGCCAAGACCGGCGGCGAGCTCGTTCGGTGTCATGAGCGTGAGAGTAGTCGCTAGCGCCGACAGCGCGACAGGCGCTTCCGGGACTCTGGCATCGACCGCGACGAAACGCCCTTGCCGCGGTTGACCGGAGCGATTCAAGCGGTCACCATCAGGGAGAACACCCCAAGGCACAAGGCGCTGAGATGCGCACATTCTCCAGCGGTTCCGACAGCCAGACCAGGAGCGAAGTCGCCCAGCCTGCGACGCGCGGGCCGAGGGCGTGTGGAAGCGCGAAGTACACTTCAAAGTTATGCATGTCACTCAGCAACGCGCCGCCCTGCAACGCCAGATCTGGCAAATCGCCAATGAGGTGCGCGGTGCAGTCGATGGCTGGGATTTCAAGCAGTATGTGCTCGGCACGCTGTTTTACCGCTTCATCAGCGAGAACTTCTCCAGCTACATCGAGGGTGGGGATGACAGCATCCGCTACTCGCGACTGTCCGACGATGTGATACCTGATGACATCAAGGACGATGCCATCAAGACAAAGGGCTACTTCATTTACCCCAGCCAGTTGTTCGCCAACGTGACCGCTGCTGCCCCAGCCAATGAAGCTCTAAATACGGATCTCGCCAACATCTTTACAGCCATCGAAGGATCCGCCAGCGGCTACCCGTCCGAGCTGGACATCAAAGGCCTGTTCGCTGACTTCGACACCACTAGCAACCGCCTCGGCAACACCGTCAAAGAGAAGAACGCCCGCCTGGCCGCGGTGCTTAAAGGCGTTGCCGAGCTTGACTTCGGCGACTTCGAGGGCAACCACATCGACCTTTTCGGTGACGCCTACGAATTCCTCATCTCCAATTACGCCGCCAACGCCGGCAAATCTGGCGGTGAGTTCTTCACCCCGCAGCACGTTTCCAAACTCATCGCGCAATTGGCCATGCACGGGCAAACCCAGGTCAACAAGATTTACGACCCGGCCTGCGGATCTGGATCTCTGCTACTGCAAGCCAAGAAGCACTTCGACTCCCACATCATCGAAGACGGATTCTTTGGCCAGGAAATCAACCACACTACGTACAACCTGGCGCGGATGAACATGTTCCTGCACAACATCAACTACGACAAATTCAACATTCAGCTCGGCGACACGCTGCGCACACCACACTTTGACGACGAGAAGCCGTTCGACGCCATTGTCTCCAACCCCCCGTACTCAGTGAAGTGGATCGGCTCGGACGACCCCACTCTCATCAACGATGATCGCTTCGCGCCCGCAGGAGTACTGGCACCGAAATCTAAGGCGGACTTCGCTTTCGTGCTGCACGCGCTGCACTATCTGTCCGGCAAAGGGCGTGCCGCTATTGTCTGCTTCCCTGGCATCTTCTATCGGGGCGGCGCGGAGCAGAAAATCCGCCAATACCTCGTAGACAACAACTACGTAGAGACCGTGATTGCGTTGGCGCCGAATCTATTTTTCGGCACCACCATCGCGGTCAACATTCTGGTGCTCTCCAAGCACAAGACGGATACTCTGATCCAGTTCATCGACGCGAGCGGGCTGTTCAAGAAAGCAGTCAATTACAACGTACTCACGGATGATGAGGACCAAGAGAATCCCGGGCACATTCAACAGATCATGCAAGTGTTCGGGAGCAAGGCCGATGTCGCGTATTTTGCCGCGTCGGTGGATTACGACGCCGTAGCCAACAAAGGCTACAACCTGTCGGTCAGTAGTTATGTGGCAGCCGAGGACACCCGCGAAGTTGTCGATATCACCGAACTCAATGCACGCATCGAACGACTTGTCTCACGCCAGGTCGAACTGCGTACTTCGATTGACGTGATCGTTGCTGAGTTGGAGGGCTCAGAGTGAGCCGCCTTGCCGAACTCGTTGCAGAGCACTGCCCGAATGGAGTCGAGTACAAGCAACTCTCTGAACTGGCAACCACAGTTCCAGGACTCAGCGGCAAGAGCAAAGCAGATTTCCATGACGGCAACGCCCGCTTTGCCTCGTACCGGAATATCTTCGCGAACCCTGCTTTGGATCTCGAAGCCCCAGACTTTGTCAAGGTCAAAGAAGGTGAACAACAGAATTCTGTTCAGCGTGGAGACATTCTCTTCACCGGCTCGTCAGAGTCATTCGACGAGGTCGGGATGTCATCAGTTGTTACTGCTGAGCCGTCGGAGCCCATCTACGTCAATAGCTTCTGTTTCATCGTCCGGCCGAACCGGAGTGACTCGCTGGAGCCTGAATTCGCAAAGCACTTGTTTCGTAGTGAGTCGATCAGGAAGCAGATTCGTGGAACCGCCAACGGAGTTACACGAATAAACATCTCGAAGCCGCGTTTCATGGAAGTCAAGATCCCGGTCCCGCCGGTCCAGGTGCAACGTGTGGTCGCTGAAATACTTGACGCGTTCAGCCTGCTCGAAGCGCAGCTCGAGGCCGAGTTGGAAGCTGAGATTGAAGCCCGCCAACAACAATATGTGTTCTATCGCCGCGTGGTGCTGCGGCGCATCGGCGCCGCGAGCGCCTCGTTAGCGAGCCTCGGCAAGTGGCAGGGCGGTGTGACCCCGTCCAAGAGCGACCCGCGCTACTGGGCGAATGGAGACATTCCTTGGCTTGCGTCGATGGATATCAGCGATGAGTCTACGGATGATATTCGGGGCCGAGTGACCCAAGCCGCCTTGGACGAGACGTCTCTCAGGATCGTGCCCGCTCCGTCCGTTGCCGTGGTCATGCGTTCCAATATTCTGCGCCGCCGGCTACCTATCGGTTTGGTCAAGGTTGACACGACCTTCAACCAGGACATGCGTGCACTGGCCCCGCGCGAAGGTGTCGATGCTGAGTACGTCTATCAGGTGCTGAGGGCTGACAGCGAAGAGATCCGTGGCCAGTGCGTGCGTACGGATGGATCGATGGCCGCTGTGAATTCGCAGGACTTTTTCGCATGGAAGATCCCTCTGCCTTCGATAGAGGAACAGCGGGCCACCGCCGCCGAACTTCGGTCGTTCGAAGTAATCGTCAACGACCTCCGTGCTAGCCTCCCCGCCGAGTTAGCTGCGCGGCGGACGCAGTATGAGTACCACCGCGACAGGATACTCGCCTTCAAGCAATCGGAGGAGGACGCGACCTGATATGGGCCAGACGCTCACAGAAATTGCTAGCCAGCTAAGAGACACCGATAAAAAGGTGCAGCTGATCTATGCCTTCAACGGCACCGGTAAGACGCGTCTTTCCCGTGAGTTCAAGCAGCTTGTTGCTCCTAAGGACTGGGGTAGCGACGAAGGATCCGCCGATAGACCCGACCCGCCCCGCACGAAGATTCTGTACTACAGTGCGTTCACCGAAGACCTGTTCTATTGGGACAATGACCTTGAGATGGACACCGCTCCGAAGTTGGTGATTCAGCCCAACTCGTTTACCGAGTGGTTACTCGCGCTACTCAGAGAGCTTGGGCAAGATGGAAACATCGTCAGATACTTTCAGCGCTACGCCAACGACAAACTGACCCCACATTTCAATCAGGACTTCACTGAAATTACCTTCTCGCTAGAGCGCGGCGACGATGAAAGCACCGGCAGCCTGAAGATTTCAAAGGGTGAAGAAAGCAACTTCATCTGGAGTGTCTTCTATACGCTGTTGGACCAGGCCATAAGCACGCTCAATGTCGCCGAAGCGGAAGATCGCGAGACCCGCCAGTTTGATCAGCTTGAATATGTGTTCATCGACGACCCGGTGAGTTCGTTGGATGACAACCATCTGATCGAGTTGGCCGTCAATCTTGCGGGTTTGATCAAGACAAGCCCGCCAGGGCTAAATTTTGTTATCACTACCCACAGTCCGTTGTTTTACAACGTACTGTTCAACGAACTCAACACGAAGACTTGTTACTTGTTCGAGCGTCTCGAGGACGGCACTTTCGCTCTCGAGGCCAAGAACGGGGATTCGAACAGTAGTTTCTCGTACCACCTGCATCTCCGGAGAACGCTTGAGCAAGCAATCTCTTCTAATCAAATCGAGCGATATCACTTCACTCTTCTGCGCAACATCTACGAGAAGACTGCAAGCTTCCTGGGTCACCCGAAATGGTCGGAGCTTCTGCCCGACGACAAGCAGGCCTACCTGAACCGCATTATCCAGTTCACGAGTCATAGCACTTTATCTAATGAAGCGGTTGCGGAACCGACACCTCAAGAGAAACAGACGGTCAAGTTCCTGCTGGACAATCTGATTGACAATTACGGCTATTGGCAGGAGTAACAGAGTGGTTGAACAGACCAAGCCCATCGCCGAATCTAGCAACTTCATCGTTCTTGACCGGTACGTCAAAGAGTGGGTGGCGGCGGAAAGCTTCCAAAGTGAGTCTGATCTAGAGCGCGAGTTGCTTCACGACCTTATCGGCCTCGGGTATGAGTACCTACCAGATCTCAGAACACCACAATCGTTGCTGGTCAATGTCCGTGAGCAGCTTCAATCATTGAACGGTGCGCGGTTTTCAGACAGCGAATGGACGCGTTTTGTAGAAGTTTGGCTTGATAAGCCGAGCGATGGAATCATCGAGAAGACTCGTAAAATTCACGACGACTACGTCCATGACTTTGTGTTCGACGATGGTCGCATCCAGAACATCTATCTGCTCGACAAGAAGAACACTGCCCGCAACAAGATCCAGGTGATCAAGCAGTTCCAACAAGCCGGTAGTCACGCTAACCGGTACGACGTGACCGTTTTGGTCAACGGGCTCCCACTAGTCCAGGTCGAGTTGAAGAAGCGGGGCGTGGCCATCCGCGAGGCCTTTAACCAAGTGCACCGCTACAGCAAGGAGAGCTTCAACCGCGAAAACTCTCTGTTCAGATATTTGCAGCTGTTTGTAATATCCAACGGTACTGACACGCGCTACTTCGCCAACACAACCCAGCGCGACAAGAACAGCTTTGACTTCACCATGAACTGGGCGAAGGCAGATAATGGCCCGATCAAGGACCTGAAGGACTTCACCGCCACCTTCTTTCAGAAACACACACTGCTTAACGTGCTACTGAACTTCTCGGTGTTCGACGTTAGCAATACGCTGCTAATCATGCGGCCGTACCAGATCGCCGCGACCGAGCGAATATTGTGGAAGATCAAGAGTGCGTATCAGGCCAAACGCTGGAACAGCACCGAAGGCGGAGGCTACATCTGGCACACGACTGGTTCGGGAAAGACTCTGACCAGCTTCAAGGCCGCGCGCCTTGCGACTGAGCTTGATTTCATCGACAAAGTCTTCTTCGTCGTGGACCGCAAGGATCTGGACTACCAGACCATGAAGGAATACCAGCGGTTCTCGCCCGATAGTGTGAACGGTTCGGACAGCACGGCGGGGCTGAAGCGCAACCTGGACAAGGACGACAGCAAGATCATCGTCACAACTATCCAGAAGCTCAACAACCTAATGAAGAGCGAAACCGATCTGCCAATCTACGGACGGCAAGTGGTCTTCATCTTCGACGAATGCCATCGTAGTCAGTTCGGCGAGGCGCAGAGGAACCTGACCAAGAGGTTCAAGAAGTTCTACCAGTTCGGTTTTACCGGTACCCCAATCTTCCCGCAGAACGCTCAGGGCGCGGACACCACAGCAAGCGTCTTCGGCCGAGAACTGCATTCATACGTCATCACCGATGCCATTCGCGACGACAAGGTTCTGAAGTTCAAGGTGGACTACAGCGATGTTCGTCCGCAGTTCAAGGTCATCGAGAGCGAGCAGGACGAGAAGAAGCTCAGCGCCGCGGAGAATCGGCAGGCATTGCTGCACCCAGATCGCATCCGTGAAATCACTGAGTACATCCTTTCCAGCTTCCGGCAGAAGACTCACCGCCTGCAAGCGGGCGCCAGCGGCTTCAATGCCATGTTTGCCGTGAGTAGTGTTGACGCGGCGAAGCTCTACTACGAAGCTTTCAGGACCCTGCAGAAGGACAGCGATAAGCCTTTGCGGGTTGCGACAATCTTCTCGTACGCTGCCAACGAGGAGCAGGATGCGTTAGGTGAGATCGCAGATGAAGGTTTCGAAGTGTCAGCCCTGGACACGAGCGCCAAAGAGTTCCTGAACGCAGTCGTTGCCGACTACAACGCACAGTTCAAGACCAGCTTCAGTGTGGACAGTAAAGGCTTCCAGAACTACTACCGGGACCTGGCAAAGCGCGTCAGAGACCGGGACGTGGACCTGCTTATCGTGGTTGGGATGTTCCTGACGGGCTTTGATGCGCCAGCGCTGAACACCCTGTTTGTGGACAAGAATCTGCGGTACCACGGTCTGATTCAGGCCTACTCGCGTACCAACCGCATCTTCGACTCCACCAAGACCTTCGGCAATATCGTGGCCTTCCGTGACTTGGAAGATGCAACCGTCGACGCCATCACGCTGTTTGGCGACAAGAACACCCGCAATGTGGTGCTGGAGAAGAGTTTCACTGAGTACATGGAGGGCTTCACTGACGTAGCCACAGGCGAAGCCCGACGCGGATTCGTCGACGTAGTGAGCGAACTTGAGCAGAGATTTCCTGAGCCCGCGGACATTGTGAAAGAGTCCGACAAGAAGGCTTTTGCAAAGCTATTCGGTGAGTACCTGCGGGTGGAGAACGTGCTGCAGAACTACGATGAATTCGCCATCCTCAAGGAGTTGAAAAGCGTCGACACAAGCGACCCGCAGGCTCTCGATAGCTTTAAGGCTACGCACTACCTGAGCGACGACGACCTGGCGGTACTGCAGAAGATCCGGGTTCCCGCCGATCGGACAATTCAGGATTACCGCTCCACCTACAATGACATCCGCGACTGGCTACGCCGCGAGAAGGCCTCGGAGGAGAAAGTACATTCCAGCATCGATTGGGATGATGTGGTGTTCGAAGTGGATCTGCTTAGGTCCCAGGAGATAAACCTTGACTACATCCTGGAGCTGATCTTTGAGAAGAACAAGAAGACCAAGGACAAGGTGTCTCTGGTCGAGGACGTGCGCCGGATGATTCGCGCTAGCCTCGGCAATCGGGCGAAGGAAAGCCTCGTGGTGGACTTCATCAATCAGACCGACTTGGACACGCTGGCAGATAAGGCCAGCGCAATCGAAGCATTCTTCAGCTTTGCCCAGTTGGAGCAGCAGCGCGAAGCGCAGGAGCTGATCAACGATGAAGCGCTAGATGCGGAAGCGGCCAGACGCTACATCAGCGCCTCGCTGAGGCGAGAGTTCGTCAGCGAGAACGGCACCGAACTCAACGCGCTTCTTCCCAGAATGAGCCCACTCAATCCGGAGTATCTATTTAGAAAGCAGAGTGTCTTCCAGAAGTTGGCTGCGTTCGTCGAAAAATTCAAAGGTGTTGGCGGCGAGATCTGAGCTGAGTCTCTTCTGTAGCGAACGGCGCAGTTGAAATGCGCATGTTGATCGATGAGACTGCTGCAGCTTCGGTTGACTCCTGACCTGTGGTGATTCGTCACTGCTGGAAGGATGTACTCCGTGCCTAAGCCTCGGATGAGAACGGGAACGGCGATCGACTACCAGAGCTCCACGTTCGTGTTCGCTCCGCTGGTGTGATCCCGGACGGCGGCTCTGATAGAGCTAGGAGACGACCGGCGCCCGCACGCTGGGGCCCACTTGGGTCCTTTTTGATCCACAGCCAAGACCAAAGAACCACATCCATCGGGAAGGCCGATCCGACGCGTTCACCGGCGTACCTCGTATAATTACTGGCATCCACAACAAAAGACGGTGCAGACTCTTACTTCAACGTCTGTCAGGGGGTCAGGGGTTCGAGTCCCCTCAGATCCACCAATAACCCCTGATGAACGTCAAGTTCTCAGGGGTTGTTTTCATTGGAGCAGGGCTTTTGGAGCCTTTTGGTCTCGGACGCCGTTCCACAGCGATCCACAGCGGATCACATCGGACGACGAAACAACAGGGTTTGTGCCGCACTCATGAGGAGTATGAGCACATCCGTTCCGTCCACCGCCCCGCCGGCTCGCCTGATCGAGAGCTTCGGGGACTGTCTCACCGTCGACAAGCTGCGCAGAATACGCAGCTGTCGAAGGAAGCGGCCTACCATCGCATCTGGCAGACTGCGACTCCGATGGCACGGATCGAACTAGCGCCTGGCTCGTACGGCGAGGTCACCTATCAGGGCATTCCCGACGGCCGGGTGCGCGGCACGCTGCGCTTCAGGTGTCTCGATGGCATCTAGGGCAAGCTCCGGACGCGAGCCGGGTCCAACGCGGCAGCACGTCGAACTTTGATGGCCTCGATCGAGGACCATTCTGCGCCGCTCGGTCCGTTCGGTGACCTCAGCCCTGATTCTCGGATCATCGACTCCGACGAAGAACGTCACGTATGAGGGCATGCCCTGACGACGGTCGCGCAGCGCGCGTTGGTCGCCACGGCGTAGCCGACCGATCCGAGAAACACCCGCCGCACTGGCCCAGTCTGGGGCGATGCGTCGAAGACCTCTTCGACGACACGTCGGACGATGCGCTTGGCATCAACCGGGGGCCGTACAGCACGGGGCCGTGTGCGGCGCGGCTGTCTCACGAGCCCGAGAAGCTGAAGCACGAGTCCGAGTTCGAACGCGCCTGCGGCGAAAATAGACGGCCTGCAGCCAGCTGAACGGGATCAGGATCATCTGCACGAAGATCCAAATGAGGATTGCGTACGCCGCTGCCGCTGCCGCTGCCGCTGCCGTGACCATCGCCATTGGTCGGCTACGGAGCACGAGTACGAAGGCGAGCGCATGGATCCCGCCGACGATTCCTGCGAGTCCGAGACCAGGAACGTTGTAGGAGTCGAACCACGACCCATCGAGCTACCCTGTCGGCGGCGTCAGTCCCACTTCGAACGTCGCATCGACTGACCTGACGATGAGCGCGAGTCCACCGAGCAACGCGGTGAACGCGACGAATGCCTCGGTGATCAGTAACGTCTGCCACGATGGTTCCTCATGCGTCAGCCTTCTGGAGAGATGGTGGCTGGAACGGACCGAAGGTCCCGCGTCGACGAGGGATGCGGGTTGTCTGCGGACGTGGGACCTTCGGCCCAGGCAGTTCGGTTCGAGTACCGCATCATGACCCTATGGACGAGACACTCGACGAGCGCGCTCCGACCCGCCGCATGGGTGAAGAGGAGTGCTGGCAGCGTATTGCCGATGCGCCGTACGGCCGCCTCGCAGCCGCGGCGGGCGGCGAGGTCGACATCTTCCCTGTCAACCACGCGGTCGACGATCGAACGATCGTGTTCCGCACGTCTCCCGGTACGAAGCTGCTCGAACTCACGATCCGCCATCGGATCGCATTCGAGGTCGACGGCACAGACGAGACGGAAGCGTTCAGCGTCGTCGTGAAGGGGCAGGCAGAGGAGTTCGATCGGCAGGCTGAGATCTTCGAGGCCGAGCGCCTCGGCGTCTCGCCGTGGGCTCCCGAGGAGAAGGACCGCTGGGTTCGCATCACCCCTGACGAGGTGCACGGCCGCGCCTTCCAGCTCCCTCCAGGGCGCCTCGGGTCGTAAACGGCTGAGGGTCGTCGGAGAACCGGTGCTCACTGGTGCGGATCGTGCCGCTCGAATTCGAACGCCGCTGCCTGAGTGCGCCGCTCGAGCCCGAGTTTGCGGAGCAGCCCGGAGACGTAGTTCTTCACGGTCTTCTCGGCAAGGGACAGGCGGTCGCCGATCTGCCGGTTGGTGAGTCCTTCGGCGATGAGCGCGAGCACTTGTCGCTCACGCAGGTTGAGCGAGCCGAACCTGGGGTCGTCGCGGCCTTCGGCAGGAGTCGCTGGGGGGCGAAGCTTCGAGATCAGCGCAGGGGAGAGGAGCGAGCGGCCAGCAGCGACCGCACGGACATCCTCGACGAGACGGCCACCGGCGATCGTCTTCAGCACATAGCCCGACGCGCCGGCGAGCACCGCTGCCATCGCCGCGTCATCATCGTCGTAGGCAGTGAGCATGAGGCATCGGACGGCGGGGTACCGGGATCGGATCTCTCGGCACAGGTCGATGCCATCGTCATCGGGCAATCGGACGTCGAGCAGTGCGACGTCGGGGGAGAGCGCCGCGATGCGTGCGAGCGCATGACGTGCGTCGGGTGCCTCGCCGACGACCTCGAGGTCGTGCTCGCGTTCGAGCAGCTCCGCGACCCCACGTCTGACGATCTCATGGTCGTCGACGAGAAACACTCTCGTCATCCTGCGCTCCCTTCCACGTATCGCGTTCCTCTTCGATGGGCGCGGACCACATCGAGGCGGTGTGGCCGGGTGTCGAGGTGGTCTGGAACGTTCCCCCGAGCGCCTCGGCTCTGGCCGAGAGGTTGGCGAGACCGCTCCGTCTGCCGTCCGGGGGAAAGCCCACCCCGTCGTCCTCGACGGAGACGCGGACGTGACCGAGCTCGGCGGCGACTCCGAGTTGGACGCTCGATGCCGACGAGTGCTTCGCGGCGTTCGTGAGCAGCTCCCGCACCACTGCTGTGACATCCTCGGCGAGCGGGCCGGTGATCATGAGGTCGACGGGGCCGGCGAAGCTCACCGCGACCGGGTGGGGCAGCCCGTTCGAGTAGGCCGCGGCGATATCGAGCACCTGGTGACGGATAGATTGGCTGCGCCCATCACGCGGAGTCATGGCGAAGATGATCGTTCGGATGTGTGCGATGCTCTCATCGAGCGTCGCGACGGCGATCTGGAGCCGGGTCGATATCCTGGGGTCGGGCACGGACTCGGCGACCGCCTGCAACTCGAGTCCAGTGGCGAACAACTCCTGAATGACGTGGTCGTGCAGGTCGCGTGCGATGCGAGAACGGTCTTCGACGAGCAACGTACGCTGCCGCTGTTCGCGCGCGCGGGCGAGCTCTATCGAAAGTGCCACGCGCCCGGCGAGGTCATCGGCGAGCACGAGCTCAGCGCTGCTGAATGCCGCACGCCCCGGCCGACGCGCGACCGCGAGCACGCCCCACGTCGTGGATCCGCTGCGGAGCGGGAGGAACATCACCGCTCCGGCGTTGCCATCCGCTTCGACGATCGCGAAGCCGTCGGAGTCCGGATCGTGCCTTCCTCCCGGACGGGTGCGCGGCTCGCCGTGCTCGAACACGACCGACGCGGCTGTGCGCATCGCCGGGAGCACACGCCCAGTCAGTTCGTCTGCACCGTCGCCGCGTGCTTCTGCGACACGGACGGTCAGTGGTTCGTCGCCCC
The DNA here is from genome assembly GCF_013410355.1 of Agromyces hippuratus. Taxonomy (NCBI): domain Bacteria; kingdom Bacillati; phylum Actinomycetota; class Actinomycetes; order Micrococcales; family Microbacteriaceae; genus Agromyces; species Agromyces hippuratus. The sequence continues at coordinate 772,318 of NZ_JACCFI010000001.1, read as the reverse complement.
GCAGGACCACGCACACCCGGTCGGCGGTTGTGCGCCCGATGAGTTCATCGGCGAGCAAGGGCAGGGCGGATTCACTCGACGACTCGAGCAGGGTGGAGGCGATCTGCGCGGCAGCGGCCGCCCACTGCTGTCGGAGTCGGGTCTCTTCGAACAGTCGCGCGTTGGCGATGACGAACCCCGCCGTCGCCGCGAGCGCGGTGACGAGCTCCTCGTCCTCCTCGGTGAATCCGCCGCGCCGCGGGTTCGTGAGGTAGAGGTTTCCGTAGATCTCGGATCGAACACGGATCGGCACACCGAGGAACGCGTCCATGTGGGGGTGCTCAGCTGGGAACCCGACCGAGCGCGGGTGGTCGGCGATGTGCTGCAATCGAATCGGATGCGGGTCGTCGATGAGTGCACCGAGGACACCGCGCCCCTCGGGCAGGTGCCCGATCGCGGCTGCGTCGTCGGTCGACATGCCGACGTGGATGAAGGACTCGAGTCCGTCGCGATCGGTGGCGATCACTCCCAGTGCGCCGTACTCGGCGTCGACGAGTTCGACGGCCGCCCGGGCGATGCGCTCGAGCACGACCGGGAGTTCCTCGAGTTCTACGACCGCTCGAGTTGCTCGAAGCAGCGCCCGAAGTCCCTGCTGCGTTTGCGTCACCATCTCGGCTCGTTCAGCCAGTTCGTGCAACGTGCGCCCGGGAGCCGACGGAGGCCGGTCGGAGATTGGGGATGATCGAGGACTCGCACGGCACCTCCGCTGTGATGCCCGCAGGTTACCACCGGGACTCGTCTGCGGCATCAGAGCGTATAGGACCAATGGCCCAGACGGTCAGCGGGAGCCGCGCGACGCTGTGAAAGCGAAGTGTCATGCTCTGCAGGAAGGAACTTCTCGTGGCGACAGGGATACTGGTCGGCGTCGACGGCTCGATCGCGAGTCGGGCTGCGATCATCTGGGCGATCGAGCAGGCTCGCGACACCGGCGACGAGGTCGCGTTGCTGCTGGTCGTCGACGACGAGTGGGGTGCCGTCGGAGCCAGCGCGATCACCGAACTGGAATCGGAAGCCCTTGCTATTGCTGCTCGCGAGCTGGAGTTCGCTCGTGAACATGCAGCCGAGGTTCCGGTAACGGCGGAGTACTCCATCGGCTCGCCGATGCTCGCGCTCGCGAGCGAGGCCGCCGACTACGCCGCCGTCGCGATCGGCACGCATAAGGTCGGTTCGTTCAATGGGCTCGCCCTCGGTACGCGGGCGATGCAACTCGCTGCGATGTCCCCGGTGCCGGTTTCCATCGTGCCGGTCGCATCCGGTGGGCATCGCAGCGGAGTGGTCGTCGGAGTCAGTGGTGCACCGGGGGAGGAAGCCGTCGTTCGAACTGCGGTCGCGGAAGCGCAACGCCGGAACCAACCTCTGATCCTCGTCCGGGCGAACGACACCTCGGCCGCCGTCAGTTCCGAAGCACTGGAGCGCGCGGGTGAGCTCGCCGAGCGCCTCGGCGTACCGGCAGGCATCACGCACCGGCGCGCGAGCGCTTCCGCCGGCGAGACGCTCGCCTCGATGTCCGGCCGCGCGGTGCTCACGATCGCCGGGCGGCCGACGCAAGCCGGGGCCCGCGGCTTCCGGCCGCTCGGGCGGACGGTCGGCGATCTGGTCATGAATCTCGGCGGGCCGGTCCTCATCGTGCCCTTCGTTCTGGAACGTGCAGTCAGCAGCAATCGCTGATAGCGAAGCAACACAGACAGATCTCGCAAGAGGAGAGAAGGGAAGTACGCCATGTTCGAGCGGATCGTGGTCGGAATGGACGGGTCCCCAGCAGCCGGGCACGCGATGGAGTGGGCGGCCGCGCTCGCGGGTGACACGCAATTGGTGCTCGTCCACGTCGGTCGTTGGTCGGTCGGGGTACGCCTCGCCGGCACACACGGAGGTGGCACAGTAGCGGTCGTCTCAGATGTGGCGAGCAGAGATACCGAACTCGGAGTGGTGGCCGAGATCGATGGCTCGGCCCCGGGTCAGGAGGTCGTGCATGTTGCCGCGGATAACCCAGAAGCCACGCGTCAGCCGATCACCCTGTTGCATGCCTGGGCCGCTCCCAAGATGTGGGAGCAGGATCTGGCGGGTTACGCGGGCGAGTTCGCCGAATACGAGCAGATGCACTGCGACACTCTGGCCGAGACCATCGACGTGGGTATCGACTACGGCGGTTCCGCAGTGGCGCGATTCCTGCTCGGCTCGATGAGCTACGAGTTGCTGTTGAGGTCGCAGATCCCACCGGATTGATCGCGAACCCGAGGCGGGCAGCCGAACGGCTGGGTGTGACCACCTGGGCACCCGGTGCGAAGAACCAATGGGTCCGCATCATCCCCCGCGACATCCAGGGGCGAGCATTCAGACTCTCGCGGCTGGAATCTACTCGCCCAGCATCTGCGTCATGAGCTCGATCTCGGCGGTCTGACTCTCGACGATGGCCTCACCGAGCGCCCGCACCTCGGGGTTGTCGGAGTCCAGGATCATCCGGGCCATCAGGATCGCACCTTCGTGGTGGTCGATCATGCCCTCGAGGTAGAGGCGGTCGAACTCGGCGGCGGTCGCATCCTCCAGTGCGGTCATCTCGTCATCGCTGAGCATTCCGCCCATGGGCATGCGGTCTCCCATGGGCATGCGAACCCCGGCATCTTCGAGCCAGCCCTCCATGAGCGCGATCTCGACGGTCTGGGCATCCCGGATCTGCTCGGCCAGGGCGAGCACTTCGGGGTCGGTGCTCTTCTCGATCGCGAGTTCCGACATGTCGACGGCCTGCTGGTGATGCGGAATCATCATTTGGGCGAACATCAAGTCAGCGGGGTCGTAGGCCGCTGAATCGGTGTCGCTCATCATCCCTGATCGGCGATCGCGGTCAGTGTCGGGGCTCCCGATGTTGATGGTGCACGCCGCCAAGGCAGCCCCCGTCGCAATGACGAGTGCGGCGATTCCTGCACCGCGATACCTGCGGGCGAACATGGCGTCGTCCTTTCGTGTAGTCGCTCCTCACGCGGCGGACGGGGCGCGAGAGCCCACACCCACACTCCTCGATTCCGCCCGGACGGACAGTGCCGTTGGTCCCACGAGCGCGAGGTCTCTCGTCGCGCGGGTCGAAGGTCCCGAGCACCGCGGTTCGCGCGCCATAACGTGAGACGAGCGGAACCGGAGGGAGCTGGTCATGCGCGCACTGGTGGTGTATGAGACGTTGTGGGGGAACACTGGCGAGATCGCCAGATCGATCGCCGATGGGATCCGGACGCAGCAGGGGGTCGATGACGTCCAGCTGGTCGAAGCGGCGACAGCGGCGGAGGAGCTCCCAAAGAGGATCGACCTCCTCGTGGTCGGCGGGCCCACTCACGCGTTCTCGATGTCGAAGGCGTCGACGCGGGACTCGGCACGCCAACAGGGCGCGAACACCGTTCCGGAGCGCGGCATCCGCGAATGGATTGACGGGCTGATGACGCCGCCGTCGCCGGTGATGGTCGCGACGTTCGACACGCGCACGGTCGCCCCGCGGCTGCCAGGCTCCGCGGCGAAGAAGGCGATGAAGAAGCTCGTGGGCCGGGGTTTCCGTCCTGCCGTCAAGCCAGAGTCGTTTGGTGTGCACGGATACTCTGGGCCGGTCGCGGACGGCGAACTCGAGCGTGCGCGCGAATGGGGTGCGGCGCTGACCGCGACGTGATGGGATCGCTCGGGGCCTGGTCGGTTCACGACGGACTTCTCATTGCGCCGCGCGGATCGTTCGGCGATTCGCCCACCGGGCCTCCACATCCCTGCGTGCGTTCGAGTCCCTTTTGAACCACAGGCAACGCCAAAGGTTCACATCGAACTGGAAGGCCGATCCGTCGCGATCGCGGATTCGTCCATTCAATTGCCGGTATCCACAACCACAGACGGCGCAGACTCGCACTTCAATGTCTGCCAGGGAGTTCGAGTCCCCGCAGATCCACCAATCACCCCGAAGAACTCCGGTTCTTCGGGGGTTTTCTGCTTCCGAAGCCTGTGTGCGGCCCTCGTATCGCCGCGAGATTCCGAGCGATCCGCAACTGCTGCGGCATTGTTCGGACTGGCGACGGACAACCGGTGATGGTTGTCGCGGGTGCCCGGCGCTACGCTCGTCGCGGGGGAGGTCGCGCGTCGCGGAGCGTTCGTGAGAGCGTCAGGTGACCGTGCCACGGGGGAGGAGCCGACCCATGAGTCTCGCTCGTACGCCGACCGACGGCGGCGCGTCGCCACGACGGATGCTGCTGCTCGCGATCCCCACGATCGCCCTCGGAGTCTTCGCGGCGTTCCTGTTGTGGGCCCTCGAGCAGCTTGCCGACCTGCTGAGCGGTGTGCTCTGGGACACGCTGCCCGACGTGCTCGACGTCGACCCGAACGGCTGGTGGATCGTGCTGATCCTCACGCTCACGGGTCTCGCGGTCGGCATCGGGCTGCGCTACCTGCCCGGCCACGGCGGACCCGATTCGGCGACGACGGAGCTGATCTCGCCGCCGCTGCGCCTGCGGGTGCTGCCGGGCCTCGCGGTCGTGACCGTGCTCAGCCTCGCCGGCGGGGTGAGCCTCGGCCCTGAGAACCCGATCATCGCCATCAACGTCGGCATCATCGTCGCCCTCTTCGCGCGGTTGCTTCCGCAGGTTCCCACTCAGATCGCGGTGCTGATCGCCGGCGCAGCGACGGTCGGTGCGCTGTTCGGCACTCCGGTGGCGGCGGCCCTGCTGTTCACCGGCATCGTTGCGGCCGCGAAGGGCGGCGGATCGTTGTGGGACCGGCTCTTCCTTCCCGTCGCCGCCGCGGGCGCCGGGGCGATCACGATGCACCTGCTCGGGGCTCCGCCGCTGGCCTTCGATCTCCCGACCTACGGCAGCCCGCAGGCGATCGACCTGCTCACCGGCTCCCTCGTCGCGTGCGGCGCCGTCGCGGTCAGCTTCGCAGCACTCGTCGCGTTCCCGATCCTCTGGCGGGGACTGCACGCGCTGCGGCATCCGATCCTCATCCCGCTCGTGGGTGGATTCCTGCTCGGCATCCTCGGCCTCATCGGCGGCCCGATCACGATGTTCAAGGGCCTCGATCAGATCGGCGAGCTGCTCCAGGATCCCGGCGCTTACGACGGCACCCAGCTCGCCGTGATCGCCGGCATCAAGATCCTCGCCCTGCTGGTGGCGGCTGGGGCGCTCTTCCGTGGCGGCCGCATCTTCCCTGCCACCTTCATCGGTGTCGCGCTGGGCATGCTCGGCCACGTGCTGATCCCCGGCCTGCCCCTCGGCTTGGCTGTGGCCTGTGGCATCCTCGGCGTCATCCTCGTCGTCGCACGCGACGGATGGCTCGCCATCTTCCTCGGCGTCGCCATCCCGTCCGACATCACCCTGCTGCCCGTGCTCTGCGTGATCGTCCTGCCGGCATGGCTGCTCGTCTCACGCGCACCCGAATTCCGGATCGTGCCACCCGACCCCGAATCGGAAGACCCCACAACCCCGAGTGCTCCCGAAAACTCTGCGGCCCACGACAGGTAGCCTTCGTCGCTGAGAACACGGAGAAGGAGGCGATCTCCGCCGGTCCCTGAGCAAGTGAGCGGTTGGGGTTGCCGCCCGAATACCACCGTTACGCGCTGGAGGATCGTGTCGGGCTTCCGGCAGATGACCCGTTGAGGGAGCGCATGCCGGAGCCCTGGTAGACGGGCCCGACGCCCGTCAACCGAGGTCGATCTCTCGCAGCATGTACGCCTCACCGACCTCGCCGGTTTGGAAGTACCTGTGGAAGATCTCGACCGCCTCGGCCTGCCCGAACACCTCGTCGTCGTAGACGAGAACGGAGTGCCCGTCGCCATAGGGCACCCGAACAACCGGTTCACCGTCGCGCGGACCGCCGCGACCAACAGCCAGCTGCGAAAAGGAACCATCCAGGTTCTGCCGGCGGACCTCGATCGCGAGCGCGTCTGCTCGGCCTGCACACTGGACGTACTGGTCCGGGCGCCAGCCGTTGCTCCCGAGCTCGTTGAACCGTTTCCCCTCAGGAAGAGCTCCGAGCTTGAACGCGAAGTTCTCGGTTCCATCGAGTCGCCCGATGGCGTGCACGAGCTGATCGCGATACGGCTTGAACCAATTGACGAAGTCCATCGAGCTCAAGCCGTTCCACGTCGCAACATGGGTCGGATAATCGCTAAGCACGCGGGAAGCTCCGTCTACTCGAACTCGACGATCACTCGCGTGATCTTGATCGACCTACCGTCCAGCATGGCATTTGCCGGATTCTCCGGCGAAACCAATTCGTCGAAGCGTTTCTGTGGACCGCTGTAGCCGGCGTTCCCCGATTTCGTTTCCAGGCCGGTGTAGGTGCCGTCACCGTTGTCAACGAGTCCGTCGTAGAACCTGCCGTCCTGCTCCTCGCCCTCCACATGGGCTTTCACCTGGCGTCGTTCGACCGGGACGCCAAGCTGCGCTTCGACGCGGTCGAGAATTCGCCGTTCAGCGTCTTTGGAGTCGTAATAGGCATCACGGCCGTTTGAGTAGGTCCCATCGACGAACCTGCCATCGCCGCGGTCTGGTCCGCGAGCTTCCCAGATTTCGACCTTCGACGGACCAGAGGCCTGTTGATCGAGCCCGCTCATCGCTGTGCCCGTGAGGCCAGCACCGGCGGTGGCGATCACCCCGCCCGCTACGACCGCTTCACCACCGCCGGCGATCACCCCGCCTGGGACGACTGACCAGCCGAGCCCACCGAGGACCAACGCACCACCGCCGGCCATCCCGCCGATCCCGCCGAGCAGCTCGAGCAGCAGATCGGGGTTCTGGAGCAGCGCGGCGCCGAAGCTCGCAGTGTCGTTGACCACCCGACGCAGCGTCTCCTCTTGTACCAGCAGGGCGGCGAGGGCAACGCCTTGCAGCCTACGCAGAAGACCCTCGAGGGTCACCGAGTGGTCAGCAAGGGCGGCGGAGCAGCGCGCCGCGGCGGTATCCAGGTCCTCGCGAGCCTCCGCGAGCCAGCGCATCGCCTGCCGCTGCATCTCTTCAGCATGCTCATCCGACGGTTCTCGGGGGATGACGAACGGAGCACCCGTGGCCGCAGCGGTGCGTCGCGCTTCATCGACGACGAGCTCGTAGAGCGATGCCGTCCGCCTGGTTTCCGCGTCGGCCCTCGCGAACAGGTCGGCCGCACGGATTGCCTGCCGCTGCGCCGCCTCGAGATCCTCGGCGTACGTGTGAAGGGCTGTGGCGCCTTCGCGGTACACGTCCGCCGCCGTCTGCCATCTGTCCGCGTGCTCGGCGATCTGTCTTGATGCAGTGCGAGCAGCTGGGCCGTCCCAAATATCGGTCAGGGAGACACGGCGGATCTCCACGGCGACCGCTTCCAGACCGATCGCCTGGGCTCTCCATGAGTCGGCCGCATCGCGGACGTCGCCCGGGCGACCAGGCAAGAACAACGTCGCGTCGAGCGTGACGGGTCCGGCGTCGATCACTCTGTGAGCCTCCGACGGCTCGCAACCGAGAGCGCTCCATGTGTTGCGGCCGCCTGCGTCAACGTCAACTGCTCGGCGCCGATCAGCTTCGTTGTCTGCTCGACCCACTCGACGTCGATGGCGTTGCGGTCAACACGGTGGTACTCGGCGCGCAGGACCTGTCGGTCGACGCCGCAGGTCACTCTTCGCGCATCGGAGACACTGAAGCTGGGTGTTTCCCGGTTCGAGAGCGGAGATGACTCCGTTGGCGAAGTGCCGCGTCTCGTCAGTCCGTGCGCGGGGTGAGCTGCAGCACCGGGATCCGGCGATCGGTCTTGTCGAGGTAGCCCCCGAACTGCGGCTCCTCGCTCGCGATGGCGCCGTACGCCTCCTGCCACTCGTCGCCGGCGATCTCGGTCGCCGTCACCGGCACCGTCACGATCTCGCCGTCGACGAGCGCCTCGATCTCGAATGACGGGTTCGCTCGCAGGTTGTGGTACCAGGCGGGATTCTCGGGCGAGCCGCCCTTCGACGCCACCACGCGCCATCCGTGCTCGTTGCGGAAGCCGACGACCGGATTCAGGTGCGTCTCACCCGACCTCGCCCCGATCGAGTGCAAGATGATCAGCTTCGGACCCCAGTGGTTCTCGGTGCCCTTGCTGCTGCGGAACGTCTCTACGACATCGTCATTCCAACCCATGAAACGGACAACGCAGCCGCAGCCCGGAATCTTCCGGTGAGCAGAGGCCGATCCGTTTGCGTGCCCATCGATCGAGCACACGAGGATGATGGAACCATGCCCGCTGCCCATCGCCCCGGTCTCCGGATCGACGCCGGCCTCACGATCCCCGAGGCCGAGCTGTCGTGGCGCTTCTCGCGGTCGTCGGGTCCCGGCGGGCAAGGTGTGAACACCGCCGACTCGCGAGTCGAGCTCACCTGGGATGTTGCAGGCTCGACCGTTCTCTCTCCACTCCAACGGGAGCGACTCCTCGAGCGTCTGAGCAGTCGCCTGGTCGGCGGGGTGCTGACGATCGCAGCATCCGAACATCGTGCACAATTGCGCAACCGGGATGCTGCGCGCTCTCGGTTGGCCGACGTCGTAGCTGATGCTCTGCGGCCATCGTCACCGTCGCGACGACGGACCAAGCCGAGTCGCGGTGCCAAGGAACGGCGGTTGGCAGCGAAGAAGCGGCGCACCGACGTCAAGCAGCTCCGTCGTCGGCCGCACGACTGAACATTCGGAACGGCCGCGCTACTCGACGAGCGTCCGGAACACCTCGTACACCATGAACGCCGGCCAGAAGATGCCCTGGAAGAACGCCCAGACGAAGGCCCAGAACGCATCGGCCTGCTGGAAGAAGAACACCCAGGCCCCGATGATCCCGAGCCCGTAGATCGCACCGCCGCCGGCGAAGCACCCGGCGTTCGAACTCCTGTCAGTCATCTCTCGACCTCCCGGCCACACGATACGCCGCCGGCACCGTTCCCGGGGAGCGACTCCTCGAGAGTCTGCGCGGTCGCCTCGCTCCCGCCGCCGAACATCGGCCGCATTCGGGTGCCCGGGCCTTCGTGCCCGATCTGCCCGCCTGAGTTCACCCCTGGGACACCGCGGGGCAATGACGAACGGAGAGAATCGGGCCCGTCCCTGTTTCCCTACCTTCGAAGGACGATCCATGCTCCGACGTATTCTCGCCGGCGGTGCGCTTGCCGCGACCCTCACCCTTGCCGCTGTCGGCGGCTCTGCGGTTGCCGATCCGGGCGATGCAGCAGACCGGACCGGCGCTCGCGTACTGGACGTGCTCACGTACAACATCCACCACGCCGAGGGCACCGATGGTGTGCTCGACCTCGAGCGCATCGCCGACGTGATCCGCGAGAGCGGCGCCGACGTCGTCGGTCTTCAAGAAGTGGACCGCCACTACTCGGCACGCAGCCAGTGGATCGACCAGCCCGCCGAGCTGGCCGAACTGCTCGGCTACCACGTCGTGTTCGGTGCGAACATCGACAAGCCGGCGCCCGCAGGCAGCACCGATCGAGTGCAGTACGGCACCGCGATCCTCTCCCGGTACCCGATCGTGTCCTCGGAGAACTCGCGCCTGTTCACCTCGCCGGGTGAGGAACCTCGCGGACTCCTCCATGCGGCGCTCGACGTGAACGGCGTGACCGTCGACGTCTACAGCACCCACCTGAACCACCGGCTCCAGTCGGATCGGATGCAGGAGACGGCGGACATCGTCGAGATCGTCGGCGACAACGATCCTGCGATCGTCGTCGGCGATGTCAACGCCGAGCCTGGTGCACCAGAGCTCGCCGTCCTCGACGCCACGTTCACCGACGCGTGGACGGTCGCGGGTCACGGCGACGGATTCAGCCACCCGGCTGAAGACCCGCACGCTCGGATCGACAACATCTATGTCTCCGACTCCGTGCGTCCGGTCCTCGCCCGGGTGCTCATGGACGAGCCCGAGGCCACGGACCACCTGCCCGTGCTGAGCAGGATCGTGGTGATGCCCGAGCAGGCGCCCGACGTCCGCTGATCTTCGCAGACGCATGACAGTTCGGCGGCCCGGGCTCAGGCCCGGGCCGTCGGCGATCGTGATCTGCCGGGACCGGCTGGAGACGCGACGCTCGCGGCAGCGCGGTGGAATTCTGTTGCGCGGGGCGCAGATATACTGCGTGTGGTAGCGCAAACATCGCGCAGCCCTCTTCCCGCTCCGAACCGTTGAGAAGCACATGGCACGAAACCTGACCACTGGCGCCCCGTGGCGGGTCATCCTCGTATTCGCGGTTCCGTTGCTCATCGGCAACGTGGTGCAGCAGCTCTACCAGGTGGTCGATGCGATCGTCGTCGGCCGGCAGCTCGGCATCGACTCGCTCGCGGCGGTCGGCGCGACCGGGTCACTGCTGTTCCTGCTGCTCGGATTCGCGTGGGGAGTCACCTCGGGCTTCGCGATCCCGACCGCGCAGGCGTTCGGTTCGGGTGACCTCGATGCCGTGCGCCGCTCGGTCGCGGCGGGCACGCTCCTCACCGGCGCTATGAGCGTCGTCCTCACGATCGGAGCGCCGCTCATCGCGGGCCCGGCGCTGCAGCTGCTGCAGACACCCGAAGAACTGCTCGCGGAGGCGACGGTGTTCGCGCAGATCAGCTTCGTCGGGGCATCCGCTGTCATGTTCTTCAACTACCTGTCCGCGGTCATCCGCGCGATCGGCGACTCACGCACCCCGCTCGTCTTCCTGACGCTCTCGTGCCTGCTGAACATCGCACTCGTGGTGCTCATGGTGGGCCCGCTCGGGTGGGGCGTCGCCGGGGCCGCCCTCGCGACGGTCGTCTCGCAGGCCGTGTCGGTCGTGCTGTGCCTCGACTTCATCCGCCGGCGGATCCCGGTGCTGCACGTGCGCCGCGCCGACTGGCGGGTGTCGCGTGCCGAGTTGGTGGAGCACCTGCGTCTGGGAATGCCGATGGGCTTCCAGACCTCGATCATCGCGATCGGTACGCTCACGGTGCAGGTGGCGCTGAACGAGCTCGGCGCCGATGCGGTGGCGGCGTACACGACGGCATCGCGAGTGGACTCGATCGCGGTGGCGCTCCTGTCGTCCCTCGGCCTCGCGGCGTCGATGTTCGCCGCTCAGAATCTCGGCGGTCGACGCCCCGACCGCATCCGACGCGGGGTGGTGCAGGCGACCTGGATGTCGATCGGTGCCGCCATCGCGATCGGCGCCCCGCTCATCATCTTCAGCGAAGAGCTGGTGCGCGTCTTCGTCGGCGACGGATCCGAAGCGGTCGTGGATGCCGCGGCGTACATGCTCGTCGTCGACGGCTTCACCTACTCGGCACTCGGCGTGCTGTTCGTGCTGCGCGGTGTGCTGCAGGGCCTCGGCCGAACGGTGGCACCGACCGTGACCGGGGTGGTCGAGCTCGTCATGCGGGTCGGCGCGGCGATCGTGCTCGGATCGGCGTTCGGCTTCGTCGGGGTGGTGTGGAGCAACCCGCTCGCATGGCTCGGTGCGATCGCACTGCTCGTTCCGGCCTACGTGATCGAGCACCGACGCCTCGGCAGGATGCGGGTCGAGCCGCTGGCCCCGACGCCGACCACGCCCATTCCGATCGTCGGCCCGGTCGACGGTTCCATGAACGTCGACGCGGTGGTGACCGGGTCCATCCCCGCACAGGATCCGGGACGTGCCACACGGCGTCGCCGCGCCCGCGACTCGGACTCGGACTCGGCTTCGGCGAGGTAGGCAGGCTCGAACAGCCGGGCTGTCGGCCCTCAGCCCGCGAGGCGCGCCCGGAGGCCGGTCAGCTCATCGGGTGTCAACCCTCCCGACACGAGGTAGCCGGCGGCGCCGCCGTACTCGCCGTCGACCCATTCGAGGGCGCGCTCGATCGCCTCGGGCGGCGTGCCCGTCACGAGGGTGCGCAGCTCGGGGGTCAGCGGGAGTCCGAACGACGCGATCATCTGCAGCATCCCGTCGGCCCAGGGGCCTGCGAGACGCTCCTCGGATGCTGCATAGTCCGCCACGACGGCGGCGCGCTCCGCGCCCGCCGCGTCGAGCATGAGCGCCGTCGCCACTCCCGTGCGGTCCTTCCCGGCGGTGCAATGCACGAGCACCGCGGAGGGGAAGTCATCGGTCGACGCCGCGATGAGGCGCGCGACCTCGGCGAACTGGGCGGCGCCGTGCTGCAGCATGCCGAGGTACAGGTCGCCGAGGGTGGGCACCGACGCCGCCGCGTCGGCGAGCGCCTCGGCTGACGGCGATGCGCCGTCGGCGAAGAACCGCTGTGCCATGTCGGCCATGGCGCCCTCGAGCAGTCCGAGCTGCACGACCGCGAACTGCCGTGACGTCGGAAGGCGGTCCGGAGCGGCCCGCCGCTCATCGGGAGTGCGGAAGTCGACGATGACGCCGATATCGGTGGCGGCGAGGTCGGCGAGCCCGGTGTCGGTCAGGCCCGAGAGGGCGTCGGAGCGGAAGAGCACGCCGCTGCGGGTCGTGCCCCCGTTCGTGAGCGGCATTCCGCCGGTGTCGCGGAAGTTGTGGAGTCCGTCGATCTGCATGATCGGTACCGTATCGCTCGGCTCGGAGATCGGACTGCCAACTGGCGGTGCTGCTGCGAACGGGCGACGAGGTCGATGCGTGATCGTCAGAGCAGTGAAGCAGGATGGATGCCGAACCAGCGAACGGTCTCGTGCGCGACCCCGATGAGCACGTACAGCGCGAGGCCGGTTCCGAGCGCCACCTCTCGCACCGACCCCGTGGCGCCGAGCACCGGCAGGGCGACGTGCCCGCTCGGGCGCCAGATGCGGCTGATGATCGGGGCCCGTCTGAGGAACCTGGGCGGACGCGGCATGATCGGCCAGAGGAGTCCGGGCAGGCCGCCGGTGGTGAGGAAGTCTCCGGCGAGGTGTGCGACGAAGCCGACGACGACCGCGAACGGGAACCAATCGACGCTGTCGGGGGCGAGCACCACGAGCACCAGTCCGAACGCCGCACCGATGGCCCAGGCCGTCAGCCACGAGTTCACCAGGTCGCGGGCCTTCACGGCGAAGCACATGAGGGCGGCGGAGCCGAGCATCATGCCGAGCGAGAAGGTGCCGAGCCGCCCGGTCGTCAGTGTCAGGAGGGTCAGCGCCCAGGCGCCGAGCCCGACGATGACGGCGGCGATGAGGGAGTGCGCGCCATACCGATGGCCGCCGGCGACCGAGCCGACCGCACCCGCCGTGAGCCGTCCGAGGATCGGCACGGACTGCGCGATGGTCGCACTGTGATGGTCGGCATCGGGCAGCAGCGCCGCACCGGCGCAGATGAAGGATCCGGCGACGACGCCGACGGGGTCGAGCGGGTAGACACCACTCGTGAGGTACGGCATCGCTCCGGTGACGGCGATCCACGCGGCGGCGCCGCTGGTGGCATGGTTGACGCCCAGCATCGTGGTGGGGTGGTCCTCTCGAGGGCGTGCATCGTCACCCGATGCGGGTACTCGACGTGCGCACAACCGCTCGTCATTGCGCGGCCTGAGACCGACTCCACCGACCGTATCGCGCCGCGCCGACACTGGGTCGCGAGGCCGGCGAGCGATCGGCCTCGACGGACACGACCGGTCAGGACGTCGTCGCCTCGCCGACGATCAGCGTTCGGAGTTCGTCGGCGAACCGCTCGACGGGGCCGTCGACGACGAGCCCCGGCGCGACGGTCGTGATCGCGAGTGCGGCGACCGGAGACGGCGTCATGCCGACCTCCCGGCGCCACTCGGCGATCTGCGCCGCCGAAGCCGCGTAGACGATCCGTCCCAACCCGACCCAGGCATGTGCCGCGGAGCACATCGGGCAGTGCTCGCCCGAGGTGTAGACCGTGGCGGAGGCGCGTTCCGCGCCCGTCAGGTTCACGGCGGCCCATCGTGCGATCTCGAACTCGGGATGCCGGGTCTCGTCGCCGAGGGTGGTCTCGCGATTGCGGTCGACGAAGCGCTCGACGCCGGCGGCGTCGACGAGCACCGAACCGAAGGCGCCGTCACCGTCGGCCACGGCCTCTCGGGCGAGTGTCACGGCACGCTCGAGGAACGCCAGGTCTTCGTCGGTGATGCCCACGCACCGAGTCTGCCGCGCTTCGCAGCGGTGCGAAACCGTGACTTCGCATTCGATGTGAAAGGGGCCTCGGTTGCCGCCGCCCGACGTAGGCTCGGATCGTGGACATCAGAGACATCCCCCTCACGACGATCGACGGAGCATCGACCTCCCTCGCCGAGTACGCCGACCAGGTCGTGATGATCGTCAACGTCGCGTCGAAATGCGGTCTCACGCCGCAGTACGAGAAGCTCGAGGCGCTGCAGCGCGAGTACGGCGATCGCGGGTTCACGGTGCTCGGCTTCCCGTGCAACCAGTTCGCCGGGCAGGAGCCGGGCAGCGGCGACGACATCAAGGAGTTCTGCTCCATGACCTACGGTGTCAGCTTCCCGCTCATGGAGAAGGTCAAGGTCAACGGGCGCAATCGGCATCCGCTCTACGCCGAACTGACCTCGGTGGCCGACGGCAACGGCAAGTCGGGCCGCGTGAAGTGGAACTTCGAGAAGTTCGTCGTGCAGCCGAGTGGGCAGGTGCAGCGCTTCCGTCCGACGACGCAGCCCGACGACCCCGAGGTGATCGCCGCGATCGAAGCAGGCCTCGCGGAGGCGCAGGCGGCCTGATCCCCGGGCCGGTCGGCTTCTGAGGCATGCCGCGCGGCACCTTGACCCGTCAACCGACCCGGCCCACAATTGGGGGGTTGATCCGAATGCCTAGGGGAGCGGAGCACGAATGTCCGACGCGTACACACGTCCGACCAACGACGAGGCGGCAGGCACTGCGGCACTGCCGAACTTCGCGCCGGCTCCAGGTGACGGGCCGACGCCGAACCGACCGGCCGAACGAGGCAAGTGGAGCGGCGACCTGCGCTTCATGCTCGTCGTGCTCGCAGCGATCGTCGCGCTCTTCCTCGCCTTCGCCCTGCTGATCGCCTTCAGCCCGACCGGTGCCGCGATCAGTGCGCTCGCGATCATCGCCGCGCCGATCGCCACCATGGTCGCGGCGTACTACGGCATCTCGCTCGCCCTCCGGCAGGTGAAGGACGCTCGCAACGCCGCCGAGGCGAGCGAGGCTCGCGCCCGTGCCGCCGAGCAGACCGCTCGCGAGTCCGATGCATGGGCTGCGCAGATGGAGTCCGGACTCCGTGTCGCGGTCGCGAAGCTCAAGGCCGGGGCGCAGGACACCCGCGACGTCGAGCGCGCAGCGGGCACGCCCGACGACTTCTTCTGATCCCGAGGCGATCGCGGCGCCGCATCGGGCGACGCCGCGTCGAACTCAGAGTTCGGCGAGCACCGACACGGGGCGCTCGATGCATCGCGCCACGAAGGTGAGGAATGCCGCGGCCTCTGCGCCGTCGCACACCCGGTGGTCGAACGAGATCGTCAGCTCCGTCACCGTGCGCACGGCGAGGGCGCCATCGACGACCCACGGGCGTTCGATGAACCGGCCGACGCCGAGCATCGCCGCCTCGGGGTGATTGATGATCGCCGCCGAACCGTCGACGCCGAGCGTGCCGTAGTTGTTGAGCGTGAAGGTGCCGCCCGTCAGCGCCGATGGAGGGAAGACGCCCGTGGCGGCCTCCTCGGTGCGTGCCGTGATCGCGTCGCGCAGCGTGCGCAGCGGCATCCGCTCCGCCCCGTGCACGACGGGCACGAGGAGCCCCCGCGGAGTCTGCGCGGCGAGGCCGAGGTTCACGGCCGAGTGCAGGACGAGTTCGTCGCGCTCGGCGTCGAAGCTCGCGTTGAGGGCGGGATGCTTCGCGAGGCCCGCGATGACGAATCGGGCGATGAGGGCGGTGATGCCGAACCGCTCACCCGTCGCCTCCTGCAACTGCCGGCGCGCGGCCAGCAGGCCGGTGGCGTCGACGTCCATCCAGACGGTCGCCTCGGGGATCTCCCGCCGTGAGCGGGAGAAGTGGGCGGCGGCGGCTCGTGCCATGCGGTCGAGCGGAACGCGCCGGTCGCCCTCGCGGTCGGCGATCGGCGCAGTTGCGGGGACCGCCGGCGTCGACGGGGCAGCGGATGCCGCGGCGGTCGGCGCCGTCGTCGGTGCCTCCTGCTCGGCGATGAAGGACTCGACGTCGCGTCGCATCACGAGGTGATCGTGACCCGAGCCGAGCAGCTGGCTCGCGTCGAAGCCGTGCTCACGCGCGAGGCGGCGCACGATCGGGGAGACGACAGGGGAGCGGCGCGCGGCGTCGAGTCGTGCTGCGCCGTTCGAGCGCGGCCCTGTGGACGCACCGCCACCGACGCCGCCGGAACCGGTACCGACTCCCGCGCCACCGCGGCGTCCGAAGCGTGCCGGCGCTGAGGCCGCCCGCTTCGTCACGGTCGATTGCCGCGTGCCGTAGCCGATCAGCACGGCGCCGGATTCCTCGGCGAGCGCGGTCTCACTCGTCACGATGCCGGGCTCGGCGGGCTCGGCGACATCCGGAACCTCTGCGTCACTGCGCAGCGTCAGCAGCACGGTGCCGGCGTGCAGCACCTGGCCGACCTCGCCGCCGAGCGACTCGACGACGCCGGCGAACGGCGTGGGCAGCTGCACGACCGATTTCGCAGACTCGAGCTCGACGACGACCTGGTCGATCGCCACCTGGTCGCCGGGGGCGACGAGCCAGGCGACGATCTCGGCCTCGGTGAGCCCCTCGCCGAGGTCGGGGAGGATGAACTCGCGGCTCATGCGTCCCACTCCCAGGTGTCGAGGGCGGCGAGCACCCGGTCGGCGGTCGGCAGGTGGTATTCCTCGAGCTTCGGCGAGGGGAACGGGATGTCGAAGCCCGCGATGCGCAGCACCGGCGCGGCGAGGTGGTGGAAGTTGCGCTCGGTGACCCGGGCGGCGACCTCGGCGCCGTACCCGCCGAACTGCGCGGCCTCGTGGATGACGGCGGCCCGGGAGGTCTTGCGCACAGAGGCGCCGACCGTCTCGTCATCGAAGGGGGAGAGGCTGCGGAGGTCGACGACCTCGATCGAGAGGCCTTCGGCGGCGGCCGCCTCGGCGGCCTCGAGCGCGGTGCGCACGGTCGGGCCGTAGCCGATGAGCGTCACGTCGGCGCCCTCGCGCACGACCTCGGCGCGATCCATCGGCGCGGTCGTGACCGGCAGGGCGAGCGGCGCCTTCGACCAGTAGCGACTCTTCGGCTCCATGAAGACGACCGGGTCGTCGCTGTCGATCGCCTCGCGCAGCATCGAGTACGCGTCGGCGGGATTCGAGGGCATGACGACGGTGAGGCCGGGTGTCGACGCCCAATACGACTCGGACGAGTCGGAGTGGTGCTCGACGCCGCCGATCGCGCCCGCGCACGGGATGCGCACGACCATGGGCAGTGTCACCCGCCCCTTCGTGCGGTTCCGCATCTTCGCGACGTGCGAGACCATCTGCTCGAACGCCGGGTAGCTGAAGGCGTCGAACTGCATCTCGACGACCGGGCGCATGCCGTACATGGCCATGCCGACGGCGGTGCCGATGATGCCGGACTCGGCGAGCGGCGAGTCCCAGATGCGCTGGTCGCCGAACTCGGCCTGCAGGCCGTCGGTGACGCGGAACACGCCGCCGAGCGGCCCGACGTCCTCGCCGTAGACGATGACGCGGTCGTCGGCCGCCATGGCGTCGCGAAGCGCCGCGTTCAGCGCGCCCGCCATGGTCAGTTGCGTCGGCGCAGCGGATGCCTCGGCGGCCGGGGTGCTCGTCGCGGTCGCGGTCATCGTGCCGCTCCCTCGTGGCTCGCGAATGCGCCGGCGGCGATCTCCGCCTCGAGCGCGGCGCGCTGTTCGAGGAGCGCGGCGCGCTCCCGCCCGTAGACGTGGTCGAAGAGCTCGAGGGGATCGAGCTCGGCCTCGGTCGTCATGACGTCGCGCGTGCGGGCGGCGAGGGCCTCGGCGGCATCCGTGATCTCGGTGCGCATGGCCTCGGTGAGCGCGCCCTCGGAGACGAGGAACTTCTCGAGCCGCTCGATGGGGTCGCGGCGCTTCCAGTGCTCGACGTCGCGGGCAGCGCGGTAGCGGGTGGGGTCGTCGGAGTTCGTGTGCGCCTCGATGCGATAGGTCACGCCCTCGATGAGCGTGGGGCCGCCGCCGCTCCGGGCGCGCTCGACGGCGGCGCTCGTCACCGCATACATGGCCGCGATGTCGTTGCCGTCGACGTGGTAGCCGGGCATGCCGTAGCCGACCGCCTTGTCGGCGAGGGTCGCCGCGCGGGTCTGCCGCTCGAGCGGCACGCTGATCGCGAACTGGTTGTTCTGCACGACGAAGACCGTCGGCGTCTGCCAGACCGCCGCGAAGTTGAAGGCCTCGTGGGCGTCGCCCTCGCTCGTGGCGCCGTCGCCGAGGAAGGTCAGCGCGACGATCGGGTCGTGTCGCAGGCGGGCCGCGTGCGAGAGGCCGACGGCGTGCAGCGCCTGCGTCGCGAGCGGCGTCGCCTGGGCGGCGGTGCGGTGCGCGTGCTGGTCGTAGCCGTTGTGCCAGTCGCCGCGGAACGACTGCAGGATGTCGGCGGGCTCGATGCCGCGGGTGAGCAGGGCGATGCTGTCGCGGTAGGTCGGGAACAGCCAGTCCTCGGCGGCGAGCGCGGCGACGGCGCCGATCTCGCAGGCCTCCTGGCCGTACGCCGAGGGATAGGTCGCGAGGCGACCCTGCTTCGTGAGCGCGGTGACCTGCACGTCGAAACGGCGGGCGACGACCATCTTGCGGTAGAGCTCGAGCAGCGTCTCGGTGTCGGGCAGACCGAACCCGCCGGTCGCGGAACCGGTGACCGCGTGACCGGCATTGTCGAGGAGGCGCAGGGGTTTCTCGCTCGGCAGGGTGCGGACGGATGCATGCTCGACATTGAGGCTCATGACCTCATCGTCGGACACT
Source organism: Agromyces hippuratus (assembly GCF_013410355.1). Lineage (NCBI taxonomy): Bacteria > Bacillati > Actinomycetota > Actinomycetes > Micrococcales > Microbacteriaceae > Agromyces > Agromyces hippuratus. Next base: position 753,473 of record NZ_JACCFI010000001.1, on the reverse strand, counting down.
CTCGCGCGCCGTGGAGGAGTGCCCGAGCAACCGTGAACGAACGGCACGGCGGGCTCGAAAGCGATGCCGTTCGTCCGCCGCAATGGTCGTCAGGTGCGCCAGATGTCCAGCGTCTGCGCCGGGGGATGGCCCTCGATCTCGGCGAGGATCAGGTGCGAGCGCGTCGACACGACGCCCGGCATGTCGTGGATGTCGCGGAGGATCGCCTGGCTCAGCTGCTCGTGGTCGGGCGCGCTCACCGTGAGGATGATGTCGATGTCGCCCGAGACGGCCTGCACCTTCTCGACGAAGGGCAGCGTCGCGAGCTTGGCCGCGATCTCCTCCCACGAGACCTCGCCGATGCGCACCACGACGAGCGCCGAGATGTTCAGGCCGATCGCCTTGCGATCGATGTGGGCGCCGAAGCCGGTGATGACGCCGCGCTGCTGCAACTGCTGCACGCGGTTGTGCGCCGCAGTGCGGGAGATGTGCACGCGCTCCGCGAGGGTCCGCACCGAGAGGCGGCCGTCGCGGCTCAGCTCGGCGACGATGCTGCGGTCGATACTGTCGAGCGCATCATTGCGGTGCGGTACTGACTGGGTCATCCTCGTCCTCGTTGCTCGGTTCCAGCGTACCGGCTGCGACGCTTCGCGCGACGAAGGGATGCGCGCATCGGCGCGTGCCTGACGGCCCTGGGCAGCAGCGGCCAGACGGCGGCGATCGCGTCGAGCCATCCGTTCGCGACGCGATCGACCCGTGGCGTCCAGCGGAACCCGTAGGCCGTCCGGATCGGCGCCGGGAGCAGCGCTGCCGTCATGAGGCGCACGAGCGGCAGCAGCAGGCCCGCGCCGAACGGCAGAGCGGATGTCCCGCCGAGCAGGCTCCTCGCCACCGCTCGCGCCTCGTCGCCGACCTCGAGGGCGGCGAGCTGTTCGGCCCACCAGGCGTCGAACTCGGCGCGCGTCTCGGGCCAGCCCTCGCCTGCGGCCTGGAGCCGTGTGCCGAGCGGCGCGTAGCCCCGCACGATGACGTCGGCGGTCGCCGCGGGCAGCGGCCCCTCGAGACGCTCGTGCAGCTCGAGCGCGACGGCCAGCAGGGTCGAGGCGACCCAGCGCTGGGCATCGGCGTCGAACGCGTTGTACGCGGGCTGCCCGCCCTCGGCGTCGCCGCGCACGGGCGCGTGGCGACGGTTCACGGCGCGCACCGCTTCGGCGGCGAGCTGCTCGTCGCCGAAGCCGATCGCGTAGACGTAGTCGAGGGTGCCGATCAATCGGTCGAGCGGACGTTCCTTGAACCCGCTGTGGCGTGCCACGCCCCGGGCGACTCGGGGGTCGGCGAGCTGCAGCAGGATCGCGGCGCCGCCGCCGAGCAGCAGCACGCCCTCGGCGCCATGGCGCCGGAACACTGCGAGTTCGTGGTCATCGGTGTCGGCATGCATCAGTACCAGTTGTAGCGCTAGTACCAGTTGAACCGCTCCGAGTGCGCCCATGCCCCGCACGGTGCGCCGTACCGATCGGCGATGTACGAGAGGCCCCACTCGATCTGCGTGGCGGCGTTGGTGCGCCAGTCGGCGCCCGCGCTGGCCATCTTGCTGCCCGGCAACGACTGCGGAATGCCGTAGGCGCCGCTCGAGGCGTTGTAGGCGTCGGCCCGCCAGCTCGACTCACGGGTCCACAGGTCCAGCAGGCACTGGTACTCGCCCGAACCCCAGCCGTAGCGCGCGACCGCGCCTGCCGCGTAGGCCTTCGCGCCGGAGGTGTCGCCGACGACGCCCGGCGGCGGCGCGCTGCCCACGTCGACCGAGTTGCCGCGCGCCGCCTCGGCGGCGCGCTGCCGCTCCTCCTCAGCCATCCGCAGCTGCTCGCCTGCTCGGTACTGCCGCTCGAGCGCCGCGGTGCTGTCGCGCAGGCTCGCGAGTTGCGCGAAGAGCGTGTCGACCACGGTTCGCTGCTCGGCGAGTTCGGCCTCGGCGGCCGCGTGCGCGGACTCGGCTTCGGCGGCGGCACGGGCCGCCGCCTCCGCACGGCGCGATCGCTCCTGTTCGGCGACGTCGGCCTGGGCGGAGAGCGAAGCCGACTGCGCTTTCGCGGCCTCGGCGCGGTCGGCGATGCCGCCGTAGACGTTCGTGAGCTGGGCGGCACGGGAGAGCCCCTGCAGCAGATCGGTCGAGGCACCGTCGTCGAACACCAGTCGCAGCGTGACATCCGCCCCGCCCGAACGGGCGAGCACCGCCCCGACCCGGCCGAGCCGTTGGGCCGATGCCGCGGCCTCGGCATCCGCCGCGGCCGACTGCGTCGCGAGTGTCGCGGCTCGGTGCTCGGCCTCGGCGAGTGCCGCCGATGCAGTGGCGGATGCGCCGGCCGCCTGCACCGCTGCGTCTCCGAGCGCCGCGGCGGTCGTCTCGAGCGAGGCGACGAGCCCGCTGATCCGCGTCGCCTCCGCCTCGCGGGACGCCACGTCCTGCTTCGCGGCGGTGACCTCGTCCCAACTGGGGTAGTCCTCGCCGAACGCGGGGACGGCGGGCAGCACGAGCGCTGCGGCGACGAGTATCGCCGCGGCTGCCGCGTACCTCGGTCCAGTTCGCACGAGACCCCCTTCGAGGCGGCGAGTCTACCCACGGCGGCTCTCGGCGCTCGTTCGGACACGCACCGTAGAGTCGTTCGAATGCGCGCCACCCGAACTGCACGACTGCCGCTCCTCTTGGCGGCGATGCTGTTCGCACTGACGGCATGCGCGGGCGCCGGGGGCGACGCTGAGACGTCGGACCCGGCGCCGACTCCGACCTCGACTCCGACGCCGATCGATCCGATCGCCGAGTGGGTCGACGAGCGGATGTCGCAGCTCACGGTCGAACAGAAGGCGGCGGCACTGCTCATGGTGCACGCGCCAGGCACCGACCCGGCACCGCTCCGCGCGTACGTCGACGCTGGGGTCTCCGGACTCATCCTCATGGGCGACAACGTGCCGGCCGGTCCGGCCGAACTCGGTGCGCTCACCGCTGCCGTGCAGGCCGACGCCGAGGCTCCCGTGCTGATCGGCATCGACGAGGAGGGCGGCGAGGTGCAGCGACTGCCCTGGGACGGCGCTGCTGCCGCCGACACCCTGCGCGCCCAGGCGCCCGCGGCTGCTCAGGCGGCCTTCGCGGCCCGGGCGGCCGTGCTCGCCCAGAGCGGCGTCAACGTGAACTTCGGCATCGTCGCCGACGTCACCGCCGACCCCGACTCGTTCATCTTCGGTCGTGTGCTCGGCACCGACCCGGGCGGCGCGGCCGATCGGGTGGCCGGGGCCGTCACGGGGGAGCAGGGCGTCGTCGCGAGCACCCTCAAGCACTTTCCCGGGCACGGTGCGGCACCGGGCGACTCGCACTCGAGCGTGCCGACCGCGCCGCTCACGATCGATGAATGGCGCGCGGGCCCGGCCCTGCCGTTCGCGAGCGGCATCGACGCGGGAGCCGAACTCGTGATGACCGGCCATCTCAGCTACCCCGCCGTCGACGCGGCTCCGGCGTCGCTCTCGCCCGAGTGGCATCGGGTGCTCCGCGACGAGCTCGGCTTCGACGGTGTGGTCGTGACCGACGACATGCTCATGCTGCAGCACAACGGGCTGCCCGAGTACGCGGATCCCGGCGAGAACGCGGTGCGCGCGGTGGCCGCCGGCGCAGACCTGCTCCTCTACGTGCTTCCCGCCGATCCCGCATCGATGGGCATCTCGGTCGATGGTCTCGTCGGCGCGATCGTCGCCGGCGTGCACTCGGGGCGCATCACCGAAGCCCAGCTCGACGACGCCGTCGAGCGGGTGCTGACCCTGCGCCGCACGCTCGCGAGCTGAACCCGAGAAGTTCCTGAGACATCTCGGTCGGGTGGGAATACCCACGTTCTCCATGCGTTTGCATAGGCGTGGCCGAACGGCCGCCACGACACCGAACCACGGGAGACCGCCCAACATGACGACGACTGCACCGACGATCGAGATCCCCGGCTACCGCGCTGGCACCTGGAACATCGACCCCACGCACAGCGAGGTCGGCTTCAGCATCCGCCACATCATGATCAGCAAGGTCAAGGGCAAGTTCGAGCGCTTCACCGCGACGTTCGTCACCGCCGAGAACCCGCTCGACTCGAGCGTCACCGCGTCGGCCGAGGTCGCCTCGGTCACCACGAACGAGCCGAACCGCGACGCGCACCTGCGCACCGGCGACTTCTTCGAGGCCGAGACCTACCCGACGATCGACTTCGTCTCGACCGGCGTGCGTGTCGAGAAGGGCGACTTCAAGGTCGACGGCAACCTCACGATCCGCGGCATCACGAAGCCGGTCACCTTCGACTTCGACTTCGGCGGCTTCGGCGGCGACCCCTACGGCAACTACAAGGGCGGCGCCACGGCGAAGACCGTCATCAACCGCGAGGACTTCGGCCTGCTCTACAACTCGGCCCTCGAGACCGGCGGTGTGCTCCTCGGCGACCAGGTGACGATCACACTCGAGCTGCAGGCCGCACTCGAGCAGTAGTCCCGACGCTCCGCTGAACGGCGGCCGTGCACCCTGCACGGCCGCCGTTCGTGCGTCCGGGCACGGCAGGTGACCTCGTCTCAGTGGAGCGCGGTCACCTCGCCGAGTTCCCTGCCCCAGAACCGTGCCCACTCGCGCAGGCGCGGGGTGAACGCCGCGGGATCGATCGTGCCGTCGAACCCGTCGAGCGTCACGGATGTCGCGCGCGCCCGTTCGACCTTCCGCCAGAGCCCGACCACTCGGCCGTTCTGCACGAGCGTGGGCTGGAAGACGCCGTTGCCGCCCGGCACCACCCGCGGCGCATGCGCCGGGTCGCAGACCGGGCCGCGATCGCGATACCCGAGGTAGTACTCGTCGAACGCCGCGAGCACGTGGCGTCCGGTGGCACGCGAAGCTCCAGTGCTCTCGCTCGGCTCTGAATCGGAGACGACGAAGCGCTCGTCGTCGAATGCGACGACCTGATCACCCGCTTCGGCGAGGGCCGCGCGCGCATCGGTCAGCGTGAGCCCGCTCCACCAGGAGAAGTCCTGCACGGTGGCGGGCCCGTGCCCGGTCAGATACGCGACGAACAGCGCCGTCAGCGTCGCGTCACGCGCCCGCGCCGGTGCGACGCGCGGCGACCATTCGTCGAGCAGCACGAATCGCTGACCGCGACCCTCGACGGGTCCGCAGCAGAGCACGCCGTCGTGAGCGAGCCACCAGATCAGGTGGTAGCCGCGCTGCCCCGCCGTCGAGATGCCGGCACTCTGCCAGGCGGCCTGCAGTTCGTCGCGCGAGAGCGAGCGGCCGCCCACGAGTTCGCGCTCCGCGATGCCGCGCGCGGCGGCGTAGACCTCGGCGTCGAGCCCGAGCTCCCGGTGGGTCGTGGTTGCCTTCTGCAGGATGCGCGGGCCCGTGATCGCGAGGATGTCGCGCAGTGACTCGGCGGGCACCAGATGCAGGGTGCCGCGCATGGGCCACGACCGGAGCACCTCGCGCGACTCGATGGCGGCATCGACGTCGGCGGCGACCGATCCGCGCACGCGCGCGCCGAGCACCCATTTCGAGGCGGCGAAGTCCTGCGCTTGCACCGCACCGAGACGTCGTACCGCCGCGGTGACCGAGGGCAGGCCCCGTGCGAGCCCGTGCGAGTCGAGTCGGGCAGCGCGGACGCGCGCGTCGCTGGCGAGATTCGGCATGCTCAGAGTCTGGCGGAAGCCTGAGACATCCGCTGTGCTGCGGTCTCGCCACCACGGAGCCGCGCCCGGCGGGATAGACTGGGAGGCTGTGCCGCTCGGCACGCCATCCCACCCCTTTCGTTTCGGAGGAACCCCCGTGCTCGCCGTTCATGATCTCGAGATCCGCATCGGTGCGCGCGTGCTGATGGAGCACGTCGACTTCCGCGTCTCCGATGGCGACAAGATCGGCCTCGTCGGCCGGAACGGTGCCGGCAAGACCACCCTCACGAAGACACTCGCGGGCGAGACGATGCCCACGGGGGGCCGCATCGACCGCAGCGGCGAGATCGGCTACCTGCCGCAGGATCCGCGCTCGGGCGACCCCGAGATGCTCGCTCGCACCCGCATCCTCGATGCACGCGGGCTCGGGCAGATCGCACTCGGCATGCACGAGGCGAGCATGAACATGGGCAGTGACGACCCCGAGGTCGCCGAACGCGCCATGAAGAAGTACGGCAACCTGACCGACCGCTTCAACGCGCTCGGCGGGTACGCCGCCGAAGCCGAGGCCGCCTCGATCGCCTCGAACCTGAACCTGCCCGACCGCATCCTCGACCAGCCGCTGAAGACCCTCTCCGGTGGTCAGCGACGCCGCATCGAGCTCGCTCGCATCCTCTTCTCCGACGCCGAGACGATGATCCTCGACGAACCGACGAACCACCTCGACGCCGACTCCGTCGTCTGGCTCCGCGAGTTCCTGAAGAACTACCGCGGCGGCGTCATCGTGATCTCCCACGATGTCGTGCTCGTCGGCGAGGTCGTGAACCGGGTGTTCTACCTCGACGCGAACCGCTCGGCGATCGACATCTACAACATGGGCTGGAAGCACTACCAGCGCCAGCGTGCCGCAGATGAGGAGCGCCGCAAGAAGGAGCGGATGAACGCCGAGAAGAAGGCGGGGGTCCTGCAGCTGCAGGCCGCGAAGTTCGGTGCCAAGGCGTCGAAGGCCGCCGCGGCGCACCAGATGGTCGCCCGAGCCGAGAAGCTGCTCGCCGGCCTCGAAGAGGTGCGCGCCGTCGACCGCGTCGCGAAGCTCCGCTTCCCGACGCCGGCTCCCTGCGGCCGCACCCCGATCACGGCAACAGACCTGTCGAAGAGCTACGGCTCGCTCGAGATCTTCACCGCCGTCGACCTCGCGATCGACCGCGGCTCGAAGGTCGTCATCATCGGCCTGAACGGTGCCGGCAAGACGACCCTGCTCCGCATCCTCGCGGGCGTCGACGCGCCCGACACGGGCGTCGTCGAAGCCGGCCACGGCCTGCGGGTCGGCTACTACGCGCAGGAGCACGAGACGATCGACGTCAAGCGTTCGGTGCTCCAGAACATGGTGAGCGCATCGCCGAACCTCACCGAGACCGAGGCGCGCAAGGTGCTCGGCTCGTTCCTCTTCACGGGCGACGACGTGCACAAGGCGGCCGGCGTGCTCTCGGGCGGTGAGAAGACGCGTCTCGCGCTCGCGATGATCGTCGTCTCTGGTGCGAACGTGCTGCTCCTCGACGAACCGACCAACAACCTCGACCCCGCGAGCCGCGCCGAGATCCTCGACGCCCTCGCGCACTACGAGGGCTCGGTCGTGCTCGTCTCGCACGACCCGGGCGCCGTCGAGGCGCTGAATCCCGAGCGCGTGCTCATCATGCCCGACGGCACCGAAGACCACTGGAGCCGCGAGTACCAGGAGCTCATCGAGCTGGCGTGAGGCCGGCGTGCTCGGCTAGTGCCGGTCGAGCACGCCGTCTTCGAGGTCGGCGTCGGCGTCGCGCCGCTTCTGCTTCGGCTTGCGGGCCGCGCGCGTCGCGGCATCCGTCGAACCGGATGTCTCCGCGAGCGCCTTGCGCTCCTGGTTCGCCGCCCAGGCGAGGCCGACGAAGCCCATGAGGGCGAAGACGTACCACTGCAGCGCGTACGAGAGGTGCGGGCCTTCGTCGCGTTCGGGGCGGGCGGCCGCCAGCGGCGGTTCGTCGGCGTCGGCCCCGGTCTGCACGAGCACGCCGTAGGCCGCCGTGTAGCTCGGCTCGCCGACGCGCTCGGAGAGCTCTTCGAGGTCGATGGTCGCGAACTCGTTCCCCGTCGACGTTCGGCCGTCGATGCGCCCTTCACCGGCCTTCAGTCGGGCCTCGATCTCGACGTGCCCGCTCGGCGGCGGCGGCACGTCGCTCGGCCGGCCCTCGGAGTTCTGCGCGATCCACCCGCGGTCGACCATGAACACGGTGCCGTCGTCGAGCCGGAACGGCGTGATCACCTGGAAGCCCGAACTGCCCTCGAACGGGCGGTTGCGCACGACGACCTCCTCGTCGGCGAGGTACTCACCCGAGAGGGCGACCACCTGCCAGCGCTGATCGATGGCGAAGGCGTCGGGGTCGGGCAGCGCCTCGGCGACGGACACGGCGGCGGCGTCGTAGTTCGCGTCGATACGCGCCACTTCGGCGAGCGCCTCGGTGCGCCGGTTGAACTGCCAGGCGCCGAGCGCAGAGCAGACGATCGCGAAGACGACGGTGAGCAGCAGGTAGCCCGCCCATCGCCGGTGCAACAGGAATCGCCAGTCGTTCACTCGTCGTCTCCGTCTGCGGCGTCGGGCCGCGATCCATCGATGTCTGCGAATGCCGCGACCGCGACCGGGAACGAGCGCGCCTCGAGGAAACCGCGCAGGTAGTCGACGTGCTCGTCGCACGCGAGCCAGGTCTTGCCGCGGTCGCCGGTGTGGATGCGCGGGTTGCGCCAGTCGATGCGCCAGGTCGCGGGCTCGCGGCATTGCGCGCGCGAGCAGGCGCCGTGGTCGGGCGACGCGCCCAGTCCACCGATCATGCCGCGCCGCGTTCGTCGTGGCGGGAATCGTCCTCTTGGTGAGGCGGTTCCTGGTGAGGCTCGTCGCGTGGTGCGGCGTTCCCAGTGCTCGGCGCGTCATCCGTCGGCGGGGGAGTGCGACGCAGGAGCCCGCCGGGGCGGAGCACCGCGCGCTGGCGGCCGGAGCCCTGCACGTTGGCGATCACCACCGCGAAGTACGGGAGGAAGATCGCCCCTGCGGCGAACACCGCGAGCCACCAGCCCCGTGCGAAGAGCAGCCCGATGACGCAGAGCACGCGGATCGACATCGCGATCGAGTACTTGATCATGCGCGACCGCCGCTCCGCTTCGGGCGAGGGCGGCAGCGTGGTGATCGACTGCTGCTGCTTCATGGTGGTCGCCGTGGTCCTGCGGCACTCCTCTTGCGTCAAGCCTACGTCCGACTGCGGGCGACGGATGCCTCGAATACGCGAGCCTCTAAGCTGAAACGGGCCGATCGGCCCGACGCCAGAAGGAGAAGTACGCATGACGACGAGCCGCACCGTTCTCGTGACCGGTGGCAACCGGGGAATCGGGTTCGCGATCGCCCGCGAGTTCATCGCCCAGGGCCACCGCGTGGCCGTGACCGCCCGCTCGGGCGAAGGGCCCGAAGGCTCGCTCACCGTTCGGGCCGACGTCACCGACGCGGCATCCGTCGACGCCGCCTTCACCGAGATCGAAGCGGCACTCGGCCCGGTCGAGGTCGTCGTCGCGAACGCCGGCATCACGCGTGACACGCTGCTGCTCCGCATGAGCGAAGACGACTTCACGAGCGTCATCGACACCAACCTGACCGGCGCGTTCCGTGTCGTCAAGCGCGCATCCAAGGGCATGCTGAAGGCGCGCTTCGGGCGCATCGTGTTGATCTCGAGCGTCGTCGGCCTCTACGGATCGGCCGGCCAGGTCAACTACTCGGCGTCGAAGGCCGGACTCGTCGGCATGGCGCGCTCGCTCACCCGCGAGCTCGGAGCGCGCAACATCACTGCCAACGTCGTCGCCCCCGGGTTCATCGAGACCGACATGACCGACGCATTGCCCGAGGCCCAGCAGGCCGAGTACCAGAAGAGCATCCCGCTCGGTCGCTTCGCAGCGCCCGAGGAGGTCGCGAAGGTCGTGGCCTGGCTCGCGGGCGATGACGCCGGGTACATCTCGGGCGCCGTCATCCCCGTCGACGGTGGACTCGGCATGGGGCACTAGCCGACTCCAGTTTCGCCGATCATTGACCCCGCCGCGCACCCGCGGGAGACTTGGGACACTCGGGTCGAGATTCGACATCCGATGCAGGTTCAGTTCGGGGGAACGATGAATCGCATTGCGAGACGCCTCGCGGTGCTGCAGCGGAGAGCATGGGCGAGGGGGAGCCATGTCGGAGCACGTCGAACCACCGCAGCCGGCCGCCAAGCCGGGTCGCGGATGGATCTGGATCGTCGTGGTGATCGCGGTCGTCCTCGGACTGGTCGCGGGATTCCTCGGCGGACTGCTCGGTCGGAACCTCGCGAGTCCGGCACCCGCTTCGGCGCCTGAGGCGTCGGCGTCCTCGGCGGTCGCCGATGGCAGCGTCTGCGATGCGACGCAGGTCTCGGAGTCCGTGCTGCCCGCCGTGGTGACCATCTCCGCGAGCAACGGCTCCGAAGGCGGTGTGGGAACCGGCGAGATCATCAGGGACGACGGCTTCATCGTCACGAACAACCACGTGATCTCGGTCGCGGCCGACGGCGGCGAGATCGCCGTGCTGTACAGCAGCGGCGAGACCGCACCCGCGACCCTCGTCGGTCGCGATCCACGGGCCGACATCGCCGTGCTCAAGGTCGACCACCCGTCCGCGCTGCCGACGATCGAGGTCGGGAGCTCGGCGAATGTCGTCGTCGGGCAGCCGGTCGTCGCTCTCGGTGCCCCGCTCGGCCTCTCGGGGTCGGTGACCGCGGGCATCGTCAGTGCGCTCGGCCGTGAGGTGACGGTGCCGGGCGACGGTGACGAGACGACGATCCTGACCGGTGCGATCCAGACGGATGCCGCGATCAACCCGGGCAACTCGGGCGGTCCGCTCGTCGACTGCGATGGTCTCCTGATCGGCATCAACACCGCGATCGCCACGGTGCCGAACGAGGCGGGCGAAGCGGGAGGCGGCAGCGTCGGCATCGGATTCGCCGTGCCCGTCGACCGCGCGATGTCGATCGTCGACCAGCTCATCTCGAGCGGCACTGCGACCTATCCGTACTTCGGAGTGTCCGTCGTCGCGATCCCCGAGAGCGCCGCCGCGGACTTCGGTGTCGAGGGCGGCCTGTACGTGGCCTCGGTCGTCGCTGGCGGGCCCGCCGACGAAGCCGGGATCCGGGCCGGCGACATCATCCTCGCGGTCGACGGCGAACCGGCGACCGACCCGGAGGCGCTGACGGCGATCACGCTGGAGGCCCAGGTCGGCGACGAGGTCGAGATCGCGTACCTCCGCGACGGCACCCCGGCGACGACGACCGTGACGCTGCAGGAGGCGCCGCTGGGCTGATCCGAGCGCAGGGCGGGGCCGGAACACGCTGACCGCATGGGCGACCGGGCATCACGAACCGGCCGCCCATCCCGCCTGTCAGAGCGCGGCGACCATCAGCGAGGTCCCGGAGTCCTGCCGGCCGATATCGGCACGATCGAACGGTCCACCCCACGACAGACCGAACTGGTTCGCATCATTCCGGTCGACGGAGTAGGCGAGCTCGGCCTGATTCTTCAGCCACTTCTTGTACGGATGGCCCGGCAGCACGTCGTCCAGTTCCGCGAGGTTGCGCGCGAAGATCCCCTTGAACGCCGACTGATCCGTGTTGCACCGGGTCGGCTCGCACGGCTCCGTCAACACGCCTCCCGGCGCCAACGCGGGGCTCGAGAGCGTGGCATCTGCGATCGCCCTCGCCTCGGTGAGCAGACTGCGGTCGCCCGTCGCCTCAGCGAGCTCGACCAGACCGCCGATGAGCGAGCCCTGGTTGTAGGTCCAGGTCGTCCCGCCGTTGCTCGTGCAGTCATCCCGGAGCCCATCGTTGACCAGATGGTCCGAATTGATCATGCCGCTCGCCTTGAACCACTCCCATTCCTCGAGCGCACGGGAGAGGTAGAACGTGTCCCCGGGGATGGCGTTGTGGAGTGAAGCCGTCAGCTTGAGGTACAGCGAATTGCTGATGGCGTTCTTGTAGCTGTTCGACGGGATGTCCCAGACGATCCCGCCACCGCAACGGTCGTCCCAGTAGTCGCGCATGTAGGCCTCATCGAGCTTGGCGATGTCGAGGTACTCGGTCTTCCCCGTGAGTTCGTACAGGCGCACCATCGCCAACGCGTACCATCCCGTGTCGTCGGTGGAGTCGGTCCGGAACTCACCTCCGCCCTGCGGCCACCAGTCCTGCGGAGCCCGCAGCATCGTCACGGCCTCTTCGACCAGCGGGAGGTAGGACGTGTCGTTCGCTCGCTGCTCGAAGTCCAGCACCACCTGCAGTGAGTTTCCGGTCTGCCACCATGAGGGGCCCGGATCGAACCGTCCGTTCTCCGGGTTGTAGAAGTCCACCAGCGCAGCCACCGCCGCCGCGGCGTGATGACGAGAGCTGTCGGACTGCGTCTGCACCTGCGGGGGCCTGTGCGCGCCATCGGGCGGTGCCGCCTGCGCCGATATCGTCGTCGTTCCGATCATCAACGCGCCCGCAGCTGCGCCGATGATCACCTTCCACGTGCTCTGCATGTGCCGCATATCTTCGTCTCGCTCCTTTGCTCGACAACTATGTGCGGACAAGAATACATGGACGGGTTCGTCTCGAGTCAAGCCCGCCAACCACCCGCTGTTCATGGAGAAGGTCCGTTCGCAGCGTCCGACACCATCGTCGGCTCGCACCGAACCACTCGACGCTCCGGAGCGGTCAGAACGCGCTGCCGAGCCAGAGCCCGAGGCCTGCGGCCGTGAGCGAGAACACGAGCATCAGCACCCCGCTGACGAACGAGGCGGCGAATCGTCGCTGTCGAACGAGCTGCACCGTCTCGTAGCTCGCGGTGCTGAAGGTCGTGTAGCCGCCGAGGAACCCGGTTCCGAGCACGAGCGCGAGCTCGGGGGACAGCAGGTTCGAGAGGGTTGCGCCGATGATGAGGCCGAGCGCGAAGGAACCCGACACGTTGATGACCGTCGTCGCCCAGGGGAACGCGGTGCGGACTCGTGACCGGATGAGGCCGTCAACCACGAAGCGCACGCCCGCGCCGAGCCCGCCCGTGACGACGATCAGGAGGAAGAGCGGCAGCGTCATGCGGCTTCACCACCTCGACCGGTGCGTCGCCGGCTTCCGTCGGATGCGGTCCCGGCGACGATTCCCGCCCAGGTGGCGAGACCGCCGACCAGCAGGGTGCCGAACGCGTAGAGCGTCGCCGCGCCGAGCCCACCGTTCACCGCGAGCACGACGGTGTCGTTGGCGAGCGCGCTGTAGGTCGTGAATCCGCCGCAGAAACCGGTGCCGAGGAGGAGGCGGATCCGCACGGCCGATGCGTCCGCGGGGCTCCGGTGCGCGAGCAGGGAATACAGGCAACCGAGCACGAACGCGCCGACGATGTTGACGAGCGCGATGGCGATCGGCACCCCAGCGACGGTGGGGATCGCCAGAGTGAGCCCGGCGCGGGCAGCGGACCCGGCCATGCCTCCCACCACGACGAGCCCGATGGCCGCCCACCGGAGGTGTGGTGGCCGTGCATCCGTCACGAGTCGGTTCCGCGGCCGGGCTCGGCCGCCGCGTGCTGCGATGCAGGAACGATGACGATCGGTCGCGGTTGGCGGTGCGCCAGTTGCGCGCCGACCGAGCGACTGAAGAACTCGCGCACGCTCCCGCCGAGTGAGTGCTCGTGCGCGCCCACGACGATCATGGCGGCGTCGAGCGTCTCGGCGAGGTGCCCGAGAGCACCGGCGACGTCGCCGGCGAGCGCGAGCGTGCGCCAGGGCACGGCGGTCGTGGCGAGGCGCTCTCGCAGCGATCGGGTCAGCGATTCGTCGAACACCGTCTCATCGTCGCCGGCGAAATCGGGATCGAGCGAGGCGCTCTCGACCGATCCGTCGGCGGCCTCCTCGACCGGATAGCGAGCAGGGTTGACGTACGCGCACACCAACTCGGTTCCGAACCGACTCGCGAACACGGCAGCCTGCTGCACCACCTGTGCGGGCTGCCCGGGTACCACGCCGACGATCACCGGCTGCGTCGAGCGCACACCCTCGACCTCAGCCATGCCGCGATGCTACGCCGCCGCGTGCACAGGGGTCAACGAGCGGCACTCCCCGGTTCACCCACGAAGGCCGAGCACGGTGAGCACCGGCGACAGGTCGGGGCGGTCGATCATGAGATCCGCCTGCGCTCGCACGATCGGCTTCGCGCAGAAGGCGATGCCGAGTGCTGCCCGGTCGAGCATCTGCAGGTCGTTCGCGCCGTCGCCGACCGCGACGGTGCGCCGGATCGGGATGCCGGCGGCATCCGCCCATTCGGCGAGCGCGGTCGCCTTCGCGGCGGCGTCGATGATCGGCCCGTCGACCCGGCCGGTGAGTCGTCCATCGGTGACCTCCAGCCGATTCGCCCGGCAGAAGTCGAGCCCGAGACGCTCGGCGAGCGGGTCGAGCAACTCGTGGAAGCCGCCGGAGACGACGCCGACGCGTCCGCCGGCCGCATGCACGCCGTCGATGAGCTGCTGCACGCCGGGGGTGGGCGTCATCCGCTCACGTGCGGCGGCGAGCACCGAGACGTCGAGTCCGGCGAGCGTCGCAACCCGCTCGCGCAGGCTCTCGGCGAAGTCGAGCTCGCCGCGCATGGCCCGCTCGGTGACGGCGGCGACGTGTTCGAGGGTGCCTGCGGCCTCGGCCAGCAGTTCGATCGCCTCTTCGCGGATGAGGGTCGAGTCGGCGTCGAGCACGACGAGGGGGCCGCTCGCGCGGCCGATGGTGCCGGCGCTCACGCGGTGGCCCGGACGCGCGAGCCCTTGCCCACGACGGTGATTCCGCTGTCGGTCACGATGAACCCCCTGGCGATGTCTTCGGCCCGGTCGACGCCGATGCGCGCTCCCGCCTCGACGATGACCTCCTTGTCGAGGATCGCCCGTTGCACGGTCGCTCGGGCGTCGATGCGCGCCCGGTCGAAGAGGATCGAGTCGGAGACGTGCGCACCGGAGCCGACCTTCGCCCACGGCCCGATGACGCTGCGTTCGACGTGGGCACCCGAGATCACGGAGCCGAGCGAGACGATCGAGTCGATGACCGTACCGAGGGTGCCTCGGGCGTCGCGGGTGAACTTCGCCGGCGGGGAGTTCAGTTGCTGGCTGAAGATGGGCCACTCCCGGTTGTACAGGTTGAAGACGGGCAGCACCGAGATGAGGTCTTGGTGCGCCTCGAAGAACGAGTCGATGGTTCCGACGTCGCGCCAGTAGTACCGGTCGCGATCGGTCGACCCGGGCACCTCGTTGCGCTGCAGGTCGTAGACGCCCGCTGCGCCCTGCGCCACGAATGCCGGGATGATGTCGCCGCCCATGTCGTGGCTCGAGTCCGTGCGTTCGCCGTCGCGCAGCACGGCATCGATGAGCGCATCGGCGTCGAACACGTAGTTGCCCATCGAGGCGAGCACTTCACCGGGGGAGTCGGGCAGCCCGACGGGGTCGGTGGGCTTCTCGAGGAAGCGGTGGATGCGGCCGGGGTCGGCGGCGTCGACCTCGATGACGCCGAACTGGTCGGCGAGCCCGATCGGCTGCCGGATCGCAGCCACGGTCGCCGCAGCGCCCGACTCGATGTGCGCGTCGATCATCTGGCTGAAGTCCATGCGGTACACGTGGTCGGCGCCGACGACGACGATGATGTCGGGCTGCTCGTCGTAGATGAGGTTGAGGCTCTGCAGGATGGCGTCGGCCGACCCCGAGAACCAGCGCTTGCCGAGGCGCTGCTGCGCCGGCACGGAGGCGACGTAGGAGTTCAGGAGTCCGCTCATGCGCCAGGTCTGCGACACGTGCCGGTCGAGGCTGTGCGACTTGTACTGGGTGAGCACGACGATCTGCCGCAGCCCCGAGTTCAGCAGATTCGAGAGCGCGAAATCGATCAGTCGGTATTGCCCTCCGAAGGGCACCGCCGGCTTCGCACGGTCTTCCGTCAGGGGCATGAGTCGCTTGCCCTCGCCGCCGGCGAGGACGATGCCGAATACCTTGCGCGTCGCCATGCCACAACTGTAGTCAGCGCGAGCCGTCGGCGGGCCGCGAAGTCGGGGCATGACGGATGCCGCTGCGCTACGTTTGCTGCATGCGCGTCGACCTGCTCACCCGCGAGTACCCACCCGAGGTCTACGGCGGTGCCGGTGTGCACGTCGCCGAGCTCGTTCGCGCGCTGCGCACGAGCATCGACGTGCAGGTGCGGTGCTTCGGTGCGCCGCGTGACGAAGTGGGAACCTTCGGCTATCCGACGCCGCCCGAGTTCGCGGAGGCGAACCCGGCGCTCGGCACGATGGGTGTCGATCTGCTCATGGCCGGCGACGCGGCCGGGGCCGATCTCGTGCACTCGCACACCTGGTACGCGAATTTCGCCGGCTTCACGGCGAAGCGCCTGCACGGGGTGCCGCACGTCGTGACCGCGCACAGCCTCGAGCCGCTGCGACCGTGGAAGGCCGAGCAGCTCGGCGGCGGCTACCGGCTCTCGTCGTGGGTCGAGCGCGCCGCCTTCGAAGACGCCGATGCGGTCATCGCAGTCAGTGAGGGCATGCGCCGCGACATCCTTCGGTCGTATCCCTCGATCGAGCCGAGCCGGGTCGAGGTCGTGTACAACGGCATCGATCTCGTCGACTGGGCTCCGCACCACGACCCCGATGTCGTGCGGTCGCTGGGCGTCGACCCCGATCGGCCGTCGGTGATCTTCGTCGGCCGCATCACGCGGCAGAAGGGGCTGCCCTACCTGCTGCGTGCGGCGCGGCTGCTGCCCGACGACGTGCAGCTCGTGCTGTGCGCCGGTGCGCCCGATACCGACGAGATCATGGCGGAGGTCACCTCCCTCGTCGACGAGCTGCGCAGCGAACGCGACGGCGTCGTGTGGATCGATCGTCATCTGCCCCGCGCGGAGCTCTCGGCGCTCCTCACGGCCGCAACGACCTTCGTCTGCCCCTCGGTCTACGAACCCCTCGGCATCGTGAACCTCGAAGCCATGGCCTGCGGCGCTCCGGTCGTCGGCACCGCGACGGGCGGCATCCCCGAGGTCGTCGCCGACGGCGTCACGGGGGTGCTCGTGCCGATCGAGCAGCTCGACGACGGCACCGGCACGCCGGTCGATCCCGACCGGTTCGTCGCCGATCTCGCCGCCGCGCTCACGGCCGTGGTGAGCGATCCCGCCCGCGCGGCCGAGATGGGTGCTGCAGGGCGCCGCCGCGCCGAGACCGACTTCGGCTGGGCCGCGATCGCCGAACGCACGCTCGACCTCTACGGGCGCGTCCTCGCTCGATGACCTGCCGCCGACGCGCTCTGCGTGCGGGGTGCGCCGAGCGACCTCCGCGCTGCCGATAGCATGGGACGCATGGCGAGCACGGTTCTGCAGTTCCACGATGTGTCGGTGGTCCGCGATGGCAACACGATCCTCGACTCCGTCAACTGGAGCGTCGCCTCCGATGAGCGATGGGTCATCCTCGGGCCGAACGGCGCGGGCAAGACCACGCTGCTGCAGATCGCAGCCGCAGCGATGCACCCGACCTCGGGCTCGGCCGACGTGCTGCAGGAGGCGCTCGGCAAGGTCGACGTCTTCGAGCTGCGCCCCATGATCGGCTTCGCCTCGACGGCGATGGCCCGTAAGATCCCGCGCAACGAGACCGTCATCGACGTCGTGCTCACGGCGGCGTACTCGGTCACCGGCCGATGGAACGAGGAGTACGAGGCGATCGACCTGCGTCGTGCGCAGCGCGTGCTCTCGGAGTGGGGCCTCGAGGGCTTCGCCGACCGCCGCTTCGGCAGCCTCTCCGACGGCGAGCAGAAGCGCGTGCAGATCGCCCGATCGGTCATGACCGACCCCGAACTGCTGCTGCTCGACGAGCCGGCCGCGAGCCTCGACCTCGGTGCCCGCGAAGAGCTCGTCGCGCTGCTCGGCGGCTACGCCGCATCGTCGGCTTCTCCCGCGATCGTGATGGTCACCCACCACGTCGAAGAGATCCCCGTCGGCTTCACGCACGCACTGCTGCTGCAGAAGGGCGGCATCGTGACCGCGGGTCCGCTCGCGGAGTCGCTCACCGCCGAGAACCTCTCGAAGACGTTCGACATGAAGATCGAACTGACCGAGACCGACGGTCGATACGCGGCTCGCGCCGTGTGACCGCATTTCGCTGTCGACTCTGCTAAGATCGATAGCTGGCCCGTGGGCCGCCTTTCTTCCCTGCGTGCGCGCAGGTTTCGTATCCACCGTCCGAATGCTTCACCAGCTGAAATCCAAGGAAGTCTCCATGAAGACCGACATCCACCCCGAGTACAACGCGATCGTCTTCCGCGACCTCGCTTCGGGCGCCACGTTCCTCACCCGCTCGACGGCGACGAGCGACAAGACGATCGAGCTCGACGGTGAGACCTACCCGGTCATCGACGTCGAGATCTCGTCGGAGTCGCACCCGTTCTACACGGGCAAGCAGCGCATCATGGACTCGGCCGGTCGCGTCGAGAAGTTCAACCAGCGCTTCAAGAACTTCGGCGCGTAAGCACTGTCGTCCACGAAGGCCCCGCCATCGGCGGGGCCTTCGTCGTACGCTCGGCCGTCGACGGGCGGCCGCAGCGGGCGTCGTGCTAGCGTCGCCGGATGCCGGGACGATCGAGCACTCGCAGGAGCATGCCACGAGCACTCGTGCTGCCCGCCGCAGTGACGGGTGCGGGCATCGCGCTCCGCGCGTTCTGTGACGATGACGTCGAGACGGTGTGCGAGGCGTCGCGAGACCCGCTGATCCCCGACCTCACGACCGTTCCTCGCGACGCCGATCGGCGCGGCGCCCTCGCCTACATCGCCCGCCAGCATCGACGCCTGCGCTCGGGCACCGGGTACTCGTTCGCGATCGCGGACGCAGCGGATCGCGCCATCGGCCAGATCGGGCTCTGGCCCGTTCGCGACGATCCGGGGCGCGCGAGCGTCGGCTACTGGGTCGTCGAGTCGGCGCGCGGCAACGGCCACGCATCCGCGGCGCTGCGTGCGCTCAGCGAGTGGGCGTGGACCCTGCCGTCGATCGAGCGTCTCGAACTGTTCGTCGAACCCTGGAACACCGGCTCCTGGAAGGCGGCCGAGGCGGCCGGGTTCCAGCGCGAGGGGTTGCTCAGGTCGTGGCGCGTGATCCGCTCCGAGCGACGCGACCTGCTGGTCTACTCGCGCATTCGCGAGTCGGGGGAGCCGAACGTCGGCTCAGCGCACCGGCCAGGCGCCTGAGGTCGTGAACTCGGGCTCGCCGTTCTTGCGGCGCCACGCCTGGTAGCTTTCGGCCTGCTCGCGGCTCCAGTCGACCTGTCGCGCGTGCAGCTCGGCGACGGCGGTCGCGGCGAGCTCTGGGAAGCTGCGGGCGATGGCCTGCGCGACCCGACCTGCCGCGACCGCGTCGGCACCGGCGTCGTGGGCGTCGTCGAGCACGACGCCGTAGTGCTCGGCGGTCGCGGAGAGCGTGCGCTTGCCGCGGCGGTACTTGTCGACGGCCTTGTCGATGACGAGCGGGTCGATCACGGCACCGGGGACGGGCAGGGGATCGATGCCGTAGCGCGACGCCTCGCGGTCGAGGATCGTGAGGTCGTAGGCGGCGTTGTACGCCACGATCGGCAGGCCGCGCGAAGCGGCATCCGTCAGGGCGCCGATGATCTCAGCGACCGCGTTGATGGCCGACTGCCCCTCGAGGCGGGCGCGCTCGGTGCTGACGCCGTGGATGAGCGACGCCGCCGTCGGGATCTCGACCCCTGGGTCGACGAGCCACTCGCGCTGCTCGAGCACCTCGCCCGACGCGCCGATGACGCCGACGTGCGCCGTGACGATGCGACAGGTGTCGACGTCGATGCCCGTCGTCTCGAGGTCGAAGACGGCGAGCGTGTCGGCCCAGTGGCCACCCAGAAGATCCATGCCGTCAGGCTATGGTCGGCCACCGTCATCGAGGCCGCGCGAGGGCGCGTGTCGGGGGCATCCACACGGCGTCGCCTCTCCACAGGGAACGGGAATCGCCCAGCACCGCGCCATAGAATGGAAAGGATGATCACCTCTCCGTACGCCGAGCAACTCGCTCGCATCCCCGTGCGAGCGCACCGCGTCGACGTCGACGGCACCGAGACCGCCTGGTGGGAGTACGGCGAAGCCGACGCCCCGGTGCTCGTGCTCGTGCACGGCTTCCGCGGTGATCACCACGGCCTCGAACCCGTCGTCGCCCAGCTTCCCGGGTTCCGCATCATCTCGCCCGACCTGCCGGGCTTCGGCGAGTCGGCGACCTTCGCAGGCCGCCCGCACGACATCGAGGCGTACGCCGACTGGCTCGGCGCCTTCATCGACGCCGTCGGCATCACCGGGCCCTACGCGCTGCTCGGCCACTCGTTCGGCTCGATCGTCTCGTCGGCCGCGGTCGCAGGCGGGCTCGCACCCGAGCGCCTCGTGCTCGTCAACCCCATCGGCGCCCCGGCGCTCGAAGGCCCTCGCGGTGTCATGACCCGGCTCGCGGTCCTCTACTACCGCACCGCGGCCGCGCTGCCCGAGCGCGCCGGGTTCGCACTGCTGCGCAACGGCGTGGTCGTGCGCGTCATGAGCGTGACGATGGCCAAGACCCGGTCGAAGTCGCTCCGTCGCTTCATCCACGACCAGCACGACCAGTACTTCTCGGCGTTCGGCGACCGCGATGCCGTGCTCGAGGCGTTCCAGGCCTCCGTCAGCAACGACGTCAGCGAGTACGCCGCCGACATCGCGGTGCCGACGCTCCTCGTCGCCGCCGAGCGCGACGACGTCACCCCGATCGCGGCGCAGCACCGACTCGTCACGCTCTTCCCCGACGCGACGCTCGAGGTCATCCCCGAGGTCGGCCACCTCATCCACTACGAGACGCCCGGCGACGCCGCGTCCCGCATCCTGACGTTCCTCGGCGCCGGGGCGCGCGCGTGAGGATCGTCGTCGACTGCCGCTACACCCGCATCGGGCAGCACGACGGCATCAGCCGGTTCACGTCGGGCATCGTGACCGAGCTCGGCAAGCGGCATCCGCTCACCATGCTCGTGAGCGACCACCGCCAGCTCGCGATGCTGCCCGAACTGCCGTGGCAGCTCGTGAGCTCGCCCACGAGCATCCGCGAGCCGCTCGTCGCACTGCAGGTCAAGAGGCTCCGGCCCGATGTCGTGTTCACGCCGATGCAGACGATGGGCTCGTGGGGGCGCGACTACAAGCTGCTGCTGACCCTGCACGACCTGATCTACTACGAGAACCGCACACCGCCGCGCGACCTGCCGGTCCCGGTGCGGCTGCTCTGGCGCCTCTACCACCTCGCCTGGTGGCCCCAGCGCATGCTGCTGAACCGCGCCGACCAGGTCGTCACGGTCTCCGAGACCACAGCCGGGCTCATCCACGAGCACCACCTGACCGACCGGCCCGTCACCGTCGTGCCGAACGCGGCCGACGACCTCGGCACTCCTGCGCTGCCGCGCACGCGGCCCGAGGGGCACCGCCTCGTCTACATGGGCTCCTACATGCCCTACAAGAACGTCGACACGCTCGTGCGCGCCGTCGCCGCGCTGCCCGACCACGAGTTGCACCTGCTGAGCCGAATCAGCGCCGACGAGCGGTCGCGGCTCACGCGACTCGCACCGCAGGCTCGGCTCGTCTTCCACGACGGCGTGACCGATGCCGCGTACGCCGAGCTGCTCTCGGGCGCGACCGCGCTCGTGCACGCGTCGAAGGCCGAGGGCTTCGGCATCCCGCTCGTCGAGGCGATGCGGCTCGGCACCCCCGTGGTCGTCAGCGACATCCCGATCTTCCGCGAGATCGGCGGCGACGCCGCCGTCTACTTCGACCCCGAGAACCCCGAGTCGCTCGTCGCGGCACTGTGGTCGCTCGAACGCGCGGGCGAGTGGGAGCGGCGCTCCGAGGCGGGCGTGGGCGTGGCCGCCCGCTACAACTGGGCGGCGTCGGCCGACCGCCTGCTCGCGCTCATGCTGTCGACGGTCGCGGGCGATCGCCGACGTCGTCGCCGACGGGTCGGCTGAACCGAGAGCGGTCAGGCACGGCCCGACGGGTGCCGTGCGGGCGCAGCGCGGCGTCTCGTCACGCGTCGGTGCCCGTGAGCGCCTCGGGCTCGACGAGCGCCAGCTCGCCCGCCTCGAAACGCACGAGGTGCACCGAGCCGTTGGCGACCGCGTAGCCGGTGCCGGGCAGCGTCCAGTCGCTGAGATGCAGCATGAGCGAGTGGATGACGCCGCCGTGCGTGACCACGACGATCGAGCCGCCGGGGTGCGCCGCGGCGACCCCCGCGAGCGCCGCGGTCGATCGGGCGATCACGGTCGAACGAGGCTCGAGGCCCTCGATGGTCGCCGCCTGCGCCTCGACCGCTGCCCTGCCTGCATGGTCGAGTCCTTCGAGCACGCCGTGGGCGCGTTCGGCGAGATCGGCCAGGAGTTCGGGCTCGGGCAGTTCGAGGGTGCGCGCGATGATCTGCGCGGTCTCCGCCGCGCGGGAGAGCGGCGTGCCGTAGACGGCGTCCCACTGCTCGCCTGCGAGTCGCTCGCCCGTCTCCGCCGCCTGCAGCCGACCGGTGTCGTTCAGTGGGATGTCGGTCGTGCCCTGGATGCGTCGCTGACGATTCCACTCCGTCTCGCCGTGACGCACGAGGGCGATGAGCACCGAGTCGGTGCGAGTGGCGTCGGTCGGGGCATCCGTCATGACGTCAACTCTCGCAGAACGACGACGACGGTCACGAATCGAGGGCGGCCGCGATGGCGACGAGCGTCTCGCTCGCGCCCGCCTCGATCTTGACCGCGGCACGGCCGTCGCCCTTCGTGAGTCCGCGGTTGATGATGACGATCGGCAGGCGCTTGCGCCTCGCCTGCTCGATGAGCCGCATGCCCGAGTTCACGACGAGCGATGAGCCCGCCACGAGCAGCACGTCGGCGCCCTGCACGAGCGACGCCGCAGCCTGGAACCGGTCGGCGGGCACGAACTCGCCGAAGAACACCACGTCGGGCTTCAGGATGCCGCCGCAGACGGTGCAGGCCGGCACCACCATCGCGTCGACGTCGTCGACCTCGACATCTCCGTCGGGGGCCGGGCGGATCGCGGTCTCGAGGTCGATCTCGGGGTTCAGGTCCTCGAGTCGCGCCGCGACCGCCTGACGAGCGTAGTGCTGTCCGCAGGTGAGGCACAGCACCCGGTCCATGCTGCCGTGCAGTTCGATGACGTGCTGGTTGCCCGCGCGACGGTGCAGGCCGTCGACGTTCTGGGTGATCACGCCGCTGACGATGCCGCGGGCTTCGAGTTCGGCGAGGGCGAGGTGGCCGCGGTTCGGCACCGCGCTGGCGAAGGTGCGCCAGCCGAGGTGGCTGCCCGCCCAGTAGCGCTTGCGAGCCTGCTCGGAGGCGAGGAAGGTCTGCACGGTCATCGGCGTGCGCACCGGCGCGCCTTCGCCGCGGTAGTCGGGGATGCCCGAATCGGTGCTGACGCCCGCACCGGTCAGCACCGCGACGCGCGCGCCGCGGAGGAGCTCGATCGCCTCGGCGACGTGCGCTTCGGCCTCGACCGGAGCCTCGATACCAGTGCTCACACGACTCTCCCTTCGGCGATGTTCCCGAGTCTAGACGCGTCCGTTTTCCGGAATGTTTCGCGCACTGGCAGGCTGGAGGGTGAGGAGACGCATGCACATCGAACGAGTCCGCGACGCGGCATCCGATGCGGTGGCCGATTACGCACGGCTCACCGACGTCGCGCTGCGCAGCGCCCACGAGCCCGAACAGGGCCTGTACATCGCCGAATCGGCGAAGGTCATCCGCCGGGCGATCGGCGCCGGCCACCGCCCGCGCTCGGTGCTCATGGAGGAGAAGTGGCTCGCGGGCCTCGAACCGGTGCTCGCGCCGTTCGACATCCCCGTGCACCTCGCCGACCCCGACCAGCTCGAGGCGATCACCGGGTACCGCGTGCACCGCGGCGCCCTGGCGGCCTTCGAACGCCCGGTGCTCGCCGATCCGGCCGAGCTCCTCGCGAGCGCCCGCCGCGTCGTCGTGCTCGAGGACATCGTCGACCACACGAACGTCGGGGCGATCTTCCGCAGCGTCGCCGCGCTCGGCGCCGATGCGGTGCTCGTCAGTCCTCGCTGCGCCGACCCCCTCTACCGGCGGAGCGTGCGCGTGAGCATGGGCACCGTGTTCCAGGTGCCGTGGACCCGGCTGCCCGAATGGCCGCAGGCGGCCGAGCTGCTGCACCGGCACGGTTTCACGATCGCGGCCCTCGCCCTCGCCGACGATGCGGTCTCGCTGCCCGAGCTCGCCGCCGACGCCCCGGAACGGCTCGCACTCGTGTTCGGCGCCGAGGGCGACGGACTCAGCCGCACGGCGCTCGAGGCGGCCGATCAGGTCGTGACGATCCCCATGCGCCACGGCGTCGACTCGCTGAACGTCGCGGCCGCCGCCGCGGTCGTGCTGTACGCGGTCGCGCTGCCCGACGAGGTCGGTGCGCCCGACGAGGCGACGTCATGACCGAACTCGACGCCGCTGCGGCGAAGGCGAAGGTGTACCGACGCCGGCGCATCGTCGTCTTCAGTGCGATCGCAGTCGTCATCGCGCTGATCACCACTGGCGGCCTGTACACGGCCAACGCGCTCGGTGCCGCCGTGCCCGCTGCCGCTCCGCAGGTCACCGACCCCGAGCCGGTCGCAGCGGCGCCGCAGTCGCTGGCGCTGCCCGGCTTCGGGGGCTATGCCGTCGGCGCCGTCGGATTCGAGGGGCTCATGGCCGCCGGCAACGAGTCGACCCCCATGCCGATGGCGAGCATCACCAAGGTCATCACCGCACTCACCGTGCTCGCCGAGCATCCGATCGCCGCAGGCGAGAGCGGGCCCGACATCGAGTACACCGACGACGACGTCGACATCTACTGGGACATGGTCGCCCAGAACGGCTCGGTCGCCCCCGTCGAGGCGGGTGCGACCCTGAGTCTGAAGGAGAGCCTCGAGGCGCTCCTCATCCCGTCGGGCAACAACTACGGCATCTCCATCGCGAACTGGGCCTTCGGTTCCGAGCAGGCGCTGGTCGAGAAGGCCAATGCCTGGCTCGCCGCCAACGGGCTCGCGAACACGCACGTGGTCGACTCCAGCGGCATCTCCGACGACAACCTCGGCACGGCGTCAGACATGGTCCTCCTCGGCGAGATCGCGCTCCGCGACCCGACGATCGCAGCCATCGTCGCCTCGAAGAGCGTCGAGATCCCAGAGCTCGGCACGCTGGAGAACTCGAACAAGCTGCTCGGCACGCACGGCGTCGACGGCATGAAGACCGGCACGACGGATGACGCGGCGAACCTGCTCTTCACGGCCGACTACGCGGTCGGCACCTCGACGGTGACCGTGGTCGGCGTGCTCCTCGGCGGCGAGAACCACTCCGTCCTCGACGAGGCCATCGCCGCGCTGCTCGACTCCGTCGCCCCCGGCTTCCACGAGGTCGTGCCGCTCGAGGCGAATCAAGTGCTCGCCGAGTACACGACGCCGTGGGGCGTGTCCGCTCGGGCCCGCACCGCCGACGGCGCCACCGTCGTCGTATGGAGCGACACGCCCGTCGACGTCGAGGTGCGGGCCGATCCCATCACGCTGGCGCAGCGGGGCGAGGAGGTCGGCAGCGCGATCGTTCGCGCCGGCACTCAGGAGATCAGCGTGCCGCTCGTGCTCGATGCCGGCATCGAAGATCCCGGGGCGTGGTGGCGCCTCTCCAACCCGGGGGCGCTCGACTGACAGCCCTGGCCCTCGGCCGTGCCGCCGAGCGTCGTCCGACCTACTCGGGTGACCCGTACGGCGCGGCATCCGGTCGCTTGGCGCTGATGAGATCGCCCGACGACTGGTGACGGATGCGCCGCACGACCCACGGCACGAGGTACTCGCGCGCCCAGGAGATGTCGTCGACGCGCGCCTGACGCCACGTGCTCGACGGCAGCGGCTCGGGTCGCAGCGGCTCGAGATCGTGCTCGACGTTCAGCGCGTCGATCACCATGCGTGCGACCGTGTGATGGCCGAGGGAGTTCAGGTGCAGGCGGTCGGGGGCCCACATGCGCTGGTCCTGAATGGCCGTCAGCGCCCACTGGTCGGCCACGATGCAGTCGTACTTCGCGGCGATCGTGCGCAGGTTCTCGTTGTAGATCGCGACCTTGCCGCGGATGCCGCGGAACACGGGGGAGAAGCCGACGTCGACGCCCGTGAAGATGACGATGGTCGCGTGGTCGCGGGAGAGTCGCTCGATCGCGTACTCGAAGCGCGCCGCGATCTCGTCGGGATCGGTGCGCGGCCGGATGACGTCGTTGCCGCCCGCCGAGATCGTGATGAGATCGGGGTGCAGCGCGAGCGCCGGCTCGATCTGCTCGTCGATGATCTGCTGGATGAGCTTTCCGCGCACGGCGAGGTTCGCGTAGGCGAAATCCTCGGTGCCCTGGGCGAGCTCTTCGGCGACGCGGTCGGCCCACCCGCGGTGTCCGCCGGGTGCGTTGGGCTCGGGATCTCCGATGCCCTCGGTGAAGGAGTCGCCGAGGGCGACGTAGCGCGACCAGGGATGCTGTTGCGAGACCATTCCTCCATTGTGCCAACTCGGTCCCGGTTCGGGGATGTCGGGCGCCTCCGCTACGCTCGGATCCAGTGAGTACCGCGATCCCTTTCGGCCCCCAACCGGGCACGTCAGCCGCCGAACACCTCTCACCCTCGTTCCCCGAACGCGCAGCGTGGGGAACGGCTTCGAAGCTCCGGGCCTGGCAGGCCGAGGCCCTCGAGCAGTACCTCACCGAACTGCCGCGCGACTTCCTCGCTGCCGCGACGCCGGGTGCCGGCAAGACGACCTTCGCCCTGCGACTCGCGGCAGAACTCCGGGCGCGGCGCATCATCGACCGCATCACCGTGGTGGCGCCGACCGACCACCTGAAACGGCAGTGGGCGGATGCCGCGGCGCGTGCCGGTATTCGACTCGACCCGGATTTCCGCAACGCCCACGGTCGCACCGCCCGCCACTACCACGGGGTCGCCGTCACGTACGCGCAGGTCGCGATGCGGCCCGGTCTCCATCGCGAGGTGACGATGTCGGGCAAGACCCTCGTCATCCTCGACGAGGTGCACCACGGCGGCGACACGCTCTCGTGGGGCGACGCGATCCGCGAGGCGTTCGAACGCGCCGAGAAGCGGCTGTCGCTGACCGGTACGCCGTTCCGCTCCGACACCGCTCCCATTCCGTTCGTCGACTACGTTCCCGACGCGCAGGGAGTGCGTCTCTCGAGGTCCGACTACAACTACGGATACGGCCGCGCCCTCGCCGACGGCGTCGTGCGCCCGGTGCTCTTCATGGTCTACGCGGGCCACATGCGCTGGCGCACGAAGGCCGGCGACGAGATGGAGGCGAAGCTCGGCGAAGACAACACCAAGGACATCACTTCGTCGGCCTGGCGCACGGCGCTCGAACCGAGCGGCGAGTGGATCCCAGCGGTGCTCGCCGCTGCGGACCGGCGCCTCACCGAGGTGCGCCACGGCATCCCCGACGCCGGTGGCCTCGTCATCGCGACCGACCAGACCGTCGCCCGCGCCTACGCGCAGATCCTCGAACAGATCTGCGGCGAGAAGGTGACGATCGTGCTCTCCGACGAGAAGGAGGCGAGCTCGCGCATCGAGGAGTTCTCGGCGAACACCAGCCGGTGGATGGTCGCCGTGCGCATGGTGTCCGAGGGCGTCGACGTGCCGCGCCTCGCGGTGGGCGTCTACGCCACGAGCGCTTCGACACCCCTCTTCTTCGCCCAGGCGATCGGCCGCTTCGTGCGGGCGCGCCGTCGCGGTGAGACGGCTTCGGTCTTCCTGCCCAACGTGCCCACCCTCATGAACCTCGCGTCTCAGATGGAGCTCGAACGCGATCACGCCCTCGACCGCCGGGGCGGCGACGATGACGACGACGGCCTCGACGACAGCCTGCTCGAGTCCGCGAACCGCGAGGAGCGGGCCTCCGAAGAAGAGATGGGGCTCGGCACCTGGGAGGCGCTCGGGTCGGATGCCTCGTTCGACCGCGTGCTCTTCGACGGCACGGAGTTCGGCACGCTCGCCGAGCCCGGCAGTGACGAGGAGTTCGACTTCATCGGCATCCCGGGCATCCTCGAGCCCGAGCAGGTCTCCGAGCTGCTGCGGCACCGGCAGGCACGGCAGGCGCGACGTGCGGGGGAGCGGCGCAAGCACGTGGTCGCCGACGAGAACCCTGAACCCGTTGCGCTCTTCCGCACGCTGAAAGAGCAGCGGTCGCTGCTCAACAGCCTCGTCGGGCTCTGGGCGCGCCACACGGGCGACGCGCACTCGCAGGTGCACAACGAACTCCGCCGGGTCTGCGGCGGCCCCGCGGTCGCGCAGGCCACCGTGACGCAGCTGCAGGCGCGCATCGAGTTCCTGCGCAAGCGGCTCGCCAGTCGCTGATCCGGCCCGCCACGGGTGGGCGGAGGCGATTTGGACATGTTTTCTACAGCGTGTAGAAATGGAGCGGAATCCGGTCGTCACGTACCGGTTCGACGCTCGAAGGAGAAACGATGCTGTCTGAGAAGTCCCGCCCCGTCATCGAGGCCACACTGCCCGTCATCGCGGGACGCATCGACGAGATCACGCCGAAGTTCTACCGCCGACTGTTCGCCGCCCATCCCGAGCTGATGGACGGCATGTTCAGCCGCGCCAACCAGCAGAACGGCACGCAGCAGCGAGCACTCGCCGGCAGCATCGCCGCCTTCGCCACGCACCTCCTGGCCCACCCGGGCACGCTGCCGGAGGCCGTGCTCGCGCGCATCGCGAACAAGCACACCTCGCTCGGCATCCCCGAGTCGGGCTATCCGATCGTCTACGAGCACCTCTTCGCCGCCATCGCCGAAGATCTGGGCGAGGCCGTCACGCCCGAGGTGGCCGAAGCCTGGACCGAGGTCTATTGGCTCATGGCCGATGCGCTGATCAAGCTCGAGCAGGGTCTCTACGCCCAGCAGGCGAACGGCGAGATGTGGACGATGTGGCGCGTCACGGCGAAGGAGGCCGCCGGCGTGGGATCCGTCACGTTCCGGCTGACGCCGGCCGACAGCACCCCGGTCACCCGTGCCACCCCGGGGCAGTACGTCTCCGTGCGCGTGCGCCTCGCCGACGGCCTCCGTCAGGCGCGCCAGTACTCGCTCTCGGACAACGTGGACTCGCTGAGCGAGCGGGTCTTCACGACCAAGCTCGACGAGGGCGGGGAGGTCTCGCCGTTCCTGCACGGCTCGGTGAACGTCGGTGACATCGTCGAGCTGTCCAACCCCTACGGAGACATCGAACTCGACGATTCGGATGCGCCGATCGTGCTCGCCACCGCGGGAATCGGCTGCACGCCGAGCGCGTCCATCCTGCAGTCGCTCGCGCAGCAGGCCTCCGGCCGTCGAGTCCTCGTGCTGCACGCGGAGCAGCGCGCCGAGAACTGGGCCCTCGCGGGCCAGATGCGCGCTGCCGTGCAGCAACTGCCGAACGCGGAGCTGCAGCTCTGGCTCGAGGAGTCCGCCGCCGGCGTGGAAGCCGAGGCCGGCTTCATGGACCTGAACGGCATCGAACTGCCCGCGGGCGCCAAGCTGTACCTCTGCGGACCGCTGCCCTTCATGCGCTCCATCCGGTCGCAGGCGATCAGCGCGGGTATCGCGGCAACCGACATCCACTACGAGGTGTTCGGTCCGGACGTCTGGCTGGCCGCCTGACGAGACGCTCCGCGGAGGGCGGTGGTGGCCGCGAACCGGCCGCTGTCGCCTTCCGGAGCGGGTCTAGCATGACCGTATGGACCGTCGTTCGCGGGTGCTCGTCGTCGCCATCGTCGTCGCCTTCATCGCGTTCCTCGACGGTGCGGTCATCAACGTCGCACTCCCCGCGATCGAGGCGGAGCTCGGCGGCGGGCTCGCGCTGCAGCAGTGGGCGGTCGACGCCTACCTGTTGACCCTCGGGTCGCTCATCCTGCTCGCGGGCTCCCTTTCGGACTCCTATGGGCGGCTGCGCATCATCCGCATCGGCCTCTACGGCTTCGCCGCCACCTCGGTGCTCTGCGCCATGGCACCCGACGGGCTCGTCTTCGTCATCGGTCGAGGGCTGCAGGGCACCGCAGGAGCCCTGCTCGTGCCGAGCTCGCTCGCACTCATCATCGCGACCTTCCCGGCAGCGCAGCAGGGCAAGGCGATCGGGCGCTGGACGGCGTGGACCACCGTCGCGTTCCTCGTCGGACCGCTCCTCGGCGGACTGCTCGTCGACCTCGTCTCGTGGCGGCTCGTCTTCTGGATCAACCTGCTGCCGATCGCGTTCACGCTCGTCTTCATGCACGCGCTCGGTCGCGACGCCCCGAATCCGGCGAAGGAACGCATCGACTGGTTGGGTGCCTCCCTCGGTGTCGTGGGCCTCGGCGGCACGGTCTTCGCACTCATCGAGCAGGGACGGTTCGGCTGGTCGTCGCCGGTCGTCTACATTCCGCTCGTCGTGGGGCTGGCCGCACTGATCGCGTTCGTCTGGTGGGAGCATCGGGCGCCGCAGCCGATGCTGCCGCTCAGCCTCTTCCGAGCGCGCAACTTCGCCGCGGGCAATCTCGCCACCCTCTTCATCTACGCCGCGTTCTCGCTCGGACCCTTCGCGATCACGATCTTCCTGCAGGAGTACGCGGGCTTCTCGGCGACGGCCGCCGGGCTCGCGACGCTGCCGCCGACGATCATGATCGTCCTCCTGGGGTCCTGGTTCGGCGGGCTGTCTACCCGATTCGGGCCGCGCATCTTCATGACGCTCGGCCCGATCACCGTCGCCCTCGGGTACCTGCTCACCCTCACGGTCACCACCGAGGTGTCGTACTGGACGCAGCTGCTGCCCGGCATCATCGTGATGGGGCTCGGCATGGCGATGACCGTCGCGCCGCTCACCGCGGCGATCCTGGGTGCGGTCGATCCCGCCCGCGCCGGCATCGGCTCCGCTGTCAACAACGCCGTCGCACGCATCGCCGGACTCGTCGCGATCGCCTCGATCGGCGTCATCGTCGGCACGCAGCTCGACGTCACGGGGTTCCACCGCGCCGCGATCGCGACCGCGGGCTTCCTCGTGATCGGCGGCATCGTGTCGTGGATCGGCATCAGGAACCCCGTGCACACGGCCGCGACGCCGGCACCCGAGCCGGCGCGCGACTGAGCCGGGACTCGCTCAGCGCGCGCCGGACCGGGAGTGGCTCAGCGAGCGTTCACCGCTTCCCGGTCGGGGGAGGCGTCCCCGGTGACGGCGGCATCGAGGCCGCCGAGTTCCGCCGCCCGGTCGAGCGCCGCCATGAGGTCGTCCGTGAGGTCGGCGACATGCTCGAGCCCGATCGCGAGGCGCACGATGCCCGCGCCGGGCTTCGCCTCACCGGCGACGGGTCGGTGCGTCAGGGACGCCGGATGCTGCACGAGCGAGTCGACGCCGCCGAGCGAGACGGCGTGGGTGATGAGCTCGCACGACTCGGTGAACCTCGCGGCGGCGTCGTACCCGCCGACGAGGTCGAGCGCGATGATCGAGCCGGGGCCTTCGAGCTGACGGCCGATGAGGCCGGCAGGATCCTGGCCGGGCAGTCCCGGATAGTGCACGCTCGCGACCGCGGGGTGGCTCAGCAGGCGCTCGGCGAGCACGGTCGCGGTCGCCTGCTGCGCGCGAACCCGCAGCGGCAGCGTGCGGAGCCCGCGGTGCAGGAGGTACGCGCCCATCGGATGCAGCAGGCCGCCGGTCAGCGCGCGAACCTGTCGCAGCCGCTCGACCCAGGCCGCGTCGGCCGCCACGACGCCGCCCATGACGTCGCCGTGGCCGCCGAGGTACTTGGTCGCACTGTGCAGCACGAGGGTCGCGCCGTGTTCGACCGGGCGCTGCAGCACCGGGGTGGCGAACGTGTTGTCGACGAGCACCGGCACGTCGCCCGCGGCATCCGCCACCGCTCGGATGTCGAGGAGCTCGAGTGTCGGGTTCGCGGGCGTCTCGATGACGACGAGCCCGGTGTCGGGCCGGATGGCACCGGCGATGCCCGCGGCATCCGTCCAGGTCACCTCGGTGCCGAGCAGGCCGCTCGCGAGCACGTGGTCGGTGCCTCCGTAGAGCGGGCGCACCGCGACGATGTGCGGCCGGCCGGCCGTCGCCGTGGCGATGAGCGTCGCGGCGAGCGCGGCCATGCCGCTCGCGAAGGCCACCGCACCCTCGGTGCCCTCGAGCCCGGCGAGCGACTCCTCGAAGCGGGCGACACCCGGCTGCCAGAGTCGCTGGTACACCGCCGACCGGCCTTCGCCGAGGTCGTGGCCCGTCGCGAGCTCCTCGTAGGAGGCGCCGCCGGTCTCGACGTCGCCGAGCGGGTTCGTGGTGGAGAAGTCGATCACGGGCACATGGGATCCGCTCTCTCGAACGCCCGTCATTCCGCCGTGGACGGCGCGGGTCTCGAGGTGCGACGACGATGTCTGCATGGCTCGAATCAAGCAGAATCTGTGACTTTCAGCAAACCTGCGTGAAGCTTCGATGCGATACGCTCGAATTGTCGAATGTTCTGCATTCCCGACCCCTGAGGAGACCACCATGGCGCAGAAGCCGGAACTCGACCGCGTCGACCGGGCACTGCTCCAGGCACTCTCGACCAATGCCCGTGCCTCGGGTGCCGCCCTCG
The DNA here is from genome assembly GCF_013410355.1 of Agromyces hippuratus. Lineage (NCBI taxonomy): Bacteria > Bacillati > Actinomycetota > Actinomycetes > Micrococcales > Microbacteriaceae > Agromyces > Agromyces hippuratus. The sequence goes on along the minus strand of NZ_JACCFI010000001.1, from coordinate 721,121 downwards.
CCGCCGAGGTCGGGGTCGCCGAGTCCACCGTATCGCTCCGACTCCGGCGACTGCAGACCCTCGGCACCGTGCGCGGGTACCGCGTCGACGTCGACCTCGCCTCGCTCGGCGTCTCGCTGCAGGCCCTCATCGCGATCCGTCTCGTCAAGCACGACCGCAGCGAGATCGACGCGTTCCGCCAGGCCGTGCCGCATCTGCCGGGCGTGATCGGCGTCTTCCACATGGCCGGCGCCGAGGACTACCTGATCCACGTCGCGGCGCGCGATGCCGAAGAGCTGCGCGAGTTCGTGCTCAACTACCTCACCGGCCACCCCGCCGTCGCCCACACCGAGACGAACCTGATCTTCGAGCACGCCGACGGCGACGGCTGGAACAAGCTCGTCGGCTGAGCCCGGTTCGGCGATCCGAAATCCTGCCAATCCGGGCGAATCCGCCGATCGCGCCGACCCTGCCCGATAGCGTGGCTGAGGCCGTTCGAACGGCCGCATGCGATGGCGCGGGTCGAGCTCGGATCGCAGGCAGCCGAGCGCCCGCGATGGACGGGAGCACCATGAACGACGTACAGCCGGCGGGCACGGCCGCCGACCGGGCGAGATGGCGGCGCTACCTCGCCGACGAACGCGCCGAGGCCGCCGTCTATCGTGAGCTCGCGGCGCGGCGCGACGGCGAGGAGCGCGACATCCTCCTCGCCCTAGCTGCAGCAGAGGGCCGTCACGAAGCCCACTGGCTCGCCCTGCTCGGCGGCGACGACCGCGGCATGCCCCGCGCCGATGTGCGCACACGCCTGCTCGGAACCCTCGCGCGCCGGTTCGGTTCGATCTTCGTGCTCGCGCTCGCACAGCGTGCCGAGGCGCGATCGCCGTACGCGAGCGACCCCGACGCCACCGCGGCCATGGCCGCCGACGAACGCATCCACGGCGAGGTCGTGCGCGGGTTGGCATCCCGCGGTCGACGGCGCCTCGCCGGCACCTTCCGCGCCGCCGTCTTCGGTGCCAACGACGGACTCGTCTCGAACCTCGCGCTCGTGCTCGGCATCGGTGCCACGGGCGTGCCCGCAGCCGTGGTGCTCTTCACGGGAATCGCGGGCCTCCTCGCCGGCGCCCTGTCGATGGGCGCGGGGGAGTACGTCTCGGTGCGGTCGCAGCGCGAGCTGCTCGAGGCATCCGCCCCCGACCCCTCCGCCCGCGAGGCGCTGCCCGACCTCGACATCGACGCCAACGAGCTCGCACTCGTCTACCGCGCGCGCGGAATGGAACAGCAGGAGGCCGTCGATCACGCGGCGCTCGTGGTCGCCCGCGTGCACGCCGCCGAGCAGCTGCAGGCGCCGACCGACGCGCTCAGCATCGTCGAGCATGACGACGAGGCAGTGGGCACCGGCCTCTCCGCCGCGATCTCGAGCTTCTGCTTCTTCGCCTCTGGCGCCCTGATCCCCGTGCTGCCGTACCTCTTCGGCATGACGGGCCTCCCGGCGATCCTGACGGCGACGGTGCTCGTGAGCATCGCGCTGCTCGCGACCGGCGCGATCGTCGGCCTGCTCTCGGGCGCATCGCCGCTGAAGCGCGCGCTCCGCCAGCTCGGCATCGGCCTCGGCGCGGCGGCGGTCACGTACGTCCTCGGCCTCGCCTTCGGCACCACGATCGTCTAGGAGCGGCATGACCAGACCCGTCGCGCTGCTCACCGGCGCCGGCCGCAGCAACGGCATCGCCTGGGCGATCGCCACCACCCTCGCCGCCGACGGCTGGGACGTCGCGTTCAGCCACTTCGGCGACTACGACCGGCGGATGCCGCTGGGCGGCGATCCCGATCGCGATCCGGCGGCACTCGTGGCCGAACTGCAGGGTCTCGGTGCGCGCACCATCGTCCTCGACGCCGACCTCGCCGACCCGTCGGTGCCCGCACAGCTCGTTGCCGAGGCATCCGCTGCGCTCGGACCGATTACCGCGCTCGTGCTCTCGCACGCCGAGAGCGTGGACTCCGGCATCCTCGACACCACGCTCGAGAGCTTCGACCGGCACTTCGCGGTCAACACCCGTGCGTCGTGGCTGCTGCTGCAGGCCTTCGCCGCCCAGGTCCCGAGTGAGGGCGGCCGCGTGGTCGCACTCACGAGCGATCACGTCGTCGGCAACGTGCCCTACGGCGCGAGCAAGGGCGCACTCGACCGCATCGTCATCGCGGCGGCTCGCGAACTCGCCTCGCGCGGCATCACGGCGAACCTCGTGAACCCCGGGCCGGTCGACACGGGCTGGATGGACGACGAGACGCGCATCGCGCTCACGGCCGCACAGCCGAGCGGCAGGCTCGGCACGCCCGACGACGCCGCGCGCCTCGTTCGCTTCCTCGTCTCGGATGACGCCCGCTGGGTCACGGGTCAGCTGATCGTGAGCGACGGCGGCTTCTCGATCTGAGCTGCTGGCATTCTGCTGAGGACCCGTTCGGCGCCGGAGGCCCCGAGCTGCATTGCAGGTGAGGTACTCGTGCACGCATCGGGTACTCGGGGGCCGTCGTCGTCAGCCGGCGGGTGCGGTCACGAAGTCGATGAGCTCCTCGACCCGGCCGAGCAGGGCGGGCTCGAGGTCGCCGTAGCCGCGCACCCGGCCGAGGATGTGCTGCCAGGCCCGCGCGATGTCGGCCTGCTCGGCGTGCGGCCAGCCGAACGCATCGCAGACGCCGTGCTTCCATTCGATGCCCCGCGGGATCACGGGCCACGCCTCTTTGCCGAGGCGGGCCGGCTTCACGCCCTGCCAGATGTCGATGAACGGATGCCCCACGACGAGCACGTTCGCCCCGTGAGGGCCGCGCATGACGGCGTCGGCGATGCGCTGCTCCTTCGAACCGGCCACCAGATGGTCGACGAGCACTCCGGCCTTGCGACCCGGCCCCGGGCGGAATTCGGCGAGCACGTCGGCCAGAACGTCGACACCCTCGAGGTACTCCACGACGACGCCCTCGATGCGGAGGTCGGCGCCCCAGACCTTCTCGACGAGTTCGGCGTCGTGGCGCCCCTCGACGAAGATGCGGCTCGGCAGTGCGACCCGTGCGGGCGACGACTCCACCGCGAAGGAGCCCGAGGCCGTGCGAAGTCGCCCGGCGGGCGCCTTCGGCTTCGGCGCCACGAGCTGCACCGCCTCGCCGTCGACGAGGAAGCCATGGCCGAGCGGGAACATGCGCTTCGCGCCGAAGCGGTCCTCGAGCACGACGATGTTCTTCTCGATGCCGATCACGGCGCCGCAGAACCCGTTCTCGGCGAGTTCGACCACGAGGTCGCGTTCGGCCTCGACCGTCGGGATCACCTTGCGCCCGCGCGCCTTCCAATCGCCGGCGAGCACGTCGCCGCCGTATCGGTCATCGGGGTCGTTGCGGAAGGAATCCAAGGGCGTCGCGGGCACCGATCGAGGCTAGCGGAAGTCGCGCGATCGGTGCGGCGCCGACACGGTGAGGGGCTCGAACCGATCGGCGACGAGATTGGTGACGCCCTCGTGCGAGCGTTCGAGCATGCCGCGCACGATCATGGCCGGTGCTTCGCGGGCGATGCGGCGGTAGCGGTTCCACACGCCGACACCCGCGATGACGTTCAGCGTGCCCGATTCGTCTTCGAGGTTGAGGAAGGTGATGCCGCTCGCCGTCGCGGGCCGCTGCCGGTGCGTGACGACCCCGCCCACCTCGATGCGCCGCCCCGACTCCGCCTGCTGCAGCAGGTCGATGCGGATGACCCCGCGTTCGTCGAGCCGCTCGCGCACGTGTCTGATGGGGTGGTCGTCGGGCGAGATGCCCGTGGCCCAGAGATCGTAGACGACCTGCTCGGCCGGGCTCAGCATCGGCAGCAGCGGCGGCTGCACGACGACGACGGAGCCCGCGAGGTACTCCTCGCGGTCGAGGGCGGCCTCGCCCGCCATCCAGAGCGCCTCGCGCCGTTCGAGCCCGAAGCCGTCGAAGGCGCCCGCCGCGGCGAGCGCCTCGAGTTGCGCGGCGTCCAGCGCTCCTCGCCGTGAGACGTCGGCCATGTCGCGGTACGGTCCGCGGGCCTCGCGTTCGGCGACGAGCCGTTCGGCGACCGCCTGACCGATCGAGGAGACGTCGGCGAGTCCGAGCCGCACCGCGAACGCGCCGTCACGCCGGTGCTCGGCTCCGCGATCGGGCGCGCGACGTTCGAAGGGGCCGACCGGCGGCTGCACGGGGTCGGCGCACGTCTCGAGACCGGTGGGCGCGCGGCATCCGTCGCCGTTGCCTGAGACCGCACCGTCTGCGGTCTCGAGCCCCGCGTGCACCCCCGACCGCAGGATGTCGGGTCGCAGCACCTCCACCCCGTGCCGCCGCGCGTCGGCGGTGAGGGTCTGCGGCGAGTAGAAGCCCATGGGCTGGGCGCGCAGCAGCGCCGCGAGGAACGCCGCCGGGTAGTGCAGCTTCAGCCACGAGCTCGCGTAGACGAGCAGGCCGAAGCTCAGCGCATGGCTCTCGGCGAAGCCGAAGTTCGCGAAGGCCTCGATCTTCTCGTAGATCGAGTCGGCCACCTCGGGCTCGATGCCGTTCTCGGCCATGCCGGCGTAGAGCTTCGCCTTCAGCCGCTCGATCTTCTCGACCCCGCGCTTGGAGCCCATGGCGCGCCGCAGCAGGTCGGCATCGGCGGCGCTGCAGTTGCCGACCGCGACCGCCATCTGCATGAGCTGCTCCTGGAAGAGCGGCACGCCGAGCGTGCGCTCGAGCACCGGTTCGAGCTTCGGATGCAGGTAGGTGACGGCCTCTTCGCCGGTGCGCCGGCGGATGTACGGATGCACCGCACCGCCCTGCACCGGACCGGGGCGGATGAGCGCGATCTCGACCACGAGATCGTAGAAGCACCGGGGCTTCAGCCGAGGGAGCGTGCCCATCTGCGCCCGGCTCTCGACCTGGAACACGCCGATCGAGTCGGCGCGGCAGAGCATGTCGTAGACCGCGCCCTCTTCTTTCGGCAGGCTCGCGAGCTCCCACACCTCGCCCGTCGACTCGCGCACGAGGTCGAAGGTGTACTGCAGGGCCGCGAGCATGCCGAGGCCGAGCAGGTCGAACTTCACGAGGCCCATCCACGCGCAGTCGTCTTTATCCCACTGCACCACGGTGCGATGCTCTTTACGGGCGTGCTCGATCGGCACCACCTCGCCGACAGGGCGATCGGTGAGCACCATGCCGCCCGAGTGGATGCCGAGGTGGCGCGGAAACGTGAGCACCTGCCCGGCGAGCTCGACGACGGCATCGGGGATGTCGTGGTCGTCGGTCTCGACCACGGCGCCCCAGCGCTCGACCTGTCGCGACCAGGCGTCCTGCTGCCCCGTGGAGTAGCCGAGGGCCTTCGCCATGTCGCGCACCGCGACCTTCGGCCGGTAGCTGATGACGTTCGCCACCTGCGCCGCGTTCTGCCTGCCGTACTTCGCATAGACGTACTGGATGATCTCCTCGCGCCGGTCGGAGTCGAAGTCGACGTCGATGTCGGGCTCCTCGTCGCGGAGCGCGGAGAGGAACCGCTCGAAGGGCAGCCGGTACCCGATCGAGTCGACCGCGGTGATCCGCAGGGCGTAGCAGACCGCCGAGTTGGCCGCCGAGCCGCGACCCTGGCAGAGGATGCCGCGGCGCCGAGCCTCGGCCACGATGTCGTGCACGATCAGGAAGTAGCCCGAGAAGTCCTTCAGCTCGATGACGTCGAGCTCGCGCTCGAGCCGTTCGCGCACGTGCTGCGGCACGCCGGGGTAGAGCTCTTCTGCGCCCTGCCAGACGAGCACCCGCAGCCAGCTCATCGGCGTGTGCCCCTCGGGCACCTCTTGCTTCGGCAGCTTCGGGCGGGCGCTGCGCAGGGTGAAGGCGAGGTCGTTCGCGAGCGTCACCGAGCGGGCGACGGCGCCGGGATAGCGGGCGAACCTGGCGGCCATCTCGGCGCCGCTGCGCAGGTGCAGCTGGTCGGAGGCCGGCAGCCACCCGTCGAGCTCGTCGAGGCTGCGCCGGGCCCGCACCGCGGCGAGGGCGGCCGCGAGGCGGTGCTCTGGCGGCGTCGCGTAGTGCACGGCGTTCGTCGCGAGCAGCGGCAGGCCGGCCCGCTCGGCGAGGCCGGCGAGCACGTCGTTCGCCTCCTGGTCGAATGGGTGCCCGTGGTCGAAGAGCTCGACGACGACGTTGTCGCGACCGAAGAGCGCGGTGAGGCGATCGAGCTCGCGCGCCGCCGCATGCGCCCCGCCCTCGGCGAGCGCACGGCGCACGGCGCCCTTGCGGCACCCGGTCGGCACGACCCACTCGCCGTCAGCGCGCTCGGCAAGCGCTTCGAGCGAGTACACCGGTCGCCCCTTCTCGCCGCCGGCGAGCTGGGCGTCGGTGATCGCACCGGCGAGCCGGTGATAGCCCGTCTCACGCCGGGCGAGCACGAGAAGGTGCTCGCCCTCGGGGTCGGCGAAGCCGTTCTGCGGCCCCTGCAGCCCGAGCGAGAGCTCGGCGCCGAAGACCGTCTGCAGCTCGGGGAAGCTCTCGGCGGCTTCGGCGAAGTGCACGATGCCGTAGAAGCCGTCGTGGTCGGTCATGGCGAGCCCGGTGAGCCCCAGGCGCTGCGCCTCCTCGACGAGCTGCTCGGGCGACGAGGCGCCGTCGAGGAAGCTGAAGTTCGAGTGCGCGTGCAGCTCGGCGTAGGGCACGACCGGCCCGGTCGGGGCCGCGAGCCCCTCCGACGGACGGTACGGGTGCCGCTTGCGGCTCCACGCGGGCGAGTCGCCGCCGTCGCCGATGGTCTTCGGTGTGCCGGGCGTGCCGGGCGCGCCCGGCCGCCGTACGTCGGAGAGCTTGCGTTCGAGCTCCGACCACGGAATGCCCGGATTGTTCCACCCCATCAGTCACCGCCCCCTCGATCCGCCCTCGCCCGCTCCATATGCGGCGGGTTCAGTCGTACCTCGCCTCGGCCCACCAGCCCTCGTCGTCGCGCACGAGCAGCCACGCGCACCCGTCGTCATCGACGATCTGGAACCGGTGCACGCGCCTCGCATGCTCGGCGTCCCACCAGCGTTCGACGACCGGCCAGGGGCCCGCCCAGGCCCGCACGGGTGCCGGTGCCGCCCCGGCGAGCGCGAAGCGTTCGGGCTTCGCCGAGATCACCCCCCGGGCGTCGATCGTGACGATGGCGCCCCCGCCGTCGAGCAGTCCGATCGGCAGCCGCTCGCGGAACACGCTCGCGGGGGCCAGAGCCGGCAGGCTGCCGGGCCACGGTGCAGCCGAGCCCGAGCCCGAGCCCCCGCCGGCGCGTTCGGGCGCCCGATCGCCCCAGGGCACGAGCACCTGCCGGTCGGCGAGCATGCGACCGCCGCCGATCGCGGCGGTGACGACCCCGTCGTGCCCGAGCATGCTCTGCACGCGCGTGAGCCCGTGGTGCACGCGCTCGTCGGGCCCGCCACCCCAGAGCCCCTCTTCGTGGTTGCCGGTCGAGTCGATGCGCTCGGGCACGACGCGCAGGCGCACGATCGGGCGGGACAGCGCGCTGTCGGCGGTGCCCGCGCCCTGCAGTTGCCAGCGCACGCGGTCGACGACGTCGGCGGGGGTGAACCAGCGGGGGTGCAGCCAGCTACGGCTCGAGTGCCCGCCCGCCTCGTCGTCGATCTCGACCCGGATGCCGGTGCACACGAGCCGCTTCGCCCGCATGCGTTCGATGAACTCGTCGGCCCGGAGCCGGAAGGCGAAGGCGAGCTGGTCGATGCGGTCGAGTGGTGGCTCGAACTCCTGCGCGACCTCGAACTCGGGCGGCGGCGTGCGGGCGAGCACCCTCGCCTGCTCGCGCCCGGCCGCCCGGTCGTGTGCGAAGGCGCCCGCCGCGCCGAACCGGCGACGCACGTCGGCTTCGGGCAGGGCCGCGAACTCGCCGAGGGTGCGCACCCCGAGACGGTTCAGCAGGGTGCCGATGCGGGCGTCGACGACGAGGCGCACCGGCAGCGGTGCGATGAAGGCAGCGGATGCCCCGGGCGCGACGATGCCCACAAAGGACTCGCCCGGGTCGCCCACGGCATCACCGGCACTCGTGGCGCCCGCAGCTCGGGCCGCCTGCTCGGCCGCGAACGGACCGTCGGCGACCCCCACCCGTGCGCCCACCACGTCGAGTGCGGCGACGGTGTCGAGCAGGGCCCGCGCCGCGGCATCCTCACCGCCGTAGTACCGGGCCGGGCCACGGGCCCGCATGGCGAGCGTGCCGGGGCGGATGAGCTGCACCCCGGGCACCGTCTCTTCGACCCGCCTCACGACCGGTTCGAAGGCGCGCACGTCGAGCGAGGCGTCGTAGTCGAGCAGCGCGAGCCCGGGGGAGCGGTACTGCGCCTCGCGGAGCTTCAGCCCCCGCACCACGCCGTCGCGGCGCGCTGCGGCCGAGCAGGCGTAGATCTGCCCGCCCACGGTGAGGGCGACGGGTGCATCGGGATCGAGTCCGTGTTCGCGGCAGGCCGCGAACACGGGCCAGTCGGGGCACCAGAGCACGATCGTGCGGATGGGATCGGCGTGCACGAGGTCGACCGCCATCAGACGGCCCGCCGAACGTACTCGTCGAGGCGCACCGGCTCGCCCAACGGCACCGGCTCGCCGGGCGGTGCCGCCGCATCGGCCGCGACCTCGAACTCGAGTGAGCGCCCGGGCAGCCGGAGTCGTGAACGGCCTCGCCGGCCGAATTCTCCGCGCCCGCCCGCCGAGACGACGACGTCGCGGTCGCTGAGGTGCCCGTGTCCGAGTTCGAGCCCGTGCCAGTCGCTCGTCTCGACGCCGAGGCTGGCGTCGCTGCCCGGCCACTGGCCGGCGACGAGCAGCACGGTGCCGCGCTGCCTGAGCCTGGCGGTCAGCCGTGACGCCTCGGCGGAGGAGACCCGGCCGGCCGGCCGCACGGCGACCACGGGGATGACGTCGGCGAGCGCCGCGACCACGGCGAGCCATTGCCGCCCGGGGTCGGGCACGAGCGCGAGCCGCTCGAGGTCGATGCCGAACCGCGAGGCCGCCTCGACGCCGAACTCGGGCATGCCGGCCACCGCGACCCAACGGCCGCTCGCCGAGGGGCCGGCGAGCAGGGCCATGAGCAGGGTCGTCGACCCCTCGACCGAGACGACCGTGCCCTCGCGGAGGCTGCCGCCGGGCAGCACGTGTTCGAAGGCCGGATGCGTGGGCACCGTCTTCGAATCGAGCCGCGTCGCCTGCATGCCCCGGATGCGCGCCTGCAGCTCCTCGACGCGCGAGGGCGCATCGGCCGGGGCGAGGGGAGCGGTCATGGTCACCCTCACAGTTTCGAACACATGTTCGAATACGGCAAGTCGGCAGTGCCGACCGTCCAGAACGTCGGACGATCTCGCGACAGACATCGGATGAGGGCGAAACAGAGAAAAAGAAAATTCGCACCGACTCCGGAAAGCCAGGCCCGGAAATGCGAAAAGGCCGGATCAGTAAACTGATCCGGCCTTCTCGACACAAGCGTGCGCGAGGGGGGACTTGAACCCCCACGCCCGTTAGGGCACTAGCACCTCAAGCTAGCGCGTCTGCCATTTCCGCCACCCGCGCTCGTGTCAGGCCGTTCCGATCACTCGGTGGCCCGAGAGAAGACATTAGCACGGTTTCAGAGGTGCCTTCGACCACGGTGGCCAACCACGGATGCCCCGGCTACCGTGAAGGGCATGGCCCCGTCTCCCACTGGCACCCCTTCCGATGCAGAACTCGACGAGACGGCGATCGTCGCGCGCGACCTGATCCGCTTCGACACCTCGAACTACGGCGAGGGCAGGGCCAACGGCGAGCGCGAGGCCGCCGAGTACGTCGAGGCGCGACTGGCAGCGCTCGGCCTCGCCCCGCAGCTCTTCGAACCCGAGCCGCGACGCACGAGCGTCGTCGCACGCGTGCCCGGCCGCGATGCGTCCAAGCCGGCCCTGGTCGTGCACGGCCACCTCGACGTCGTGCCGGCCGACGCCCGCAACTGGAGCGTCGACCCGTTCGCGGGCGAGGTGCGCGACGGCATGCTGTGGGGCCGCGGCGCCGTCGACATGAAGGACATGGACGCGATGATGCTGACCGCCCTCGGCGACATCATCGGCTCGGGCTCGCAGCCGGCGCGCGACCTCGTCGTCGCCTTCTTCGCCGACGAGGAGGCCGGGGGAGGCGTGGGATCGGGCTGGCTCGTCGACCACCACCCCGAGCTCTTCGAGGGCGCAACCGAGGCGATCAGCGAGGTCGGCGGCTACTCGATCACGGTCGGCGGTCGCCGCGCCTACCTGCTGCAGACCGGTGAGAAGTCGCTGCTCTGGGTGCGCCTCGTCGCGAAAGGCACCGCCGCCCACGGGTCGCGGCTCATCCGCGACAACGCCATCACGAAACTCGCCGAGGCCATCGCGACACTCGGCCGCACCGAGTGGCCCGTGCGGCTCACCGACACCACCCGCGAACTGCTCGGCGAGATCGCGGGCGTGCTCGGCGTCGACCCCGAGCAGGTCTCGCCCGACGAGCTCGCCCTCGCCACGGGTTCGGCATCGGGCTTCATCACCGCGACGCTGCGCACGACGACGAACCCCACGCTCCTGACCGCGGGCTACAAGCACAACGTCATCCCCGACCGCGCCGAGGCGCTCGTCGACATCCGCACCCTGCCCGGCGAGGAGGAGGCGGTGCTCGCCGAGGTGCGTGCACTCGTCGGCGACGAGGTCGAGGTCGAGATCGTGCACCGCGACGTGGGGCTCGAGGCCGCGACATCCGGTGCCCTCGTCGACGCCGTGAAGCACACGCTCGGCGTGCACGATCCCGGCGCCCCCGTCTTTCCGTACCTGCTCTCGGGCGGCACCGACAACAAGGCGCTCAGCCGGCTCGGCATCGCCGGCTACGGCTTCGCGCCGCTGAAGCTGCCAGAAGGCTTGGACTTCCCGGCGATGTTCCATGGTGTTGACGAGCGGGTGCCGCTCGACGCATTAGTCTTCGGGAGGCAGGTTCTCCGGGACCTCCTCCTCGAGTACTGATCGAACGAGTCGGTCTTCGGGAGGCAGGTTCTGCGCGACCCCTCCTCGAATACCGGCCCGACGAGTCGGTCTTCGGCGGGCGGGTACTGCGCGACCTCCTCCTCGACTATCGACCGAACTCAGTCCTCCTGCTTCCGCGGGGGCGGAAGGCGGATGCACCACGTGATCGAAGCGCTCATCCTCGGCCTGGTTCAGGGGCTCACCGAGTTCCTGCCGATCTCTTCGAGCGCCCACCTGCGCATCCTGGGGGAGTTCCTGCCCGGCGCCCAAGACCCGGGGGCCGCGTTCACCGCCATCACGCAGCTCGGCACCGAGACCGCGGTCGTGGTGTTCTTCTGGCGCGACATCGTGCGCATCGTCTCGCACTGGTTCGGATCGTTCACCGGTCGTGTGCCGCGCAACGACCCCGATGCCCGCATGGGCTGGCTCATCATCATCGGCTCGGTGCCGATCGTCGTGCTCGGCATCCTGTTCCAGGACCAGATCGAGACGAGCCTGCGCTCGCTCTGGATCGTCGGAACGATGCTCATCGTGTTCGGCCTCATCCTCGGCCTCGCCGACTGGGCGGGAGCCAAGCGCCGCAAGCTCGAAGACCTCACGGTGCCGCACGGCGTCTTCTTCGGCCTCGCGCAGGCGCTCTCCCTCATCCCGGGGGTCTCGCGCTCGGGCGGCACCATCACGATGGGGCTCTTCCTGGGCTACGAGCGTGCAGCAGCGGCGCGCTACGCCTTCCTCCTCGCGATTCCGGCGGTCTTCGGCAGCGGGTTCTTCCAGCTCGTCAAGAGCCTCGACGAGCCGAGCGTCTACGGTCCGATCGAGACGGCGGCGGCCACGCTCGTCGCGTTCGTCGTTGGCCTGCTCGTGATCGCGTTCTTCATGAGCTACATCTCGAAGCGCAGCTTCCTGCCGTTCGTGATCTACCGGGTGCTGCTCGGCTCCACGATCCTCGTGCTGCTCGGCACCGGGGCGATCAGCGCCTGATCACGCAGCGCCTGATCACTGCGCACCCGAGTACCCGATGCGCGGCAGAGGGCAGCGGCATCCGCTCGAATGGGGTACTCCCAAGCCCAACGGGTACTCGGCAGTGAGCGGATGCCGCGTGGCGGCAGCGGCTCGCGGGTGCGCGAGTGCTCAGCGCGGCCCGTCGCCGCGCCCGTCGGCACGGCCTCCGGGCTCCTCGCCGCGGCGCCGCAGGTAGCGTTCGAACTCCTGCGCGATGGCCTCGCCGCTCGCCTCGGGGGCGTCGACCGCGTCGCGGGCCTGTTCGAGCTGGGTGATGTAGCCGGCCATCTCGTCGTCTTCGGCGGCGAGGGCGTCGACGCCCGCCTCCCAGGCCTTCGCGTCGACCTCGAGGCTGCCGCGGGGGATGGAGAGCCCGGTGAGCTCCTCGACCTTGCCGAGGAGGGCGAGCACCGCCTTCGGCGACGGCGCGTTGTGCACGTAGTGCGGCACCGATGCCCAGAGCGAGACCGTCGGGATGCCGACGCGCTCGGCCTGGTCGGCGATGACGCTGAGGATGCCCACGGGGCCCTCGTAGGTCGAGCGTTCGACGTTGAGCGCCGACCGCACCTCGGGGTTCTCGCTCGACGCGAAGACGGACAGCGGCCGGGTGTGCGGCGCGTCGGCGAGCATGGCGCCCAGCAGCACGATGCCCTCGATGTCCGCAGCGAGGGCGGCGTCGATGAGCTCGGCGGCGAATCCCTTCCAGCTGCGGGCGGGCTCGGCGCCGAGCAGCACGTGCAGGGCCTCGGCGCCCGGGCCGGTGACCCGGTCGTCATCGTCGTCGGATGCCGGGAGGCCGCCCGGACCCATGATCGCGGCGCCCGGCCACTCGAGGCGGCGGGTTCCGTCGTCGCCGAGCACGATCGTGGGGCGAGTGAACTGGTAGTCGAAGTAGAGCTCGGGGTCGACCGCGGCGATCTCGACGAGGCCGAGACGCTCGACGAGGAGCTTGGCCGCCCCGGTCGCCGCCTCTCCGGCGTCGTTCCATCCTTCGAATGCGACGACGAGCAGCCTTCCGCCCTCGAAACCGGCCGGCTGATTCACTCCTGGTGCCCCGCTTCCCGCCCCGGATCTCCGGGTTCACCTCCACAATAGGCCGTGCCCGTAGACTTGTCGGTTGTGACCACTCGCCTCCCCGCCGCAGTCCTCTGGGACATGGACGGCACCCTTGTCGACACCGAGCAGTACTGGATGGCCGCAGAGACGGAGCTCATGGAGGCCTTCGGGCTCCCATGGAGTCACGAGAATGCGCTCGAGCTCGTCGGCAGCGGCCTCTGGGACGGGGCAGCGTACTTCCAGGCGAAGGGCGTCGACCTCGACGCCGACACGATCGTGAACCGCCTCACCGAACGGGTGCGCGAGCAGCTCGAGGAGCACGGCGTGCCGTGGCGTCCCGGCGCGCGCGAGCTGCTGCAGGCGCTGCGCGAGGCATCCGTGCCTACCGCGCTCGTGACCATGTCGGTCCGGTCGATGGCCGACGACATCGTCGCCGCCATCCCGTTCGAGGCGTTCGACCTGATCGTGTCCGGCGACAGCGTCGAGAACGCGAAGCCGCACCCCGAGCCCTATCTCACCGCTGCGGCGCAGCTCGGCGTCGACATCGCCGACTGCATCGCGATCGAGGATTCGCCCACGGGCCTCGCCTCGGCGCACGCCTCGGGCGCGATCGCCCTGGCCGTGCCGAACTTCATCCCGCTCGACGGACTGCCGGCCGCGGCACTGTGGCCGACGCTCGACGGCACGACCGTCGACGACGTGGCAGCACTCCTGACGATTCGCGAGGTCACGGCATGATCGAGAGCAGAGGCGAGCAGAGCGGTCCGTTCCGCGTCGGCGACCGCGTGCAGCTGACGGGTCCCAAGGGGCGCCTGCACACGATCACGCTCCAGCCGGGTCAGCACTTCCACTCGCACAAGGGGCTGCTCGCGCACGACGACCTGATCGGCCGGCCCGACGGTTCCGTCGTCGCGAACCAGGCCGGTGTCGAGTACCTGGCCCTTCGGCCGCTCCTCACCGACTTCGTCATGTCGATGCCGCGCGGCGCCGCGATCGTCTACCCGAAGGACGCCGCGCAGATCCTCGCACAGGCCGACATCTTCCCCGGCGCACGCGTGGTCGAGGCCGGCGTCGGTTCGGGTGCGCTCTCGCTCTGGCTGCTCCGCGCCATCGGCCCGGCCGGTCACCTGTACTCCTTCGAGCGACGCGACGACTTCGCGAGCGTCGCACGCGGCAACGTCGCCACCTTCCACGGCGCCGACCCCGAGAACTGGTCGATCACGCTCGGCGACCTGGCAGAAGTGCTGCCCGAGACGGTCGACGAGGCATCCGTCGACCGTGTCGTGCTCGACATGCTCGCCCCGTGGGAGTGCCTCGAGTCCGTCTCCACCGCGCTGAAGCCCGGCGGCGTGCTGCTCTGCTACATCGCCACGGCCACGCAGCTCTCGCGCGTCGCCGAGGCGATCCGCGCGACGGGGGAGTACACCGAGCCGCAGTCGTCCGAGACGATGGTGCGCGGCTGGCACGTGCAGGGTCTCGCGGTGCGGCCCGATCACCGCATGATCGCGCACACCGGCTTCCTCATCACCGCTCGACGCCTCGCACCCGACACGATCCTGCCCGAGCTGAAGCGCCGGCCGTCGAAGACGGAGTTCAGTGATGAAGACTTCGAGGCCTGGACCCCCGGCGCGCTCGGGGAGCGCAACGTGAGCGACAAGAGCCTGCGCAAGCGCGTCAGGCAGGCGGATGCCGCAGCCACCCGTTCGCGCGCAGGCGACGAGTCCGCCGTGACCGAAGCGAACGGCGTCGCCGACCCGTCCGACCCCGAATCGCCCGAGACGAACCCCGCCGGTCTGGGCGGGTAGGCTTTCATCGCCCCTCACCGATCACCCAAGAATCGAGGATCAGTGCGCTCGTCATTCGCGCTCATCGCCACGGCCGGCATCATCGCCCTGACCCTGTCGGGGTGCGCTTCGGCGCCCGCTCCCGAGACGGGATCCGGTGATTCCTCGAACGCGGTCACGGTGACAGGCGAGTTCGGTGAGAAGCCGCGCGTGGAGTTCCCGTCGCCGCTCGAGCCAGAAGAGACCCAGTGCACCGAGGTGATCGCCGGCGAGGGCCCGCTTCTTCACGAGGGTCAGATGGTGATGCTCGGCGCGTCGCTCTTCAACGGATCGACCGGTGAGCTGGTGCAGTCGATCGGGTACGACGACGATGCGGCGCCGCTCGCGATCGGCGGCGACACGTTGATCGCGTTCACGAAGGGCCTCAGCTGCGCCCGCGAGGGATCCCGGGTCGTCGTGGTCGCGCCGTCCGAAGAGGCCATCAAGCCTTCGCAGGACCCCAGTGGCGCCGAGGGTCGCGAGAGCCTCGTGGCGGTCTTCGACGTGCAGCGCGCCTTCCCGGCTCGCGCCGACGGCGCGGTGCGCCTCAGTCGTGACGGCTTCCCCGCCGTCGTGCTGGCGCCCGACGGCCGTCCCGGCATCACGGTGCCGAATGCCGACCCGTTCGAGACGACCGAGGTCGAGGTCCTGAAGGAGGGGTCGGGCGCTGTCGTCGAATCCGGTGACGCGGTCGTCGTGCACTACACGGGCGTGACATGGGACGACAGCAAGGTTCTGGACGACTCGACCTGGAAGGCCGGCTCACCGACCATCGTGACGGTCACCGACGATGAGGGCGGCCAGATGCCTCAGGGATTCTCGGAGGCGGTCATCGGCCAGAAGGTCGGCTCGCAGGTCGCGGTCGTGGTGCCGCCGAGCGCCGGCTTCGGCGATCAGGGCAATGACTCCGTGCCCCCGGGAGCCACCTTGTTCTACGTGATCGACATCCTGGGCGTGATCTGAGCCCGTCGCGGCGGCCCTCGCCGTCACCGCGGTTCAGTAAGATCGCACCTGTGGCGAGCGGCGGAGTGAACAAGGGCGAGTCGAAGATCCCGGTCGAGGATCGCCTGTTCAGCCTCGTCCTGGCCCTGCTCGCGACTGAGACGGGCCTCTTGAAGTCCGAGATCCTCTCGACAGTGCGTGGCTATGCCGAGCGATTCGATTCTGCTGGTCAGAATGCGAATCTCGAGCGCCAGTTCGAGCGCGACAAAGACGATATCCGCGAACTCGGCATCCCGCTCGAGACCGTGGAGTCGCCCGACCGTCCGGGCGACAACCAGGCGCTGCGCTACCGCATCCCCAAAGGGCAGTACGACCTGCCCGCCGACGTGCGATTCACGCCCGACGAGCTCGCCCTGCTCGGTCTCGCCGCCGAGGTCTGGCGCGAGGCCTCGCTCTCGGCCGATTCGCAGCGCGCCCTCACGAAGCTCCGTTCGCTCGGCATCGAGCCTCGTGAACCGGTGATCGGCTACGCCCCGCGACTGCGAGTGCGCGACACCGCATTCGAACCGCTGCGGCAGGCGCTCGATCGTCGCCAGTCGGTGCGGTTCCGCTACTTCAAGCCCGGTGAGCCCGAGCCGCGCCGTCGCACGGTCGACCCGCTCGCCGTGGTGCTGCACGACGGCCGGTGGCACCTCCACGCGTACGACCACGATGCGGCGAATTCCCGCACCTTCCTGCTCTCGCGCATCATCGGCGAGGTCACGCCCGTGCCCGGGTCGAGTTTCGATGCTCCGCCGCTCGGCGTGCAGGACCGCATCATCGCCGAGCTGCAGGAGCTGCACCAGCGCAACGTCGCCGATCTGGCGGTGACCGGCGGCAGCGATGCCGAGGTGCGGCTCGGCAAACGCGCGATCGAGGGCGACGAGGACGCCGGGGTCATCCGTCTGCACTACACGGACGCCGCCGTCTTCGCCGACGAACTCGCCGCCTACGGTCCCGAGGTCCGAGTGCTGTCACCGGCGTCGCTGCGAGATGCCGTCCGAGACCGGCTGCGCGCCGTTGCCGCCGCGCATCGCGACGCGGCCGATGCCGCCGATGGGGGAGAGCGATGATGGCCAAGCGGCCGAAGCCGTTGAAGGCGCCCGACAAGCTCGTCTTCCTGCTCTCGTTCGTGCCGTACCTGCTCGAACAGCGCGTCGTCGACGTGGCCGAGGCCGCCACTCATTTCGGGCTCTCCGAAGACGAGATCAGGCACGCCGTGCGACTCATCGCGACCTCGGGCCTGCCCGGGGAGACCGGCACCTACCAGCCGAACGATCTGTTCGACATCGACTGGGACTCCTTCGAAGAAGAAGACGTGATCGTCATCGTGCACCACGTCGCGATCGACGATGCGCCCCGGCTCTCCGCTCGCGAAGCGGCCGCCCTCATCGCCGGGCTGCAGTACCTCTCGGCCTCGCCCGAGAACGCCGGACGGGCCTCGCTCGCCGCGCTCATGGCCAAGCTCACGGCCGGGGCATCCGCCGCGCCCAGCCGCCTGGCGGTCGCAGAGACCGAAGCGGATGCCTCGCTTGCCCTGATCCGCGAGGCCGTGACGGGCGGCCGGCAGCTCGAGTTCGACTACCGCAACGCACTCGGGGTCGCGGGGCGCCGACGTGTCGACCCGCTCCGCATCCTGTCGCAGGACGCCGACTGGTACCTGCAGGCCTACTGCCACACGCGGGAGGACGTGCGGAACTTCCGGGTCGACCGCATGAGCGAATTGCTCGTCTCCGATGCGCCGATCGAGGACCACTCCGACCGCACGGTGCCCGACACGCTCTTCCAGAGCTCGGATTCCGACCTCGACGTGGTCGTCGACGTCGCGCCCGAGACGTTGCCGCTGCTCGCCGACTACCTGGCCGACGCTCGCACCGAGCAGGTCGACGGGCGCCTGCGGGTGACGCTGCGCCTGGCGCACGTGCACGGGCTCAAGCGCCTCGTGGCGGGACTTCCCGGCCTCGTGACCGTCGTGGCGCCGGCCGAGGCGCGCGCGGTGGTCGCGGAGTGGGCGGCAGCGGGTCTGGCAGGCTACGCTGAACCCGTTCCCTCCGATGCCGGGCGGCATCAGCCTGACATCGACGACAGGTAGACTGTCGTCACCCTCACCGACGAAACGGACGAACCCCCATGTGGCAAGGCTTCACTGGTTGGCACGCGCTGATCATCCTCGTGGTCATCCTCTTGCTTTTCGGAGCTCCCAAGCTTCCCGCGCTCGCCCGTAGCCTCGGCCAGTCGATGAAGATCCTCAAGACCGAGGTCCGCTCCGACAAGACCGATCCTGACGCGACCGACGAGACGCCGAAGGCCGACGCCCCGGATTCCGGCAAGAACTCCTGACCACGGTGACCGCGGTGAAAGATCGCGGTGAGAAGGACCGCGAGAAGCGGATGTCGCTCGGTCAGCATCTGATCGAGCTCCGCAAGCGCCTCTTCATCTCCGCGATCGCGATTGTGGTGGGCGGTGTGCTCGGCTGGTGGCTGACCGACGTCCTCGTCTGGGAAGCGATTCAGGCGCCGGTGCACAACGTGGCCGAGGCGCAGGGCACTGAGACGGCGATCGTCTTCCCGACGATCTCGAGTGCGTTCGATCTGCGACTGCAGATCGCGTTCACGATCGGCCTGGTGATCTCGAGCCCGGTCTGGCTGTACCAGATCTTCGCGTTCCTCGTTCCGGGGCTCAACAAGAAGGAACGACGGTTCACGCTCGCCTTCTTCGCGACGGCGATCCCGTTGTTCTTCGCGGGCTGCGCGGCCGGATGGTTCGTGCTGCCGAACATCGTGAAGCTCATGACGAGCTTCGTGCCGGGCGATGCGCTGTCGTTGCTCACCGCGAAGGAGTACATCGACTTCGTGCTGAAGCTCGTCGTCGCGATCGGCGTCGCCTTCGTGGTGCCGGTGTTCATCGTGTTGTTGAACTTCGCCGGTGTGATCAGTGCGGCGTCGATCATCAAGTCGTGGCGCATCGCGATCCTCGTGATCGTGCTGTTCACTGCGATCGCGACGCCGTCGGCCGATGTCGTCTCGATGTTCATGCTCGCCATTCCGATGATCGTGCTCTACTTCGCGGCATGGTTCATCGCGCACCTGCATGATCGTCGTGTCGCGCGCCGCAACCTGCTCGAATTCGGGGAGCCTGTCTAGGCTGGAGGAGTGATGAGCCTCTCGCCGGCCGAGCGTTACGCGCTCTCCCGCCAGCAACGCCGCCAGCCGCGTCTCGCCGACTTCGTCGCGGGTCAGCGTTTCGACCTCGACCCGTTCCAGCTCGCCGCCTGCGGCGCGCTCGACGAGGGGCGCAGCGTGCTCGTTGCCGCGCCGACGGGCGCGGGCAAGACGATCATCGCCGAGTTCGCGGTGTTCCTCGCCATGCAGGAGCAGGGCGCGAAGGTCTTCTACACGACCCCGATCAAGGCGCTCTCGAATCAGAAGTACCAGGAGTTCGTCGACACATGGGGGGCCGAATCGGTCGGCCTGCTCACCGGAGACACGAACGTCAACTCGGGTGCGCGCATCGTGGTGATGACGACCGAGGTGCTCCGCAACATGCTGTACGCCGACTCGCCGCTGCTCGATCGTCTCGCGTACGTGGTGATGGACGAGGTGCACTACCTCGCCGACCGCTTCCGCGGCGCCGTCTGGGAGGAGGTCATCATCCACCTCCCCGAGGCGGTGCGTCTCGTCTCGCTGTCGGCGACCGTCTCGAACGCCGAGGAGTTCGGCGACTGGCTGCAGGCGGTTCGCGGTGACACCGACGTCATCGTCTCAGAGGAGCGGCCCGTGCCGCTCGAACAGCACGTGATCGTGAAGTCGAAGATGCTCGATCTGTTCGACTCCTCAGGGCAGGCGGCGACGAATCGCGTGAATCCCGAGCTCAAGCAGCTCGCGCGAGCGGGCGGGCGATCGATCTCCGGTCGTTCGACCCGTGGGCAGCGCGGCGGCGATCGTGGCAGGTATCACCGCGATGCACGGGCGGGAAACGGCCGGGCGGACCGCCCCGAGATCGTCGCGATGCTGCAGGGAAAGAACCTGCTGCCGGCGATCGTGTTCATCTTCTCGCGGGTCGGGTGCGATCAGGCGGTGCGTCAGGTGCTGCGCAGCGGCATCCGTCTCACCGAATCGGCCGAACGCTCTGAGATCCGGCAGATCGTCGAATCGCGCGCACGCATGCTCCGCGATGAGGACCTCGCGGTGCTCGGCTACTGGGAGTGGCTCGAGGGACTCGAACGCGGCGTCGCCGCCCACCATGCCGGCATGCTCCCGGCGTTCAAGGAGATCGTCGAGGAGCTCTTCCAGCTGAAGCTCCTGAAGGTCGTCTTCGCGACCGAGACCCTCGCGCTCGGCGTCAACATGCCGGCGCGCTCGGTGGTGCTCGAGAAGCTCGAGAAGTTCAACGGCGAGGCACGGGTGCCGATCACGCCGGGGGAGTACACCCAGCTGACGGGTCGCGCCGGCCGTCGCGGCATCGACGTCGAGGGGCACTCGGTGATCCAATGGGTCGACGGGCTCGACCCCGAGGCGGTCGCCGCGCTCGCCTCCCGGCGCAGCTATCCGCTCAATTCGAGCTTCCGGCCCACGTACAACATGGCCGTCAACCTCATCGATCAGTTCGGCCGTGAGCGCACGCGCCAGATCCTCGAGCTGTCGTTCGCGCAGTTCCAGGCCGACCGGGCGGTCGTCGATCTCGCCCGCACCCTGCGCAAGCAGGAGGAGTCGATGGCCGGCTTCGAGCAGGCGATGCGCTGCCACCTCGGCGACTTCGGCGAATACGCGGCGCTCCGGCGTCGTATCGGCGAGATCGAGCGTCAGTCGTCGAAGGGCAACCCGACGCACGCACAGCGCGATCGGATGCAGCGAGAGCTCACGTCGGCGCGCAAGGCGATGCGCGCGCACCCGTGCCACGGCTGCGCCGAGCGCGAGTCGCACGCCCGCTGGGCCGAGCGCTGGTGGCGGCTGAAGACCGAGCACGAGCAGCTCTCACGGCAGATCCGAACCCGCACCGGCCAGGTCGCGAAGCGATTCGACCGGGTCACCGAGGTGCTCGAGTCACTCGGTTATCTCGACCGCGACGCATCCGGAGCCCTCGTCTCCACCTCGTCGGGGCGCATCCTGAAGCGCATCTACGGTGAACGCGACCTGCTCGTGGCCGAGTGCCTGCGACGCGGCCTCTGGGACGGCCTCGACGAGGCCGGCATCGCCGCGATGGCGGCATCGCTCGTCTACGAGCCGCGACGCGACGACAGCAATGTCGAGTACCGGCTGCCCCGCGGGCGGTTCCGTGAGGCCTTCGAACGCACGACCGACACGTGGGCGGTGCTCGACGATATCGAGCGCGACCACCGGCTGTCCGGCAGCGAGGTGCCCTCACCCGCACTCGCATCGGCCATGCACGCGTGGGCGCGCGGCACGAGTCTCGGAACCGTGCTCGCCGACACCGAGCTCGCGGCCGGCGACTTCGTGCGCCTCTCGAAGCAGGTGGTCGACCTGCTCGACCAGGTCTCGATCGTCGCCGACGCCGAGCTCGGGGCGACGGCGCGATCCGCGATCGACGCCGTGCGGCGCGGGGTCGTCGCCTACGGCGCACCCGCATGACCGGCCCCCACGGTCGCTTAGGCTGATCTGGTGCCCGAGAAGTCCCATCGCCCCCTCCTGCCGCTCTGGGGCGCGGTGCTGGCCGCCGCAGCCGGCGGGTTCGCCTACGACCTCGGTTTTCCCGGCGCGAGCATCTGGCCGCTCGCATTCGTCGGCATCGCGCTCGCGCTGATCAGCCTCATCGGTCGCTCGGCGTGGGGGGCCGCGCTCGTCGGCCTCGTCTTCGGACTCTCGTTCTATCTGCTGCAGGTCTCGTGGACCTCGCTCTACCTCGGCCCGGTGCCGTGGCTCGCGCTCTCGATCCTCGAGTCCCTCTTCGTCGCGGGCGGCGGCGTGCTGATCGCGCTCGCCTACCGGTGGTTGCCCCGGGTGAGCGACTCACCGTGGATCCGGCTGGTCGCGCTGCCGCTGCTCGTCGCGGGCCTCTGGTGCGTGCGCGAGGCCGCCGTCGGCACCATGCCGTACGGCGGGTTCCCATGGGCACGGGCTGCGCTCAGCCAGTCCGAGAGCCCGTTCGCCCAGGTGGTGTCGTGGGCCGGCTCGACAGGCCTCAGCTTCGTGATGGTGGCCATCGTGGCCGGCATCATCGAGTGGGTGCGTGTCGCGGGGTGGCGCCGGCCGGTCTCCGTGCTGCCCGTCGCGGCGCTGCTCGCGGTGTCGATGCTCGTGCCAGCATGGCAGACGACGCCGGCGGGTGAGCTCCGGGTCGCGAGCGTGCAGGGAAACGGGCCCTCCGGCTACTTCGACGAGCGCGAGCCGGGCGACGTGCTCGCCGCGCAGCTCGCGGCGACCGAGCCGATCCTCGACGAGGAGGGCATCGACGTGCTGCTCTGGCCCGAGGGCGGTTCCGACATCGACCCGACGCGGAGCGACTCCGTCGCCGGCATCTTCGATCGGCTGGGCGAGGAGCTCGATGCGCCGATCGTGTTGAACACCGTGACCGTGCGCGACGACGAGTACTTCAACACCTCGATGCTCTGGAGAGCGGGGGAGGGCGCCGTCGCGCTGTACGACAAGCGGCACCCGGTGCCCTTCGGCGAGTACATCCCCGATCGGGACTTCTGGTACGCGCTCGCACCGGACTTGATCGGGCTCGTGCAGCGCGGCTACACTCCCGGCACGAACGCGCCGGTGTTCGACCTCGGCGACGCCGTCACCGGGCTCGCGATCTGCTTCGACGTCATCTACGACGACGTCATCTGGGAGGGGGCGCGCGACGGTGCGCAGCTCTACATGCTCCAGACCAACAACGCCGACTTCCGCGGCACCGACGAGAACCAGCAGCAGCTCGCGATCGCGCGGCTCCGGGCGATCGAGACGGGTCGCTCGGTCGTGAACATCTCGACCGTCGGAACGAGCCAGGTCATCGACCCCTCGGGTCGGACGATCGACTCGCTGCCCGCCTACGAGCAGGGTGCGATGGTCACCGACGTCGAGCTGCGCGACGGGCTCACGCCGTCGGTCGTGCTCGGCTCGAGTGTGCCGATCGTGATCGTGATCGGTTCACTGGCGGCATTGATCGCCGCGGGCATCATCGCCCGCCGACGGTCTCGCGACCGCGGCGGCGATGACGACGACGCCATCCGAACGGATGCGCCCTAGGCGCCGATCTTCTGGCCGCGACGGGCGCGAAGATAGCTGAGCCGCTCTTCCAGCAGCTCCTCGAGCTCGGCACGGGTGCGTCGCTCGAGCAGCATGTCCCAGTGGGTGCGGGCGACCTTCTCGCCCGAGCGGTCGATCTCGACCGGCTTCGAGTCCACGAGCAGCACAGCGGATGCTCCGCAGTGCTTGCACTCCCACGACTCGGGCAGCTCGGCCTCGGTCGAGAACGTCATCACGGTCTCGCGACCGCAGGTCTCGCAGCGATAGGCGTATTCCGCACGGTCTGCGAACACCACGCCGTCTTCACTCTGCAGGCTCTGTGCGCCGATGCGCATGCCTCGAAGGCTCCTGTCCGCCATGGCGTACTCCTCTCGCTCGTCTCCATGTCTAAACGATCAAGCTGGGCGTTCCCTTTCCGGACCCTGAGGTTTAGCGGGGAATTCTCAGTTTCGAGCGTCGATGAGGGGGAGTGCGAGGTCGGCGCGGTCGGTCACGAGGCCGTCGACGCCGAGGTCGAGCAGTCGTGCCATGTCGGCGGGGTCGTTGATGGTCCAGACGTGCACTTCCGCTCCAGCGCGGTGCACGGCGGCGACGAAGCGCTCGGTCACGAGTGGCAGCACGCCGACCCGCTCGGGCACCTGCAGTGCGCGAGCTCCGTGCAGTGCTCGGTGCATGGCGGACGTCGAACCGGTGAGCGACGCCAGGCGGGTTCGGATGACTCCGGCGCCGCCTGCGGAGGTCGCGGTGTCGGGCAACAGTTCGGCGAGGCGCCGCCGGCGGCGCTCGGAGAAGCTCGTGAGCAGCACTCGAGAACCGGCGCGGGTCTTCGTCACCGACGCGACAGTCGCCTCGACCGCGCTCTCGACCTTCACGTCGATGTTGAATAGGGTCTCGGGAAACGCATCGAGCGCCTCTTCGAGGGAGCAGAACCCCTGCCCGTTCCCGAGGGCGATGCGTCGCAATTCGCCCATCGTGAGTTTCTCGACGTCGACGGCGCGATCGGCGACACGTTCGAGTGTCGGGTCGTGCGCCACCACCGCGACACCGTCGGCGGTCAGATGCACGTCGGTCTCGATGTACTCCGCGCCGAGCGCGACGGCCTTGGCGAATGCGAGGAGGGTGTTCTCGGGTGCTTCGAGGGCGAGGCCGCGGTGCGCGAGCACTCGCGGCCTCGACGGCTCGAAGTAGGCAGTGACCACGGGCCTTCCGTCAGAGACGCGGGCCGGTCGCCCCGGGCGCCTCCGGCGCCTGCGGGGGAGCCGCGGGGGTGAACGCCTTGCCGATGCCCTTCAGCGCCTCGGTGAGTTCGCTCGGCACGATCCAGAGCTTGTTCGACTCGCCCTGCGCGATCTGGGGGAGCATCTGCAGGTACTGGTACCCGAGCAGCTTCGGGTCGGCGTCGCCCTTGTGGATGGCGTCGAAGACCGTGAGGATCGCCTCGGCTTCACCCTGGGCGCGCAGCACCGCGGCCTTCGCATCGCCCTCGGCTTCGAGGATCGCGGCCTGGCGGGCGCCCTCGGCCGTGAGGATGGCGGACTGCTTGGTGCCCTCGGCGGTGAGGATGAGTGCACGGCGGTCGCGCTCGGCGCGCATCTGCTTCTCCATCGAGTCCTGGATGGAGTGGGGCGGGTCGATCGCCTTGAGCTCGACGCGTCCGACGCGGATGCCCCACTTGCCGGTCGCCTCGTCGAGCACGATGCGCAGCTGACCGTTGATGTTGTCGCGCGAGGTGAGCGCTTCCTCGAGGTTCAGGCCGCCGACCACGTTTCGCAGCGTCGTGGTCGTCAGCTGCTCGACGGCGCCGAGGTAGTTCGCGATCTCGTACGTCGCGGCACGGGCGTCGGTCACCTGGAAGTAGACGACCGTGTCGATCGAGACGACGAGGTTGTCTTCGGTGATGACCGGCTGCGGCGGGAAGGAGACGACCGTCTCGCGCATGTCGACGAGCGGGCGCAGCCGATCGATGAACGGCACCAGGATGTTGAGCCCCGGGCTGAGGGTCTTGTGGTAGCGCCCGAGCCGCTCGACCACGCCGGAGTAGGCCTGGGGGATGATGCGGATCGACTTCGCCAACACGACGATGACGAAGATGACGATCGCGACGACGACGATCGTCGCGATGATGCCGGAAACGTCCATCAAGCCCCAGTGCTCCTCTCCACCGGAACGACGACCGCCGTCGCTCCGTCGATACCGGTCACGAGCACACGCTCGCCGACCGCGACATCCGTCTGCTCGGTGATGGGCGACAACCGAGCCGTCCACACGTCGCCGTTCTGCAGGCGCACCTGACCCCCTGCGGGGGTGACGGTGCGCACGACCTGGCCATCGGCGCCGATGAGTGCGTCGATGTTGCTGCGCGTCGGATCGCCGCCACGCCGCAGCATCCGCAGGAGCGGTGGCCGGAGCAACAGGATCAAGGCGACCGCGACGAGCGCGGCGATGATGAACTGCGCCCACCACGGAATGCCGAACAGGCCCGACAGCAGCCCGGCGACGCTGCCGAGCGCGAGCATCAGGAACGTCATCTCGAGCGTGAAGACCTCGATGGTCGCGAATGCGAGGATCAACACGAGCCAGACGATCCACGCGTACTGGGTCAGTACATCCAATTCGTTCTCCTTCGCACGGCGTCTACTGAAACTATCAGGGCGCCTGACCCAGTGGGTCGCGCCGGTGGACTTGATAGTCTCGGTTCGCCTGTTCTGTGCGGACCAGTCCGTCAAGCCCCGAGGAGTTCCCCTGTGACCAACCCGCTCGCCCCCGAAATCCTCGACGGCCGCGTCGCGCTCGTCACCGGCTCCTCGCGTGGAATCGGCGCCGACACCGCCCGCTACCTCGCGGCCGCCGGGGCATCCGTCGTCATCAACTACCGCAGCAAGGCCCCGCGCGCCGAGAAGGTCGTCGCCGAGATCACCGAGGCGGGCGGCACCGCCATCGCCGTCGGCGCGGACCTCACCGATGCGGCATCCGTCGCCTCGATGTTCGAGCGCGCCGCTGCCGAACTCGGCCCGATCGACATCCTCGTGCTCAACGCCTCGGGCGGCATGGAGACCGGCATGGGCGAGGACTACGCGATGCGCCTGAACCGCGACGCCCAGGTCAACGTCGTCGAGGGCGCGCTGCCCCACCTCGCTCCCGGAGCGCGCATCGTGTTCGTCACGAGCCACCAGGCGCACTTCATCCGCACGACACCGACGATGCCCGAGTACGAGGCCGTCGCGCTCTCGAAGCGTGCCGGTGAAGACGCGCTCCGCGCGAAGCTGCCCGAGCTCGAGGCCGCCGGGTTCGAGTTCGTCGTCGTCTCGGGCGACATGATCGAGGGCACCATCACGGCGACCCTGCTCGAGCGCGCGAACCCCGGAGCGATCGAGGCCCGCAAGCAGGACGCCGGCCGGCTGTTCAACGTCGCCGAGTTCGCAGCCGAGGTCGCTTCCGCCGCGGTCGAGCCGGTGCCCGCCGACAACACCCGCTACGTCGGCGACACCTCGGGCTTCGCGCGCGAGGGCGACGCCTGAGTCAGCGCCACTGAGCCGAACCGTCTGAGACGGCGAAAGCCCGCCGAAGCATCCGCTTCGGCGGGCTTTCGCGTTCGTTCGGGCTACTCCGCAGCGGGAGTGACGCCGCGTCCGAAGGTGAACGCACGCACGATCTGCACGATGCCGAGCACGATGAGGCTGATGCCGGCGATGACGAAGAGAATCGCGATTCCCCACAGCGGCGAGAACAGCACCACGATGCCGGCCACGATGCTCAGGATGCCGAAGAAGATCGCCCATCCTCGCGAGCCGGCGTCACTCGACTGGGCGAGCGCGACGATCCCCTCGACGATCCAGAGGATGCCGACGAGGATGCCGAGGAAGATGCCGAAGAAGACGGCCGACTCGCTCGGGTTGGCGAGCACGATGATGCCGCCGATCACGAAGAGCAGGCCCAGGATGATGTCGAGCGTTCGTGCGCCGCCCGAGATGCCCTTCGAGAAGATGCCGAGACCGAGGTAGGCGATGCCGGCGATCAGGAAGTAGATGCCGAACAGCACCGTGATCACGACGGCGGAGTCCTTCGGCCAGAAGGTGATGAGGAAGCCGAAGATGAGGGCGACGGCGCCGCTGATGCCGAGCGTCGCGCGGATGGTGTTGATCGCCGACTTCGTGAGTGACGATGCGTCGAGCGAGAATGACGCGAAAACCCCGGTGGGTTGCGACGTAGACATTGTTGTGTCCTTTCTGGCGGCGGCGGGTGCCGTGCAGGGATCAGGCTATGGCCGTCGGTCGCCTGAGTGTCGGATGTGAATCCGCGAGTCTTCGGATGTCGCGGGGTGACCGTGTGCTGTCGTTGTTCCCCGATTTCGGCGAACGCAGGCCGCGACGAGGCGGGACTGCCAGTATCGGTGCATGGCGGAAGAGGTGCTGAGCGGCGGCAACATGGAAGTCGTGGTGCGGGTCGGCGACACCGTGCGCCGAGTGGCAGGCGAGTGGACCCCCTCGGTTCAGGCGTGGCTGACGGCGATTCGCGGGAGCGGCGTCGAGCAGGTGCCGGAGCCGCGGGGGAGTGACATCGAAGGTCGGGAAGTGCTCAGCTACCTCCCGGGTTCGACGCTCGATCGTGCGGAGCCGGCCGTGCTCTGGTCGTCGGCCGTGCTCGAGCAGGCGGGCCGGTTGCTGCGGCGGATTCACGATGCCGAGGTGCCACCCGCGCTCGCCTCCGGTGTCTGGCGTACCCAGCGGCACGATCCGGTCGAGGTGATCTGCCACAACGACTTCGCACCGTACAACCTGCTCGTCGATGGCGAACGACTGGTCGGCGTCATCGATTTCGACATGGCGTCGCCTGGGCCGCGAATCTGGGATCTCGCGTACCTCGCATATCGCCTCGCACCTTTCGCCGAGGATGCCGACGGATTCGACGAGGTTCAGGCGAAGGGCAGTGAATCCCGGATGACCCGGCTGCACCGTGTGATCGACGCGTACGGCGTTCCGTACGAGGCATCCGCTGTACTGGCGACCGCCGTGGAACGACTCGAGGAACTCGCCGCGTTCACCGATGCCCGCGCGATGGAGACCGAGCGCACCGACCTCGTCGCGCACGCCGCGATGTACCGTCGAGACGCTCAGCGACTCCGTCATCGCCTGCAACGGCCGGCACGATGAGCGCCGACACGGCGACCGTGCTGTCCCTGCCGTTCACCGGGATGTGGATGGCGCAGAACAGCCCTGCCCGCCGAGTGCCGAGCCACGGGGTCGACCTCTTCGGCGAGCGGTACGCCATCGACTTCGTCGCCGTAGATCGGCGTCGACGATCGGCGGAGCGACGCGACTGGCGCACGCTCGTCTCGACCGAACCTGCCGAGCGGTTCCGCGGATTCGGACGCTCCATCCTCGCTCCGGCCGACGGCGTCATCGTCGACGTCCACGACGGCGAGGCCGATCACGAGGGCCGGCGATCGCAGCTCGCGCTGGTGCCGTACGCGCTCGGGCAGGCATCGCGACTTCGACAGGGCCACCACGCCGTGGCGGGCAACTCGGTGACGATCGCGTTGCAGGACGGGCGGGCCTTCGTCTCGCTCGCCC
The DNA here is from genome assembly GCF_013410355.1 of Agromyces hippuratus. Classification (NCBI taxonomy): domain Bacteria; kingdom Bacillati; phylum Actinomycetota; class Actinomycetes; order Micrococcales; family Microbacteriaceae; genus Agromyces; species Agromyces hippuratus. The sequence goes on along the minus strand of NZ_JACCFI010000001.1, from coordinate 692,535 downwards.
ACCTGCGCCTCGGATCGATCCGCGTCGCGGTCGGCGACGCGGTGACGACCGGGCAGCCGATCGCCGCGTGCGGCAACTCCGGCAACTCGACCGAGCCGCACGTGCACCTGCAGGTGATGGACCGAATCGATCCGACTCATGCCGAGGGGCTGCCGCTGGCGTTCCGATCCTTCAGGGAATGGCGACTGCGGTCTGGCCGGCCGTACAAGGTCGAGACAGGCATCCCCGGTGAGCGTTCCATCGTCGAACCGCTCGCCTGAACCGCGCAGGAATCGAGAAGCGGCGTCGCGAACGTGCGGCTAGCGTGACGCCATGGACATCACGATTCACTCGAGCTTCCTGCCGCACACCGACCCCGATGCATCCGTGGCCTTCTACCGCGATGCTCTCGGGTTCGAGGTCCGAAGCGATGTCGAGTACGAGGGGATGCGCTGGGTGACCGTCGGTCCGACGGGTCAACCCGACATCTCGATCGTGCTGGAGCCGCCGGCGGCCGATCCTGGCATCACCGATCACGAGCGCGATCTCATCATCGAGATGATGGCGAAGGGCACCTACTCCGGCATCCTGCTCGCCACCGACGACCTCGATGCGACGTTCGCACAGCTCCAGGCCGTGGGCGCCGAGATCGTGCAGGAACCGATCGAGCAGGGCTGGGGGGTGCGCGACTGCGCGGTGCGCGACCCTGCCGGCAACATGATCCGTATTCAGGAGGCGAGCTGACGGGCGGTCCGCGGAATCACTCCGCGGCGGCGAGGGCGCGGTCCAGAGCGGCGCGGATGTCATCGGGCGACGTCAGCGGAACGAGCTCGTCGTTGATGAAGATGGTCGGTGTTCCCTCGGCTCCGAGGGTCACGGCCGCGTCGAAGTCGAACTGCACGCGCGCCTCGGTGGCGGGGTCGGCGACGGCCTCGTCGTAGGCTGCCATGTCGAGCCCGAGGTCGGCGGCGTACTGGCGGAAGAGGTCGGCCTTCGACTCCTGCTGCTCGCCCCACTCGGCCTGGGTCTCGAACATGCGGTCGTACATCTCCTCAAACTCGCCCTGCTGGGCGGCGGCCTCGACGGCGATGGCGGCCGTGCGCGAGTTCGTGTGCCCGGGCATCGGGAAGTACCGCGCCACGAAGGTCACCTCGCCGGCATAGTCGGCGCGCAGCTCCTCGACGAACGGATGGACCGCGGCGCACACCTCGCACTCGAAGTCCAGGAACTCGGTGAAGGTCACCGTGCTGCCATCGGCGACGTCGAGTCGGTGGCTGTTCTCGGCCACGACCGGCGTGGCCGCCGCCGCGGTGCCCGGCGCCGCGGCAGGCGCCTGATTGGCGCTGACGGCGAAGACGATCCCCACGGCGGCGACCACGAGACCCCCGATCACGGCGAGCTGGATCTTCGTGCTGTTCTTCATCGCCAAGGGAGCGCCTCTCGAGCCGGTGCAGGGCGGATGCCTCGGAGAACGTCGTCTCCGAGGCATCCGTCGGTCTCGATACAGCGTACGGGGGCCGCCCTCGAGCCTGCTGAGCGGATCGGATCGCGTTACGCCGTCCAGCGCTCTCTCAGCCATTCCATTCCGTAGCCGTAGTCGCTGATCCACACCTTGGTCTCGATGAAGACGTCGTCGCGGGCGAGGCCGGAGTTGCGGATCGCGTCGCCGACGCCACGCTCGTTGCCGTAGGCGGCCGCCGTGTCGATGAGCCGGTAGCCCGTGGCGAGCGCGGTCTCGACGGCCTGCGTGGTGACCTCGGGCGGGGTCTGGAAGACGCCGAAGCCGAGCGCCGGCATCGTGACGCCGTTGTTGAGGGTGACAGTCGTGGAAGTCATGAGTCCATTCGACAGCATCCAGTGCGATCTGGGGGAGTCACCGACGTGACCAGCACTGCCAGTACCTCCCTCACCGCGACTCGGCGGCATACCCTCGAGACATGGACAACCGGAGCGAGGTGCGCGAGTTCCTTCGCACGAGACGCGCCCGCATCACTCCCGAGCAGGCAGGACTACCGGCCTACGGCGGCAATCGCCGGGTTTCGGGACTGCGCCGTGAAGAGGTGGCGATGCTCGCCGGTGTGAGCGTCGACTACTACACGCGTCTCGAGCGCGGCAGCCTCGCCGGGGCATCCGACACCGTGCTCGAAGCCCTGGCCAGGGCGCTGCAGCTCGACGACGCCGAGTCCGCCCATCTGTTCGACCTCGCCCGCGCTGCCAATGCCTCGCCGACGGCCCGACGCCCGCGCCCGAAGACGGGGGAGGTGCGACCGACCCTGCAACGTGTGCTCGATGCGATCACCGAGGCTCCTGCGATCATCAGCACCAACCGGCACCGACTACCTCGCCGCGAATGCACTGGGCCGGGCGGTCTACTCGGTGGTCTTCGACGCGCCGCAGCCGAACGGCGCGAGGTTCGCGTTCCTCGACCCGGCCGCCCAGGAGTTCTACCCCGACTGGGATCGCGTCACTGAAGACGTCGTCGCGGCACTGCGCGGCGAGGCCGGCCGCAATCCGTACGACAAGCGACTGACCGACCTCGTGGGGGAGCTGTCGACGCGCAGCGAACGGTTCCGCACGCTCTGGGCGGCCCACAATGTGCGCCACCACCGCACCGGTGTCAAACGTCTGCATCATCCGGTCGTCGGCGCCCTCGAGCTGAGTTTCGATGCGATGGAGCTCCCCGCCGATCCGGGGCTCAAGCTCTCGATCTTCACGGCCGAGCCGAACTCGGTATCGGCCGACGCCCTGAAGATGCTGGCGAGTTGGGCTGCGACAGCGGATGCCGCGGCGCACGCGCCTCAGGTCGACGACGCCTGATCGGGGGAGTGGGCGTCCGTGGCGCGCGCTTGCGCGGGCCACCGTGCGCGATATCGCGGAGCGCATCGAGATGCCGGGCGAAGGCGGCATGTGGAGTGGAGCCTGACACCGCGGGCGGTGTCGTTGCGGTTTCGATACTCTTCGCCCATGGACTCGCGGTTCGTTGTTCGACCAGCCAGTCTCGAAGACGTCCCGGGCATGGCTCGCATGCTCGTCGCGTCGTGGCGCGAGACATACCGCGGGACGATGCCCGATCGTGTGCTCGACGATGACGGGCTCGTCGAAGCTCGCGAACGATTCTGGACCGCCGCACTCGTCGACGAGCGGTACCGCGCGAATCGCGTCGCGCTGGCCGAACGGGAAGGAATCGTCATCGGGGTCGCGATGGCCGGCCCGCCAGAAGTGCCGACGGCCGAATGCAGCGCGCATCTCTTCGTGCTGTACGTCCTCGCGGCAGAACACGGCACCGGCGTCGGCGCGGCGCTCCTCGACGCTGTCATCGAAGGAAACGATGAGTCGGTCGCCCTGTGGGTCGCCGATCCGAACCCGAGAGCGCAGGCGTTCTATCGCAAGCACGGATTCCATGCTGACGGGGCGGTGCAGAGCGTGGAGGGTGTCCGCTCGATCCGGATGGTACGAATCCCATCGCAGCACACGAACTGAGACGTCGCCGAGCGGGGGAGCGCTCGCGGAGATTCACCTCCGCTTGTGCCGCGCGATGGGATAGGCTCGCGCCAATAAGGAGATCGACATGGAACTGGTGTTCTGGCTTGCGGGTTTCGGCGTCATGATCGCGTGCGCCACGGTCTTCCTCGTCGTGCGAGCGCGACGTGCTCGACGACTCCCGGGTGATCACGACGCATCGATCCCCGGCGAACGGTCGCACAGCGAAGCGATTGCCGCGGCCCACACGGCCGGCGCCGTTCGCAGCGCCCACTGATCGAACGCACGCACTGCTTGAGTGAGTTGAAGCAGCGCTCGACGACGTTCGGATGCCGCGCTCCAAAGTAGCCGCAGACAACGCCGATCAGCTCCGGCGATGAGGATTGGCAACAGGGCCTAATAGCGCTCCCGCGGGTTGCGTGTGAGTCGTTCCGCCTCGTCGATCGCGTGCTGGCGAGCGACCTCGGCATCCGTCTGCGTCGACGTGCTGCTCGAGGTCCTGCTCCGTCGCTTCTTCAGCCAGCTTGCGATGAAGCCGCCTGCGACGAGCGCGACTGCGACAATGCCGAGCGTCAGCCAGCCGCTCGCATCCATGTCCGGTGGGAGGTCGCTCATGTCGGCAGTCTAGGGCTCCTGCAGTCCAGCCCGTTCGGCAGTTTCGCGATCCATTTCTACGCGGATGGTTCGTCGTACGGGTCGGGCAGGTATGCCGTGATGTCGATCGGTTCGGTCGGCGGCAGTTCGATCGCAGGGTCGGTCATGGCGGACTTCCTCACTGAACGAGGCGGTGATTGTATGCGTGGGCGACGACCTGCAGCCGGGATGCGAGCTCAAGCTTCGCCAGGATGCTCGAGATGTGCGACTTGACGGTCGTTTCGCTGATGTACGCGGACTCGGCGATGTCGGCGTTCGAGAGTCCGCGTGCTGCGAGGAGGTAGACCTCGCGTTCTCGGGCCGTCAGCGCCGCGATCGCCTGCTGATCCGGCTCGACGCGCGCCGACGGCGTGAGGTCGCGGATGAGCGCGAGCGTGGTGGAGGGTGCGTAGACGGAGTTTCCTTCGTGCACGGTGCGAATCGCGGCCAGGAGTAGTTCGGGTCGGGCGTCCTTCATGAGGAAGCCATGTGCGCCGGCGTCGATCGCGTGCGCGACCGCCTCCTGTCGTTGGTGCGTCGTCAGCACGATGACCCGGGAGGTGGGGGACTCGATCAGCACCTTCCGCGTGGCGGTGATGCCGTCAGCCCTCGGCATCCGGATGTCCATGAGGATGACGTCGGGGCGCACCTCGGTGGCAAGGGTGACGATGTCGTCGCCGTCGTGCGCGGTGCCGGCGAACTCGAGATCCGTCTGCGACCGGATGATCATCTCGATGCCCGCGCAGAACAGCACGTGGTCGTCTGCGATGGCGACCCGGATGGGTTCACTCATGCGACGGCCTCGACCGCGAGCCTGGTGGGCTCGTCGACGGGGATGTACGCGTTGACGATGAACGCGTCTCCCTCATCGACGGCGGCGGTGAGCCAGCCGCCGGCGATCTGCGCGCGTTCCTGCATGCCGCGGATGCCGCGGCCCGGGCGAGTCGCACCCGTGGCGGAGGCCGGTGTCGCGATCAGGAGCGCCAATCCGGGCCCTCTCCAGTCCAACGTGACCGTCGTGGAGCCGTCGGTGTCGGCATGCCGGACCGCGTTCGTGAGCGCCTCCTGCACGATTCGGAAGACGCTCAACTGCTGGATGGGGGAGAGGGGCTTGCTCTCGCCGTGCTCGGCATACTCGCAATCGAGCCCCGCGCCGCGGACTCGATCCAACAGCGCCTGAAGATCGGTGAGCTTCGGGCGTTCTGCTTCACCGAGGAGGGGGCTCGAGTCCAGGAGCTGGCGGAGTTCGGTCAATCCGTCGCGTGCCGTGTCCGCGATCGTGCTCAGCGCGTTCCGCGTGCTTGGCGCGAGCGAGTCATCCGTCATTCGCGTTCCATCTGCCTGGGCGGCGATCACGGCGAGCGAATGCGCCATCACGTCATGCACTTCCTGGGCGAGCTGCTCGCGTTCCGACAGGGCGACCAGCTCGTCTTCAACCGCCGCGAGATCGCGTTCGAGCGCCTGGGCGTGCCTGCGAGCCGAGTACACCTTCGTGACCATACGAAGGGCCAGCCCGGCACACCACGCGCCGGTTGCGAGGCCGACCGCGATGACGCACCCCGCCGCGAACATCCCGACGACCTCGAACTCGCCGCCGTTCTGGTAGTCACGGGCGGCTTGCGGCGAGTACAGCACCGGCCATTCAGCTGCGCCGAAGCTGCGCAGAGTCAGGAGCACGGTCACGATCACCGCGTAGAGGCCGGAGACCGGTAGCGAGATCCAATGCACGACGTGGCTGCCGAAGGCGCTGATGTTGAAGAGCGCGTAGAGCAGCGGCAGGTAGGCCGGCCAGCTCGTGTTGCCGAACCTCGCGCTCTCCACCAGAAGCTGCACGACGAGAACTGCACCGATCAAGCCCAGGGCCGCGGCCGGCCATCTCTGCGAGATCGCGATCGAGAGGCCGAATGCGATGAACGGCACCACGGCCACGATCGGCCCGAGCGGGGCGTTCCCGAGGTGTCCGGCCTCGGCGATCCACCACAGGACGATGTAGGCCGTGCCTGCCGCCGGGGCGAGGAGAACGAGCCGGTTCGGGGGAGACGGTTTCAGATCCACAGGGCAAACGTATGGCCCGGTCGCGGCTCCGGAATCAGCCACAACGCGATGTCCTCCAGACGAACCGGCAATCTCATCCCGAAGGAGGACACCGCGCGGGGAGTGCTCTCAGCAGCTTCAGTGCTTCCGAGGGTACGCCGATCTGCCATCTTCTCGTTCATGCATCCGCCTCCACCGCCGCACTACGCGGCCGCGCCGGGTTGAGACGTCGACCCGTTGGCCGGCGACATGCTGCGATGGTGGGACGGAAGCAACTGGTCGGAGACCGAGTTCAAACTCGCCAGAACCATGATCACGACCGAGGTTCGCAGAGACTTCCTGCTCGGTCCCCTCGGGCGTCGCGGCTCGGTACTCAGCGTCGTGTTCTGCTCTGCGCTCGTAGTCGTCGGGATCGTGTTCGCGCTGACGATGCATCCGTTCTTGTGGGGGATCGTGGCCGTCTGCGGATTCCTCGACGTGATCTTCATCGTGATGGCGAGTGCCGTTCACCACTTCGACGTTCCGGCAACCATCCAACGGCTGATCTGGCCTTCGGAAGAGTCGTGATGGGCGAACGAGGGCCCGAGCGGGCGTATCTCGGCGGCGTCCTGTTCATCGACAATTGACGTCCCGGACTACGTCCGACCGTTTCTGAAGCGAGAGATGATCGTTCGCCACATCTGTGATCATCTCAAGGCCCCGGGCGCGATGTGCTCCCTCAGCGTCGCCGCCAATAGCGGCACGTCCACCGCCGTGGTCGTCTCAACCGACATCACGGGCAGGCCTGTGATGGGAGCTGCGGATGAACTGAGCAGCTCCCACTCTGGAAGGCGCCCAGCATCGGAATGCGCAGCGTGGCGATCACGCGTGAGGAATCGCTCCCGTGCAACGTCATGCGATGTATGGCACCAGATCTCGACGCCGCGCGGTGCCGCCAGCGCCTCGAAGCCGCGACGAAAATGCGAGTCGTCTCGACCTGCCGCCCAGAAGGATTCGACGATCACCGTTCCGCTGAGCATCCTTGCGATCGCCCAGACGTTCTCAGCGGCGACCGCTCCAAGCTGCGACGTCGGCAGCGAGCCGTTCATCGCGTCGCTCAGCGCTTCCTTGATCGCATCCTTCGCGATCAGAGGAACCGCGAGTTCTCGAGCGAGCGAACCGGCCAATGTCGTCTTGCCCGCACCCGGAACGCCGTTCACAACAATCAGGAAGTCGATCACGACTCGAGCGTAGATGCAGCGGTCTGCCAACGTATACAAACGGATGATGTAGTCCGTTTCTTGCAGTGAACCAGGAGCGCTCCAGCTCGTAATGCTCAATGGCGAGACCTCGGCAAGCCGGTCATCGCGACGAGTGTCGACGAAGCGTCTCGCGTATCTAGCACCCGAGCCGGTAACTGAGGTATTCGTGCTTTTCCCTAAGCGCATTCTCACTGACGCAACGACGCAGCGGATCGCATGGACAGCAGATACGGTCGGTTTGCGTTTGCTGACGCTTCTCCGGGGGAACATTCGCATTGGTTGAGCGTTCGATGGCACTCCGGGGTTGTAGCCGATAATGCACATTATGTCGGATTGGTAATCCCCTACCTGCAGAAATTGCAGGAACTGGCACGACCCAGCTCGTCGACTTGGGGCAACCCTCCTTCATCGACGCGCGAGTAAGGCTGACGTTGCCTTCGGGCTCAGCGGCTACGACAGGTACATCGACCACGTAACCACGGCGATCACGACCAGCGCCACGCCTACGAGCACCAGAACTGCTCGCATGATGCGGCGCCGGCTCACACTCCCAGTTGGCCTCACGACGACCGGCTCAGACAACTCCTTACCGCCCGCGTGCGTGACTACGGCAAGTTCGGGGCTGAAACCTTCGACATGCTCGGCTCCCGTTCCAGGTAGGACTGTGGGATGAACAGGGGCAGATCGACGTTCTCGGCGCCGGTCGCCTTGATGCGACCGTCAACCTCAGCCTGCATCCGCTCCCACAGCCCGTAGGCATACGGTCGGATCACCATCGTGCCGCGGACCGGAACGTTCTCAGCCAGTTCGGCCTTCTCCAAGACGTCCTGGTACCAGCGGGGAAAATCATCCTGCTGGGAAGTGAGCACGCTCGTCCGACTGCTGTCTGCCATTGGGCCACGCTACCGGCAGCGCGAAGTTCAGTGATAGCGCCCCTACTTGCAGAAAATGCAGGATCTGCCGAGCCTCCTCCCCCGGCCGCGCGGCGCTCACGTGGGGTCCAACAGTCAGATCTGGAACGCCGGGATGAACTCAAGAATGCCGGGATAGCTGGCGTAGTAGAGGATGCCGTCGCGCCAGGCGAATCCGCGCGACGGATAGCTCTCATCTTCACCGTCCGGTCCGTTCGTGAACCCGTCGACTCCACCGGCGTTGTCCTGCTGGTAGCCGGCCGCCTCGAGCTCGGCTTGCGTTGTCTCCCAATTCGCCTCATCCATCGCCAGCTGGCCGATGACGACGAATACATCGCCGCCGCCGGCCCACTTGCAGACCACACCGTCGGCCGCGAAGTCAGCGAGCAGCGGATAGTCCCAGTTCTGGAATGCGAAGTCGACCGGTGTGAGATTCGTCGCAGCGAGATCGGCGTTGCCAGCGTCGTCGAGCGCGGTGTCGCAGCCCGCGAGCTCCGCTACGGGTGCGGTGCTCGCCTCAGGGGTCGGAGTGACGGCATTGCGGGGAGGGGCCGTTGACACCGTCGCGGCCGGACCTGGGAGGCTTGTGCAGCCGACAAGCGTAAGAGCGAGGACTGTGGTGCCGATTCCGACAATGACCGACCGAGCGGAGAGACGCATCCGGTTAGCGTAAGGCTCAGCCGAGAGTCCGAACGTCCGGGACGCCCCTGTTGTGGTAACTTCGCCGGCCCGATCTCGCCCTCCGAAATGGGGCGATCATGCTCATCTCGAACACGACGCAGCCGAATGCCGCCCCGCCGGAGCGAGCTTTGTGGGGTTCCGATAGGTGACTTCAGTACGACGGTTGATCGATACGCTCGGGACATGTCGCGAAGACTTCCGGTGGCGCGAACCTCGGTTGGGTTGGTTGGCGGGTTCGTTTCCTTAGGGCTGCTGGCGGGGTGCAGCATGTTCGAATTGAACCTGTCGTCGGACGCAGAGGTCGAGACGACCGAGAATCTCCGCATTTCGGCGGAAGAGATCAGGTATTCAGATGGCTATTGCGGAGTTGGGGTGCAGATCGAGAATGTGAGCACTACGGTGATCGAGTTCAGCCCGAACGACCTCTCGGTCTTCAACGGTGCAGATTCAATCGAGTGGGATCTTCCTTTCGGCGGACCCGCGGGCACAGTTACGACGGAGTACCGAGGATATGCGGTCGGCGAGTTCCCGACGACCCTGGAGCCCGGCGCGACCGCTACGGATGCCTTCGTCGTGTATTGCAAGGAGGAACGTGAATTCACCATCAAGGTAGCCTCATTCGCCGGCGACGGCGCCACGTTCGAGTTCCCCGACTAGTTCCCCGACGCAAGTGCCGAGGCTGGTGGGGTTGGGTCGATCTGGTTCGAACCGATGTGCACTCGATTCTCGTCTGTCGAGACTCCGGCATCCACTGCGGTCAGCACGCCGACGCCGAAGCACGAAACCGCGGTTCCTGTTTGGCCGGACGACAGGTGTCAGTACGAGCAGTTCGCCCCTCCCCTGTGCCTACATCGCCGACTGCGAGAAAGCGCTTCCAATGCTCACGAAAGTAGTCGTGGTGCGCCAGAACCGTGCTGTGTGGAAACCCGAACAAGCGACCGGCCGTCCCCTAACATCGGCTTGTGACTTACGCCCGTGTATCCGCCACACACGCATTCCCGCGGCCAGGAGCGTCGCTGCCGCAGGCAATGGGCCGGTTCATGGCGGGCGCTTTCCGCATCAGGGGCCGCGCGAGCCGCAGCGAGTACTGGTGGTGGATGCTCGTCAACGTCATCGTGCTCGGAACGACCCAGTTCCTGATCCCCGCGCTCGTCTCGGGCAAGACCCCACAACCGACCTTCCGTGTCGGGCCGTTCGGCTCGTGGCTCTTCGCGAACATCGAGTTGTTCACCCTGCCGGCCACCGTGGCGCCCAGCTCACCGCTGGCCTCGATCTCTCTGTTGTTCGCGGGGATCTGGATCATCATCACCGTCGTCCCGGGGTTCACCGTCGCGGTTCGGCGGCTGCACGATTCGAACCTGTCCGGCTGGTGGGCGCTTCTCGCACTCGTCCCTCCCGGAACATTCGTTCTCCTGCTACTCGCCGCCCGGCGATCACGGCGCGAAGGCGCCCGTTTCGATATCTAGTGCTGGATACGCAACCAAGGCAACTGCCCGCATGGCGGATGGGTGGGAGGGGGCCGGTCGCCACACATTCACTGATCCAACCGACCCACCGGTCATCGGAGAACAGTGGTAGAACGGCGGCATGCACATGATTCTCACGTTCTCCGAGCAGCTGCGGCTGATCAACGAACGGTCGGCCGCCTTCCGCACTGCGGTCGCCGCGTCGCCGAGCCTCGACATTCAGATGACGACCCATCCCGCGCGGACGTTGTTCGATCACGTGCAACACGTGGGCATGGGTCGCCGCAAGGCAGCCGCCATCGTCACCGCCGGGCCCGCGGACGGTCCGCCAGAGGAGTCGGCATGGGGAGGCAGCAGGGGTGCGCCTCGGGAGCGCGATGCTCTCCTGGCCTGGTGGCTCGAGTCAGTAGAGCACCTGGCGAGTGTGCTGCGCGAGGCGGGCCCGGATCGCGGTTGCTGGACTTGGTGGGCGGACTCACCGTCACCGCAGACCTCAGGGGCCTGGGCGCGGCGCCAGCTCCACGAGATCGCGGTGCACACCTACGACGTCCAGCTCACTGGGGGTGCCCCGCAGCCGATACCGGAGAAGATCGCCCTCGACGGTTTCGACGACTGCCAGTTCACCCTCTGCGCGACGACGGTCGCCTGGCCGCACGACCCTGCCATCGTCGAGTACCACACCACCGAGGGCCGCTCCTGGCGCCTCCGGCTGTCCCACGACGGCGCACAGGTCGCCCACCTCGCCCCCGCTGCCGGCGAGGACGCCGACGCGGCCGACGCCTCCGCGCGGGGCACGGCCAGCGACCTGGTCCTGTACTTCTACGGCCGCAAGACGCTGGATTCGCTTGAGTCCGAAGGCGACCGTCGCATCTTCGACCAGCTCGCAGCCTGGGATCCGTCCGTGTGACAACGCCCACATGCGATCTCCTGCATCCGAAGGCGACGGGGCCCTGAACGCGTCATTGACGACCATTGTGGGAAGAGCGGTTCAAAGACTCCTGCTCACCAGCGTGAACGAATAGGTCACCGCCCTATGGAGTCGAGACGACGATCGCGATGACCGCGCAACCGACGCCGCATGCCAGCATCGCAATCAGTCCGATCGAGGCCACGCGCGGCAAGCGCTCGGGGCGGCGCCAAGCAATAGTCAGGGTCGCGACTGCGATGATCACGACCAGCGCCACGCCGACCAGACACCAGCCGGTTCGGACCGTGTAGTCAGGTGTCGGCTGAGGCGGATCGGCCAAGGTCACCGGAAACCGGAGAGAGGCCAGCCACAGGAGCCCGACCATGAGAAGGATCCCGATGACGCTGACCCTGACGACGGCCCGTCGAGTCTCCGTCCATAGTGATCTCTCGACGTCCATGACTCATCGTGACCCGGGAAACGAGCCGGTGTCCGCAAGCGTTATCCATTCGATGACAAGCGAACCCTTCCACCGCTGTGCGAGATCGGTTCCAGCCCGCAAGCCGGTCCCCCACCAGGCTTGAATCGAGACAGGAGCACCTGAGGCCAACTCTCCGGCTGCGACTCTCCGTATGACCGACCCTCAAGCGTGAGCGAGCTTTGCGGAGAACGATCGAGCGGCTTCACCCTCAGAAGGAGTCAAACGGTCTGAGTCCTGCACTCGGTTGAAATGGCGCCGATGACTCATGGTCTTCGTGCGCTTCCACTGCCGCTGGATGGCCGTGCTGGATATTCTCAGCCCATGAGCGGTTCATGCGAAGACCTGGTCTCGCCGGCAGTCAGGTGAGTGGCGACGCGCTGAGCAACATGGGAGAGCGATGAGATGAAACCACTTCGATACTCGATCAACGTCACGCTCGACGGCTGCTGCCATCACGAGGCAGGACTCCCCCCGGACGAGGAGTCCATGCACTACTGGACTGAGGAGATGGAGCGTGCCGATGCTCTGCTGTTCGGCCGGGTGACCTACTGGATGATGGAGTCCGCGTGGCGGAAGCCGGCCACGGGAACGTGGCCCGATTGGATGGGTGAGTGGCAGATCCCGTTCGCCGAGACCATCGACGGTGCGAAGAAGCACGTCGTGTCGAGCACGCTCGACAAGGTCGACTGGAATGCCGAGCTGGTGCGAGGCGATCTTGAAACCGCGGTTCGGCATCTCAAGCAAGAGCCAGGCGAAGGCCTGTGGGTGGGTGGAGTGACGCTCCCCCTGGCGTTGGCGGAGCTGGGACTGATCGACGAGTACGAGTTCCTCGTGCAGCCGGTCATCGCCGGACACGGGCCGACGTTGCTCGCCGGACTGCGAGAGCGCATCCAGCTCGAGCTCGTGGATCGCCAGGAGTTCCGGTCGGGGGCGGTCGCAATGCGGTACCGGCCGCGCGAGCAGAATGCGGCCGCTCCCCGCTAGCATGCGGAGATGAGTACTCTGCAGGCTGAGAAAGCCACGCCGAGGAGCGCCTCCAGGCCGTGGCCCCGGTACTACGTTTGGGTCGCCGTTGGAGGCGTGCTCGTGGTGCCGCTCGTACTCACCTTTGCTTTCAACAGCTGGGCGGCACCCGACAATGCGGCTTTCGTCCGGATGGCGTTCGCGCAGGTAACTGGCGGAACCATCGCGATCGCGACGATGCTCACGCTGGTGGTCGTGAGCATCGTGAACCGCACCAGAACAGCAACGCCGGTGCTCGTCCTCGTCGCCGTGATTGTCACCCAGTACTGGGCCGTGTCTCTCTCCACCGCGGCAGACATGCTGCTTCAGAGAATCAGCTGACCCCGCCGTTTCGCCGGATCGCCGTGTGCATCGGCATCTTCACGGGCACACTCGAACCCTGCGTCCATCGAAGCCGACGATGTCGCCGACCTGCAACTGCCGTCCGCGTCGTCGATCAACCTCGCCATTCACGGCCACTGCGCCGTGGAGGATGGCCTCTTTCACGTCTCCACCGGAGTCGAGGAGGCCAGCGAACTTCAGGAACTGCCCGAGGCGAATGACCTCACCTCCGATCGGGACGTCTTCGATCGGAGCCGGGTTCGTCATCCCCGAATAGTAGTCGACGCGGTGCTTGCGAGGTCGCCCGGTCACGGTTGCGCACATGGGTCAGGCGAATGCGCAAGCGGTTGCCGCGCATCGCTCCCCCGGTTAACGTTGCGCCCACTGACCGACGAAACGGAGAGCGGGGGCTTTCATGTGCACCGGACTGAGCTACACCACGAGGGATCACTACTTCGGTCGCAATCTCGACCTCGAGTTCTCGTACAACGAGACCGTCACCATCACCCCCCGGAACTTCCCGTTCGAGTTCCGCAAGGCGGCTGCACTGGCGACACATCACGCGATCATCGGGATGGCCACCATCGCGGACGGTTATCCGCTGTACTACGACGCGACGAACGAGAAGGGCCTCAGTATGGCGGGGCTCAACTTCCCGGAGAACGCCGATTACAAGCCCGAAGCTGTCGACAAGACGAACATCACTCCGTTCGAGTTCATCCCCTGGATCCTCGGGCAGTTCGAGACCGTGGACGAGGTGAGGGCGGCCCTCTTGTCGCTGAACCTCGTGAAGATCGATTTCAGCGACACCTTCCCGCTCTCCCCGTTGCACTGGATCATCTCCGACAGAACGACATCCATCACGGTCGAGAGCGTGAAGGACGGACTGAGGGTCTACGACAACCCGGTCGGGGTGCTCACCAACAACCCGACCTTCGACATCCAGTCCTTCAACCTGAACAACTACATGCACCTGTCGAGGAACCCGCCCGAAACCAACTTCTCGGACGAGCTGGAGTTCGACGTCTACAGCCGGGGAATGGGCGCGATCGGCCTCCCGGGAGACCTGTCTTCGGCATCTCGCTTCGTCAAGGCGGCCTTCACGAAGATGAACTCGGTGTCGGGCGACTCCGAGTCGGAGTCGATCAGTCAGTTCCTCCAGATCCTGGGGTCCGTTGCGCAGCAGCGGGGATGCGTCGAGGTCTCCCCCGGAAAGTACGAGATCACGATCTACTCGTCGTGCTGCAACACCGACAAGGGCGTCTACTACTACACGACCTACGAGAACAGCCAGGTGAGCGGTGTCGACATGCACAAGGAGGACCTCGACGGAAACGCACTTGCTGCGTACCCTCTGGTCAAGGGCCAGCAGGTGCATATGCAGAACTGACGTTGGTGCAGCCTGAGAAGGGCCAACCCGTGCAGATCCGGTTGCACGAGACGGTGATCGAGTCCACCAGACTTGATGCATGTCTGCGCCCTACACGCTGATCAGCGATGCCCCACCCCTCGAGGACTATCTGCGTCTTCGTCGCGAATCCGGTCTCTCACCCAAGGCTCCCGAACAGGGCGCAGGTGCGATCGCCGGCAGCTGGTCGCGATGGGCCGCACGATCGGCGACGGCGGCTGGTATTTCCACATCGTCGACATCGCCACCGATCCGGTGCACCAGCGCCGGGGGCTCGGCCGCCAGGTCATGGAATGGCTCGTCGCCGATGTTCTCGAGCGGGCACCGAAAGGCGCGTACGTCAGCCTCATCGGTGACCCTCCCGGGCAGCGCCTCTATCGCTCGCTCGGGTTCGACGACGTCGCCCCGAGCCTCGGAATGGCATTGCGCACCTAGGTAGCAGGAGGCCTCGAACCTCTGCAACAGGTCGACGCGGTCGACCCACGCGGGAGTCGCGTGCAGCACTCCGAGGTGATACCTTGCAGCTCTAGGTATCTAGATGCTCGAGGTATCCCCCTGAGCCGCGATTGGAGCACGCATGCGCATCGGCAAGGACCTGGTGGCCGCAGCGGCCACCCCGGTGGTCCTCGGCATCCTCGCCGAGGGCGAGTCGTACGGGTACGCGATCCTGCAGCGGATCACCGAGCTTTCGGCCGGTGAGCTCGAGTGGAGCGACGGCATGCTCTACCCCCTGCTGCACCGGCTCGAGCGACTCGGGCACGTCGAATCCGAGTGGCGCCAGTCATCCGGCGGTCGGCCGCGCAAGCACTATCGCCTGAGCGCGCAGGGCGCGTCGACGCTGGCCGACCATCGTCGGCAGTGGTCGATCGTCGGTGGCGTGCTCGACCAGGTCTGGCCCGGCGACGGCGACAACCGACAGCCGCGCCTCGCACTCGGGTTGGGCTGAACGATGACCACCGAAGACGCCCCGCACCTCGACGAGCTCATCGCCTCGTGGCGCGACTGGATCGAGCGGCGCGACGCCCTGAGCATTCGTGACGTCGACGAACTCGAATCGCACCTGCGCGATCGTGTCGACGCCCTCACAGCAGCAAGGCTCACCGATGACGAGGCGTTCCTCATCGCGGTCAAGCGCCTCGGCAGCATGGACGAGCTCTCGCGCGAGTATGCAGCCGAGCATTCGGGTCGGCTGTGGAAGCAGCTCGTGCTCCACGACTCGTCGGACTCCGAGGGCACGGATGCCGCGAACGGCACGATGCCGTTCGTGCGACGCGCAAACGGGCTCGCGATCGCCCTCCTGCTCGGCGTCGGCGCCGGCATCGCGGTGAAGGTGACCGAGCTGCTCACCGACGATCCCGAACTTGTCTTCCGCAACATCGCCGTCCTCGTGCTCCCCTTCCTGGCCGCATGGTTCGCCTGGCGGCGGCGACCGCCGGTGGGCACGCTTCTCGGCGTCGCAGGCGCCTTCGTGATCGTGGCGCTCGCACTGAATCTCTACCCGTTCGACGGAGGATCCTCGACCGTCACAGTCGCGACGCAGAATTCCGCGACCGCCGTGCTCGCGACCATCGGCTCGATCGTCGCGCTCTGGCTCGTCACGGGCATCGTCGACGCCAGGGGCGTCTGGCGCAGCGACCGCACTCGGATGGACTTCCTGCGGTTCAGCGGTGAATGGCTCGTCTACTACGTGCTCATCGCGATCGTGGGCGGCGCCCTGAGCGGCCTCACCGTCGCGGTGTTCGCGTCGATCCAGGTCGACATCGCGCCGTTCGTCGTCGAGTGGGTGCTGCCGTGCGGGGCGGCGGGCGCGGTCCTCGTCTCCGCCTGGCTCGTGGGAGCGAAGCAACGCGTCATCGAGAACATCGCCCCGGTGCTCACCAAGGTGTTCACGCCGCTCTTCACGCTCATGATGCTCGCGCTCATCGTGGCATCCGTCATGCAGTGGAACCTCGTCGACGGCAGCCGTGAACTGCTCATCGCCTTCGATGCCGTGCTCATCGTGGTCGTCGCGCTGCTCGTGTACGCGATCTCTGCGCGCGACCCAGCGGTTCGCCCAGGCTGGTTCGACCGACTGCAAGTGCTCATGCTCGCTGCCGCGCTCGGCGTCGACGTCATCGTGCTCGTCGCGATGATCGCCCGCACGGGCGAGTTCGGATTCAGCGCGAACAAGACGGCGTCACTCGGGCTCAACCTCATCC
The DNA here is from genome assembly GCF_013410355.1 of Agromyces hippuratus. Lineage (NCBI taxonomy): Bacteria > Bacillati > Actinomycetota > Actinomycetes > Micrococcales > Microbacteriaceae > Agromyces > Agromyces hippuratus. The sequence continues at coordinate 675,772 of NZ_JACCFI010000001.1, read as the reverse complement.
TTCTCGCCAACCTCGCATGGGCAACGTGGCTGCAGATCGGCTTCGTGCGTCGGCGCGTGCCATTCGGCCGTGTCGAGTCCTGGCAGACCGGATATCTCCCGGTCTACCTCGGCTGGGCTGCCATCCTCGTGCTCGCGTTCCCGCCGATGTTCGACTTCGCGTGACCGGCGGGGCTGAGCGCACTCCCCTGCTCAGCCGGCGACACGGACGCACGTGATCGGGGGCCCGCCGCTCAACCGCGGCCGGCCACGACGACGAACTCGTTGTACGGAAACACGCGTCCGATGAATCGGGGGAAGGGGAACGAGAACTCGCGCTCAGTGGTCATTCGCACCTCGTCGACGACCTCGCGAATCGAGGCGAAGTCGACGAAACGCACGTGCGTGGCATCCGAGCGGTATCCGCGTTCCTGAGGCGTGATCACGCACAGCCGGCCGTCCTCGCGCAGATACGGCAGGTATTCGCGGATCAGGCGGAGACCTGCTGCAGTATCCATGTGCTCGAGCACGTGAGCGTACAGCAGCGTGTCGAACGACGCCGGCGGCGTTGCGAGATCGGCGAACTCCTGCGGCGTGTACGCAGCGAGCCCGCGCTCACGTGCGATCCTGATCGACTCGGCATTGTGGTCGACACCGACAGAATCGGCACCGAGGTTCACCAGATTGCGCCCGAGCCCGCACCCCACGTCGAGCACGCGCCCGAGGTGGAGTCGTCTCAGGTTCCACCGGTAGGGCGCCTGGACGTCGACGACACGACGGATGCCTCGACGCTCGAGCGATCGGAGTCGCTCCGCATAGGCAGCTTGAGCCGTGGGTTCCGACTCGACGCCGTCGTCTTCCGCATCGCTCATGCGACAAAGCTAGTCGGCGGCACAGGCGACCGCATCCCGATGACCATCGCTACTCGACGAGTCCATCCGCCGGCACCCGGAAGACGTCGCTCTCGTAGTCCCAGATGGGGCTCGGCCAGCGCTTGATCACCATGTCGCGTTCAACCGGATCGGCAGTGTAGAAGTGACGGCTGTTCCGCGGGCTCCAGAACCGCGCCATCGCGACCGTGTTCGGCTCCGTGCTGTCGAGCGGGTACACGTAGTACGCGACCTTCTCGTACTTCCACACGTCGGGCCACTTCGCGATGACGCGAGCCTTCTCCGCCTCATCGGTCGTGTAGAAATGCGCCTGGTAACGGTTGCTCCAGAAGCGATACAGCGGGACGGTACCAGCGACCTGCGAGTCGAACGCTTCGTACTTCGGACCCTCGTACGACCACACACGGGGCCAGGTTGCGATCACATGATCGCGTTCGGTCTCGCTGATCGTGTAGAAGTGCGCACGCAGCTTCTCGCTCCAGAACCGGTACACGGGCTTCGTCGGCTCGGCCGACGGGCGCGTCAGCGTGACCTCCACGGTCGCGAAGCTCCCGCAGTTGCCGCCGATCGCTTTCGCCGAAACGCTCCCCGATCGGTTCGAGATCCTGGCGTCCTGGTGGTAGGCGTCGTACCACGCGGCACCCTGGCTGTAGCCTCCTCCAGCGAGCTGGCGCACGTAGGTTGCTGCCGACGTGACTTCGCGAGCGATGGAGACGGTATCGCCGTTCTCCTCCGACTTGACGAGCCGAACGCCATCGGAGAACCACACAGGGTCGCCGCCGAGCCCATCCATTGACATGAGGGCGCCATCCAAACCCTGGTTGGGATAGAAGTCGTGATAGAACGTGTTGTCGTATCCGTCACAGCGAAACTCGGCGACGTAACGATCGCCATTGATCGGATCGATGAGCTGGGCGAGCTGGGGCTGACTCTGCCCAACTGCATGCAGATCTACCTCCCACGTCCGTCGTGATTCGTCGCCACCGAGTTCGAACCGAGGCGAGTACAGCGGTTCGTTCCAACCGACCTGCAGGAGACCGGCACCGCTCACCAGCGATGCCGCATTGAATCCCTCGACACCGGCCGACATCGGATCATAGAGGTCACCTTGCGGATACTCGGTACAACCGAGCACGACCGAGTCCTCCGAGCACACCATGAGGTTCGCATGCCCGAGCCCGAAGTTGTGTCCCAGTTCATGGTGGACTGTTGCACGCTCGCGGTCGTTCCCGAGCGTCACGAGAGCGAGGCCGTTCACGTTCGCCGCCCCGATCGTGGCAGCGGATGAGGGCTCGACCGGCAGGCATCCCTCCGGAAGGTAGACGAAGAGGTGCCGGACTTCGCCGCTCGAGCCGGGTCTCGAAATGTACTCGCCTGCGTCGCTGTAGCCGAGCGACTGGGCCGCGAGATCCCAGAAATAGTCGAAACTCGCTGCGCAGGTCTCCGCACTCGTGACACGGACGACGTTTCCGGCCGTCGAGAACGTCGCCAGCCCCAGCTCCACTGGCAGGTACGAGCCGTCCGGGCCGTCGAAGCCGCCCCGAATGGACTGCGCCCACCATCCTTGACCGGCGTTGTGGGTGAGATCCCGCAGGGTGACATCCGAGAACGTCTCACCGACGGGTTCGACGTTCGCGGGGTCGATGACGACGACATCGGCCACATGATCCCGAGCCTCGGCGCTCTCGTCTGGACTCGCCGGGGTCACATCGGCTTCGACCACCTCGACTCCATGGTCGGTGACACGTCCAACGGCGAGAGCCTCGTCCGACCGGGAAGGGTCATCTCCTTCGGGGTCGGCCGTCTGAATCTCACCCTCGAAGTGGTCTCCAGTCTTGGCTTCAGCGAGTTCGGGTGACGGTGCGAGTGCGATCGATCCACCGTCTGCGGTCCGCAGGTGAACGGTACGCGTCATCCCCTCGTTCCCATCGGAGTCGCGCGTTCCTCCGACCTCACTGACGATGAGCGTGCCTTCGGTCTGGATCGTTGCATTTCCGCCGCTGTCGCCGTCTTCTGCCGCGATCGCCGGCGGGACGGCAGCGGATCCGAGAAGCGCGACAGTGAGCAGGGAAGCGGAGAGGATCCTCCGGGCGCGTGACGGCATGAATCGACCGTACTGTTCGCGGCAGACATGAGTGATTACGAGATGATCTCGATCGCCATCGTGTCAGCTCACCCACGTCCCGTCGCCGCGTGATCGGCGACCGGCAGGGCCGCCCTCACGGGGCCGAATATCAGCCGTCCGAGCCAGGCGAGGTGGAGTCCCGTTCGGCGCGCTGACGTTGCCACCGAATGGTTCGCCCGAGCCATGAATTGGGGGTGAATCGCGGGTCGTCGTGATGCAGGAGTTCATTTCGCACCGCACGGATGGCAAGCGGAATGCACAGCACGATACCGACGATCGCGCTCCAGACGAGGAAGTCGAGAACGAACTGCATCAGCTCAGGGCGCCGTCGGAAACGGTCAACCGGCACCGAACGGCGAATCTGAGCATGGCGCCAACCTACTCCCGTCTCCCGCTCCCCCGTGCGAGGTCAGTCCCGATACGCCGCGAGGAACACGCGGACGCCGGATTCCAACCCGGACTCGACTTCGGCTTCGGTGATCGCGTCGAACCGCCCGGTCATCATGATGCGGTTGCTCGGGATCCAGAGCAGGAGCCCTGCCAGCTGATTCGCCGCGATCCGCGGCTCCTCGATGTGCAGCCAGCCGCGCTCGCTCGCGCTGGCCAGCAGATCGGCCATGTGCCCGATCGTGTGCTCGAACGCCCCCTCGTAGTAGGCGCGGCCGATATCGGGAAAGCGTGCAGCTTCGGCGATGACGAGCCGGCGGAATCGTTGCACCCGACGATCGAGCACCGAGTCGCTCAGGAGTCGGGCGAGTGCTCGCACGACCGCCTCCCCATCGGCGTAGGCATCGATGTCGAGGCGCACGATCGAGTCGTGAACCCGGTCGACGACATCGGAGATCAGCGCCCGGAAGAGCCCCTCCTTGTCGCCGAAGTACTTGTAGACGGTCTGCTTCGAAGCTGCTGCCGCCGCCGCGATGACGTCGGTGCTCGCACCGGTATACCCGTCGAGCACGAATGCGTCCAGAGCGGCGTTCAAGATGCGAGCTCGCGTCGCCTCGACCCGTGGGTTGGTGTTCATGGGTTGACTCCTCCGGTACCTGTCAGTACTGTACCACTCAGTACCGTACTGAACGGTACCGTTCAGATGGAGGAAGATTCTCATGACCCATTTCGTGCACTCTGCCGATGGCACGCAGATCGCGTTCGACGACCTCGGCCCGACTGCTGCCCCGGCGGTGATCCTCGTGCACGGTGCGACCGCCTACCGTGCCATCTCCCCCAGTGCCGCAGCGCTCGCCGCAGCCGGCGGGCTTCGCGTCGTCACCTACGATCGCCGTGGTCGCGGCGAGAGCGGCGACGCCGAGACGTATGCCGTCGCACGCGAGATCGAAGACATCGCCGCGCTCCTCGAACACGTCGGTGGCGACGCGATCCTGCTGGGCGAGTCCTCGGGGGCCATCCTCGCGCTCGAAGCCGCTCTGGCCGGCGTACCCGTCTCCGCTGTCGCCGCCTTCGAGCCGCCGTTCATCGTCGACGACGCACGTCCGCCGATCCCTGCGGACTACGTCGCGCGGCTCGACGCATTCGCCGCCGCCGGCGATCGACTCGGGGCCCTTCGGTACTTCTCGCTCGAGGCAGTCGGGCTGCCCCCGGAGATGGTCGACCAGATGATGGCGTCGCCGTTCATTTCGGCCGTGGAGCCCTACGCCGGCACGCTGCGCTACGACGCGCGCATCGTGGGCGACACCATGTCGGGCGACCCTGCCGCGCTCGATCGCTACGTTCCGATCCCCCCTCCCGTCACGGTCCTGGTCGGTGAGTCGACGTTCCCGTCGATCCGATCCGGTGCTGCGGCGCTCGCCGAGGTCCTGCCGGACAGCCGGCTCGTCGTGGTGCCCGGCGGCGACCACCAGCTTCCCGCAGACGACGTCGCTCCCATCCTCCGGTCGATCGCTGTGGGCGTCTGAAATGGCCAGGACGATCACCGCCGAACTGTTCGCGAGCCTCGACCTCGTCGTCGAAGCGCCGGAGACCTGGCACTTCCCCTGGGTCGGCGAAGAGATGCTCGCCGAGGTCGCACGCGAACAGGGCGAAGCATCCGCTCTGCTGCTCGGTCGCCGCACGTACGAGGTGTTCGCCGACTCGTGGCCGAACCGCGGAGACGAGGTGCCCCTCGCCCGCCGGCTCAACGCGATGCCGAAGCTCGTCGTCTCGAGCACGCTCGACTCTCCGACCTGGCGCAACACCGAGGTGACCGGATTCGACGAGCTCGCAGCGCACAAGGCCAGCGGTGAAGGGCGCATCACGGTGGCCGGAAGCATCCGCCTCGTCGAGGCGCTGATCGCCGGCGGCCTGCTCGACGAGCTCCGCCTGCTCACCCACCCGGTGGTGCTCGGTCAGGGGCGACGCCTGTTCGACACCTACGACGGGCCCCGTGCCGACCTCGAACTGGTCGAGTCCCGCATGCTCGAACGCGGCGTGCAGCTCACCGTCCACCGCCCCACCGCGCGGCCCTGAAGCACCGTATACCGACCACCGACCACCGACCACCAAGCACCGAGAAGGAGCACGAACATGTCCCAAGGGCAGTCCTACCTCGACAACGTCGAGACCTCGACCGGCCTCACGCCTCGCCGGTTCATCGAACTCGCCGATGAACGCGGCCTCGGATCAACCGGTACCAGGACCGGCGAGGTCGTGGCGTGGTTGAAGACCGAGTACGCACTCGGTCACGGCCACGCGATGGCCATCGCCCAGGTCATCAAGCACCGCGAGACCGTCGACATCAAGAACGCCGAGACGACGCCCGAACCACCGATCAGCATCGGCCGGCTCTGGCTCGACGGCAAGGACACCAGGCCCTGGTGAGCGCGGTCGCCGCCGTGCAGATCAGGCGCGCTGCGGTCGCCTCGACCGTACGACACCGCCCTTCGCGCGGTCCATGTACCAGTTGTAGAGGTCCCATCGCTCCGACTCGAGTGCGGCGTACAGCTGTCGTGCGCCATCGTCGTCCGAGAGGAGGAGGTAGCGCTCGTCGGCCATGATGGCGCCGACGCCCCGGGAGAACACCTCGTGGTGATCCTGGTCGTCCTCGTCGATCTTCGCGCGCGCATGATCGAGGTACGACTGCATGATCGGCAGATACGCACCGCCGGCAAGGCGCTCCTGCGCCAACGCCTTCGACCTCCGGAAGAACATGGCGAGGCCGCGGGCGAAGTCTCGAGGGAACTGCTCCGTGCGGGGATCATCGGGCTCGGCACCCGTGGAGAACGCGAGTGCGAACCGTTCCGCGAGTGCCCTCGACGACACCTGGAAGCGCAACAGGTCACGTTCGGTTCCGGGAATCGCGAGCGCATAGCCCGCCCGGTACTTCTCAGCGAACGAAGCGCGCGCGGTCCCCCGAGGCGTCGGCTGCCACGAACGCTCGGCCACCCACCCCGTGACGATGGCGGACACGTGGTCCTGGTCGACAGCCCGGGACTCCGCGAGAGCCAGGCTCGTGCGGATGTCGGAGAGGAGCTCCAGGAGCACTTGACCGTCGTGCAGAACCGTGATGTGGATGCTGTGCGGTACGACTGGTGACGTCACGTCGTCAGCGTAGATGATGCAACGGATGCCGCCGCGTGCACCTACTCGGTCGAGTGACGCTCGGCGTACTTCTCGAGTCGGCGGCCCGTCGCGGGCATGCCGAGCTCGTTGTAGGGCCCGCCGACCTCGTGCTCGGGCAACCGCTCGTCGGTCGGGCAGACCAGCACCGTGTTCGGCGTCGAGTGGTCGATGAAGTGCTCGAACATGGGATGCCCGCAGATCGGACACGCCTTGCCGTCGGTCGGCTCGAGCGGCGCCTCTTCCGCTGGAGTCGGCGGGTTGCTGAACACCGGCTCCAGCACCCGGTCGACCTTGTCGAAGAAGTGGGTGAATGCGTTGCCGTCATCTCGGCTCGCGTCGTCACGTGCCATCATGCGCCTGATGGTACGCCCGCTGCGCACCGATCCGCCAGTGCCCGCCTTCGGGTCGATTTCGCGGCATTCGGACCGGCGCCGCCAATAGGCTTGGCACATGACGGATGCCTCAGCCACACGCCAGGTCACGATCATCACGGGTGCGAGTCGCGGAATCGGTGCAGCGATCGCCGAACGTCTCGCCGCCGACGGGCACGACCTCGTGCTGACGTACCGTGAGCGCCGTGACGAGGCCGACGCGATCGCACGTCGGTGCGCGGCATCCGGTGCTCGGGTGCTGCTGCTGCAGGCCGACCTCGCCGACCTCGAGGCAGCGGCGACGGTGGTCCCCGCGGCGGTCGCCGAATTCGGCCGGGTCACCGGCCTCGTCAACAACGCGGGCATCACGGGGCACATCGGGGGCTTCCTCGACGCGAGCATCGACGAGAGCGACGAGCTCTTCCGCGTGAACGTCCTCGCCCCCATCGTGCTCACGCGTGCCGCCGTCGCGCACATGGCGACCGACCGCGGCGGGTCGGGCGGCAGCATCGTGAACATCTCCTCGGGCGCGGCCCGCAGCGGTGCCCCGAACACCTACATCCCCTACGCCATGAGCAAGGCGGCGCTGAACGCGCTCACGACGGGCGCGTCAAAGGAGTTCGGTCCGGTGGGCGTGCGCGTCAACACCGTCTCCCCCGGTACGACGCACACCGAGATCCACGCGGCGGCCGGTCGGCCGAACGCCCCCGAAGAGCGCGCCCCGAACATCCCGATGCGTCGCGCAGGCGAGCCGCACGAGATAGCCGGCGCGGTCGCCTACCTCTTCTCAGCGGATGCCTCGTACACCTCGGGCGCCGACATCCGCGTCGCCGGCGGCAACTGACGAGACCCGGTTCACGCTTCGCCGAAGCCCGACTCCGCGAGTGCCGCCAACGCGTCGACCGCTTCGCGGCCGTTCAGATCCCTGCTGGTGATGTCGACCTGCGCACCCTTGGTGAGGCCGAGCGACATGATGCCGAGCAGGCTCTTGGCGTCGGTGCCGTTCACGGTGACCTTCTGCGGGAATGTGCTCGCGAGCTTCACGAGTTCGGCCGCCGGTCGAGCGTGCAGCCCGTCGGAGTTCACCAGGCGGATGCTCCGGGTGTAGCCCGACGCCGCCGCCGCCGGCGCTGCTGTGCCGGCATCCGCGGCACCCGCACTCGGCCCCGCGGCGGCCCCCGCGGTCGCCGTGGTGGCCGGCCCCCGTGCCGATTCGGCGGCCGCCACGACCACCTCGAGTGCGTCCCCCGCCTCGGCGGCGACTGCAGCGGCGACCCCGCCCTCGACGAGCGGCGCGTCGATGATGCGCACCCGCTCGCGCACCTCGTCGTCGAGGAAGTCGAGGGCCGTCTCGGCCGTGAGGATGGCGGAGCCGAGATCGCACAGCACGACCACGCCCCGGCCCGAATCGGCCTCGGCGATGCCGGCGGTCACGAGATCGAAGCTCGTACCGATGCGGCCGTCGTCGGTGCCGCCCGCGGCGACGAGCGATGCCGTCGGCGCCATCTGCCGCGCCAGTTCGACGAGCCCTGCGGCGATCGCCGCGGAGTGCGAGACGAAGAGCACGCCGACCTTCTCCGGAGTGCCCATGTCAGGCACCCGCTGATGCCGCCGCCGCGTCGGCGGCGGCTCGGAGCAGCAGGGCACTCGACTCGGCCCCCGGATCGCGATGCCCGGCCGAACGTTCGCCGAGATAGCTCGCACGGCCCTTGCGCGCCACGAGCGGCTCGGTGGCGACGGCACCGGCTTCCGCCGCATCGGCGGCCGCGGCGAAGACGCCGGCCGCGTCGACACCTGCTGCTGCAGCGGCGTCCGCTGCGTCGACGGCGGGCGTCCACGCGTCGATCATCGTCTTGTCGCCGGACTCCGCCTTGCCGCGCGTCACGACCCCGTCGCGGGCGGCCGTGAGGATGGCGGCGATCGCCGGGCCGTCGAGCGACACCGCGCTGCCGGCGGCCGCAGCGGCTTTCAGATACGCGGTTCCGTAGAGCGGACCGGCAGCGCCGCCGACCGTCGAGATGAGCGTCGTCGCGACGAGCTTCAGCACATCCCCTGGTGTCGAACCGGCGGCGAGGTCATCGAGCTTCGGCAGCACTGCCTGGAAGCCACGATCCATGTTCTCGCCGTGGTCGCCGTCGCCGATCTCGCGGTCGAGCGTGATCAGCTCGACTCGATGATCCGAGATCACCTGTGCGCTTCGTCTGACCCAGTCCACGGCCCAGGTGATGTCCAATCCCACCGAGATTCCCCCTTCGATCCTTCTTCTACCGGCCCCACCGCAGCGCAGCCGTCTGCACCGGGGCATCCCACAATTCGACCATCTCGTCATCGAGCTTCAGCAACGTGATCGACATGCCCTGCATCTCGAGCGCGGTGATGTGGTTGCCCACGAGCGATCGGGCGATCCCGATGCCGCGCTCCTCGAGCACCTCCGCCGCCCTGCGGTAGGCGAGGTACAACTCGACCTGGGGCGTGCCGCCCATGCCGTTGACGAAGAGCAGGGCGCGTTCGCCGCGCTCGTACGGCAGGTCCTCGAGGATCGGCTCGAGGAGTCGGTCGACGAGACGATCTGCGGGTTCGAGCTTGACACGTTCGCGACCGGGTTCGCCGTGGATGCCGATGCCGATCTCGATCTCGTCCTCGGCGAGCGTGAAGCTGGGCTCGCCGGCGTGCGGCACGATGCAGGGCGTCAGGGCGAGCCCCATCGACCGGGCGTTGGCGTTCACCCGCTCGGCCACCGCGACGACCGCGTCGAGCGAGTCGCCCCGCTCGGCTGCGGCACCGGCGATCTTCTCGACGAGCACCGTGCCGGCGACGCCGCGTCGGCCGGCCGTGTAGAGCGAGTCCTTCACCGCGACGTCGTCATTCGTGATGACGGCCCGAACCTCGATGCCGTCGGCGGCGGCCAGGTCTGCGGCCGTCTCGAAGTTCAGCACGTCGCCCGTGTAGTTCTTCACGATGTGGAGCACACCGGCTCCTCCGTCGACCGCCTTCGTCGCGGCCAGGATCGGGTCGGGCGTCGGCGAGGTGAACACCGCACCCGGCACAGCAGCGTCGAGCATGCCGAAGCCGACGTAGCCGGCATGCAGGGGCTCATGCCCGCTGCCGCCGCCGCTCACGATGCCGACCTTGCCCGCGACCGGCGCATCGGCGCGCACGACGTGGATCGGATCGAACTCCACGCGCACGATATCGGCGTGAGCGAGGCCGAAACCGGCGACCGACTCGTCGACGACCCGCTTGGGATCGTTGATGATTTTCTTCACGACATCCCCTTCCCCTCAGCCAGCGGGCGCCGTGCAGCCGTGCAGCGACGTCGACGCAGCATTCCTCCGCCAACCTACGCCCGAGACGCTGCACACCGTAAGGGGCAGTGCGAAATCTCATCCGCCCCATTCCCCGCAGTTGCCGGTCTGAGTATCGTGGGCAGTGTTCCGCCCCTGGGCGACGCCCTCGGGCTAGCGAAAAGGATGGATGGTCAACGTGGACAATCTCGGAGTGTTGTTCCTCAGCGAGCTCGTCGGCACGGCGATGCTCGTGCTCCTCGGCTGTGGTGTCGTGGCCAACGTGGCCCTCGCCAAGACGAAGGGCTTCAACGGCGGATTCCTCATGGTGACGATCGGCTGGGGCCTCGCGGTCTTCGCCGGTGTCATCGTCTCCTACGCGTCGGGCGCGCACATCAACCCGGCCGTCACCCTCGGTCTCGTCGCCAACGGCGCGACCGAGTTCGGCAACGCCGGGCTCGGCCTCACCGTACCGGTCGATCCCGTGTCCGTGAGCGCCTACATCGGCGCCCAGTTCATCGGAGCGATCATCGGCGCCGTGATCGTCTGGCTCGCCTACAAGCAGCACTTCGACGAAGAACCGCAACCGGCCTCGAAACTCGGCGTCTTCTCGACGGGCCCCGGCATCCGCAACTACGCCTGGAACCTCGTCACCGAGATCATCGGCACCTTCGTGCTGGTGTTCGTCGTGATCGGCTTCGGCGGCGGGCGTCAGGGCGACGGCGGCCTCGCGGCCCTCGGCGCACTGCCCGTGGCGCTGCTCGTGATCGGCATCGGCGTCTCTCTCGGTGGCCCGACCGGCTACGCGATCAACCCGGCCCGTGACCTCGGTCCGCGCATCGCGCACGCCCTCCTGCCGATCCACGGCAAGGGCGGCAGCGACTGGTCCTACTCGTGGGTGCCCGTGATCGGCCCGGTCATCGGCGGACTCCTGGCCGGGTGGCTGGCGATCCCGCTGCTGCCCATCATCACCTGATGAGGTGGGGCCGGCCCGTCGGGCCGGCCCCGCTTCACCCGCGGAACGACCGCCGGCCTCGACCGGCTGAACAGATTGAGAGAAACCGAATGGCCGACTACATCCTCGCGATCGACCAGGGCACGACCTCGTCGCGCGCGATCATCTTCGACAAGCACGGATCGATCATCTCGACCGGGCAGCTCGAGCACGAGCAGATCTTCCCGCAGGCCGGTTGGGTCGAGCACAACGCCACCCAGATCTGGGACAACACGCGCGAGGTGATCGGCCAGGCCCTCAGCAAGGCGAATCTGACGCGACACGACATCGCCGCGGTCGGCATCACGAACCAGCGCGAGACCGCCGTCGTGTGGGACAAGACCACGGGCCGGCCCGTGTACAACGCGATCGTCTGGCAGGACACGCGCACGCAACCGATCGTCGACCGTCTCGCGGCCGACGGCGGCGTCGAGCGGTTCAAGCAGCAGGTCGGCCTGCCGCTGGCGACCTACTTCTCGGGCACGAAGATCGTCTGGATCCTCGAGAACGTGCCCGGCGCGCGCGAGAAGGCCGAGGCCGGCGACCTGCTGTTCGGCACGACCGACACCTGGGTGCTCTGGAACCTCACCGGCGGCGTCGACGGTGGCGTGCACGCGACCGACGTCACGAACGCCAGCCGCACGATGTTCATGGACCTCGAGACCCTCGCCTGGGACGACGAGATCCTCGCCGCCTTCGGGGTGCCGAAGTCGATGCTGCCCGAGATCAAGTCCTCCTCCGAGGTGTACGGCCACGCCCACTCGTCGAGCCTGCTCCGGGAGGTGCCGGTCGCCGGCATCCTCGGCGACCAGCAGGCCGCGACCTTCGGCCAGGCCGCGTTCGATGCGGGCGAGTCGAAGAACACCTACGGCACGGGCAACTTCCTGATCTTCAACACGGGCGAGGAGATCGTCCACTCGAAGAACGGGCTGCTCACCACGCTCGGGTACAAGCTCGGGGACGCCGCCCCCCACTACGCGCTCGAGGGATCCATCGCGGTCACGGGCTCGCTGATCCAGTGGCTCCGCGACAACCTCGGCCTGTTCTCGAGCGCTCCCGAGGTGGAGGCGCTCGCCAAGACCGTGGAGGACAACGGCGGCGCGTACTTCGTGCCCGCGTTCTCCGGCCTGTTCGCGCCGTACTGGCGCCCTGACGCCCGCGGCGCGCTCGTCGGCCTCACGAGGTTCGTGAACAAGGGCCACATCGCCCGCGCAGCCCTCGAGGCGACGGCCTTCCAGACCCGCGAGGTGCTCGAGGCCGTGAACGCCGACTCGGGTGTCGACCTGACCGAACTCAAGGTCGACGGCGGCATGATCGCCAACAACACCCTCATGCAGTTCCAGGCCGACATCCTCGGCGTGCCTGTGGTGCGCCCGGTGGTCGCCGAGACCACGGCACTCGGCGCGGCCTACGCCGCCGGCCTCGCAGTGGGCTTCTGGTCGAGCCTCGACGAACTGCGTGCGAACTGGCAGGAGGATTCGCGCTGGGAGCCGAAGATGGATCCCGCCGAGCGCGACCGTCAGATCCGGCTCTGGAAGAAGGCCGTCACGAAGACGTTCGATTGGGTGGACGCCGACGTGAAGTGACGTTCTGTGCTCGCTGAGCCTGTCGAAGCGGGAAGGCCGCTTCGACAGGCTCAGGGCGCAGGAGTCATCAGGACTTCGTGGCCGCGATCCACTGCTCGAGCTTGCGTGCGGCCGCACCACTGTCGATCGCGGCCTCGGCGACGGCGATCTTCTCGGTGAACCGGTCGAGGATGGCGCGCTGGAACTGGCTCGGGTCCTTCGCCAGCTCGAACGAGACGAGACCGGCCGCGGCGTTCAGCACGACGATGTCGCGAACCGGACCGCGGGCGCCCGCGAGCACGTCGTGCACGACGGCGGCGTTGTGCTGCGCGTCACCGCCCGCGAGCTGATCGATCGTGGCGCGCGCGATGCCGAGGTCGCGCGGATCGAGGTCGTGCTCCTTGACGGTGCCGAGCGAGACCTCCCAGACGTGGCTGTGGCCGGTGGTCGTGAGCTCGTCGAGGCCGTCGTCGCCACGGAAGACGAGTGCGGTCGCGCCGCGGGTCTGGAAGACGCCGACGATGAGCGGCACCCGGTCGAGCTGCGCCACGCCGACAGCGGATGCCTCGGGGCGGGCCGGGTTCACGAGCGGGCCGAGGAAGTTGAAGACGGTCGGCACGCCGAGCTCGGAGCGCACACGGCCGGCGTGACGGAACCCGGGGTGGAAGGCCGCCGCGTAGGCGAAGGTGATGCCGGCCTCGCCGAGCACGTCGGCGACCCGCTCTGCGGGCAGCTCGAGGTCGAGTCCAAGTGCGGCGAGCACGTCCGACGAGCCCGACGACGAACTCGCGGCACGATTGCCGTGCTTGATCACCGGCACACCGGATGCCGCGGCGACGATCGAGGCCATCGTCGAGACGTTGACCGTGCCGAAACGATCACCGCCGGTGCCGACGATGTCGAGCGCCATCGGATCGACCGGCAGGGCGACCGCATGGTCGAGGATCGCGTCGCGGAAGCCGACGATCTCGTCGACGGTCTCCCCCTTCACACGCAGTGCGATGAGGAATCCGGCCAGCTGGGCCTCGCTGATCGCGCCCGTCATGACCTGTTCCATGCACCACGCGGCATCCGAAACGCTCAGATCGGACCCCTCGAGAAGGGAATTCAAGATGTCTGGCCAGTTCTGTCCTGCGGGCATGCGTCGATCCTATCTGCGGGATTCACGGCGGATTCGCGGCCTTCGCACAGCGCAACTTAGGTTTGCCTAACTCGAAGAGAGCGACACGACTCCCCCGGATGACGAAAACTCAGGCCTCGTTTCAGCCATAATGGGATGGTGACGAGCACCTCAATCACTTATCAGGCGAGCGCGCCCCTGATCAAACGACCGAACACCGTAGCGGTGGGAACGATCGTCTGGCTCGGCAGCGAGGTCATGTTCTTCGCGGGACTCTTCGCGATCTACTTCACGCTGCGGTCGACATCACCCGAGCTGTGGTCCTTCGAGGCCGGCAGGCTGAACGTGCCGTTCGCGGCGGTGAACACGCTGATCCTCGTGCTGTCGTCGGTCACGTGCCAGTTCGGCGTCTTCGCGGCCGAGCGACTTCAGCCCTACGCGACCGGATGGAAGCCGACCCAATGGGGCGTGGTGGAGTGGTTCTTCCTCACCTACGCCATGGGCGGCGTCTTCGTCGCGGGCCAGGTCTGGGAGTACGCGACGCTGGTGTCCGAGGGCATCGCGCTCGACTCCAACGCCTACGGATCGGCCTTCTACCTCACGACGGGCTTCCACGCCCTGCACGTCACCGGTGGCCTGATCGCGTTCCTCTTCGTCATCGGCCGCGTCTTCGCGGTCAAGAACTTCGGTCACCGCGAGGCGACCAGCGCGATCGCCGTCTCGTACTACTGGCACTTCGTCGACGTGGTCTGGATCGGACTGTTCTTCGTCATCTACGTCCTCAAGTAACTCGCATCAGGAGCGTCACCACAGCATGCCCGTGAACAGGAAGATACCCATGACTCGCCAGAAGCGACGCACCGGACGCCGGCACCCGCTCGCCACCGTCGCGCTCCTCGCGCTCGGCCTCGTCTTCACCGGTGGTGCATACGCTGCGCTGAGCAGCGGCACCATCGCGCAGGCCGAAGTGGACCCGAACTCGCAGCAGACCATCGAAGAGGGCAAGAAGCTCTTCCAGGCCAACTGCGCCACGTGCCACGGGCTCTCCGCCGAGGGCACCGACGAGGGACCGAGCCTCATCGGCGTCGGTGCGGCAGCGGTCGACTTCCAGGTCGGCACCGGCCGCATGCCGATGCAGATGCAGGGCCCCCAGGCGCAAGTGAAGCCTCCGCAGTTCACCGACGAGCAGGTCAAGCAGCTCGCGTACTACGTCGCCTCGCTCGGCCCCGGCCCCGACATCCCCAGCGACCACCTCGTCAACGGCGGTGGCGACGCAGCGAACGGCGCGGAGCTCTTCCGTATCAACTGCGCGATGTGCCACAACGTGGCCGGCGCCGGCGGTGCGCTCACCGAGGGCAAGTTCGCTCCCCCGCTGACGGATGTCTCGGGCGTGCACATCTACGAGGCCATGGTCACCGGCCCGCAGAACATGCCGGTCTTCAACGACCTGAACATCTCGCCGGAAGACAAGCGCGACGTCATCACGTACCTCAAGTACGTCCAGGACAACCGCTCGCCCGGCGGCATCGAACTCGGCTCCCTCGGGCCGGTCGCAGAGGGTCTGTTCATCTGGATCTTCGGTCTCGGCGCGATCGTCGCGATCACCGTGTGGATCACGGCGAAGTCCAACTAGCGCACGCCCCGGCACAGTAGTAGCTGAAGAAGGAGAACCATGGCACAGGACGACCACAGCGGCGCAGAGCTCGCCGCTGCCGACTCGTCGCACGCCGCGCACGACACTGCCGTCTCGCCGGGTACCGCGGTCATCGCGGCCGACTCGTTCGAGAACCCCGGCTTCCCGCCGCACCGACCCCGGGTCACCGACGAGAACCCCAAGCGAGAGAAGCGTGCCCAGCGCACCGTCTACACGCTGTTCTACCTGTCGATCCTCGGAAGCGTCTGGGCGATCGCTGCGTACATGCTGTTTCCGATCGAGTCCAACGACGTCGGTGCGGTCCGCCTGAACAACATGTTCTTCGGCCTCGGCGCCACGCTGGCCCTGCTCGCCATCGGCTTCGGCGTGGTGCACTGGGGCAAGGCGATCATGGCCGACGTCGAACTCGTCGACGAGCGTCACCCGATCGGCGGCTCCCCCGAGACGCAGGCCGCAGCCGTCAAGGTGTTCGCCGACGCCGACCGCGAGTCGGGCTTCACCCGTCGCGCTGCGATCCGCAACAGCCTCATCGGTGCGCTGCTCGTCTTCCCGCTGCCCGCCATCGTGCTCTTCCGCGGGTTCGCACCGCAGGATCAGATGCCCGTCGAGCTGCTCAGCCACACCATGTGGAAGAAGGGCACGCGCCTCGCGCTCGACCCGTCGGGCGTGCCGATCAAGGCCGCAGACGTCACCATCGGCAGCGCCTTCCACGTCATCCCCGAGGGCCTGCAGGACCTCGAGCACGGCAAGCTCGAAGAGAAGGCCAAGGCAGCGGTGCTGCTCATGCGCCTCGAGCCGAGCGAGCTCAACGAGGCTCCCGGCAAGGAGAACTGGTCGTACGAGGGCATCGTCGCGTACTCCAAGATCTGCACGCACGTCGGATGCCCCGTGGCCCTCTACGAGCAGCACACGCATCACCTGCTGTGCCCGTGCCACCAGTCGCAGTTCGACGTCGCCAACCACTGCGAGGTCATCTTCGGCCCGGCAGCGCGTCCCCTGCCTCAGCTTGCGATCGCCGTTGACGACGAGGGCTACCTCATCGCGCAGCACGACTTCACCGAACCCGTCGGCCCGAGCTTCTGGGAGCGCAATTGACCACCGCACCGTCCGCAACCGCGCCGCAGAAGCGGTCGTTCACGTCAGCTGCGTCCGTGTACGTCAACGAGCGCACGAGCATCGCGGGATTCGTCAAGGAACTCGGCCGTAAGGCCTTCCCCGACCACTGGTCGTTCCTGCTCGGCGAGGTCGCGCTCTTCAGCTTCGTCGTCGTGCTCATCTCGGGCACGTTCCTGACGTTCTTCTTCCAGGCGTCGATGGTCGAGGTGCACTACGACGGCTCGTACGTGCCCCTCAAGGGCGTCGAGATGTCGGTCGCCATGGCGTCGACGCTCGACATCTCGTTCGACATCCGCGGCGGCCTGTTCGTGCGCCAGATGCACCACTGGGCTGCGCTGCTCTTCGTCGCCGCCATCGGCCTGCACATGCTGCGCATCTTCTTCACCGGTGCGTTCCGCAAGCCGCGCGAGCTGAACTGGGTGATCGGCTTCATCCTCTTCATCCTCGCGATGGCCGAGGGCTTCACCGGCTACTCGCTCCCCGACGACCTGCTCTCGGGCAACGGTCTCCGCATCATCGACGGCATGGTCAAGGGCATCCCGCTCATCGGCACGTGGACCTCGTTCCTGCTCTTCGGTGGCGAGTTCCCCGGCACGCAGATCGTCGGGCGCCTCTACACGCTGCACATCCTGCTGCTGCCGGCCCTCGTCGTCGCGCTCGTCGCGCTCCACCTCGTGTTCGTCGTGGTGCACAAGCACACGCAGTACGCAGGACCGGGCAAGACGCAGCAGAACGCGGTCGGCCCGCCCATCCTCCCGATCTACGCGGCGAAGGCCGGTGGGTTCTTCTTCATCGTCTTCGGTGTGCTCGCGCTCATCGCCTCGATGTTCACGATCAACCCGATCTGGAACTACGGCCCCTACGACCCCTCCCCCGTCTCCGCCGGTACCCAGCCCGACTGGTACATCGGCTTCGCCGACGGCGCCCTGCGACTGATCCCGCCGGGCTGGGAGTTCGTCTGGCTCGACCGCACGTGGTCGTTCAACATCCTCGTGCCGCTGATCGTGATCGGCATCTTCATCGTGACCGTGCTGATCTACCCGTTCATCGAGGCCTGGGTCAAGGGCGACAAGCGCGAGCACCACATCGCCGACCGTCCCCGCAACGCTCCGACCCGCACGGCGATCGGTGCAGCCGGTGTCACGTTCTACGCCGGCCTCTGGGCGGCTGCGAGCTCCGACATCCTGGCGACGCACTTCTCGCTCACCATGGAAGGCGTCATCCACGCACTCCAGGCGGTCGTCATCGTCGGCCCGTTCATCGCCTACTTCATCGCGAAGCGCGTCTGCATCGCGCTGCAGAAGAAGGACCGCGAGATCGTGCTGCACGGCTACGAATCCGGGCGCATCGTGAAGCTGCCCGGCGGCGAGTTCATCGAGGTGCACCAGCCCCTCGATGAGTACGACCGCTGGAGGCTCGTCAGCTTCGAGAGCTACGCGCCGCTCATGATCCGTCCGAACGCGCGCGGCAAGATCACGGTCGGGCAGCGTTTGCGCGCATCGTTCTCGCGTTGGTTCTTCGAAGACCGCATCGCGCCGGTCACGAAGGGCGAGCTCGAGTCCGGCCACGACACCCACCACTGACGATCCCGTCAGACGGATTCGGGCACCGCACCATGTCGATCGATTCGACCTGGCTGCGGTGCCCGAACTGCTTTCAGGACCTCGAACCGGTCACCGACCGCGTGCTCGGCTGCTCTGCCGGTCACCGATTCGATCTGGCCAAGCACGGCAGCGTCACGCTACTCCCGCCGAAAGCGCCTCGCACTGCCGGCGACGACCGCCAGATGCTCGAGGCGCGATCGCAACTCCTCGAGTCGGGTGCCTACGCGCCGATCGTCGACGCACTCGCCGCATCTGTGCGCGGCGAGACGGATCGGGGCGAACCGGGCGCTCCTCCGTCGGCGCCGAGCGCAGATCCCAGTGAGCGGCTCGGCCCGAGGATCGCGGATCTCGGCTGCGGTACCGGCTACTACGCCCGGGGACTGTCGGCGTCGGTGGACGGCGCCTCGGTCCTCCTCGCCGACCGGTCGCCGACCGCGGTCCGAATGGCCATGCGCGGCGTTCCCGAGTCGACCGGTGTCGTGCTCGATCTCTGGCGACCGCTCCCTCTCCGCGATGCCAGCGCCGACCTCGCCATCAACGTCTTCGCCCCGCGTAATCCCCCCGAGTTCGCGCGCATCGTGCGCACGGGCGGGCTCCTGATCGTCGTCGTACCGACGGCCGAGCACTTCCTGGAGCTTCGGCGCCTGGGGGCGGCACTCGACGTCCCCGAGGGCAAGGCCGAGCTGGTCACGGCTCAATTCACGGCCGCGGGTTTCACGCCCAGCCGAACGACCAGGGTCGAGTATCCCCTCGTCACCGACGCCGCGACGCGCGAGCTGCTGGTCGACATGGGCCCCGCTGCCCATCATCGTTCGCACGCAACAGGCGCCGAGGCATCCGGCGACCTCTCGGTAACCGTCTCGGTCGACGTCGTCACGTTCGTCCGCAGATCACCGCAGACGCAGACGCAGACGATCGATCCGGCCCCGACGCCGGAATGACACGCCGGCCGGCCGGCCGATCGAGTGCTTGCAAGAGCGGGCAGCTCACGAGACCCTACTCTGGGGGCACCTGAAGCGCTCTGGGGCCACCGCGAAGCAGAGGAGGGCCCTGTGGGCAAGGTGGTCATGTACAGCTCAGTATCGGTCGACGGCTTCATCGCCGACGAGAACGACCAGCCCGGGTCGCTGTTCGACTGGTTGCTCAGCGGTGACGTGCCGTTGGACGAGAGCGGCGCGTTGAAGGTGTCACAGGCGTCCTTCGACTACACCCGGACGTACTGGGACCAGATCGGAGCGACGGTTGTCGGCCGCCACGTCTTCGACCTGACGGAAGGGTGGGGCGGGAAGCCTCCGAGCGGCATCGACCACGTGGTCGTCGCGACGCACCGGCCGCAGCCCGAGGGTTGGGATCCCGAGGCGCCGTTCCACTTCATCGACGGCATCGAAGCAGCCGTGGCCACAGCGCAGGAGCTCGCGGGTGACCGCATCGTCGAGGTCGCTGCCGGCGACGTCGGTGGCCAGGCGCTTGCCGCCGGCCTGGTCGACGAGGTGCGCATGGACGTCGTACCCGTCGTGTTCGGCTCTGGAAAGCGCTATTTCGGGTCGGTCGACGCGCAGCACCTGCTTGAGGAACCCGATGTGGTGATTCAGGGCAACCGGGTGCTCCACCTGCGCTATCGGGTGCGCCGCTCGGAGTAGTGCCGTCCCTCAGCCCGTGTTCCGCCGGCAACGGTGGAGAACGACGAACGGCCCCGTGCGCGATGCGCACGGGGCCGTTCGATCAGCCTGCTGAGATCAGCGGGCGAAGTTGCCGCGGTAGTACTCGTAGACCCAGCCGACGAGGGCGATCACGCCGAGCCCGACGGCGATGAACGAGATCCAGAACCCGACCGCAAGCCCGAGGAACATCAGTGCCGCAGCGCCGGCGAGCACGATGGGCCACCAGCTCCACGGGCTGAAGAACCCGAGCTCCGCGTCGCCGTCGTCGATGTTCGCGTCGAGGCGGTCTTCGGGCAGCTCGGCACCCTGGGCCTTGTGCACCCGGCCGAGGTAGAACGCGATGAACGCGCTCAGCACGGCCGTCAGCGTGATCGCGACCGTGCCGGCCCACTCGGGGTGATTGAGGCCGTGCGCCGAGTTGTCGGCCCAGCTCCAGCCGATGTAGACGCCGGCGACGATCGCGAGGAATACCGTCAGGATCCAGAAGAGGTTGACGTTGGCGCGCATTACTTGATCTCCTCCGAAGCGGCGTCATACGTGGGCGACTGCGGTGCGTCCTTCGCCGGACCGATGCCGATCGGGATGCCGGCCTCGGGGTGGTTGAGGTCGAACGCAGGACGCTCCGAACGGATACGCGGAATCGACGTGAAGTTGTGGCGCGGCGGCGGGCAGCTGGTCGCCCACTCGAGCGATCCGCCGTAGCCCCACGGGTCGTTGACGGTGACCTTCGGCGCACGACGAGCCGTGATGTACACGTTCAGGAAGAACGGGATCATCGAGATCGCCAGGATGCCGGCGCCGATCGTCGACAGCTGGTTCATCCACGTGATGTTGTCTTCGGGCAGGTACGAGTAGTACCGGCGGGGCATCGCCACGACTCCGAGCCAGTGCTGGATGAGGAACGTGGTGTGGAAGCCGATGAAGAGCAGCCAGAAGTGCCACTTGCCGAGCGTCTCGTTCAGCATCTTGCCGGTCCACTTCGGCCACCAGAAGTAGAAGCCGGCGAACATCGCGAAGACGACGGTGCCGAACACCACGTAGTGGAAGTGGGCGACGACGAAGTACGTGTCGGACACGTGGAAGTCGAGGGGCGGCGAGGCGAGGATGACACCCGTGAGGCCACCGAACACGAAGGTGATGAGGAAGCCGAGCGACCAGATCAGCGGCGTCTCGAACGTGATCGAGCCCCGCCACATCGTGCCGATCCAGTTGAAGATCTTCACACCCGTCGGCACTGCGATGAGCATCGTCATGAGTGCGAAGAACGGCAGCAGCACGGAGCCGGTGACGTACATGTGGTGAGCCCACACCGTGACCGAGAGCGCCGCGATCGCGATGGTCGCGTAGATCAGGGTCTTGTATCCGAAGATCGGCTTGCGGCTGAACACCGGGAAGATCTCGGACACGATGCCGAAGAACGGCAGCGCGATGATGTAGACCTCGGGGTGGCCGAAGAACCAGAAGAGGTGCTGCCACAGGATGACGCCGCCGTTGGCGGGGTCGAACACATGGGCACCGAAGATGCGGTCGGCGGCTGCGGCGAGGATCGCCGCGGCGAGCACCGGGAACGCCATGAGCACGAGGATCGAGGTCACGAGGGTGTTCCACGTGAAGATCGGCATGCGGAACATGGTCATGCCGGGCGCGCGCATCGTGATGATCGTGGTGATGAAGTTCACCGCGCCGAGGATCGTGCCGAAACCGGAGAGGCCGAGTCCGAGCATCCAGAGGTTTCCGCCGACACCTGGCGAGAACGTCGTCGATGCGAGCGGCTGATATGCGAACCATCCGAACGACGCAGCACCCTGGGGGGTGAAGAAGCCGGCGACCGCGATCAGCGAACCGAAGTTGAAGAGCCAGTACGCGAACGCGTTCAGACGCGGGAACGCCACGTCGGGGGCGCCGATCTGCAGCGGCATGAGCACGTTGGCGAAGCCCGCGAACAACGGGGTCGCGAACATGAGCAGCATGATCGTGCCGTGCATCGTGAAGAGCTGGTTGTACTGCTCACGCGTCTGGATGATCTCGAGGCCCGGCTCGAAGAGCTGCGCCCGGATGATCAGCGCCATGACGCCGCCGATGCAGAAGTAGATGAACGCGGTGATCAGGTACATGTACCCGATGACCTTGTGGTCGGTGGACGTGATCCACTTGACGAGGATGTTGCCCTTGCGTTCGACCTTGGAAGCGCCGAACGGAAGCGTGCTCGCGGAGGGGCGAGCCGGTGCGGTCGTGGTGCTCATCGCGGCTTAGTGCTCCTCTTTCAATTCGGGCGCGCCCGTACCGGGCAGGTTCTGGTTGCGGTCGTACTCGTTCGACAGCTGGCCCTCCTGGCCGGCGTCGCGAAGCGACTCGATGTAGTCGTCGTACTCGTCCTGCGAGACGACCTCGACGTTGAAGAGCATGAGCGAGTGGTATTCACCGCAGAGCTCGGCGCACTTGCCCGCGTACGTGCCTTCGCGCTCGGGCACGAACGACATGTAGTTGGTCTTGCCGGGGTACATGTCCTTCTTGTAGAGGAAGTCCACGACCCAGAACGAGTGGATGACGTCGCGCGATTCGAGCTCGATCTCGACGTTGGCACCGACGGGCAGGTAGAGGGTCGGCAGTTCCTCCTGCACGAGCGAGCCCTTGGGGCCCTCTTCGGAGAGCTGGCCCTGGATGCCGGGCGAGTACACGTCTTCCTTGACGTAGTTGAAGTCCCACGCCCACTGCTTGGCGATGACCTCGACCTTGACGTCGATGTCCTGCTCGGCGAAGCGCTCCTCGATGGCCGCCTGATCGCGTGCGGTGAAGGCGAAGAAGCCCAGCACGAGGATCAGCGGGATGATCGTGTAGAAGACCTCGATCGGCATGTTGTATCGCAGCTGCACCGGGAGGCCGGTCTGGCCCTTGCGGCGGCGGTAGGCGATGACGGCCCAGATCGTCAGACCCCAGGTGATGACACCCACGATCAGCAGCACGATCCACGAGGTGACCCAGAGGCCTGAGACACGCTCGGTGTGGTTCGTTACCGGCGCCTCACCCTCGACGAATCCGGGGAGGAATCCGTTCAACTGGGCCTGCGTGCACCCTGCGAGGACGAGACTGAGCGACGCTGCGATCGGGATTGCAGCCCATCGGAGACGGCGGTTGTTGCGCACCGGTGACCTTTCGGGAGACTCGAAGGCGCTTCACAGTGAAGCGCGGTGATCGGTGTCTAGCCTACTCCGACTCGACCCCCGGGGTGTGCACTCAGGCGCGGTGTCGGGCGCGTCGGGCCGCTGATTTCCTGCACGATCGGCGAAAACACAGAAGGGAGGCCGCTTTCGCGACCTCCCTTCGGAGCTGATCAGGATGCCTCAGTGGAACGAGTCACCGCACGCGCAGCTGCCTTCTGCGTTCGGATTGTCGATCGTGAAGCCCTGCTTCTGGATCGTGTCCTCGAAGTCGATCGATGCACCATCGAGGTACGGCACGCTCATCTTGTCGACGACGACCTCGACGCCCTCGTAGTCGACGACGGCGTCGCCGTCGAGGAGGCGCTCGTCGAAGTAGAGCTGGTAGATGAGGCCCGAGCAGCCGCCGGGCTGCACCGCGACGCGCAGGCGGAGGTCGTCGCGACCCTCCTGCTCGAGGAGGCTTCGCACCTTGTCGGCGGCGGGGTCGCTCAGCTTCACGCCGTGCGCGGTCTCGGTGATCGTGTCGCTCATGTCTCTCCTCGGTGCGTCAGGGAACGCGGAACCTACTTCCATGGTAACCGCAGGAACGGCGGCCGGGGTCGGCCGGCTCTCAGGAATCCTCGCTCCGCGCGTCGAGACGGGCGAGGAAGACGGCCTCGCTCAGCAGCGCACGCTGGAAGACGCCGAGGTGCAGCGACTCGTTGGGGCTGTGTGCGCGCGAGTCGGGGTCCTCGACACCGGTCACGAGGATCTGCGCGGCGGGGAACTCGGCGACGAGCTCGGCGATGAACGGGATCGAACCGCCGACGCCGATCTCGACGGGCTCCTTGCCCCAGGCCTCGGCCATCGCCGCGTTCGACTCGGCGACCGCCCAGCCCGAAGTGTCGACGAGGAACGGATTGCCGAGTTCGATCGCGTCGAACTCGAGCTTCGCGCCGAACGGTGCGCGTGCTTCGAGGTGGGAGCGGATCGCGTCGAGGGCGTCGACATCGCGCTGGCCCGGCGCGACGCGGGCGCTCACGCGCACGGCGACGCTCGGCACGAGCGTGTTCGAGGCGTTCGCCACCGAGGGCGCGTCGATGCCCGTGACGGTGATCGCCGGCTGCGCCCAGATGCGCGAGAGGATCTCGCCGCGCCCGATCGGGGTGACGCCGTCGAGGAGGCCGGTCTCCGCCCGGAGCTGCGTCTCGTCGTAGGCCGGCGTCGCGAGGTCGGCCGAGGTCAGCCCCTCCACCGCTACCGAACCGTCGGCATCGTGAAGGGTCGCGAGCAGCTGGATCGCAGCGAGCATGGCGTCGGGCACCGCTCCCCCGAACATGCCCGAGTGCGAGGCGTGGCCGAGCGTCGACACCCGCATGCGGAAGGCCACTGCCCCGCGGAGCGCGACGGTCAGCGCGGGCGTCTCGAGGTCCCAGTTGCCCGAGTCGGCGACGACGATCGCGTCGGCCTCGAGCAGCTCGCGGTTCTCGTGCAGGAAGTTGGCGAACGAGAGCGAGCCCGACTCCTCCTCGCCCTCGATGAAGAGCGCGATGCCGAGGTCGAAGTCGGTGCCGAGTACCTCGGTGAGTGCACGGATGGCGCCGATGTGCGCCATCACTCCGGCCTTGTCGTCGGCGGCGCCGCGGCCGTACAGGCGGTCTCCGCGGAGCGTCGGCTCGAACGGCGACGACTCCCAGTCGGCGTCCTCACCGGGCGGCTGCACGTCGTGGTGCGCGTAGAGGAGGACCGTCGGCCGCCCGTTGCGCGCAGCACGGCGCGCCACGACGGCCGGCTTGCCGAGCGGGGCATCCGTGCCCTCGCCGTCGCCGATCGCAGCGCGACGGATCTCGACGAGGTCGAAGACGCCGAGCCCGCGAACGAGCTCGGCGACCGCCTCGGCGCTCGCCTCGACATGCGCGTCGTCGAACGCCGCCCACGACACCGAGGGGATCTTCACCAACCGCGTGAGATCGGCGATGGTGGTGGGGAATGCGGCTTCGACGGCACTGCGCAGCGCGTCGCTCGTGGACGAGGGGTCGGAAGTTCCGCCGACGGCGGGATGAGACTCGGTCATGCCGGTAATCTTAAGGGGAACCGATTCGAGGAATCCCGTGGCCAAGAACCCGAACAACACCGAAGAACCGAGCGCCGAGACGCTCGAAGAGACCCAGGCTCGTCTGAAGGCCGGCAAGGGTGCGCCCACGCCGAGCCGGGCGCAGCAGGAGGCGGCGCGGAAGCGCCCGCTCGTGCCGAACGACCGCAAGGAGGCGGCGAAGCAGGCCCGCGCCAAGGCGGCGGAGTCGCGCGAGCGGGCCCGCATCGGCATGGCGGTCGGCGACGAGCGCTACCTGCCCGCCCGCGACCGCGGCCCCCAGAAGAAGTACGTTCGCGACTACGTCGACGCACGGTTCAGCATCGGCGAGGTGCTCATCCCCGTGATGTTCGCCGTCATCCTGCTGACGTTCGTGCCCAGTGCCCAGGTGCAGTCCATCGGCATCCTCGCGCTCTGGTCGTTCTTCCTCATCGCGGTGATCGATGTCATCGTGCTCGGCTTCATCCTCACGAAGAAGCTCGCTGCGAAGTTCGGCGCCGACAAGGTCGAGCGCGTGCGCTGGTACGCCGCGATGCGCGCACTGCAGCTGCGCCCGCTGCGCCTGCCGAAGCCGCAGGTCAAGCGCTGGAACTACCCCGAGTGATCCCGATGCCTCGGGCGGCGCCGTCGCCGTCCGGGGCGTTCGCAGCGCTCTGCAGCATCAGTCGCGGCCGAACGCTCCCCCGCGGATGAGCGGCACCCGGGTCTCCTCGTCGCTGAGCGACCCGTGCTGGCCGATCATGGCCTCGGCCTGACGGTTCGGCTCCCTGCGGTCGTAGTACGCGATGCCGGCCCGCGCCGCGATGATGACGTCGCCGATGCGATCGCGCACGTCGCCCGCGACCTCGCCGTAGAGTCCGGCGTCGATCGCCTCGTCGCGGCTCACGACCCACGAGCGGTGCCCCTCGGCGGCGCGCCATCCCTCGACGAGGGCGGTGCGAGCGGATGCCTCGAGCCCGGGTTCGAAGTACAGCGCCACGCATCGCGGCTCTCCGCCGACGTGACGCACTCCGACGAGCAGTTCGGGCCGGTCGTCGATGAAGACGTGGCGGTGCGCGGGCACGTCGACCACGCCGTGGTCGGCGGTGACGAGGAGGCCGGCGCCACGTGGCATCCGTCGTTCGAACGCCGCCAGTTCGGCGTCGAGCATCTCGAGCTGGCCGAGCCACTTGTCGGACTCCCAGCCGTGCGCGTGCGCGGCCTGATCGAGTTCGGGCACATACAGGTAGACGACCGCGCGCTCGCCCGTCGCGAGGATGCGGTCGGCTTCCGCGAAGCGGTCGGCGACGGTTGCCCCCGGTCGGTACTCGGCTCCGCGGAGCACCGCACGGGTGAAGCCCGAGTCGGAGTATCGGGCGGCTCCGATCGCGTAGCTCGGGATGCCGGCCTCGCGCATCGTCTCGAAGAGCGTGGGCAGCCGTTGCCAGGTCTCGGGCGGCATGCCCGCGTCCCATCCGCTCAGCTGGTTGACGACGCGGTCGTGCGCCGCGTCGAGCACGCGGTATCCGACGAGACCGTGCTCGCCAGGGGGTCGGCCCGTCGCGAACGTCGCGATCGCGGCCGCCGTCGTCGACGGAAACACGGTGCGGAGCACGTCGCGCTTCGCCATGCGGGAGGCGAGGAACCTGGCGTGCCCGGCCCGCGCCTGGATGTTCGAGGCGCCGAGGCCGTCGACGAGCACGACGACGACGGCCGTCGCCCGGGGAAGGCCGAGATCGTTCGGAAGGCCCTGAACGGCCGACATCGAACTGCCGAGCACCCCGGCAAGGCGCGGAGCGGTGTCGGCGGGCACCGGTAGCATGGCAGACATCGCGCCCAGTCTGGCACAGGCCGGGCGCGCCCCTGTTTCCCGCGTGCATGCCACGCCCGCCCCAGAGACGACGGATGACCCGAGCAAAGAATCAGCCCGCTGAAGAACCGATCGTCGAGCGCATCGAAGACGTCGACGTCGCCGCTGAGATGCAGGGCTCGTTCCTCGAGTACGCGTATTCCGTCATCTACTCGCGAGCGCTTCCCGACGCCCGCGACGGCCTGAAGCCCGTGCAGCGGCGCATCCTCTACCAGATGACCGAGATGGGCCTGCGGCCCGATCGCGGCCATGTGAAGTCGGCGCGCGTCGTCGGCGAGGTCATGGGGAAGCTCCACCCGCATGGCGACACCGCCATCTACGACACGCTCGTGCGCATGGCGCAGGCGTTCACCCTGCGCGTGCCGCTCATCGACGGTCACGGCAACTTCGGCTCACTCGACGACGGCCCCGCGGCATCGCGCTACACCGAGGCCCGCCTCGCCTCCCCCGCGCTGGCGATGACCGAGGGACTCGACGAGAACGTCGTCGACTTCGTGCCGAACTACGACAACCAGCTGACCCAGCCCGAGGTGCTCCCCGCCGCGTACCCGAACCTGCTCGTCAACGGCGCGAGCGGCATCGCGGTCGGCATGGCGACCAACATGGCGCCGCACAACCTCATCGAGGTCGTCGGCGCCGCGCGGCACCTCATCGCGCACCCGAACGCCACGCTCGACGAGCTCATGGAGTACGTGCCGGGCCCCGACCTGCCCACGGGCGGCACCATCGTGGGCCTCTCGGGCATCCGAGACGCCTACGCCACCGGTCGCGGCAGCTTCAAGACGCGTGCCAAGGTCAGCGTCGAGTCGATCACCGCCCGCAAGACCGGCCTCGTCGTCACCGAGCTGCCCTACCTCGTCGGCCCCGAGAAGGTCATCGAGAAGATCAAAGACGGCGTCAACGCCAAGAAGATCAACGGCATCTCCGACGTCACCGACCTCACCGACCGCACCAACGGGCTGCGACTCGTCATCGGCATCAAGACGGGCTTCAGCCCAGAGGCCGTGCTCGAACAGCTCTACCGGCTCACGCCGCTCGAGGACTCGTTCAACATCAACAACGTCGCACTCGTCGACGGCGGCCCCCAGACCCTGGGCCTGCGCGAGCTCCTCCAGGTCTACGTGGCGCACCGCATCTCGGTCGTCACTCGCCGCTCCGAGTACCGGCTCGCCCGACGGCGCGAACGCCTGCACCTCGTCGACGGCCTGCTCATCGCGATCCTCGACATCGACGAGGTCATCCAGCTCATCCGCGGCAGCGACGACACCGCCGCCGCGCGCGCCCGCCTGATCGAGGTCTTCGACCTCAGCCAGGTGCAGGCCGACTACATCCTCGAACTGCAGCTGCGCCGGCTCACGAAGTTCTCGCGCATCGAGCTCGAGGCCGAGCGCGACACGCTTCGCGCCGAGATCGCCGAGCTCGAGGCGCTGCTCTCGAGCCGCCACCGCATCGAGGCCCTCGTCTCCGACGAGCTCGCCGAGATCGCCGAGCGCTTCGGCACTCCTCGCCGCACCCTGCTCACCGACGCCCGACCGAGCATCGCCGGCGCCGCCGCCAAGCGCGCCGCCGCGATCCTCGAGGTCGCCGACGTGCCCTGCCGGGTCTTCCTCTCGGCCACCGGGCGCATCGCACGCGTAGACCTGCCCATCGGCGACGAGGGCGCGCCCGTCATCACCGTGCCCGCCCGTCGCAGCAAGCACGACGCGATCCGCTCGACGCTCGACACGACGAGCCGGGCCGAGATCGGCGCCGTGACGAGCCTCGGCCGGCTCATCCGCTTCACTCCGGTCGACCTCCCGATGCTGCCGCCGACCTCGGTGCAGCTCGGCGCCGGCGTCAAGATCGGCGACTACCTCGCGCTGCCGAACCGCGACGAGAAGGTGCTCGCGATCGTCTCGCTCGACGCCGATCGATCGATCGCGCTCGGCACGAAGCAGGGTGTGGTCAAGCGCGTCGCCACCGGCGCCTACCCGAATAAGCCCGAGTTCGAGGTGATCGGGCTGAAGGCCGGCGACGAGGTCGTCGGAGCCGTGCAGGGCGATGAGACCGACGAGCTCGTGTTCGTGGCGAGCGATGCGCAGCTGCTTCGGTTCCCCGCTGCGACGGTGCGCCCCCAGGGCTGCCCCGCCGGCGGCATGGCCGGCATCAACCTCGGCAGCGGCGCGCACGTCGTGCACTTCACGAGCATCGCCGCAGACGACGTACCCGATGCGGTCGTCGTCACGATCGCGGCGACGACCGACACCCTGCTCGGCACCGACCCCGGCAGCGCCAAGGTCAGCGAGTTCGCCGAGTTTCCGGCGAAGGGCCGCGCGACCGGCGGTGTGCGTGCACAGCGCTTCCTGAAGGGCGAAGACGCGCTGCACCTCGCCTGGGTCGGCCGCTCCCCCGCCCTCGCCGTCGGACCCGATGGCACGGCTCGCACACTGCCTGACAGCGGCGCCAAGCGCGACGCCTCGGGCCAGCCGCTCGAGGCCGTCGTCGGCGCGATCGGCACGCGCATCGGCTGACCGCGTTCGTCCGGGGTTGACGCGGGCACGGTCGAGGAGCATATTCGGCCGTGCCGGCCGATGCACCTCGTACCTCGCTCGCGCCGGCTCTCGGGCGAACGGAAGGCTCCTCATGGCGCGCGCGTCATTGCACGACATCGCCGGCACCGTGCTGGAACCGGGTGACGACGGCTACGACGAGGCCCGCACGGTCTGGAACGGCATGGTCGACCGGCATCCGCGTCACATCGTGCGCTGCGCCGACGCGACCGACGTCGCCACGGCGATCCGGTTCAGCACCCGGAACGACCTCGAGATCGGCGTGCGCTGCGGCGGGCACGGCATCGTCGGGCACGCGGTCGCCGACGACGGTCTCATGATCGATCTCCGGCCCATGGGCGATGTGCGGGTCGATGCGCTCGGGCGTCGCGCGCGGGTGCAGGGAGGCGCCCTCCTCGGCGCCCTCGATCGGGCAGCACAGCAGCACGGCCTCGCAACGACGGCGGGGAACGTCTCGCACACCGGCGTCGGCGGGCTCACCCTCGGTGGCGGCATGGGCTGGCTCGCGAGGCGGCTCGGGCTCGCCTGCGACAACGTGCTCGCGTTCGAGCTCGTCACGGCCGATGGGGAGCTGCTGCGGGTCGACCGCGACTCCCACAGCGAACTCGACTGGGCGCTTCGCGGTGGGGGCGGAAACTTCGGCGTCGTCACCGCGTTCGAGTTCGCACTGCACCCTGAACCCGGCGACGCGATCGCCGTCGAGTTCCACTTTCCGATCGAGGATGTCGCGGACACTGACGCGGCCGCAGCTGCGATGCGCGCCTGGCGCGACCTCAGCATCGACGCGCCACGCGCATCGACCTTCACCGCGACGATCTCAGGCGGAACGGTTGCGCTCGGGTTCGTGTGGGTCGGCGATCCGCTCGACGCCCGTGCACGCATCGCCGAGCTCGAGCAGCGCCTCGACCAGGCGGCCGAGCCCGCCGCCAGATCGGTCGACCCGCTCAGCTACCTGCAGTTGCAGACACGGGAAGACGACGTCGAGGGTCACGCATGGCGTCGGTACTGGAAGGGCCACTACTTCCGGGAGCTCGGCGATGACCTGATCGATGCGCTCCTCGATCGCGATGACGAACTTGCGCCCGACGTGAGTCTGCAGGCATACGGCGGCGCGATCGCAGATGTTCCCGGCGACGCCACCGCCTTCTCGAGGCGTGACACGGCGTTCGAGTTCGTGGCAGCCTCCCGCTGGCGCTCGCCCGACGAGGATGCGTCGCGGATGGCGGTCGCTCGCCGATACGCGAGCACGATGGACGGCTACGCCAGCGGCGCCTACGTCAACGTGCTCGGCGACGATGGAGACGTGGGGCTCCGGCGTGCGTACCCGACCGAGCAGCTCGCACGATTGACCGCCGTCAAGGACGCGTACGATCCCGGCAACGTCTTCCACCTGAACCAGAACATCCGACCGACCGCCGGTCGCGCCTGACGCGCGGAACACCCGGAAATCCTTGACACGCACGATTCGCGCAGGCTAATTTTGTGCCCACTTCGGGGGACAGGCAATGACGCCCGTCCACAGGCAACGACGCCCGTTCCATGGACCCGAAGCCGCTCGCCGACCAGGCGAACGGAGATCGCTCATTTCAGAAGGAGCACACTGCATGAGAATCACGAGAACACTCGCGCTCGCCGCCACCGCGGCGGCCGCGCTCGCTGTCGGCACGGCAATCCCGGCCGCCGGCGCAACCACGCTCGATGACACCGACGTTCCCTCCTACCAGGAGTTCGCGGCATCGACCTACCGAGACGTCGACGGCAGCTACATCGTCAACGGTGACGAGGTGATCTCGGACAAGGGCGACCTGAAGAAGTTCTACGACCTGCTCGTCGGTCCCGAGACGCCGACCGACGGGCTCATCGTCAACACGGTCAACGGCGCCGACGACAAGTGGTCGGCCTCGCAGGTCGGCAACCTCACCTATTGCGTCAGCACGAAGTTCGGCACGCGTCACGCCGACGTCGTCAACGCGATGGCGGGCGGCGCAGCCCTCTGGGAGGCCGCGTCATCGAAGATCAACTTCGTGTACGTGAGCAGCGCAGACGGACAGTGCACGACGCGCAACAAGTCGGTGCTGTTCTCGGTCGAGCCGGTGCAGACCTCGCAGTACATCGCTCGAGCCTTCTTCCCGAGCTCGCCCGACCGTCAGCAGAACGTGCTCATCGACGACTCGATCTGGAGCTCGGGCTCCTGGACGCCGGCCAACATCCTCGGTCATGAACTCGGCCACACCCTCGGGTTCCGGCACGAGCACACGCGCCCCGAATCGGGCACGTGCTTCGAAGACAACAACTGGCGTCCGCTGACGCCGTACGACTCGTCATCGATCATGCACTACCCGCAGTGCAACGGTTCGTCCGACGATCTGTCGATGACGAACTCCGACCGCACGGGGGCCGTCGCCCTCTACGGCAACTGAGTCGCCGCTCTCGTCAGAGCGCAGTCAGGGTCCGCTGGGCTCGGTCGTATTCGACCGGGCCCAGCGGCTCACGTGCAGCGTGGCGAGCGCATCCGGCCGACCGCCGGGTGAGCGTCACGCGTCGATGCGGTCGCGCTCGAGCGAGTCGGAGCTCTCGATGATGAACTCCTTGCGCGGCGCGACATCCGTGCCCATCAGCAGCTCGAACACGCGCCCGGCATTCTCGGCGTCGCCGATGCCCACGCGGCGCAGCGTGCGATGGCGACGATCCATCGTCGTCGTCGCGAGCTGATCGGCATCCATCTCACCGAGGCCCTTGTACCGCTGGATCGGGTCCTGGTAGCGCTTCTTCTGTCGGTCGAGCGTCGCGAGCACGCCCTTGAGCTCGGCCTCGGAGTAGGTGTAGATCGTCTCGTTCGGCTTCGAGCCCGGGTTCATCACGACGACCCGATGCAGCGGCGGCACCGCGGCGAACACCCGGCCGTGCTCGATCATCGGCCGCATGTAGCGGAAGAAGAGCGTGAGCAGCAGCGTGCGGATGTGCGCGCCGTCGACGTCGGCGTCGGCCATGAGGATGACCTTGCCGTAGCGGGCGGCCTCGAGGTCGAAGCTGCGACCGGAGCCGGCACCGATCACCTGGATGATCGACGCGCACTCGGCGTTGGCGAGCATGTCGGCCACGCTCGCCTTCTGCACGTTGAGGATCTTGCCGCGGATCGGCAGCAGGGCCTGGTGCTCGCTGTCGCGGGCGAGCTTGGCGGTGCCGAGGGCCGAGTCGCCCTCGACGATGAAGAGCTCGCTGTGGGCGACGTCGTTCGAGCGGCAGTCGACGAGCTTCGCTGGCAGCGACGAGCTCTCGAGCGCGTTCTTGCGGCGCTGCGTCTCTTTGTGCGCCCGCGCGGAGATGCGCGACTTCATCTCGGCGACGACCTTGTCGAGGAGCAGGGCGGCCTGGTTCTTGTCGTCGCGCTTCGTGGAGGAGAAGCGCGCCCCGAGCTCTTTCGTCAGCACGCTCGAGACGATGGCGCGCGCAGCGGGCGTGCCGAGTACCTCTTTCGTCTGGCCCTCGAACTGCGGCTCGGGCAGGCGCACCGTGACCACGGCGGTGAGGCCCGCGAGCACGTCGTCCTTCTCGAGCTTGTCGTTGCCGGCTTTCAGCCGTCGGGCGTTCAGCTCGACCTGCTGACGCAGGAACTTCAGGAGTCCCTGGTCGAAGCCGGCCTGATGCGTGCCTCCCTTGGGCGTCGCGATGATGTTCACGAACGAGCGGATGACCGTGTCGTACCCGGTACCCCAACGCAGGGCGATGTCGACCACGCACTCGCGCTTCAACTCGGTCGGCACCATCGCGCCGCCCTCGGTGAGCACCGGCACGGTCTCGGTGAAGTTGCCAGTGCCGGTCAGACGCCACACGTCGGTGAGCGGGGCATCGGTCGCGAGGTGCTCGACGAACTCGGAGATGCCGCCCTCGAACTGGAACGACGTCGTGTGCGGGGCCTCGCCCCGCTCGTCGGTGACGTCGATGGCGAGCCCGGGAACGAGGAACGCGGTCTGTCGCGCGCGACCGAGCAGCTCTTCGGTCTGGAACTCGGCGCCCTTCGTGAAGATCTGACGGTCGGCCCAGTAGCGGATGCGCGTGCCGGTGACGCCCTTGGCGACCTTGCCGACGACCCGGAGCTCGCTGCGCTGCTCGAACGGTGTGAACGGCGCATCGGGCGACGGTGCACCCGAATCGGCGAAGTTGCCGGGCTCGCCCCGGTGGAACGACATGGCCCAGGTCTTGCCGTCGCGATCGACCTCGACGTCGAGTCGTTCGGAGAGCGCATTGACGACGGATGCGCCGACACCGTGCAGGCCGCCGGAGGCCGCGTAGGAGCCGGAGCCGAACTTGCCGCCCGCGTGCAGCTTCGTGAACACGACCTCGACGCCCGACAGTCCGGTCTTCGGTTCGATATCGACCGGGATGCCGCGTGCGCGGTCGCGCACCTCGACGCTGCCGTCGGGGTGCAGGGTCACGCCGATCTCGTTGCCGTGACCCGCGAGCGACTCGTCGACGGAGTTGTCGATGATCTCCCAGAGGCAGTGCATGAGGCCGCGGGAGTCGGTCGAACCGATGTACATGCCGGGTCGCTTGCGCACGGCCTCGAGGCCCTCGAGCACGGAGAGATGGCGGGCGGAATAGTCGGAGCTCACGTCGATCAAGCCTACTGAGCTGCACCGACACATCCGTTCAGCCACTACGCGCTGAGCGAAATGCCCGGCCCAACGGAAGGAACCGGCGCCCACTCGTGTTTTCATTGATGAACGGAACACCACGCATGAGCGACGAAGGAGGAGCCATGACCCAGTACACCGAGACCACCGGTGCGGTCGATGAACTCGAGACCCCTTACGAGCTCACCGCGCTCGATCGATGCGATGCCTGCGGCGCGCAGGCGTACATCCGCGTCGTCGTCGCGAGCGGCGAACTGCTGTTCTGCGCCCACCACGGTCGCAAGCACCAGGAGAAGCTCTCGCAGATCGCGCACAGCTGGCACGACGAGTCGAGCAAGCTGCTCGCCGACCGCAGCTGACCGACCGACTCCACGAACGCCCCGGCTCGACCGGGGCGTTCGTCGTTTCAGGACTCGGGAGGCTTCAGGACTCGGGAAGCGAGACGCCGGCGGCGGACAGCTGCGCGGCACGCGCCGCCGACGCGTAGGCGTCGACGGCGTTCGCCCGCTCGCCCGAGACGTACTCGAGCCCGGCGCGCGAGGCCATGGTCTCGAGGATCCGATCGGCGAACACGGGATTCTTGGCGAGCACCGGGCCATGCAGGTGGGTGCCGTAGACATCGCCCATGACCGCGCCCTCCTGACCGGAGTCGCGGCCGTTGCCGTGCCCGGCGCGAAGACGGCCGAGCGGTGAGGCCTCTGCGCCGACGTAGTCGCGGGCGTGGTTCTCGAAGCCGACGAGCATGCCGAACCGCGGGCTCTTCACCACGACGTCGCCGGTCACCCGGTTCGCACGCGGCACCGAGCGGCCCGGCAGGATGCCGAGGCCCTCGATGCTCCGTCCGCTCGCGAGCTCGATGCCCCAGCTGAGCAGTTCCCAGCCGGTGCCGATGGAGAGGATCGGCACGCCCTCGGTGCCCCAGCGGCGGAACTCGTCGTGCATCGTCAGCAGCAGTCCGCGGCTCTCGTCGAGTGACGAGTCGCTGCCCGAACCGAGCACGATCGCGTCGACGCGGGGCGGCAGCTGCGCGGCCGACTCGGCCTCGACGACCTCGGCGTCGAGGCCAGCCCACCGCGCACGCGTCGCGAGCACGCGGGCGTTCTCGGCGTCGCCGTTCGTATTCTGGAGTCGGGGCAGCAACGAGACGATCGTGAGGGTCATTCTGCTCCAGCGAGTCCGAGGTGTGCGCGGGTGCGCCGCATTGCGTCGGCGGTGAAGACGATCGTCTTGACGCCCGACGCGGGCGCCGGCATCGCCAGGAAGTCGTCGACGGCCGTGCCGAGGTCGGGCTCGACGCGGTCGATCTCGACGCCGTCGTAGGCCAGCATGAGCGCCGCCTCGGCCGACTTCGAACCAGTCACGATCGAGACCCGGCCGAGCGAACCGGCATCCGTCGGCCAGAAATAGGACGGGTCGCGCACGTCGGAACCGATGGCGAACAGGATCTGCTCGGTGCCCGGCGCGATGCTGTCGACGTTGAGCTGATAGCTGGCGGGGTTCTGCACGAGCACGAACTCGACATCCTGCCCGCGAACGGTGGTGCGCTCGCCACGGCCGAACACTGCGGGGATCGCGCTCAGGGCATCGGCAGCCGTCGAGCTCGAGAACCGCTCGCCCAGCACGGCCTTCGCCGTCGCGTACGCGGCCGCCGCATCGACGGCGTAGTGCACACCGCGTGCAGGCAGACCGATCGAGAGGGATGCCCCGGCATCGTCGAGCACCGCGGAGGCGCCGTCGACCGTCTCGACGAGCACGTCGGTGCCGCTCGACAGGCGGATGTCGCTCGTCTCGGTGTACCCGAGGCCGCGCGGCGAGGCTGCGAGCACGGCGTCGGTCACACCGAAGCGGTGCACGGCGACCTCGGGGCGAACCCGTTCGGCCAGGCGCTCGAGGTACGCATCGTCGGCGTTCACGACGATCGATTCACCGGCGCGTGCCGCGATGCGCGCGAGCATGGAGGCGACCATCTCGGAGTCGTGGAACCGGTCGATCTGATCGACCATGACGTTCGTCAGGCACACGACGCGCGCATCGACGCCCTGCATGACGAGGGCGCCGTGGCCCTCGTCCATCTCGAGCACCGCGACCTCTCCGGGCACGCGACCCTGCCAGTCGGCCTGCTCGAGCAGCGCCGAGGTGAGGCCCTGGCTGATGTTCGCGGTCGACGGATTGGTGAAGACGTCGATGCCGTGGGCGCGGAGGATCGCGACGAGCATCTTCGTGGTCGTCGACTTGCCGCTCGAACCCGAGACGACGACGAGCCCCTGCGGGAAGCCCGAGAGCGTACGCTTCAGGTACTTCGGGGCGATGCGGTTGACGACCAGGCCGGGAACAGCCGATCCGCCGCCGGGCTTGCGCAGCCGGGCGGCGAATCGGGTGAGCCTGCCGACGAGGATCGCCGGGGCGTAACGCACTGGCGGCCTACTCGAGGTAGTCGCGGAGCGACTGCGAACGCGAGGGGTGACGCAGCTTCGCCATCGTCTTCGACTCGATCTGACGGATGCGCTCACGCGTGACCCCGAAGGTGTCGCCGATCTGGTCGAGGGTCTTCGGCATGCCGTCGCCGAGGCCGAAGCGCATGCGGATGACGCCCGCCTCGCGCTCGCTCAGCGAGTCGAGGAGCGACTCGAGCTGCTTCTGCAGCATCGTGAAGCCGACCGCGTCGGCCGGGACGACGGCCTCGGTGTCCTCGATGAGGTCGCCGAACTCGCTGTCGCCGTCTTCACCGAGGGGCGTGTGCAGCGAGATGGGTTCGCGGCCGTACTTCTGCACCTCGATGACCTTCTCGGGGGTCATGTCGAGTTCGCGGCTGAGCTCTTCGGGCGTGGGCTCGCGACCGAGATCCTGCAGCATCTGGCGCTGCACTCGGGCGAGCTTGTTGATGACCTCGACCATGTGCACCGGGATGCGGATGGTGCGGGCCTGGTCGGCCATGGCGCGGGTGATCGCCTGGCGGATCCACCACGTCGCGTAGGTCGAGAACTTGAAGCCCTTGGTGTAGTCGAATTTTTCGACCGCACGGATCAGACCGAGGTTGCCCTCCTGGATGAGGTCGAGGAACTGCATGCCGCGACCCGTGTAGCGCTTGGCGAGCGAGACCACGAGGCGGAGGTTCGCGCCGAGCAGGTGGCTCTTGGCGCGCTGACCGTCCTTCGCAACCCACTGCAGTTCGCGACCGAGCTGCGACCGCTTCTCGGCGTCGGTCATGTGCGAGAGCTTCTCTTCGGCGAACAGGCCCGCCTCGATGCGCATCGCGAGCTCGACCTCTTCGGCCGCGTTCAGGAGCGCGACCTTTCCGATCTGCTTCAGGTAGTCCTTGACGGGGTCGGCCGTCGCGCCGGTGATGGCGCTCGAGTAGACCGGAACCTCGTCTTCGTCGTCGACCGCGCGCAGCACGAGGGCACCGGTGGGGTGCGGCTCGACCGCGACGGCCTTCGTGTCGTCGTCGTCGCCGTCGGTCGCCGAGTCGTCGGCGCCGTCGACGACCTCGAGGTCGACGACCTCTTCGCCTTCATCGTCATCGCTCTTGGCCTTCGCCTTGGCGCGGGGCTTGGTCGCGGTCTTCGCGGTGGTAGCGCGAGGCGTCTTGGTCGCGGGGGTGGCCGCGGCCTTCGCCGGCGTCTTCGCGGCGGTCGACTTCGCGGCGGTCGCGCGCTTCGCAGCGGGCTTCTCCGCCTCGCTCGCAGCCGTCGTCGCGGCTTTCGTCGTTGCCATTCGTTGAACCTCTCCTACCGTTGTGCCCGCGTGCCCTCGCGGACCCGGCTCATGCACTCGGTCCGGTCGTTTTCGGACACTATGAGGACCCATGTCAAGTCCGCTGCATCGGCGTGGTCTTTCACCACGCCAGCGGGCCAGAACGGGTCCTGCTTCCATTATACAGACGTGTGCACCGCTTCATGCCCGATCAGGGCCGGACTCGCCCTCTCGTTGCTACAACATCGACGCGGCCGGGGGCATTCCCCGCTGCTCAGCGTCCGCGCGGCGTGTCGTCGTCGTTCGCGCGGCGGAACGCGAGGAACTTCTCGAGCTCCGCGGCGATCTCGTCGGCCGACGGCAGCTCGCCGTCTTCGTCGGTCAGCGGCGAGCGGAGCGTGGTGCCCTCCATGTAGGAATCGTGCCGCTGCTCGAGCGTGCCCACGAGCTTCGCGAGCTCGGCGTTCTCGGACACCTGCTCGTCGATGCGTGCGATGAAGTCCCGCCCCTGCTCGCGCAGCGCGTCGGTGGGGAAGATGCGACCGGTCGCGGCGCTGATCGCCTCGAGCGCGGTGATCGCGGCCGAGGGGTACTCGGCGTCGGAGAGATAGTGCGGAATCAGGAGCACGAACCCCGTCGTCGGGTGGTCGAGCCCCTGGAGCCGGAACTCGACGAGGTGCAGCACGTTGGCGGGCACCTGCGTCGTCGGACGCCAGATCGACATCGCCTCGATGAGTTCGGAGCGGTTGCCGCTCACGGTCACGCCCACGGGCCGCGTGTGCGGCACGGGCATGGGGATCGAGTTGATCCACGTGGTCGACGACACCTCGAGTCGCTCGATCAGGTCGAGCACGGCCGAGCTGAACCGCTGCCACTGGTAGTCGGGCTCGAATCCGGTGAGCAGCAGGAACTGCTGGCCCAGCTCGTCGACCGCGAGGTCGAGGCTCAGCCGCGGCGGCGTGTAGTCGGTGAGGTGGTCGCCCTCGAAGAGGATGATCGGCCGGCGAGCTCGATAGTCGAGCAGTTCGTCGGCCTCGAAGGATGCCACGACCGTGCTGTCGAGGGTCGAGAGCAGGTATTCGGTGGTCTGCGCGACGGCTCCGCCCGCATCGGCGTAGCCGGTGAGTCCCGCGACCAGCGGAAGCCCGGCGGGAACGATCACGTCGGGGTTCAACTCGTACAGGGAGCGGGGGTCTCGCATGCTTCCAGCCTACTGAGGCCTGTTGCACCCTCCTCCGGATCACCGCCCGACCACGTGATGCCGAGAGCGAACACGTACGATCGACCGCATGGCTGTTCCCACCCTCTCCGTGACCGACTCCCCCGCCTCCACCTCCGACGCCGACGTCGTGC
The DNA here is from genome assembly GCF_013410355.1 of Agromyces hippuratus. Lineage (NCBI taxonomy): Bacteria > Bacillati > Actinomycetota > Actinomycetes > Micrococcales > Microbacteriaceae > Agromyces > Agromyces hippuratus. The sequence continues at coordinate 636,545 of NZ_JACCFI010000001.1, read as the reverse complement.
TGCTGGCCGTCCGAAAGGGCGCCGACGGCCCGGAACTGCTGGCCGAGGCCGGCTTCGACTGGGTGGCGCCCGTGCTGGAGGCGCTCGACGTGAGCGGGGCGGCCGAAGAGCTCATCCGCATCCCCGGCGTCCCCGGCGGCCCGCGCGTCGTCGCACTGGTCGGCGTCGGTGAGCGAGCGGATGCCGCGAGCCTCCGCCTCGCCGCGGGCAGCGCGCTCCGCCAGCTGAAGGGCGAGCTCGCGGTGGCGATCGCGGTTCCGACCGACGACGCCGACGCGGCCGCTGCGCTGCTGGAGGGCGCAGGCCTCGGCGCCTACGGCTACGACGGATTCCGTTCTGAGCCGACGCCGCGGCCGACGAGCATCGTGCTGCACTCCGAGTTCGACGGGTCCGCGATCGGCGTCGACCGGGTCCGTGCGGTGGTCGCGGCCGTCGCGACCACGAAGGACCTCGTCAACATGCCGCCCGCCGACCTCTTCCCCGAGCGGCTCGCGCAGATCGCCGTCGAGACGGCCGCGGCCGTCGGCATCGGCTCGAAGGTGTGGAACGAGCAGACGCTCGCCGCCGATGGGTTCGGCGGCATCCTCGCCGTCGGTCAAGGCTCGAGTCGCGGGCCGCGACTCGTGCGCCTCGACTACACGCCGGCCGGGGCATCCGTTCACCTCGCCCTCGTCGGCAAGGGCATCACGTACGACTCGGGCGGCATCTCGCTGAAGCCCATGACCGCGCTCGTCGGCATGAAGACCGACATGGCGGGCGCCGCGACGGTGCTCTCCGCGATGGTCGCCCTCGCCGAGCTCGAGGTGCCGATCCGGGTCACGGGATGGCTCTGCATCGCCGAGAACCTGCCCTCCTCGACCGCGGTGCGCCCGAACGACGTGCTGCGGATCCGCGGCGGCAAGACCGTCGAGGTCATCAACACCGACGCAGAGGGCCGGCTGGTGCTCGCCGACGGCCTGGTCGCCGCGAGCGAGGAGCAGCCCGACGCGATCGTCGACGTCGCGACCCTCACCGGTGCGCAGATGGTCGCCCTCGGTCACCGCATCGCGGGCCTGATGGGTGACGAGGAGCTCGTCGGGCAGGTGCGGGCAGCCGCAGACGCGGTCGACGAGTCGACCTGGCCGATGCCGCTCCCCCGCGACCTCATGCAGTACCTGAAGTCGGATGTCGCCGACCTCGCCAATACCAAGCTCGGCATGACGGTGCCCGGCATGCTCCTCGCGGGCGTCTTCCTGCAGGAGTTCGTCGGGCGTCGCGAGGGCGACGACACGCGCATCCCGTGGGCTCACCTCGACATCGCGGGCCCCTCGCACAACACCGCGGCCGGCTACGGCTTCACCGGATCGGGCGCCACCGGCATCGCCGTTCGCACACTCGTCCGCCTGGGCGAGCAGCTCGCCGCAGAGTAGTAAGGTCGTTGGGGGCGAGATCCTCGCCCATACACCCTGTCCCGGCAACGAACCGGGAGCAGTCCGTGTCGCAGATCTGGTGCGCAAGGGAGAGAGCGTTTGTCCGAGCAGAACTTTGACATTGTCGTCCTGGGCGGAGGCAGCGCCGGTTACGCCGCTGCGATCCGCGCCGTCGAACTCGGCATGACCGCCGTGGTGATCGAGAAGGACAAGCTCGGCGGCACGTGTCTCCACCGCGGTTGCATCCCCACGAAGGCCCTGCTGCACTCGGCAGAGGTCGCCGAGGTCGCCCGCGAGTCTGCGAAGTACGGCGTCAAGACCTCGTTCGAGGGCGTCGACATCGCCGGCGTCTCCGCTTACCGCGAGGGCATCGTCGCGAGCAAGTGGAAGGGCCTGCAGGGTCTGCTGAAGGCACGCGGCATCCCTGTCGTCGCCGGTGAGGGCCGTCTCGTCGGCGCCAATGCCGTCGCCGTCGGCGACGACCGCTACGTCGGCAAGAACGTCGTGCTCGCCACGGGTTCGTACTCGCGCTCGCTCCCCGGCCTCGAGATCGGCGGCCGCGTCATCACGAGCGAGCAGGCCCTCGAGCTCGACTTCATCCCCAAGAAGGTCGCCGTGCTCGGCGGCGGCGTCATCGGCGTCGAGTTCGCGAGCGTCTGGAACTCCTTCGGCGCCGACGTCACCATCATCGAAGCGCTGCCCCACCTCGTGCCCAACGAGGAGGAGACGATCTCGAAGCAGCTCGAGCGCGCCTTCCGCAAGCGCGGCATCGAGTACTCGCTCGGCGTGCGCTTCCAGAGCGTGACCCAGAACGACGAGGGCGTCGTCGTGACGCTCGAGAACGGCACCACCTACGAGGCCGAGCTGCTGCTCGTCGCCGTCGGCCGTGGCCCCGTCACGCAGAACCTCGGATACGAAGAGGCCGGCATCACGATCGACCGCGGCTTCGTCATCACGAACGACCGCCTCGAGACGAGCGTCCCGGGCGTCTACGCCGCCGGCGACATCGTTCCCGGCCTGCAGCTCGCGCACCGCAGCTACCAGCAGGGCATCTTCATCGCCGAGGAGATCGCTGGCCTCGCCCCGATCGTCGTCGAAGACGTGAACATCCCGAAGATCACCTACTGCGAGCCCGAGGTCGCCTCCGTCGGCTACACCGAGGCCAAGGCCGCCGAGAAGTTCGGCGCCGACCAGGTGTCATCGTTCGAGTACAACCTCGCCGGCAACGGCAAGAGCTCGATCCTCGGCACGTCGGGCTCGATCAAGGTCGTCCGGGTGAACGAGGGCCCGATCGTCGGCGTCCACATGATCGGCGGCCGTGTCGGAGAACTCATCGCCGAGGCGCAGCTCGCCGTGAACTGGGAGGCGTACCCCGAAGACATCGCCCCGTTCATCCACGCCCACCCGACCCAGGGCGAGGCATTCGGCGAGGCCGTGCTGAAGCTGGCCGGCAAGCCGCTCCACGCCATCTGAACCCGTCGTTCCCATCCACGACTGCAATAAGCTAGATAGCGTTCCCACGCTGTGAAGGAGACAAGCGCATGAGCGAATCCGTCAGCCTCCCGGCACTCGGAGAGAGTGTCACTGAGGGCACGGTCACCCGCTGGCTGAAGAATGTCGGCGACCGTGTCGAGGTCGACGAGCCGCTGCTCGAGGTCTCGACCGACAAGGTCGACACCGAGATCCCGTCGCCCGTCGCGGGTGTCATCGAGGCGATCCTCGTCCAGGAGGACGAGACCGTCGAGGTCGGCACCGCGCTCGTGACGATCGGCGATGGTTCGGGTGCAGCTGCTGCCCCGGCTGCTCCCGAGGCCGCAGCGCCCGTGGCGGAGGCGGCTCCGGCTGCTCCTGCCGAACCCGCAGCTCCGGCAGCACCTGCTGCTCCGGTCGCCGAGCCCGCAGCCCCGGCCGCCCCCGCAGCTCCCGCTGCTCCGGTCGCCGAGCCCGCAGCCCCGGCCGCCCCCGCCGCTCCGGTCGCCGAGCCCGCAGCCCCCGCAGCTCCGGCCGCCGAGCCCGCAGCTCCGGCCGCTCCCGCTGCTCCGGCCGAACCCGCAGCTCCCGCTGCTCCGGTCGCCGAGCCCGCAGCCCCCGCAGCTCCGGCCGCCGAGCCCGCAGCTCCGGCGGCCCCCGCAGCTCCTTCGGCGCCCACGGGCGGCTCGCACGCCGGGCCCGCAGGCTACGTCACGCCGATCGTCCGCAAGCTCGCGAACGAGCAGGGTGTCGACCTCGCGAGCGTCACCGGCACCGGTGTCGGCGGTCGCATCCGCAAGCAGGACGTCATCTCGGCGAACGCTGCACCCGCGGCATCCGCTGAGGCCGCCCCCGCTCGTCAGGAGCTCGAGGTCTCGCCGCTGCGCGGCACCACCGTGCCGATGACGCGTCTGCGCAAGGTCGTCGCCGAGCGCGCCGTCGTCTCGATGACGTCGACCGCCCAGCTCACGACCGTCGTCGAGGTCGACGTGACCCGGGTGGCTCGCCTGCGCGACAAGGTCAAGGGCGACTTCCTCGCCAAGACCGGCAACAAGCTCTCGTTCCTGCCGTTCTTCGCGATGGCAGCGGCCGAGGCGCTCCGCGCCTACCCGATCATCAACTCCACGGTCGACGGCGACAGCATCGTCTACCCGGCGCAGGAGAACATGAGCATCGCGGTCGACACCGAGCGCGGCCTCCTCACTCCGGTGATCCGCGACTCGGCCGAGCTCGACATCGCCGGCCTCGCCGCGCAGATCGCCGACCTCGCCGAGCGAACGCGCAACAACCAGCTGAAGCCCGACGAGCTGTCGGGGGGCACCTTCACCCTGACGAACACCGGCTCGCGCGGTGCGCTCTTCGACACCCCGGTCGTGTTCCTGCCGCAGTCGGCGATCCTCGGCACCGGCACCGTCGTGAAGCGCCCCGTGGTCGTCTCGACCGACGGCGCCGATGCGATCGCCGTGCGCTCGATGGTCTACCTGGCGCTCTCGTACGACCACCGCATCATCGACGGCGCAGACGCCGCCCGCTTCCTCACCGCCGTCAAGCAGCGGCTCGAAGAGGGTGCGTTCGAGGCCGACCTCGGCATCTAGCCGAAGATCTCTCGAAGTCGCCAACCGGCCTCGCCCCTCATCACGAGGAGCGAGGCCGGTTCTCGTTCACTCGTCGCATAGGGAACCGTGACGAGCACTGCCGAACCCATCTCGGCCGTCAGCGCGATGCCGGCCGGATCGAACGCGGGCGGAGCGTCACCGCCATCGCGTGCGACGCCCATGGCCGCGAGCTCGTCGGCTTCGGCGGCGGAACCGGCCTGCACGATCGTCTCGAGGCACGCCAGGTCGAGCTGATCGAAGCACTCGGCTCGGCGAGCGAGCAGGGCGTGCACCGCGGCCAGGACGTCATCGCCTGCAGTCGCATCCGCGGGCGCGTCCGCCGTCTCCGACGGCTCCACCTCGGGGGCCGCGGTCGCGATCGCAGCGGTGTCGTGCACGGAATCCGACGCCACGACCTCGCTCGTCTCCGGCGGCACCAGGGTCAAGAGCAGCACCAGTGCTCCCCCGCCGACGAGGGAGCCCACGATGAGCGCGGGTCGGCGTCGACGCAGCATCGTTCGGATCCGGTTCCTGACGCCGACGGGCGCATCGGGCGAACCGGAAGGCGGTGCACCGTCGACGCTGCGACGCCCGTCCGCCACGAACGCAGGCCATTGCGCGAGGTCGAGCAGGGTGGCGAACGATCTGCGTGCCGGCGCCTCGGTGGCACCGAGGTGCTCGGCATCGTCGCCGTGCGCGACCGACGGTCCGACTTCGAGCGGCGCGGTCGCCCGGGATGGCGGGCCCGGCCGTGGAGCGGCGATGACGATGCCCCGCACGGCTTCCGGCTCCGCTGCCGCGAAGAGCGCTCGTTCGAGCTCGGCGTCGCACGGCGTGAACGGCCGTGTCGTGAGACGCGCCTGCATCATTTCTTCGACGGCGGCGAACGCTCCCGGCCGCTCCGTCGCCGCGACCACCTCGGCGACCAGGTCGGCGAGGGCGACATGCCCCGTTCGAAGGAGCTGGTTGCGCTCATGCGGCGCCGTGGGAAGCCGCTCGAGACCGCCGAGGCCGATGAGCCGCGGACGCCCGTGCCCGTCGAGGAGCACGTCACCGGGCGACAGCCGGGTGTGCACGAACCCCCGGCGCTCGAGTTCGCCGACCGCCACCGCGATGGGCGCGAGGATCGTGACGGCTTCGCCCGGGGTCACGCGCCGCTCTGCGATGATGCGAGCGACCGGTGCGCCCGCCAGACGCTCGACTGCGAGTGCGCATCGCCCGTCGTCGAGGGTCGCGATGTCGAAGAGCGCAGGCAGCGACCCCGAGGCATCCGTCGACATGGCCTCGACCTCGAGCGCGATCGCCGCTCCGTCCGCCGTGGCGTCGTAGACCCGCACGACCACGAGCGGTCCCGGTTCGTCGGTCGGGCCGTCGACGGCGGCGAGGAACACGTCGGCACGCTCGCCCGACGCGATGCGCCGGAGCAGGCGGTAGCCGGCGAGCGTCGACGACGCCGAAGGCGGTGTGTCGCGCGTCACCGCCTCTGCCTCCGGGCTGGAGCCGGAGCGGTGGTCGGGGCGTCGCCTGCTGGATCGAACCATGCCGAACAGCATGCTCGCACGCCGTGGTCGGGACCGAGCAGCACCGACCGTTGAGGAGCGCTGCCCGTCGACGACCGCTGTCGAGGAGGAGTGACCTAAGCTGATTCCCATGCTCGACATCGTCGTCACGGGGCTAAGCGCCAACTCCGTGCCGTACATCGAGGGTCTCGACCTTCAGCGCGCCGTCCATCGCGCGGTTGTCGGGGGCGAACGCCCCGACACCGTACTCCTTCTGGAGCACCCCTCCGTCTACACCGCCGGCAAGCGCACTGCGCCCGAGGAACGGCCGACCGACGGGACTCCCGTCATCGACGTCGACCGCGGCGGCAAGATCACCTGGCACGGCCCCGGCCAACTCGTCGGGTATCCGATCCTGCGCCTGCCGGAGCCCATCGACGTCGTCGGATACGTCCGGCGGCTCGAAGGCATCCTCATCGACGTGCTCGCCGACATCGGCCTCGAGTCGCACCGCGTCGACGGCAGGTCCGGTGTCTGGGTCGGCCCGCCCGGACGCGAGAACAAGATCGCCGCCATCGGCATCCGCGTCGAGAGCGGCGTCACCATGCACGGCTTCGCCCTGAACGCGAGCAACGAGCTCGACGCGTACGACCGTATCGTCGCTTGCGGCATCCGCGACGCGGGAGTGACCACGATCAGCCGTGAACTGGGTCGCACCGTGACCCCGGCCGATCTCGTCGAACCGATCTCCGCACGCTTCCGCGCCGAGGCGGCGATCGCCGCGTGAGCACGACACCCGAGGGGCGCAGGATGCTGCGCCTCGAAGTCCGCAACGCCCAGACGCCGATCGAACGCAAACCCGAGTGGATCAAGACGCGCGCGAAGATGGGGCCCGAGTACCGGGCGCTGCAGTCGCTCGTGAAGAGCGAAGACCTGCACACCGTGTGCCAGGAGGCCGGCTGTCCCAACATCTACGAGTGCTGGGAGGACCGCGAGGCGACCTTCCTCATCGGCGGGGCGCAGTGCACGCGTCGCTGCGACTTCTGCCAGATCGACACCGGCAAGCCGGCCGACTACGACGCCGACGAACCCCGCCGCGTCGGCGAGTCGGTGGTGAAGATGCAGCTGCGCTACTCGACCGTCACGGGCGTCGCCCGCGACGACCTGCCCGACGGAGGCGCCTGGCTCTACGCGGAGACGATCCGCGAGATCCATCGTCAGTCGCCCGGCACCGGGGTCGAGATCCTCGTGCCCGACTTCAACGGGGTGCCCGAGCTGCTGAAGCAGGTGTTCGATGCCCAGCCCGAGGTGTTCGCACACAACGTCGAGACGGTGCCGCGCATCTTCAAGCGCATCCGTCCGGCGTTCCGCTACGAGCGATCGCTCGACGTGATCACGCAGGGACGTGAGGCCGGCCTCATCACGAAGTCGAACCTCATCCTCGGCATGGGCGAGGAGCGGGAAGAGATCTCGCAGGCACTGCAGGACCTCCACGATGCGGGCACCGACATCATCACCGTGACCCAGTACCTGCGGCCGAGCCCCCGGCACCTGCCGGTCGCCCGCTGGGTGCGCCCCGAGGAGTTCATCGAGATCAAGGAGGAGGCCGAGGCGATCGGCTTCCTCGGCGTCCTCGCCGGCCCCCTCGTGCGTTCCTCCTATCGGGCAGGTCGCCTCTGGGCGCAGTCGATGCACGCGAAGGGGCGAGAACTCCCCGCCGAACTCTCGCATCTCGCCGACGCATCGCTCGGCTTCGCGCAGGCGGTCGGCTAGCGGCATCCGCCGTCTCGGACCGCGTGCAGATCGCGGTCCGAGACGGCCCTCCGCGCCGGTATCCTTGAGGACATGGCACGTACCAAGGACGCATCGAAGGCTCAGAAGGAGCCCGGCCGCATGAAGCAGATGTGGCAGGTCTTCCAGATGACCCGCCGCTACGATTCCACCGCGCAGTGGCTGATGCTCCTCGGCTTCCTCGCCCCCGTGCTCGTGAGCCTCGGCCTCGCGCTCTGGCTGAGCGAGGGCAACGGCTTCACGATCGCCCTCTGGGTCGTCGCGGGCGTGCTCGCCGGCCTCCTCATCGCACTCGTGATCCTCGGCCGTCGCGCCGAGCGCGCCGCGTACTCGCAGATCGAGGGCCAGCCCGGCGCGGTCGGCGCGGTGCTCCGCAGCGGCCTTCGCGGCGGATGGGTCGGCAACGAGATGCCCGTCGCCGTCAACGGCAAGACGCAGGACGCCGTCTATCGCGCCGTCGGCCGCGGCGGCGTCGCCCTCATCAGCGAGGGCCCCTCCTCGCGCACGAAGCGCATGCTCGACGACGAGCAGCGCAAGGTCGCCCGCATCCTGCCGAACGTTCCCGTCATGCAGCTCTCGGTCGGCGACGACGAGGGGTCGATCGCCCTCCACAAGCTCCCTGCGGCGCTGCGCAAGACCAAGAAGGCCCTCACCAAGCCTGAGGTGCTGGCCGTCTCCAATCGACTCAACTCGCTCCAGACGTCGCTGCCGATCCCGAAGGGCATCGACCCGATGAAGGCCCGGCCCCAGCGCGGCAAGATGCGCTGACCAGGTACTGAGCGAAACGAACGCGGCCTCCGTCACGACGGAGGCCGCGTTCTCGTTGTACGGCCGAGGAAGGCTGCGGCTCGTTGCTTTCGCCTGCTTCACCTTCCACGGCGGTAGCCTCGCGGAGTGCGTCTTCTTCCTCTCGTCGTACCAGTCGCGACCATCGCCGGCGTCATCGCCTGGGCGGAGTTCATCCACCACCGATCGAACGGCCGGAGGCTCGGTACCGCGGCACGGTCGGGTACCTCTGAGGCAGTCGTCGTCCTCGGGTACCGGAATCGCGGCACGCGAGCGAACCTCTTGAACCGCTACCGGGTTCGCGCCGGGCTCCGCTCGCAGGATCCGCGCGCCTCGGAGAGCGTGCTCGTGCTGTGCGGCGGCGGCGTGGCCAGCTCCGTCCCCGAGGCTGAGCTGATGGCCGGCTACGCCCGACGACGCGGCAGCACGGGGCCGATCCGACTCGACTGCGACAGTTCGACCACCTGGGAGAACATCCAGAACGCGATCCCGTTCCTCGAAGACGCGGACGCGATCAAGATCGTGTCCAATTCGCTCCACGCCGAGAAGGGCCGAGCGCACCTGTGGAAGCTGCGGCCCGACCTCGCAGAACGACTCGTGCGCGCCGAGGACCACCGGCTCGGTGAGCTCGCACTGGTGAAACCGCTCGCGGCCGTGCTCGGATTGCGGAGTCTGCGCGGCCAGTGAACCGGAGTCGCGAGAGGCTCGTCGAGCCTAGTAGCGGATGAGCACCGTGCCGGCGACCTTGTCGTGGAAGCCGCGCTGGTCGGAATCCCAGACGAGCGCCGGAATGACGATCAGGAGCAGCGCGGTGCGCACGACGGGGCGCCGGACGCCGATCCATCCGCCCTCGAGCGGAATGACCCGCATGCCCAGCAGGCGATGCCCGAGGCTGCCGCCGATGGTCGGGATGAAGACGATCTGCAGCACGGCGAACACGAGGGGCGTGACCCAGGTGTACGCGGCGGACTCGTAGGGCGTGAAGAGCAGCGAGATCAGCATGGCGCTCGCCCAGTCGACGAGCAGTGCGGCGATGCGGCGACCGGGTCGGGCCACGGACCCGCGCCCTTCGGCCGGCAGTCCGAGGCGCTCCCCCGGCCATCGACTCGGCTCGAGGTCTCCGAAGGTCTGGGGTTTCGCGTCAGGCACCAGAAGAGTCTACCGAGCCCTACTGGGCGTAACATGGCCGAAACATTCCGGTCACGGCAGGGAAACGGCACCCGGCTAGCGTCGCTACCGGCTGTGAAAGTCCGTCCGGTTCTAGTCCTCTTGGAGACTGCGCAAACATGTTCAGCGATTCGTCCGAAGTTCTCAAGTTCATCAAGGAGACGGATGTCAAGTTCCTCGACATCCGCTTCACCGATCTTCCGGGCGTGCAGCAGCACTTCAACATCCCGGCCTCCACTGTCGATGAAGAGTTCTTCACCGTCGGCCAGCTGTTCGACGGCTCCTCGATCCGCGGCTTCGCGAACATCCACGAGTCCGACATGCAGCTCATCCCCGACGTGACGACCGCGTACATCGACGCGTTCCGCGCTGAGCGCACGCTCATCATGGTCTTCGACATCTACAACCCGCGCAACGGCGAGATCTACTCGAAGGACCCGCGTCAGGTCGCCAAGAAGGCCGAGAAGTACCTCGCGTCGACCGGCATCGCCGACACCGCGTTCTTCGCCCCCGAGGCCGAGTTCTACATCTTCGACGACGTGCGCTACGAGGTCAACCAGCACTCGAGCTTCTACTCGGTCGACTCCGAAGAGGGCGCCTGGAACTCGGGCCGCGTCGAAGAGGGCGGAAACCTCGGCAACAAGACCCCCTACAAGGGCGGCTACTTCCCCGTCTCCCCCGTCGACAAGCAGGCCGACCTGCGCGACGACATCTGCCTCAAGCTCATCGACGCAGGCCTCATCCTCGAGCGCTCGCACCACGAGGTGGGCACCGGCGGCCAGGCCGAGATCAACTACCGCTTCGACACGATGGTCGCCGCAGCCGACGACATCCTGAAGTTCAAGTACATCGTCAAGAACACCGCCGAGCAGTGGGGCAAGACGGCGACGTTCATGCCGAAGCCGATCTTCGGCGACAACGGCTCGGGCATGCACACCCACCAGTCGCTCTGGAGCGAGGGCAAGCCGCTCTTCTACGACGAGGCCGGCTACGGCGGTCTCTCCGACCTCGCGCGCTGGTACATCGGCGGCCTGCTGAAGCACGCCCCCGCGGTGCTCGCCTTCACGAACCCGACGGTGAACTCGTACCACCGTCTGGTGCCCGGCTTCGAGGCGCCCGTGAACCTGGTGTACTCGGCGGGCAACCGTTCGGCGTCCATCCGCATCCCGATCACCGGCACCAACCCGAAGGCCAAGCGCATCGAGTTCCGCGCTCCGGATGCCTCGGGCAACCCCTACCTCGCGTTCGCCGCGCAGCTCATGGCCGGCCTCGACGGCATCAAGAACCGCATCGAGCCGCACGAGCCCGTCGACAAGGACCTCTACGAGCTCCCGCCCGAGGAGGCCAAGGCGATCCCGCAGGTCCCCGGCTCGCTCGGCGAGGCCCTCGCGGCGCTCGAGGCCGACCACGACTTCCTCCTCGAGGGCGGCGTGTTCACCAAGGAGCTCATCGAGACGTGGATCGACTTCAAGCGCGAGAAGGAGCTGAAGCCGCTGGCTCTGCGTCCTCACCCGTTCGAGTTCGAGCTCTACTACGGCGTCTGATCCTGCAGCCCCCTCTGCAGTCCCCAGGATCCGAACCTGCATCCCCCCTGCAGTCGTAAGGATCCGGCCTGGATGGGCCCGCACCGCTTCGGCGGGGCGGGCCCATTCGTCGTTTCCCGGCGACGCGTTGCGACGCGACGACCGGTCGACCATGTCGCCGCTCTCGAGATCCGGGTGCCGCTCAGCCGATGGACGGCTCACGCCGGGGCTCGACCCCGTAGAAGCCGCGATCGAAGACGGCGCGGGCGCGCCGGGTGACATGCAGATAGTCCTGTTCGAGCTGTGTCGCCGATCCAGGCGGGTAGCCCATGATGCGGGCGACGCCCTCGAGCTGCGATCGCTCGACGGGCAGCACGTCGGTGGTGCGGTCGAGCCAGAGGGTGAGCGCCGAACGGGCGCGCGAGGCGAACACCCACGCGGCGCGCAGCGTTTCGGCATCGGATGCCTCGACGAGCCCGTGCTCGACCGCTGCGGCGAGGGCGTCGAGCGTCGACGTCGTGCGCAGCGCGGGAACGGCGGCGGCGTGCTGCAGTTGGATGAGCTGCACGAACCATTCGACATCGGAGAGCGATCCGCGCCCGAGCTTCAGGTGCCGGTTCGGATCGGCTCCCTGCGGCAGTCGTTCGTTCTCGACGCGAGCCTTGATGCGCTTGACCTCTCGCACGTCGCGTTCGCTGATCGACTCGGGATAGCGCACGGTGTCAGCGAGGTCGGTGAACTCCTCGATGAGCGGCAGGTTGCCCGCCACCCCGCGGGCTCGCAGCAGCGCCTGCGCCTCCCACGTCAGCGACCACCTCGCGTAGTACGCACGGTAGGCGTCGAGCGAGCGGGCGACGACGCCGTTGCGTCCCTCGGGGCGGAGGTCGGCGTCGAGGTCGAAGGGCAGCCGCGCGTCTTCGCTGAGACGCACGAGTTCGGCGACGATGCGCAGCGCCCGCGAATGTGCGGCGTCGGCCGCGGCATCCGTCGCCCGGTAGACGTAGATGATGTCGGCGTCGGAACCGATGCCGAGCTCGCGGCCGCCGAAGCGGCCCATGCCGATCACGGCGAACTCGATACCGTCGGGCTCGCCGCCGCGGATCGCGGCGACGAGGGCGGCGATGTGGTTCTCGGTGACGTCGCTGAGGGCGTGGCCGAGTTCTTCGACGGTGCAGACGTCGAGGATTCCGGAGAGCGCGAGCCGCAGCACCTCGCGGCGGCGGATGGCGCGGAAGATCTTGGCCGCGACGTCGGGTTCCTCGTGCCGACGGAGCACCGCCCGGCCTTCGTCTTCGAGCGCGGCGATCGATCGCGGCCGCAGCTCGTCGAGGTCTTCGAGCCAGGCCACCGATTCGGGGCTGCGCTCGAGCAACTCGGCGGCGAAGCGTGAGCCCGAGAGCACCCGCGTGAGCCGCAGCGCCGCGTCGGAGGAGTCGCGGAGCAGCCGCAGATACCAGTGGGTGGTGCCGAGGGTGTCGCTGAGGCGCCGGAACGAGAGCAGCCCGAAGTCGGGGTCGGTGCCGTCGGCGAACCAGGAGATGAGCACCGGCATGAGGTTGCGCTGGATCTGCGCGCGCCGCGACACACCGGTGGTGAGCGCCGCGATGTGCGCGAGCGCACCGCGCGGGTCGCGGAACCCGATCGCCGCGAGTCGAGCCTCCGCCTGCACGCTGGTGAGCCCGAGACCGGATGCGGGCAGCGCCGCCACGGCCGACAGCAGCGGCCGGTAGAAGAGTCGTTCGTGCAGGCCGCGCACGCGTTGGCGCGTGGCGAGCCACACCGCCCTGAGTTCATCAGCCGTGCGGCCGAGCCCCGACGCACGGGCCAGGACGCGGAGTCGGTGCTCGTCGCGCGGCATGAGGTGCGTGCGGCGCAACCGCTCGAGCTGCACCCGGTGCTCGAGCACGCGCAGCACCCGGTAGTCGCGCGCGAACTCGGCCGCCTCCTCCCGCCCGACGTAGCCGAGCTCCGCGAGTGCCGCGAGGGCGGGCAGCGTGCCCCGCTGGTGGATGCCGTCGTCGGAGGCGCCGTGCACGAGCTGCAGCAGCTGCACCGTGAACTCGATGTCGCGGATGCCGCCCGGGCCGAGCTTGATCTGCACGTCGACCTCGTCGGCGGGGATGTGCTCGGTGACGCGCTCGCGCATCGCCTGAACTGACTCGACGAAGCCCTCTCGGCTCGAACTCGACCACACCTTCGGCGCGACGCCCTCGATGTATCGGCCGCCGAGCTCGAGGTCGCCGGCGAGCGGGCGGGCCTTGAGGAGTGCCTGGAACTCCCAGCTCTTCGCCCACCGGTCGTAGTACTGCAGGTGCGACTCGAGCGTGCGCACGAGTGCGCCGTCCTTGCCCTCGGGGCGGAGGTTCGGGTCGACCTCCCACAGCGGCGGCTCGATGCCGGGCTCGCCGATGATGCGCATCGTCAGCATGGCGAGGCGGGTGGCGATGTCGAGCGCTCGCGCGGTCGAGACCACGTCTTCGTCGGCGGATTCGGCGACGAAGATGACGTCGACGTCGCTCACGTAGTTGAGCTCACGGGCCCCGGCCTTGCCCATGCCGATGACGGCGAGCCTCGTGGCCTCGACCTCGGCGGCCGGGTACCGTCCCGGTGCTGCGGGCTCCCCCGGTGCCCGCCCGATCACGCGACGAGCGGCCGCAAGCGCTGCATCGAGCGTGGCGCCGGCCAGATCGGCGAGGCCGGCTGCCACGACGTCGACCACGTCGACCGCGTCGGCGCGGGTGAGGTCGTACACCGCGATGTCCGCGAGGAGCCGTCGGTACCGGATGCGGATCGCCCTCGCCGCCGCTTCGGGGAGGTCCGCCGGCGGGGCGGTGACCGCGTCGAGCGCGGCGAGCAGCGATGCTCGTGCCTCTGCGACGCTCGGCGGAGCGACCGGCACCTGCGCGAACGATGCGAGGTCCGACGGATGCCGCAGCAGGAAGTCGGCGAATCCGCGCGAGGCTCCGACGAGTCGCACCAGGCGCGCCGCGGCGTTCTCATGATCGAGGACGCCGGCGAGCTCGGTCGGCGCCTGTTCGTGGAGTCGCGCGACGACCGCGAGCGCCTCGTCGGGGTCGGCGGCCTGCGCGAACACCTCGAGCAGCGAGTCCGCGGCGACACCGGTGGACGCCGACAGCGACTCGAGCGCCGCTGCGGCGCCGCTCAGCTCGACGAAGCCCGCACGAGCGACTCTTCCGAGCGTGGGGGCCTGACGAGACATCCGATGCGTCAGAGGATCTCGAGGTTGCGCTTCAGCTCGAACGGAGTGACCTCCGAGCGGTAGTCGCGCCACTCGGCCCGCTTGTTCGCCAGCACGTAGTTGAAGACCTGCTCGCCGAGCGTCTCGGCGACGAGCTCCGACTCCTCCATGAGCTGGACCGCGTGGTCGAGGCTCGCGGGCAGTGGGTCGTAGCCGAGCGCCCGTCGCTCACGATCGGTCAGCGCCCACACGTCGTCTTCGGCCTCGGGCGGGAGCTCGTAGCCCTCTTCGATGCCCTTCATGCCCGCAGCGAGGAGCAGCGAGAACGCGAGATAGGGGTTCGCCGCGGAGTCGATCGCACGGTACTCGACGCGGGCGCTCTGCCCCTTGCCGGGCTTGTACAACGGCACCCGCACGAGCGCCGAACGATTGTTGTGCCCCCAGCAGACGAAGCTGGGCGCCTCGGCGAGCTTGTCGGGCCCGACGCCGCCCCACAGGCGCTTGTACGAGTTCACGAACTGGTTGGTGACGGCCGTGATCTCGGGAGCGTGGGTCAGCAGCCCGGCGATGAACTGCCGGCCGACCTTGGAGAGCTGGTACTGCGCACCGGCCTCGTAGAAGGCGTTGGCATCGCCCTCGAAGAGCGACATATGGGTGTGCATGCCGCTGCCGGGTTGACCGGAGAACGGCTTCGGCATGAACGTCGCGTAGACGCCCTGCTCGATCGCGACCTCTTTGATCACGGTGCGGAACGTCATGATGTTGTCGGCGGTGGTCAGCGCGTCGGCGTACCGCAGGTCGATCTCGTTCTGGCCGGGACCCGCCTCGTGGTGGCTGAACTCGACCGAGATGCCGAGGTCTTCGAGCATGCGCACCGAACGACGACGGAAGTCGTGGGCGGTGCCGCCCGGAACGTTGTCGAAGTAGCCGGCGGAGTCGACGGGCTCGGGGCCCGAGGCGCCGTACTTCGACGACTTGAGCAGGTAGAACTCGATCTCGGGGTGCGTGTAGAAGGTGAAGCCGCGATCGGCCGCACGCGCGAGGGTGCGCTTCAGCACGTTGCGCGGATCGGAGACGGCGGGCTCGCCGTCGGGCGTCGTGATGTCGCAGAACATGCGCGCGGTGGGGTCGATGTCTCCGCGCCACGGCAACGTCTGGAACGTCGTCGGATCGGGGTACGCGAGCAGGTCGGACTCGAACGTGCGGCTGAGGCCCTCGATCGCCGAGCCGTCGAAGCCGATGCCCTCGGTGAACGCACCCTCGACCTCGGCGGGTGCGATCGCCACCGACTTCAGGGTTCCGACCACGTCGGTGAACCAGAGCCTGACGAACTTGACCCCTCGCTCCTCGATCGTGCGAAGAACGAAGTCGCGCTGCTTATCCATCCACACCCTCTCTCGCACCTCTCAGCGTACTGGCTCGCGGTGCTGCCTTGCGCGCTCCGCGAGGGCGGCACCGGATGTCGCGTGTGCCAGACTTGCCCCATGTCAGGCGAGCCCCAGAACGCAGCATCCGACACGTCGGCCGGCACCGAGCAGAACCCCTACGGCGGTGCCGCCGCGACCGGAGGGCCGAAGCGCGTGCGCACCCGGCACTTCCAGAATGCGAAGCGCGACGGCATCAAGATCACGGGGCTCACGAGCTACGACCAGCTCACCGCTCGCATCTTCGACGAGGCCGGCATCGACTTCCTGCTCGTCGGCGACTCGGCCGGCAACAACGTCTTCGGCTACGAGACCACGCTGCCCGTCACCGTCGACGAGCTGATCCCCCTCACGCGCGCGGTCGCCGGCGCGGTCAAGCGCGCCTTCGTCGTGGCCGACATGCCGTTCGGCTCGTACGAGAACGGGCCCGAAGACGCGCTGCACACCGCGGTGCGGTTCATGAAGGAGACCGGCGCGCACGCCGTGAAGCTCGAGGGCGGTGAGCGCAGCCACAAGCAGATCCGCCGCATCGTGGGTGCCGGCATCCCGGTCATGGCGCACATCGGCTACACGCCGCAGAGCGAGCACGGCCTCGGCGGCCACGTCATCCAGGGACGCGGCGAGGGCGTCAAGCGGCTGCTGGCCGACGCCAAGGCCGTGCAGGAGGCGGGCGCGTTCGCCGTCGTGCTCGAGATGGTGCCGGCGGATGCCGCGCGGCAGGTCACCGAACTCCTCGACATCCCGACCATCAGCGTCGGCGCGGGCCCCCACACCGACGGCCAACTGCTCGTCTGGACCGACTGGGCGGGCCTCACGATCGGTCGCGTGCCGAAGTTCGTGAAGCAGTACGCCGACCTGTCGGGCATCCTGAGTACAGCCGCGAAGGAATGGCGCACCGACGTCGAAGCCGGCGTGTACCCGAACTCCGAGCACTCGTACGAGTAGCCGCGCCGCCGGCCGAGCCTCGGTCTCGACGGCTCGACCAGCAGGAGCTCAGTCCTCGGCGGCCTCTTCTTCAGCCCATTTCGCGCTGTTCGCGCGCAGGATCTCGAGGGCCCGTTCGGCCTCGGCGCGGGTCTCGAAGGGCCCCACCCGATCGACCGACGGCGACACGAATCCCTGCTCCACCTCACCGGTGTTCAGGTTGTACCAGAACATGTGCTCGACATCCTCGGCCATAGGCTGATCCTATGCCCAAGGACGTCTCAGGCCACCTGATCCCCGGCCGCCTGTCGCCGCTTCGCGCGGTGCCCGAATCGATCCCGCGACCCGAGTACGTCGGCAGGCGCGCGCCGGCGCCGTACTCCGGCGGCGATCGGTACACGCCCGAAGAGGTCGAGCTCGTCCGTGCGGCCGGGCGTGTCGCTGCGGGTGCGATCGAGGCGGCGTCCGCCGCGATCCGTCCCGGCGTCACGACCGACGAACTCGACCGCATCGCACACGAGTATGTCGTCGCGCACGGCGCGTACCCGTCGACGCTCGGCTACCGGGGCTTCCCGAAGTCGTCGTGCACCTCGGTCAACGAGGTCATCTGCCACGGCATCCCCGACGACACCGTGCTCGCCGACGGCGACCTCGTGAACATCGACGTCACCGCCTATCTCGACGGCTATCACGGAGACCTCAACCACACCTACCTGGTCGGAGCGGCGAGCGAAGCGGCCTCCCAGCTCGTGGAGCGCACCCGTGAGGCGCTGCACCGCGGCATCCGCGCCGTCGCACCCGGCCGCCAGGTCAACGTGATCGGCCGGGCGATCGAGGCGTACGCGAAGCGGTTCGGCTACGGCGTCGTGCGCGACTACACGGGCCACGGGGTCGGTCGCGCGTTCCACTCGGGGCTGATCATCCCCCACTACGACGCCCCTGCGTTCGACACCGTCATGGAGCCGGGCATGATCTTCACGATCGAGCCGATGCTCACGCTCGGCGGCATCGAATGGGATGTCTGGGCGGACGACTGGACCGTCGTGACACGTGATCGTTCGCTCACCGCCCAGTTCGAGCACACCCTGGTGGTCACCGAGCGAGGCGCCGACATCCTGACCCTTCCCTGAACAGCACCCGAACGGCCCCGCGATAGTGTGGCCGACATGGCGACACAGCACGCGATCGGGATCGACATCGGCGGAACGGGCATCAAGGGCGCGGTCGTCGACCTCGGCTCCGGGCAGCTCGTCTCCGGACGGCGCAAGGTCGCGACGCCCGAAGGAGGCCGCCCCGCCGACATCCTGACCGCGACCGGCGAACTGCTCGCCGGCCTCTCCGACGAGTTCGGCGACGCGCTGCCCCTCGGCGTGTGCTTCCCGGCGATCGTCAAGCACGGCCGCACGCTCTCGGCGGCCAACATCTCGAAGGAGTGGATCGGCCTACCCGCCGAGGAGCTCTTCGAAGACGCCTTCGGTCGCGAGATCCACTTCATCAATGATGCGGATGCCGCCGGCTACGCCGAGTCCCGCTACGGCGCCGCGGTCGACGCCGACGGCCTCGTCATCCTGACGACGCTCGGCACCGGCATCGGCTCCGCGTTCCTCTACGACGGCGTGCTCGTGCCGAACACGGAGCTCGGGCACATCGAGCTCGACGGGCGCGAAGCCGAGAAGAACGCCGCGTACTCGGCGATGGCGCGGGATTCGCTCGACTGGCAGGAGTGGGCGACCCGGCTGCAGCGCTTCTACGCGCACGTCGAGTTCATCTTCTCGCCCGACCTCTTCGTCGTCGGCGGCGGCGTGTCGAAGCACCACGAGCAGTTCCTGCCCCTGCTCGATCTGAAGACGCCGATCGTGCCGGCCGTGCACCGCAACAATGCGGGCATCCTCGGTGCGGCGTCGCTCGCGGCGTACTAGGGCGACTCGCGCCTGCTCGCACACCCGCGTCGCTCACTGTACCTGAGGTGCGAATGGGCCGGCTGATACGCCGGGTTCTGTTCACCGGGCGCTTTCGCGACACCGGCTGGACGGCCATCTCTCTCGGGACTACGTTGCCGCAGCCCTCCAGCGGTCTACCCGGGAACGGGACGGGCAGCCCCATCGTTCCCTGTCTGACCTTGCTCCGGACGAGGTTTACCGAGCCGACCGCGTCACCGCGGTCGCTGGTGGGCTCTTACCCCACCGTTTCACCCTTACCCGGCGCTTGCGCACCGGGCGGTCTGCTTTCTGTGGCACTGTCTCGCGGGTTGCCCCGGGTGGGAGTTACCCACCGTCCTGCCCTGTGGAGCCCGGACGTTCCTCGGCGCACGGTCGAAACCGTGCGACGCGACCGTCTTGCCGACCCACTCGCGGTTCGAGTCTACCGTCGCGGGCGAGGCCGGATCGCCGCGGCATCCGGGCCCGCTCGCCGACGGTCAGCTCGGAGCGCGGCTCAGAGGCCCGACTCGTCGGTGCGCACCAGGATGCGGTCGCACTCGGGGCACAGCACGACCTCGTCGGGCACCGCACGGCGCACCGACTCGAGGTCGGAACCCGTGAGCGTGATGCCGCAGCCGCCGCACGTGCGGGCGCGCAGGAGGGCCGCGCCGACTCCCCCGCCGCGCACGCGGCGCTGCTCGTAGAATGCGAGCAGCGGCTCGGCCACGCCCTCGGCGACGACCGCACGATCGCGTTCGGTCTGCTCGCGCTCGACCCCGAGTCCGCCCGCGGCCTCGTCGCGCTCGGCCTCGAGGGCGGCGACCTCGGTGACGATCGCGTCGCGCTGCAGGTCGATGCTCGAGAGGGCCACGTCGGCCTCCTCGACGCGCTCCATGACGACGAGCTCCTGCTCCTCGAGATCGTTCAGCCGACGCCGGAGCGAGACCAGCTCGGCCTCGAGCGCCGAGACGTCCTTCACCGACGAGGTGTGCTGCAGGCGCTCGCTGTCGCGCGCGATGCGCGCTTCGACGACGGCGACATCGGACTCGAGGCGCTTGAGCTCGACTCGCGCGTCTTCGAGGGTGCCGAGTGCCTCGGCACGGGTGCCGCGCACCGCCTGGTCACGGGCGGCGAACTCGGCGAGCCGGCCGGCCTGCGGCAGCGAGCCGAGCTTGTGCGCGAGCTGCGCGAGGCGGGTGTCGAGCGACTGGAGCCGCAACAGCTGTTCTTGTTCGGCGGGGCTGGCCTTCACGTGGTGCTCCTCGTGGGATCGGGTCGTCGGTGAGGACGGTGGTCGGTGGTGCTGCTGTTCACTGCACGATCTGGAAGTCCCAGGGGTCGGTGCGGAGTTCGGAGACGACGACGGCGAGCTCGGGATGGGCGGCGCGCAGCTGCGCGGCCGCGACGTCGAGCCACAGCCATTCGCTCGCCCAGTGCGAGACGTCGAGCAGCGCGGGGCCGCCCGTGAGCTTCGCCTGCTCGCGCGCTTCGGACGCCGGGTGGTGGCGGAGGTCGGCCGTGATGTACGCGTCGGCTCCGCGAACCGCCGGGTCGCCGAGCAGCGAGTCGCCTGCGCCGCCGCACACGGCGACCGTCTCGACGGGGTCGTCGAAGCCTCCGGAGACGCGGACACCGGTCGCGGTCGCGGGAAGGATGTCGGCGACCACCCGGGCGAGGCGGCCGACGGTCGTCGGTTCGGGCAGTCGACCGACGCGGCCGAGTCCGAGCGACGGGTCGAGCGATGGCCGGATGGGCCGCGCCTCGACGAGTCCGAGCCGATCGGCCAGTACCGCCGAAGTGCCTTCGGCGACGACATCTGCGTTCGTATGGGCGGTGACCACTGCGCAGTCGCCGCGGATCAGGCGCGCGATCAGCGAGCCCTTGTAACGGTCTTCGGCGACCGAGGTGACTCCGCGAAGGAGCAGCGGGTGGTGGGCGATGACGAGATCGACGCCCTCGGCGATCGCTTCGTCGACCGTCTCGGCGACGGTGTCGACCGTGAAGAGCACGCGCCGCACCGGGGCTGACGGGTCGCCGGTCACGAGGCCAGGGGAATCCCACGACTCCGCGCCCGCGATCGGCCAGAGACGTTCGATCGTCGTCAGCAGGTCGGCGAGGGTGGCGGTCACCCGCTCAGCCTACCTTCGGAGCACGCGACGCCGCGGCGCGGCGCTGCGCCGCATCCACTCCGCGCCCGTGTCGATCAGGTGTCGGCGGGGATCAGGTGCCCCATCCGGTCGCGCTTCGCCCTGAGGTACGCGAGGTTGGCGGGAGCGGCGCCCGTCACGAGGGGCACGCGTTCGACCACCTCGATGCCGTGGCCGGTCAGCTGGGTGATCTTGTCGGGGTTGTTCGTGAGCAGCCGTACCGAGTGCAGGCCGAGATCGTCGAGGATCGCCGCAGCGGCCGCGTACTCGCGATCGTCGGCGGGCAGGCCGAGCGCGAGGTTGGCGTCGAGCGTGTCGAGGCCCGACTGCTGCAGGCGATAGGCCTTGAGCTTGGCGACGAGGCCGATGCCGCGTCCCTCGTGCCCGCGGAGGTAGACGACGACTCCGCCGTCCGCGATCCGCTCGAGGGCGGCATCGAGCTGCGGGCCGCACTCGCACTTCTCCGACGCGAACACCTCGCCCGTCAGGCACTCGGAGTGCACGCGCACGAGGGCGCCCTGGGTCACGGGTGCGAGGGAGACGATCGCCAGGTGCTCGTCGCCCGTGGCCCGATCGCGATATACGCGGAAGCGGAACGGCCCGTGCGCGGTCGGGATCTCGGTCTCGACTTCGAAGGCGACGCGTCCGGCGACCCCGGGCTCCACGGCCACGGGCGCCGGCTCACGAGCGGTCTCGATCTGGTGCGGCATCCGTCATCGCCTTCCGGTTCGTGCGCGCTCGAGTGCGGTCGAGGGACTCACAGCTCCTCCAATGGAATCCGCTCGTCGGCGAGGCGCGCCGGGTCGACCGGGTCGCCGCGCCGGATGACGCCCTGCACCGCCTCGTTCACGTCCCACACGTTGACGTTCATTCCCGCGACCACTCGGCCACCGGAGAGCCAGAACGAGATGAACTCCCGGGCAGCAGGGTCGCCGCGGTACACGATCTCGGCGCCGCGGGTCAGCGGGCCGAAGCCCGAGTACTCCATGCCCAGGTCGTACTGGTCGGTGTAGAAGTACGGGATGTCGTCGTAGGTGACCGAGAGCCCGAGCATGGAGCGGGCGACGGCGGCACCACCGTGCAGCGCATTGGCCCAGTGCTCGCTCCGCAGCCTCATCTCTGCGAGCGGATGGTACGCCTCGGCGATGTCGCCCGCCGCGTACACGTTCGGCAGATCGGTGCGGAGCGCCGCGTCGGTCAGCACGCCCGAGCCGATCGCGGCGCCGGCGTTGCGCGCCAGATCGAGGTTCGGAACCGCGCCGACGCCGACCAGCACGAGGTCGGCGGCGAAGCGCTCGCCGGTGTCGAGCCGAACACCGGTGGCACGACCCTGCTCCCCCGTGATCTCGGTGACGACGACGGAGGTTCGCAGCTCGACACCATGCTCGACGTGCAGCTCGGCGAACATGCCGCCGAGCTCGTCGCCCAGCGCGTTCGCGAGCGGCACCGGGTCGCGCTCGAGGATCGTCACCTCGTTGCCGAGGGTGCGCGCCGTCGCGGCGACCTCCATGCCGATCCAGCCCGAGCCGATCAGCACGAGTCTTCGGCCGCCACCCGCGAGCTCGTCGTGCAGCGCTTCGGAGTCATCGAGGGTGCGAAGCGTACGCACGCCCTGCAGATCGGCGCCGGGGATCGACAGGCGACGGGCGGTCGACCCGGTCGCGAGCAGCAGTGCGTCGTATTCGATCGACGCACCCGAGTCGAGCGACACACGTTGTGCGCGGGGGTCGAGCGCCGTCGCCGAGGTGCCGAGCTGCAGGTCGATGTCATGTCGGCGATACCACTCGGGCGACTCGACGAACACCGAGTCGCGCTCTGCGGCGCCCGCGAGGTAATCCTTCGACAGCGGCGGCCGGATGTACGGATGATGCGGCTCGGCCGCGATCAGGTGGATCTCGCCGCTGAACCCCTCGTCGCGGAGCGTCTTCGCCGCGGTGGCGCCGGCGAGTCCCCCGCCGACGATGACGAAACCCGGCGACTCGGTCACGATCTCCCGCCTCTCGATGCGACTCGAGCGCATCTCATGTTCCCGACTGTACGAGTCGGGAATTCTTAAGTCAACGATTGCTGTTTTAGATTCTCGTCTTTCGTCAAGAATCGCCGTTATAGAGCTAGGCTGACCGCATGGACGACTCCGCGCGGCACGACGCCCTGGTGGCCGTCGCCTCGATCGCAGACCCGCAGCGGCGGGCGCTGCTCGAGTTCGTCGCCCGGCAGCCCGAGCCCGTCGGCCGCGACGAAGCAGCCCGTGCGCTCGGCATGGCGCGCGGAACCGCGGCGTTCCACCTCGACCGGCTCGTCGAGGCAGGGTGGCTGGTCACCGAGTTCCAACGTCGCAACGGCCGCACCGGACCGGGCGCCGGGCGCCCCGCGAAGCTCTACAGCGCCGCCTCCGGCGAGGTCTCCGTCTCAGTGCCCGAACGCCACTACGACATCGCCGCCGAGCTCTTGAGTCGGGCCGTCGAAGAGTCGGATCGCACGGGCCGCCCGATCCGGCCGACGCTCGAACGCGTCGCGACCGACCTCGGCCGGGCGCTCGGCTCGGCCTCCGACTCGATGACCGAGGTGCTTCAGCGACTCGGCTACGAACCCGTCGACGACGGCGCCGACGGGCTGCTCCTCACCAACTGCCCGTTCCACCGGGTCGCGCAGAACCACACCGCGACGATCTGCGGTGCGAACCGGGCCCTCCTCCAGGGGGCCACCGAAGGCGTCGACGAGGAGGCGCGAGCGGTCGTGCTCGAACCTCGCATCGGGCACTGCTGCGTGCGACTCGTGGCCGCAGGCCCGGCGTAGGCAGGCGGCATCCGCTCGGCTCGTTCGCCCCGGCGTGCCTGCAGCACCGTCTGTCATCGTGTGTGGGCCCTGCCGGGCTCGAACCGACGACATCCACGGTGTAAACGTGGCGCTCTACCAACTGAGCTAAAGGCCCGCGACCGCGCGCGGCGCACGCTCATGCTATCGCGAGCTGCCTAGACTCACGGCCATGGAGCCGATGCAGCAGCATCCGAGTCGAAGCACGCCGTCGGAGCATCGATGGCCCTCCGTCGTCGCCGTCTGCGTTGCGCTCGCGCTGTACGCCGCGCTGCCGAACGAGTTCCTCGGCGCGCAGCGCTTCATCGTCGTCGTCTTCGGCCTGGCGCTGCTCGTTCCGCTCCTGATCTCGAATCCGCACCGACTCACCCGGCTCACCCCGTTCACGAAATGGACGTCGATCATCCTCGCCGGCGGCCTCGTCGTGGCGAACCAGCTCACGCTCGTACTCCTACTCGTGGCGCTCGCCGGCGGCGAGGCCGACGACGCGCACGGCCTGCTCCTCGCGGCGCTGCAGGTGTGGGTCGCGAACGTGATCGGATTCACGCTCCTGTACTGGGAGCTCGATCGCGGCGGCCCGGTCATGCGCACGATGGTGGCCCGCACCGACCTGCCGCCCGCTGACCTCCGGTTCCCGCAGGACGAGGACGACGACGCGGTCACCGAGGTCGCCGCACGCTCCTCGGCGGTGCGCGACTGGATGCCCCGCTTCGTCGACTACTTCTACTCGGCGCTCTCGAACTCGATGGCGTTCAGCGCGACCGACGCGATGCCGCTGTCGCCGCGCTTCAAACTCCTGATGGCGCTGCAGGCGTTCGGCGGATTCCTCATCCTCGCGCTCGTGATCGCCAGGTCGGTCAACATCCTCGGCTGACTTCCGACGGCAGAGCGATCGGATGCCGCAGCCGCACGCTCAGAGCGCCGCGAGCGCCGTTCGGTACTGCTCGAGCGACCGCGCCTCACCGCGGGGCGTCGCGAAGCTCGCCGCCACGACCCCCTCGCCATCGATCAGGAACGTCGCCCGTTCGGCGAGCCCGGTGCGAGCGTCGAAGGCGCCGAACGAGTCCGCGACCGCGCCGTGCGGCCAGAAGTCGGCGAGCAGCGGGAAGTCGTAGCCCTCGCGCTCGGCCCAGGCGCGCAGGGTGTGCTTCGAGTCGACCGAGATCGCGTGCAGCGCGACATCCGGCCCCTCGAACATGGCGATGTTGTCGCGCAGTTCGCAGAGTTCGCCGTGGCAGATGCCTGAGAACGCCAGCGGGAAGAACACGAGTGCCACGGCGCGACCCCTGAGCTCCGAGAGCTGCACGGGCTGGCCGAACTGGTTCACGAGCGTGAAATCGGGCGCGGCAGCGCCGGGAACGAGGATCACGGGGCGGCTTCCTTCCACGGGACGTTCGGTCGGATCGAGGCCTCAGCCTAGCCCGCACCCCGCGGGCATAGAATCACTAGGATGGCGTGGTGCCGCCCGGCCGAGAACCCGGCCCATTCGGTGTGCGCACATCCCACACCCCGCAGGCACGATCTGCTGAAGAGAGAGGTCGAGTGTGACTGTCAACGACCAGGATCCCTACTCGGTCGAGGCGATGGACGCCGATCCGGAAGAGACTTCCGAATGGGCCGAATCCCTTGATGCGCTTGTCGCCGAGAAGGGACACCAGCGCGCGCGAGAGATCATGCTGAGCCTGCTGAAGCGCTCGAAGGAACTGCACCTCGGCGTGCCGATGGTTCCGACCACCGACTACCTGAACACGATCGCTCCCGAGAACGAGCCCGAGTTCCCGGGCGACGAGGAGATCGAGCGCCGGTACCGCGCCTGGATCCGGTGGAACGCCGCAGTGCTCGTGCACCGCGCACAGCGCCCCGGCATCGCCGTCGGCGGCCACATCTCGACGTACGCCTCGTCTGCCGCGCTCTACGAGGTCGGCTTCAACCACTTCTTCCGCGGCCAGGACCACCCCGGCGGCGGCGACCAGATCTTCGTGCAGGGCCACGCCTCCCCCGGCACCTACGCTCGCGCGTTCCTCGAGGGCCGGCTGTCGGCCGACCAGCTCGACGGCTTCCGTCAAGAGAAGTCGCACGCGCCCAACGGCCTCTCGTCGTACCCGCACCCGCGCCTCATGCCGGAGTTCTGGCAGTTCCCGACCGTGTCGATGGGTCTCGGACCGATCAACGCGATCTACCAGGCGCAGCTCAACAAGTACCTGACGAACCGCGGCATCAAGGACGCCAGCGACCAGCAGGTCTGGGCGTTCCTCGGCGACGGCGAGATGGACGAGGTCGAGAGCCGCGGCCAGCTGCAGGTCGCCGCGAACGAGGGCCTCGACAACCTGAACTTCGTGATCAACTGCAACCTGCAGCGCCTCGACGGCCCCGTGCGCGGCAACGGCAAGATCATCCAGGAGCTCGAGAGCTTCTTCCGCGGTGCCGGCTGGAACGTCATCAAGGTCGTCTGGGGCCGCGAGTGGGACGACCTGCTCGCGCGCGACCACGACGGTGCGCTCCGCAATCTCATGAACGTCACCCCCGACGGCGACTACCAGACCTACAAGGCCGAGTCGGGCGCCTACGTGCGCGAGAACTTCTTCGGCCGCGACCCGCGCGCCCTCGAGCTCGTCTCGCACCTGTCCGACGACGAGGTGTGGGGTCTCAAGCGCGGCGGCCACGACTACCGCAAGGTCTACGCCGCGTTCAAGGCCGCGAGCGAGCACAAGGGCCAGCCGACGGTCATCCTGGCGAAGACGATCAAGGGCTACGGCCTGGGTCCGGCCTTCGAGGGGCGCAACGCGACCCACCAGATGAAGAAGATGACCCTCGACAACCTCAAGACGTTCCGCGACCAGATGCGCATCCCCATCACGGACGCGCAGCTCGAGGAGAACCCCTACCTGCCCCCGTACTACACGCCCGGCGACCAGGACGAGGCGATCCAGTACCTGCACGAGCGTCGTCGCGAGCTCGGCGGCTACCTGCCCGAGCGCCGCTCGAACCACACGGCGATCTCGCTGCCCGACGACTCGGTCTACGCGATCGCGAAGAAGGGCTCCGGCACGCAGGAGATCGCCACGACCATGGCGTTCGTGCGACTGCTGAAAGACCTGATCCGCTCGAAGGACTTCGGCCACCGCATCGTGCCGATCATCCCCGATGAGGCGCGCACCTTCGGCATCGACGCGTTCTTCCCGACCGCGAAGATCTACAACCCGAACGGCCAGCACTACACCTCGGTCGACCGCGAGCTCCTCCTCGCCTACAAGGAGAGCCCGCAGGGCCAGATCATCCACGTCGGCATCAACGAGGCCGGCGCCATGGCGGCGTTCACGAACGTCGGCACGTCGTACTCGACGCAGGGCGAGCCGCTGATCCCGGTCTACGTCTTCTACTCGATGTTCGGCTTCCAGCGCACGGGCGATGCGATGTGGGCGGCCGGCGACCAGATGGCCCGCGGGTTCATCATCGGCGCCACGGCCGGCCGCACGACCCTCACCGGCGAAGGCCTCCAGCACGCCGACGGCCACTCGCCGCTGCTCGCGTCGACCAACCCGGCCGTCGTCTCGTACGACGCCGCCTACGGCTACGAGATCGGGCACATCATGCGCTCCGGACTCGAGCGGATGTACGGCGGCTCGCACGCCGACCCGAACGTCATGTACTACCTCACGGTCTACAACGAGCCGCTCGTGCAGCCCGCCGAGCCCGAGGGCGTGGACGTCGACGGCATCGTCCGCGGCATCCACCGCCTGAGCACGTCGGATGTCGCCGGGCCCAAGGCCCAGCTCCTCGCCTCCGGTGTCTCGGTACCGTGGATCCTCGAGGCGCAGCAGCTCCTCGCAGAGGACTGGGGCGTGTCGGCGGATGTCTGGTCGGTCACGAGCTGGTCGGAGCTGCGTCGCGACGGCCTCGCCGCCGACGAGCACAACTTCCTGAACCCCGACGCCGAGCGCCAGGTTCCGTACCTCACGCAGAAGCTGACCGGGGCGAACGGACCGTTCGTCGCCGTCTCGGACTTCATGCACGCGGTGCCCGACCAGATCCGCGCCTACGTGCCGGGCGAGTACGCCACGCTCGGCGCCGACGACTTCGGGTTCTCCGACACGCGCCCCGCCGCGCGTCGCTTCTTCAAGATCGACGGCCCGTCGGTCGTCGTCCGCACGCTCGAACTCCTCGCAGACCGCGGTGAGGTCGACCGTTCACTCCCCGCCCGGGCGATCGAGAAGTACCGCCTGCACGACGTGAACGCCGGCACCACCGGATCGGCCGGCGGAGAGAGCTAGCAGGCGACGAGGTGGCGACGAGGCCCAAGACGAAGGCGGAGACGCTCGCATGGTTGCGCACCATCGCGGGCGAACTCGCGACGGCGACGCTCAAGCGTCTCGAAGACACGTTGCCGTGGTACGGCGACATGCCACCCAGCCGTCGCTCCGCCGTGGGCCTCGTCGCCCAGGCCGGCATCTCCTCGTTCGTCGCGTGGTTCGACGACCCCCGGTCCACGCCGTGGATCGCGGCCGATGTCTTCGGGGCGGCTCCACGCGAGCTGCTCCGCTCGGTGAGCCTGCAGCAGACGCTGCAGCTCATCCGGGTGACGGTCGAGGTCGTCGAAGACCGCGTGAAGGACGGCGGCGAGCCCCTCCGCGAGGCGATCCTCCTCTACTCGCGGGAGATCGCCTTCGCGGCCGCCGACGTGTACGCCCGCGCCGCCGAGGCGCGTGGCCTCTGGGATGCCCGTCTCGAAGCCCTCGTCGTCGACTCGATCCTCTCCGGCGAGGCCGACGACGAACTGCCGAGCCGCATCGCGGCCCTCGGCTGGCACGGACACGGCGAGGTGTCGGTGCTCGTGGGCACGGCGCCGAAGCAGCTCGACGTCGACCACGTGCGCCGGGCGGCCCGTCACATGCACGCCGATGTGCTCATCGGCGTGCAGGGCAACCGCCTCGTGCTCGTGATCGGTCGTGCCGACCCCCTCGCCCGCGAGGCGGAAGAGGCGATCGGCACCGCTCCCGCGCTCACCTTCATGGAGATCGCGAGCCAGCTCGAGCCGCACTTCGGCCCCGGGCACCTCGTGCTCGGTCACGCCGTGCCGAACCTCGTCGACGCCTCGAAGAGTGCGAAGGCGGCACTCGCCGGGTTCGCGGTCGCCCGCTCCTGGCGGCACGCACCCCGACCGGTGCACGCCGACGACCTGCTGCCCGAACGCGCACTGGCCGGCGACCCGCTCGCCCGGGCGACGCTCGTGCACCGCATCTATCGGCCGCTGCAGGCCCACTCGACCGAACTCCTCACCACGCTGTGGAGCTACCTCGACAACGGGCGTTCGCTCGAGGCCACGGCACGTGAGCTCTTCGTGCACCCCAACACCGTGCGCTACCGCCTGAAGCGCGTCTCCGACGTCATCGGCTGGGATGCGACGGGTGCACGCGAAGCGCTGATCCTGCAGTCGGCGCTCATCATCGGTTCGATGAGCGATCACGAGCTGGCCCCGCGCCGACGACCCACCAGCTGACCCGACTTCTGTACCGTTCGTACAAGGCTTCCGCCGAGAGCTTGTCGCGTGTGCACACCCCGGGTCGCGCGCCGGTTGGCAGACTGGGGTGGTGATCGTCGTCGTCTGCCCTGGACAGGGCTCTCAGACCCCCGGATTCCTCGCTCCCTGGCTGGCCGACCCGGCCTACGCCGAACGGCTGTCGGTGCTGTCCGATGCCGCGGGGCTCGATCTCGCGCACTTCGGCACCGAAGCGGACGCCGACACGATCCGCGACACGGCGATCGCTCAGCCGCTCATCGTCGCGGCCGGCATCCTGACGCTCGGTTCGCTGCTGGCCGACGGCCGTGCGGCGCGCATCGGCGGCATCGCCGGCCATTCGGTCGGCGAGATCACCGCTGCCGCCGGTTCCGGCGTGCTCAGCGAGACCGACGCGATCCGCTTCGTCGCCGAACGCGGCCGGGCGATGGCGGATGCCGCTGCGCTCGTGCCGACCGGCATGAGCGCGGTCATCGGCGCCGACGAAGCGGCCCTGCTCCCCCGTCTCGACGAGCTCGGCCTCGAGCCCGCCAACTTCAACGGCGGCGGCCAGATCGTCGTCGCCGGCGCGCTCGACGCCCTCGAGGCGCTGAAGGCCGAGCCCCCGGCAGGTGCACGGGTCATCCCGCTGCAGGTCGCCGGCGCCTTCCACACCCGCTACATGCGCCCGGCGGTCGACCGTCTCGCGGCCGTCGCGGCCGGCCTCACCCCGGCAGATCCGACGCTCCCGCTCTGGACCAACCGCGATGGCGCAGCCGTGACATCCGGTGCCGCATTCCTCGACCTGCTCGTCGGCCAGGTGTCCTCCCCCGTACGCTGGGATCGCTGCATGGAGTCCTTCCAAGCGGCAGGAGTCACGGGCATCATCGAACTCGCACCGGCCGGCGCCCTCGTCGGCCTGGCGAAGCGCGCACTCAAGGGCGTGCCGACGGTCGCCGTGAAGACTCCCGAAGACCTGTCGGCCGCGATCGAGCTCATCGAGCAGCACGCCTGAGCCGGCGACGAGTTGAGAAAGCCGAGCATGACGAATCCCACCCTCCAGCAGGCGCACGGGCCTGCCTTCACGCGCATCTACGCCGTCGGCGCGGCGCGCGGCGAGAACGCGGTGCCCAACGCCGACCTGATCGGCCCGATCGATTCGTCCGACGAGTGGATCCAGCAGCGCACGGGCATCGTGACGCGCACGCGTGCCGGCGCAGACGTCTCGGCGACCGACCTGGCCACGACCGCTGCCCGTGAGGCGATCGAGAAGTCGGGCATCGCCCCCGAGCTCATCGACCTCGTCATCATCGCGACCATCTCCAACGTGCAGCAGACCCCGTCGATGGCGGCCGTCGTCGCCGACCGCGTCGGCGCGAACCCCGCCGCGGCGTACGACATGAACGCCGCCTGCGCGGGCTACGCCTACGCGGTCGCGCAGGCCGACGCGCTGATCCGCTCGGGCGCCGCGACCTACGCCCTCGTCATCGGGGCCGAGAAGCTCTCCGACGTCGTCGACCCGACCGACCGCTCGATCTCCTTCCTCCTCGGCGACGGCGCCGGCGCCGTCATCGTCGGCCCGAGCGAGACGCCCGGCATCGCGCGCACCATCTGGGGCTCCGACGGCTCGAAGGCGGGCGCGGTCGGCATGAACGGCACCCTCACCGAGTTCCGCGACGGCGCGGCCGAATGGCCGACGCTCCGTCAAGAGGGCCAGACGGTCTTCCGCTGGGCCGTGTGGGACATGGCGAAGGTCGCGAAGCAGGCGCTGGATGCCGCGGGCGTGACGTCCGACGACCTCGCCGCCTTCATCCCCCACCAGGCGAACATGCGCATCATCGACGAGTTCGCCAAGCAGTTGAAGCTGCCCGAGACGGTCGTCATCGCCCGCGACATCGCGACGACGGGCAACACCTCCGCCGCCTCGATCCCGCTCGCGACGCACCGCCTGCTCGAGGAGCACCCTGAACTTTCCGGAGGCCTCGCCCTCCAGATCGGCTTCGGCGCCGGACTCGTGTTCGGCGCCCAAGTGGTGGTTCTTCCCTGAACCACCTCCCCCTGTCCATCTAGACTGTCTCTCGGTCAAACGAGACACCCCCAAGGAGAAGAACAATGGCATTGTCCACCGAAGAAGTGCTTGCCGGCCTGGCCGAGCTCATCAACGACGAGACCGGCATTGCGACCGACACGGTTGAGCTGGACAAGTCGTTCACCGACGACCTCGACATCGACTCGATCTCCATGATGACGATCGTCGTCAACGCCGAAGAGAAGTTCGACGTGAAGATCCCCGACGAAGAGGTCAAGAACCTGAAGACCGTCGGCGACGCCGTCACCTTCATCGTCAAGGCCCAGGCCTAGCAGCTGCGTGGAGCGGGCCGGCGCCTTCCGCCCGGCCCGCTCGATCAGTGTGACCATTTCCTCCATCGGAGTGTTTCTCGAATGACCAAGAAGATCGTCATCACCGGCATCGGTGCGACCTCGCCGCTCGGCGGCACCGCCCCTGAGAGCTGGAACGCCCTGCTCGCCGGCGAGTCCGGTGCGCGCTCGCTCGAGCACGACTGGGTCGCGAAGTACGAGCTGCCCGTCACCTTCGCCGCCGAGGCGAAGGTTCGGCCCGAAGAGGTGCTCGAGCGACCTGTCGCGAAGCGACTCGACCCGTCGAGCCAGTTCGCCCTGATCTCCGCGAAGGAGGCGTGGGCCGACGCCGGCTCACCCGATGTCGCCCCCGAACGCCTCGGCGTCGACTACGCCACCGGTATCGGCGGCATCTGGACCCTGCTCGACGCGTGGGACACGCTGCGTGAACGCGGCCCCCGCCGTGTGCTGCCGATGACCGTGCCGATGCTCATGCCGAACGCCGCATCCGCCGCGATCTCGATGCACTTCGAGGCCCGCGCGTTCGCACGTACGGTGGCGTCGGCCTGCGCATCGAGCACCGAGTCGCTCGCGAACGCCTACGAGCACCTCCAGCTCGGCTACGCCGACGTCGTCATCGCCGGCGGCTCCGAGTCCGCAGTGCACCCCATCACGCTGGCCTCCTTCTCGTCGATGCAGGCGCTCTCGCGACGCAACGACGACCCGGCTCACGCCTCACGCCCGTACAGCGTCGACCGCGACGGCTTCGTCATGGGCGAGGGTGCCGCGAGCCTCGTGCTCGAGACCGAGGAGCACGCCCTCG
Organism: Agromyces hippuratus; assembly: GCF_013410355.1. Classification (NCBI taxonomy): domain Bacteria; kingdom Bacillati; phylum Actinomycetota; class Actinomycetes; order Micrococcales; family Microbacteriaceae; genus Agromyces; species Agromyces hippuratus. Next base: position 604,203 of record NZ_JACCFI010000001.1, on the reverse strand, counting down.
CGCGCGGCGCCCGCATCTACGCGGAGCTCGCGGGCGGTTCGGTGAGCGCCGACTCGTACCACATCACCGCGAACGACCCCGAGGGCCGCGGCGCGAGCCGGGCGGTGCTCGACGCACTCGCACAGGCCGGTGCGACGGTCGACGACGTGACGCACATCAACGCCCACGCGACGAGCACGCCCGTCGGCGACATCGCCGAGTACACGGCGCTGCGCAACGTCTTCGGCGATCGCGTGCACGAGATCCCCGTCTCCGCCACGAAGGCCTCCACCGGGCACCTGCTCGGCGGCACCGGGGCGCTCGAAGCGGTGTTCACGGTGCTCGCGCTCCAGAACCGACTGGCGCCGCCGACGATCAACCTCACCACGCAGGATCCCGAGATCCCGCTGCGCGTCTCGGGCGAGCCGCAGCCGCTCGGAGACGGGCCGCAGCTCGCGATCAGCAACTCGTTCGGCTTCGGCGGCCACAACGCGGTCGTCGCGATCCGCACGCCGTAGACGAACTCCGGGCCCGCCCGGCGCACGTATGAGAAGACCCCGGTCGCAGTGCCTGCGCCGGGGTCTTCTCGTGCACGGTCCGAGGGTTTCGCTCATGCGCCGCCGGGAAGAGGCATCCGACTTCGCGTCACGCCGCCGGCGGACCGAGGCTCGCTCAGCCCACCTGGTGCAACCAGACGACCGGGGCGAAGTCGCTCGCGTGACGGAAGGGCTCGAGTTCGTCGTCCCAGGCCTGCCCGAGGGCGAGGCGCAGTTCGCGATGCAGTTCGATGGGGTCGGTACCGCCGACGTCCATCGCATAGCGGATGCGGTCTTCGGGCACCACGACGTTGCCCGCGGTGTCGGTCTGGGCGAAGAAGACGCCGAGCTCCGGGGTGTGCATCCATCGTGCACCGTCGGAACCGGGTGTCGGGTCTTCGCTCACCTCGAAACGCAGCTGCTCCCAGCCGCGCAGCGCTGAGGCGAGCTTCGCGCCGCTGCCGGCCTCGCCCTCCCAGTAGAACTCCGCGCGCATGGCACCGCGAAGCACCGGCTGCTCGTTCCAGTCGAAGTTCACGGCGACACCGAGGGCGGTGCCTGCGGCCCATTCGACATGTGGACACAGCGCCCTCGGCGAGGAGTGCACGAACAGCACGCCTCGCGCGGTGCGCACTGCCCGCGTGGCATTCTTCGTCATCTCATACTCCGTTCTCGAGGTGCGTCTTCCCCAACGACCTCAACGGACAGATGACGGTATTCGGTTGTCGACGAGCGAGCCGTCACCGCCGATTATGCCCCGCATCAGGCTCATTGACAAGGCGCGAAACCATATACTCGGTGAAACGTTGACTTCGATCGGAGTACGAATGGCTGTTCGCGACGCACTGCTCGCCCTGCTCTCCGCGGGCCCGGGGTACGGGTTCCAACTGCACGGCGACCTCGCCGAGCGCACCGGGGGGCGTCGCGACGTCAACGTCGGCCAGAGCTACGCGACGCTCGAGCGGCTCGGCAAGCAGGGCCTCGTGGAGTCCGCGGGTGCCACCGATGACGGCCTCCCGCTCTATCGCGCGACGAAGGCGGGCACCGCTGCGACGTCGGCCTGGTTCGCCGGCACGGATGCCTCGGGCAGCGACCCGTGGGATGAGACCGTCGATCGGGTGCTCGTCGCGGCGTCGCTGCCGAGCATCGAGGTCGGCCCGGTGCTCGAGGCCGAGCGTCTGCGGTGGCAGGAGCGTGCGCTCGAGGCATCCGCTCGCGCCGCCGTCGACGACGGAGAGCGCGACGACCGCACCGCCGTCGCCTCCCGTCGACTCGCCGCCCTGGCGGCCTCCGCCGAGGCCGCGCGCGCCCAGGCGGCGCTCGACTGGCTCGACGGGGTCGCCTCGCTCACCGCGCGGCACGATCTCGCCTTCGCGCCCCGCATGGAGCGGCCACGCCGCGGGCGGCGGCCGTCGGCGCGGTCGGCCGACTCTGCGTCACTCGCCGCCGAGGCCAACGCGGCTCAGGCGTCGGCCGAGGCGTAGCTCTCGACGATCGCGAGGTCGAGCGGGAACTCCACGGGAAAGTCGCCGAAGAGCAGCCTGCCGGCCTCGGTCGCCGACTCCACGACCGCGGCCGCGACGTCGTCGGCGTATTCCGCCGGCGTGTGCACGATGATCTCGTCGTGGAGGTAGTAGACGAGGTGCGGCATGCGCTCGAATGCCGGCCCAGAGCGGGACGCGATCGCACCGGGCCCGGGGGCATCGCCCGCGATCGACACGAGCCGCGATCGGAGGCCCGCCATCCAGCAGAGTGCCCACTCGGCCGCGGTGCCCTGCACGACGAAGTTGCGGGTGAAGCGGCCCCAGTCGCGGGCACGCGAGCGCGCACGTCGTTCGTCGACCGATGTCGCATCGGGCTGGGAGGCCAGCGACTGCGTCGCGCGCCACTCCGCACCCGGAGCCGGTGACGACCTGCCGAGCAGGGTGGTGACGCTGGCGCCGCGCTCCCCCTCGGCCGCCGCGCGATCGACGAGCGCCATCGCGCGCGGGTACGCGCGTGCGAGGCGCGGCACGAGCCGGCCGCTCTCGCCGGTCGTCGCCCCGTACATGGCGCCGAGGATGGCGACCTTCGCCTGATCGCGCGTCTCGACGACGCCCGCGCCCACGATGCCGCTGTAGAAGTCGCGCCCCCTGCCTGCTGCGGCCATCGCCTGGTCGTGCGCCAGGCCCGCGAGCACACGCGGTTCGAGCTGGGCGGCATCGGCGACGACGAGCGTCCAGCCGGGGTCGGCGACGACGGCGCTGCGCACGTTCTTCGGCAGTTGCAGGGCACCGCCGCCCGACGTCGCCCATCGCCCGGTGGCCGTGCCGCCGGGAACGTAGTCGGGCCGGAATCGGCCGTCGACCACCCACTCGTCGAGCCAGGACCACGCGTTCGCACTGAGCAGCCGGGCGAGCTTCTTGTAGGCGACGAGCGGTTCGATCGCCGGATGGTCGTGCTCGCGCAACTCCCAGCGGCTCGTCGACTCGACCTGGATGCCGGCACGGCGCAGTGCCTTCAACAGGTCGACCTGGGAGTCGAGGTTCACGGCGGGGGCGCCGAGCAGGGTTCGCACCTCGGTCGCGAGCTCCTCCATGCGGGCGGGCTTGCGACCGGGAGCGGGCTTCGGTCCGAGTTCGGTCTCGAGCACGCGCTCGTGCACGCCGCGGTGCCACGGCAACCCGGCGGCGTGCAGTTCGGCGCCGATGAGCGCGCCGGCGGACTCGGCCGCGAGCAGCAGGCGGAGCGCGCCCGGCCGCTCGGACGCGGCGACGAGCGCCAGTTGCCGTGCGTGCTCGGCGAGCACCGCGTCGACCGGCACCCCGAGCACGTCGCGAGGGCCTGCTGCGGTCTCGGGCGCCGCGGCATCCGCCTCGCCGTCGAAGTCGAGCAGCTCGAAGAGCGCCGAGTGCGCAGCGGATGCCGCGGGCACGGCAGGTATCGGCTGCCCGGCCTCGGCCGGCCCGAGCGGCAGCCATTCGGGCCGCGCGTACATGCCGTCATCGCGAGCCGCCGTCGTCGCAGTCGAGTGGTCGAGGATCGCGGAGGCGAGCACGAGGTCGTGGCAGCGCTCGACGCGCACTCCCTCGGCGAGGAGGCGGGGGTACCAGCGACGGGTGTCGGCCCAGATCCAACGGGGGCGGTGAGTCGCCTCGAGGGCGCGGACAACGCCCGGGAGGTCGTGCAGCGGCACCGTGTCGAACGGTGCGATCGAGACCGAGGGGTCGACCAGTGCGACCCGGCCGGGCCCCATCGCACCGACCACGATCCGCATGCTCCCATTCTCGCCCGTGCGTCCGACATGCCGAGCGCATCATGTCGGTGGCAGCGGCGATGATCGAGCCCATGGACGAATGCGGGCGGCGTCGATGGTCGCGGTGAGCTTCCGATGCGGGCACGGCGCCGAGGCGGGCGCTGCCGGTGCCGTCGCGCTCTCCCGCGTGTGCCCCCTCTGCATGCTGCTGCACGAGACGCAGCGCTCGCGCGCCGAGCTGCTCTCACGCGTCGCTCCCCCGCAGCGCGCCGCGCTCGCCCGCGAGACGCGCATCGGAGCGAGCTACGACTGGCGCTGCGCCCGCGGGCACGATCGATACCCCGCCACGGTGGGCGAGGTGCTGACCGGCCCGAGCTGTGCCAAGTGCCGGTCGAACGCGGCAGCGCCCGGTGCGCGGCGCGAGGCCGGCGTCGCCTTCATGAAACCGGGTCTGAGACTCGGCACCTCCCAGGTCGAGCAGCGGTTGCGCATGCTCCTCGGCGAACGCATCCGCCTCCACCATCGCGTCAACGCCGTGCGCACCGCGCGCATGTTCTACGGCAAGCAGGAGGTCTGGCCCGACATCCTCGTGCCGCAGCTTCGCATCGCCATCGAGTACGACGATCCCGGCCGATCGAGACGCGCCCACCTCGGCCTGAAAGAGGCGTCCGACATCGAGAAAGACGAGGTGCTGCGCGAGGTCGGCTGGGAGGTCATCCGCATCAGGGCCGGCGGGCTCGAAGCCCTCGGGCCGTACAGCATCGTATGCCGCGGCCTCACCCTCGCCGTCGTCGACGAGGTCGTCGCGCTCATGCGGCGCATCCGCGGCGACGCTGCGGTCGAGCGCCTCCTCATCCCGCAGCAGCACGCCATGTGACCGTCGACGACGCCGTTCACGCATCTCGCGCCGACGCCCTGTGGAGACCGTGCTGCACGGAGCGCGCCCGACCGATAGGGTGAGTCGACCCGAGCACCCCTTCGCCCGGGTTCTCGCGCGCAGAGAGGCAGTCGATGCTCCTTCCGTTCCTCATCGTCGGAGGCATCGGCCTCGTACTCCTCGTCATCTCACTCGTGCTCGGCGACATCTTCGACCACCTCGAGATCGGCGACGGCGCCCTCTCCGGCACGGCACTCGCCGTCGGCATGGTCGTCTTCGGCGCATCGGGCGCCCTCGTCGCCAGCATGGGACTCGAGATCGTCTGGGTGTACGTGCTCTCGATCGTGCTCGCCGCAGTTGCCTACCTGCTCTGCGTGCTCGCGATCCGCAACCTCACCCGGAGCTCCGACGGGGTGCCCGCCTCGGCCGTAGGGCTTTCGGGCGTCGCACGCTCGGACGTCACGACGGCAGGCGGCGAGGTGAGCCTCGACGGCCCCGGTGAGCTCGAGCGCCGCCTGGCGTACTCCGACGAGCCGATCGCGGAGGGCGCTCGAGTGCGCGTCGTCGAGCACGCCGGCAGCCGCGTGAAGGTCGTCGCGGGCTGACCACGCCCCTCCGCTCGCACTTCCCGCTCAACCCCCGAAAGTCCCCTGCACCACCCTTCCTGCGTCTCCTCCCGAAAGGAAACCCGATGCTCTCCCCCCTGCTGATCCAAGTCATCTCGGTGATCGCGATCGTCATCGCGCTGCTCGCACTGCTGACGTTCATCGCCCGCCGAATCCGCCGCGTGCCGCCGAACGAGGCGCTCGTCATCGTCGGTCGCGGCGCCGGCCGCGCCGCCCCCGAGCAGTCGTCGGCGCAGCGCGTGGTCATCGGCGGCCGCACCTTCATCTGGCCGATCCTGCAGCAGGGCTTCGCGATCTCGCTCGAGCAGCGCCAGATCGGCATCACCGTCGAGGGCGTCGACAAGAACCGCATCAAGATCGCCATCAAGGCGTCGATCAACTTCAAGGTCAGCGGCACCGAAGACGGCGTCCGCCGTGCGGCCCAGCGATTCCTCTCGCAGCAGAGCCTGCTCACCGAGATCATCAAGGAATCGCTCGAGGGCTCGCTTCGCTCGATCGTCGGCGACATGACGATCGAGCAGATCATCTCCGATCGCAAGAGCCTCTCCGACCGCGTCGTCGCCGAGACCAAGACCGACCTCGTCGAACAGGGCCTGCAGGTCGACCTGCTGAACATCTCGGACATCTCGACGCCCGGCAGCGAGTACCTCGCGAACCTCGGTCGCGCCGAGGCCGCCCGCGCACGTCAGGTCGCCGAGGTGAGCGAAGCCGAAGCCGCCCGGGTGAGCGAGTTCGCGCGCATCGAGGCCGCCGAGCAGGTCGCCGAGCGGCAGAAGGCGTTGAGCCTGAAGCAGGCCACGATCAAGGCCGAGACCGATCGGGCCAACGCCGAGGCCGAGGCATCCGGTCAGCTCGCGAAGGCCGAGCAGGACAAACTGGTCGCCGTGCAGGAGCGCGATGCGCTCTCGGAGCAGGCGCTCGTGACGCAGGAGCGCCTCGACATCGAGATCCGCAAGCCCGCCGAGGCCGAGGCCTACGCCGAGGTGCAGCGCGCCACCGCCATCCGCGACGCCGCGAACGCGAGCACCGAGGCCGAGGCGTACAAGCGCACCAAGATCGCCGAGGCCAACAAGGTCGCGGCGGTGCAGGACGCCGAGGCATCCGCCACGTCGGTGCGCTTCGCCGGTGAGGCCGAGCGCGACCGTCAGGTCGCACTCGCCGCCGGTATCCGTGCCGACGGCGAGGCCCGCGCCGCCGCCATCCAGGCTGAAGGTCTCGCCGAGGCCGCCGCCACCGATGCCAAGGCCATGGCGCTGAAGAAGTACGGTGAGGCGGCCCTCGCACAGGAGATCATCTCGCGCCTGCCCGAGATCGTACGTGCCGCGGCGGAGCCGATCTCGAACATCAAGACGCTGACCGTCGTCTCGACCGACGGCGCGAGCGCCGTCACGAAGACCGTCGGCCAGGTGCTCGGCGAAGGCACCGAAGTCGTGAAGTCGCTGACCGGGCTCGACGTCGGGTCGATCCTCGCCGGACTCGCGGGCGGCCAGCTCGTGAAGGCGGCCGACACCAAGGCGGAGTGACGCGCCGCCCCCTTGGTCGACTTCGACCCTCACCACTGCCAAGGTGAGAGGACGTTCGATCAAGGGGGAACATGTCAGAGCACGCGCGTCCAGGACTCACCGCTGCCCAGATGGCGGAAGCCGTGGCCTCGGTGAGCACACCCGACACCGTCCCGTCGCCGTTCGGCGATCTGCACTTCTTCGATGGAGTGCCGGTGCCCGAGACCGTCGAGACCGCGTACAACGCGCTCGACCTCATCCGAGCCGTCGATGTGTTCCTGAACGCCGTTCCCGGCGCGTCGCTCGTGGCGTTCCGCGCGGGCCTCCGCAGCGCCGGCGTGACCTCGGCCCGGCAGATCGGCATCACCGAGCCCCGGGCGACCTCGAAGGCACTGTTCCTGACGCCCAACACCGAGACGACCTACGGCGTGACCATGCTCGACCTGAAGGCGTGGGGGCCGACGGTCATCGAGGCCCCACCGCAATCGCTGTGCGTCGTCGACGACTTCTGGTTCCGGTACGTCGCCGACATGGGCATCGCAGGGCCCGACCACGGCGCCGGCGGCAAGTACCTCTTCCTGCCGCCGGGCTACGACGGCGAGGTGCCCGACGGCTACTTCGTCTACCGCACACCCACGTACACGAACTTCGTCGTGCTGCGCGCGCTCGGCGGCGTGCCCGCGATGAAGCAGACGCGCATCTATCCGCTCGCCGACGCGGCGAACCCCGCAGAGAACGAGTTCGTCACTCTCTCGGAGACCCCGTTCAATACCGTGCACGCGAACGACTACTCGTTCTACGAAGAGGTCGCCGAGCTGGTTCAGGAGGAGCCGGCAGACGCTCTCGACGCGGAACGGGCAGGTCAGCTCGCCGCGATCGGCATCGTGAGCGGTCAGCCCTTCGCGCCCGATGCGCGACTGCGCGCCATCCTCGAGCTGGCGGCGCCGATCGCCGCCGGCCTCGCCCGAACGGTCAGCTACGCACCGCGCGACCCCGAGGCGGTGCTCTACGGGTCATGGCGCAACGCCTTCGTCGGCGGCGACTACGAATTCCTTCGTGACGGTGCTCGGCTTCTCGATGCCCGCACGCAGTTCCATTACCTCGCGACGGTCATCACCCCGGCGATGGCGCACGCGCAGGTCGGTGCCGGGTCGGCGTACGCCTACACTGTGCACGACTCCGAAGGACAGCTCCTCGACGGCGCGCGCAGCTATCGTCTGCACGTCGACGCCAATCCCCCGGCGAAGAACTTCTGGGCCGTCGACCTGTACGACACGCAGACGCGGTCGCTCCTCGTCATCCCCTCGACGCCGTACCCGGCTCTCGCTAGCAACGACGGCAAGCTCCAGTCCAATGACGACGGCTCGTTCGACCTCTACTTCGGCCCGACCGCTCCGGAAGGCAAGGAGTCGAACTGGGTCGAGACGCTGCCCGGCAAGTCCTGGTTCCCGGTGCTGCGAGTCTACGGTCCGCTCGAGCCCTGGTTCGATCAGACCTGGCGCCTCAACGAGTTCGAGCCGATCGGCTGAGCCCGGCCGAGACGTTCGAGCTGCACGTCGAGTCGTCACCAGGGGCCCACGCCCGTTAGCGTTGTACGGGTGCACACGCCTGTCAATTCCGTCGTCGTCGGCCCACTCGGCCACCTGAGTCTCAATCGTCCGGAGTCGATCAACGCGATCGACCTCGAGATGATGCGCGCCATGACCGAAGCGCTCGACGCGTGGGCGGAGGATCCCGCCGTCTCGGCGATCCTGCTGGACGGCGTCGGCGACTACGGGTTCTGCGCGGGTGGCGACTTCCGCGAGATCCTGGCTCGTGCGGCCGAGGGCATGACGATCGGTGCGGTCTTCTTCCGCGATGAGTACCGTCTGATCGCGAAGCTCGCCGAGTACCCCAAACCGATCGTGTCGATCATGCACGGCATGACGATGGGCGGCGGCATCTCGCTTGCCGGCCATGCCTCCACACGAGTGGTGACGGATCGGGTGAAGCTCGGGCACCCCGAGACCGGATACGGCTTCGTCCCCGACGGGGGTGCGACGTGGCGGCTCGCGCGCACCCCGGGCGAGATCGGAACGTACCTCGCCTTGAACTCGGTCGACCTGACCGCAGCGGACGCGATCGCCCTCGGCTTCGCCGATGTGATGGTGCCGACGGAGCGGGTCGGCGAGTTGACCGCGGCGCTCGAGGACGACGGTGACACGAGCGCGCCCCGTGAGAAGGTTCAGCGATTCGCGGCCGATCCCGGAATCTCGACGGTGCTCACCCGTCGCGACTGGATCGACGCCTGTTATGCCGCGGACTCGGTCGATGCGATCCTCGAGCGCCTCTGGGCGTTCTCGAACGACGAGGTGGTCGCCGGGCTGCGCGCCGCCGATTCGAGCGACCCCGAGGCTGCCGCGAACGCGGCCGAGGCCGCAGACACGCTCCTCCGACTCTCGCCGACAGCACTTGCCGCGACCCTTCGCTCCGTGCGCGCCGCGCGAGACGGTGAATCGTTGCGTGAGGCGCTCGAGCGCGAGCTGCGGCTGGCACGCTGGTTCACGACGCAGCCCGACATGTTCACCGGGGTGCAAGCACTGGTGGCGCAGAACACCGAGTCGCTCCATCAGGACGCCGTGCCCGACTGGCTGCCCGCGGATCTCGCGGCGGTCGACATCGCCGGCATCGTCGGCGCCATGGAGACCCAGCTCCGCCACAGCGTGTTCCCTCGCGGCCTCGGCATCCCCGAGGAGGAGCCGGCTTAGGCGGCATCGACCGCGACGCTTAGTCCCCTCGTGACGGCAGGGCGGCGGTCTCGGGGCCGAGCTCGTCGAATCGGGCCCGCAAGTACTTCGGAGCCTGCACTCTCCACGCCTCGGTCACCAGCTCTGCGAGGTGCTGCTCGTCGATCCCCGCCATGCGGAACGCCACCTTCGGCTCGCCCCACCTCGTGGTGGTGCGCAGGAACACACCGGGTGCCATCTCGACGAGCGCGAGTGCATCGACTGGGTCGGCGACCTTCACGCCGACGACGAGTTCTGCCGCGATGATCGTACGCATGTCTTCAGGGATGCTCGGCCAGGGGTGGCACTCCCAGGCGTAGAGCTTGCCGCGCACGAACCAGGCGGCGCCGCCCGTCGTCGCTCGCTCTTCGCTCCCGGGCAGCCCGACGGCGGTGCGACGGAGATCATCGAGGTTGGCCACGGCGCAAGCCTACGACGCACCACCGACCGGAAGCGCCTTCACGGGGCTCACGCGCCCGGCGCCGGCGCCGGGCCGAAGAAGTCCGGCTGGGCGACCTACGACCAGTTCCACGTCGCGAGCACGGACTCGGACAGCTCGTCGCGGTCGGGCTGCGACACGGTCGGGCTGAACGAGAACGTGACGACGTAGGTCTGGCCGTCTTGGGTCACGTAGTACTGCTCGATCAGATAGTCGGCTCCGTTCGACGAGAGACCGGCCGAGATGTGCGCGGACTCCGACTCCGCAACCACGATGCGGTCTCGGACCGTCACCTCGGTGGCACCTGCCCCCTCGAGTTCGCCGACACCCATCGACTCGACCTGGTCGGGCGCGAGCTCACCCGCAGGCGAGAGGAAGACATTCACGTTGTCTGCGAAGCCGTCGGAGTCCGTCAGGTCGGCGACGATGACGTCGGCACCGGGCAGCGAGAAGTCGGCCGGCACTTCCCAGCCCTCGGGTGCGGTGAACTCGTAGCCGGTCCCCTCGACCGTGATCCCCGTGGCGGGTGCTGCAGCCGGCGTCGGCGCTGCACTCGCGGACGGAGAATCGCTCCCCGCGTTGCTCGAGCAACCTGCGAGGGCGAGTGCGGCCGCAACGGCCAGAGCGACGGGCTTGAGGATTCGAGGCATCCCGAAAGCATATTGCGACGTGAGGTGCCCTCTGTGGACGGAACGATAACGATCGGATAGCGCATCGGTCCGCAGCCGATGCGTCCTCGACGGCCATCCCGACGGCCGCCTGGGCAGTCAGCCACGAGCTGGGTGACGCCGCCGCTCGGAGTCGGTACGTCGTTCTGTCCTCGCGGCCGAATCCCGGTGTCGCCGGTGCGTGCGATGATCCGCGGTACGACCGGTTCGGAGGACGAGATGCGGGGCGAGGCGACCGTGCTGCACGCGGATCTCGATGCGTTCTACGCCTCCGTCGAGCAGCGCGACGCGCCCGAGCTTCGCGGGCGACCCGTCATCGTCGGCGGCGGTGTCGTGCTGGCGGCGAGTTACGAGGCGAAGGCCCGCGGGGTGCGCACCGCGATGGGTGGCCGACAGGCACGCGACCTGTGCCCCGATGCCGTTGTCGTCCGCCCGCGGATGGACGCATACTCGGCAGCCAGTCGAGCCGTGTTCGCGATCTTCCGCGACACGACACCGGTTGTGGAAGGGCTCTCCATCGACGAGGCGTTCCTGGAGGTCGGCGGTCTGCGGCGCATCGCGGGCACGCCCGAGCAGGTCGCGGTGCGATTGCGCGAGCGGGTTCGCGGAGAGGTCGGGCTGGCCATCTCGGTCGGGATCGCACGGACGAAGTTCCTCGCGAAGGTCGCGAGCGCGGTCAGCAAGCCCGACGGGCTGCTGGTCGTCGAGCCCGAACGGGAGCAGGCGTTCCTGCTGCCGCTGCCGGTGGAACGGTTGTGGGGAGTCGGTGCCGTGACCGCCGAGAAGCTGCACCGACTCGGCATCGTCACGGTGGGCCAACTGGCCGAGCTCGAAGCCGCGACCGCGGAGCGGCTGCTCGGCAAGGCGACGGGCGCGCATCTGCACGCGCTGGCCCGACTCCGGGATCCGCGCCCGGTCGACACCACGCGCCGCCGCGGCTCCATCGGCTCCCAGCGCGCACTCGGCAACCGCCCGCGCTCCGCTGACGAACTCGACCTCATCCTCACCCAGATCGTCGATCGACTCGCCCGCCGTCTTCGCGGCGGCGACCGATCATGCCGCACGGTCGTGCTGCGTCTTCGCTACGGCGACTTCGCGAAGGCCACCCGATCGCGCACCATCCACTCCGCGACCGACCGCACCGCAGTGCTGCTCTCCGTGGCACGAGAGCTGCTCGCCGGCTCGCAGCCCGAGATCGCCGAGCGCGGCATCACGTTGATCGGCGTCTCGCTGTCGCAACTGGCGCGCGCCGACAGCCTCCAGCCGGAGCTGCCGATCGACTGGGACGACGGGATGAAGCTCGACACCGTGCTCGACGCGGTACGCGATCGCTTCGGCGCGGCGTCGGTCGCGCGAGCTGCGCAGCTCGGTCGCGACCCCGGGTGGTCGCCCCCGATGCTGCCCGAATACGAGTGAGCACGATGGCCGATGCCGCGTCATCGCGGGGCCGATCACGCCGATCTGGAGCGACCTGCGCGAACCGCCTCAGCGAAGCGAGATGACTGCTGCACCGACGACGGGACTTGGATGTGGTCGTCGCAGAGTTCGGCCTCGATCCGCACCCACGAAGCGAACCGTGTCCGATACGGCAGCACTGAGCAGGGCGACGAGATGGTCATCGGGATCTGCGACGCACGCCCGCGCGATCCCATCGACGGCGCTGGTGGCGAGAGCGGAGCACTGGCGCACAGTCATGCCGGGGCGGGAAGGACCGACTTCCTCCATGAATCTCTCAGCCCAGGCATCGGCGGCGGGAGTGGCGCGCAGGGCGGCCTGGCCCAGTGCGCGCAGCTCCGGGGCGGGATCGTCCCGATCCGCGAGCACCCTGAGGGCGACTCGCAGCCCCACCGCCAGCGAACGCTGACGCTCTTCGGCGGCGATGGGCAAGGCGGCGCCGGCAGCTCGTACGGCGAGCAGCACGTCGAGAAGCGGGTCATCGCTCGTCAGGCCGATGACCGTCGGGATGAGCGGCGTGAGCCGGGCGCGGCCGGCTTCGCTCGTCCGGTCGTTCACCATCCGTGCGAGCAGCGCGAGGGTGCGGTGCGTGCATGCGGGATGGTCGCTCCAACGCTCCCCCGCGAGGTACGACGCGAACTCCATGAAGCAGGCCCCACGCCGTGGGGAGAAGTGCCGGCCCGGGGACAGGATCGGCATGACGTCAGGTCGAGGCATCCAGTCGCGCATGAGACCCCCTCTCGCTCCTTCTACTGTGCGCCCGCTGCGGCCAGGATTCAAGTACCTCGGCCGGCGCGCGGGCTCAGGACCCCGGGCTCGCGCGGCGTTCGAGAGCTTCGAGGACGGTCTTGGCCACATCGATGTCGTACAGCCTCTCGACGCTCTGGAACCCGCCGGGACTCTCCGCGTTGATCTCCACCACATGGCCGCCGATCACGTCGATGCCCACCAGAAACATGCCGTCGGCGACGAGCTTGGCACCCATCGCCTCGACGATGCCGAACTCGGCCTCACCGAGTTCGAGAGGCACAGATCGGCCGCCGGTGCTGATGTTGGCGCGGGGGTCGTTGCCGGTGGGCACGCGTCGGAAGGCGGCCGGCCTGCCGTCGCGCTCGAGAATGCGGCCCTCCAGTAGGAAGATCCGGGCATCGCCGTCGTCGGCTCCGTCGATGAACTCCTGGATGATGGCGTAGCCGTCCTGCAGCACCGCCTCCGTCATCTGCGCGAGGTTGGTCTCTCCCGGGCCCTCGATCATGAAGACGTTGCGGCCCTTGGCCCCGTAGAGCGGTTTGACGACGCAGTGACCGACTTCGTCGACGAACCGCTTGATCGCCTCCGGATCTCGTGTCACCAGCGACCGTGGACGGACCGTCTCGGGGAACTCCTCCAGGTAGAGCTTGCTGGTCGCTCGATGGAGGGTGTTCGGGTCGTTCACCACGGTCACACCTCGGTCCGCGAGCATCTGTCCGAACACGACGCCCATCGGGCTGGCCCACGGGCGCTCCTGCAGGTCGTCGATCGATTCATTGCGCAGGACGAGCGCATCCAGGTCGTCCATGATGATCCGCTCGGTGTCGCGCGCCTTGATCCTCTCCATGAAACGGTCGAGGGTGTCGTCGCTCTCCCACCTCGCGGCGCGAGCCGTGGCCGCGAACTGCCCGTCGCTGCTGCCGTGTTCGAGATCCCCGACGCCGACGTACCACGTCTCGTGCCCGCCCCGGGCTGCGGCCCTGGCGAGTCGAGTGGTCGTGTACTCGGCCATCTCGGTGTCGACGTCGTTGACGAGGAATGCGAGCTTCATGCCGCCACGTCTCCCTCGTAGAGGTCGGTGACCGTCGCGCCCGCGCGCAGCCTCTCCAGGCGCTCGTGCGCGCCCGGCACGTCCAGCCAGCGTGGCCGAACCCATGGTGCGTGAAGCACCTCGCGGTCGAGCAGGTCCTGCACCAGGGGGATGTGGTCCAACGCGAGCTTGCCGACGAGCAGAACGTCGAGGCGGCTGCCCTCGGCGAGGGCGTCGAGGATGCGCGTGATCCCCCGCAGGTAGATCGCATCCTTCACCGATCCGCCCCCGACGACGACCCGGATGGCGATGGACCAGGCGGTCCGCGCCGGTATGCGATGGTCGGCGCGCAGCGACTCGAAGATGTCCAGGAAGCCGGCGCCGTCGAGCATCTTGCCGACCGCGACCACTCGCGCCGCGAGCACGCGCAGCCGCCGCGGATCCAACCCGCCGGTCAGGTACTCGGCGAGCACGGCGAGCCCCTCCTGGGTCTCGTCGTAGCCGGGCAGGCCGATGGTCAGCATCGTCAGTGGCTGCCGGGCACCGTTCTGATAGGTGACCACGTGGGTGCCGACCTCGTGGTGCAGCAGCGGCTCGACCCGGTCGGCCCGGAAGGCGGCGGACTCCGGAATGAGCAGGCGGCCGAACGACACCATCAGCTCGGAGACGTCATCCCGCACCTCGACGCTGACCGGGAAGTCCGGATACACGGCACGGTAGCGCTCGAACTCCACCCGAGCCGCATCGGCGAACGCCCCGGCCGTGATGGTCTGGGTACTGGGCGCCTGCGGGGGGATGGTCTCGAGCAACTCCTCCGCCGCCGTGGCCAGCGGAGGAGCCACCGTGCCGTAGAGCTGGAGTGACCCGTAGAGGAACCGTGACGTGTCGCGGTCCTCCAACGCGGTGATCTGCCGGGCGATCTCATCCCTCTTCGCCCGGAAGAGCGTGTGCAGCGCCGGGTCGTCCACGTCCTCGACCTCGAGGTCGTACAGGTCGCGCTGCAGCAGGTCCGGGTCGAAGTCCAACGGCCGCAGCCGCAACGTGGGGGCCGTGCCGAAGTCGCTGCGTTCGAAGTCCGCCCACGCCTCCGCCGCGTTGAGTGGGGTGACGTTGACGAGCAGGTTCACGCGACGCTCGATCTCGGTGAGCCGTGCGTCGATGTCGAGTGCCGGCGCCAGCCGCTCGGTCGGTGATGGCGTCTCGCGAACATGCTCGTCCTCGGGAGTGCCAGGATCGCCAGGGCGAGCGTCACTCATCGTCGTCCCCGGGGCTCTGGGTCCCACCCGACGCAGTATCGATCCCGACGGTCTCGTCTTCGATCTGGGTCTCCGCAGGAAGGGTGACGTCGTGGCTCGACCCGCGACGGTCATCGCTCTTCCCACCTGAGTCGTCAGCCGTCCGCGACGGGGTGATCTCCGGATCGGACATGGTGGCTCCGTTCACTCGATGATCAGACCGTATGCGTGCCGCCGTCGCGGCGTCGAGGCCTTGCATGCTGGCACGGAGTGCACTATGCGTAGGTGAACGATGTCGAAGTACTCACGACGCCAGTAGCGGGGGTACGTCGCAGCGATGTGAGATCAGCTGGACCCGGCTAGATTGCCGTAGTGGGTCCGAGTTCAGTTGACGAACTCACGGATGGGCCGAACAAGAACTCCCACTCACTGGTTACTCGGCCAGCGCGTAGCTCGAAGATCTCGACGGACACCGCGCCTTGATCATCAATGAGTTCGACGAGCACCCGCCCATCGTCGGATAGTCTGAACCGCTCGGCTCGCGCCTCGCGCTAACGAGAATCGGACACCGAGGGATACGTGACGAATCGCAATAGGCCCCGGGTGAGAAGCCGGAAGCCAGAAGCAGATTCCGAGGTTCCGCGCCCGTGATCAGGATGCCGTTATGTCAGCCTCGGCGAGGCGAGAGCCGCAACCCGAGAGGAGGACCCCTGGAGGAGCCGTGCGCTGTGGCTGGTACCCGGAGCGTTTGTAGCTGTGGGAGCTCTCACCAGCTGGAGCTGTGGTCATCGACGATTACCTTCGCGTGGACGTCCCGATTGGGATCGAGTATGAGGCAGCCCAGTGTGCTGGCGGGCGTCAATCCTTACTCACGACATGAATGCCCTACCGACGAGAAGGGGCTGGTATGCGCGGCCTTCCTCGAACGGGCGAACGCTGTCGTCACCGCGCACGGCATCACCCGCGTGCGGTTCCACACCGGCACTGCGCCTGTACCCCGAGCTGCACTACTGGTCAGAACGGTGTCCCGAGGCTTCCCCGCGGCAGCCAGGTGACCTTCCAGCCGTCCTCAGTCACGCCACGCTCCAGCTCAACCACGTCGGCGAACCAGAAGTCTGCAATCGTCTCCAGAGATCCAGGCTGACCATTGCAGATGAGCGCAATGATCGACCCGCTCTCGTCCTCCTCGGCGACCAAGAATTTGCCGGCATGGGGGCCGGCTGTGAACTGCGCGTCTCTTCGGATCATCGCCCTCACCCTGGTGAAACCATATTTGTAGGGCGGACGGGACTTGAACCCGTGACCGATGGATTATGAGTCCACTGCTCTGACCAGCTGAGCTACCGCCCCGCGCACCGGCTCACTCTGGAGTGGCGGCCGGTGCGACGTCGGTGACCGGATCGGTCACCGGCTTCCCACGATACAGACTCTCGAACGTCGAGATCGTGCGCTGGATGTCGTGTGCGGCGATGAGCCGGATCGAGCCCTCTTTCAGCGTGCGATACTCGGCCGGCGACGCCTCGAGCACGACTCGGAGCTTCGCGGCGAGGTCTTCGGCGTTGCTGGGCTCGAAGAGGTAGCCGTTCTCGCCGTCGTGCACGAGATGCGGAAGCGCCATCGCGTTCGCCGCGACGACGGGCAGCGCCGAGGCCATGGCCTCCATGGTGACGATGCTCTGCAGCTCGGCGATCGAGGGCATCGCGAGCACCGATGCGCGGTGGTAGGCCTCGCGGAGCTGGTCGTCGGTCACGTAGCCGGTGAACGTGACCCGGTCGGCGATGCCGAGTTCGACCGCAAGGTGCTCGAGGTGCTTCTTCTGGTCGCCGCCGCCGACGATCTCGACCTTGGCGTCGAGCTCCTTCGGCAGCAGGGTGAGCGCTCGCAGCAGCACGTCGATCTGCTTCTCGCCGGTGACCCGGCCGACGAAGAGGATGCGGTTCTCGGTGCGCGGCTCCCAGCTCGGCGAGTACTTGTGCGCGTCGATGCCGCACGAGATCGCGTGCACGCCGACGAGGCCGGTGTGCTTCTCGAGGAACTGGGCCGCCTTGCGGGTCGGCGTCGTCACGGCCTCGGCGCGGCCGAAGGTGCGACGTGCCGCCTTCCAGGCGAGACCGACGGCCCACTCCTGCCACGCCGCGGGCAGCAGCGTGAACTCGAGCATGTTCTCGGGCATGAAGTGATTGGTGCCGACGATGCGGATGCCGCGCTTCTGCGCTTCGATCGAGAGGCCGCGGCCGGTGATGATGTGCGACTGGAAGTGGACGACGTCGGGCTTGACCTGGTCGATGACCCTCGCGCTGTTCTGCCGGATGCGCCACGGCAGCGCGAATCGCAGCCAGTCGTGCGGATACCAGCGCCAGCTGAGCAGGCGGTGCGCGGTGATCTCCTGACCCTCGTGCACCTCTTTCCAAGTGCCGTGCTTGCGGTTGCCCGCGGGGGCCATGACGTGCACGTCGTGGCCGCGTTCGGCGAGGCCTGCTGCGAGGCGCTCGGCGAAGCGCGCGGCGCCGTTGACGTCGGGGGCGAAGGTGTCGGCGCCGATCAGAACCGTGAGCGGTCGCTCGATATCGGCTCCGGCGGTGCCGGGGGTACTCGCACCGGGGGTGTCTGACACGTGGGGTTGTTCCTCACCATTTCAAGGGATCGAGGGCGATCGGCCATCGTCGGGGCATCGGGGCGCTGCGATAGGCGGCTCGACGCGCGGAATGAATCCGACGATAGTCTACGCAGCGCACAGGATGCTCCCCAGCGCTGGCATGTCGTCGGAGCCGGTTCCGCTCAGCTCACAGGCGCGTCTGGGGGTGATTGCGTGCGAGCTGGAAGACGCCCCAGACCGCGATGACCCCGGCCACGATGAACACGCCGATCGCCCAGAGCGGCGCCTGCGACGCCTCGCCGAGCACCGCGATGCCGATCGCGACGGCGACCATCGGGTCGACGACCGTGAGTCCGGCGATGACCAGGTCGGGCGGACCAGAGGCGTAGGCGTTCTGCACGAAGTACGCGCCGAGGGCGGCGGCGCCGAGCAGTCCGATCAGGCAGAGGGCGGTGAGCCACTCGAACTCGCCCTGTTCCACGCGGCCGATGACGACCTTGGCGAGCGTGGCGACGAAGCCGTAGAGCACGCCCGCCATGATGACGTAGTAGATCGCGCGGATGTGCTGGCGGAACAGCGCGAACGTGACGCCGGCAGCGGCGAGCACGACGGCGAGGATGATCAGGATCGTGATCAGTTGCCGCTCGGTGACCGGCTTGTCGACGGCCGTGAACGCGGCGACGCCGACGAAGAGGAACACGCCGCCCACGCACATCACGATCGCCGTGATCGACTTGCGATTCAGCTTCACGTGATTGATGCGCGAGTTGAGGATCGAGGTGATGACGAGGGCGATGGCGCCGAGCGGCTGCACCACGATGAGCGGGGCGAAGTAGAGGCTCGACAGCTGGAAGACGATCGCCAGCCCGAGCATGACCGTGCCGAGCACCCATGAGGGCCGGGCGAGCAGCAGCGCGAGCTGCTTGAAGTTCAGCCCCTTGCCGAAGCTGTCGACGGTGCGCGACTCGACCTTGACCACTCCGCGGTGCTGGAACTGCGCACCGAGGGAGAGGAACACCGCGCCGACGAGGGCGAGCGGGATCCCGATGAACTGGGTGGGGTCGAGTGCGATCTGCTCGGTGAGGTCGCTCAGGTCCGGTTCCACGCATCGACCCTACCCGTTCCGTGCCGGATATCCTTGCCGAATGGCCGTGCTCCCCATTCGAATCACCGGTGACCCGGTGCTGCATTCCCCCGCTCTCCCGATCGAGGAGATCGACGACGAGATCCGCACCCTCGTCGACGACATGTTCGAGACGATGGACGCGGCGCCTGGTGTCGGCCTCGCAGGCCCGCAGGTCGGCGTGGGGCTGCGCCTCTTCACGTACGGCTGGGTCGACGAAGACGGCACGCGCTGGCGC
The DNA here is from genome assembly GCF_013410355.1 of Agromyces hippuratus. Lineage (NCBI taxonomy): Bacteria > Bacillati > Actinomycetota > Actinomycetes > Micrococcales > Microbacteriaceae > Agromyces > Agromyces hippuratus. The sequence goes on along the minus strand of NZ_JACCFI010000001.1, from coordinate 585,149 downwards.
GGCGTCGCGATCAACCCCGAACTCTGGATCTCGCCGCCGCCGGCCGGCGAGCCCGACATCGACGAGGAGGAGGGCTGCCTCTCCTTCCCGGGTGAGCGATTCGGGCTGCGCCGCGCCGAGCGCGCGATCCTCCGCGCGACCGACATCGACGGCAAGCGGTTCGAGATCGAGGCCGAGGGATGGCTCGCGCGCATCTTCCAGCACGAGTACGACCACCTCGACGGCACGCTCTACACCGACCGCCTCGGTGAGCGCGACCAGCGCATCGTCGCGAAGATCACCCGCAAGCTCGGCTGGGGCAAGCCCGGCCAGCAGTGGATGCCCGGCGTCGACGACCTCGAGGCCTGAGCACCGCCAGAACTGCGGATGCCGCGTGGCGCGGGATCATCCGAGTGCGCGGATGCCGGCCGCCACGAGTGCGGCGACCGCCACGACCACGATGAACGGCACCCTCAGCGCGTAGAGCGCCGCGGCGACGATCAGCGCTGGGACCCGCGCGTCGACCACGATCTCCTGGCCGACACCGAGGGTCTGCACCGCGATGAGCGCGGCGAGCAGTGCGACGGTCAGGAGGTCGGCGATGCGGGCCGGGCGCTCGCGCTCGAGGAAACCGGCCGGCACGAGGTGCCCGACGAGTTTGAGCGCGAGCGTGGCCGCACTCGCGATGAGGATGATGTGCCAGGTGGTCACGACGCCCGCCGCCGATCGAAGAGGTTGAACCAGCCGACGACGATCGCGACGACCGCTGCCACCAGCACGGGAAGTCCGGGCATGAGCACCGGCGTGGTGAGGGTGGCGACGACCGCCGCCGCCACTGCCACGGCCCCTGCCTGGAATCGCTTGAGGCGCGGCCACAGCAGTCCGAGGAAGGCCGCGGCGGCCGCGGCATCCAGTCCCCATGCCCGGGTGTCGCCGATCGCGTCGCCGATGAGTGCGCCGACGAGCGTCGTGAGGTTCCAGCCGACGAAGATCGTGATGCCGGTCACCCAGAAGCCGACGCGTGCGGCGCGATCGCTCGGTTGCGCGAGTGCGACAGCCGTCGACTCGTCGATCGTGACCCACGCTGCCGCGACGCGGCGCCAGATGCTGCCGCGCCCGGTGGACGGGTCGATCTCGTCGACGATCGGCTTCATGCGCATGCCGTAGACGACGTTGCGGATGCCGAGCATCGCAGCGGTGGCGATCGCCGAGCCGCCCGCGGCGACTCCCCCGCTCGCGAGCACGCCCACGAGGGCGAACTGCGACCCGCCCGTGAACATCACGAGGCTGAGGAAGCACGTCTGCCAGATGTCGAGGCCCGCGGCCACCGCGAGGGCACCGAAGGAGATGCCGTAGATCGCGGTCGCGAGCCCGACGGCGAGGCTGTCGCGGATCGCCGTCGAACGCTCGACCGCAGCGCCGTCGCCGTCGCCGGCGGCAGACGCGTCGGCAGCGGTGCGCTCGTCCACAGACCCTCCTGTTCCGACCATCAGAATATCCGGATGCTTCGGCCCTGAACTCCGCTCGACGGGCCCGCGCTAGCGTTGGCGGGTGCTCACCTTCGTACTGTCCGACCCGACCACCGAGTCCTCCCGAAGCATTCTCCGCCGCTATTACGACGACATCATCGGCCGCTACAACGGGCGCCCCGCGACGACCGCCGAGGTCGACGAGACGCTGATCGACGAACCGAGCGACGACCTGCAGGGCGAAACGGGCGCGTTCATCGTCGCGCGCGAGAGCGAGCGGGTCCTCGGTTGCGCCGGGGTGCGCTACATCGAGGCCGAGATCGGCGAACTCACTCGCGTCTTCATCACGCCCGAGGCGCGCGGCCGCGGACTCGGGGCAGCGCTGATCGGCGAGATCGAGCGCATTGCGGAAGAGCACGGGGTACGACGCATGCGACTCGATGTGCGCGGCGACCTGGTCGAGGCGCAGCGCCTGTATCGGCGCGCCGGCTACCGCGAGGTGCCGGCGTTCAGCGATGCGCCCTACGCCGACCACTGGATGGCGAAGGATCTCATCGCCCGCGACTGAATCGCCCGCGAACACGACGCGATTCGACCAGCGCAGACGAGAACGGCCCGGCCTCCGAAGAGACCGGGCCGCGAATGCTCCCCCACTTGGACTCGAACCAAGAACCTACCGGTTAACAGCCGATTGCTCTGCCAATTGAGCTATGGAGGATCGCTTGTTCAGCGATGGATACTCTAGCAAAAGGTTCGCCCGACTCCCAATCCGAGGCCCCCTCGACAATGCCGAGCCCGACCTGGACGGCTCAGTAGCCTGCGACGGGATCGATCCGACCCTCGAAGTCGCCGTCACCGAGGAACGCGCGCACGTTCTGCGAGATGCGCTCGGCGAACAGCGGCACGGTCATGTCCTCGGTGTCGGCGACGTGCGGCGTCACGATGCAGTTCGGCGCCTGCCAGAGCGGATGCCCCGCGGGCAGCGGCTCGGGATCCGTGACATCGAGGCCCGCTCCGCCGAGGTGGCCCGACTCCAGGGCGTCGACGAGCGCACCGGTGTCGACGAGGCCGCCGCGCGCGACGTTGACGAGCACGGCGCCGCGAGGCATCCGCTGCAGTTCTGCTTCGCCGATCAGCCCGCGCGAGTCACCTGTGAGCGCTGCCGCGAGCACGACCACGTCGGCACCGGTGAGTGCCTCGCCGAGTCGCGCGGTCGGCAGGGTGCGTTCGGCTCCGGCCACCGGCTCGGCGCTGCGCCGCACGACCGTCACGTGCGCCCCGAACGGCTGGAGCAGGCGCATCAGCTCGACGGCGATGCCGCCGGCGCCCACGATCACGACGTTCGCGCCGTAGAGCGAGCGGCCGAGCTCGTCGACCTGCCACGATGTCGCACGCACACGCCTCGGCACCTCTCGGAGCACCGCGAGCACGAGCATGAGCGCGTGCTCGGCCACGGGCTGCGCATACGCGCCCTTGGCGCTCGTCCACACCCGGCCGTCGCCGGCGGCGCGCTCGATCAGCCCGGCGAACGCGTCGACGCCCGCCCACGGCAGTTGCAGCCAGCCGATCGAGGGGTGCTCGTCGAGCACCCGTGCGAGGTCGTCGCCTCCGGATGCCTCGGTCCACACGAGTCCGCGCGTCGCCGCCGACAGCGGTGCGGCGACTCCCCCGGCCCGCTCGACGGCGTCGACGAATGCCGGATCGGCGGCCGGCAGGATCGCGACGGGCCCCGCCTCCACCGGAGTCGAGGGAGCGCGGCGCCCTGCGGCGGCGCCGTGCACGACGCGGTGCCGTGCACGCGAAACGGATGCCGCGGCATCCGTCATATCGAAGGCCCCAGGTCGAGGTCGTCGATCACGGCATGCCCGGCGTCGAGCGCGCCGGCCAGTGCCATCACGTACGGGTGCTTCGGATCGTCGAGCACCTCGTCGATCGTGCCGATGGCGACGAGCCGACCCCGGTCGAGCACCGCGACGCGCTCGGCGGTGCTTCGCAACACGGGAAGGTCGTGGCTGATGATGACCGCCGAGAAGGTGTGCTCCTGTCGGAGCTCGCCGATCAGCTGCGCCACCACGTCGCGCACGGTGAGGTCGATGCCGGCCGTGGGTTCATCGGCGATGAGCACCGACGGCCCGAGCACGAGCGCGCGGGCCAGCGCGACCCGCTGCCGTTGGCCGCCCGAGAGCTCGTACGGGTACATGTCGAGCTTGCCGAGCGAGAGACGCACCCCGTCGAGCATCGTGGCGACCCGGGTCGCCAGGGCACGCGCGTTGTATCGGTGGTCGCGTTCGAGGATCGGCTCGCCGATGATCTCGGCGACGGTGCGGTCGGCGGGCAGCGTCGACGCGGCGTCCTGCGGCAGATAGCCGACATGGAACTGGTACTCGGGCACCTTGCGCTTCGGTATGCGCCGGAGCGACTGCCCCAGCACGGTGGCGTCGCCGCCGGTGATGAGCGGCCGCCCCTCGGCCGCGCGCGTGTCGAACGCAACACCCGACAGCAGCTTGGCGAGGGTGCTCTTGCCGCTTCCGGCGCTGCCGAGCAGGCCGAGCACCTCGCCCGGCGCGACCGAGAAGCTCAGCCCGTGCAGCGCGACGTGGGCAGGACTCGGCCCTCGCGCCGGATACTCCACCGTCAGGTCGTCGAGCACGATCGGGAAGCCGTGGGCGGCGCCACGCATCACACGGCCTCCCGGAGTCGGCGGAGCTCTTCCCGCCGCTCGGCCTGCGCGACGGGATCCGGCACCGGGAGCGACGCGAGCAGCCGCTGGGTGTACGGGTCGCTCGGTGCGCCGAGCACCTCGGCGCCTGTGCCCTCCTCGACGAGCGAACCTCGGTAGAGCACGGCGATGCGGTCGGCGAGGATGTCGACGACGGCGAGGTCGTGGCTGATGAAGAGCGAGGCGAAGCCGAACTCGCGCTGCAGCTCGGCGAAGAGCTCGAGCACGCGGGCCTGCACCGAGACGTCGAGTGCCGACGTCGGCTCATCGGCGATCAGCAGTTCGGGCTCGAGTGCGAGCGCACGCGCGAGGCTCGCGCGCTGGCGCTGGCCGCCCGACAGTTCGTGCGGGTAGCGATCGCCGTAGGCCTTCGGCAGCTGCACCGCCTCGAGCAGTTCGTCGACCCGCTTTCGCGCCGCGGCCGGGTTCGACGCCCTGCCGTGGATGACGAGCGGCTCGGCGACGCACTCGGCGATCGTCAGCAGCGGGTTGAAGCTCGACGCCGGGTCCTGGAAGACGAAGCCGATGCGACTGCGGAGCGGCCGGAACTCGCGCTCGCGCACGCCGTTCATCTCGTGGCCGAGCACGCGAAGCGAACCGCCCGTGACCTTCGTCAGCCCGGCGATGGCACGGCCGATGGTGGTCTTGCCCGAGCCCGACTCCCCCACGAGCCCGAGCACTTCGCCCGGACGGATCACGAAGTCGACGCCGCCGACGGCCCGGAAGCCCGGTCGCCCGAAGCGACCCGGGTAGACGATCTCGAGACCGGATGCCTCGACCACGGGCGCCTGCTCGACCCAGTCCGCCGGTCGCTTCGCCGCGCGTTCGATGGCGCTCGCCGTGCCGGTGCCGACGTACGGCACCGCCGCGAGCAGCGCCTTCGTGTAGTCGGCCTTGGGCGACGCGAAGAGCGTCTTCGCATCGGCCTCCTCGACGACCTTGCCCTGGTACATCACGGCGACACGGTCGGCGAGGTCGGCGACGACCCCCATGTTGTGCGTGATGAGCACGATGCCCATGCCGAACTCGTCGCGGCATCGGCGCAGCAGATCGAGGATCTCGGCCTGCACGGTGACGTCGAGCGCCGTGGTCGGCTCGTCGGCGACGATCAGGCCGGGGTCGAGCACGAGCGCCATGGCGATGACGATGCGCTGCTTCTGGCCGCCCGAGAACTGGTGCGGGTAGTGGTCGACGCGGTGCTCGGGGTCGGGGATGCCGACCCGCCCGAGGATCTCGATCGCCTTCGCCCGCGCGTCCTTCGCCGAGATCGAGGTGTGGGCCCGCAGGCCCTCGATGATCTGCCAGCCGACGGTGTAGACGGGGTTCAGGGCGCTCGAGGGCTCCTGGAACACCATCGCGACATCCGTGCCCCTGACCGCCCGCAGCTGCTTCTTCGACAGTGCGACGACGTCGCTCTCGGCTGTGCCGGCCTTGTTCGAGAGGATGACGGCGCCGCTCGCGGTAGCGGTCTCGGGCAGGAGGCCGAGGATCGTCTTCGCGGTGACGGTCTTGCCGGATCCCGACTCGCCGACGATCGCGAGCACTTCGCCGCGCTCGACCTTCAGCGAGACGTCGTCGACGGCCTTGACGGCGCCCGCGTCGGTGGCGAACGAGACGCCCAGTCGCTCGATGTTGACGACCGTGCTCATGAGCGGACCTCGATTCCGTGTTCGTCGAATGATTCGCCGTCTTCGAGACCCGCGAGCCCTCCGGGACCCGCCGTCAGCGTGCCGCCGGGAACGACTGAGGTCTCGGCGACCTCGCCGGATGCCTGTGCGACACGTCGACGACCGCGCAGACGCGGGTCGGCGAGGTCGTTGAGGCTCTCGCCGACGAGCGTGATGCCGAGCACCACGAGCACGATTGCGACGCCCGGGTAGAGCGCCGTCCACCAGATGCCGCTCGAGACGTCGGAGAGCGCCTTGTTGAGGTCGTAGCCCCACTCGGCCGCCGCCGTCGGCTCGATGCCGAAGCCGAGGAAGCCGAGGCCCGCGAGGGTCAGGATCGCCTCGGACGAGTTCAGCGTGAAGATGAGCGGCAGGGTGCGAGTCGCGTTCCGCAGCACGTGGCGGAACATGACACGGCTGTTCGAGGCACCCAGCACCTTGGCCGACTCGACGTACGCCTCGGCCTTGATGCGCACCGTCTCGGCGCGGATCACCCGGAAGTACTGCGGAATGAACACGACCGTGATCGAGATCGCCGCGGCGAAGACGCCGCCCCACAGGTTGGACTGGCCGCCCGAGATGACGATCGCCATGACGATCGCGAGCAGCAGCGACGGGAACGCGTAGATCGCGTCGCACACCACGACGAGCACCCGGTCGAGCCAGCCGCCGAAGTAGCCGGAGACGAGGCCGAGCAGCACACCGGCGAAGATCGAGAGGATCACCGCGATGACGATGACGTACAGGGCGGTCTGGGCACCCCACAGCACGCGCGAGAGCACGTCGTAGCCGCCGACGGTCGTGCCGAAGAGGTGTTCCGCCGACGGCGGCTGCTGGCTGCCGAAGGGGCCCTCGGCATCGCGCAGCTGGGCGAAGCCGAACGGTGCGATGAGCGGCGCGAAGATCGCGACGAGCACGAAGAGACCCGTGAGCACGAGACCCGCGATGAGCATGCCGCGCTGGAGGCCGACGCTCTGGCGCAGCTGGTGCACGACGGGAAGACGGTCGCGCAGGCGCCGCTTCGGCGGCTGGATGACGGTGTCGGTCGACATGTCAGTACCTCACCCTCGGGTCGATGAGCGCCGCGATGATGTCGACGATGAAGTTGGTGAGCGCCACGATCACGGCGAGCAGGGCCACGATGCCCTGCACCGCGACGAAGTCGCGCGCCTGGAGGTACTCGGAGAGCATGAACCCGAGGCCCTTCCACTCGAAGGTCGTCTCCGTGAGCACCGCGCCGCCGAGGAGCAGTGCGATCTGCAGGCCGATGACCGTGATGATCGGGATGAGCGCCGGGCGGTAGGCGTGCTTGCGCACGAGCCGGTATTCGCTGACACCGCGCGAGCGGGCCGCATCGACGTAGTCGGTCGAGAGCGTGCCGATGACGTTGGTGCGCACGAGCCGGAGGAACACGCCGGCGGTGAGCAGGCCGAGCGCGATCGACGGCAGCACCGCGTGGGCGAGCACGTCGCCGAGCACCGCCGGATTGCCGGTCATGATCGCGTCGATCGTGTAGAGGCCGGTCTTGTTCGGCAGCAACTCCATCTGGAGTTGCGCACTGACCGAGGCGCGACCGGCGACCGGCAGCCAACCGAGCCACACCGAGAAGATGAGCTTCAGCAGCAGGCCGGCGAAGAAGACCGGAGTGGCGTAGCAGAGGATGGCGAACACGCGCAGCGAGGCATCCTGCCCCTTGTCGCGGAAGTACGCGGCGATGAGCCCGAACGGGATGCCGACGACGAAGGCGACGAGGAGCGCGTAGAACGCGAGCTCGAGGGTGGCAGCGCCGTAGGTCACGAGGATCTCGGTGACCGGACGGTTGTCGGTCAGCGTGGTGCCGAAGTTGCCCGTGGCGATCTGACCGAGGTACTCGAGGTACTGCACGATGATCGGGCGGTCGTAGCCGGCGGCGTGGATGCGCTCGGCGAGCTGGTCGGCCGGGAGCTGGCCGCCGAGCTTCGCGGTGATCGGGTCGCCGGTCGAGCGCATGAGCACGAAGACCAGGGTGACCAGGATGAACACCGTCGGGATGATGAGGAGGGCCCGCACGATGATGTAGCGGCCGAGGCCGCCGCCGGAGGATCTGGGTGGTCTCCGTGTTGCGGGGGACGCGCTACTGGCGGGCGCCGTCGTCGTTGAGGTCAATGTTCGCCAATCGGGTGAGGCTCGAATGCGGATGGCCCGCTCGGGAGAGCGGGCCATCCGTTCCTTGCGTAGAAGTGACTCTAGCCGTTCAGTCGGCTCAGCCCTTCGTCAGCGCCGCGTAGCGGAACTTGAACGAAGCGTCGAGCGTCTGGTCGGCGCCCTCCACGTCGGTGCCCGTCACGGCGACCTGAGCGCCCTGCAGGTACGGCACGGTCGAGAGGTCGGCCGCCACCTTCTCCTGGATCGCCTCGATGTCGGCGGTACGGGTTGCGGGGTCGGGCTCGGAGGCCTGCTTGATGATCAGGTCGTTGACTTCCTGGTTCACGTAGTGGTTCGAGAGGAAGTTCTCGATCAGGAAGAACGGCGTGACGTAGTTGTCGGCGTCCGAGTAGTCGGGGAACCAGCCCAGCTGGTACGCCGGGTAGACGTCGGCGACGCGGTCCTCGGAGTACTGCACCCACTCGGTGGTCTGCAGGTTCACCGTGAACAGGCCGGTCGACTCGAGCTGGTCCTTGATGAGCGCGTACTCGTCGGCCGACGACGGGCCGTAGTGGTCGTTCGAGTACTGCAGGTTCAGCTCGACCGGAGTGGTGACACCGGCAGCCGTGAGGCGCTCGGCGGCCTTGTCGGCGTCGGGCGCACCCTGGCCGTCGCCGTACATCTCGACGAGCGGCTCGACCGCACCTGCGATGCCGGCGGGCACGTAGGAGTACAGCGGCGTGTAGGTGCCCTTGTAGACCTGGTCGGCCAGCTCATCGCGGTCGATGAGGTCGGCGACGGCCTGGCGGACGGCGAGGGCCTTGGCCGGGTCGGCCTCGGGCGTCTTCGCGCCGTACGGCTGCGTGTCGAAGTTGAAGACGATGTAGCGGATCTCGCCGCCGGGGCCCTCGACCACGTTGACCTTGTCGTTGCCCTTGAGGTCTTCGATGTCGGTCGCGGAGAGGCTGCGGTAGGCGACGTCGATGCCGCCCTCCTGCACGTCGAGCTTCAGGTTCGACGACTCGGCGTAGTACTTCAGGTTGACCGTGTCGGTCTTCGCCTCGGCGAGCAGGCCCTTGTACTCGGGGTTCTTCTTGAACGAGATGAGCGTGTTGAAGTCGTAGCTCGTGATCGTGTACGGGCCCGCGAACGCGTTCGCGGCGACGATGTCGTCGTCGGGGGTCAGCGCGTCGGCCGCGAAGACCTCGTCGTCGACGATGGCGCCCGGGAAGCTGGTGAGGATGAGCGGGAAGACCTGGTCGTTCTCGGCCTTGAGGTGGAAGACGACGGTGGTGTCGTCGACGACCTCGGTGCTGTCGAGGTTGTACAGCAGGCTCGACGCGCCGTTGGGGTCGGCGATCGCGAGCTGGCGGTCGAACGAGAACTTGACGTCGTCGGCCGTGAGGTCGTTGCCGTTCGCCCACTTCAGGCCTGCGGGAAGCGTGACCGTGTACTCGGTCGGCGAGGTGAACTCGGCCGACTCGGCGAGGTCGGGCACGACCTCGGTGCTCTGGTAGTCGGTGTTCAGCAGGTACGGGAAGACCTGCGTCTGCACGGCGAGCGAGCCGTTGTCGTACGAGCCGGCCGGGTCGAGCGTGGTGACCTTGTCGGTGGTGCCGACGGTGATCGAGCTGCCGGAGGCTTCGTCGCCCCCGCCGCCGGCCGTGCAGCCGGCCAAAGCGAGGGCTGCGGCCGAGAGACCGGCCACTGCGACGAGGCTGCGCCGCCCGTTCTTGGATGCGGATGTCATATCCGTCTACCTCTTCCTGTCAGGACTCAATCGCGCTGCGCTGCGCGCAGACGCGTTTTCGTATCCCCAAGACGTAGCACACGGCCTCGGAATGGTGCTTGGAGCGGCGGCTCCACGGCCGAATGTTTACCGATCTGCAACATTGGACGCAATGGATGCGCGTCGACGGGCACCTTCGTGGGGATGGCCCTCAGTCGGCCCTGAGCGCACGGCGCTCGGTCTCGATCTCGACGAGGGCGCGTTGCAGTGCCGCGTACGCGGCGACATCGGTGCGGTCGGTGCGCTGCAGGCGCCCGAGCAGCTCGGACTTCTGACGCAGCAGTTCGCGATCGACGAGCGCACTCACGATGCCCTGCACGTAGACGGTGAGCTCGGCCTCGTTGCGATGCGGCATCGGTGCGACCGCGAGCTGCTGCACGAGGCTCGCGAACGGTGCGGGCACCTCTGTGATGACGCGGTCGACGCGCACCTGGGGGTCGGGTGAGGCGAGCACCGAGGCGATGCCGTCGCGGATCACCGCGAGCGAGGGATTGCCGAACCGGCAGTCGATCGCGTGCCGGAGCAGGTCGGCTCCGACGGTGTCGGGATGCTGCACCATCGCCTGCAATGCGTCGCGTTCGAGGCGGGTCGCCGGGTCGCTCGGCAGCTGCGTGATCGAGAACGGTCGCTCGGGGACATCCGTCGCCTCGCCGGCGCCGGCGGTTCCGGATGCCGCGGCCTGGCCGCCGCCCGACTCCCCCGACTTCGGCCGGCTCGCCGCCGATCGCACCGCCCGCGTGACCTCGCCGAGCTCGACGCCGAGCATGCGGGCGAGCTCTCTCGTGTATCCGGGTCGCAGCGCGGGGTCGCGGATGTCGGCGACGACGGGTGCCGCCGCCCGGAGCGCGGCCACCCGGCCCTCGACCGTCTCGAGGTCGTAGCGGGCGAGCGTGTGCTTGATGACGAACTCGAACATCGGCGTGCGCGACTCGATGAGGGTGCGCACGGCTGCGTCGCCGCGGGCCAGGCGCAGGTCGCACGGGTCGAGCCCGTCGGGGGCGACGGCCACGAAGGTCTGGGCGGCGAAGCGCTGCTCTTCGCCGAACGCGCGGATCGCAGCCTGCTGGCCGGCCGCGTCGCCGTCGAACGTGAAGACGACCTCGCCGACGCCCGAGGCGTCGCCGAGCACGCGGCGCAGCACCTTGATGTGGTCGACGCCGAACGAGGTGCCGCACGTCGCGATCGCCGTCGTGATGCCGGCGAGGTGGCACGCCATGACGTCGGTGTACCCCTCGACGACCACGACGCGGTGGGTCTTCGAGATGTCGCGTTTGGCGAGGTCGAGCCCGTAGAGCACCTGCGACTTGTGGTAGATCGCGGTCTCGGGGGTGTTCAGGTACTTGGGGCCCTTGTCGTCGTCGAGCAGACGCCGTGCGCCGAAGCCGACGGTCTGGCCGGTGACGTCGCGGATCGGCCACACGAGCCGGCCGCGGAAGCGGTCGTAGACGCCGCGGTCGCCCTGGGAGACGAGGCCGGAGGCCGAGAGCTCCTCGGTCGTGAAGCCGCGACCCTTGAGGTGGTCGGTCAGGGCGTCCCAGCTCTTGGGCGCGAAGCCGACCCCGAAACGCCGGGCCGCCTCGGCGTCGAAGCCGCGCTCGCCGAGGAACCGTCGGCCGACCTCGGCATCGGGCGCGCTGAGGCGCTCGACGAAGAACTCGGCGGCCGCCTGGTTCGCGGCGAGCAGCCGGGCACGGTTGCCGTGGTCGGAGGCCTGCCCGCCGTCTTCGTAGTGCAGCTCGAAGCCGATGCGACCCGCGAGCCGCTCGACCGCCTCGGTGAACGAGACGTGGTCCATGCGCTGCAGGAACGAGTAGACGTCGCCCGACTCGCCGCAGCCGAAGCAGTGGTAGTAGCCGAGCCCCGGCCGCACGTGGAAGCTCGGGCTGCGCTCGTCGTGGAAGGGGCAGAGGCCCTTCATCGAACCGACGCCGGCGGACTTCAGGCTGACGTGCTCGCCCACGATGTCGGCGATGTTCGTGCGGGCCTTCACCTCATCGACATCGCTCTGTCGAATTCGGCCCGCCATGGCTCTCATCCTAGTTCGCCGAACGCAGCCGAGCGCCGGAGGCCGGCTCGCGTCGTCACTGCTGCACGAGTCGCTCGTACCAGGCGAGCGCCGACTGGTCGGTGAGGCTCGCGACCTGGTCGACGACGACCCGCTTGCGAGCCGTGTCATCGCCGGCCGCGCGCCAGTCTTCGGCGAAGCCGGCGTCGAGGTGCTGCTCGCCGCCCGCGAGCAGCACGTCGGCGAGCGACGTGAGCACCTCGCGCTGCTGGTGGTAGATCGGCTGGCGCGTGTTCTTCGACATGACGTACGCCGCGACGATGCCCTTCAGCACGGCGATCTCGGCCTGGATCTCGCGGGGCACGATGACGTCGGCGTCGAAGCGGATGAGGCTCGCGAGCGGGAACGCCGATCGGGTCGCCGTGGTCGCGGCGTGCGCGAACCGGCCGATGAGCTGGCTCGTGAGGTTCTTCAGGCGGCCCTGGTCGAAGCGACTGCCGTTCCACGTGTCGAGCCAGCCGTCGAGGGAGTCGAGGCGGTCGAACGCGGCGATGAGCTCGTCGTGGGTGATCGAGCCGCCGACCCACTCGTACATCGAGGTGACGAGGCTCTCGTGATCGACGCGCGCGCCGAGCGCTGCGACGTCGATGTAACCGTTGACGATCGCGTCTTCGAAGTCGTGCACGGAGTAGGCGATGTCATCGCTGAGGTCCATGACCTGCGCCTCGATGCAGAGACGACGATCGGGGGCACCGGCGCGGAGCCAGCGGAACACCTCGGTGTCGCCCTGGTAGAAGCCGAACTTGGCGCGGCCGGATGGGTCGGCGACGCTCGTCGCCTCGGGCCACGGGTACTTGCAGCTCGCATCGAGGCTCGCGCGGGTGAGGTTCAGGCCGTAGCTGCGGCCGTCGGGTCCGAAGACCTTGGGCTCCAGCCGCGTGAGCAGCCGCAGCGTCTGCGCGTTGCCCTCGAAGCCGCCGATGTCGGCCGCCCAGGTGTTGAGCGCCTTCTCGCCGTTGTGGCCGAAGGGCGGGTGCCCGAGGTCGTGCGCCAGGCACGCGGTGTCGACGACGTCGGGGTCGAGCCCGAGGCTCGAGGCGAGTTCACGACCGACCTGCGCGACCTCGAGCGAGTGCGTGAGCCGGTTGCGGGCGAAGTCGAGTCCGGCGGTGGGGCTCAGCACCTGCGTCTTCGCCGCGAGTCTGCGCAGCGCGCTCGAATGCAGCAGCCGAGCTCGGTCGCGCGCGAAGTCGCTGCGCCGAGAGGAGTGCTCTTCGGGGAGCCAGCGTTCGGTGTCGGCGGCCTCGTAGCCGCCGAAGAGAGGTTCGCGCACGATCAGCCGCCGCTCGTGTCGAGTTCGGCGTCGACGAGGGTCACGCGGTCGTGGCCCGCCAGCTCTTGCGAGTCGAGCCAGCCGTCGGGCAGCGCCGGCTTCTTCGGCGTGCCGGCCCGGCCGCGCGGCCCCTCTGCGCCCTCGCCCGGGTAGGGCATCGACCAGTCGAGCGTGCCGAGCAGCTCGTCGAGCTGCTCGAGCGACTCGACGGTCGCGAGGCGCGCGCGCAGGTCGCCGCCCACGGGGTAGCCCTTGAAGTACCAGGCGACGTGCTTGCGGATGTCGCGGCACCCGCGCTCTTCGCTGTCGAAGAACTCCGTGAGGAGCTCGGCGTGCCGGCGGAAGGTCTGCGCCACCTGCCCGAGCGACGGGTGGAAGCTCTGCGACTCGCCGCGGAAGGCTGCGGCGAGGTCGCCGAAGAGCCACGGGCGGCCGAGGCATCCGCGCCCGACGACGACGCCGTCGCAGCCGGTCTCGGCGACCATGCGCAGCGCGTCGTCGGCCGACCAGATGTCGCCGTTGCCGAGCACCGGCACGCTCGTGACCGTCTCTTTGAGCCGCCCGATTGCCGACCAGTCGGCCTGACCCGAGTAGAACTCGGAGGCGGTGCGCGCGTGCAGCGCGACCGCGGCGACGCCCGCACCCTCGGCGATGCGCCCGGCCTCGAGGTAGGTGAGGTGGTCGGCGTCGATGCCCTTGCGCATCTTGATGGTGAGCGGGATGTCGCCGGCCGCGCGCACGGCGCCCTCGACGATGTCGCGGAAGAGCCCGCTCTTCCACGGAAGCGCGGCGCCGCCGCCCTTGCGGGTGACCTTCGGCACGGGGCATCCGAAGTTCAGGTCGATGTGGTCGGCCCGGTCTTCGGCGACGAGCATGGTGACCGCCTCGGAGACGGTCTTGGGGTCGACCCCGTAGAGCTGGATGGAGCGCGGCGTCTCGGACTCGTGATGCGTGATGAGGCGCATCGACTCGGGCGTGCGCTCGACGAGGGCGCGCGAGGTGATCATCTCGCTGACGTAGAGGCCGGCGCCGAATTCGCGGCAGAGGCGACGGAAGGCCGTGTTCGTGATGCCGGCCATGGGGGCGAGCACGACGGGCACGTCGAGCTCGAGCCCGCCGATCGTGAGCGGGCCCGTTGGAAGCGTGGTGGTTGAAGACATCACCGTCGATTCTCCCAGAATTCTGCGACCATCAGGCCTCGGCTCCGCTGCGCGCCGGAGACGGGCGAAGACGCCGTCCTGTGGAGGAACTGTCGGACGAGCGCGCAGCCGCCCATCGAGGCGCGCGGAGCCCGACGCGCGCGCGTCAGCCCGGGTACGCGGCGGTGAACGCGGCCTCCCACTGCTCGGCGTCGTCGGGGCAGAGGTACCCGGTGCCGAAGACCATCACGCTCGCGACGTTGCGCTCGGCGGCCCTCCGCTCGTCTTCGGCGAGGTCGTCCGCGATGAGCTGTGCGAAGAGCGGCGACGTGGCCACGTGCGTCTCCAGCGTCATGAGTTCCACCTCGTGCTGGTTCAGGATCGCCGTCTCGCAGGCATCGGCGGCCAGCGCCAGTGCCGTGCTCTCGAGTTCCGGCGACCACGTGCCGCCCTGCTGCTCGATGTAGGCCCGCTGCTCGGCGATGAACTCCTTCTGGGCGTCGGTCGTCGCGACCAGCAGCGAACCGTCCAACGGCAACTGCTGCGCCGCGATGAATGCATCGCGTTCGGCGAACGCATCGGCGTACTCGTCGCCCTCGTCGGGCGTCGGCACCGCGGTCTCCGTCGGGCGGGGCGACGTCTCGGCCGCGTCGCCGGATGCGATCGAGCACCCCGACATGACGAGTGCGCCGGCGATGACGACGAGCGCGAGAGCGCGCGGAACGATCGAATCCAAGACTGCCCCCTGTTCGAGTGACGCTCAGTCTGGCACACGCGGTGCGCGCCTAGGATTCGAGGAAACGGAATCGGGGAGGACGACATGTCGGAGCTCACGGGTGCGGATCGGGTGCGAGCGGATGCCGCTGCACGCGGCCTCGAGGTCGAGATCATCGAGCGACCGGCGGCGAACAGCCTCGAGGAGGCCGCCGAGCTCATGGGCATCACGCCCGCCGACATCGTCAAGTCGCTCGTCGTCAAACGCAGCGACGACACCTTCGTCTTCGCCCTCGTGCCCGGCGGCCGCAAGATCTCATGGCCGAAGCTGCGCGCGGTCGTCGGGGTGAACAAGCTGCAATTGCCCGACGCGTCGCGCGCGCTCGCCGCGACGGGCTACGAGCGCGGCACCATCACGCCGCTCGGCTCGACCACCGCGTGGCCCGTCGTGGCAGACGTCTCGATCGCGGGGCGGCGCGTCTCGATGGGGGCCGGCGAGCACGGCCGCAGCCTCTTCGTCGATGCCGATCGGCTCATCGACGCGTTCGGCGCGACCGTGGCCGACATCTCCGACCCCGAGTAGCGCGAGCCCGCACGAGGCGAGCCCGCACCTGCGGGTCGAGCCTGTCGAGACCGGGGTTTCGACAGGCTCAACCAGCAGGGGGGATGAAGCAGACGTCGCCCTCGCAGACCATGGCCGACGGGTCGCCCGTGATCATCGCGAAGGGCGCGGGCGCCGCGGCATCCGTCGTCGTCGCGGTGTCGACCTCGCTCACGCGACGGCGCCCTCGCGCTCGCCGGCGATCTGCGTGAGCGCCTGCGCGAAGACCTCGGCGGGCTGCGCGCCCGAGATGCCGTACTTGCCCTCGATGACGAAGAACGGCACCCCGTTGATGCCGTAGGCCTGCGCCTGGGCGATGTCGGCCTGCACGGCGGCGGCGTACCGGCCCGACTCGAGCGCCTCGCGTGCCGCATCGGCATCGAGGCCGGCCTCGACGCCGAGCTCGACGAGCTCGTCGATGCGTCCGACGTGACGGCCCTCGGTGAAGTAGGCGCGCAAGAGGCGCTCGGTGAGCTCGAGCTGCAGGCCCTGCTCCTTGGCGAAGTGCAGCAACTCGTGCGCCTTCAGCGTCTTGGTGTGCTGCAGTGCGTCGAAGTCGTAGTCGAGTCCGGCGGTGGCCGCGACGCCCGTGACGTGCTCGAGCATCTGCTGCACGCGCTCGGCGGGCATGCCCTTGTGCTTGGCGAGGAAGTCGATCTCGGAGCCCTCGAAGTCGACCGGGGTGTCGGGAGCGAGTTCGAAGGAGTGGTAGGTGATGTCGACCTCGGGCGCGTCGGCGCCCAGCGAGGCGATGCCGCTCTCGAGGTGGCGCTTGCCGATGTAGCACCACGGGCACGCGATGTCGGACCAGATGTCGATCTTGATGGGTTCACTCACGACGTATGCGAACGGATGGTTCGGTCTCCGTATTCCCGAGTCGACCACCGCGAAGTCGAGCACGTGGCCGACCGAGCCGCCGCGGCGCCGCGAGTGCGCCCGGTCTAGGGTGATCGGATGCCCCACGCCGCCGCCGACCCGCACAACCCCCCTCCGCGCCGCATCCTCGTCGCCGGGGCCAGCGGGGCGGGCAAGTCGACGCTCGCGCGGCGGATCGCCGCGGCATCCGGATTGCCGTTCCAGGAGATCGACGCGCTCTTCCACGGACCCGATTGGACGCCGCGTCCGAGCTTCGTCGCCGACGTCGACGCGTTCACGTCGCAGCCGGGATGGGTGACCGAGTGGCAGTACGACTCGGCGCGTGAACTGCTCGCCGACCGGGCGCAGGTGCTGGTCTTCCTCGACTACTCGCGGGCGCGCGTCATGCGGCAGGTCGTCGTCCGTACGGTGCGGCGCCGCGTGCGGCGCGAGGAACTGTGGAACGGCAACCTCGAGCCCTCGTTGACCACGATCTTCAGCGACCCCGAGCACATCATCCGCTGGGCGTGGAACACGCATGGCAGCCGGGGCGAACTCGTCGCCGACGCCGCGCGCCGGCGCCCGCACCTCGAGGTCGTGCGGCTGCGGAATCCACGCGAGGCCGAGGCCTGGCTCGCCACGACGTACCCCTTCCATTCGGGGCGCTAACGATATATCGTTGAGTATCGCTCAGTCGTGAACCGGGAGGTCATCATGAACGGTCAACGCCCGACAGGCGGATTCGGTGGAGCAGGTTTCAGCGGTGAACGCAGCTTCGGGGCAGGCAGCCCCGGCGCGGCGATCTGGGAGGCGATGGAGCAGTTGCGCTCCACCTTCGACCCACGACCAGGAGTGAAGCGGATGGCGCGCGGCGACGTGCGCGCGGCGGTGCTCGCCCTGCTCGCCGAGCAGCCCATGCACGGCTACCAGATCATCCAGGAGATCGAGGAGCGCAGCGGCGGCATGTGGAAGCCGAGCGCCGGCTCGGTCTACCCGACGCTGCAGTTGCTGGCCGATGAGGAGCTCATCGTCGCCGAGGAACTGCGCGGTCGCAAGACCTACTCGCTCACCGACCTCGGCCGTGCCGAGGTCGAGGCGGCGGCCGACCGGCCGGCACCGTGGGAGTCCTCTTCGTCCAACGGCACCGAACAGCACCGCGCGCTCTCGAAGGCGGCCGTCGATCTCGCAGCCGCAACGGCGCAGCTCGGCCGGAGCGGAACCCCCGACCAGGTGAAGCAGGCCGTGACCGTGCTCGACGACGCTCGCCGCGCGCTGTACTCGATCCTCGCCCAGAGCTGACACGTGGCGCCCCTGCTTCCCCATCGAGCAACCGGCGAGCGGATGGCGCGATGAGCGACGGTGCACGCCGGGCGCGCTCCCGCCGCATCCTGACGTTCGCGGCCCGGCGACTGATCCAACTCTGGTGGTTCGAACTCGCGCTGCCGAAGCTGGGCCTCGCCCGGGTCGCCGAGAACACGCGCGAACGGCGCATCCGAAAGCTCGCCGAGGACTTCCGCGTGCTCGCCGTCGAGCTCGGCGGGCTCATGATCAAGGTCGGGCAGTTCCTCTCCTCACGCCTCGACGTGCTGCCGCCCGAGATCACCTCGGAGCTCGAGGGCCTGCAGGACGAAGTGCCGCCGGTGCCGTTCCCCGCGATCCGCGAACTCGCAGAGGCCGAGCTGGGCGCACGCCTCGAGCGGATCTTCGACCGGTTCGACGAGGTGCCCGTGGCGGCGGCCTCGCTCGGGCAGGTGCACCGCGCCCGGCTCTCCGACGGCGATTCCGCGGAGACCGGACTCCACGACGTCGTCGTCAAGGTGCAGCGCCCCGGCATCGACCAGATCGTCGCCGTCGACCTCGCCGCACTCCGCCGCGTCGCCGGTTGGCTACGGCGTGTGCGCATCGTGTCCGACCGGGTGGATGCCCCTGCCCTCGTCGAGGAGTTCGCCCAGACGAGCCTCGAGGAGATCGACTACCTGCACGAGGCCGCGAGTGCCGAGCGCTTCGCGGAGTCGTTCGCCGACGACGACCGCGTGTACGCCCCGGCCGTGGTGTGGGAGCGGACGACCCGTCGGGTGCTGACCCTCGAAGACGTCACGGCGATCAAGATCAACGACACCGACGCATTGCAGGCGGCCGGCATCCCACCCGCCGATGTCGCTCGGGTCTTCGCCGAGATCATGTTCGACCAGGTCTTCACGCACGGCTTCGTGCATGCCGATCCGCACCCCGGCAACATCTTCGTCACGCCGTTGCCGCCCACGACCGTGCACGGCGACGGGCCGAACGGCTCTGTTCCGCCGTGGCGGCTCACCTTCGTCGACTTCGGCATGATGGCCGAGGTTCCGGCCGAGCTGCGCTCCGGGCTTCGCGCGCTCGTCATCGCCGTCGCCGCCCGTGACGGTCGCGCCATGATCGACGCCGCCCGTGAGATCGGCGTGCTCATGCCCTCGGCGGAGACGGGCGAGCTCGAGCGCGCGCTCTCCCAACTCTTCGCACGCTTCGGCGGCATGGGGTTCGCCCAACTGAAACATGTCGACCCGCGCGAGTTCCGCGAGTTCGGCGAGGAGTTCGGCGATGTCATGCGCTCGCTCCCCTTCCAGCTGCCCGAGCACCTGCTGCTGCTGATCCGGTCGATGGCGCTCACCTCGGGCATGTGCAGCGGACTCGACCCCGAGTTCAACGTCTGGGACGCCGTCGAACCGTATGCGGCCCGACTCCTCGATGAGGAACGCGGCGATCTCGCGCGGGATCTCGCCGCCGAGGCGATGAAGAGCGCCGGACTCCTGTGGCGGCTGCCGCAGCGCGTCGATGCACTCATCACGAAGGCCGATGAGGGTCGGCTCTCGTTCGACACCTCACGTCTCGAACGGCGTCTCGACCGAGTCGAGGGCGTCGCCCGCCGCGTCGTATCGGCCGTGCTGTTCGCCGCGCTGCTCATCGGCGGCGCGGTGCTGGTGGCCCCGAACCCCGTGCTCGGAACGACGCTCATGATCGCCTCCGCCCTGCCGCTGCTGCACGCGTTGTTCGCCGGAGTGATGGGGCGTCGCGGACGTCGCTGATCCCTCGTCTGAAGCCCGGTCCGCTCGGCGACGCCCAGCGCCTCGTTGCGGGGGTGGCCTCCGCTAGCCTCATCCCCATGGGTGTTCGCGGGTTCACGACGGCGTCATCGGCGACTCAGGATCGGCTCGAACTCGCGCTCGCCCCGGCACTCACGCCCGCCGGTACCGTCGCCAGTCCGAGCTTCTTCCACGGCTTCGCGACCGAGCCGCAAGTGCTGGCGCGAGGACTGCTGTCGCTCGCCGACATCACCGCCACCAGGTACTTCAAGTACACCCCCACCACGCAGCGCGACCCGGTGCTGACCGCTCACGGCGATCGACTGCGCGCGGAGGTGTTCTCGGCCTGCAACAGCGTGTACGCGCGTCTCGACCTGCTCGGCTCCGGCCTGGACGGCGGTGAGGTGGCCCGCGGAACCACCAACGTCGACATCGGGATGGCCACGCGACGGGCACTCGCCTCGATCGGCCGGAACGAGCTGTTCCACCTCGACGTCGGCCGACATGGGTTGACCGTGGCCACACCATCCGCTGCGGCGACCGAGCGACCGGTCGAGATGCCGGATCGCTGGGTCCCTGCGCTCGGCAACGTCGCGGAGATGCACCGTCGACTCGAGCGGGCCTTCACGCTCGACCGGGCCGCCGCCCGCACGCTGCTGACCTCGATCCCCGCAGCGACCGCCGCGGGATCGGCCGGTTGGCTCGCCCCGACCGCCTCGGAGTTCCGCATCGCACCGCGGCGCATCCCTGGCGCTGTCCACGTGCACGGTCTGCATCGCCTGAGCGCCCTGAAGCGGCTGCTCCCCCACGTGACCGGACTCACCGTGTACGGCCCCGCCGACGGAGAGCCGGGGACCACGGCGTTCGAGGTGGAGCTCCGACACGCTCGCCTGCTGCTCGGCATCACCAAGGAGGCATGGCGCGGATTCTCCGGCGAGGGTTCGCTGGTGAGTGCACTGGCCGAACCCGACGCCACCGGACACGCGGCACTCGTCTCGGCGTTGCTGGCCTTCGAACCGGCGATCGACGTCGAACGGCTGCGCCTCGAGTCCGGACTCACGATGGCAGAAGTCGAGTCGGGCCTCGCTGTGCTCGCCGCCTCCGGCCGTGTCGGCTGGGACGTGCACGCTCGCGCCCACTTCCACCGCGAGCTTCCCGACGACCCTGAGCGCGTCACCCGCGGCAACCCTCGCGTGGACGCCGCGCGTCGGCTCGTCGCGCAGCACCTGGTCGTGCCCGGCGTGCAGCCCGGCGAATGGCTCGTGCACGCCGGCAACCGCGACGATCCCGCCGTCTACAGCGTCCGTGGCGCCGATGGCGCCGCACGCTGCACATGCACGTGGCAGCTCACCGGGGGCAGCGACCGAGGACCGTGCAAGCACGTGCTCGCCGTGCAGATCATGATGAAGGAGATCCGATGACCGACGCCCTCGCACGCTCGCTCGAGCTGTTCCGCGACCTCGGCTGGGCCGACGCCCGGCAAGCGGTCGCGCTCGAGCTCCCGGTCGGGACCGAGGCGCAACGGCGTGAGGCTCGCGCCGGCCTGCAGCGCGGCGACTGGGACATGTGGGTCACCGAGGGGAACACCATCACCCGCGAGTCGGTGGTCGGCGATGCCGACCACGGGATGCTCGCGCTGTTCGCGATCCGCGTGGGTGCGGATGCCCGACGTGCGGAGGCGGTCCTGGGCGGGCCGGGCTCCGTGCCCGATCAGCTCGCCACTGAGGTGCTCGCGACGCGCGGTCCGGACTTCGCGATCGCCTTCACGTCCCGCGCGTGCCGCTCCAACCGACGCCCCTGGGAGCATGCGACCTCGGTGCACGCCGGTCGTGCAGTGCGCCTGGTGCATCATCACGGGCTGCCCGTGCCCGAGAGCGTGGAGTATCTGAAGGACTGGGCCGTCTACGCGGCTGTCGCGCTCGGCCTGGAGGCGGAGCTGTATCCGGCCGGTCGCGGCCCGATCGACGCCGCTGTCATCCGATCGCGTTTCATCGATCATCTGCGCATCGGGGTCGCCGTGGGAGCGCCAGCAACCGGACCGTTCGGCGCAGTGGTCGCCGCCGGGTTCGAGCAGGGCTGGGTCGACCGCGACGAAGCGGTGCCGCTCGTGCTGTCCGCGCTCGACGCCGCCCAGCGCCCCGGCGATCGCAAGGTCTGGGCCGGCGTCCTCACCGAATCCCTGGCGCTGACCGACGCAGAGCTCGTCGCACATGCCGACGCGCTCCTTGGAGCCATCAGCCACGCGGATGCCCCGGTGATCACTGCCCTCGCGCCCACGATCATCGAGTTCGGCGACGAATACCAGGCCGCCGACGTGCTCTCGCTCTCGCTCGCGGCGAAGTCCAAGGCCGCACGGCGGATCGTGCTCGACGCAGCGCTGCGCCGCTCGATGCCACTCACCGGCGAAGCGGCGGAGACTGCCGTGATCGCCCTGTCGCCGATCGAGTCCGGACGAGACGGGACGCTCGCGAAAGCGGCGAGAGCGCTCCGGGAGCGATGGGGCGTCGCCACCGAGACCGTGCCGGAGACCGAGACCGCTTCGACCGCGTGGCAACCCGCACCCGAGGTGTGGACGGTACCGCGATTCCAGCTGCCGGAGGTCTCGTCTTCCGCACTCGCCGAGGCCGCAGGTGTGCTGTACTCGCGCCCGGACGGCGCCGAGGATCTCGAGGTCGACCGCTTCCTGGAGCTCGCGAACGCGGTCGCGCGTGCGGATGCGGAGGCAGCGCGCGCCGCGCTCCGCGGACTGAGGCCGAACTGGCGGGCGGGAGCGAGCGCCGCTGCGGACTGGGTCGCCCGTACCCGCATCCGATTGCTCGACCGGCTCGTGCAACCCGGCGGCGACGATTGGCGGAGCGATGTGGTCTTCGGTCCGATGCCGGCGCGCGAAGCCGCGGTCGTCCAACGGCTCGGCGAGGTTCCGACGCTGTTGTCCACGCCGTCGTGGGACGACCTTCGGATCGCGCCGGACGACCTCGTCGAGCGCCTGCAGGAATACCGCGATACGGGCGCCACCGCGAGTGAGGCGGATCTGTTCCTCGCGATGATCCGACTCGACCTCACGCTCGTCGAGCAGCGGCACCTCGACGCACTCGCCGTGCTGGAGGTGCCCATCGTGCTCCAGTCCGGCGAACGGATGACGGTCGCGGCCGGACCAGCGGCGCGCGCATTCGCCCTCGATCCATTGCTCGAGCCGTCGCTCGTGCAGGACGAGGACGGCGACTGGCGCCGTGACGTCATTGCGCTGCCGGCATCACTCGCCCAGTTCCCACGGCGCATCGACACGACGAGGTACGGCTGGGGCACTCCGCTCGAGTTGCCGACATGGGGCGATGGCACCTGCTCGCGCGATGGACTCGAGGCCGGCAGCGGGTTCGAGTGGCGACAGCTCGCGCGCCGCAGCGCGCCGCTCACGCCGCGCCTCGCCGCACGAATGCTCTGCGGCCTGTGCTCACCCCACCCGAAGGCCGCCACCGACATGTTCGAGGCGGTGCTGGAGGCGTGGGACCGCGGGCTGCTGCGGCCGGGAGTGGCCGATCCCTGCCTACTCGGCCGGAGTGGCCCGGGTGGCGCGCAGCTCGCGCGCGTTGCGCTGGAACTGAGCGAGGCCGGACTCGGCTCGGTCGCCTGGCCGCTCCTCGACGGCTTCTTGGGCGCGTCTCTGGGAGCGGTTCGAATGACGGCGGGCACCGCGGAGGCCACCGAGGCGATCGGTGCCCTGCTGCCCGGCGCCATCGATGCCGTCGCAACCGGCATCGCGGATCCGTCGACGCTCGACCTCCCGCACACCCGCACCCTCGCTGCCCGACCGGGCTCATCGCGCGCCGTGGCCTCTGCGAAGGCGATCGCCGCACAGCTCCCCGAATCGACCGCGACCCCCGCCTCCGGAGTCGCTTCGCTGGAGTCCGCCGTCGATCTCGATGCGTTCTGGCCCGCCGGCGACGGGACGGGAGCGGCCATCGACGATGGCGTGCACCTCGCCTCGTCATCGCACCTGCGCGGGTCGAAGCGCTTCGTGCCGATCGAGTTCAGCCTGCCTGAAGCACCCGAGGTGCGGTACCGGGCGCTCATGGCCTGGTCCTACGCACTCGACCGCGAGGGTCAGCTCGATGCCGATACCATCGCGGGTGACGAACGACGATGGTTGCAGTGGGACGACGCGCTCGGCCGGATCATCCCCTCGGAGTTCCGCGACCGGGGCGCCGCCGAGAACGGCCCGTCGAGCAGCGACTCGGTTCCTCCCTTGACGGTGCTCATGGTCGCGGTCGTACTGGCGTCCCTGTGCTCTGACGTCGAGTCGCGCTACAGCGTCGACGCGATGGTCGCAGGCCGTCGGTTCTCAGCCGATTCGGTGCGCCTGGCCATGTCGCGTCTGCTGCCGCTGCCCGACATTACGCCTGCGCGCATGATGGGCTCGATCGAACGCGAGACGCGCGCGCTGCCGGTGCTGTGGCCGATGCTCACCGAATCCGTCCGCTACGCAGCATCCCAGTCGAAGCCGCCGTCGTGGCTGAACCGCGTGCTCGACGCGGCGCTGCTTCGAGCGCCGTTGCTGCGCGCCGCTGCAGCGGCGGGCCGGATCCCGGCCGAGCACGCCGCATGGCCGGGGCTGGCGGAACTCGCAGCCCGGCCTGGCTCGAGCGCAGCGCTCGCCAAGGCGCGGTCGCTCGCGATCGAGCTCGGCCTCGGCTGATGCCGCCGGCCGCCGGTGTCAGCTGCCGGCGGTCGGCGCGTCGATCGCACCGCCGAAGCGGCGATTGCGTCCGGCGTAGAGCTCGATGGCCTGCCACAGGTCGACGCGCGAGAAGTCGGGCCACAGCGTGTCGAGGAACACCATCTCGGCGTACGCCGACTGCCACAGCATGAAGTTCGAGGTGCGCTGCTCCCCCGAGCTGCGCACGAAGAGGTCGACGTCGGGCAGATCGGGCACGTAGAGCCGCTTCGCGATGAGCTTCTCCGACACGGCCGACGGGCGAAGGCGACCGGATGCCACGTCGTCGGCGATCGATCGCACGGCGTCGGCGATCTCGGTGCGCCCGCCGTAGTTGACGCACATCGTGAGGGTCAGGGTGTCGTTGCCAGCCGTCAGCTGCTCGGCGACCTGCAGCTCCTTGATGACCGAGGCCCAGAGACGCGGGCGCCGCCCTGCCCAGCGGATGCGCACGCCCCACTCGTTGAGCTGGTCGCGGCGCCGGTGCAGCACGTCGCGGTTGTACCCCATGAGGAAGCGAACCTCTTCGGGCGAGCGCTTCCAGTTCTCGGTCGAGAACGCATAGACCGAGAGGTGCTTCACCCCGGCCTGAATCGCGCCGGCGACGACGTCGAGCAGCGCGATCTCGCCGGCCTTGTGGCCTTCGATTCGAGTGAGTCCGCGACGGTTCGCCCAACGCCCGTTGCCGTCCATGACGATGGCGACGTGCTCGGGCACGGCCCCCTTCGGCAGCTCGGGCGGATAGAGGCCCGTCCAGTCGAGCGGCCGGTAGGGCACGGCGTCGCGGTGGGTGTAGGGCTTCGGGCTCACTGGGCGGTCGTCTCTCTGGATACGTGCGGCAGCGAGCGGAGACCCCGCTCGAGGTGCCACTGGGTGTAGGCGGCGATGATGCCGCTGGCCTGACTGCGGTCGCGCTCGCTCGACGCCTTCGCGAACACCCAGTCGCCGGCGAGCAGCGCGCCGAGCAGGGCCACGGTCGAGCCGGCGATGCGCGGCGTGCCGGGCGGGGCGCATTCGTCGCAGACCACGCCGCCGAGCTGCACCACGACCGCCGTGTGTTCGCCGACCCGGCCGCACCGGGCGCAGTCCTGGAAGCTCGGCGCCCAGCCCGCGAGGGCGAGGGCGCGCAGCAGGTAGGAGTCGAGGGTGAGGCTCGCACCGTGCTCGTGTCGAGAGAGGGAGCGCAGGGCACCGACGAGCAGCAGGTACTGCTGCAGAGACCCCTCGGCCTCGGTGAGCTTGTCGGCGGCCTCGACCATGGCATTCGCGGCCGTGTAGGCCGAGTAATCCTGGGTGATGAGGGCACCGTAGGAGCCGAGCGACTCGGCCTGCGTCACGACGTCGAGGCTCCGGCCCTCGTAGAGCTGCAGGTCGGCGACCATGAACGGCTCGAGCCGTGACCCGAACTTCGAGCCCGTGCGCCGCACGCCCTTGGCGACGGCGCGGATCTTGCCGTGCTGCCGCGTCAGCAGGGTGACGATGCGATCGGCTTCGCCCAGCTTGTGGGTGCGGAGCACGACGGCTTCATCTCGGTACACGGGCACCCTTCATTCTCCCACCATGCAGGCGCGAACCGGCCGAAGCGGATGCCGCGGCGACCCGAGTCCCCGTGCTTGACTGGCCTCGGCCGCCCGCAACGGCCGACCCGGAGAGGGAGAGGCAGCGCATGGCAGAGATCCTCGTCACCGGAGCGACCGGAACCGTCGGGCGCCGGCTCGTCGAGCGCCTCCGCGCTCGGGGCGACACGGTGCGAGCGCTGAGCCGCCGCAGCGGACCGGGCGTCGTGACGGGCGACCTCGCCACCGGCGACGGCATCGAGCAGGCCGTCGACGGGGTCGACACGATCGTGCACCTGGCGACGACGAACCACGACGACTCTGGGATCGCCCGCACGCTCGTCGAAGCGATCGGCCCCGATCGGCGCCCGCACCTCGTGCTGCTCTCGATCGCGGGCATCGATCGCAACCCGCTCCCGTACTACCGCGGCAAGCTCGCGACCGAGGCGGTCGTGACCGGCGCGGGCATGCCGCACACGATCCTCCGGGCGACCCAGTTCCACACCTTCGTGACCTCGCTCCTCGACGCGCAGCGATACTCCCCCGTGCTCGTCGCACCGTCGATCAGCCTGCAGCCGATCGACGTGGGCGAACTCGTCGACCGGCTCGTCGAACTCCTCGACTCGGCGCCGGCGGGGCGCGTGCCCGACCTCGGCGGCCCCGAGGTGCGCACGGTCCGCTCGCTCGCGGAGGCCTACCGCACGGCGCGAGGCTCGCATCGCCCGGTGATGCCCCTGCGCCTGCCCGGCGCGACCTTCCGCGCCTTCCGCTCGGGCAGCGCGCTCGTGCCCGACGGGCAGACCGCGAACGTCACCTTCGAGCAGTTCCTCGCGGCGCGTGATTCACTGGTGCCGTGAGCTCCGCACTCTTCGTCATCCCGCTCTGGCTCGACCTCACCGCAGTGGCGATCGGAGCCATCCAGGGTGCGATGTTCGCCGCCCGCCTCACCGAGCGCCGCATCGACCTGCTCGGCGTCGCGCTGATCGGCGTGCTCGTGGGGCTCGGCGGCGGTCTCCTCCGCGACGTGCTGCTGAATCAGCCCCCGGCCGCGATCTTCGACAACTGGTACATCCCCGTCGCGACCGCGGCGGCGCTGCTCGGCATGCTGCTGCTCCGGGTGTTCACCCGGCTCAACGGGCTCATCATCGCCCTCGACGCGGTCACGATCGGTCTCTTCGGCGCGATCGGCACGACGAAGGCGCTCGCCTTCGGAGCACCCGTCGTGCCGGCCGTGTTCGTCGGCGTGCTCTCCGCCGTCGGCGGCTCGATCCTGCGCGATGTCGCGCTGAACCTGCCGATCGCGCTCATGCACGTCGGCTCGCTCTACGCGATCGCCGCGACCGTCGGTGCGTCGCTGCTCGTGGTGCTCGTCTCACTCGGCGTCAACGTCATCGTGGCCGGCAGCGCGTGCGTGGTCGTGACCACCCTGATCAGGCTCGGTTCCGTGCGCTTCGGCTGGAGCCTTCCCGAGCAACGGGCGCTCGGCTCCTGGAAGGTCTGGCGCCGCGCCTGACGCACACGCCCTGAAACGAGCGGATGCCGCGTGCACACCTCGTGCACGCGGCATCCGACGTCGATGAGTTTCGGAGGTCAGACCCCGACGACCTCGCGCTCGGCCTCGGCGGAGACGGTGGTGCGGAGCGCACGGTTGACCGCGGAGACGACCGCCTTCAGCGATGCCGTCGAGATGTCGGCGTCGATGCCGACGCCCCAGAGCACCCGGCCCTCGACCTCGAGCTCGACGTAGGCAGCGGCCAGCGAGTTGCCGCTCGCGGCGAGCGTGTGCTCGACGTAGTCGCGAAGCTGCACCGACACGCCCTCGGCGCCCATGACGGCGAGGAACGCCGAGATCGGGCCGTTGCCGGACGCGTCGGCCTCGACGCGCTCGTCGCCGTCGCGGAGGCCCACTCGCACGTTCACGACGCCGTCGAGCGCGCTCTCGGTGCGCAGCGACAGCAGTTCGAACCGGCCCCACTTCTCATCGGGGCGCTCCTGCGGCGCGGGCAGGTACTCGTCGTTGAAGACGCGCCAGATCTCGTCGCTCGAGACCTCGCCGCCCTCGGCGTCGGTCTTGGCCTGCACGACGCCCGAGAACTCGATCTGGAGGCGGCGCGGCAGGTCGAGCGCGTGATCGGTCTTCAGCAGGTAGGCGACGCCGCCCTTGCCCGACTGCGAGTTCACGCGGATGACGGCCTCGTAGCTGCGGCCGAGGTCGCGCGGGTCGACGGGCAGGTACGGCACGGCCCACTCGAGCTCGCCGAGGGTGACGCCGCGGCGCTCCGCCTCGGCGTCCATGGCCTCGAAGCCCTTCTTGATCGCGTCCTGATGCGATCCGGAGAACGCCGTGTAGACGAGGTCGCCGGCCCACGGGTGACGCTCGGGCACGGGCAGCTGGTTGCAGTACTCGACGGTGCGCTTGACCTCGTCGACGTCGGAGAAGTCGATCTGCGGGTCGATGCCCTGCGTGAACAGGTTGATGCCGAGGGCGACGAGGTCGACGTTGCCCGTGCGCTCGCCGTTGCCGAAGAGGCAGCCCTCGATGCGGTCGGCGCCGGCCAGGTAGCCGAGCTCGGCCGCCGCGACGGCGGTGCCACGATCGTTGTGGGGGTGCAGCGAGAGGATGACGTTCTCGCGGTGCGCGAGGTGTCGCGACATCCATTCGATCGAGTCGGCGTAGACGTTGGGCGTGGCCATCTCGACGGTCGCCGGCAGGTTGATGATGACCTTGCGCTCGGGCGTCGGTTCGAAGATCTCGATGACCTGGTTGCAGACGTCGACCGCGAACTCGAGCTCGGTGCCCGTGTAGCTCTCGGGCGAGTACTCGTAGTAGACCGTGGTGCCCGGAATCGTCGATTCCATCTCGCGGCACTTGCGCGCACCGTGCAGGGCGATGTCGATGATGCCCTGCTGGTCGGTGCGGAAGACGACCTCGCGCTGCAGGATGCTGGTCGAGTTGTAGAGGTGCACGATGGCCTGCTTCGCGCCGGCGATCGACTCGTAGGTGCGCTCGATGAGGTGATCGCGCGCCTGCGTCAGCAC
This sequence comes from Agromyces hippuratus, assembly GCF_013410355.1. NCBI lineage: Bacteria > Bacillati > Actinomycetota > Actinomycetes > Micrococcales > Microbacteriaceae > Agromyces > Agromyces hippuratus. The sequence continues at coordinate 556,390 of NZ_JACCFI010000001.1, read as the reverse complement.
CTGGATGGTGACGTCGTCGGGAATCGCGTCGCCTTCGATGAGGCTGCGCACGAAGTCGAAGTCGGTCTGGCTCGCCGAGGGGAAGCCGACCTCGATCTCCTTGTAGCCCATCTTGACCAGGAGGTCGAACATGATGCGCTTGCGCTCGGGGCTCATCGGGTCGATGAGTGCCTGGTTGCCGTCGCGCAGGTCGACGGCGCACCAGCGCGGTGCGACCTCGATGCGCTTCGACGGCCACGTGCGATCGGGCAGGTCGACGCGGATCTGCTCGTGGAACGGTCGGTAGCGATGCACGGGCATCGACGACGGCTGCTGGGTGTTCTGCATGGGGTGCTCTTCTCGCTTACGGATGGGTTTCAGCCGACGACGAACTCCGCAGCGAGGGAGGCCTGAGACTAGGACTCGCTGCGGCAGCTAAGGAGAAGCAGGCCGTGAAGCACACGCCAAGGCTAACACCACCGCTGTTCGGGTGCGCAACATGACGGAACGAGCGGATGCCTCCCCGACGCATCCGCTCGTTCCGTTCCCCGCAGCACCCCGCGGCGGCCGCTCCCTAGTCGACCGCGAGGGCGACCACCGGCGAGACGCGCATCGCGCGCCGCGCCGGGGCGATGGAGGCGACGAGCGTCAGGACGCCCGCCGCCACGAGCAGGCCGCCGAACAGCGCCCACGGAATGCCCGGGAGCACGAACGTCGGCTCCCCCTGCGCACCGCCGAGCAGCGCCTGCGCACCCGCCCAGCCATAGCCGAACCCGAGCACGATGCCGGTCGCGGTGGCCGCGAGCGTGAGGGCGGCGCTCTCGACGACGATCATGTGGCGCAGCTGCCGGCGGTCGAACCCGAGCGCGCGCAGCAGGCCGAGTTCCCGGGTGCGCTGCATGACGCTGAGCGACAGCGTGTTCACCATGCCGATCGCCGCGATCAGGGCGCTGAACCCGATGAGCACCGTGAAGACCGCGACGGTGACGTTCAGCATCTCGTCGATGCCGGCGTACATCTCGGGTTGTGCTCGTTGCGCGGCGACGAGCATCGCCCGGTACGACTCCATCGTCACCGAGAACGTGGTCACGAGCGTGACGCCGATCACGAGGCCGATCGTCATGCGGGAACTGCGCTCAGGGTGGCGCACGGCGTTCTCGGCGGCGAGACGGGCCGCCGGCGAGGCGCCGAAGAGCCGGCCGACGATACGCAGCACCGGGGGCATCACGACGTGGGCGCCGAGCACGATGCCCGTGAACGAGACGAGACCGCCGACCATGCCGAGGAGCACGCCGTACGGCTCGGTCAGACCCCAGACCACGCCGGCGACCAGCAGGCCGATGCCCACCACGAACAGCACGAGGGCGGTGATGTTGCGACCGCGACGACGGCCGAGCTCCTCGCGGTCCTGCTCGTTGGCGTTGCCGATGGCCTGGATCGGCCGCACCCGCAGCACCCGGCGCGAGCCGACCCACGAGGCCAGCCACGTGGTGATCACGACGGCGATCGCCGGCAGCACGATCATCGCGTTCAGGTAGTCGTAGTCGGTGGCGGGCATGAGGTCGTTCGCAACGGTCACCTGCTCGATGCCGAAGGCGATCGCGGTGCCGGCGACGACGCCGATCACCGCTCCGATGAGGCCGATCAACAGTCCTTCACGCGCGATCTGCGCGCGCTGCGACCGGGCGCTCGAGCCGATCAGGCGCAGCAGGGCGATGAGCCGTGTGCGACCGGCCACGACGGTCGAGACGGTGTTGGCCGTCACGATCGCGCTCACGTAGACCGCGATCACGATGAACACGACGGCGACGATGCCGAGCATCAGGGCGACGGTGGCGCTCTCGCCGGTCACGTCATCGGCGGCGATCGCGGCGGCGAGCAGCCCCGTGATGTGCAGCAGCGCGACCCCGAAGGTGCCCGCGAGGGCGGCGACGAGGAGCGTCGGCCATTGGTCCTTCAGCCGCGTGTGCATCAGGCTGCGACCTCCATCGAGAGCATGAACGAGGAGATCTCCTCGGCGCTCGAACGGCCCGAGTCGCGCACGATGCGGCCGTCGGCGAGGTAGAGGATGCGATCGGCGTGGCTCGCGGCGACGGGGTCGTGCGTGACCATGGCGATCGACTGGCCGTAGCGTGCGCTCGCCGCGGCGAGGAGGCCGAGCACCTCGCGTCCGGTACGTGAATCGAGGTTGCCCGTCGGCTCGTCGGCGAAGACGAGGTCGGGCCGGGTCGCGAGGGCACGGGCGATGGCCACGCGCTGCTGCTGACCGCCCGAGAGCTCGTGCGGTCGGTGCCCGATGCGCGGGCGCAGGCCGAGGGTGTCGAACAGCTCGTCGATCCAGGCCTGCTCGTCGCGCGTCGGGCGGCGCCCGTCGAGGTCGAACGGCAGCATGACGTTGCCGCGCACGTCGAGTGTCGGCACGAGGTTGAACGACTGGAAGATGAAGCCGATGCGCCGACGACGGAGCACCGTGAGCGCGGAGTCGGACAGCTCGGTGATGTCGGTGTCGCCGAGCCACACCTGGCCGGCTGTGGGCGAGTCGAGCCCCGCCATGATGTGCATGAGCGTCGACTTGCCCGAACCCGACGGACCCATGATGGCGGTGAACTGGCCGCGGCGGAGGCCGAGCGAGATGTCGTCGAGTGCGGTGACGGCGCTCGCGCCGGTTCCGTAGCGCTTGCCGAGTTCGGTGACGCGGGCGATCAGGCCGAGGTCTGAGGGTTGGATCTGCATGTCTTCGACGCTACGGATGGCGCGAGGGCGAGGCATCCGGCGCTTGGATGGTTCGCCGTCATCCTGCAGGATGACCCGGCGTCACCCGCGAGGGTCGCCTCGGCGTCACGGCGCCGACGGCAGCTCGTGCTCGTAGGCGAACACCACGAGCTGCACACGGTCGCGGAGCCCGAGCTTGGCGAGGATGCGACTCACGTGCGTCTTGACCGTCGCCTCGGACAGGAACTCGGATGTCGCGATCTCGCCGTTGCTGAGACCGCGCGCGGCGAGGGCGAAGATCTCGCGTTCGCGGGGCGTCAGCTCCGACCAGGCTGCGGGCGCCGGGCGCCGGCCGCTCCCCCGGCCAACGTGCGCGAAGAGGGCACGCGTGGCTGCCGCCGCGATCACCTGGTTGCCCTGGTGCACCGTGCGGATCGCCGCGAGCAGGAACTCGGGGTCCGCGTCCTTCAGCACGAAGCCGCTCGCCCCCGCGCGAATGGCCCGCGCCGCGTTCTCATCGAGGTCGAAGGTCGTGAGCACGACGATGCGCGGCGGCGCCACCCCGTCGTGGTCGGCGGCGGCGAGGATCTGCTCGGTTGCGGCGATGCCGTCCTGCACCGGCATCCGCACGTCCATGAGCACGACGTCGGGGCGCTCACGGCGCGCGAGGTCGACAGCCGCCCCGCCATCGCTCGCCTCGCCCACGACCTCGAGGTCGGGCTGCGACTCGACGAGCATGCGCACGCCGGCGCGGAACAGCGCCTGGTCGTCGACGAGGGCGACACGGATGCCGCTCATGCTGGACGACCCGTCTGCGCCGGGATGCGCGCGGTCACGCGGAACATGGCGTCGGCGCCGGCCTCCACGAGCAGCGTGCCGCCGGCGAGCTGCGCCCGCTCACGCATGCCAGGGATGCCGTGCCGGAAGGTGTGCGACTCGGGCGCCGGGGCATCCGCTCGCCTGGCGTTCACGAGCGAGACCGTGACGCCGTCGGCGTCCCAGGCCAGCCCGAGGTGCACGGGTGCGGTGACGTCGCCGTGGCGGAGTGCATTCGTCAGGCCTTCCTGTGCGATGCGGTAGACCGCGATCTGGTGACCGGTGCCGAGCGGCAGCCGCTGCCCGGTCTCGGTGAAACGGAGGTCGAGCCCGGCCGCACGCACCTGGTCGAGCAGGCCATCGAGGTCGTCGAGCACGGGCTGCGGCGCCCCGGCCTCGTCGTGCCGGAGTTCGGCCAGCAGGAGGCGCACATCGCCGAGCGCGCCGCGAGCGACGCCGGCGATCGTGCCGAGCGCGTCGACGGCTGCTTCGGGCCGGGTGGCTGCGGCGAATCGGGCGCCGTCGGCCTGTGCGATGACGACGGCGAGCGAATGCGCCACGACGTCGTGCATGTCGCGTGCGATGCGATTGCGCTCCTGCTCGACGATGTAGCGGTACTCGACGAGTTCGCGCTCGCGGTTCGCGGCCTCCTCACGGCGACGCACCTCACGGGTGTCGCGCACGGAGCGCACGAGGAGTCCTGCCGTCCACGAGAGCACGAGCACCGCGATCGAGGCGACGAACAGCACGAGCGTCAGGATGACCATGCTGACGGTGTCCTGCGGACCGACGAACCCGGCGTTGTCGATGAGCGGCTTGGCGACGGCGAGGTAGCCGGTCGCGAACAGCGCACCGACGCCGGCCGAGACGAGGCCCAGCCACTTGACGACTCGGCCGCCGTGCGCCGCGGTCGAGTACAGCACCCCGATCACCGCGACGTCGTACAGCTGCAGGTCCCGCAGCCACAGCATCTGCACGAGCGCGCCGCCCCAGGCGAGACCGAGCGACCAGGCGGGCGATGCGCGGCGCACCGCGAGAGCGGCGGAGAACGCGAGCAGCGCGACGATGTCGGCCCACTCGCCGAGCACGGCGAACGGCATGCACACGAACCCGAACACGACGGCGAGCACGATGTCGGTCGTGAACTTCGCGCGGCTGATGGTCATGGGCACCGATCCACCGTACGCGCTCGAGTGGCCGCCGACCTCAGCGGGCGCGCGGAATCATCCTCGAGTCGTACACGACGACGACCGGCGCGTCGCACGCCGCACGACCGCTTCGAATGCCTCGAACGCCTCAGAACCCGAGGCGACCGAGCTGCTTCGGGTCGCGCTGCCATTCCTTCGCGACCTTCACGTGCAGCGCCAGGTGCACCTTGCGCCCGAGCAGGCCCTCGATCTGCGCGCGGGCCGTCGTGCCGACCTCGCGCAGTCGCGAACCGCCCTTGCCGATGATGATGCCCTTCTGGCTGTCGCGCTCGACGTAGAGGTTCGCGTAGATCTCGAGCAGGTCCTTGTCTTCGCGCTCGACCATGTCGTCGACCGTCACCGCGATCGAGTGCGGCAGCTCGTCGGAGACGCCCTCGAGGGCGGCTTCGCGGATGAACTCGGCGATGCGCTCGCTCGTGTTCTCATCGGTCAGCGTCTCGGCCGGGTAGAGCGGCTGGTCGGACTCGGGCAGCAGCGACAGCAGTTCGTCGACGAGCACGTCGAGCTGGTCGTGCTGCGGCGCGGAGACCGGGATGATCGCCGCCCATTCGCGGAGCTCCGACACGGCGAGCAGGTGCTCGGCGATCTTCGATTTCGACGCGGCGTCGGTCTTCGTGACGATCGCGACCTTCTTGGCGCGCGGGTACTGGTCGAGCTGCTCGTTGATGTAGCGGTCGCCCGGGCCGATCGGCTCGTTCGCCGGCACGCAGAACGCGATGACGTCGACGTCGCCGAGGGTCGACTGCACGAGCGCGTTGAGACGCTCGCCCAGCAACGTGCGCGGCCGGTGCAGACCCGGAGTGTCGACGAGGATGATCTGGCCGTGCTCGCGGTGCACGATGCCCCGGATGGCGCGGCGCGTCGTCTGCGGCTTCGAGCTCGTGATCGCGACCTTCTCGCCGACGAGGGCGTTGGTGAGCGTCGACTTGCCGACGTTCGGGCGCCCCACGAACGAGACGAATCCGGCATGATACTCAGCCACGGGAGTTCCTTCCTTCGGTGTCGCTCGACTCGAACGCGCGCTGCACGTCGATGAGCGCCTGGTCGCGTTCGACGAGGATCGTCGAGATGCGCTTGCGTCTGCCTTCGGTGCGCTCGGCCTCGAGCACGAGCCCCGAGACCGTGACCCGCTCGCCGGGCTGGGCGAGCCGCCCGAGCTCCTTCGCGAGCAGGCCGCCCGCCGAGTCGACGTCGTCGTCTTCGATGTCGAGTCCGAAGAGCTCGCCGAGCTCGTCGATCGGCAGGCGCGCGTTCACGCGGAACCGCCCGCCGCCGAGGTCTTCGACCTGCGCGGCCTCTCGGTCGTACTCGTCGGCGATGTCGCCCACGAGCTCCTCGATGACGTCTTCGAGGGTGACGAGGCCGGCGATGCCGCCGTATTCGTCGACCACCATCGCGAGGTGGTTCGACTCGAGCTGCATCTGCCGCAGCAGTGCGTCGGCCTTCATCGACTCGGGCACGAACAGCGCCGGGCGCACGAGTTCGCCGACCGTGAGCCCCTCGGCGTCAAGGGGCCGCTCGAAGCCGAGACGCGCGAGATCGCGCAGGTAGAGCACGCCGGTCACGTCGTCGGCGTCGCGCTCGACCACGGGGATGCGCGAGTAGCCCTCTTTCAGGAACACCGCCATCGCGTGCGGCAGGTGTGCCGCGGCCTCGATGGTGACCATGTCGGTGCGCGGCACCATGACCTCGCGCACGACGGTGTCGTTGAACTCGAAGATCGAGTGGATGAGCTCGCGGTCGCCCTCTTCGAGCACGTCGAGCTCGGTCGCCTCGTCGACCATGCTGAGCAGCTGCTCTTCGCTCGAGACTCCGGCGAAGCGGATGCGGCCGGGCGTCACGCGGTTGCCGAGCGAGACGAGCGCGCCGGCAAGCGGACCGAGCAGCACGCGCAGGAAGTGCACGAGCGGTGCGGTGAGCTTCAGCACGATCGCGGCGTTCACTCGCCCGACACTGCGAGGGCTCGCGCCCACGAGCACGAACGAGACGGCGGTCATGATGAGTGCCGAGTAGAGCAGCACGAGCCAGACGTTGTCGAGGAACGAGGCGAAGGCGAGAGTCACGAGCACCGCGGCGGTCGTCTCGGCGATGATGCGCACGAAGTTCACCGCGTTGACGTGCGCCCCGGTATCTTCGGCGATCGCGAGGAGCGACCGTCGGGAGCGCGACTGGAGCGCGAGCTCCGTCACGTCGGCGCGGGAGGTCGACGCGATCGCCGAGTCGACGGCGGCCATGAGGCCGCCGAACGCGACGAGCACGAAGGCCGCGCCGAGGAAGAGCCAGGGCTGCATGTCAGCGGCGCCGCTCCTGCATGGAGAATCCGACGAGGATGTCGCGCTGCACGCCGAACATCTCCTTCTCCTCGGCCGGCTCGGCGTGGTCGAATCCGAGCAGGTGCAGGATGCCGTGGGTCGTCAGCAGCAGCAGTTCGTCGATGAGCGGATGCCCCGCCGCACGCGCCTGCGCCTCGGCGACCTGCGGGCACAGCACGATGTCGCCGAGCAGCCCTGCCGGGGTCGGCGCGTCGTCGGTGCCGGGACGCAGCTCGTCCATCGGGAAGCTCAGCACGTCGGTCGGGCCGGGCTCGTCCATCCACTGCACGTGCAGCTGCTCCATGGCGCCCTCGTCGACGAGCACGATGGCGATCTCGGCGTCGGGGTGCACGTGCATCGCGTCGAGGGCGTAGACGGCGAGCCGCTGGATGGCGGCCTCGTCGACCTCGATCGCGGACTCGTTGTTGATCTCGATGCTCATGCCTTGCCCTTCCTCGGCAGGTGGTCGCGGGGGCCGGCACCGCGCCGTTCGGCGCGATTGGCGAATTCGCGCGCCTGGTCCCGTTCGAATCGCTGGGCCTGCTGGCGCTGGTCGTACTCGGTGTAGGCGTCGACGATGCGGCCGACGAGCGTGTGCCGCACGACGTCGTCGCTCGTGAGGCGCACGAACTCGATGTCGTCGACGTGGTCGAGGATGCGCGTGACGAGCCGCAGACCGCTGGAACCCGTCGGCAGGTCGACCTGGGTGATGTCTCCGGTGACGACCATGCGCGAGCCGAACCCGAGGCGGGTGAGGAACATCTTCATCTGCTCGGGCGTCGTGTTCTGCGCCTCGTCGAGCACGACGAAGGAGTCGTTGAGCGTGCGCCCGCGCATGTAGGCGAGCGGCGCGACCTCGACCGTGCCCGAGGCGAGCAGCTTCGGCACGAGCTCGGGGTCCATCATCTCGTTGAGCGCGTCGTAGAGCGGCCGCAGGTAGGGGTCGATCTTGTCGGTGAGCGTGCCGGGCAGGAAGCCCAGTCGCTCGCCCGCCTCCACCGCGGGGCGGGTCAGGATGATGCGGCTGACCTCTTTGCGCTGCAGCGCCTGCACGGCCTTGGCCATCGCGAGATAGGTCTTGCCGGTACCGGCGGGGCCGATGCCGAACACGATGGTGTGCTCGTCGATCGCATCGACGTAGCGGCGCTGGCCCTCGGTCTTCGGCCGGATGGTCTTGCCACGGCTCGAGACGATGACCTGCCCGAGCAGTTCGGACGGCTTGGCATTGGAATCGGCGTCGAGCATTCGGGCCGAGCTCCTCACTTCGGTGGGTGTGGGGTCCTGCCCGGCGCGAACGAGCTCGAGCAGTTCTTCGATGAGTCGGCGCACGTGCATGCGCCCTTCGGCGTCGCCGCGGATCGCGATCTCGTTGCCGCGGACATGCACCTGCACGCCGGGGTACTCGCGCTGCACCTGCGCGAGCAGGCGATCCTGCGGGCCGAGGAGTCGCACCATGGCGATTCCGTCGATGGTGAGCCGCTCCTCGTCGACTGCCGTCGCTGCCTCCGCTGCTGGGCGGTCGGCAGCGGCGCGGTCGCCGATCGGATCAGTCTCCGGCAAGCGTGGCCTCCTCGAGACCGCCGGCCCGGCCGTCGTCGGCGAGTACGTGCGCGTGCACGTGGAAGATCGTCTGGCCCGCGGCGGCCCCGGTGTTGAACACGAGCCGGAACTGGCCGTCGGCGAGCTCGTCGGCCACGCCGTGCGCGACCTCGACGAGTTCGGCGAGCAGGCCGGGGTCGCCGGCCGCGAGTTCGACGACGTCGCGGTACTCGCCCGACTTGGGCGTCACGACGACGTGCACGGGCGCCTTCGGCGCGATGTCGTGGAACGCGATGACGCGGTCGGTCTCTGCGACGACGCGCGCGGGGATCTCACGGGCGGCGATGCGCTCGAAGAGGGTCGGTTCTGCGCGGGACTCGGTCATGACTCCATCGTAGCGACGGATGCCTCACCACCGCCCGAGCGCGGCATTGAGCACGGCGATCGCCGCCGGCCCCGCAGTCGAGGTGCGCAGTACGGATGCCCCGAGCCGCACGGGTTCGGCTCCGGCGGCGACGAGGCGCTCGATCTCGGCCGGCGCGATGCCGCCCTCGGGGCCGACGACGAGTGCGAGATCGCGCCCGTCGGGTCGGATGTCGGTGAGCAGCGCCGTCGCGGTCGGCTCGAGCAGCAGCATCCGCTGGCCTTCGAGTCGCTCGGCGAGCTGCCCGGTCGTCGTGACCGGTGCGACGGCCGGCAGCCAGGCACGGATCGACTGCTTGACCGCTTCGCGCACGATGGTCGCCCAGCGCTGACGGCCCTTCTCGGCCTTCGGCCCCTCCCAGCGGGAGACCGAGCGGCTCGCCGCCCACGGCACGATCGCGTCGACGCCGAGCTCGGTCGCGGCCTGCACGGCGAGTTCGTCTCGGTCGCCCTTCGCGAGCGCCTGCACCAGGGTGATGCGCGGTGATGCGGCCTCTTCGACGAGCACCTCGTCGACCTCGAGCTCGAGCTCGCGGGGGCCGGTGGACGCCACGGCGCCGTGCACGAGCGTGCCGCGTCCGTCGCCGATCGCGATGCGCTCACCCGCGCGCACCCTCGAGACGGTGACCGCGTGGCGTGCTTCGTCGCCCGTGAGCGCGACGGTCGCGCCGGGCGCGACGGCCGTGAGATCGAGCGACTCGTCGAGGTAGAGGTGGCTCACCGCAGCATCCGCCTAACCGAGGAACCGGTCGCGCAGTCGGGCGAAGATGCCCTGCTGGAAGTGACTGAGCTCGGGTGCGGGTGCCTTCTTCGATGCGGCGAACTGCTGCATGAGGTCGCGCTCCTTCGACGAGAGCTTCGTCGGCGTGACCACCTGGATGCCGACCTTGAGGTCGCCGCGGCCGGCACCGCGCAGGCGCGAGACTCCCCGGTCTTTCACGGTGAGGATCTCGCCGCTCTGCAGGCCCGCCTTCAGCTCGAGCTCGACGTCGCCGTCGAGCGCGGGGATCGTCGAGTGCGTGCCGAGGATCGCGTCGGTCATCGAGACCTCGAGGGTGCACAGGAGGTCGTCGCCGTTGCGGCTGAAGACGTCGTGGTTCTTGACCTTGATCTCGAGGTAGAGGTCGCCGTTCGGGCCGCCGGCCGGGCCGGCCTCGCCGGAACCCGGCATCTGCAGGCGCACGCCCGTGTCGACGCCGGCGGGGATGTCGACCGGCACGGTGCGTCGGGCGCGCACGCGGCCCTGACCCTGGCAGGTCACGCAGGGCGTCGCGATGACGGTGCCGTAGCCGCGGCAGGTGCCGCAGGGGCTCGACGTCATGACGTTGCCGAGGAGCGACCGCACCGAACGCTGGATCGAACCGGTGCCGTGGCAGATGTCGCACGTGACGGGCGCGGTGCCCGGCTGGCAGCACGAACCGTGACACGTCTCGCAGGTCACCGCGGTGTCGACCTCGATGTCGCGGTGCGTGCCGAAGATGACCTCGTCGAGGCCGACCTCGACGCGAAGCAGCGCATCTTGGCCGCGTTCACGACGCGACCGCGGGCCTCGGCTCTGCTGGCCGGCCCCGAAGAAGGTCTCGAAGATGTCGCCGAAGCCGCCGAAGTTCTGGCCGCCGCCGAAGCCGCCCTGGTCGCCGAGGTCGTACTGCTGGCGCTGCTTCGGGTCGGAGAGCACGTCATAGGCGTGCGTGACCGACTTGAAGCGCTCGGATGCCTCGGCGCCCGGGTTGACGTCGGGGTGGAGTTCGCGCGCGAGACGGCGGTAGGCCTTCTTGATCTCGTCGGGGGTTGCGTCGTGGGAGACGCCGAGGACCTCGTAGTGGTCGGCCACGGAGGGCTTGTCCTTTCGATTGCCGGATGCCGGTCGCGTGCGACGGGCGGCGGGTTCAGTTCTCGCCGAGCGTTCGGGAGAGGTAACGGGCGACGGCGCGAACGGCCGCCATGCTGTGGGAGTAGTCCATGCGGGTGGGGCCGACGATGCCGAGGCGCGAGATGTCGCGGCCCGGGATCGCGAAGGCGCTCGAGACGACCGAGGTCTCGCCGAGGCCGAACGAGGCGTTCTCGCGGCCGATGCGCACCGTCACCGCATGCTCGTCGGTCGCCATCTCGCCGAAGAGCTTCAGCAGCACGACCTGCTCCTCGATCGCCTCGATCACGCCGAGGATCGAGCCGGCGAAGTCCTGCTCGGTGCGCACGAGGTTCGCCGCTCCGGCGACCACGAGGCGATCCTGCCGTTGGGCGCGCGCCTGCTCGGCGAGCGTCGCGGCGAGGGTGTGCAGCACGGCCGCGTGGCGCGGGTCGACGCTGTCGATCTCGCCCGACAGGGCATCTGCGGCATCCGCCATCGCTCGGCCGCCGGCGATGTCGTTCAGTCGCACGCGGAGGTCGCCGAGCGTCTGCTCGTCGACGGGCTCCTCGAGTTCGGCGAGGCGCTGCTCGACCTGCCCGGAGTCGGTGATGAGGATGCAGAGCACCCGCTCAGGAGAGAGGGCGATCAGCTCGACGTGCCGCACGCGGGCGCTGCCGAAGCTCGGGTACTGCACGACCGCGAGCTGGTTGGTGAGCTGGGCGATGAGGCGCACCGTGCGGGCGAGCAGTTCGTCGAGATCGCTCGACTCGCCGAGGAACGTCTCGATCGCCTGCCGCTGTGCACCGCTGAGCGGGCGCACATCGGTGAGCTGATCGACGAAGACGCGGTAGCCCTTGTCGGTCGGGATGCGGCCCGACGACGTGTGGGGGGCGGCGATCAGCTCTTCTTCCTCGAGCAGTGCCATGTCGTTGCGGATCGTCGCCGCAGAGACGCCGAAGGCGTGCCGTTCGACGATCGACTTCGAGCCGACGGGTTCGCGCGATGCGACGTAGTCCTGCACGATCGCGCGCAGAACGGCGAGGCTGCGTTCGGAGACCATGACCCTCGCTTCCCTCCATCGCTTAGCACTCGTTCTGAGTGAGTGCTAATCATATCGCGCCATCCCGTGACATCGCCGTTGCCAGCCGCGAGGCGCGGCGCTAGCTTATGGGTATCCCCCGCGAGTCACCCCCTTTGCAGCGATCCCCGTCGCGCGAGATGCGGTTCATCTGAGAGCCCTCCGAAAGGCACGAGCCATGACCGATCCCAATACCCCGACCCCCGATCCCAACGCCCAGCCTGCCCAGCCGACTCCGCCGCCGCCCGCCGCTCCCCAGGGCGCGCCCGAAGGCGCACCGCAGGCGGCCGCGGCTGCACCCCTCTCGCAGGAGCAGGACGTGCAGTGGGGCGCCTTCGCCCACCTCGGCGGCGTGGTCGGGTTCCTCCCGTCCCTCATCATCTGGCTCGTCTTCAAGGACCGCGGCTCGTTCACGAACACCGAGGCGAAGGAGGCGCTGAACTTCCAGATCACGATCCTCATCGCCTACATCGTGGGCTCGATCCTCACGGTCATCCTCATCGGCATCTTCGTCGTGTGGGCCGCCTGGATCGTGAGCGTCGTCTTCTCGATCATCGCCTTCCTGAAGGCGAAGGACGGCCAGCACTACCGCTACCCGTTCGCCATCCGCCTCATCAAGTAGTCCGCACGGCCGAGAGCGCGCCGGGCGAAGTATTCACCCGGCGCGCCCTACTGTGCCAGCATTGAGTGTTTCGAACCTCGCCCGTCGGGCGACGAGACCGAACCTCGCCTCCGGGCGAGCCGACCAAGGAGACATCATGTCCGGTGCAACCCCGCCTCCCCCGCCTCCCGGCAACCCCTACGAGCAGCCGAGCCAGCAACTGAGCCCGGCCGATGAGAAGCTCTGGGCGACGCTCGTGCACATCGGCGGCATCTTCTTCAGCTTCATCCCCGCACTCATCGGCTACCTGGTTCTCAAGGACAAGGGCCCGTTCGTGCGTGCGCACACCGCGACCGCGCTGAACTTCCAGATCACGATGGCCATCGCGCTCGTCGTCGGCTCCGTGCTGACGCTCGTGATCATCGGCATCTTCATCATCTTCGCCGTGTACATCGTGGTGATCGTCTTCAGCATCATCGCCGCGGTGAAGGCGAACCAGGGCCAGCCCTACACCTACCCGCTCTCGATCAAGTTCGTGAGCTGAGCTCCGACGATTCGTCGAGCAGGCGCCGCACCACGGCGTCGGCGAGCAGCCGCCCTCTCCTGGTGAGTGTCACCACTCCCGAGAGGGCGGCTTTCGCGTCCACCAGGCCGTCTGCCATGAGGCCGGCGACCGCATGACGGCCCCCCGCGTGCAGTGAGGCGACCGGGATGCCCTCGCGGATGCGGGTGAGCAGCAGCACGCGCTCGACCTCGCGGGTCGGGCCGTCGAGCGTCTCACGGCCCACCGCGGGTGAGACGCCCGCGGTCACCCGGTCGGCGTACGCCGAGGGGTGCTTCGCGTTCCACCAGCGCACGCCGCCGACGTGGCTGTGCGCGCCGGGGCCCACGCCCCACCAGTCGTCGCCGCGCCAGTAGCCGAGGTTGTGCCGTGATCGGTGCGAGGCATCCGTCGCCCAGTTGCTGACCTCGTACCACTCGTAGCCCGCCGCGGCGAGCAGGTCGTCGGCCAACTCGTACATGTCGGCCTCGAGGTCGTCGTCGGGCTGCGCGAGTTCGCCGCGCCGGATCTGCCTGGCCAGCTTCGTGCCGTCTTCGACGATGAGGGCGTAGGCGCTCACGTGGTCGGGTCGCTCGGCGACGACGGCCTCGACACTGCGGCGCCAGTCGTCGATCGACTCCCCCGGCGTACCGTAGATCAGGTCGAGGCTGACGTCGAGCCCGGCCTCGCGCGCCCATCGCACGACGAGCGGCACGCGCGCCGGGTCGTGCGTGCGGTCGAGTGCGGCGAGCACGTGCGGCACGGCCGACTGCATGCCGAACGAGACGCGGGTGAAGCCGCCTTCGGCAAGACGCACGAGATCGTCGGGGCCGACCGAGTCGGGGTTCGCCTCGGTCGTGACCTCGGCGCCCGGTTCGAACCCGAACTCGTCGCGCACTGCGCCGAGCATGCGCACGAGATCGTCGGCCGGCAGCAGCGTCGGCGTGCCGCCGCCGAAGAAGACGGTGGCCGCGGGGCGGGCAGGCAGAGCGGATGCCTCGAGCATCTGCCGCGACATCCGGATCTCGGCGATCGCGTGGTCGGCGTAGTCGACCTGGCGCGCGCCTCGGAGCTCGTCGGAGGTGTAGGTGTTGAAGTCGCAGTACCCGCAGCGCACCCGGCAGAACGGCACGTGCACGTACACGCCGAAGGCGCGGTCGCCGGCGCCGACCGAGGCAGACGCCGGCAAGAGCCCGTCAGCGGGCGCCGGGTCGCCGAGCGGCAGAGCGGATGCCACGACTAGACGCCGCCGGCGGGGTGCAGGGCCCGCAGCTCGAGGCGGGTCAGCTCGCGACGACGCTTGCGCTGCATCGGCGCGGTGACGCCGGTCGTCGCGAAGATCGACCGGATCGTGAGCCACACGGTGTCGTCGTCGCGGTGCTCGACGATGAAGGACTCCTCGCCGCTCTCGGGGCCCTCAGCCGTGGTGCCGTAGGCGAAGCCGATGCGTTCGGGCTCGTCGATGACGTAGACGATGAGCACGGGGATCTGTTCCGTGCCGATCCGCTTCTTGCGCTCGAGCGTCGCGGTCATCCCGGCGGCGATGTAGGGCATGCCGTCGGCACCGAACCGCTCCTCGATGCGCGGGGCCGGCTGCTCGGCGAGCGGGGCGCCTTCGACGTCGTAGACGATGCCCGGGTACTGGGCGCCCGTGCCGGTCGAGATGTCGGCGATCTCGAAGCCCGAGCCGCGCTGGATGCCCCACGTCATGAGCGACTCGGCGGCACGCTCGAAGCGCTCGATGCCCGAGCCGAGGCGAACTGCGTCTTCGGACGGGCGGTAGCCTGCCGGCGGGTAGCGCAGCAGATCGGGGGCGAGGGTCGCCCCGATGGCGCCGTACGTGACCGACTGGTCGGTGAAGGTGCTTCGGCGGGTCATGCGTGGGCCTTTCCTGTGGTGCGGCGCCTGCCGGGCGCGCGCGTCTCATGCGATGCAGGCTCGACAGGCATCAGTCGATTCTACGGAGGTCGCCTGTGTCCGCACTGGTGATGACGACGCATCGCCGAGTGCTCAGCGTTCGACGACGGCCGATTCGAGCAGTGAGAGGGTCGCGGCATCCGCATCGAGCTGGGCGCGCACGCCGAGTGGCAACGGCAGGTTCGGCGGAGTGTGGCCGATCTCGAGATTCGCGAGGACCGGGATATCGCGGTCGCCGAGCACGTCGAGCACGATCTCACGCAGCCCGGGACCGCCTTCGGTGACCTCGATGTCGGCGATGGGCCCGATCAGCATGCCTGCGATGCGATCGAGGATGCCGGCGTGGCGGAGCACGTGCAGGTCGTTCCAGACCGCCGACGAGGCGGTGCCGACCTCCTCCCAGAAGAGGATGGCGCCGTCGAAGTGTTCGGGCGGCAGCGCGAACGGCGTCGCCTGCAGGCGCACGAGACGATTCAGGAGGCCGCCGATCAACGGGCCCACCGCACGCCCGCCGTGCCAGCGCTCCCACTCGCTGCCCGGAGGAAGCATGCCGACGGGCGCCGTGCTCGTGAGCAGACGGGTCGACACGTCGGCGAGTTCCTGCCGGCGATCAGCGCCGGCCTCCTGCCATTCGCCGTACCCGAAGGTCACGAGATCGCCGTGCACGCCCACGAGACCCGTGCGGGAGCGCAGCGCGAGCAGCACGGCATCGATGTCGCTGAACCCGATGACCGGCTTCGGGTCGGCCTCGACGGCCGCGTAGTCGATCAGGTCGAGGTAGCCGAGCGTCATGCGACCGCCCGAGAGCGCGAAGATCGCGCGCACCTCGGGGTCGTGGAGCAGCCGGTTGAATTCCCCCGCGAGCTCGACGGGCTGAGCCGCGCCCCACCACCAGTGACGCCCGATCTCGACGAGCGGCGAGACCTGCACGACGAAGCCGAGTCCCTCGAGTTCGGCGATGCCGCGTCTGAAGAGCGTCTCCTCATCGGCGTCGAGGCCGCCTGAGAGCGCCGCCACGGCGACGGTGTCGCCTGGCCGCAACGCGCTCGGACGCAGCATCCGGACCATGCTCAGCCCCCTTCTGGGTGGACGCGGCCGCGCCCGATGCGGTTCGTGCGTTCCACCCGCTGACGGCGACCACGCTAGCGCTCGGCGCCGTCGGCGTCGATGCCTCCGGCCGAGGTCTTCGAGAATGGAGGCATGGCAGACACCACTCCTCGCATCGGCAGCTCAGGCCTCAGCCACGTGACCTTCATCGTCACCGACCTCGACCGCATGGAGACGATCCTCACGCGCGTGCTGGGAGCGGTGCGCGTGTACGACAGCGGCGCCGAGACGTTCTCGCTCTCGGAGGAGCGGTTCTTCCTCATCGGCGATGAGCCGACCGCGACCTGGGTCGCGATCATGCAGGGCGACGGTGAGCTGCCGCGCTCGTACAACCACGTCGCATTCCAGGTCGGCGCGAGTGCGCTCGACGAGCTGCGTCGCATCATCGATTCGCTCGGCCTCGAGCAACGCCCGCCGCGCGCACGGGTGCGGGGCGAAGGCGAGTCGATCTACTTCTACGACGACGACGCGCATCTCTTCGAGCTGCACACCGGCTCGCTTCGCGAGCGGCTCTCGGTGTACGCGTCGGAAACGACTCGGAGCTAGAGGCCGAGCCCTATCGCTCGAGCTCGCCCGATGCGTCGCCCCGGTGCGTGCTGCGCCACGCGGCCAGCCGTTCGAGCACCTGCCCCGGCGTGAAGTCGTGGCCCGTGGCGCCGCTTCCGTGCCAGTTGAGACCGACGAGAAGCCCGTCCCTGCCCAATCCCGGAAGCCAGCGACCCTCCCACTCCCCGAGTGGAATCGAACGAGACCGGAACCCCGCGTAGGCCGGAACATTCTCGATGGTCTTCTGAGCGCGCGACTCCCTCGACCAGAAGGGCATCACGCGATGCCCGGACGCACCCTCGGGGGCGGGGATGCCTCCACCGTCCGCGATGGTCCACACCACGGAAGCATCCAACTCGTCGAAGAATGCCTGGGCGTGCGCCGCGCTCAGACTCACGCGCCTACTTCTTGTCCTTCTTCTCGACGTCGCCCGAGAGCGCGGCGATGAACGCCTCTTGGGGGACCTCGACGCGACCGACCATCTTCATGCGCTTCTTGCCCTCCTTCTGCTTCTCGAGCAGCTTGCGCTTGCGACTGATGTCGCCGCCGTAGCACTTGGCCAGCACGTCTTTTCGCATCGCGCGGATCGACTCGCGCGCGATGATGCGGGCGCCGATGGCGGCCTGGATGGGCACTTCGAACTGCTGACGCGGGATCAGCTCGCGCAGGCGCCCCGTCATGAGCACGCCGTAGGCGTACGCCTTGTCGCGGTGCACGATCGCGCTGAACGCGTCGACCTGCTCGCCCTGCAGCAGGATGTCGACCTTCACGAGGTCGGCGGCCTGGTCGCCCGTGGGCTCGTAGTCGAGCGAGGCGTAGCCGGCGGTCTTGGACTTCAGCTGGTCGAAGAAGTCGAAGACGATCTCGCCGAGCGGCATGTTGTAGCGGATCTCGACCCGATCTTCACCGAGGTACTCCATGCCGATGAGCGAGCCGCGACGCGACTGGCAGAGCTCCATGATCGTGCCCACATAGTCTTTCGGTGCGAGGATCGCGGCGCGCACCATGGGCTCGCGCACCTCGACGATCTTCGCACCGGTCGGGAACTCGCTCGGGTTCGTGACCGTGACGGTCTTCTTGTCTTCGGTCGTCACCTCGTAGATCACCGACGGCGCGGTGGCGATGAGGTCGAGCCCGAACTCGCGCTCGAGGCGCTCGGTCACGATCTCGAGGTGCAGCAGGCCCAAGAAGCCGCAGCGGAACCCGAAGCCGAGTGCGACGGAGGTCTCGGGCTCGTAGACGAGCGCGGCATCCGACAGCTTCAGCTTGTCGAGCGCCTCGCGGAGCTCGGGGTAGTCGCTGCCGTCGATCGGGTAGAGACCCGAGAAGACCATGGGCAGCGGCTCGGTGTAGCCGGGCAGCGCCTCGGTCGCCGGCTTCGCGGCGGTCGTGACCGTGTCGCCGACCTTCGACTGGCGCACGTCTTTCACACCGGTGATGAGATAGCCGACCTCGCCGATGCCGAGACCCTTCGAGGGAGTCGGTTCGGGCGAGCTGACGCCGATCTCGAGGATCTCGTGGGTCGCCCTCGTCGACATCATCTGGATGCGCTCGCGCGGCTTCAGATGACCGTCGATCATGCGCACGTACGTGACGACGCCGCGGTAGCTGTCGTAGACGGAGTCGAAGATCATTGCGCGCGCCGGGGCATCCGCATCGCCGACCGGAGCCGGAATGCGCTCGACGACACGGTCGAGCAGCGCTTCGACGCCGACGCCGGTCTTGCCCGAGACCTTGAGCACGTCGTCGGGCGAACCGCCGATCAGGTCGGCGAGCTCCTTCGCGTACTTCTCGGGCTCGGCGGCCGGCAGGTCGATCTTGTTGAGCACCGGGATGATCTCGAGGTCGTTCTCGAGGGCCAGGTAGAGGTTCGCGAGCGTCTGGGCCTCGATGCCCTGCGCCGCGTCGACGAGGAGGATCGCACCCTCGCAGGCCGCGAGCGAGCGCGAGACCTCGTAGCTGAAGTCGACGTGACCGGGCGTGTCGATCATGTTCAGCGCGTACGAGGCGCCCTCGACCTGCCACGGCATGCGCACGGCCTGGCTCTTGATCGTGATGCCGCGCTCGCGCTCGATGTCCATGCGATCGAGGTACTGAGCGCGCATGTCTCGATCGCTCACGACGCCGGTGATACCGAGCATGCGGTCGGCGAGCGTCGACTTGCCGTGGTCGATGTGCGCGATGATGCAGAAGTTGCGGATCAGCGCGGGGTCGGTGGCAGCAGGCACCGGCGGGTTCGTGGCTCTCGGGGACATCCTGTCGATTCTCCCATGACTTCGCTTCAGACTTTCGACGGATGCCTCGTGGCGCGCCCCCGGGCTACGCTCAGAGCATCATGGCGGTCATCGAGATCCCGAGCGAACGCGTCGCTCCATCGGCCCTGCGGCCGGTCTTCACAGCGCTGCGACTCGGCCTGCACGTGCTCGTCATCGGCCTCACGCTCTTCGTGGTCGTGCGCGCGCTGCTCGACGACGCGCCCCATGAGATCGGGCTCACGGTGCTCGCCGTCGCATTCCTCGCCTGCTACGGCGCTGGGATCGCGGCTGCGCACCGCAACCTGCCCACCTGGGCGCGGGTGATCTGGCTCGTCAGCCTCCTCGTGCTGTGGGTCGGCATGTCGGCCATGACCCCCGACGCGGCGTTCCTCGCATTCCCGCTCTTCTTCCTCGAGTTGCATGTGCTCGCGGCACCGATCGCGGTGCCGCTCGTCGTCGTGACCTTCGGCCTGTCGGTGTGGGGCACGGCGTCGCACCTCGGATTCGAGGTCGGCTCGATCCTCGGCCCGCTGATCAGCGCGGGCGTCGCGATCGTGATCGGCCTCGGCTATCGCGCCATGGCGCAGGAGACGCAGGAGCGCCAGGCGCTGATCCTCGACCTCATGGCGACGCGCGAAGAGCTCGCGGCCGCGAGCCGGGAGGCGGGAACCCTCGCCGAGCGCGAGCGCCTCGCGAAGGAGATCCACGACACCGTCGCCCAGGGACTCTCGAGCATCCAGATGCTGCTGCACGCCGCCGAGCGCGATGTCGCCGACGAGCCGACGCAGCAGAAACTGCAGCTCGCACGCGAGACCGCCGCTCAGAACCTCGGCGAGACGCGCAGGTTCATCCGCGAACTCGCGCCGCCCTCACTCGACGCCCAGACCCTGCCGTCGGCGCTTCGGCGCCTGACCGAGTCGACGACCGAGCAGTCGATGCAGTCCGGCACGCCGCTCAGAGTCGAGTTCTCCACGAGCGGCGACCCCGTGATGCTCTCGATGGCGGCCGACGCGGCGCTGCTCCGCATCGCGCAAGGGTCCCTCGCGAACGTGCTGCAGCACGCGAGCGCGGCGCACGCCTCGGTCACGCTCAGCTACCTCGGCGACGAGATCGCACTCGACGTCGTCGACGACGGGGTCGGATTCCGCACTGCCGAGGCGGACCGCGTCGACGACGGGCCCGGCGACACCGCGGCCGGCGGATTCGGCCTCCGCGCCATCCGCCAGCGCGCCGCGGCCCTCGGCGGCAGCGTCGATATCGAGTCCGCCCCCGGCGACGGCACGGCGATCTCCGTTCGCATCCCGGTGGTGAAGCCATGATCCGCATCCTCCTCAGCGACGACCATCCCGTCGTGCGCGCCGGCATCCGCGCGATGCTCGAGAGCGAACCCGATCTCGAGGTCGTGGGCGAGGCGACGACGGCTGAAGACGCAGTGCTGCTGGCCGAGGCATCCGCTGTCGACCTCGTGCTCATGGACCTGCAGTACCCCGGCGCGATGCAGGGCGCCGAGGCGACCCGCCGCATCCGCTCGCAGCAGGGCTCGCCGCGCGTGCTCGTGCTGACGAACTACGACACCGACGCCGACATCCTGGGCGCGATCGAGGCCGGGGCGAGCGGCTACCTGCTGAAGGATGCCCCGCCGGCCGAGCTCATCGCGGCCGTGCACGCCGCGGCGGTCGGCGACGCCGCGCTCGCACCCGGGGTCTCGTCGCGACTCGACGCCTCGCTCGCGAGCGGTGAACGCCTGACGGTTCGCGAGGCCGAGGTGCTCTCGCTCGTCGCCGAGGGCCGCACCAATCGCGAGATCGGCCGCGCCCTCTTCCTCAGCGAAGCGACCGTGAAGTCGCACCTCGTGCACATCTTCACGAAGCTCGGGGTCGGTTCGCGCACCGCCGCGGTCGCCAGGGCACGCGAACTGGGTGCGATCAGGGCGGGCTGACGGATGCCTCGCGCCCGCGTCGTGCTCGTGCACGGACTCCGCACCTCATCGTCGATGTGGCGCAGGCAGTTGGAGCTCCTCGGAGCGCACGATCTCGACGTCGTCGCCATCGACCTGCCCGGACACGGCAGCCGCATCGGCGAGCCGTTCTCAGTCGAGGCGGCGCTGCAGACGATCGACGCCGCCCTGAACCCTGCTGCCGGTGCAGACGAGGCCGCCGATCATTCGACACCGCGACTGCTCGTCGGACTGAGCCTCGGCGGCTACCTCGGGATCGAGTTCGCTGCGCGAAACCCCGATCGGCTCGACGGGCTCGTGGCGGCGTCGTGCAGCACGCGGCCGCGGGGCGCGCCGCTCGGCGGGTACCGACGGCTCTCGGCACTCATCGGGCGGATGCCCGACCGCGGGCGGGGTCTCAACGACGCCATGGCCCGGCTCTTCCTCTCCCCCGAGGCCGTCGACGACGTGCTCGCGGGCGGCGTCGCCCTCGACGTCATGGCGCCCGCCCTCGAGGCCGTCGGCGAGCTCGACCCCGTCGGATCCCTCGCGGCGATCGACCTGCCCGTCTGGCTCGTGAACGGGCGTTTCGACCACTTCCGCTTCGAGGAGCGCCGGATGCTGCGCGCCACCCGCGACGGGCACCTCGCCATCATTCCCGGCGCAACGCACCTCGTGAGCCTGATCCGACCCGACGACTTCGCTGCGATCGTGCTCGGTGCCGTCGCGGAACTCGATCGCCGCGCCGCCGCCGAGCGTCGACGTCGGAGCTCAGCCGGCACGCCGCAAGAAGGGCCTGCGAGTTTCCCCGGGCAACTCGCAGGCGCGAACGTTGGTGACGCACCCGCATAGCTGGTATCGTTGCCTGTTGGCTTGCGTGTGGGTCCCACCCCGCACGATTCGCCGGTGAGGCCCCTCTACCTTTCCCGGCACATCCGGTACCCGCACAAGAACGAAAGACGAACTCCACGTGGCAAACATCAAGTCGCAGATCAAGCGCAACCGCACGAACCTCAAGGCGCAGGAGCGCAACAAGGCCGTCAAGAGCGAGCTGAAGACCGTCATCCGCACTGCGAAGGACGCGATCTCCACGGGCGACAAGGAGAAGGCGACGACCGCCCTCCGTGCCGCGACGCGCAAGCTCGACAAGGCTTCGAGCAAGGGCGTCATCCACAAGAACCAGGCCGCGAACCGCAAGTCGGCTCTCGCGAAGCAGGTCGCAGCGCTCTGACGCGAACACGCACTCGATGAAGGCCCCGGCACGGATGTGTCGGGGCCTTCATCATGCCCGGGGTCATCCATCGACGCGTGCACGACGCCACGAACTCGCGCACCGAGGTAGGAGCCGTGCGCAGGAGGAGCGGTCGCTCGAACGGCGCGTTCGTCAGGCGCGGCCGCGGGAGGCGATGACGCCGACGAGCCGTTCGAGCGCGAACACCGGATCGCGTTCGGCGCCCTTGACCGCGGCATCCGTCGCTGCGAGCGCTTCGATCGCCCGGCCGAGACCTTCATCGGTCCAGCCGGCGAGATCGCGCCGCGCGCGATCGACCTGCCACGGTGCCAGGCCGAGCGAGCCGGCGAGTTGCGGGCCGCCACCTCGGGTGCCCGACACCTTGGCCATCGTGCGCACCTTCATCGCGAACGCCGCGACCATGGGCACGGGGTCGGCACCGCTGTCGAGCGCGTGCCGGAGTGCGATGAGGGCCTCACCGTGCCGGCCGGCGATCGCGGCGTCGGCCACCGCGAATGCGTTGGTCTCGACGCGGCCGCCGTAATAGCGCGCGACGACGGCTTCGGTGATGTCGGATGGCGCATCGGCGAGCAGTTGCCGGCACGCGGCCGAGAGCTCACGGAGATCGTCGCTGAATGCGCCGACGAGAGCGCGCAATGCGCCGGGGCTGATCTTGCGGCCCGCCGCGCGGAACTCGGCGGCCGCGAAGTCCTGCTTCTCTGCGTCTTTCTTGAGTTCGGCGCAGACGATCTCGATGCCGCTCCCGCCGCCGGCGCGAATCGCGTCGAGCAGCTTCTTGCCGCGCACGCCGTTGCGGTGGCGGAGCACGAGGGTCGTGGACTCGGCCGTCTGCCCGAGATAGTCGAGCGCGTCGAGCAGGAAGTCGTCGCTCGCGCGCTCGACGCCGCTGACCCGGATGAGCCGCGGCTCGCCGAACAACGACGGACTCGCCAGCGTCATGAGCTCGCCGCGCCGATAGCCGTCGGCTTCGAGATCGCTCACCTCGAGCGCGGGGTCTTCGGCGCGGAGGAAGTCGCGCAGCATCGTGATCGATCGCTCGGCGAGCACATCTTCGGCACCCGTCACGAGCACCACCGGTGCCGGCCGTATCGCGTGCCATGCGAGTTGCGGGATCGCCGCCTTCGTCTTGGGCGATGCCCCTGAGCGCGATGCGCCTGTGCGCGATGCCACCGCACCTCCCGTTCGTCACAACGAGTCTACGGGCCGCCGGAGACACCGGCGGAGTCACGCTCGGTCCAGAGACCGAAGCCGTCGCCGTCGGCCGTCAGCAGCGCGGTGCCCGACCGGTCGGTGCGCACCGCTGCCGTGCCGTTCGCACGCAGCAGGTCGAGGAGGCGGTCGGTCGGGTGGCCGTAGCCGTTGTCGGTGCCCACTCCGATGACGCCGACGGTCGCGCCGAGCTCGTCGTAGAGGCGCTCGCTCTGGTCGGCCGAGCCGTGGTGCGCGACCTTCACGAGATCGACCGGGCCGAGCGTCACGGACCGCAGCATCCGGGCCTGCGCCTCCTCACCGAGGTCGCCGAGGAAGAGGCCACGGTACTCGGGTGTCGAGACGTCGAGCACCACGCTGGCGTCGTTGCCGGGCGGTGCGTCGGGCCGAGGCCAGACCACGCGCCAGCGCGCATCTGCGAGGGTGCCACCGAAGCCGGCGACGACCTCGACGGGCTCAGCGCCCGCCGCGACGAGCGGATCCAGCGCACGCGTCGATCGGTCGCCATCGAGCGGCCCGTGCAGCACCGTGTCGACGAGGCCGGCGACCGCCGGCACTCCCCCGACATGGTCGGCGTCCCAGTGCGTCAGCACGAGCAGGTCGATACGCCTGATGCCGAGCAACGCCAGGCAGCGCGAGAGGGCGGCAGGATCCGGCCCGGTGTCGATCAGCGCCGTCGCCTCGGCCGAGCGGAGGAGGACCGCATCGCCCTGCCCGATGTCGCACGCGGCGACATCCCAGTCCGCGGGCCGCGTCGCCGCACCGATGAGCGGCCGTCCCGCGAAGAGTCCGACCGGCACGGCGATCGCCACGATGAGCACGGCGGCCGCGACACCACGCACTCGCCGCCGGCGCCGCGACCCCAGGAGCAGCCAGAGCGCGATCGCCGTGCACGCCGCGAGGAGCAGCGCGCCCGGGGCATCCGGCAGCCATTCGAGGCGGGCAGCGGGCATGGCCGATGAGGCCCGAGCGAGCAACGCGATCCACGAGGCGGGCAACCACGCGAGCTGCAGGCACGCGAACCCGACCGAGGGCAGCACCGGCAGGAGCAGGCAGCCGATGAGGCCGACCACTGTGCCGACGGGCGCCGCCGGCGCCGCGAGCAGGTTCGCCGGCACGCCGTAGAGGGCGAGCGCCGGGTCGAGCATCACGAGCACCGGTTGGCAGGCCAGCTGAGCGGCGAGCGGCACGCCGATGACGGCCGCGACGGGCAGCGGCATCCAGCGTGCGAGTGCAACGGTGAGCGGCCGGGCGAGCAACAGGAGCCCTGCCGTCGCGAACACCGACAGTGCGAACCCGTAGTCGCGGGCGTACCACGGGTCGGCGACCAGCAGCACGACGACCGCGAGCGAGAGCGCGGCAGTGCCGCCACCCGGGCGTCCGGCCGCGACGGCCACGAGAACGACCACAGCCATCGTCGCTGCTCGAACGACGCTCGCCTCGGGGGTGACCAGCACCACGAACCCGGCGAGGGCCGCGAGAGCGACGATGACACGCAACAGCCGAGGCAGGCCGAGCAGCGCGGCGAGGGCGAATGCCGCCGCGGTCACGATGGCGCAGTTCGCCCCCGAGACCGCCGTCAGATGGCTCAGCGACGACGCCTTCATGGCCGAGTCGAGGCCCTCGTCGACGGCGCTCGTGTCGCCGATCGCGAGCCCGGGTACGAGTGCTCCGCCGTCGCCGTCGAGCGCGCCCGCGGCCTCGGCGAAGCCGGTGCGCAGGCCGACGGTCCAGGCGAGCCACGGCGGCGGCGGGAACACCGAGCGGATGTCCCCCACGGGCGCCAATCGGAACGCCGCCCCCTCCTCGGCCGGCAATGCCGTCACGCGTGCCGAGAACGTGACCCGGGCGCCGAGCTGCAGTTCACCCGCGGGCAGCGACAGCGCCGTCGTCACCGGTACCGCGTGCGCCGCGGCGTCGTCGATGACGACGAGCCTGCCCTCGACCCGGAGCAGCGGAGCCTCGCCCTCGGCGAACCAGTTCGAGCGCATCGCCCGCGGGGCGCCGGTGAGCTCGATCGTGACCTCGGGTGATCGATGGTCCTGGGCCGCGACGGCGAGCGGAGAGGCCTCGCGCGCGCCGAGCCCGAGCGCCACGGAGCTCGCCACGAGGCCTCCGGCCGACAGCACGACGAGGGCCGTCGCCGTCGCACGAACGAACGGTGCGCCATCGCCCCCCGCCGCGGGCCGACGGCGTTCACGCAGCACTCCAACGACAGCGAGACCGGCAGCGAGGCAAGCCGTCGCCCACAGCGCCCACGCGACGAGCGCCGCCGCCGAGGCGCCTCCGGGGATGCCGATGGCCCACCATCCGGCCAGCCACGCGAACATCGCGGGCAGGAGCAGGCGGAGGTCGCGCACTCAGAGCGCCACGAGCGGCTCGAGGCCCGCGAACACGGCGTGGCCGATGCCCGCGACGTCGAGCAGTTGGTCGGTGGACGTGAACGGGCCGTTGGCGTCGCGCCAGTCGATGATGCGTTGCGCGAGCGCCGGACCGATCCGCGGGAGCGTGTCGAGCTCGGTGAGGCCCGCGGTGTTCAGGTGCACGAGGCCATCCGCGGGGCCGGTGCCGGGCACCGACGCACCCTCGGCGGCAGGCGGCGGCACCTGGCCGACCACCGGCACCGCGAGCTGCTCGCCGTCGACGAGCGGACGCGCGAGATTCACCCCCGCCGGATCGGCATCGGGTGCCAGACCACCTGCCGCCGCGATGGCGTCGACGACCCGAGCACCCGCGTCGAGCTCGACGAGCCCCGGCCGCACGACGGCACCGAGCACGTGCACGAGCACCGACGGCGCACCCAAGGTCGATGACGGGTCGGCCGAGGCATCCGCTCGGTCACCAGATGCCTCGATGCGCGCCTGCTCGCCGCCCCCACCCGCGCCGAACGACATGAGCGCCGCGATCGCGACTGCGAGCACGAACAGCACCACGGCGGCCCCGACGCCGACCCGGACGCGTGGGCTCGCGCGGCGGGCGGTGCGATCGAGCACCGCCAACGGATCGACGGCGTCGCGAGCGGGCATGCCTGCACGCTAGGACGACCGGCAGCACTCGAAGTGCGGCCAGCAGTGCTCGGTGCAAGCGGGGCGGCATTCCTCCGCTGTCGAGGAGGAGTGGTGCACAGAAGCCCGCTCTCGCCGTAGACCTCGCCGCAGCACCTATGCCCGGAGCGCGCCGACCCGCCCGACGGCCGGTGCCGGCGGGCCGAGGCGCGGGCCGCCGTGCTCGGTGTCGCCTGCTCCGACCCGGTTGCTGCGCTCGGTCAGGCTGACGAGCGCCAGATGCTGGTCTGCCGTCCAGCAGATCAGCTTGCCCTTGTGATCCTTTGTGCGACCGAGGATGCCCGCCTCGGCGAGCTGCACCAGCGCGCGATGCGCGGCAGCCGTGGACACCCCGTGCTGCTCGGCCGTCTTCTCGATGGTCAGGACCGGATCCGTGGCCAACGCGTCAAGGATCTTGAGCACCACGGCATCACGACGCGGCGCCGCGGGTGTGATCGCCTGAACCTCGCGGGAGCGGATCAGGTCCGCTCGCACCTTCTCGTCGAGGTCGGCGATGTCTGCAGCGAGCCTGACGGCATTGCCCGCCGCCAGCTCGGCCGCTTCTGCGAAGCCGATGATCCAGTCGTCGAGGTGCGACGGGATCTGCCGGAAGGCGGTGAGCCCTGCGATGTAGCGATCCTTGGCGCCGGCGAAGACCGTGCTGATGGGGATGAGCGTGTTCCGCAGCGCGTCTGCGCGATGGAGCACAGTGTGGATCAGCGCCCGGCCGGTGCGGCCATTGCCGTCGATGAACGGGTGGATCGTCTCGAACTGGGCATGGGCGATCGCCGCGCGCACGACGGGGTTCCCCTCGGTCGCGGTCACGAAGCGCGCGAGGTCGTCGACCAGGCGCTGCACCTCGCTTTCGGGCGGCGGTACGAATTCTGCGCGGAGCGGGCTCCATCCGGGCCCTCCGACCCAGTTCTGCACGGTACGCAAGCCGGGCTCGAGCCTGGGCTCGATGACGTGCTGCAGGCGCTCGATGTCGGCTGTCGTGACCGCGCGGTCGAAGTCGCCGAGCTCCGTGATCGCCGCCTCGGTCGCTCGCACGTTCGCAACGACCTCCACGGCGACTCGCGTGCTGTGTCCGGTGGGGCTGTGCTGGAGCAGCTCCGCGATGGCGAGCTTCTTCGGGGTGACGCTGTTCCCCTCGATCCACGACGACGAGATGCTCTCCGAGCGGATCAGCAGGTGGTTGAGGAAGCGCCCTCGTTCGCCGATGCGCTCGTCGGCACGTGCGAGCACCGCCAGCGCATCCTCGGCGGCGCGCTGCGCCGCCGGGCTGATCGCGGGCAGCTCATCACCGAGCTCATCGGGAACGTACGCCCGGTACCGGCCGGGCGCACGGTCCTTGCGGCCGAGGTGCGAGGCATCTTCGGGGTTCCAGAGCAGGTCGACGTAATAGGCCATGGGTCACTTCCTCACGTCGACGGGCAATGGGCTATATCTACTTTACCGCAACGAAAGTAGATATAGCCCCTCGCCGAGCTCCGGTGTTCGAATCGAAGAACCCGGACCTCCGCGCCTTGGTGCAACTCAAAGGTTGCACTCTCGATGGTGCAACTCTAAGGTTGCATCAACCTGTCAGACCAACTCGAATCGAGGAGCACACCATGACCGAGCAGCATCCCGCGTTCTCAGGCGGTCGCAACATCGCAATGAAGGTGCCGCCGCACCGCTACGAGGCGACGGTCAGGTTCTATCGCGACGTACTGCAGCTCCCAGCGGTCTCCGGACCGAACGGCGATGCCACGGGATTCGAATTCGGCCCCTGCAACCTCTGGATCGACCACTGTCCCGGGCTCTCGCAGGCCGAAGTATGGCTCGAGCTGGTGGCTTCCGACACCGGTTCGGCAGCGGAGGTGCTGGAGAACGCCGGGATCGCGCGACGCGACGAGATCGAAGACCTCGGCACCGGGTTCGACGGATTCTGGATCTCCTCGCCGTCAGACGTGATCCACCTGGTCGACTCGCAGAAGCAGTCCTGGGCCTGACCTCGCCGGCACCCCATCCCTCCGATCGGCGCCCTTCGCGCAGGGCGGGAGAATGAGCGACATGCGTCCCGAAGCGCGACCACCTCACCGTCACCCGCGCGCTGTGCTCCTCGATTTCCACGGCACCCTGGCCGTCGCTCGATCGGTCGACGAGTGGATCGCCGATGCGCGCACGCGGGTAACCCACGACGTCGACCCGTCCGCGGGGCTCTCCGATCGGATTCGGAATGTGTGGGCCGACGCGGGGCAGCGGTTCCCGAGCCTGGACTGGGACCTCGACCCCACCTCGCATCGGCACGCATTCGTGTCGACGATCTCCCGCGACGATCGCGTGTCGACCGAGCTCGCAGAAGCCCTGTACGAGACGATGCCCCGGCAATGGGTGCTGAACGCCGGTGCCGCTGCATTCATCGCTCGCGCCTCAGACATCGGGATGCCCCTGGCCGTCGTATCGAACATCGCGCTGGATGTCCGACCCGCCTTGGCGCGTTGGGGGCTCGCGTCGGCGTTCGACGCGGTGATCCTGTCGTATGAGGTCGGGTTCGCGAAGCCCGACCCGCGGATCTTCCGACTCGCGTCGGACTCGCTCGGCGTCGACCCGAGGCACTGCGTCATGATCGGCGACTCGTCGCGTGACGACGGCGGTGCGGCAGCTCTCGGAATGCAGTGCATGATCGCTCGACCGGAGCAGATGCACCGCGCCTTCGAACTCGCCCTGCCGTCATGACCTGGAAATCGTCAGCTCGGGTGGTCGCCGGAGAGCACCGGAATTCGAACCCTCCCCGTTTCGGGGAGGGTTCGCACGATCAGCCCCGGGTCGCGATGTTCACGAGACGCGGCGCGCGCACGATCACGTTGACGATCTCGCGCTCGCCGATGGAGCGGACGACCGCAGCCGAGGCGCGCGCCATCGCCTCGAGCTCTTCGCCCGAGATCTTCGGCGACACCTCGAGCCGGTCGCGCACCTTGCCGTCGACCTGCACGACCGCGGTCACCGATTCCTCGACGAGGAGTGCCGGGTCGGCCTTGCGCCACGGCACGAGTGCCACGGTCGGCTCGTAGCCGAGGCGCTGCCACATGTCTTCGGCCGTGAACGGCGCGAAGAGGTCGAGGATCATCGCGGTGACCTCCGCCGCCTCGCGCACCGCGGCGTCACCGGCGCCGGCACCGGAGTCGATCGCCTTGCGGGTCGCGTTCACGAGCTCCATGAGTCGGGCGACGACGACGTTGAACTTGAACGCCTCGACGAGGCCCGGGGCGTCGGAGAGCAGACGGTGCGTGACCCGGCGAAGTGCCGCATCGCCCGTCTTCCACTCGATATCGGGGCTCGAGGTGACCTCGCCCGAGATGCGCCAGGCGCGGGCCAGGAACTTCGACGCGCCGACCGGCGAGACATCCGCCCAGTCGATGTCGTCTTCGGGCGGGCCGGCGAATGCCAGCGTGACGCGCAGCGCGTCGGCACCGTGCGCCTGCAGCTCGCTCGCGAACTCCACCAGGTTGCCCTTGGACTTCGACATCTTGGTGCCGTCCATGATGACCATGCCCTGGTTGAGCAGCGAGGTGAACGGCTCGGTGAAGCTCAGGTAGCCGAGGTCGAACAGCACCTTCGTGATGAAGCGCGAGTACAGGAGGTGCAGGATGGCGTGCTCGACACCGCCGACGTACTGGTCGACGGGCGCCCACTTCTCGGCCTCGGCCGGGTCGAAGGCACGTACGTCGCTATTGGGGTCGAGGTAGCGCAGGTAGTACCACGACGAGTCGACGAAGGTGTCCATCGTGTCGGAGTCGCGGCGCGCCGCTCCCCCGCACTTCGGGCACGCGACGTTGACCCAGTCCTCTGCGGCGCCGAGCGGGCTCGCACCCTTCGGCTTCAGGTCGAGCCCCGCGGCATCCGGCAGTCGCACCGGCAGCTCGGCCTCGGGAACCGGCACCTCGCCGCAATCGGGGCAGTGGATGATCGGGATCGGCGTGCCCCAGTAGCGCTGGCGCGAGATGAGCCAGTCGCGCAGGCGGTAGTTCTTCGACGAGCGACCGAGGCCGCGCTCGTCGAGGATCTCGATCACGCGGCGGATCGCGTTGGACTTCGAGAGCCCGTCGAGCGGACCCGAGTTGATGAGCCGGCCCTCGCCCGCGAGTGCGACGCCGGTCGACGCCGGGTCTTCGAGCGTGACCAGGTCGTCGGGCAGGTACGGGTCGCCGTTCTCGTCGAGCGGGATGACGGGGATCACGCCGGTGACGGGCGCGTTCGTGTCGACGACGACCCGCACGGGCAGGTCGAACGCGCGCGCGAAGTCGAGGTCGCGCTGGTCGTGCGCCGGCACGGCCATGATCGCGCCATGGCCGTAGTCGGCGAGCACGTAGTCAGCGGCCCAGATCGGCAGGCGCTCGCCGTTGACCGGGTTGATCGCGTAACGCTCGAGGAAGACGCCCGTCTTGGGCCGGTCGGTCGCGAGCCGGTCGATGTCGCTCTCGGCGCGCACCGAGTCGACGTAGTCCTGGAAGCGCATGCGCACCTCGGCGGACGCGCCGCTCGCGAGCTCCGCCGCGAGGTCGGAATCGGGCGCGACGACCATGAAGGTCGCGCCGAAGAGCGTGTCGGGGCGCGTCGTGAAGACCGGGATGCGCTCTTCGCGCCCCTCGATCTCGAACTCGACGTCGGCGCCCGAGGAGCGGCCGATCCAGTTGCGCTGCATCGACAGCACCTTCGAGGGCCACGCGCCCTCGAGCTGGTTCAGGTCGTCGAGCAGCCGGTCGGCGTAGTCGGTGACGCGGAAGTACCACTGCGTGAGGGCCTTCTTGGTCACGACCGCGCCGCAGCGCTCGCAGTGCCCGTCGATGACCTGCTCGTTGGCGAGCACCGTCTGGTCGTTGGGGCACCAGTTGACCTGGCCAGCCTTGCGGTAGGCGATGCCCTGCTCGTAGAGCTTCAGGAACAGCCACTGGTTCCACTTGTAGTACTCGGGGTCGCTGGTGTGGAGCTCGCGCGACCAGTCGAACGACGGGGCGTACTGGCGGAACGAGCGCTTCTGCTGCTCGATGTTCTCGTAGGTCCACCCGCGCGGGTCGATGCCGCGCTTGATGGCGGCGTTCTCGGCGGGCAGCCCGAAGGAGTCCCAACCGACGGGGTGGAGCACGTCGAAGCCCTGGTGGCGCCAGTAGCGCGCCACGGTGTCGCCGTAGCCGAACGCCTCGGCGTGACCCATGTGCAGGTCGCCCGAGGGGTAGGGGAACATGTCGAGGATGTACTTGCGCGGCCTCGTGTCGCCGGGGAGCCCGGCACGGAACGGCTCGGACTCATCCCAGACGGGAAGCCACTTCGCCTGGATGGCGGCGAAGTCGTACGCGCCGGCGTCGGCGTGCGCTGGGTCCTGGTCGTGTGCCACGTGACTCTCAATCGTGTATCGCTCGGGAAGGCTGGCGGGCGCGCCGGATCACGGCGCACTCGGATATCAAGCCTACTCACTCCGAGGTGGGCATCTCCGCGCCGAGCACCGCGAGCAGCGCGCGCGCCTTGATGCGGGTCTCCTCGACCTCCTCCGCAGCGATCGAGAGCGCGGTGATGCCGCCGCCGGTGCCGATGGAAGCGCCGTTCGGCGTGAGCACGATCGAGCGGATCACCATCGCGAGGTCGGCGCTGCCGTCGACGCCGAGGTAGCCGAAGGCTCCGGAGTAGATCCCCCTCGGCCCTTGCTCGAGCTCGTGCAGGATCGTCATGGCGCTGTGCTTCGGCGCCCCCGTCATCGAGCCCGCAGGGAACGCCGACTGCACGGCGTCGAGCGCGGTGAGCGGATGCCGCAGCCGCGCGGTCACCGTCGAGACCAACTGGTGCACGTGGGCGTACTCCTCGACGTCGAGCAGGCTGGGCACCTCGACGGTGCCGAGCTCGGCGATGCGGCCGAGGTCGTTGCGCATGAGGTCGACGATCATGAGGTTCTCGGCGCGCTCCTTCTCACTGGCGAGCAGTTCCCGGCGAAGGGCGGCGTCGGTCTCGGGGTCGGCGCTTCGCGGCCGAGTGCCCTTCATCGGCTTCGTCGAGACGATGCCTCCGGGTTCGACGTGGAGGAACTGCTCGGGCGAGGCGCTGAGCAGTGCGGTGTCGCCGAAGCGCAGGTACCCGCCGTGGTGGCTCGGACTCGATGCGCGGAGCGCCAGGTAGGCGCTGGCCGGATCGGGGTGCACGTCGACGTCGACCCGGTTCGTGAGGCAGAGCTGGTAGGCGTCGCCGCGGATGATCGCGGCCTGGCATTCGGCGATGAGCTGCTCGTAGCGCTCGGGGCCGTGCCGCCAGCGGGTCGGCGCGCGGTCGGGGCCGGCGCCGGCCGGCGACGCTATCGGCGAGATCACGGGCGCGGATGCCGCGGCGAGCCGTTCGATGCCGGCCGCGAGTTCGGCCGCCCACGCCTCCGCCGGGCCCGGCGCGGCGGACCCGTCGTCGTCGAGCCAGACGAGCCGCACCGACCGCGCGGCGTGATCGAAGACGATCGCGCGGTCGACGAAGAGGAACGCGGCGTCGGCCGTCTCGGCTTCGGCCGTCGGAACCGCGTTCAACTGCGCGCCGAGTTCGTATCCGAACCAGCCGAACCAGCCGATCGGGCCCCCGTCATCGGTGGACCCGATGGCGTCGTCGCCCGGTGCTGGTCGATGCCCAGAGAGCATCTCGCCGAGCACGTCGAAGATCGAGCCGGCCGTCGTGGTCGGCACCTGCGCCGAAGCATCCGACGCAGCCGGCCGCGACCTCGAGACCGTGCCACGACGCGCATCGGCCGTGACGAACTCGGTGCCGGGGTGCGCGGCGGCGAGCACGCTCGATCCCGACGCGGCATCCGCTCCCCCGTCGAGCCAGGCGACGTACGGCGACTCGGC
Source organism: Agromyces hippuratus (assembly GCF_013410355.1). Lineage (NCBI taxonomy): Bacteria > Bacillati > Actinomycetota > Actinomycetes > Micrococcales > Microbacteriaceae > Agromyces > Agromyces hippuratus. The sequence goes on along the minus strand of NZ_JACCFI010000001.1, from coordinate 523,206 downwards.
GAAGAATGCGCGGAACACCGCTTCGGGGTCGCGCCACACCGGCAGGGTGAGCTGGCGGATGCGACGCGGCATCCCCTCAGCCTAGATCGCCGGGAGGCGGCCGTCCTCGATCGTCACGACGCGATCGACGAGTGCGGGGTCGACCGGGGCGTGCGAGATGAGCACGACACTGCTGCCCGAGCGGCTCGCCGCGTCGGTCAGGTCGCGAAGGAGCGCGTCGGCGCGCGCGGGGTCGACGCTCGCCGTCGGCTCGTCGAGCACGAGCACGGGGAACCGGGCGAGCATCGCCCGAGCGAGGGCGAGTCGCTGCGCCTGCCCGCCCGAGACGAGCGCGCCGCGCTCGCCGACCTTCGCGTCGAGGCCGCCGCGCTCCTCGACCCACTCGCGCAGGCCCACGCGCTCGAGCACGTCGAGCAGCTCGTCGTCGCTCGCGGTGTCGCGGGCGAAGATCAGGTTCTGCCGAACGTCTTCATCGAAGAGCCACGGCCGCTGCTCGACGAGTCCGACGATGCCGCGCACGTCGGCTGGGTCGAGGGTCGACGCTTCGACGCCGCCGAGGCGGTACGAACCGGCGTACTCGAGGAAGCGCACGAGCACGTGCGCGAGCGTGGTCTTGCCCGCTCCCGAACCTCCGCGCACGAGGAGCCGCTCACCCGGCGCGATCGCGAGGTCGACCCGGGTGAGGGCCGTTCCCCTGCCGTCGTCGGACGCGGCCGGGCCGGCGCCGCCCTCGGGGTTCGCGAGCACCGGCCAGCTCGCCTGCACGCCGCGCAGCTCGATCATCGGCGGCGCATCGCCCGCCGGCGGTGCCGCCGGCGATTCCGGCACGGCGGGGATGCCCGCCGGCGCGGTGTCGGGCACGGCTCCGGCGACCCGGGATGCGCTCGCACGCGCGAGCCGGAGCGCCGACGCCGCGAGCGGCACGGCCGTCGCGATCTCTGCGATCGCGAGCGGCACGAGGCAGAGCACTGCGAAGGTGGGCCCGTCGATGCGGCCGTCCTGCAGGAGCGGCACCGCCGCGGCGAGGCTCGCGGCCACGGCGAATCCGCCGATCGCGCTCATCGCCGCCGCTGCGACGCCGGTCGCCGCCGCACGGGTCCGGGTCGCCTTGGCGTACTCGGAGCCGAGCTCGTCGATGCGGCGGCGCCCGGCGCCGGCAGCGTCGAAGGCGACGAGCACGTCGAGCGCCTGCACGTGTTCGACGATCGCCGCCTGGAGCTCGCCGCGCAGCGGTGCCGTGGTGCGCTCGGCCCGGGCGACCGCCCGCTGTTGCACGAGGAGCGCAACGCCGATGCCCGCGACGAGGCAGATCAGCACGGCGACGGCCGACTGCGGCGCCAGGAACCCGATGCCGACGACGGCGGCCACGAGCACGATCGCCGCGCTCACGAGCGGCTGGACCGCCCGCAGCGGCACGTTCTGCAGTTCGTCGACATCGCTCACGAAGCGATCGAGCAGATCGCCGCGTCGCGTCGCCGCGATGCCGTCGGGCGCGATCGGCAGCATGCGCGCGAACACGTCGGCGCGGATCGTGGCGAGCTGACGGAACGAGGCGTCGTGGCCCGTGAGCCGCTCGAGGTACCGGAACACCGACCGGCCGAGCGCGAACGCGCGTACACCGACGATCGCCATCGAGAGGTACAGCACGGGCGGCTGCTCGTCGGCACGGGCGATCAGCCAGGCCGAGCACGCGAGCAGCACGATCGTCGACCCGGCGGAGCCGATGCCGAACAGCACGGCGGGCAGGAGCCGGCGCGGGCTCGGGATGGAGCGGCGCAGCATGGCGCGCGCGGGGTCAGACATGCGCAGGCTCCAGTTCGATGATGCGGTCGGCCCGGGATGCGAGTGCCGTGCGGTGGGTCGAGACCACGACGATGCGGCCGGCCGCCGCGAGTTCGCGGAGCCCATCGCCGAGGGCGACCTCGCGATCGGCGTCCTGCGCCGAGCTGGGTTCGTCGAGCAGCAGCAGCGGAGCGTCGCGGGCGAGCAGCCGATGGATCGCCCGGGCGGTCGCGACGCGCTGCGCCTGGCCGCCCGAGAGGCCGGAGCCGCCCGGCCCGAGCCGCAGTTCGGGGTCGAGCTCGACGCCGGCGAGCCGGCACGCGCGCATGCAGAGCGCGGGGTCGGCGTCTTCGTCGCCGAGGCGCACGTTCGAGGCGATCGTTCCGGCGAGCAGCGCCGGAGTCTGCCCCGACCACGCGAGGTTCGACCGGGGTCCGGAGGCGGCGCCGGCGCCGAGCCGCGACCCGTCGAGCTCGGCAACGCCCTCGATCGGCACGAAGCCGAGCAGTGCCGCGAACAGGCTCGACTTGCCCGAGCCGCTCTCCCCCGTCACCGCGACGAGTTCACCGCGGCGGGCCTCGAGGTCGAGGCCGTCGAGCACGACCCGGTCGCCGCGCCTGACCCGGATGCCCCGGAGCAGCAGGCCGCCACCGGCATCCGCGCCCTCGTTCGCCGCGTCGGCGATGGCGGCCGTGTCGCGCGCCGATGCCCGACGCGCCCGCTCGGCCGCGTCGAGCAGGTCGAAGGCGTCGACCGACGCGGCGACGCCCTCGGTCGACGCGTGGAAGGCGGCGCCGACGTTGCGGAGCGGCAGGAAGACCTCGGGTGCGAGCACCAGCACGAAGAGGCCGGCGATCAGCATCATGTCGCCCGCGACGAGGCGGAGCCCGATCGAGACGGCGACGAGCGCGACCGAGAGGCTGGCGGCGAACTCGAGCGTGAAGCCCGAGAGGAAGGTGATGCGCAGCACCTTCATGGTGTGCGAGCGGTACTCGTCGGTGACCGCCCTGATGCGGGCGGTCTGGCGCTCGGCACGGCGGAAGAGCAGCAGCGTCGACAGTCCGCCGACGACCTCGAGGAAGCCGCGCGACAGTGACGCGAGGCTCTCCCACTGTCGTCGCTGCACGACCTGGGTGGCCATGCCGATGAGCGCCATGAAGACCGGGATGAGCGGCAGCACGATCACGAGCACGAGCCCCGACAGCGGGTCGGCGACCCATGCCATCGCGATGAGGATCGGGGTGACCACGATCGTCGACACGAGCTGCGGCAGGTACTGGCCGAAGTACGCGTCGAGGGCGTCGAGCCCCGGGCCGAGCAGGGTCGCGATGCGCGCCGTCGGGAAGTCGGGAAGCCCCTCGGGCTCGGCCTCGAGCGCCGTGAGCAGCTCGCTGCGGAGCTCGGCCTTCACCCGGGTGGCACCGGCGGAGCCCACCACGTCCCAGACCCAGGCGGCGACGGCGCGAACGGATGCCGCGGCGACGAGCAGCACGAGGAGGGGCACGCCGTCGGCCATCGACATGCCGTCGATGAAGCCGGTCACGAGGGACGCGAGCGCCCAGGCGAACGCCACGATGGCGGCGCTCTGGACGAGGGCGAGGGCGCCGCCCGCGGCGAGGAAGCCGCGGGCGGCACGGGAGCGGCGGAGGAGCCGCGGATCGAGCGGTCTCACCTAGTGCGCTGCCGCCTCGATCGAAGCGCGCGAGACGCGCTTGCGGAACACCCAGTACGTCCAGCCCTGGTACAGCAGCACCAGCGGCAGGCAGAACACGGCGACCCAGCTCATGACGGTGAGCGTGTACGTCGTGCTCGAGGCGTTCTCGATCGTGAGGCTGTTCGCCGGATCGTTCGAGGCCGGCATCACGTCGGGGAACAGGGCCGCGAAGAGCGCGAGCACCGCAGTGGCGACCGTGACGGCGAGCAGGGTGAAGGCGATGCCCTCCGCGCCGCGCAGGTTCGCGATCCATCCGCCGATCAGGGCCACCGCGGCGACCGCCGCGAGGATCCAGAACCAGAGCGTGCCGAAGGCGAGCCCGGTCCAGAGGAGGAAGGAGGCGGCGACGACGATCGTGATGAGACCCGACTTCGCAGCGAGCCGTCTCGCCCGCTCGCGCAGATCTCCCTCGGTCTTCAGCGAGGCGAACACCACGCCGTGGGTGAAGAAGAGCAGCAGGGTCGTGACGCCGCCGAGCAGCGCGTACGGGTTCAGCAGGTCGAAGAGCGTTCCCGTGTAGTTGTGATCCGCGTCGAGCGGCACGCCCTGCACGATGTTGGCGAACGCGACGCCCCAGAGGAGCGCCGGCACTGCCGACCCGACGACGATCATGCCGTCGAACCACTTCTTCCAGCGCGACTCGGGTCGCTGGTGGCGGTACTCGAAGGAGACGCCGCGAGCGATGAGCGCGAGCAGGATGAGCAGGAGCGCGAGGTAGAACCCGGAGAAGAGCGTGGCGTACCACTCGGGGAACGCCGCGAAGAGCGCGGCTCCCGCGACGATCACCCACGTCTCGTTCAGGTCCCACACGGGGCCGATCGTGTTGATGAGCACCCGGCGGTCGGTGTCGTCCTTCCCGAGGAACGGGAGGGACATGCCGACGCCGAAGTCGAAGCCGTCGAGCACGAAGTAGCCGACGAACATGAAGGCGACGATCCAGAACCAGAGCACTGTGAGATCCATGGTGTGTCCTCCTAGTAGACCGTCGAGGCGGGTTCGACGCGGCCGGTTTCGGGATCGGGTTCGCCGAGCTCCGGTGGGCCCTTCCTGATGGCCCGGATGATGAGACGAACCTCGACCACCGCGAGGATGCCGTAGATCAGGGTGAACGCCACGAGCGAGATGAGCACGTCGAGCCCGGTCACGTTCGGTGATACCGCCGATTCGGTGGGCAGCAGGCTGAACACGATCCAGGGTTGCCTGCCCATCTCGGTGAAGATCCAGCCGACGATCATCGCGGCGAGCGAGAGCGGGAAGCTCCAGACGGCGACCTTCCAGACCCATGCCTGCTTCGGCATGCGGCCCTTGCGGGTGAGCCAGAGGCCGACCACGGCGACGAGCACGTGGAGCAGGCCGAGGCCGATCATCCAGCGGAACGACCAGTAGGTGACCCAGATGATGGGCGTGTAGTCGCCGGGGCCGTAGAGCTCCTGGTACTGCATCTGCAGGTCGTTGATGCCCTCCACGCAACCGTCGAAGGTGTGGGTCGACAGGAATGAGAGGAGGTACGGCACGCGGATGGAGAAGAGTTCGCTCGACCCGTCGGGCGTGCCGAGGGTGAACAGCGAGAACGAGGCATCCGCCCCGCATGCGGTGTCGTACATCGCCTCGGCTGCGGCCATCTTCATGGGCTGGGTCGCCACCATGGCGAGGCTGAGCTGGTCGCCGAAGAGCGTCGTGAGGATGCCGGAACCGACCATGACCCAGAGGCCGAACTTCAGTGCGGGGCGCATCGAGTCGAGGTGCTGGTTGCGGGCGAGGTGCCAGGCCGCGGCGCTGATGATGAGGCCGGCCGCCACCATGAAGCTCGCCGCGATCGTATGCGGGAAGGCCGCGAGCGCCACGGGGTTCGCCAGAAGCGCGCCGATGTCGACGAGCTCCGCCCGCCCGCGTTCGGCGTTCATCTCGTAGCCGACCGGGTTCTGCATGAACGCGTTCGCCGCGATGATGAAGTAGGCCGATGCGATCGAGCCGATGGCCGTGCACCAGATCGTCGCGAGGTGGATGCCGCGGGGCAGCTTGTCCCAGCCGAAGATCCAGAGCCCGATGAACGTCGCCTCGAAGAAGAAGGCGAGCAGGCCCTCCATCGCGAGCGGGGCGCCGAACACGTCGCCGACGAAGCGCGAGTACTCCGACCAGTTCATGCCGAACTGGAACTCCTGCACGATGCCCGTCACGACGCCCATGGCGAAGTTGATGAGGAAGATCGTGCCGAAGAACTTCGTGATCTTCAGGTACTCGAGCTTGCCGGTGCGGTACCACGCGGTCTGGAAGACCGCCGTGGAGGTCGCGAGGCCGATGGTGATCGGGACGAACAGGAAGTGGTACACGGTGGTGAGCCCGAACTGCCATCGGGCGAGCAGCAGTGGATCCAGCAGCTCGTTCACGAATGCCCCTTTCACACGCGGATCGCAAGTGATGTCGCTACGTTCTACACGCAGTAGAACCTTCTTCTACGAAGCGTAGAACAAATCGCCCGACGACGGTAGTCTGGAGGCATGGCGAGTCTCGGCGAACTGGAACGCTCCGTGATGGAGGTGTTGTGGTCGCGCGACGCCGCGCTCACCGCGAACGAACTGCGCGACGCCCTCGCCATCAGCGAAGGCGAGCCCGGCCGCGCCGTCGCGACGACGACCGTGTTGACCGTGCTGTCCCGGCTCGAGCGCAAGGGCTTCGTGTCACGTGCGCGCGAAACACGCCCGCACCGCTACCGGGCGCTCCTCACTCGCGAAGAGCACACCGCAGAGCTCATGCACGAAGTGCTCGACCGCGCAAGCGACCGCGATGCCGCGCTCGCCAGATTCGTCGGCACCGTCAGCGCCGGTGAGGCCGCAACGCTGCGGCGCCTGCTCGACGACCTCTCGCGATCCTGACGATGCTCACCGTCGCCGTGCTGCTCGGCGGATTCGCACTCCTGCTCGCGTGGCCGATCCCCCTCGTGCTGTCGCGAGCGGCCTGGCCCACGCGCTCCCCTGCGATCGCTCTGGCACTCTGGCAGGCGATCGCACTCGGCGGCGGCCTCTCGATGATCGGCTGCCTGCTCGTCTTCGGCGCGTCTCCGGCCGGGTCGCTGCTGGGCGCGGCCCGGGCCCTCCTCCCCCACCTCTTCACCGGCCCGATCCCGCCCGTGTTCGGCGTCGTGCACCTCGCCGCCCTCACGCTCGCCGCCGGACTCGCCCTGCATCTCGCGCTCAACCTCGCACTCACGGCAGTGCGCGCCGAGCGCGAACGCCGCCGCCAGCATCAGCTCATCGACCTGCTCAGCGACCCGATGCCCGGTCAGCCGAGAACTCGCGTGCTCGCCCATCCGGTGCCCCTCGCCTACTGCGTGCCGGGCATCCGCACCGCGACGGTACTCACCGACGGCCTCATCGACGCGCTCGACGACGCCGAACTGCGGGCCGTCATCGCGCACGAGCGCGCGCACCTCGATCAGTTGCACCATCTCGTGCTCCTCGCGTTCCGCGCCTGGCACAGCGCGCTGCCCTGGTTCCCGATCGCCAATCGCGCCGAACGGTCGGTGGCACTCCTCGCCGAGATGCTCGCCGACGATCATGCACGTCGCGAGTCCGACGACGAGGCGCTCCGCCGCGCGATGCTGCAGGTCGGCAGCGGCGGCGAACCCGGCGCCTACGCCGACTCCGGCGGGGTCGTTCCCGACGTCACGATGCTCGAGGCGCGACTCGCCCGCCTCGATGAACCCCGGCAGCTCTCCGGCCCGCTGACCGGTTCCGCCGTCGTGTGGACCGCCGCGATCATCGTCGCCGTACCGATCGTCGCACTGCTCGCCACCCTCGGCGCGGTCGCCTGACCCCGACCACGGTACGAGGCGCCCGCCGGCGAATCAGACCCGAGTCTGATGCCGGCGCCCAGTGCGCCTCGCTACGCTCGAACGATGAACGAGATCCTCGACTGGATCCTCGACACCGTCCAGGCTGTCGACCCGATCGCCCGCACCCTCCTCGCCGGGCTCGGAATGCTGCTCGAGACGTCGGTGCTCATCGGTCTCGTCGTTCCGGGCGACACGATCGTGATCGTCGCGTCGACGGCCGTCGACGGAGTGGGCGAGTACTTCGCGCTCACGATCACCGTCATCGTCGGCGCACTGATCGGCGAGAGCATCGGATTCGCGCTGGGCCGTTGGTTCGGACCCCACATCCACCGATCGTGGGTCGGGCGCAAGATCGGCGACGAGAACTGGGCTCGCGCCGAGCGCTACCTCGACCGCCGCGGCGGGCCGGCGGTCTTCATCTCCCGGTTCCTGCCCGTGCTGCACTCGCTCATCCCGCTCACCGTCGGCATGAGCTCGATGCGGTACCGCAAGTTCATGGCGTGGACGGTGCCCGCGTGCGTCATCTGGGCGTTCTCCTACGTGACCGTCGGCTGGCTCGCCGCCGGGAGCTACCGCGAGCTGAGCCGCGAGCTGCACTGGGCGGGCTACCTGTTCGTCGGCGTCATCGCCCTCTTCCTCGCCGCCGTCTGGGGCGTGAAGAAACTCCTCGTTCATTCCGAGGCCAAGCACATGACCGTCACGGATGCCCCGGCGCGCGAGTCGTCGGATGCTGCGGCCGGCGCGGCCGACGACGACGAAGGGTCGGATGCCGCGGCATCCGACCCCTCGAATCTCGACGCGAACCGCTAGAACAGCGACTTCTCGGCGAGCCAGTCCTTCGCGATCTGGTCGGCCGACTGCTGCTCATCGACGCTCAACGCATTGAGCGCGACGAGGTCTTCGGCGGTGAGCGCATCGCTCACGGTGTTGATGACCTCGGCGATCTCGTCGGTGACCTTCTCGCTCACGACCGGTACGACATGCGATGCCAGGAAGAGCCCCTCGGGATCTTCGAGCGTCACGAGGTCGTTGGCCTTGATGTTCGGGTCGGCGCTGTAGATGTTGACGAGCTGCACCTGGTCGTCCACGAGCGCCTTGAGGGTGAGCGGGCCGCCGCTGTCCTCGATCGGCGTGAAGGCCACATCGACCCCGTAGACCGACTTGAGCCCTTCGGGACCGTACGGGCGCGTCTCGAGTTCGGAGTTGCCGCCGAGGGTCAGCGGCGTCGTGACCTTCGCGAGGTCGGCGAGGCTCGTCACTCCGTTGGCGTCCGAGAACTCCTTCGTGACGTTGTACGAGTCCTGGTCGGTCGCCTGCGACTGGTCGAGCACGCGCAGGCCCTCGGGCAGCGAGGTCTCGAGTTCGGCGTAGACGTCGTCGCTCGTCGTCGCCGTCGTCTCGGGCACGTAGTACTGGAGCAGATTGCCCGTGTACTCGGGGAAGACGTCGATCTCGCCCGCTTCGATCTCGGGGATGTAGACCTCCCGCTGGCCGATGCGGAACTGCCGATCGACCGTGAAGCCGTTCTCCTCGAGCGCCTGCGCGTAGATCTCGGCGATGATCTCGTTGGAGTAGTAGTCCTGCGAACCGACGACGATCGTCTCCGACGACGCGCCGTCGGAACTCGATCCGCTGTCCAGCGGATCGCCCGACGCGCACCCTGCCAGGGCCACTGTCGCCCCGACCGCGACTGCTGCGAGTGCAACGAGCCGGCCTTTTCCTGCGGTGTTCATTCTGGATTCCCTTCGGTGATGGGTCGCCCCACGGCCGCTCGTGGCCGGGGCGGCCGCGAGCGGAGCTCTCTGGTTCTGGTCGCCCGCACGCCGGCGGGCACGACGAGGCGCTGGATGATCGCGAAGAGCCCGTCGATGGCGAGGGCGAGCAGGATCACGAGGATCGAGCCGCCGAGCATCTCGGCGTAGTCGCGGGTCTTCAGTCCGGCGAAGATGAAGCGGCCGAGCCCGTCGTCGGCGATGTACGCGGCGAGTGTCGCGGTCGCGATGATCTGGAGCGTGGCCGAGCGGATGCCGCCGACGATGATCGGCATGCCGAGCGGCACCTCGACCTTGCCGATGATCTGCCCCTCGCGCATGCCCATCGCCCTCGCAGCGTCGACCGTGCGTCGGTCGACGGACTCGAGCCCCGAGTAGGCGCCGGCGAGCAGCGGCGGCAATGCGAGCACGACCAGTGCGATGATCGGCGCCTGCAGGCCGATGCCGAGCCACAGGGCCAGGAGCGTCAGCAAGCCGAGCGTCGGCAGCGCGCGCAACCCTCCGGAGACCGTCACGACGAGCTCCTTGCCCCGGCCAGTGTGCCCGACGAGCATGCCGATCGGCAGGGCGATGACCGCTGAGATCACGAGCACGGTCGCCGAGATCGCGAGATGCTGGGCGATGCGCTCGGGGATCGACCCCGCCCCGGCCCAGTTGGCGGGGTCGAGGATCCAGGCGATGCCCTCGAGCAGGAGGTTCATGCGGCGTCCACCCGCTCCACTCGGTCGAGGGTGCGGCGACGCTCCGCGACGCTCGGCCGCCACCACGGCATCAGCAGGCGGCCGATCGCCACGGCCGCCCAGTCGAGCCCGATGGCGAGGACCATCGTCGCGACGATGCCCGTGACGATCTCGGCCTGGATGCCGCGTTGCAGGCCATCGGTGAACAGGCTGCCGAGGCTCTGCACGCCGATCACGGCGCCGATGGTGGCGAGACTCACCGTGCTCACGATCACGACCCGGAGGCCGGACAGCAGCACCGGCCCCGCGAGCGGCAGCTCGACGCCCCAGAACCGACCCGCCGTCGAATACCCGATGGCCGTCGCCGACTGACGCACATCGGTCTCCACCGCGTCGAAGGCGTCGGCGGCGGTGCGCACGATCACCGCGATGCCGTACAGCGTCAGTGCGACCACGAGGTTGATCGGGGAGGTCGTCCGCTGCCCGGTGACGACCGGCAGGGCGATGAGCAGCGCAAGCGACGGGATCGCGTAGAGCAGGCCGCAGAGCGAGAGCAGCACCCCTCGCGACCACCGGTACCGGTGCGCGACCCATCCGATCGGAACCGAGATCACGAAGCTCAGTATGATCGCCGGCACCGACAGTGCCAGATGCGTCAGCATCAGTTCGCCGACCAGGTCGAGATTCGACCAGAGCCAGTTCACGAGGCGAGCACTCCCGCAGGGCGGCCGTCGTCGTCGACGACGATCCGCCGCCCGTCGACCTCGGTCAGGTGCAACGCCCGCTTGCCCCGATTCGCCCCGACGAAGTCGGCGACGAAGTCGTCGGAGGGATTCGCGAGGATCTCAGCAGGAGACGCCGCCTGGGAGATCTGCCCGCCGCGCTGCATGATCACGACCTGGTCGCCGAGGAGGAACGCCTCGTCGATGTCGTGCGTGACGAAGACGACCGTCTTGCCGAGTTCGCCCTGCAGGCGCAGCAGCTCCTGCTGCAGCTCCGCCCGCACGATCGGGTCGACGGCGCCGAACGGCTCGTCCATCAGCAGGATATTGGGGTCGACGGCGAGCCCCCGGGCGACGCCCACGCGCTGCTGCTGACCTCCTGAGAGCTGACTCGGATACTTGTCGGCGAGGGAGCGGTCGAGCCCCACCGTGTCGAGCAGTTCGAGAGCGCGAGCGTGGGCGACCGCCTTCTTCTCACCGCGGAGCAGCGGCACCGTCGCGACGTTGTCGATCACCTTGCGGTGCGGCAGCAGCCCCGAGTTCTGCATCACGTACCCGATGCCGCGTCGCAGCCCCACCGGGTCGAGCGTCGCGACATCCGTGCCGTCGATCAGCACCTGACCCGCGGTCGGATCGACCATGCGATTGATCATGCGCAGGAGTGTGGTCTTGCCGGAACCCGAGGAGCCGACGAAGACGGTCGTCTTGCGCGGCGGGACGACGATGTCGACACCGGCCACCGCGACGGTGCCGTCGGGGAACTGCTTGGTGACGCCTCGGAACTCGATCATGCTGCCTCATTCCACGCCCGGCGCTCGCCGGACCGGCTTCCAGCCAAACACCAATCACGTGCCGAGGCAACGAACGCGACGCGGCGCGTCGGCCTCAGAAGGCGGGTCAGGCCGCGTTGCTGGCGCTGCGCACCTCGCCGAGGTGCTCGGCGAGATAGTCGTGCACGAGGCGCTTCGCCTCGGCCAGGTACCGGTCGTCGCCGGCCTCGTCGCGCTCGAAGGCGCGGCTGATGAGCGCGTCGCCGAGTTCGATCGAGACGCCGAGGCGGAACCGGAGCTCGACGAGGTCGAGGTCATCGCCGCCGAACTCCGCCTCGATGAGGCGTGCGAGCCGATGCGCGAGCTCGGGCTCGATGTCGTCTTCGGGAGTCTCGCGACGTGCGGCGTGCACGACGCTGAAGCCGGGCTCGTCGCGGTACATCGCAGCGCACGCGTCGATCGCCACGTCCATGAGGTGCCACCAGTTGGCGAGATCGATGTCGACGAGGTCGTCGGCGATGCGCTCGCGGAACCGCCGCACCGAGCGCTCGCGAAGTGCGTACAGCACGGCGACGCGATCGGGGAAGTAGCGGTACACGGTGCCGATCGAGGCGCCGGCGCGCTCGGCGACCATCTGCGTGGTCAGCCGCTCGAATCCGGACTCGTCGACGATCTCCGCCGCGGCATCGAGCAGCGCGTCGAGCCGCTGCGTACTGCGTCGCTGGGTCGGCTCGGTGCGGATCGAGCGTCTCCGGCTCGGATCGGCCCCCAGGATCAGGTCGACATTCGGCACGGAACCTCCTCAGTTGCCCGTCCACTCTACCCGGAGCGGCGCGGGTCGTCCGACCATGCCGGGCACGTTTCGCGACGCGGCCTCGACGCATGACAGACTGAGTGGATGCCGGCGAGCTCCCCCCTTCCGGCCGGACAACGAGAGCGCCAGGTCCGGCATCGTGCCGCGCGCCTCGAAGACTGGGTGCACGACATCCGCGAACGCTGGGCGCGCCGCCGAGGGCACCGGCCCACCATCGTGCCCTACACCGGCTACGGCTCCACCGAATGGGTACGAGTGCTCTGCCGGGTGCTGCTCAGCAAGCCGGTCGACCCCGACGAGACGTCGAAGCGCCGCCGTCGCCGTGGAGAGCAGGGCATCCGCGGATGGCGCAGCTTCACGAGCGTGCCCGTGGGCGGCGTGCCCGTGGTGATCGAGGTCGGCGGCACGAGCATCGAGGTGCTGGCCGATCGCGGCGGGGTGGTCGACACGAAGGTGCCGGTCTCGCTCGAGCCCGGCTGGCACCGTGTCACGCTGCACACCGATGGTGCGGAGCCGGTCGAGGCGCCGATCTGGATCGTCGGACCTGAGGTGCGGTTCGGCATCATCTCCGACGTCGACGACACCGTGATGGTCACGGCGCTCCCCCGGCCGCTCGTCGCATTCTGGAACACGTTCGTGCTCGACGAGCATGCGCGAATCCCGACCCCGGGCATGGCCGTGCTGTTCGAGCGCCTCGTGCGCTCGCACCCGGCCTCCCCGGTCATCTACCTGTCGACGGGCGCCTGGAACGTCGCACCGACGCTCACGAGATTCCTCTCGCGCAATCTCTATCCCGCCGGGCCGCTGCTCCTCACCGACTGGGGGCCGACGCACGACCGCTGGTTCCGGAGCGGCCGTGAGCACAAGCAGGAGAACCTCCGGCGGCTCGCCGAGGAGTTCCCCGAGGTGCGCTGGCTGCTCATCGGCGACGACGGTCAGCACGACGAGGAGCACTACGAGCGTTTCGCGCTCGAGCACCCCGGCAAGGTCGCCGCCGTCGCCATTCGCCGCCTGTCGAAGGGCGAGGCCGTGCTCGCCGGAGGTCGCACCAAGACGGAGCAGCACGCCTCGGGTGTGCCGTGGGTCTCGGCGAACGACGGATCGACGATCGCCGACCGGCTCGCCGATCTCGGCGTGCTCTGACGTTCGAGCTGCTCGCTACGCCGCGACGGCCGAACGGCGGCTGCGTGCGAACTTCGCCAGGCCGCGGTTGACCTGTCTGGCCCAGAACGGGCCCCGGTAGATGAACGCCGAGTATCCCTGCACGAGCGTGGCGCCTGCATCGAGCCGGTTCTGCACGTCGGCGGCGGTCTCGACGCCGCCGACCGAGACGACGCAGAGCTCGGCGGGCACCTGAGCGCGGATGAGTCGCAGGACGTCGAGCGAGCGTGCAGCGAGCGGTGCGCCCGAGAGGCCGCCTGCCCCGATGGCTTCCACGACGGATGCCTCGGCCGTGAGCCCCTCGCGGGAGATCGTCGTGTTCGTCGCGATGATGCCGTCGAGGCCGAGTCGCTCGACGAGCTCGCAGATGCGCACGATCTCGGCGTCGTCGAGGTCGGGGGCGATCTTCACGAGGAGCGGGGTGACGCCGGCGGCAGCGCGCACCGACTCGAGGAGCGGGGCGAGCGAATCGATCTCCTGCAGGCCGCGCAGCCCCGGGGTGTTCGGCGAGCTCACGTTGACCACGAGGTAGTCGGCGAAGGGTGCCAGCACGCGGGCGCTCCGTTCGTAGTCGGCCACCGCGTCTTCGACGGCGGTGACCCGGCTCTTGCCGATGTTGACGCCGAGCACCGGACGATCGCGACGGCGTGCCAGACGCGAGAGACGGCCGGCTGCGGCATCCGCACCGCCGTTGTTGAATCCCATGCGGTTCACGAGCGCGCGGTCGCCCACGAGGCGGAAGAGCCGCGGCCGCGGGTTGCCGGGTTGGGCGACCGCGGTGATCGTGCCGACCTCGACGTGCCCGAACCCGAGGTTGCCGAGGCCGCGCACTGCGAAGCCGTCCTTGTCGAATCCTGCTGCGACGCCGAAGGGCGACGGGAAGCGAAGGCCGAGCGTCTCGACCGCGAGCGACTGGTCGGGCGCGGTGAACCGCTCGACGAGCTTGCCGAACCCGAGCGTCGGCAGCGCACGGATGACGCGGAACGCGAGGTGGTGCGCGTCTTCCGGGTCCATGTGGGAGAGGAAGGCGGTGAAGAGAAGTCGATACATCGCGCCTCAGGCTACCGGAGTGGGAGCGGCGGGGCCGACGTCACTCCACCGGTCGCGCCGGCAGACGCCCGTGCTCTTCACGCAGTTGATCGATCGCGGACTCGAAATCGTCGAGCGAATCGAACGCCTGGTACACGCTTGCGAAACGGAGGTACGCGACCTCGTCGAGCTCGCGGAGCGGCGGCAGGATCGCGAGGCCGATGTCGTTCGCCTCGATCTGCGACGCACCCGTCGAACGGATCGTCTCCTCGACCTTCTGCGCGAGCACCGCGAGGTCTGAGTCGGTCACCGGGCGGCCCTGGCACGCCTTCCGGACGCCGAGCACGACCTTCTCGCGGCTGAACGGCTCGACCACGCCCGAACGCTTGATGACGACCAGACTCGCCGTCTCGGTGGTCGAGAACCTGCGCCCGCACTCGGGACACTGGCGGCGGCGCCGGATCGAGAGCCCGTCGTCGCTCGTGCGGGAGTCGATGACTCGGGAGTCGGGGTGGCGGCAGAAGGGACAGTACATGGTGCTCCCAGCCTAGCGGCGGCGATCGGGGCGCCGCCGACCGCCGCGACGACTCCCGGCGGAACGGATCGGATCGAGGTCAGCCCGGGAAGCGGGCGGTGACGGCCTCGCCGTGGGCGGGCAGGTCCTCTTCGGTCGAGAGCGCGGCGATCACCGGTGCGACCTCGCGGAGCGCCTGCTCGTCGTAGCGCACGACCTGCTGCGGACGCAGGAACGTGGCGGCCGAGAGCCCGGATGCGTGGCGCGCCTGACCGCCCGTCGGCAGCACGTGGTTGGAACCCGCGGCGTAGTCGCCGAGGCTGACCGGCGAGAAGGAGCCGACGAAGATCGCGCCGGCGTTCTCGATGCGAGCGAGCGTGGCATCGACGTCGCGCACCTGGATCTCGAGGTGCTCGGGGCCGAAGGCGTTCGCGAAGTCGGCGGCCTGCTCGAGGTCGTCGACGAGCACGATCGCCGACTGCACGCCGTCGATCGCCTCGCGCACCCGCGCGCTGTGCTTCGTGGCCGTGACGCGCGCCTCGAGGCGCTCGGCCACCCGAGCGGCGAGTTCAGGTGAGTCGGTGACGAGCACGGCGGCGGCGAGCTCGTCATGCTCCGCCTGGCTCACGAGGTCGGCCGCGACGAAATCGGGGTCGGCACTGTCGTCGGCGATGACGAGGATGTCGGTCGGCCCGGCCTCGGCATCGATGCCGGTGACGCTCTGCACGACGCGCTTCGCGGCGGCGACGAAGACGTTGCCCGGACCGGTCACGCGCTGCACCGGGTCGAGACCGATGCCGTCGACGCCATACGCGAAGGCGCCGATCGCCCCGGCGCCGCCCATGGCGTAGACCTCGGTGATGCCGAGGAGGGCTGCGATGCCCGCGATCGTCGGGTGGATGCGGCCGTCGAACTCCGACTGCGCCGGCGACGCGAGCGCGATCGAGCGCACCCCGGCCACCTGGGCCGGCACGACGTTCATGATCACGCTCGACGGGTAGACGGCCTTGCCGCCCGGCACGTAGAGGCCGACGCGGGCGACGGGCTGCCAGCGCTGCTCGACGATGGCCCCCGCGGCGAGCACGGTCGTCTGCGGGGCGGGCACCTGGGCCTCGCTCGCGGAACGGACGCGCTCGATCGTCTGGAGCGCCGCGGCGCGGATCTCGGGGGCGAGACCCTCGAGCGCCGCCGCCAGTTCATCGGCCGGCACGCGCACCGCCGAAGGTCGAACGCCGTCGAAGCGCTCGGCCTGGTCGAGCAGCGCCGTCTCACCGTGCTCGCGCACCTCGTCGATGATCGAGCGGGCGGCGTCGAGTGCCGCGGAGACGTCGGTCGCCGCCCGGGGCACGAGGGCGAGGAGCCCTGCCGTCGAGGGTCGGGTTCCACGGAGGTCGATGGTGCGCAGCATGATGATTCCAGCCTACCGACGTGTCACGCCGCGCACCGGGCCGCCGTCACACGAGGCAGTTCGGGCCGAGCAGGCTCTTCAGCTCGCCGTAGAGGTCGGCGGTCACCTTGACCGGGTACTGCCCGATCTCGAAGACGCGACCGACGCGGCCCTTCGTCAGCGTGATGCGGACCTCGGTGTCGCCGTGATGACGGACGAGCACGTCTCGGAGCGCCTCGGTGGTCTCCTGCGTCGCCCGTTGGTCGGGCAGCGTGATCTTCACGATGCCCGATTCCTCGTCTTGACCGATCTCGGGCGTGAAGACGCTGTAGGCGTGCAGGTTCATGCCGTCGTCGCGCATGCTGACCCGCCCGCGCACGACCACGATCGAATCGGCCTGCAGTCCGGGCGCGAACTCCTGGTAGGCCTTGCCCATGAACATCACCGTGATCTCGCCCGAGAAGTCCTCGACCGTGATCATGCCGTACTGGTTGCCCGAGGCCTTCGCGATGCGGTGCTGCACGCTCGTGACGAGACCTGCAACCGTGACGGTGTCGGCGTCCTGCGTCGAATCGGAGGTCATCAGGTCGGTGATGGTCGTCGACGCGTGCTTCGCGAGCGGAGCCTCGAGGCCCGCAAGCGGGTGATCGGACACGTAGAGCCCCAGCATGTCGCGCTCGAACGCCAGCTTCTGCTTCTTCGGCCATTCCGGGCGCGCGGGCACGAGCGACGGCGCGGCATCCCGCTCGTCGTCGTCGAAGAGGCTGTCGAAGTCGAAGCCGAAGTCGCCGACCTCTTCAGCCCGCTTCTCCTTCACGACCGACTCGACGGCGCCCTCGTGGATCTCGACGAGCGAGCGACGCGTCGCGCCGAGCGAGTCGAACGCGCCCGCCTTCACGAGGGACTCGATCGTGCGCTTGTTCGCCACCGGGAGCGGCGACTTCTTCAGGAAGTCGTGGAAGGACTCGAACCGGCCCTTCGTCTCGCGTGCGCTGCGGATCGCGTCGACCACGTTGAACCCGACGTTGCGGACGGCACCGAGGCCGAATCGGATGTCTTCACCGACGGCGGCGAAGTAGCCGATCGATTCGTTCACGTCGGGCGGCAGCACCTTGATGCCCATGCGACGGCATTCGTTGAGGTACAGCGCGAGCTTGTCACGTGCGTCGCCGACGCTCGTGAGCAGCGCCGCCATGTACTCGGCCGGGTAGTGCGCCTTCAGGTACGCGGTCCAGTAGCTCAGCACGCCGTACGCGGCCGAGTGCGCCTTGTTGAACGCGTAGTCGGAGAAGGGCAGCAGGATCTCCCAGAGCTTCTGGATCGCGGCATCCGAATAGCCGTTCGCCTTCATGCCTCCGGAGAAGCCCTCGTACTGCTTGTCGAGCTCTGACTTCTTCTTCTTGCCCATCGCGCGGCGCAGGATGTCTGCCTGACCGAGCGAGAACCCGGCGACCTTCTGCGCGATCGCCATGACCTGCTCCTGATAGATGATCAGGCCGTAGCTCGTGTCGAGGATCTCCCGGAGCGACTCCTCGAACTCGGGATGGATCGGGGTGATCTCCTGCAGGCCGTTCTTGCGCAGGGCGTAGTTGATGTGCGAGTTCGCACCCATCGGGCCCGGCCGGTACAGGGCGATGACGGCCGAGATGTCTTCGAAGTTGTCGGGCTTCATCTGGCGCAGCAGCGATCGCATCGGCCCGCCGTCGAGTTGGAACACGCCGAGCGTGTCGCCCCTCGCCAGCAGGTCGTAGGCGCCCTGGTCGTCGAGCGCGAGGTCTTCGAGCACCGGACGATGGCCGCGGTTGGCCTCGATGTTGTCGAGGGCGTCGTCGATGATGGTGAGGTTGCGCAGCCCCAGGAAGTCCATCTTGATGAGGCCGAGCGACTCGCACGCCGGGTAGTCGAACTGGGTGACGATCTGTCCGTCTTGCTCGCGCTTCATGATCGGGATGATGTCGATGAGCGGATCGCTCGACATGATCACGCCGGCAGCGTGCACGCCCCACTGGCGCTTCAGGTTCTCGAGGCCGAGGGCCGTCTCGAACACGGTCTTCGCCTCGGGATCGGTCTCGACGATGGCCCGGATGTCGGAGGCCTCTTTGTACCGCGGATGCTTCGAATCGAAGATGCCGGTGAGCGGGATGTCCTTGCCCATGACCGCGGGCGGCATCGCCTTCGTGAGCTTCTCACCCATCGAGAACGGGAAGCCGAGCACGCGGCCGGAGTCCTTGAGCGCCTGCTTCGCCTTGATCGTGCCGTAGGTCACGATCTGCGCGACACGCTCGTCGCCGTACTTCTCGGTCACGTACCTGATGACCTCGCCGCGACGACGCTCGTCGAAGTCGACGTCGAAGTCGGGCATCGAGACGCGGTCGGGGTTCAGGAACCGCTCGAAGATGAGGCCGTGCTGCAGCGGGTCGAGGTCGGTGATGCGCATGGCGTAGGCCGCCATCGAACCGGCACCTGAGCCACGGCCCGGACCCACGCGGATGCCGTTGTTCTTCGACCAGTTGATGAAGTCGGCGACGACGAGGAAGTAGCCGGGGAACCCCATCTGCAGGATGACGCCGACCTCGTAGTCGGCCTGCTTGCGCACCTCGGCCGGGATGCCGTTCGGGTAGCGCACCTCGAGGCCGCGATCGACCTCCTTGACGAACCAGGTGTCTTCGCTCTCGCCCTCGGGCACCGGGAAGCGCGGCATGTAGTTGGCGTTCGTGTTGAACTTCACATCGGCGCGCTCGGCGATGAGCAGGGTGTTGTCGCAGGCCTCGGGGTAGTCGCGGAAGACGTGGCGCATCTCGGCGGCCGTCTTCAGGTAGAACTCGTCGGCGTCGAACTTGAACCGGTTGGGGTCGTCGAGCGTCGAACCCGACTGCACGCAGAGCAGCGCCGCGTGGCTCTTGGCGTCGGCGGCGTGCGTGTAGTGCAGGTCGTTGGTCGCCACGAGAGGCAGTGCGAGGTCTTTCGCGAGCCGGTGCAGGTCTTCCATGATGCGGCGCTCGATGCCGAGCCCGTGGTCCATGATCTCGGCGAAGTAGTTCTCTTTGCCGAAGATGTCGCGGAAGTCGGATGCCGCCTTCACCGCTTCGTCGTACTGCCCGAGCCGGAGTCGCGTCTGCACCTCGCCCGAGGGGCAGCCCGTCGTCGCGATGAGTCCCTTCGAGTACATGGACAGGAGCTCGCGATCCATGCGCGGCTTGAAGTAGTACCCCTCGATCGACGCGCGGCTCGAGAGACGGAAGAGGTTGTGCATGCCCTCGGTCGTCTCCGAGAGCAGGGTCATGTGCGTGTAGGCGCCCGAGCCCGAGACGTCGTCGCCGCCGCCGTTGCCCCACCGGATGCGGGTCTTGTCGCCACGTGCGGTGCCCGGGGTGATGTAGGCCTCGGTGCCGATGATCGGCTTGATGCCGGCGTCGGTCGCCTGCTTCCAGAAGTCGTACGCACCGAACACGTTGCCGTGGTCGGTGACCGCGACCGCGGGCATTCCCTCGCTCTTCGCGGCCTGGATGAGCTCCCCCACCCTCGCTGCGCCGTCGAGCATCGAGTACTCGCTGTGCACGTGCAGATGGACGAAGGAATCGGTGGCCACTGGGCTCCTCATCGGGTACGGCGAGTGTGTTTCGGGGTCTTCACGGGGTCATCAAAGTCTACGGCGACCCGGCGACGCCCGGCCCGCTCGAGTGGTGTTTCAGTCGCCGCGGAGCACGTCGAGCGCGTGCGCGAGGTCGGCCGGATACTCCGACACGAACGTCGTCCACCGACCGTCGGCCGGGTGGGCGAAGGCGAGCTGCTTGGCGTGCAGCCACTGCCGCTCGAGGCCGAGCTTCGCCGAGAGCGTCGGGTCGGCGCCGTACATCGAGTCCCCCGCGCACGGATGCCGCTGGGCGGCCATGTGCACCCGGATCTGGTGCGTGCGGCCGGTCTCGAGGTGCACCTCGAGCAGCGATGCGTAGGGGAACGCCTCGATGGTCTCGTAGTGCGTGACGGCGTGCTTGCCCTCGGCGGTCACCGCGAACTTCCATTCGGAGCGCGGGTGACGGCCGACCGGCGCGTCGATCGTTCCGGCGAGCGGGTCGGGGTGGCCCTGTACGACCGTGTGGTAGATCTTCTCCACCTCGCGGTCGTGGAACTGTCGCTTCAGCTCGGTGTAGGCGCGCTCCGACTTCGCGACGACCATGAGGCCGCTGGTGCCCGCGTCGAGGCGGTGCACGACGCCCTGTCGCTCGGACGCGCCCGAGGTCGAGATGCGGAAACCCGCGGCCGCGAGCGCGCCGACGACGGTCGGCCCGTTCCACCCCACCGAGGGATGCGCGGCGACGCCGGCCGGCTTGTCGACGACCACGAGGTCGTCGTCGTCGTGGATGATGCCGAGGTCGGGCACGGCGATCGGGTCGATGGTCAGGCCGCGCGGCTCCTCCCAGCTCACCTCGAGCCAGGCGCCGGCGCGGAGCCGGTCGGACTTGTCGACCGATGCCCCGTCGAGCGACACGCCGCCCGCCGAGGCGATGTCGGCCGCGAGGGTGCGCGAGAAGCCGAGGAGCTTCGCAAGGCCCGCGTCGACGCGCGCACCCTCGAGCCCGTCGGGAACGGGGAAGGAACGGTGCTCCATCAGGCTCCGGTCGCGGCTTCGCGGAGCGGAACGTCGCCGTCCACCGTGGCGGCGGGCGTCTCGTTCGGCACGGTCTCGACCGCGTCGCGCTTCACGGGCCGCAGCTCGCGCGAGCCGTCGAGGCCGATGCCGCGGATCGTGAGGATCATGAAGAGCACCATGCTCGACACGATCGCGATGTCGGCGATGTTGTAGATCGCCGGGATGAGCCATGGCGTCGCGATGAAGTCGACCACGTGCCCGAGGCCGAACGACGGCTCACGGAAGAGCCGGTCGGTCAGGTTGCCGAGCACTCCGCCGAGCAGGAGCCCGAAGACGACGGCCCAGGCGATCGAGCGGATGCGACGTGCGAACCACACGATGAAGGTGATCACGCCGGCGGCGAGGATCGTGAAGATCCAGGTCATTCCGCTCGCGAGCGAGAAGGCCGCACCGGGGTTGCGCACGAACTGCCACTGGAGCAGCGAACCGAGCACCGGCACGACCTCGCCCTCGGTGAGGTTCGAGACGACGAGGAACTTGCTCAGCTGGTCGAGGCCGTACGCCGCGAGTGCGGCGCCGGCCACGACCAGGAGGGCGGTGGTGGAGCCGACCTTCGCGGCCCGCTCAGCCTCCAAAGCCCTGGAACGTCGGTGCCGGCTGCTCAGCGGGCAGACCCGACGCGCCCACAGGCGACGAGAATCCCTGGTTGCCGGTGACCTGCACCGGCGCTGCGGTGTCGAGCTCGCGGAGCTGACCCTCGATGTAGTTCTTCAGCTTCGCGCGGTAGTCGCGCTCGAACACGCGGAGCTCGTCGACGCGCTTCTCAAGGGCGACGCGCTCCTGGTCGAGCACACCGATCTGCGCGCGCTGCTTGGCCTCGGCCTCGGCGACGACCCGCGCCGCAGTGGCATGGCCCTCGGCGATGAGCGCATCGCGCTTCTCGACGCCCTCGCGGACGTGCTCCTCGTGCAGACGACGGGCGAGCTGCAGGAGGTTCGTCGTGCTCGCCTGCTCGTCGAAGTCCGACTGCTGCGAGACGGGCTGCTGCATCGGCACGGCGACCGTCGGCGGCGGAGCCGCTTGCTCGGTGTAGACCGCGGCAGCTGCCGGCGCAGCGGCGGCGGGAGCCTTGGCGGCCTCCGCAGCACGGGCCTCGGCCGCGGACAGCCGCTGACGCAGCTCCTCGTTCTCCCCGTTCAGTCGACGAAGCTCGACCACGACCTCGTCGAGGAAGTCGTCGACCTCGTCTTGGTCATACCCCTCCCGGAACTTCGTCGCTTGGAAGCGCTTGTTGACCACATCTTCCGGAGTTAGCGCCATGGCTTTCCACCCTCAAATCTGTCGAACTGTTCGATCACGTTCAGCTAACGGTAGCAAAGACATCCTCAGAGTCGTGAGTGCCGATCGTCTCGACCTCATCCCTCGCAGGAGATCATCAGCCGGGCACGGACGCCGCCTGTGCCAGAAGGGACACCACGGTCATCGCCACGATCACGACGAGCATGGCCAGACTCCACCCCAGATCCAATGCGACCTGGCCGATGCGGATCGGCGGCACGAGTCGCCGGAAGAAGCGCACGGGCGGATCGGTGAGGCTGTAGACGGCCTCGACGACCACGAGCCAGGCGCCACGAGGGCGCCATGCACGGTTGAACGTGCGTACGAGATCCAGGACGAACCGCCCCCACATCACGAAGAAGTAGATGAGCAGCAGGATGTAGAGGATGTTCCAGACGATTGCCAGCGCGCCCACGACGGGCTACGCGTGCGTGAAGAACGACGCGTCCACGTCGCCCTCACTCTCGCCGGTCTCCCCCGAGACGACCACATGGGCGGGCGAGAGCAGGAACACCTTGCTCGTCACGCGCTCGATCTTTCCGTAGAGGCCCTGCGAGAGGCCGCTCGCGAAGTCGATGAGACGACGCGCGTCGGCATCCGACATCTGCGAGAGGTTGATGATCACGGGGACTCCCTCACGGAAGGACTCGGCGATCACCTGCGCGTCACGGTATTGACGCGGGTGGACGGTCAGGATCTCGTTCATCTCCGCCTGCGGTGTGCTCGGTTGGACATGGTTCTTGCGCAGCGGTGTGACCGATGCACCGGTCCTCGGTGCAGGCGCCGCGTTCGCGACCGGGGTCACCGGTGCGGGCGCGTGGGCCTGCGTGGTCTCCTCTTCGAGCTCTTCATCGGCGAGTCCGAGATAGACCATCGTCTTCTTGAGCGGGTTCGACATCGCTGCCTCCGTCTGTGTTCCGTCTCTTCGAGGTTAACCGGCGACCGGCCGATTCCCGGTGATTGCCGTTCCGATTCTCAGGTGTGTCGCACCCTCCATGATCGCGTCGCGAAAATCGTGCGACATCCCCATGGACAGATCGCGCGCAGTCAGGTCCGATTTCTGCACCAGCTCCGACATGGCGCGCACGCGGGCGAACGCCGGGCGCGCCGGTTCTCCGAGCGGCGCGACCGCCATGAGCCCACGGAGGCGCAGTCCGGGGGTCTCGAGCACGTGCGCGACGAGCGCCTCGAGGTCATCGGGGGCGACGCCGCCGCGGCCTGCGTCGTCGGTGAGGTTCACCTGCACGAAGCAGTCGACGGATGCCTCGTCGGAACGCAGCGCGTCGACGAGCGCCGGCCGGTCCACCGAGTGGATGGCCGAGGCGTAGGCGCGGACCTGCCTGGCCTTCTTGCTCTGCAACTGCCCGACGAAATGCCAGCGCAGGTCGAGTGCAGCGAGCTCGGCGGCCTTCGCCTGCGCCTCCTGATGCCGGTTCTCGCCCACGTCGCGCACGCCGAGCTCGGCGAGTTGCTCGACGAGCGACGCGGGATGGAACTTGGTGACGACGATCGTCGTGATCTCGGCAGGGTCGCGATCCGCGTCTCGCGCGGCATCCGACACCCGGCCGGTCACCTCGGCGAGGCGCCCTGCCAGTGACTCGGCGGCCGGCCTCGCGTCGCTCACTTCAGGAAGTCGGGGATGTCGAGGTCGTCGTCGTCGGTGTCGAACGCGGGGTCCGAGACGATCTGGTCGGCCGTCGCCGGCTCGACCTCGCCCCAGTTCGCGGTCTCGACGAGCTCGTCGATGTCGATCTCGGCGATCACATCGGCGGCCTCGCTCGAGATGGCTCCGCCGCCGCCGACCGCCGCGCCGACGGCAGCGGGCACGAAGTTCGTGCGTCGCGCCTCGACGGGCTTCGCGTTCGGCTCACCGCCATCGAAGCCGGCCGCGATCACCGTGACGCGCACCTCGTCGCCGAGCGTGTCGTCGATGACGGCACCGAAGATGATGTTCGCCTCGGGGTGCACCGCCTCCTGCACGAGCCGGGCGGCGTCGTTGATCTCGAAGATGCCGAGATTCGACCCGCCCTGGATCGACAGCAGCACGCCGTGGGCACCGTCGATCGAGGCTTCGAGCAGCGGGCTCGCGACGGCGAGCTCTGCGGCCTTGATCGCGCGATCGGCCCCCCGCGACGAACCGATGCCCATGAGCGCGGATCCCGCGCCCTGCATGACCGACTTCACGTCGGCGAAGTCGAGGTTGATGAGGCCGGGGGTCGTGATGAGATCCGTGATGCCCTGGACACCGGCGAGCAGCACCTGGTCGGCCGTGGCGAAGGCCTCGAGCATCGAGATGCCGCGGTCGCTGATCTCGAGCAGCCGGTCGTTCGGCACCACGATGAGGGTGTCGACCTCTTCCTTCAGGCGCGCGACCCCCTGTTCGGCCTGCGTCTGGCGTCGCTTGCCCTCGAAGCCGAACGGCTTCGTGACGACACCGATGGTGAGCGCGCCGATCGACTTGGCGATGCGTGCGACGACGGGAGCGCCGCCGGTTCCGGTGCCGCCGCCCTCACCCGCGGTGACGAAGACCATGTCGGCGCCCGCGAGCGCCTCCTCGATCTCCTCCGCGTGGTCTTCGGCGGCACGACGGCCCACCTCGGGGTCGGCGCCGGCGCCGAGGCCGCGAGTGAGATCGCGCCCCACGTCGAGCTTCACGTCGGCGTCCGACATGAGCAGCGCCTGCGCATCGGTGTTGATCGCGATGAACTCGACGCCGCGGAGGCCGAGCTCGATCATGCGATTGACGGCGTTGACACCGCCGCCGCCGATACCGACGACCTTGATGACGGCGAGGTAGTTCTGGTTTGTCGACATGACCGGCCTTCCGTGCGAACTCTGAACCCTGAACCTCTAGTCGAAGGTTAAAGTTTTGCTGAGTATGCAATTCCTGTGATGACGGTAGGCTCCCGACGGCCTCTGCCGCGAAAGGCTCGCCCGCGTGTCGCGAACCGCCGGGCGGATCGGCCGCGATCCGGCCGAATTCCGGCTGCCGCTACCGCGTGACGGCGCTGGCCGGCGACGACACGTCGTACTCGCCGACCGTGTCGGGCGGTGCCGCGGCCATGAGTCTCGCGAGCACGGCCGCCTTCGCGGCGGACTCCTCCGCACTCCCCCAGACGACGGTCGCGCCGGTCGACAACTCGAGCTGCACGTCGTCGGCCGTCGCCGCTGAGGCGCCGACGAGCTGCCCGCGCACCTCGGGCGGCAGGCTCCTGATGACCGCGGCAGCGGCGCGGAAGCCCTCGCCTGCCACGCCGCCCTCCGCGACGATCAGCGGTTGCCCGTCGGGCCGCTCCGTCGGGCGCTCGATGACGACGCCTGCGGCGTCGACGAGCTCGAGCCCGTTCCCGGTGTCGACGACGCCGACCGGCACCCGCTCGACGATGCGCACGACGAGGGTGCCGGGCGGGATCGTCTCGGTCGAATACGTCTCGATGAGCGGGAAGTCCGAGAGCGCGGCGAGCACGTCGGCGCTCGCGATGAGCGGCAGCGGAGTGCCCAGCTGATCGTCGAATGCCGCCTGCACGTCGGCGACCGGGATGCGTGCGGCGCCCTCGACGCGCACCTCGCGCAATGCCATGAGCGGCGAGTAGGCGCCGACCGCGACGACGACGACGAGCGCCGCGATCGCGCCGAGCACGACCGACCACACGATCCGACGACGACGGGATCGCTTCGTGAACCGCCGCACCTCCTGCCGTTCGTACTTCCGGCGTTCCCGGGCCGCTGCGGCGAGCTCGCGCTTGGCCGCCCGCTCGCTCTTCGAGGTCGAGGGGGCGGTCACTTCGTCGTCATGTTCGGCACGCGGCGGTTGCGACGGTACGCGGCCCGCCGCCGGGGTCGGAGCCGTGCCCGGCACGAGCGGAGGCACGGGCGTCGTGACCACGATCGCGATCGGCTCCGTCGAGGTGCGGTCCGCATCGGGCGCCGGCCGCGGCGCGCGAGAGGGACGCGCGGCGGGCGTCGAGGTGCGGTCGGCGTCGGGCGCCGGCAGAGGTGCGCGCGGCGCCCGCGCAGCCGGTCCGTCGAACCCCTGAGGCCGTTTCACGCGGGCTCCGGCGTCATCCGCGCTCGCGCTCGAGCGAGCCGAGCAGCTGGGGCACGATGCGGTAGACGTCACCGCAGCCGAGCGTGATCACGAAGTCGCCGTCGCGGGCGATGCTCGCCGTGTAGTCGGCGGCCTGCTGCCAGTCGGGCACGAAGGCGACGTGCGCCGGGTCGGCGAACCGCTCGCTCACGAGGGCGCCCGTGACACCGGGCACGGGGTCTTCGCGTGCGCCGTAGACGTCGAGCACGACCGTCTCGTCGGCGTACTGCTCGAGCACCTCGGCGAACTCCTTGGCGAAGGTCTGAGTGCGACTGTAGGTGTGCGGCTGGTGCACCGCGATGATGCGGCCCTCGCCGACCACCGTGCGGGCGGCGGCCAGCGCGGCCGCGACCTCGGTGGGGTGGTGCGCGTAGTCGTCGTAGACGCTGACGCCGCCGACCGTGCCGTGCAGTTCGAAGCGTCGACCGGTTCCCGCGAACCTGGCGATGCCGGCGAGGGATGCCTCGGGGTCGAAGCCGAGGCCGACGAGCACCGCGAAGGCGCCCGCCGCGTTGATCGCGTTGTGCAGTCCGGGGATGCGCAGCGTGGCGCGGTAGGTCGCGCCGGCGTAGTCGACGGCGAAGGAGACGGGCCCGTCGGTCTCGACCGAGTGCACGCGCACCGTGGCATCCGCAGCCTGGCCGAAGGTGACCACGTGCTCGTGCGAGAGCTTCTCGGTGACCCGCTTGGCTCCGGCGTCGTCGGACGAGACGACGACGAGCTCGCGCGCCCCGTCGGCGAACGTCACGAACGCCTGCTCGAAGGCCTCGCGCGAGCCGTAGTGGTCGAGGTGGTCGGGGTCGACGTTCGTGATGAGCGCGACCGAGGTGTCGTAGAGCAGGAAGGAGCCGTCGGACTCGTCGGCCTCGACGACGAACAGCTCGCCGGCGCCCGCGGCCGACGAGACGCCGAGCCCCTCGATGACGCCGCCGTTGACAAAGTTCGGATCCTCGCCGAGCGCGAGCAGGCCGGTGACGATCATGCCGGTGGACGTGGTCTTGCCGTGGGCGCCCGCGACCGAGACGAGGCGGCGGCCGGAGATGAGTGCGGCGAGGGCGAGCGAGCGGTGCAGCACCGGGAGGCCCCGCTCGAGCGCGAGGCGGTACTCGGGGTTGTCCTCCCAGAGCGCGCCGGTCACGACCACGGTGTCGATGTCGTCGGCGAGGTTCGCGGCGTCGTGCCCGATCGCGATCTCGGCGCCGAGTTCACGCAGTGCCGCGATGTTCGCGGAGTCGCGCACATCGGACCCGGTGACCCGGTGCCCGTCGCCGAGCATGAGCCGGGCGATGCCGCTCATGCCGGAACCGCCGATGCCGACGAAGTGCACGGCGCCGAGTTCGGCGGGGATCTGGGCGGAGAGGTCGGGCTTGATCGTCACGGGGTTGCGGTTCTTCCTGGCTGAGGTCGATTGCGGACGGGGTGCGAGACGCCGGAGGCGCCGGTTCGGGCGAGCGGATGTCGCGGCATCCGCTCACTCAACGTTACGCGCCCGCGGGGGCGGCGCCGGCTGGCTCGCCGAGCGCCTCGTCGACGAGGGCGACCATGCGGTCGGTGCCGTCGCGGAACCCGACGGATGCGGCGGCCTCCGCCATGACCCGGAGGCGGCCGGCGTCGGAGAGCATCGGCAACAGGGTCGCGTCGACCCACTCGGGCACGAAGTCGGCGTCGTCGACGAGCACGGCTCCCCCGGCCGAGACCACGCCGGCGGCGTTGAACCGCTGCTCGCCGTTGCCGACCGGGTACGGCACGAAGACGGCGGGGATTCCGAGCGCCGAGAGCTCGCACACCGTGGCGGCTCCGGCTCGCGAGACCGCGGCGTCCGCGACGGCGAGGGCGAGGTCCATGCGGTCGGCGTACTCGACCATGCGGTAGTCGACCACGTCGGGGTCGACGACCTCCGACTTCGCCCCGGTGACGTGCAGCACCTGCCATCCGGCAGCCGTGATGGCGTCGGCCGAGTCGACCATCGTGCGGTTGATGCGCCTGGCGCCGAGCGAGCCCCCGGTGGCGAGGAGCACCGGTCGCGACGGGTCGAGGCCGAAGTGAGCGGCGGCCTCCACTCGGAGGGCGGCCGGATCGAGCGTCTCGATCTCGCGGCGCAGCGGCATGCCGACGAGTCGGGCACCGGGCAGCGGCGTGCCGTCGAAGGCGACGCCGACCGTCGCGGCGAAGCGCGCGCCGAGTCGGTTCGCGAGACCGGGGCGTGCGTTCGCCTCGTGGATGGCCACGGGGATGCCGGCACGTCGCGCGGCGAGGTACGCCGGAGTCGAGACGTAGCCGCCGAACCCCACGACGACGTCGACGCCTCGCTCGTCGATGATGCGGCGCACTGCGGTGATCGACTCGCGGAACCGCGCCGGGAAGGCCACGGCTGCGCGGTTCGGCCGGCGCGGGAACGGCACCTTCGCGATCGTCAGGAGCTCGTAGCCGCGGGCGGGCACGAGTCGCGCCTCGAGGCCCTCGGCCGTGCCGAGCACGAGCACGGATGCCTCTGGGTCGCGTTCGCGCAACCGGTCGGCGACCGCGAGCAACGGGTTGACATGGCCGGCGGTGCCGCCACCGGCGAGGAGGTAGGTCGTCATCGGGCGGCTCGCGTTGCTGCGGTACGACCGCTCTTGCGTGCCGCAGCACGTGCCGCGGCACGAGCCGGGGCTTCGGGATCGCGCGCGACCGACAGCACGATGCCGATCGCGAAGAGCGTGGTGAGCAGAGCCGTGCCACCCGCGGAGACGAGCGGCAACGGCACACCGAGGATGGGGAAGACGCCGAGCACGACACCGATATTGACACACGCCTGACCGATGATCCACACGAGCACCGCAGCCGTGGCCGTGCGAGCGAACGGCGTGCGCGCCCCGCGCAGCACGCGCCCGAGCGCCACCGCGAGCACGACGAACATGGCGATGACCACGATCGCGCCGATCAGGCCGAGCTCTTCGCCGATGATCGCGAAGATGAAGTCGTTGTCGGCGGCGGGCAGCCACGACCACTTCGCGGCCGAGTTGCCGAGCCCGACGCCGAAGACGCCGCCGTTCGCGAGGGCGAACGATCCGTGCTGGATCTGCCAGCAGTCGCTGACGGAGTCGCCGCTGCCACCGCTCACGCAGTCGGCGTCGAGGAAGGAGGTGATCCGGCGCATGCGACTCTGGCTCGAGACCGCGACGATCGCGAACAGAATGATGGCCGCGAAGATCGGCGGCAGCAGCAGCCGCAGCCGCACCCCGATGAGGAACAGCGCGCCGAGCAGCATGGCGCCCATGATCATGACGGTGCCGAGGTCGCCGCCGAGGAGCACGAGGCCGATCGCGCCGCCGCCGACGAGCACGATCGGCAGCACCCCGTGCACGAAGTCGCCGAGTTGCGCCTCTTTCTTCGTGACGATGAGGCCGAGCCACATCACGAGGGCCACTTTGATGAACTCCGACGGTTGGAACTGCACCGAGCCGATCTCGAGCCAGTTCGTGTTGCCGCCCTTCTCGACGCCGAGGGGTGTCGCGACGACGAGGAGCTGCGGAATGCAGGAGAGGATCAGGGCGGGCCAGGCGAGCCGCATCCAGAACGTCTCTGGCATGCGACTCGCGATGAGCATGAGCGGGATGCCGAAGACGGCGAAGAGTCCCTGACGCAGCGCCTGCGCATAGAAGCTCTCGTCTTCGAGGTGCGACTGCACGACGGAGGCGGAGAGCACCATCACGAGGCCGAAGACGACCAGGAAGAGCGTCGTGCCGAGCAGCAGGAAGTAGTCGGCCGACTCGACGCGGAAGACGCGCCCGAGGCGGATCCTGGATGCCGAGACGCCGGTGCGCTCAGGCTCCGGGGAGCGGTTCGCGCGGGGCGGAGTCGCCATCCGCCTCACCTCCCAGCATCGATCCGACCGCGTCGTGGAACCGCCGTCCGCGATCGCCGTAGTCGGCGAACTGGTCCATCGACGCCGCAGCGGGCGCGAGGAGCACGGTGTCGCCCTCTTCAGCGACCGCCGCGGCCAGCGCGACCGCGTCGGGCATCACCGTCTCAGTGTCATCCGTGACCACTTCGAAGAGCGGCAGCTCGGGCGCGTGTCGGCGGAACGCGGCGACGAGCGCGGCGCGGTCGGCGCCGATCACGATCGCGGCGCGGAGGCGTGCGACGTGGGCTGCCACGAGTGCATCGGCGTCGACGCCCTTGAGGAGGCCTCCGACGATCCAGACGACCTTGCCGAACGCCCGCAGCGACGCCTCGGCCGCGTGCGGATTCGTCGCCTTGGAGTCGTCGACCCAGCGGATGCCGCCGGAGACCGCCACCGTCTCGATGCGGTGGGCGTCGAGCCGGAACGAGCCGAGCGCGTCGTGGATCACGCCGACCGGCACGCCGAACGAGCGGGCGAGGGCCGAGGCCGCGAGGATGTTGGCCACCACGTGCGGGGCGGTGAGCCCACGTGGCTCCAGTTCGTCGAGCGTGATGATCTCGAGCGCCGCAGTGCGACGGTCATCGAGGAAGGCGCGGTCGCAGAGGATGCCCTCGACGACGCCGAAGTCGCTCGGCCCCGGCACGTCGAGCCCGAAGCCGATGGCGCGGGCGCCCTCTTCGACCTCGGCGTCCTCGACCATGCGGCGGGTCGCCTCGTCGGCGCGGTTGAACACGCACGCGACCTTCGTGTTCTCGTAGACCGTCGCCTTGGCGGCCCGGTACGCCTCGAACGAGCCGTGCCAGTCGAGGTGGTCGTCGGCGATGTTGAGCACGGTGCTCGCCCACGGGTGCAGCGCACCCGGCCCCGACTTCGGCAGGTGGTGCAGCTGGTAGCTCGAGAGCTCGACGACGAGCACGTCGAAGCCGCCCGGGTCGCGCACGGCGTCGAGCACCGGCACGCCGATGTTGCCGCACGGCGCCGCACGCAGGCCGTTCGCCGCGAGGAACGTCGCCGCCATCTGCACGGTCGTCGTCTTGCCGTTCGTGCCGGTGACGAGGATCCACTCGGCGGTGTTCACCTTGTCGCGCACCCGCCAGGCCAGTTCGATGTCGCCCCACACCGCGATCGCCGACTCGGCCGCCCACGAGAGCAGCGCATGATCGGGGTGGAACCCCGGCGAGGCGACGATGAGTTCGGGTGCGAAGTCGACGACTTCTGCGGGCACGGCATCGAGCGGATGCCGCAGCAGACCGGCCCCGATGACCTCGAGGATGCGCGCACGGTCGTCGTCGACCTCGGGCGCGACGACGAGCACCGACGCGCCGAGCTCGGTCAGCGTGTCGGCGACGGCGAACCCGGTGACGCCGAGACCCATGACGACGACGCGGAGGCCGCGCCAATCGGCGTTCCAGCTGGTCAGCGCATCGAGACGATCGGAGACGGGCGAAGCGGCATCCGTCATCAGCTCTGCAGCCACTCGAAGTAGAAGGCGCCGACGCCCGCAGCCACGAGCAGACCGCCGATGATCCAGAAGCGCACGACGATCGTGACCTCCGCCCATCCCTTCAACTCGAAGTGGTGGTGGATCGGACTCATCAGGAAGATGCGCTTGCCGTGCGAGAGCTTGAAGTACGCCCGCTGCACGATGACCGAACCGGTCTCGATCACGAAGAGGCCGCCGATGAGCAGGAGGAGGAGCTCGGTGCGGCTGACGATCGCGAGTGCCGCGAGTGCGCCGCCGAGGGCCAGCGAACCGGTGTCGCCCATGTAGATCTTCGCCGGGTTCGTGTTCCACCAGAGGAAGCCGATGAGACCGCCGACGATCGCGGTCGCCACGATCGCGATGTCGAGCGGGTCGCGCACCTCGTAGCAGCGGTACTCGTCGGACGGATTCAGGCCGGCGGAGGCGCACGACTGGTTGAACTGCCAGAAGCCGATGATGACGAACGAGCCGATCGCGAGGATCGAGGCGCCGCCGGCGAGCCCGTCGAGGCCGTCGGTGACGTTGACCGCGTTCGAGGTCCCGACGGCGAGCAGGCAGATCCAGATGACGTAGAGGATCACGCCGACGACCGTGCCGAACACCATGAAGTCGAGGGGCAGGTCCCTGATGAAGGAGATCTTGGTATCGGCGGGAGTGACTGCGCGATCGTTCGGGAACTGGAGCGCGAGCAGGGCGAACGCGCCGGCGATGATCACCTGGCCGACGACCTTCGCCCAGCCGCCGAGACCGAGGCTCTGCTTCTTGCGGGTCTTCAGGAAGTCGTCGATGAAGCCGACGACGCCGAGTCCGACCATCATGAAGAGCACGAGCAGGCCCGATGCCGTCGGCTTCTCGTCACTGACGAGCAGCGTCGCGACGAAGTACCCGAACAGAGTGCCCAGGATGAAGATGATGCCGCCCATGGTGGGCGTGCCGCGCTTGACGTGATGGCTCTGCGGCCCGTCGTCGCGGATGAACTGCCCCCACCCGAGCCGTGTGAACAGCCGGATGAACAGCGGGGTCAGAAACAGCGTGAAGGCGAGCGACAACGCCCCAGCGGTCAGCAGTGCTCTCACGCGAACCATTCTCCCAGTCGATCGTCGGGCAGGCCGGCTGTGCGCCCTGCCCCGCCGCGTACCTGAACAGCGCTCACGCGAACCATTCTCCCAGTCGGTCGCCCAGCAGGCGGAGACCCGCCGCATTCGACGATTTCACCAATACCGTGTCGCCGGGGCGCACCGACGACGTGACGAGGTCGAACGCCTCGTCTGCGGACTCGACGAAGGCGGATTCGCCGTCCCACGACCCCTCGTTGATCGCCGTGATGTGCAGGCGTCGCGCGCCCGCTCCCACCACGACGAGTTGCGAGATGCCGAGCCGCACCGCGAGCAGCCCGATTCGATCGTGCTCCTCGCCCGAGAACTCGCCGAGCTCGCTCATCTCGCCGAGCACCGCGATCGTGCGCGCCTCGGGGTTCTTCACCTGTGCGAGCGTCTTCAGCGCGGCCGACATCGAGTCGGGGCTGGCGTTGTAGGCGTCGTTGATGATCGTCACACCGTCGCGACCGCCCATGACCTGCATGCGCCAGCGCTCGGCGAGGGTCACCTGCTCGAGGGCGGCGACGACCGCCGCGAGCGGCACGCCGAGTTCGACGGATGCCGCGATCGCCGCGAGTGCGTTCATGACGTGGTGCTCCCCCAGCACCGAGAACTGCACGCGTGCCGTCTCGCCGCCCGGGATCGTCACGGTGAAGTCGGTGCCGCGCGCGTGGGCGCGGATGTCGGTGGCCCGGACGTCGGCGGACTCGCCGAATCCGAACCAGACGACGCGCGCCGCGGTGAGGCCCGCCATGGGCACCACGCGCGGGTCGTCGGCGTTCAGCACCGCGACATCCGTCTCGATGAGGTCGGTGACCATCTCGGACTTGGCCAGCACGGTCTGCTCGATGCCGCCGAACTCGCCGGCGTGGGCGAGGCCGACCTTCAGCACGATGCCGACGTCGGGCCTGGCCATGCGCACGAGTCGTGCGATCTCGCCGACGCCCGAGGCGCCCATCTCGGCGACGAGGAACTCGGTCTCGTCCGTGAGCTCGAGCATCGTGATCGGCGCGCCGACCTCGTTGTTGAACGAGGCGCGGGCCGCGACGGTCGGGCCGACCTGCTCGAGCACCGCGCGCAGGAGGTTCTTCGTGGTCGTCTTGCCGTTCGACCCGGTGACGCCGACGATGCGCAGTCGCCCGAGCGCGCGCACCCGGCGCACCACCTCGGTCGCGAGCGCGCCGAGGGCGTCGACCGAGTCGGCGACGACGATCTGCGGCACCGGGAGGTCGAGGGCGTGTTCGACGATGAGCAGGGCGGCACCCTGTTCGGCCGCGGCCGGGGCGAAGCGGTGACCGTCGTCGAACTCGCCGCGCTTGGCGACGAACACGCCGCCTGCGCCGACCTCTCGCGAGTCGGTCGTCACGACGCCGTCGACGATCGTTTCGGGCGCGGCCTGTGCGGCCTCGAGTCGGAGCACGCCGGCGACGGCCGAGGCGATCTCGGCAAGGGTCATCGCGATCATGCGAGCCACCCCGCATCGCGCAGCGCCTGCCGGGAATCGTCTCTTGCGGAGTACGGGATCTTGACGCCCTTCACTTCGTGGTAGTCCTCGTGGCCGGGGCCGGCGTAGAGGATCGCATCGCCGTCGCCCGCCAGGGCGAGCGCGGCGCGGAACGCCTCGCGCGGATCGGCGATCTCGTGGATCTCGCGGTCGGGGACGGCCTCGCGTGCGCCGGCGATGAGCGCGGCGCGGATCGAGGCCGGGTCTTCGAACCGCGGGTGGAAATCGGTGATGACGACCACGTCGGCGCCGCGGGCGGCGATCGCGCCCATCTCTGCGCGCTTCGTGGTGTCGCGGTCGCCGTCGGCGCCGAAGACCATGACGACCCGGCCCGACGTCGAACGACGGATCGCGCCGAGGGTCTGCAGGAAGGCGTCGGGGCTGTGGCCGTAGTCGATGTAGACCACCGGACCGCGGTCGCCCGAGATGCGCTCTGCACGGCCCGGGATGTACGCCTGCACGCCGCCGTCGCGCTCGAGCGCGGCGCCGATGAGGTCGAGGTCGTACCCGGCCTCGGTGAGCATGACGATCGCGAGGGCGGCGTTGGCGGCCATGTACCAGCCGAGCAGCGGCACCTGGGTCTCGATCCGGCGACCGCCGGGGCCCTCGAGTCGGAACGAGGTGTGGTCGGCGCCCTCTTCGAGCACCGTGATGCGCCAGTCGGCCTCGACGCCGTCGACCGATGTGAGGGTCGTCACGGGGATGCGCGACTCGGCGACGAGGCGACGCCCCCACTCGGAGTCGACCGTCACCACGCCGCGTCGCGATCGCTCGGGCTGGAACAGCTCGCGCTTCGCCTCGAAGTACTCGTCCATCGACGCGTAGTCGTCGAGGTGGTCGTGCGTCAGGTTCGTGAACCCGACCACGTCGAAGACGAGTCCGTCGACGCGGTGACGCGAGAGCGCCTGCGCGGAGACCTCGATGCCGACGGCGCGCACGTCGACCTCGCGCATGCGGGCGAGCAGTGCGTGCAGCTCGCTCGCCTCGGGGGTCGTGAGCGAGCTCGTCACGGCCTCGTCGCCGATGCGCCGCTCGGCCGTCGACGTGAGGCCGGCCATGATGCCGAGCTGGCGGAGGATGCCGTACAGCAGGTAGACGACGCTCGTCTTGCCGTTGGTGCCGGTGACGGCGAAGAACGTCGCGGGGTTCTCGGCGGTGCGGTGGATCCACGCCGCGACCTCGCCGAGCGCCGCGCGCACATCGTCGGTCACGAGGATCGGGAGGCCTGCATCGGAGGCGCGCTCGGCGCCTGCGGCATCGGTGAGCAGCGCGACGGCGCCCGCTTCACGCGCGGATGCCGCGAAGTCGGCGCCGTGGGCGTTGCGCCCGGGCACTCCGACGTACAGGTCGCCGGGCTGCACGCTCTTCGAGGACAGGCCGGCTCCGGTCACCTCGAGACCGTCGATCTCGCCGAGCACGGCGAATCCGAACGCTTCGGCGAGGCCGGGAAGCGATCGAGGACTCGGGTGCTTCGGCCGGAGAGCCGTGAGAGGCGATCCGGTCACGAACCCAACTTTCTCACCAGGTAGCTGGCAGCTCGGGCGCCGGGGCGCCGGATGGAACGGTCCGGTACTTCTTCAGCACCTGGCTCATCACCTCTTGGAAGACGGGAGCGGATGCGGCGGACGAATTCATCTTAACGGGATTCATGATGCTCACCGAAACGACGAACTGCGGATCGTCGGCCGGGGCGAACCCCGAGACCGAGACGAGGTAGCCCGTCAGGTAGCCCCCGTCGCCGTCGGGCACCTGTGCGGTGCCCGTCTTCGAGGCGACGCGATAGCCGGGGATGTTCCAGTCGTCGGAGAGCCACGCGTCCTGGTAGACGCGCTCGAGCATCTGGCTCGTCTCGGACGCGGCTTCGGCAGAGATCACCCGCTCGCCCGTCGAGGGGGCGTGCGTCGAGATGCCATCCTCGTTGACGCACCTGTCGACGAGGGTGACCGGCATGCGCACGCCGCCGTTCGCGATGGTCTGATAGACACTCGCGATCTGCACCGCCGTGGTGGTGAGGCCCTGTCCGAACATCGTGGCGTACTTGGTCTGGTTGTCCCAGTCTTCATCGGGGTCCCCGTGCAGGTCGCCGGGCGCCTCCGCGGGGAAGCCGACCTCAGTCTCCTCGCCGAGACCGAACTTCAGCATGTCGTCGTAGCGTGCCCGGTCGCTCATCAGCTCGCCGAACTGCGCGATACCGGTGTTCGAGGACTCGATCAGCACGCCGGTCAAGGTGAGGTTCAGGTCGTCGTGCGGCGAGCTGTCACGGAATGTGGCGCCGTTCGGCGGGTAATACCAGTACGGCGCCACGATCTTGCTGAACGGGTCGGCGAGGCCCGCGTTGATGACGGATGCCGCCGTGAGCGCCTTGAACGTCGATCCCGGTTCGAACGGCGCGGTGAACGAGCGCGACCCTCGATCCTCCGCGTCGGTCGCCGACGGGTTGTTCGGGTCGACGGTCGGCACGTCGGCGACCGCGAGCAGACGCCCCGTCTTCGCCTCCATGACGGTGACCGTCGCCCAGTCCGCCCCGGTCTCCCGCACGCGCGACTCGGCGATGCGCTGCACCGCCCATTGCAGGTCGGTGTCGATCGTGAGTTGCAGCATGCCGCCGTCGTGGGCCTGCTCGTGCACGATCTCGGTGCCGGGGATCTTCACCCAGTCCTGCAGGCTGTGCAGGTAGCTGACCTCGCCGTTCTCGCTCGCGAGGCATTCGTCCTCGGAGAGCTCGAGGCCGGCGACCGGTTCGCCGTCGGGGTCGACCCAGCCCACGAGGTTGCCGGCGACGGCACCGTTCGGATAGCGACGACTCGGGTGCTCGTCGGCGTACACCCACGGGATGTCGAGCGCCTTCACCTGCTCGTACGTCTCGGTGTCGACGAGCTTGGCGACGTAGGCGTAGTCCGCGTTCGGGTCCTCGGCGAGTTCGGCGGAGATGATGCCCTCCACCTGGTCGCCGGTCAATCCGACCACTGCGCCGAGCTCGGCCGCGAGGTCCGGCATCGGCACGACGACCTTCTTCGTCTTGTCCGGGTTGTCGGGATCGGGCACCGTACGCTCGACGATCGCCTTCGACGCCTGCTTCGGCGACAGCACGATGTCGTACCGCATCACGCTGTCGGCGAGCACCTTGCCGTTCGCATCGACGATGTCGCCGCGTGAACCCCAGACGGTGACCGGCTCCGAGCGCGCCTCCTGCGCCTGCTCGTTGAGCTCGGCGGCGCGGACGATCTGGATGTCGACGAGCCGCACGACGAAGACGCCGACCAGGGCCACGAGCACGGCGGCGGAGAGCAGGATCCGCCGCATCGGGTGACGGCTGGTGCGGTTCATCGAGTGGGTCCTCGCAGTGGGTCGAACGGTCAGTGCGTGGCGGGCGTCGGCAGTCCGCCGTCGACGGGCGCCGCCGGAGCCCCAGCTGGAGCATCGGGTGCCGCGCCTGCGGCCTGACCGGGAGTTCCCCCGATCGGAGTCTCCCCCGCCTGCGCGTTGCCGGTCGGCGGCACGCCGTCGATCAGCGCATTCGGGACGAGCGGAGCGGATGCCCCGGCACCGCCTTCGGCCGCCTTCGGCTCGCCGAGCACGGCGCCGTCGGAGAGTCGGAGGTAGACCGGGTCGGAGTTCGGCACCATGCCGAGCCCCTCGGCCTTCGTGGCGAGGAACTGCGGGGACTCGACGCGGTCGAGGTCTTCGGAGAGCTTCTGCTCGTCGCGAGTGAGCGCCGTCTGCTGCATCTGCAGCGCGTCGATCTCGTACGCACCCTGCGTCACCGCGATCGAGAGCAGCAACTGCGCCACGATGATGACCGCGACGCCCCCGAGCGCGATGACCGCGTAGGCGAGCCTCGGCTTGGATCGTGCGGCGCGCTCGGGCGCCGGACGGAGCCGGCGCTGCGGGCGCTCGGGCCCGACCCGCCGAGGCGCGGGGAGGGACTGTGCCTGCACGGCGCTCATGACGGCCTCCGCAGACGCTCGGCGGCCCGCAGTCGCACGGGTTTGGCCCGCGGGTTCTCCGCCTGCTCGTCTTCGCTCGCGAGTTCGGCGCCACGCACCAGCAGCTTGAACTCGGGCCGGTGCTCGGGCAGCTCCATCGGCAGGCCGGCCGGAGCCGACGAGCTCGACGCCGCGGCGAGCGATCGCTTGACGATCCGGTCCTCGAGCGACTGATAGGCCAGCACGACGATGCGGCCGCCGACGGCGATCGTCTCGAGCGCGGCGGGCATCGCCCGCTCGAGCACCGAGAGCTCCTCGTTGACCTCGATGCGCAGCGCCTGGAACACACGCTTCGCGGGGTGCCCCTGACGCTGGATCGCGACCGGGGTCGCCGCCTGGATGATGGTGACGAGCTCGGCCGAGCGCGTGATCGGCGCTTCGGCCCTCGCCCGCACGATCGCCCGGGCGTACCGGGCTGCGAGCTTCTCCTCGCCGTAGTCGAGGAAGATGCGACGGAGCTCGTCTTCGCTCTCCTCGGCGATCACGTCGGCCGCCGTGCGACCGCTCGTGGAGTCCATGCGCATGTCGAGCGGCGCATCCTTCGAGTACGCGAAGCCGCGCTCGGCGCGGTCGAGCTGCAGCGAGGAGACGCCGAGGTCGAAGAGCACGCCCTGCACCTCGCGGAATCCCTCGCCGCGAACGGCCTCGACGATGCCGTCGTAGACCGTGTGCACGAATCGGGCGCGGTCGCCGAACTTCGCGAGCCGCTCGCGGGCGATGCCGAGCGCGTCGGTGTCGCGGTCGAGGCCGATGACGGTGAGTCTCGGGAACCGCTCGAGGAATGCAGCGGTGTGACCGCCCATGCCGAGGGTCGCGTCGACCATCACGGCGCCGTCGGCCTCGAGGGCCGGGGCCAGGAGCTCGAGCGTGCGCTCGAGCATGACCGGGGTGTGAATGCGTTCGATGTCCATGATTCCGCCTTGCCTTCGTGGCCTCGGGTTCCGATCCCCATCCGTTCGTCCTGATGCGGGGAAGTGCACCAGGCGCGGCCGGCTGGGAGTCGGAGCCCGAGCCCTAGAAGAGTCCGGGGATCACCTCCTCCGCCGTGTCCGCGAAGGCCGCCTCTTGCTCGGCGAGGTAGGTCGCCCATGCCGTCGCGTCCCAGATCTCCACACGGCTGCCCGTTCCGATGACCGTGAGGTCGCGGTCGAGGCCCGCGTACGCGCGGAGTGTGGCGGGAATGGTGACGCGATGCTGCTTGTCGGGGGTCTCCGCGGAAGCCCCCGAGAGGAAGACGCGCATGTAGTCGCGCGCCTGCTTGCTCGTTACCGGGGCTTGGCGGATCTTGTCGCTCATGTTCTCGAACTCCCGCGCGCTGAACACGTAGATGCAGTGTTCCTGCCCGCGCGTGAGCACGAGACCGCTCGAGAGCTCCTCCCGGAACTTCGCCGGAAGAATGACGCGGCCTTTCTCATCGAGCTTTGGTTCATAGCTACCGAGGAACACCACACCACCCCCTTTCCTCCGGCCAGAATCCAGGTAACCCCACTTTACTCCACTCTCATCCACCGATCAACGACATTCGCTCGTTTTGGCGTGTCGATCTCACTGAAAGCCGCATGAATACAGGGATGCGACCAGTGGAGCGGAGTGGAGGGATCGGGCTGGCACGGTCGACTTCGCCGGCGCGAACCGGGCGTTCAGGCAGCGGATGCCGCGCGCGGCATGTCGGGCGCACGGCGGAGCACCCCCGGGCGCACGAAAAAACGGGCCGATCCGAAGATCGACCCGTTCAGGTGGTGCGAAGTGGAGGGATCAGCCCTGGCCGTCTTGGCGGCGATCCCAACGCTCGTTCATGCGGTCCATGAAGCTGCCGCTCGTAGTGCCGCGGCCGCGTCGGCTCGCTGCCGGCGCTTCTGCGGGAGCAGCGGTTGCGGCGCCGCGTTTGGACGGGGTGATCGCGACGAGCACCCCGGCGAACATGAGGGCGAAGCCGACGACTCCGATGATGAGGAGTTGCGAGGCCACGCCCGCGATCAGTGCGCCCGCGCCGGCGACGGCGAGCAGCACTCCGAGCACGATGGCCCGGTAGTTCGGTCGTCGACCACGAACACCGCCGACCGCTTGCACGAAGTCGGCGTCATTGCGATAGAGGTTCCGCTCCATCTCCTCGAGAAGACGTTGCTCCTGCTCCGAAAGCGGCATCTCATTCCCCTCAGGCTCGGGATCGACGCATCCGAGTCCATTCTAGCCCTGCTCAGCCTCGCTAGGCTAGGCGGGTGGCTCACGGTTCCCGACTGGTCGATATGGTGCACGAACGCATCGAGGATTTCCTCGCCGAACGCACTTCCATTCTCCGCGAGATCAGCCCCGACCTCGAACCGCTCGACGCGTTCTCAAGGCGGTTTCTCAGCGGAGGCAAGCGCTTCCGGGCGCTGTTCTGCTACTGGGGCTGGGAAGCGATCGGCGGGCGCGGGTTCGACCCGTTCGCCGCAGAGGGCGGGCGCGACCGGTTCCCCGTCGTCTCCGCCGCTGCCGCGCTCGAGCTCTTCCACGCCGCGGCGCTGCTCCACGACGACATCATCGACAACTCCGACACCCGGCGAGGCGCCCCCTCGGGACACCGCCTCTTCGAACAGTTGCACGCGGATTCGGGCTGGGCGGGTTCGGCGCCCGAGTTCGGTCGCGCATCGGCGATCCTGCTCGGCGACCTGCTGCTCGGGTGGAGCGACGAACTGCTCGACGAGGGGCTCGCCGCGCTCCCCGACCGCGCCGCCGCACGCAGGGCCCGCTCGGAGTTCATGCGCATGCGCACCGAGGTCACGGCCGGTCAGTACCTCGACATCCTCGAGGAGCGCGCGTGGCAGAGCCAGGCCGAATCGGAGCAGCGACTCCGCGCCGAGCGCGTCATCGTCTACAAGTCGGCCAAGTACAGCATCGAAGCGCCGCTCGTCATCGGCGGAGCCATCGCCGGCGCCTCGGCCGCGCAGTTCGACTCGCTCCGCGCGTTCGGCCTGCCGCTCGGCATCGCGTACCAGTTGCGCGACGACCTGCTCGGCGTGTTCGGCGACCCCGAGGTCACCGGCAAGCCGAGCGGCGACGACCTCCGCGAGGGCAAGCGCACCATGCTCATCGCGATCGCCCGAGAGCGACTCGCAGCCGGCCAGCGCCGCCTGCTCGACGAACTCCTCGGAGATCCCGAGCTCGCGCCCGAACAGATCAGGATGCTGCAGCAGACCATCCGCGAATGCGGCGCGGTCGACGAGGTCGAGGCGCTCATCACCGCGAACGTCGACAAGGCCGCCGCGGCGCTCGAGGCCGCACCGATCAGCAGGGACGCCCGCGCCGAACTCGGCTCCCTCGCACGGGCGGTCACCCGCCGCACGAGCTGACGCCGCTCAGCGGTTCAGGCGAGCGCCTGCGCCACGCGGCGCACCTCGGCCTTACGGCCGGCGAGGAGCGCTGCGATCGGCGACGTGCCGAGGCTGTCCTCTTCGGCGAGCATCCACTCGAGCGCCTCGGCATCGGTGAAGCCGTTGTCGGCGAGCACGTTCGCCGTTCCGTACAGTTCGGGCAGCGGAGCGTCGTCGCGCAGGAACACCGCGGGCACCTTGAGCACGCCGTCGATGCGCGCGGCCAGCAGGTGCCGGTCGTCGATGAGTCGGCGAATGCGGCTCGGGCTCTGCCCGAGCATCTCGACGAGGTCGGGAACGGTCAGCCAGTCGGTTTCGGCAGCATCGGTCACGTACCAAGACTGCCACGAGCCGGGCGACTTGCGGAACCATCGATCGCGACACGCTCGCGAGCCCCTGCTCCGTCCGCTTCGAGAGACTCGCGTCGAGGTGTTTGACTCCCCCAGCACGCTATGCGACGGTTGCCGCGGGGGCCCGGGAGCAACAAGCCGGGGCGCAAGGGGGCAACGATGACGTACGACGCCGAGACTGCGAACAGCCCGGTCGACCATCCGCGTCGGCATGCACGCGACGTGAACGACCGTCGCCGAGGCATCCGTCGCCTGATCACCCTGCCGCTCGCCGTCGTGTCGACCATCGCGGTCACGCTCGGCATCGCGCAGCCCGCAGAGGCGGCGCCGCAGTCGGCCAAGCGCATGCCCAAGGCGAAGGCCACGAACGACGGACCCGCCCGCCCCGCCGCATCGGCGACCGCCTCCTCCACTTCCGTGCCGTCGGAGGTGACCGTCGGCGACGGCGACACGGTGAGCGGCATCGCCGAACGGTACGGCGTGGCGACCGCCGACATCCTCGCGCTCAACGGGCTCGGCTGGTCGAGCCTGATCTTCCCGGGGCAGCGGCTGGCGCTGCCCGGCAGCGGCAGCACCACCCCGGCACCGGCGCCCGTCGCCGCCGAACTCGCCCGGCACACGGTCGTCGCCGGCGACACCATGAGCGGCATCGCAGCCGC
Organism: Agromyces hippuratus; assembly: GCF_013410355.1. Lineage (NCBI taxonomy): Bacteria > Bacillati > Actinomycetota > Actinomycetes > Micrococcales > Microbacteriaceae > Agromyces > Agromyces hippuratus. Next base: position 480,695 of record NZ_JACCFI010000001.1, on the reverse strand, counting down.
CTACCGCGTCTCACTCGACCAGATGCTGAGCGCCAACGGACTGGGCCGGCAGAGCCTGATCTTCCCGGGGCAGTCGATCGTGCTGCCTCCCGGCGGTGCGGATGCCGCGGCTCCCGCCCCCGCGACGCCGGCACCCGCCGCACCGGCGCCCGCCGCCCCGGCACCGGTTGCGCCGGCACCGTCGAACGGTGACGACTACACCGTCGTCGACGGCGACACCCTCTGGGACATCGCCGCACGGCACGACCTCGACGTCGCGGAACTCGTCGCGATCAACGAACTCGACGCCGCGGCGGTGATCCGCGCCGGCCAGGTGCTGCGGGTCGCCCGACCGGTCGCAGCCGTCAGCGTCGCCTCGGTCAGCGTCGCGCTCACCGAGGAGATGCGCGGCAACGCCCGCATCATCGTCGACGTCGGCCGCGCACTCGGCGTGCCCGACCAGGGCATCGTCATCGCCCTCGCGGCCGCTGCGCAGGAGTCGGGGCTGAAGAATCCCGAATACGGCGACCGCGACTCGCTCGGCCTCTTCCAGCAGCGCCCGAGCCAGGGCTGGGGCACCGTCGACGAGGTGCTCGACCCGGTGCGCGCCGCGACGGCGTTCTACGGCGGCGCCGCCGACCCCAACGCCGGACGCACCCGCGGCCTGCTCGACATCCCCGGGTGGGAATCGCTCACCGTGACGCAGGCCGCCCAGGCGGTGCAGTTGAGCGCGCACCCCGACCACTACGCGAAGTGGGAGGCCTCGGCGCGCGCCTGGCTGTCCGAACTCGGCTGACCGGGGCGCCGAGCATCACGATGGGGTTGCGATCGGCGCGCCGTCGGCGTTTGCAACGGTTCCGGCATATACCTCTTCGTAGACTCGGAGAGTGACCACTGCGCCTGTCGACCCCATGATCGGCCGTCTGATCGACGGCCGCTATCAGGTGCGCTCCCGGATCGCCCGCGGCGGCATGGCGACGGTGTACCTCGCGACCGATCTGCGCCTCGAGCGCCGCGTCGCGATCAAGATCATGCACGGCCACCTCGCCGACGACAACACCTTCAAGACCCGGTTCGTGCAAGAGGCCCGATCGGCAGCGCGTCTCGCGCACCCGAACGTCGTGAACGTGTTCGACCAGGGCCAAGACGCCGACATGGCCTATCTGGTCATGGAGTACCTGCCCGGCATCACGCTGCGCGAACTGCTGAAGGACTACAAGAAGCTCACCCCCGAGCAGACCGTCGACATCATGGACGCCGTGCTCGCCGGACTCGCAGCCGCGCACAAGGCGGGCATCGTGCACCGCGACCTGAAGCCCGAGAACGTGCTGCTCGCCGACGACGGCCGCATCAAGCTCGGCGACTTCGGGCTCGCCCGTGCCGCGAGCGCCAACACGGCAACCGGCCAGGCGCTGCTCGGCACGATCGCCTACCTCTCCCCCGAGCTCGTGACCCGCGGCGTGGCAGATGCCCGCAGCGACATCTACGCGGTCGGCATCATGATGTACGAGATGCTCACCGGCGAGCAGCCCTACGTCGGCGAGGCGCCGATGGCGATCGCCTACCAGCACGCGAACGACCAGGTGCCGACCCCGAGCTCGAAGAACCCTGCGGTTCCCGTCGAGCTCGACGAACTCGTGCTCTGGGCCACGAACCGCGACCCAGAGGCGCGCCCGAACGACGCCCGCGAGATGCTCGAGCGCCTGCGCGAGGTCGAACCCGGGATCCGCTCGTCGCATCGCCCCCTGCAGACGCAGGCGACGATGGTGCTTCCGGGCGGCCCGATGCCGGTCGCCGCGGCGACCGCCGAGACGCGCGTGCTCGGCGCGGGCATGGCGCCCGTGGCGGCGACGGCGACCCTCGAGGCATCCGACGGCGACGACACCGAGGCGCTCGCGAAGAGCGCCGAGCGCCGCAAGCGCCGCGGCTACTGGATCATCGCACTCGTGCTCCTGCTGACCGGCCTCGCCGCCGGCACGGGCTGGTACTTCGGCGCGGGCCCCGGCGCCCTCGCTCCGGTGCCCGAGACGGCGAAGCTCGCGCCCGCCGCCGCGACCGCCGTGCTCGAGAAGGCCGGATTCACGGTCGAGCCGGCCGAACGCAACGACCCCGTCATCCCGGAGGGACAGGTGTCGGGCACCGACCCCGAGGCGGGCGAGCAGGCGCAACGCGGTTCCACCGTCACGCTCTTCGTCTCGCTGGGGCCGCAGATACTGCCCGTCCCCGAGGTTCGAGGCGCGCCGTCGGCCGACGCGCGTGCGACGCTGAAGGACTTCACCGTCGTCGATCCGAACGTGCTCCAGTTCTCAGAGGACGTCGCCGCAGACACGGTCATCGACGTGCTCGACGTCGACGGCAAGTCGGTCGGCGCCGAGTACCCCGAGCTCGGCGAGCTGACGCTCGTGGTCTCCGCAGGACCGATTCCCGATGTCATCGCACTGCCCAGCGCCGAGGCCGAGGCCGCACTCACCCAGGCCGGGTTGAAGTTCGCCTACCTCGACCCCGTGTTCGACAACTCGGGTGAGATCGCCGAAGGCAGCGTCATCGCCTCTGAGCCGACGACCGAGGTCGTGCGCCAGGGCGACACGATCAACCTGACGCTCTCGAAGGGTCAAGACCTCGTCGAGGTGCCGGACGTCGTCGGCAAGTCGATGTCCGAAGCGAAGGCCGAGCTCGAGGAGGCCGAATTCGTGGTCAGCTACAGCCTGCCCGACCTCTTCCTCGACCTGGCTACGGTCACCTCCTCCGATCCTCCCGCCGGAGAGAAGATCGTGCGCGGATCCACCATCACGATCGTCGGTCAGCTCACGCTCTGAGCCCGACGAGTCGGTCGCGTCGGGCCGGGAGGGCCGCAGACATGCAGAACGGCGGATGCCCCGGGGCATCCGCCGTTCTGCGTCTCGATGGTGCCCGACGTCAGCGCGCCGCGAGCTCCTCGGCCACGAGGAACGCGAGCTCGAGCGACTGCATGTGGTTCAGCCGCGGGTCGCAGAGCGACTCGTAGCGGGTGGCCAGCGTCTCTTCGTCGATGTGCTCCGACCCGCCGAGGCACTCGGTGACGTCGTCGCCCGTGAGCTCGACGTGGATGCCGCCCGGGTGGGTGCCCGCGTCGCGGTGCGCCTCGAAGAAGCCCTTGACCTCGTCGACCACGTCGTCGAAGCGACGCGTCTTGTAGCCGTTGGGCGTGGTGATGCCGTTGCCGTGCATGGGGTCGGTGACCCACAGCGGGTTCGCGTCGCTCGCCTTGATCGCCTCGAGCAGGGGCGGCAGCGCGTCGCGGATCTTGCCGGCGCCCATGCGGGTGATGAAGGTGAGTCGACCCGGCTCGCGCTCGGGGTCGAGCTTCTCGACGAGTTCGAGCATCGTCTCGGGCGTCGTCGTCGGGCCGAGCTTCACGCCGATCGGATTGCGCACGCGCGAAAGGAAGTCGACGTGCGCGCCGTCGAGCTCGCGGGTGCGCTCGCCGATCCAGATGAAGTGGCTCGAGGTGTCGTACGGGGTGCCCGTGCGCGAATCGATGCGGGTCATGGGGCGCTCGTAGTCCATGAGCAGGCCCTCGTGGCCCGTGTAGAACTCGGTGTGCTTGATCGCCTCGAAGTCGGCGCCGCAGGCCTCCATGAACTTGATCGCACGGTCGATCTCGCGCGCCATGTTCTCGTAGCGGGCGTTCGCGGGGTTCGCCGCGAAGCCCTGGTTCCACGAGTGCACCTGGCGGAGGTCGGCGAACCCGCCCTGCGTGAACGCACGGATGAGGTTCAGCGTCGAAGCAGCCGTGTGGTAGCCCTTGATGAGGCGCGCGGGGTCGGCCGCACGCGACTCGGGCGTGAAGTCGTAGCCGTTCACGATGTCGCCGCGGTACGCGGGCAACGAGACGTCGCCGCGCGTCTCGGTGTCGCTCGAACGGGGCTTGGCGAACTGACCCGCCATGCGGCCCATCTTCACGACCGGCATCGACGCGCCGTAGGTGAGCACGACCGCCATCTGCAGCACCGTCTTCACACGGTTGCGGATCTGGTCGGCCGTCGCACCCGCGAAGGTCTCGGCGCAGTCGCCGCCCTGCAGCAGGAACGCCTCGCCGCGCGATGCGGCCGCCAGGCGGTCGCGCAGGATGTCGACCTCGCCGGCGAAGACGAGCGGCGGCAGGGTCGCGAGCTCAGCGGATGCCGCGTGCGCGGCTTCGAGGTCGGGCCAGGTCGGCTGCTGCTTGATGGGGAGCGTGCGCCAATAGTCGAGGCCGGCAATCACGGAGGGATCTGCATTCACGACCGGCTCGACGAGCTGTACCACGGGGAACGTCCTGAGGGTTCGGGGCGCATTCTGCGCCGAAAAGGGAAACGGCGACGCACGTCGCGTCCCCGCGGAACGAGCCTATCGCGATTGCGAGGCCCGCTTCTCCTTCACCGAACTGGCGTACACGTCGACGTACTCCTGGCCGCTCAGTCCGCGCAGGTCGTAGACGAGTTCGTCCGTCACGGAACGCAACACGAACCGGTCGCCCTCGAGTCCTTCGAAGCGACTGAAGTCCACCGGCTCGCCGAGGATGATGCCGATGCGCCGCACCTTGGGCAGGCGAGAGCCGATCGGCATGACGTGCTCGGTGCCGATCATCGCGACGGGGATCACGGGGACGCCGGCCTCGAGCACCATGCGCGCGACGCCCGTGCGCCCGCGGTACAGCTTGCCGTCGGGGCTGCGGGTGCCCTCGGGGTAGATGCCGAGGATCTTGCCCTCGCCGAGCACCCGAAGCCCCGTCTCGAGCGACGCCTCGGAGGCCTTGCCGCCCGAACGGTCGATCGGCAGCTGGCCGGCCGCCTGGAAGAAGACCTTCGTCGCCCAGCCCTTGAGGCCCTTGCCCGTGAAGTACTCGCTCTTGGCGAGGAAGACGACCGGGCGGTCGACGATGAGCGGCAGGAAGATCGAGTCGATGAACGAGAGGTGGTTCGAGGCGAGCACGACCGCGCCCTCTTTCGGCACGTTCTCGAGGCCGACGACCCACGGTCGGAAGATCGAGAGAAGGATCGGACCGATCACGAGGTTCTTCATGATCCAGTAGAACAACGTACTCCTCCTTCCCTCTTCAGCACCGATTCAGCCTAGCGTCGCGTGGCTCAGGCGTGCTCGGCGACCCACACGCGGGCGAGGTCGGCCGCACCGACGACTCCGGCGTCGTTGACGAGTTCGGCGATCACGAAGTCGGGCTCGGGGTGATAACCGCGGGCCGGCAGGTGCTCGAGGTAGGCCGCACGGATCGGCTCGAGCAGGAGTTCGCCCGCCACGGCGACGCCGCCGCCGAAGACGAATCGCTGCGGATCGAGCACTGCCGAGAGGCTCGCGGCGGCCTGGCCGAGCCAGTGCCCGAGCTGGCGCACGGCCGCGATCGCGCCGGCGTCGCCCGAGGCGATCAGCTCGCCCACGAGTCGGCCGTCGAGCTCGCCGTGCTCGGACCGCACGCGGGCCAGGCCCTGACCGATGCCGCCGGCGTCGGCGATCTCGTTCGCCATGCGCAGCAGCGCCCGACCGGAGCCGTACTGCTCGATGCATCCGCGCTGCCCGCACCCGCACGCGAGGCCGTCGGGGACGACGCGCAGGTGGCCGAGCTCGGCTCCCGCGCCGAAGCCGCCGCGGAACAGGCGGTCGCCTGCGACGATCGCGCCGCCGACGCCGGTGCCGATGGTGAGCATGACCATGTCGCTGACGAGGCGTCCGGCACCGAAGCGGAACTCCGCCCAGCCCGCCGCGTTGGCGTCGTTGTCGACGACGACGGTCGTGCCGACCCTGGCCTCGAGCTTCTCGCGGAACGGTTCGTTGCGCCAGTCGATGTTGGGCGCGTAGTAGACCGTCGACTGCGCCGCGTCGACGAAGCCCGCCGCAGCCACGCCGATCGCGACGATCTCCTCTTCTGCACGACCACGGAGCGACTCGATCATCTGCACGACCGCGTCTTCGAGGAGCGTCGAGTCACCGGCGGGCGTCGGGACGCGGTCGCTCGCGACGATGTTGCCGAGCTGGTCGACGATCGCGCCGGCGATCTTCGTTCCACCGATGTCGATACCGATCGCATGCACCGGAAGGCTGCCTTTCAGAAGGGGGACGAAGCGTGATGGAGCTGAGACCTGGGTCGGCCGCGAGCAACGACTAGAGTGTAATCGACCCCAATGCCGAGGTTCGCGCTGGTGCCCGAGCCGCGTGCAACCCTCCCGGTGCCGAAGGAGCTACCGTGATCGAATTCGCTACCCCACCCGTGGTCGCAGCAGACCCAGAAGCGAACACCACCGACCTGCTCGTCGACCGCGTCGCCGCGACACCCGACTCCGTGCTGTTCTCGCTTCCCACTGCCGACGGCGGCTGGTCGCCGGTGACGACGAAGGAGTTCTACGACCAGGTGATCGCCCTTGCGAAGGGCTTCGTCGCCGCCGGCATCCAGCCGGGCGACAAGATCGGCCTGATGTGCAAGACCCGGTACGAGTGGACGCTGATCGACTTCGCGACCTGGTTCGCGGGCGCGGTGCTCGTGCCGATCTACGAGACGAGCTCGCCGTCGCAGGTGCGGTGGAACCTGAGCGACTCGGGCGCCATCGGCATCATCGTCGAGACGCCCGACCACTTCGCCCGGTTCGACGAGGTGCACCCCGACCTCCCCGCAATCCGCGGCGTCTGGCAGATCGACCTCGGCGACCTCGACAAGCTCGCCGCGGGCGGCACCGAGGTGCCCGACGAGGAGATCGAGCGACGTCGCAACCTCGCCGTCGGCTCCGACATCGCGACGCTCATCTACACCTCCGGTTCGACCGGCAAGCCCAAGGGCTGCGTGCTGACGCACTCGAACTTCGTCGAGCTCTCCCGCAACGCCGCGGTCGCGCTCGACGAGGTCGTGCTCGACCCCAACGGCGCATCCACGCTCCTCTTCATCACCACGGCGCACGTGTTCGCCCGCTTCATCGCGGTCCTCTCCGTGCACGCCGGCGTGCGCGTCGGCCACCAGGCCGACACGAAGCAGCTGCTGCCCTCGCTCGCGAGCTTCAAGCCCTCGTTCCTCCTCGCGGTGCCCCGCGTGTTCGAGAAGGTCTACAACGCGTCCGAGCAGAAGGCCGAGGCCGGCGGCAAGGGCAAGATCTTCCGTGCAGCAGCCGAGACCGCCGTGGCGTACTCGATGGCGAAAGAGGCGGGCTCGGTTCCGCTCGGCCTCAAGCTCAAGTTCAAGGTCCTCGACACCCTCGTGCTGTCGAAGCTCCGTGCGGCCATGGGCGGCAACGTCAAGTACGCCGTCTCGGGCTCCGCACCGCTCGGCCCGCGACTCGGCCACTTCTACCACGCGCTCGGCATCACGATCCTCGAGGGCTACGGCCTCACGGAGTCGACGGCCCCCGCAACGGTGAACCTGCCGAGCAAGTCGAAGATCGGCACCGTCGGCCCCACTCTTCCGGGCGTCTCGGTGCGACTCGCCGACGACGGCGAGGTACAGATCAAGGGCATCGACATCTTCAAGGAGTACTGGAAGAACCCCGAGGCGACCGCAGAGGCGTTCGACGGCGAGTGGTTCAAGACCGGCGACCTCGGCTCCTTCGACGCCGACGGCTTCCTCACCATCACCGGGCGCAAGAAGGAGATCATCGTCACGGCCGGAGGCAAGAACGTCTCCCCCGCTGCGCTCGAAGACCCGATTCGCGCGAACCCGCTCGTCGGTCAGGTCGTCGTGGTCGGCGACAAGAAGCCGTTCATCTCGGCGCTCATCACGCTCGACCCCGAGATGCTCCCGGTCTGGCTCAACAACAACGGCGAAGACGCGGGCATGACGGTCGAGGAGGCCACGGTCAACCCCGCGGTGCTGGCCGAGGTGCAGCGTGCCATCGACGCCGCGAACGAGACGGTCTCGCGTGCGGAGTCGATCCGCAAGTTCACCATCCTCGCGACCGAGCTCACCGAGGCGAGCGGCCACCTGACGCCGAAGCTCAGCATCAAGCGCAACATCATCCTCGAGGACTTCAGCCCGAACATCGAGGCGATGTACTCCGGCGCTCCGGCGACCGAGGGCCACTCGATCGTGCACTGAGTCGTTCACGCATGACGAAGGCCCCGCGGATTCCGCGGGGCCTTCGTCATGCGATCGGAGCTCAGAACCAGTCCGACTCCCGCACCTCTTTCATCGCGAGGCGTCGTTCGTCCTTCTCGAGCCGGTCGAGGTAGAGCAGTCCGTCGAGGTGGTCGGTCTCGTGCTGCAGCGCCTGGGCCATGAGCCCCGTGCCCGAGAGCTCGATCTCGTTGCCGTCGAGGTCGATGCCGCGCACGCGGGCGAACGGATGCCGCGGCGTCTTGTGCCAGAGGCCCGGCACCGAGAGGCATCCTTCATCGATCAGTTCCCTGTCGCCCGAGACCTCGAGCTCGGGGTTCAGGATGTACCCGACCTCGCCGTCGACGTTGTAGCTGAACGCGCGCAGGTTCACGCCGATCTGGGACGCCGCGACTCCCGCCCGTCCGGGCAGCCTGACGCTGTCGAGCAGATCGGCGACGAGCCCGCGCACACGATCGTCGACCTGTTCGACGGGGGCGGAGACGGTCTTCAAGACGGGGTCGCCGAACAGGCGAATGGGACGTTCGGGCAAGGGTTCTCCGTTTCAGTGCTCGCGCTCGGCGGGCATGCCTTCCACCACGAGCGCCGCGAGCTCTCGAGCCGCGTGCTGGGTGACGGGTCGCAGCTCATGCCAGTTCACGACGGAACCTGCAGCGAGCTGGGGGTCGTATGGGATGCGCACGATCTCGCGCACCCGCGATTGGAAGTGCGCCTCGATCTCATCGACCTTCACGAGATGCGTGCCCTGCGTGGCGAGGTTGATGGCGACGACGGCATTGCGCACGAGCTCGCCGTAGCCGTTGGCCTCGAGCCAGGTGAGCGTCTCGGAAGCCAGACGCGCCTCGTCGACGCTGCCACCCGACACGATCACGACGGAGTCGGCGCGCTGCAGCGTCGCCCGCATGACCGAGTGCACGATGCCCGTGCCGCAGTCGGTGAGCACGATCGAGTAGTAGCGGGCGGCGAGGCCGGCGACGACGTTGTAGTCGTTGTCGTCGAACGCCTCGGAGAGGGTCGGATCGGTGTCGGACGCGAGGATGTCGAGGCGCGTCTCGTCGCGCGAGACGAAGCGCGAGAAGTCGGTGTAGCCGCCGATGGAGGACGCCTTCGCGACGACGTCGCGCACCGTCTCGCGGGTCTGCCGGTCGACGCGCTCGGCGAGGGTGCCGCGGTCGGGGTTCGCGTCGATCGCGATGATGCGGTCGTCACGAGCGTCGGCGAGGGCCATGCCGAGCAGCGCGGTGATCGTCGTCTTGCCGACGCCGCCCTTGCGGGTGAGCACGGGCACGAATCGGGCGCCGCCCTCGAACCGCCGCTGGATGCGCTGGCTCATCGCCTTGTAGGCCTGCACCTTCGGCGAGTCGCCGAGGTTCACGAGGTGCAGGGAGGCCTCGTAGACGAGCCGGTTGAAACCGCCCTGCGGCGCAGGCCGCGTCGTGCGGTTCAGGTCGATCAGCCGGTCGGCGGTGAGGGAGTCCGCGGTCTCGGGGACCTCGACGGGCACCGCCGGGTCGCCGGGAACGTCGACGATGGCGACGTGGCTGCCCGTGTCGGTGCTCACGCGCTCGCGTCGGGTCTTCGAAGCATCGGATGCGAGCAACGCGCTGTACGGCGACGGCTCACGACGCGACGCGCCCCGGTAGCCGGCACCGGCCAGTGCAGGGGTGACGACCTCGACCGAGGTCGTGCTGCTGCCACCGCCGACGAGGCTGCCCGGGTTCACCGCGACGTCGTCGATCGCCACGGCGACCTCGTCGTCGGGCATCTCGTGCACCGGCGCCGGCGGCAGGTCGACCCTGACGCTCGGGTTCGCCGCGGCGTCGTCGGCCGAATGCGCGCCGGACGCCGTCGATCTGCGCGCGCGGTCGAGTGCGGACGTGCGTGCGCCCGCCCCCGGACGCGACGCCGCGTCATCATCGAACTTGTCTTCAGTCACCGATACCCCTCCTCATCAGTGCCAACCGATCCCAGCCTATCGCGGGCGCGCCGCCGAACGCGGGCGCACCGCGTTATCGCGGGCGCACCACGACGAGCAGGTCACCCGCCTCGACCTGCTGCGTCTTCGGGATCGCGACGCGCTCGACCACACCGGCGATCGGCGAGGTGATGGCGGCCTCCATCTTCATCGCCTCGATGGAGGCGACGCTCTGGCCTGCGGAGATCTCGGCACCGGCCTCGACCTGGAGGGTCACGACGCCCGAGAACGGCGCCGCGATCTGGCCGGGCTGCGAGGCATCCGCCTTCTCTGCCGCGCGGGTCTCGACGACGATCGAGCGGTCGCGCACGAAGACCGGGCGGAGCTGCCCGTTCAGGATCGTCATGACCGTGCGCATGCCCTTGTCGTCGGCCTCGCCGATCGCCTCGAGACCGGCGTAGAGCCGCACACCCGTCGCGATCTCGACCACGTGCTCGGCGCCCTGGCGGAGACCGTACAGGTAGTCGGCCGTGTCGACGACGGACAGGTCGCCGAACAGCTCGCGGATCTGCTCGTACTGGCGCGTCGGCGCCGGGAACAGGAGCGCGTTCAGCGTCGCCCGGCGGGTCGTGCTGTCGGCCTCGAGCGCTTCGCGCTGTTCGGCGGTGAGCTCGGTCACGCCGATGCGGATGTCCTTGCCGGCGAGCACCTTCGTGCGGAACGGTTCGGGCCATCCGCCGGGCAGGTCGCCCAGCTCACCGGCCATGAAGCCGATCACCGAGTCGGGCACGTCGTACTTCTCGGGGTTGGCCGCGAAGTCGTCGGGGTCGGCCTTGACGGCCGCGAGGTGCAGGGCGAGGTCGCCGACCACCTTCGACGAGGGCGTGACCTTCGGGACCCGGCCGAGGATCCGGTCGGCCGCCGCGTACATGTCCTCGATGAGCTCGAAGTCGTCGGCGAGGCCGAGTGCGATCGCCTGCTGGCGGAGGTTCGAGAGCTGACCGCCGGGGATCTCGTGGTGGTAGACGCGGCCGGTGGGGCCGGGCAGGCCCGACTCGAACGGGCGGTACAGTCGGCGCACGGCCTCCCAGTACGGCTCGAGGTCGGAGACCGCGTCGAGCGAGATGCCCGTGTCGCGCTCGGTGTGCGCGAGTGCGGCGACGAGCGACGACGCGGAGGGCTGGCTCGTGGTGCCGGCCATGGGCGCGCTCGCGACGTCGACGGCGTCGACCCCGGCGCGGCTCGCGGCCAGGAGGGTCGCCAGCTGGCCGCCTGCGGTGTCGTGCGTGTGCAGGTGCACGGGAAGGTCGAACCGCTCCCGCAACGCGCCCACGAGCTTCTCAGCAGCCGTCGGGCGCAGGAGCCCGGCCATGTCCTTGATCGCGAGCACGTGCGCCCCGGCGTGGACGATCTGCTCGGCGAGCTTCAGGTAGTAGTCGAGCGTGTAGAGATCTTCGGCCGGATCGAGCAGGTCGCCCGTGTAACACAACGCAACCTCGGCCACCGCGTGACCGGTCGAGAGCACCGAGTCGATGGCCGGACGCATCTGCGAGACGTCGTTCAGCGCGTCGAAGATGCGGAAGATGTCGACGCCGGTCGACGCGGCCTCGCGTACGAACGCGTCGGTCACCTCGGTCGGGTACGGCGTGTAGCCCACCGTGTTGCGCCCCCGCAGCAGCATCTGGATGTTGATGTTCGGCAGCGCCTCGCGAAGGGCCGCGAGGCGGTCCCACGGGTCTTCGCCGAGGAAGCGGAGGGCGACGTCGTACGTCGCACCGCCCCACGCCTCGACCGAGAGCAGCTCGGGGGTCATGCGGGCCACGTACGGCGCGACGGCGACGAGGTCGCGCGTGCGGACGCGGGTCGCGAGCAGCGACTGGTGCGCATCGCGGAACGTGGTCTCGGTGACGGCGAGCGGCGTCTGGGCGCGGAGCGCCGAGGCGAAGCCCTTCGGGCCCAGTTCGAGCAGGCGCTGACGCGAGCCCGCCGGTGCCGGTGCCGAGAGGTCGATGGCGGGCAGCTTCTCGGCGGGGCTGACGGTCGTCGGCGCCGCTCCGTTCGGCTGGTTCACCGTGACGTCCGCGAGCCAGTTGAGGATCTTGGTGCCGCGGTCCTTCGAGACGCGACCGCGCAGCAGCTGCGGGCGCTCGTCGATGAACGAGGTGCTGAGGTCGCCGGCGACGAACGCGGGGTCTTCGAGCACGGCCTGCAGGAACGGGATGTTCGTGGAGACGCCGCGGATGCGGAACTCGGCGAGGGCGCGCTTCGCACGGGCGACCGCAGCGGGGTAGTCGCGGCCGCGGCAGGTGAGCTTGGCGAGCATCGAGTCGAAGTGCGGGCTGATCTGGGCACCCGGGTTGATCGTGCCGCCGTCGAGGCGGATGCCGGCGCCGCCCGGTGAGCGGTACGTCGTGATCTTGCCCGTGTCGGGGCGGAACCCTGCGGTCGGGTCCTCTGTCGTGATGCGGCACTGGAGAGCGGCGCCGCGGAGTCGGATCGAGTCCTGCTGGAGGCCGAGATCGGCGAGCGACTCCCCCGCGGCGATGCGGATCTGGGAGACGACGAGGTCGACGTCGGTGACCTCTTCGGTGACCGTGTGCTCGACCTGGATGCGCGGGTTCATCTCGATGAACACGTGCTCGCCGGCCCGCTCGCCCGCGGTGTCGAGCAGGAACTCGACGGTGCCGGCGTTGACGTAGCCGATCGACTTCGCGAACGCGATCGCGTCGCGGTAGAGCGACTGGCGCACCTCGTCGGAGAGGTTCGGGGCTGGAGCGATCTCGATGACCTTCTGGTGGCGGCGCTGCACGGAGCAGTCGCGCTCGAAGAGGTGCACGGTCTCGCCCGAGGCGTCCGCGAGCACCTGGACCTCGATGTGGCGCGGTCGCAGCACGGCCTGCTCGAGGAACATGGTCGGGTCGCCGAACGCGCTGTCGGCCTCGCGCATGGCCTCTTCGAGGGCGGCGCGCAGGTCGTCCTTCGTGGCGACGCGGCGCATGCCGCGACCACCGCCGCCCGCGACGGCCTTGGCGAAGATCGGGAAGCCGACCTCGTCGGCCTGCGCCACGAGCTCCTCGATGTCGCGCGACGGCGGCGTCGACTTCAGCACGGGCACGCCCGCTGCGATCGCGTGCTCCTTCGCCGTGACCTTGTTGCCCGCCATCTCGAGCACGCGCTTGGGCGGGCCGATGAAGGTGATGCCGGCAGCCTCCGCCGCCTGCGCGAGCTCGGGGTTCTCGGAGAGGAACCCGTATCCCGGGTAGATCGCGTCGGCGCCCGACAGCTTCGCCACGCGGATGATCTCCGCAACGTCGAGGTAGGCGCGAACCGGATGCCCCGGCTCGCCGATCTGGTATGCCTCGTCGGCCTTCAGCCGGTGCAGGGAGTTGCGGTCTTCGAACGGGTACACCGCGACCGTCTTCGCACCGAGTTCGACGGCGGCTCGGAACGCGCGAATGGCGATCTCTCCGCGATTGGCAACCAGGATCTTCGTGAACATGCAGGCCTTTCAGACTGGATTCCCCACAGCGAACGTTTAGGTATCGCCCGAGTAGTAAAGGTAACGTATCTGCCGTGCACGTACTCAGCGTCAGTTCTCTGAAGGGCGGTGTCGGGAAGACCACCGTCACCCTCGGACTGGCGTCGGCGGCGTTCGCCCGCGGCGTCCGTACCCTCGTGGTCGACCTCGATCCGCAATCCGACGTCTCGACCGGCATGGACATCCAGGTCGCCGGTCATCTCAACGTCGCCGATGTGCTCGCCTCCCCCAAGGAGAAGATCGTGCGCTCGGCGATCGCGCCGAGCGGCTGGGCGCGCTCGAACCCGCAGTCGACGATCGACGTCATGATCGGCAGCCCGTCGGCGATCAACTTCGATGGACCCCATCCTTCGATCCGCGACATCTGGAAGCTCGAGGAGGCGCTCGCCAACGTCGAGGCCGACTACGAACTCGTGCTCATCGACTGCGCGCCGTCACTGAACGCCCTCACCCGCACGGCTTGGGCCGCGAGCGACCGCGTCGCCGTCGTGACCGAGCCCGGACTCTTCTCCGTCGCCGCGGCCGACCGCGCGCTCCGAGCGATCGAGGAGATCCGGCGAGGTCTCTCGCCGCGACTCCAGCCGCTCGGCATCATCGTGAACCGCGCGCGGGTGCAGTCGCTCGAACACCAGTTCCGCATCAAGGAGCTGCGCGACATGTTCGGCCCGCTCGTGCTCTCCCCGCAGCTGCCCGAGCGCACGTCGCTCCAGCAGGCGCAGGGCGCCGCGAAGCCGCTGCACATGTGGCCGGGCGAGAGCGCCGAGGAGATGTCGTCGAACTTCGACCAGCTGCTCGAGCGGGTGCTGCGCACGGCTCGCATCGGCGAGTTCGCCGGACTGCCGCTCGAGGCCCCGACTCCGACCGCCTGATCGGCTCACGGGCCGCATGACGGCCCTGCAGCAGCCTGCCCGTGCGCAGGGACGGGACGGACGGGAACGACCGATCGCCGCTCGCGGAGTCGGCACTCCACGCTGATCGTGCTGCGCGCGTCAGGCGCGCAGGGCGGGGCTCAGGAGATCTTGCGCGAGCGCACGCCGCGGCGTGCGGCGAGTTCGTCCATGGGGTCGGCCGACTGCGTGCCGATCTCGACGAGCGTCGACTCCACCTCGCGCAGCACCTTGCCCACGGCGATGCCGAACACGCCCTGGCCTCGGTTGACGAGATCGATGACCTCGTCGTCGGAGGTGCACAGGTAGACACTCGCGCCGTCGCTCATGAGCGTCGTCTGAGCGAGGTCGTCGATGCCGGACTCACGCAACTGCGTCACCGCCGTGCGGATCTGCTGCAGGGAGATGCCGGTGTCGAGCAGTCGCTTCACGAGCTTCAACACGAGGATGTCGCGGAAACCGTAGAGCCGCTGCGAACCCGAGCCGGCAGCGCTGCGCACGGTGGGTTCGACGAGTTGCGTGCGCGCCCAGTAGTCGAGCTGGCGATAGCTGATGCCGGCGGCACGCGCCGCGACCGCGCCACGATACCCGGTGGCATCGTCGTGCTCAGGCATGCCGTCGGTGAAGAGCAACCCGAGGTCGTACCGCGAGCGTGGAGTCCGGTCGAGCTCACTCATCCGTTCCGCCCCTCACTCTCGCGTCGGCACCTCGTCGGCGCGAGTCCCACGCTACCGAGGGCGGCAGGCTCTGTCGAACACATCCGGCCGAACGTCACGGCGTGTCGCGAGATCATCGTGCGAGACGGCTGAGCGAGGCCCGCACGACACTCGCGTGCACGGCCTCGAGATGCCCGGCGAGTTCGAGGCCCCGCTCGGCGGCACGCGCCTTGTCGGCGGCATCGGCTCGACGTGACGGCGCGATCGCCCGCTCGACGAGCGCCGCCTCGCGCTCGGCCGCTGCGCGAACGCCGCGGAGGTGGCGCGGTTCGATGCCGACCGCCCTGAGTGCGACGAGCGAGCGGAGCACGCCGAGGGCCTCGTCGCCGTAGTACTCGGCCGCCGGCAGCAGCGACGTCGACACGGCATCGTCGAGCAGTAAGGCCGTGGCCCCGGCCTCCGCGATGAGTTCATCGCGACGGAATCTGCGCGCACCCGCGAGGAATGCCGCGGCACTCGTGGCTCCGGGCAGCGCCGGGGTCTCCCCCGCGTCGATCGCCTCGAGGTGGGTGCGGATCACCTTGAGCGGCAGGTAGTGGTCGCGCTGCATGGAGAGCACGACCGTGATGCGCTCGACGTCGGCCGTCGAGAACTTCCGGTAGCCGGCTGCGGTACGGGCGGGTGCGACGAGCCGTTGCTCTTCGAGGAAGCGCAGCTTCGACGGAGTGAGTTCGGGGAACTCGGGCTGAAGCCGTGCCAGCACCTGACCGATGCCCAGCAGTGGCGCCTGGCCGCTCGCGCGCGTGGACGCAGCGGGAGCTGCCACTATTCGCTCGCCACCGGAGCCAGGTCGCGCCGCGAGGCGTAGAACGTGAGCCGGAACTTGCCGATCTGCACCTCTGCACCGTCGCTCAGGAGCGCCGTCTCGATGCGCACTCCGTCGAAATAGGTGCCGTTGAGCGAGCTGAGGTCGCGGACCTCGAATGCGGAACGGTGCCGGACGAACTCCGCGTGCTTGCGGGAGACCGTCACGTCGTCGAGGAATATGTCGGCGTCGGGATGACGACCCACGACGGTCACGTCGGTGTCGAGCAGGAATCGCGCCCCGCTGTTCGGCCCACGACGCACGATGAGCAGTGCTGAACCCGATGGCAGTGCGGCGATCGCCTCCTGCTCCTCGGCCGTGACGTCGGCGTCGAGGGCGCTCAGCTGTGCGGCCGCCTCGCGACTGAAGCCGATGGTCGTATCGGTAGCCCCGCCGACCGCAGCTTGCGTCGACGTGGTCGTCGAAGGCTCGCTCCCGGTCTCGGCGCTGCCGGCCTGAGTGTTGTCGCTATCCGCCACATTGACCTCCCTGTTCCAGCGTATCCGATCGGGGCTCGTCTGCCACCCGCGGAATGCGGATGACGCGAGCGGTCTCGATCGCGTAGATGATGCCGGCCCACCAGTACAGGAACGCACCCCAGAGGGTGATCGCCCAGCCGATCGGCTGACTGATGGCGGCGACGGCGGGGAATGCGAGTCCGAGCATGATCACCGGCAGACCGAAGAACAGCGCGAACGTCGCGACCTTGCCGAGCTGATGCACGGGCAGCGGCCCGAATCCGTGGTTGGCGAGCACGACGCCGAGGGCGAGCAGGAAGACGTCACGGGCGACGATGACGATGACGATGAACCAGGGCACGAGTCCCTGAGCTGCGAGACCGACGAGCGCGGCGAAGATGTACAGCCGGTCGGCGGCGGGGTCGAGCAGCTGCCCCAGACGGGTCACCTGACCGAGCCGGCGGGCGAGGTAGCCGTCGAGCAGATCGGTGAGGCTCGCGACGACGAGCACGACGAGCGAGACCATGTAGTCGCCGCGCACGATGAAGATCAGGAAGACCGGAACGAGTGCCAGCCGGAGCATGCTGAGGATGTTCGGGATCGTCCAGATCTCCGAACCGACCTCCCCCGAGCGCTCCCCAGCCACGTTCCGATCCTATCGATCCGTAGAATGCCGCCATGGGTCCGCTCATCGTGTGTCTCGTCATCTGCGCCGCGATCACCTTCGCGACGTGGGTCGCCTCGATCGCCACTCGCGAGTACTCGTGGGTCGATCGCATCTGGTCGATCGCGCCGGTCGTCTACGTGTGGGTGTTCGCCGTCTCGTCGGAGTTCGACGGGCGACTCGTGCTCATGGCGGTGCTCGTCTCGGCATGGGGCATCCGCTTGACCTTCAATTTCGCCCGCAAGGGCGGCTACCGCCCCGGCGGTGAGGACTACCGCTGGGCGGTGCTGCGCGGGCGGATGTCGCGTGCCGGGTTCGCCGCATTCAACCTGTTGTTCATCTCGATCTACCAGAACGCCGTGATCCTGCTGTTCTGCCTCCCGGCTGCCACGGTGTTCGCCGCCGGCGGCACGCCGCTCGGTACGGCCGACGTCGTGCTCTCCGTCGTGTTCCTCGCCCTCCTCACCGGGGAGACGGCGGCCGACCAGCAGCAGTGGGCGTTCCATCGTTGGAAGGCCGCCGAGCGCGCGGCCGGCCGCACCCCGCAGCCCGGGTTCCTGCAGAGCGGACTGTTCCGCTTCTCGCGGCATCCCAACTTCTTCTTCGAGCAGGCGCAGTGGTGGGTCTTCTACGGGTTCGCGGTCGCGGCGACCGGCGTCTGGCTGCACTGGTCCATCGCGGGAGCCGTGCTGCTCACGACGCTCTTCATCGGTTCGACGATCTTCACCGAGTCGATCTCGCGGTCGAGGTACCCCGACTACGACGACTATCGCGCCCGCACCTCGCCGATCGTGCCGTGGCCTCCGCGGCGGGCCGCGTCGCCGGTCGGCGACCGCACCGCCTGACGCAGGACCTCAGAGGCGGGAAGCGAGGCCCGACCAGGCTTCGGCGAACCGCGGATGCAGCGGCACCTCGGTGACGCGATCGATCGCGATCCAGCGCAGCTCGATGCTCTCGGGGTCGCTGACGACGGGGGCGAACCGCTCGGCGGCGTCGGCGACGACCGTCGTGTACGACCAGTACCCGAGGTCGAGGACCGTGCTGAACCGCACCGCGAGCAGCGTCGGCGGCACACCGGCCTCCTCGCCCGCTTCGCGGACGGCGGCCTCCACGGCGCTCTCGTGCTCGTGCCGTGCGCCCCCGGGCATGCCCCACGTGCCGCCGAAGTGGCTCCACAACGCCCGATGCTGCAGCAGCACCTCGCGCTCGGGACTGACGACCAGCAGGCCCGCCGCCCCGTACCTGCCCCAGTACTTCGCACCATCGGGGCCCACGACCCATTCGTCGCCGCTCGCTCCGCTCATGAGTCCAGCATGCCGCACGAACATGCCGGGCCGACGCCGCCGTAGGCTGTTGGCATGAACGGCGAGTCCCCCGTGCGCGTCGACGCCTGGCTCTGGGCGGTGCGGCAGTTCAAGACGCGGTCCTCGGCCACGGCGGCATGCCGGGCCGGGCATGTGCGCGTGAACGGCGAGCGGGCGAAGGCGGCCCAGTCGGTGCGGCCCGGCGACGAGGTGCGCGTGCGCATCGACGGCTTCGATCGCATGCTCGTCGTGCGGCAGACGCTCGTCAAGCGCGTGTCTGCCGCGGTCGCGGCGACGGCGGTCGACGACCGCACGCCTCCCCCGCCGCCGCGCGAGACGGTGGCGATCGTCGCGACGCGCGACCGCGGTGCGGGGCGTCCGACGAAACGGGAACGGCGAGACCTCGAGCGCCTCCGCGGCCGCTGAGCGCGCGCGGCGTAGCCTGATCGACGTGCATACCGAACTCACCCACGAGCCCGACGCCCGCCGATACGTGCTCCGCGTCGACGGCGACATCGCGAGCGTGCTCGACTATCGGGAGCTGGGCGACTCGGTCGCGTTCACGCGCACGTTCACGAACCCGCCGTACCGCGGCAGCGGCCTGGCCGGCGAACTCGTCGAGTTCGCGGTCGACGATGTCGAGGCGAACTCGACCCGGCGCATCGTGCCGAGCTGCTGGTACGTGGGCGAGTGGTTCGACCGGCATCCCGATCGGGCGGGGCTGCTCGACCCGCGCGCGGTCTGACCCGGGCCACCGAACCCCGTCGCGACGCCCGGCGTCGCTATGGAGACTCCATCGCTCCGCCCGGGCGCCACTGCGGCTCAGCGCTTGCGGTGCGTTGCCTCGGACACTGCGTCGCTGCTGGCGCGGTGCTCGACCTTCGCCTTCTTGTCGGCGCGCTTCTCTTTCAGGGTCTTGCTCGCGGCCGTCTTGGACGACGACTTCTTCGGCGACTTGTCTGACATGGATTTGCCCTTTGATCGGAGGCCTGGGCGGCCCCGTGCGGGCAACCCTACGCGACATCCCCCGGGATCAGTACCAGTTCACCGACTGCGAGTGCGACCACGCACTGCACGGGCTGCCGTATCCGCGGGCGATGTAGTCGAGCCCCCACTTGATCTGGGTTGCGGCGTTGGTCTGCCAGTCGGAGCCGGCGGTGGCCATCTTGCTGCCGGGCAGCGACTGCGGGATGCCGGTGGCGCCGCTCGACGCGTTGTACGCGGTGTACGACCAGCCCGACTCCTTCTGCCAGAGCTGTTCGAGGCACTGGAACTGCGACTCGTCCCAGCCGTACTTCGACGCGGCGAGCGAGCGTGCGGTGTCGCGGGCGCCGTCGGGCGTGTTCGCCCGGGCGAGCGCCTCCGCGGCGGCGGCGGCCTTCTCGGCCTGGGCGCGGTCGTAGGCGGCGGCGGCCGCCGCGGCCTTCTCGGCTTCGGCGCGGGTCTGCTTCGTCAGGTCGACGATCGAATCGATCGGCAGCCGCTCGTACTCGCCGAGCGAGGCGACGGACGCAGCGAGGCCACTGGAGTCGACCTTGCCGTCGACCGCGGCGAGCGTGGCATTGGCCGCGGTGAGGGTGTCCTGAGCACTGTGGCGGGTGCGGGCCTCGGCGATCGCGCTGTAGGCGCCGAGCTGTTCCGAACGGAGTCCCGTCGACTCGGAGAGCGCGGTCGTCTCGGCGATGCTCGCCTGCGTGCTGATCGCGGACTGCACCGTGAATCCGGTGCCGACGATGAGGCCGGTGGCCATGACGGCGCCGACGGCGATGAGCCGCTTGCGGCTGATGCGGCGCTTGCGGATGCTGCGGCGCGGGTGTCGTGCTTCGGGGGCGGTTTCGGTTTCGGGCGTGATGATGTCGTTGCGCATATGTTCTGGGGTGCTCGGATCGGATGGGGGACGCCCCCGAGCGAGGGCAGAAGTCAGACACTCTGCCCGGAGTTTCTGAAGAGTTCCTCAGTTATTGCTGTGCAGAGCATGATGATCGCCCACCACGCCCGCGATACTGGGAGGATGCCCAGCAACTCCCGCCAGCTCCGACCGGCCGCAGACGATCGGTGCCCCTGCCGCAGTGGCAGCACCTTCGGGGAATGCTGCGGCCCCCTGCTCGCGCGCAGCGCCGAGGCGCCGACCGCCGTGCAGCTCATGCGCTCGCGCTACACCGCCTTCGCAGTCGGCGACGCCGAGTACCTCCGCGCGACTTGGCATGCCAGCACGCGTCCGATCGACCTCGATCTCGACGACGACACGACGTGGCTCGCCCTCGAGATCGTCTCGACCGAGCGCGGCGGCCCGTTCGATCGCGACGGCGAGGTCGAGTTCCGCGCCTCCTACCGTTCCGACGACGAGCGCGGCGTGCTGCACGAGCGGAGCCGGTTCCTCCGCGACAGCGGCAGGTGGTTCTACGTCGACGGCGACGTCTGAGCACGCCGCGTCGTCGGTCGCGTCGCGTCGTCAGTCGCGCTCGGCCTCGGCGCCCGACCCGTCGCGCAGGGCGCGCTCCTCGGAACCCTCGAGCTCTTCGAACACCGTGATCTGCAGGCCCGCCGGCGCATCGAGCCGTGAGTTGAGCGAACGCCACGGCGTCTCGACCGGCTCTGCGACGACGGCGGCGCCGGCATCGGCGAGGCGACGGGTGGTGCCCGCACCGTCGGTCACCTCGAAGGCGAGCCGGATGCGCTGGCTCGGGCGCCCTTCAGCCTCGAGTTCGTCGATCACGCGCTTGTGGGTCGGGTTCGCGATCTCGAGGGTCGCCCGCCCTGCCTCGAGGATGGTCACGCGGTCATCGTCGCCCTCGGTGTAGGCCATGAGCTCCGGCATGCCGAGCGCGTCGCGGTAGAAGGCCACCGCCCGTTCGTAGTCCTCCGCCTCGATGACGACTCGGAGTTGCAGGACCGGTGGCTGCGCGGCATCCGTCATGTCTGCATCATCCCAGATCGAGTCGTGCCGGGTCAGGCGGCGTCGCGGGCGACGGGCCAGCACCTCGTCGTCACGCCGATGGCATCCCACACGTTGATGACGATGATGAGCGAGATGAGCGCGGCCGTGCGATCCTCGCCGAAGACGGCGGTCGCGGCGGCGAGATCCTCCTCGGGCACGTGGGTCTCCGAGAGCCGGGTGATCGACTCGGTGAGGTGCAGGGCCGCCCGTTCCGCCGCGGTGAACAGCCCCGAATCGCGCCACACCGCGACGGCGTGCAGCTTCTGATCGGAGACGCCGGCGGAGCGCGCATCCTTCGAGTGCACGTCGACGCAGTAGACGCATCCGTTGATCTGCGAGGCGCGGAGCCGCACCATCTCGCGCAGCCGCGGGTCGAAGTCGACCCGGTCGAGTTCGGCGGTCGCGGCGTGGTCGAGCGAGGCGACCGCGCGGGAGAAGCGCGGCACGATCGCATCGAAGTCGAGGCGGAGGGGGATGTCGACGAGTGCATCGGTGATGGTCATGACACCACGCTACGAGTCGATCGGCCCACTGCTACAGTCCAATTCCATGGGTGAACCCTGGGCCATTCGCGGTCTCGACCTGCATCTCGATCTCGACCGGCGCCGAAAGGCGGCCTCGCTCGAAGAGGCGCTCCGCGCCGCGGTCCGCGACGGACGCCTCGAGGCCGGCACCCGGCTGCCCGCCAGTCGCACCCTCTCCGCGGACCTCGGCATCGCCCGCAACGTGGTCGCCGAGGTCTACGGCGTGCTCGTCGCCGAGGGGTGGCTCGAGGCCCGCGTCGGCGCCGGCACCTGGGTCGCCGCGCGGCACGGAGCGGGAGCGGAGGCATCGGGTGTCGAATCGCAGCCGCGTCTGCCGGAGTCCGGTCTCGACCTGCGCGGCGGAATTCCGGATGCCTCGTCGTTCCCCCGACGCGAGTGGGCGGCCTCGGCGCGGCGGGCGGCACTCGACCTCCCGGCGTCCGCATTCGGGTACGGCCCGCCGCAGGGCTCCCTCGCACTGCGGGCCACGCTCGCCGAATACCTCGCCCGCACTCGCGGCGTCTGGGCGGACGATACGCGCATCGCCGTCACCCGCGGCTTCGGCGCCGGTCTGGCGACTGTCGCGCGCTCGCTCGTGGTCCGAGGCGCACGGCGCATCGCCGTCGAGGAGTACGGCCACGAGGCGCATCGCGGCATCCTCCGCGCCGCGGGCCTTGACGTGGTGGCACTCGCCGTCGACGGCGACGGCGCCGTCGTCAGCCGTTTGGGAGGTCTCGCCGTCGATGCCGTGCTCCTGACGCCGGCGCACCAGTTTCCGACCGGTGTCGCGCTCTCGCCATCGCGTCGACTCGAGGTCGCCGCCTGGGCGGAACGCACCGGGGCGCTCATCATCGAAGACGACTACGACGGCGAGTTCCGCTACGACCGTCGAGCGATCGGCGCCCTGCAATCGCTCGCCCCCGAGCACGTCGTCTACCTCGGCACCGCATCGAAGAGCCTCGCCCCTGCCGTCGGTCTCGGCTGGGCCGTGGTGCCCGAGCGCCTGGCCACGGAGTTCGCCGCGCAGTTCGTCGCGGTGAACGGCATCGCCGACGTGTTGAATCAGTCGACCCTCGACGCCTTCATGAAGGCGCACGAGTACGACCGCACCGTGCGCCGCCGTCGCGCCGAGTACCGCTCACGCCGAGAGCTCCTCGAACGACGCGTCGCCGC
Organism: Agromyces hippuratus; assembly: GCF_013410355.1. NCBI lineage: Bacteria > Bacillati > Actinomycetota > Actinomycetes > Micrococcales > Microbacteriaceae > Agromyces > Agromyces hippuratus. Next base: position 457,726 of record NZ_JACCFI010000001.1, on the reverse strand, counting down.
AGAGCTCCACGGATGCCGGGTCAGCGGCATGCGTGCCGGCCTGCACTGCCTCGTCGAGATGCCGAGCGGCCGCGACGAGCGCGAGGTCACGTCCGTCGCCCGGCGGTTCGGCGTACGGCTCGACGGACTCGGGTCCTTCCGGCTCGGCGACGCCTCGGAGCTGCGGGCGCCGGCGATGGTCGTCGGCTACGGAGCACCGGCGACGCACCGCTTCGAGGCGGCCCTCGACCGTGCGATCGCCGCGGTCCGTGCGGAACTCGAGAGGTCGACGACGACCGACCGGACCTGACGCGAACGCCTTCCGCGCTCGCGCACCGCGTCGACCGATCAGTCGCCGCGTGGACGACCGTGCTCGTCGAAGAACGCGGCGAGATGACCGGCGAGCAGTTCGGGCTCCTCGTGGGCCATGAAGTGGCCGCCCGCCGTCGCCGGGTGCCACCCCCTGATGTCGCTGCACGCGCGCTCGGCGAGGCTCCTCGGGATGTCCCGGATGACCGCCTCGGCACTGAGCGTGAATCCAGCGGGCACCGTGATCACGGGTCTCGGCGCGTTCGCCGGGAAGTCGAAGTACTGGCGGAACGAGGTGCCGATCGAACCGGTCGACCAGTACAGGGTCGCGAGGGTGAGGAGGGTCTCTCGATCGAAGCGACGCTCGAGGTCGCCGCCGGCGTCGCTCCAGTCGCGCAGCTTGTCGATGATCCATGCGAGCAGCCCCGCCGGAGAATCGATGAGTGCCGCTCCGACCGTGTCGGGCCGTGTGCCCATGATGGCGCTGTACCCCTCGTCGCCCTCGTCGAACTCGGCTTCGGCCTCGAGCACCGCGCGCTCCGCAGACGTGAGCGGCTCGGTGAACTCCGCAGGGAACGGCGGATGGATCATGTACAGCCCGAGCACTCGATCGGGGTGCTTCGCGGCGATCCATGCGGCAACGGTGCCGCCGATGTCGCCGCCGAAGACGCCGAACGGCGCATCGCCGACGAGCTGCCGCATCAGCTCGGCCATCAGGTCGGCCATGACCTCCCGGGTCAAGGGAGCATCGGGCAGCTCCGAGAAGAGGAAGCCGGGCATCGACGGGATCACGAGGTCGAATCGGAGCCCGCGCGACTCGCCGGCGGCGTGGAGCGCACGGACGAGTGGCAGCATCTCGAGGAAGCTCGACGGCCAACCGTGCATGACGAGCAGCGGGATCGTCTCGCCATCGGCAGCGCCGGCGCTCGCGCGAACGAAATGCAACCGAGTGCCCTGCACCAGTGACTGCCGGTGATCGAGCTCGTTCAGGCGCGTCTCGACCGAACGCCAGTCGAACGTCTCGGCCCACTCGGCGACGAGGCCCGAGAGATACCCGGGATCGACGCCTCCCGCCCATGGGCGGCTGCTGCTCCCCTGAACGAATCGAGTGCGACGGAGTCGCTCGCGCAGGTCGTCGAGCTCGGCGTCGGAGAGGTCGATCGTGAGCGGATCACCGGCCGGGTTCATGCCAGTGCCTCCCCCTGCGCGTCGAGTGCGCGGTACGCGCGCTCGACGGCCCCGTCGAGCGCATCGACGGGGATCGACCAGTCGTCGTGCGCGTCGAGGGCTTCGACGGGCGTCAGCCCCGACGCATGCGCTGCGCGGAACCGATCGGCGATGAGCCCCAACTCCGCCGCCTGCCGCTCCACGAATGCGCGGTCGACCACTCGGCCGTGGCCGGGCACCACCCGGTCACTCGGCCGCATCACGGCGGCGAGGTCGACGAGCACTCCGGGCCAGCCCAGCGGATAGCTGCCCGACCCGTACATCACGGGCCCCGACTCCTCGATGAGGTCGCCGAGGATCCAGACGCGCTCATCGGGCACGAAGAGCACGAGATCGGTGTCGGTGTGCGCGGGCGGCTGCGGTCGCAGTTCCACGATGCGGTCGCCGAGGTTCAGCACCAGCGGTTCGCGGAGCGGATGCGTCGGGGGCGTCAGCACCACGTCGCCCCACTGCCGATCGGGCTCGCGGGTCGGATCCGCACGCCAGGCGGTCAGCCGCGGCCCCTCGAACTCGGCGAAGTGCGCGGCGATGTTCGCGTGGCCGTAGATCGCGGCATCCGTCGCCGTGCCCGGACCGAAGACCTGGTTGCCGAAGGTGTGATCGAAATGCGCATGGGTGTTCACGACCCAGCGCACCGGACGGTCGAACCGTGCAGCGACGTCTGCGGCGAGTTCGATCGCCTCGCTCGGCTGCACTCGGGTGTCGACGAGCAGCAGGCCGTCGGCGCCCTCGATCACGACGATCGAGATGTCGAACGGATCGTAGCGACGCTGGTGGACGCCGGGAGCCACGGTGAGCCATGCTGTCATGCCTCGAGCGTAGCGACGCGCCGATGCGCGGTCGGTGCGCCAGCGGCGAACGACGGCGCAGATCAAAGGAAACGCAGAGATTCGCGTCGTAACGTGGCATCCGTGACCCCGCTCGACGGTACCCCGCCCACCAAGCACGGCACTCCTCCGATGCTCACGGCTCGCGCGCAGCGCACGCTCGAGACCATCGACGGCCAGACGCTCGATGAGATGCGCGCCCTCCGCGACGAGACCGAGCGCTTCATGCTGCGCTACAAGTTCGGCATGGACGAGGTGATCACGAAGCTCTCGATTCTGCGCGAGGAGTTCAGCCAGACCCACGACTACAACCCGATCGAGCACATCTCGAGCCGGTTGAAGAGCCTCGACAGCGTCATCGACAAGATGCAGCGCAAGGGCGTCGACCCGACGTTCGAGACGATCCGCGACACGATCACAGACATCGCCGGCGTGCGGGTGACGTGCAGCTTCGTGTCGGACGCGTACCGCATCTTCGAGCTGCTCACGGCGCAGCGCGACATCCGGGTGCTGCAGGTCAAGGACTACATCAGAGACCCGAAAGCGAACGGCTACCAGAGCCTGCACGTCATCGTGGAGGTGCCCGTCTTCCTCTCGACCGGGGCGCACCCGGTGGCCGTCGAGGTGCAGATCCGCACGATCGCCATGGACTTCTGGGCGAGCCTCGAGCACAAGATCTACTACAAGTACGACCGTCAAGTGCCGCAGGAACTGCTCGACGGGCTGACCGACGCTGCGCACACCGCCGCCGAGCTCGACACCCGCATGGAGCGGCTGCACCGCGAGGTGCACGGTGCGCCGCGGTCGCCGATCGGCGCCGACGTGCACCCGGTGGCCGGGCGGCCCGGCAACCCGGTCTGAGCTGCACCGGGTCTGAGCTGCCGGCTCAGCGTCGGGTGAGCGCGGCGAACTCCCGGGAGCCCGCCTCGGTCACCCGGAGCGATCGGTCCCCCCGGCGACGCTCGACCCAGCCCTCGGCGATCACGCGTTCGAGCACGTGGGCGCCGAGACCACCGGCGACGTGCGGTCGGCGCTCGGTCCAGTCGAGGCATCCGCGCAGCACGGGTCGCCGGGAGGAACCGACGACACTCATTCCCTCGGCGATGCCGAGCCGATGCGCGAGCGGCGTATCCGGGTCGAGCACTCGCCCCGGTTCCCCCGCGACGAGCGGCGCGATCGCACCTTCGCGCACGAGCGCGTCGGCGAGGTCGAGTGCGAGCCGGCCCGCGAAGTGGTCGTAGCACGAGCGAGCGAGGGCGAGCCGATCCGCGGAGGCGGACTGGGCGTATGAGGACACCGCCCGCCGCGGCGCGATCGACTGCAGCGCCTCGACGGCGTTCGCGACATCGGCGCTCGCAAGGGTGAAGTACCGATGCCGGCCGAGCCTGCGATCGGTCACGAGTCCGCCGGCGAGCAACTGCGCGAGGTGCGTGCTCGCGGTCGATGCGGTCACCCCTGCGATGGCGGCGAGCTCGCTCGCGGGCAACGACCGTCCATCGAGCAGTGCCACGAGCATCGCGGCACGGGCGGGCTCGCCCATGAGGCGAGCGGGTTCGGCGAGGTCGGCGTCTCCGAGCATGCCTCCACGATACGTCGGCGACACTTCGCCCGGCATCGAAGCGTCCCGGGCATAGCTTCGAACCATGATCGAGTTCATCGAACGGGCCGAGGTCGAACGCATCCTCGTCGACCCCGCATCGCGGGTCCCCGAGGCCGCGCCGGCGACAGGCCGCCCTGGTTCACCGCTCACGCGCTTCCGAGCGGGCGTCTCGCGCTTCGTGAACGACGCCGAGCACGATGCCCGTCGAGCCCGCCTCGAGGCGCTGCTCTGCGAGCTCGACGCCGCCGCCCTCGCCGCTGCCGCCGCGGCGCAGGTCAAGGCCGGAACTCCGGTCGGCCGCATCACCGTCGCCGTGCTCGCCGAGCGGCTCGGCTTCGCCCGCCCCGACGCCCTCCCGCCGCTCGTCGAGACGGTCGCGGCCGCGTACCCCACGGGCGAGGCAGCGGACCCCGATGCAGCGGATGCCGCGGTGGCCGCCGTGCTCGAGGCATCCGGCGCCGTCGACCCGGGCGAGCGGGTAGTGCGCGTGCAACTGCTCGTGCAGGCGCACGCGGCGACGACGACCCTCGTCGAGCGGGCGCTCGCCCTCGCTCGATCGCAGGCTGCCGCCGTGCCGACCCGGACGCTGCTGGAGTCCGTGCTCCGCGACGACTCCCCGGTGCCCGTCACGCGACGGCTCGTGCCCGGACCGCTCGACGGCGGAGAGACGCTCGTCTCGCTGCACCTCGACGGCCCCGACCGCGACGCCACCGCCGAGCGCCCCGCTCGCGTCCTGGCGTTCGGCGCGGGTCCCCGAGCCTGCCCGGCGCCCCACCATGCCCTGGCGATCGCCGCGGCGATCGTCGAGACGATGCGCAGCGACGCGCCCCGAGACGAGGAGACCTCCCCCGATGCTGACCCCCGCTGAGTTCCGCACCCTGCACCGACCGGGCGACCCGCTGCTGCTTCCGAACGCGTGGGATCTGGCCTCCACCCGCTGGCTCGCGGCCGCCGGACACCGCGCAATCGGCACCACGAGCCTCGGTCTCGCCTTCGGCGCCGGCCGGCGCGACGGTGCCGGCGAGATCGCTGCGGAGACGTTCGCGCTCGCGCAGGCGGCCGCGGCCGTCGGCATCGCGCTCAGCGTCGACCTCGAGGCCGGCTTCTCGGACGACCCCGACGAGGTGGGCCGGTTCGCCGCCGAGCTCGCCGCGATCGGATGCGTCGGCGTGAACCTCGAGGACTCGACCGAGCACGGCGAGCTGGCCGATCCCGAGCTCGCCGCAGCGAAGGTCGCCGCGATCGCCGCTGCGGCGCCAGGGCTCTACCTGAACGCCCGCACCGACGGGTACTGGATCGACGGCGACGCCGACGCCGACGCCCGCTTCACCGATGCGGTGGCCCGTTCCGGGCGATATCTGGCCGCCGGTGCATCCGGTGTCTTCGTGCCCGGCGTGCTCGACCCGGCGACGATCGCTGCCCTCGCGGGCGCGATCGAGGCGCCGCTCAACGTGCTCGTGCAGCCGGAACTGCCGTTCTCGCGACTCGCCGAGCTCGGGGTCGCCCGGGTCAGCACCGGGTCGTTGCTCTTCCGGATCTCGCTGGGGTCGATCACCGGGGCCGTCGGTGCGCTCGTCGGAGACGGCGTGCCGACGAGCACGCTTCCAGCTGCGCCCTCGTACGCCGAGGTCGCCGGCCTGCGGCCCACCGCGGACTGAGTCAGGGCTGCTGCTTGGCCCGGCTCGGCTGCACGCGCATCGGTTCGCCCGGCATCTTCGGGAAGTCGGGCGGGAACGGCAGTTCGCCGAGCCCGTCGTCGAGGTCGCGCTGCCACCATTCGAGCAGCGTGTCGATGCGGCCCGGCTCGTCGTGCATGCCGTGCCACGGGTCGCCGACGCTCCGAAGCCGCTCCGGCATGGTGCGCACCGTGTGATCGCCCGGATCGGTCGAGGCGAGCTCGTCCCACTCGAGCGGGCACGACACCGAGGCCTGCGGCAGCGGGCGCGGGCAGTAGGCGCCCGCCATCGTGCGGTCGCGGTTGGCCTGGTTGTAGTCGATGAAGATGCGGTCGCCGCGCTCCTCCTTCCACCAGTTGGTGGTGACCTCGTCGGGCATGCGGCGTTCGAGCTCGCGCCCGAGCGCGATGACGGCGTGCCGCACGTCGAGGAACTCGTGCTCGGGCTCGATGGGCGCGAAGACGTGGATGCCGCGACTGCCCGAGCTCTTCACGAACGCCGTGAGCCCGACCTCGCCGAGCAGCTTCCGAAGTTCCACTGCGACGGGCACGGCCTCGGCGAATCCCGTGCCGGGCTGCGGGTCGAGGTCGATGCGCAACTGGTCGGGGTTGTCGGGGTTCTCGGCCCGCGACGCCCACGGGTGGAAGACGATCGTGTTCATCTGCGCCGCCCAGACCGCCGCGGCCGGCTCGTCGACGACGAGCTGCGGATGCGTGCGCCCGCTGGGGTAGGTCACCGGCACCGACCGCACCCACTCGGGTGCCCCCTTCGGCGGGTTCTTCGAGAAGAACTGCTCGCCGTCGACGCCGCCCGGGAATCGCTGCAGCGACACCGGGCGGTCGCCGTTCGCCTCGACGAACGGCGCGCCCACCGCGACGAAGTACTCGGCGAGTTCGAGCTTGGTGATGCCGGCCTCCGGCCAGATCACGCGCGACGGACTCGAGATCCGCACGTCGCGATCGCCGTGCGGACCAGGGACGGAGAGAGTGACGGCATCGGCCATGCAGGCGACGCTACTCCCCTCGCGCAAGCGACGTCACGCGGGCGGCGCTCAGGCGCTCCGGCGCGTCACGCGATCTGCGCCGTCGCCTGCGTCGCGTACCGGCGCGCCGCCCGCTCCCGGGCCTTCGCCGCTTCCTCCTCGCGGTTCTTCGGCGGTGCCGTGGTCACGAGGTCGTCGAGCAGGTGGCGGGTCACGTGCGCGATCTCGGCCACCGCGCGGTCGAACGCCTCGGCGTTGGCCTTCGAGGGTTTCGTCGACCCGCTCACCTTGCGCACGAACTGCAGCGCCGCGGCGTGCACCTCGTCGTCGGTGGTCGCCGGTTCGAAATTGTGGAGGGTGTGGATGTTCCTGCACATGCCACGAGCCTAACTCGCAGCGTCGAGGATGTCTCGGCTCAGCGCTGTTCGTCGCGCGCGGCACGAGCTGCCTCGCGCGCGGCATCCCGTGCCGCGTCGGCGGCCGCGGCCGCTTCGGGCGTCGGTGCGGTGCCGCCGAGCGAGCGCGGCTGCCACCACATGCCGGTGCCGTCGACCGGGTACTCGGCCTGCAGTCGATCGACCATGCGCTGCAGGGTGGCACGGAGATGCTCGGTCACGGTGTGCGGGTCCTCGTCGGCGGCGACGGTGATCGGCTCGCCGAATGCGAAGCTCACCGGCACGCCGAACCGCTCGAAGAACCTCACCTTGTGCCCCTTGGTCATCAGGCGATGGCCGCCCCAGACGGCGACCGGGATGATCGGCACACCGGCCTCGGCCGCGAGACGCGCCGCGCCGGTCTTGAGCTGGCGCACGGTGAAGGAGGCGCTGACGCCTGCTTCGGGGAAGACGCCGAGGAGTTCGCCGTCGCGGAGCGCGGTCACGGCCTTGGCGTAGGCGGCAGCGCCGGCCTTCATGTCGACGGGGATGTGCTTCATGCTGCGCAGCATCGACCCGACGATGGGCTTGTCGAACACGCTCTGCTTGCCCATGAAACGGATGCGGCGACGGTTGGCGAGCCAGGTCGCCCACTCGACGAGCGCGAACTCGAAGTAGCCGAAGTGGGTCATGGCGACCACCGCACCGCCGGTCGTCGGCACGTGCTCGGCACCGGTCACGTTGCGCTTCAAGCCCCAGAAGCCGAACAGCGCGCGCCCGGCGACGATCGCCGTGCTGTAGATCGGGTCACTCGGGCGTCGCGTCATATGCCCAGCGTACGGCGTGGCGCTGAGCGCGTCCTGCGTTCGCGCGGCTCCCTCAACGCGTCACATCGACTCGTGATGCACGTCGGCGACGGGCTGCAGGCGGAAGAGCCGCACGACCCTGCCCGACTCCCGCTCGTACGCGCGGTACCCGGGCCACTGCGCCTCGATGCGCTCCCATGCGGCGTCGCGTTCGTCATCGGCGATGCGACTCGCGCGCACCGGCATCCGCTTGCCTCGCACCGTGATCGCGGCGTCGGGGTGCGCGATCAGGTTGTAGGTCCACCCGGGATGACGGTCACGGGCGAAGCTCGTGCCGGCGACGATCGCGCGGCCCTGCCCGTCGGGCGTGTACATGAGCGCGGAGTCGCGGGGCTCACCCGACTTCGCGCCGGTGGTGTGCAGCACGAGCGACGGCACGAGCAGTGCGCTGAGTTGCACCCGCCCGCCCGAGACCGCGGCGATCGCGCGCTCGATCGGCGGAAGCGCGCGCGGGGCGCACCAACGGAAGAGTCGCGTGCGGGTCAGCGGCGACACCACGGCACGGACGAGCTGCAGCACGGTCGGCATCCACCCATTGTGTCGGCCAGACCGCTCAACGTCACGAACCGCCCGCGCGCTCCTGCTCGACGGCCTCGCGTGCGGCGACGAGTTCGGCCGCGGCATCGGTCGCCCGGCGCTCCGCGCGCTGCATGCGGCGGATCGCCAGCGTCGGGGCGCCGTACCGCGCGCTCACGCGGTCGTGCTCGTCGTCGACGCCGGTCACGATGTAGGCGGCGGCGATGAGGATGACCTGGCTCGAGAGGTTCAGCCAGATGAGCAGGGCGATGAGCGACCCGAACGAGGCGAGCAGCGGATTGCTGGTCGCCCCGCCGACGAAGAGGCCGGAGAGCAGCTGCAGCACGGAGAGGCCCACGGCCCCGAGCAGCGCCCCGCTCCAGAGCGAGCGGGCGCTCGGGCGCATGCCGGAGAGCACGCGGAACATGATCGCGATGAGGAGCGCGTCGATCACGAACGTCACCGCGACGGTGACGACCCGGGAGGAGGCGTCGAGGACCGCATCGCGACTCTCGATGCCGAGCCAGCCCAGCATGGTGCCGAGCGCGGTGGTGCTGAAGACCGTGACGGTCGCGGCCGCAGCGAACGCGGCGCCGAACCCGATCGCGAGGAGGAGGTCCCGGAGCATGACCCAGACGAAGAAGGTCTGGTCGTCGGGCTGCGAGCCGAGGCGGCGGAAGGCGGTGCGGAGCGACCCGATCGCACCGATCGCGGCCCCGATGAGCCCCACGAGGGCGAGGATGCCGGCGATGCTGAGCGTCAGCGGCTGCACGAGGTCGCCCGGCGCGATCAACCCGCCCTCGCCGAAGAGACCGGGAATCGCGGCATCGACCGTCTCCACGAGCGCGGCGAGCGCGTCTGGATTGCCCGAGAGCCAGATGCCCGCGATCGCGAAGCCGAGGAAGACGCCCGCGAAGATCGAGAAGAGCACCCGGTACGTCACGCTGTCGGCCAGCATCGCACCGTGGCGTTCGAGGTAGAGGAGGAACGCCCGGGCGGGCTTCAGCTCCAGGGCCCACGCCGTGACGCGGGTGCCGAACGCGATGATTCCGGCGAACGCGCCCGGCTTCGCGGCGTTCGGACCGTCTCCCCCGTGCTCGCTCATGCCGTCAGGCTATCGAGCCGCGGATGCCGCCGGCCGACGACCCACGCCGATGCCGCCGAATCGGGCTGCAATGCCGAACGGCGGCGACGTCGGGCGCGCAGCCCGGCGTCGCCGCCGTTCGATCATCCGTTCGGATCAGTACCAGCCGGCGGACTCCGAGTGGTCCCACGCGCCGCACGGCGTGCCGTAGCGGCCCGCGATGTACCCGAGGCCCCAGGTGATCTGCGTGGCGGGGTTGGTCTGCCAGTCGCTGCCGGCCGTGCCCATCTTGCTACCGGGCAGGGCCTGCGGAATGCCGTAGGCACCGCTCGAGGAGTTCTCGGCGTAGACGTTCCAGCCGGACTCGCGGTCCCAGAGCGAGACGAGGCAGCCGAACTGGTCGGCACCCCACCCGTACTGCGCGGCCATGAGGTCGCGCGCGATCGCCTGGGCGCCGCTCGGGTTCGCAGGGCCGCTGGGGCGCGAGCCGGTCGAGGACCCCGACGACTCGGACTCGGCCTCCGCCTCGGCAGCGGCAGCAGCAGCGGCAGCGGCGGCAGCAGCGGCAGCCGCCTTCTTCTCGGCTGCGATCTTGTCGGCCTTCGCGACGGCCGCCTGCACCGGCGCCGCGTGGGCTTCCGTGCGATCGGCGAGCTCGAACACTCGCTCGGGGGCGAGGAGCCGGTAGTTGCCGAGCGCCGCGACCGACGAGGCGAGCTCCGTGGCGTCGGCCTTGCCCTTCGCCGCCGCGATCGTGTCGTTGGCCGCGGCGATGGTGTCGTTCGCGGCCTTCACGGCCCGCGCCTCGAGGATGCCGGCATGCGAGCCGAGCTGCTCCACATCGAGGTTCGCGGCGTCGCGCAGCGCGTCGGTCTGCGCGATGCTGTCGTTCGTCGCGGCGACGGCGGACTGCACGGCGAATCCCGTGCCGACCATTGCGCCGACGGCGACGACGGCTCCGGCCGCGAGCATCGGTCCGCTCCTCCAGAGGGGGCGGTTGCGGCGGGACCGGGGGCGGAGCTCCTCGGTCTCGCGGGCTTCGGACTGGCTGTTTTCAGAAGAGGATGACTGGTTCTGCATGACTTTCACAAGGCGGGTCGCCGTGACGCAGTGCGCTGGATGACCCTTGGTCGACGTTCCACGAGCGGGGGCGCCCGGGCGAAGTGGCCAGTCTGCCGAGGCCTTCTGGACAGAACCTCAGCTTCGCCTGTGAAAGTCATCCGAACCGAGGACGGGTTCCGAACGCTGTTGTAGGCCCCAGACGATGGGATCAGTACCAGTTGTTCGCCTGGAAATGGGCCCATGCACCGCACGGCGTGCCGTATCTCCCCGCCACGTAGCCGAGTCCCCAACTGATCTGCGTGGCCGCGCTCGTCTGCCAGTCCGCGCCCGCCGACGCCATCTTGCTGCCGGGCAGGGCCTGCGGAATCCCGTAGGCGCCGTCCGGACTGCCTGCCGTGACGTTCCAGCCGGATTCCCGGTTCCAGAGTTCGACGAGGCAGCCGAACTGGTCGGCGCCCCAGCCATGGCGGGCAGCCATCATGTCGCGGGCGATGACCTGCGCCTCGCTCGGGTTCGCGGGCGCCGCCGGCCCGGGTCCGCTGCTCGCCGGCGGCGTCGCGGCGTCGCGCTCGGCCGCCGCGCGTTCGGCGGCCGCCCGCTCCGCTGCCGCCCGCTCGGCCGCGGCCTGCTCGGCCGCGACGCGATCGAACTCGACGACCGCGGCCTGCACGGTGACCGCGTGGGCGCGAGCCGCATCGGCGAGCTCGAAGACCCGCTCGGGGGCGAGGAGCTCGTACGACTGCAGCGCGGCGACGGATGCCTCGAGGTCCGAGGCATCCGACTTGCCGTCGGCTGCCGCGATCACGGCCTCCGCCGAGTGCAGCGCATCGACCGCATCCTGCGCGGCCCGCGCCGTGAGGATGCCCTCGTGGGTGCCCAGCTGGCTCGCGTCGAGATCGGTCGCCGCGGAGAGCTGCGCCGTCGCGGCGATCTGCTCCGCCTCCTGCGCTGCACGTTCAGCGACGGTGTCGTTCGTGATGACGCCGGTGCCCGCCACTGCGGCCAGTGCGATCACGGAGGCTCCTGAGGCCATGGCGCGCCAGCGCGCTGGTCGTGTGCGTCTGCGTGGGGTTCCTGGTCCGGTCGATCCGCCCGTCGTGGGCCGTGCGGTGGTCGAGACTCCGGACGCTTCGCTCATGCTTCTCCCCCAGCGGAGGCTCGACCCGACGGCCGATCCTCACCGTGCGACGATCCGCGAGCGCCCTCCGCCCGCGGAAGTTGCCAATCCGCACAGACTAACCGAAGGGATCCTCGGTTTGGCAAGCCCTTCGTGACGGGCGTCACGTTCGTACATGTCGGGTTGTTTCACGCCGCGACGGTGCGGAACCGCGCGTCGGTAGGGTGGTCGACGTGCGATCCCCCCTCCTCTCCCTGCTCCTCGTCGGTCCGCTCGCGTTGAGCGGCTGCGCCGCCGCGACTCCGGCTCCGACCGCCGATCCGACCGCCGCAGCGAGCGCCGAGGCGAGCACCGAGGCCGGGGCCGAATGCGACGGCATCGGCGTGATCGTCGACTTCGGCACGCTCGGGGGCGAGGGTGCGTCGGACTGCGTCGACACCGGCTCCGCGATCGCCGCGACGGCGGCGCTCGATGAGGCCGGCGTCACGACCGAGGGTTCGGTCGAGTGGGGCGACCAGATCGTCTGCCGGGTCGACGAGCGGCCCGGGCCCGATGAGACCGTCGAGGTCGCGGGCGAGTCCTCGTTCGTCGAGTCCTGCCAGTCGATGCCGCCCGCCTACGCCTATTGGGCGCTCTGGGTGAAGCCCTCGGCCGAGGCCGAATGGGAGTACGCGCAGGAGGGCCTCGGCACGCTGCAGCTCGAGCCCGGCCAGAGCGTCGGCCTCGTCTACACGACCGGCACGGAGACTCCGACGCCGGCCGGATGATGCGGTTCCGCGCGGCTCCACTGCGCGCGGCGGCGATCGTCGCGGCGGTGTTCGTCGTGTCGCGCGTCGCCTACCGCCTGGTGTTCGGCGGGGCATCCGGTGGCGGAATGGTGCTCCTCGACCTGCCGCGAGTGCCGCTCGAGGGCCCGTTCGCGCACATCGCGCTCTTCGGACCCGTCACGAGCGGCGGCATCTGGAACGCCGCGGTCAGCGCGCTGCCGTTCGCGGCGGTCATCCTCGCCTTCGGCGTGCTGAACGCGTTCATCGACGTGCAACGCCTCTTCGTGCTCGGTGCGACCCGTGGCCCGATCCGCGCCGTCTCGCGCGCGCTCGTCATCGCCTGGGCCACCGCTCCGGCGCTCGCCCATTCGGTGCGACGGATGCGTCGGGCCGCCGCCCTTCGCGGTGAGCGCGGGCCTTCGGCCCTCCTCGTGCCGGTGTTCGAGCACACGGTCGAACGGGCCCTCGCACTCGCCGCCTCGATGGAGGTGCGCGGGTTCGCGGCATCCGCTCGACCGACCGCCGACGCCGAACGGCCCGTGCGGTGCACTGCGGCCTCGCTCGACCAGGGCGGCGTCTGGCGCCTCGACGACGTCGATCTCGAACTCGCCCCGGGCAGCCTGACGATCGTGTCGGGCGCGACGGGCGCGGGCAAGTCGAGCCTGCTCGACGCGATGAGCGGCCTCTTCCAGCATTTCGAGGGCGGCGTGCAGGGCGGGCGCATCGAGATCGGCGGGCTCGATCGGCGCCGGTTCACGCCGCGTGAGACGGCCGGCTTCGTCGGCGTCGTCGCCCAGCAGGTGCGACGGTCGTTCGTGGCCGAGACGGTGCGCGACGAGATCGGCTTCGCGCTCACCACGCGGGGCCTCGACGCCACGCTCATCGCCGAGCGGGTGCAGCAGACTGCCGATGAACTCGGGATCGCCCGACTGCTCGAGCGGCCGGTCATCGCGCTCTCCGCCGGTGAGGCGACGCTCGTCGCGATCGCCGCGGCCCTCGTCTCGCTCCCGGCCCTGCTGCTCGTCGACGAGCCGCTCGCCGAGCTCGACACGGCGGCGCGACGAGTCGTGTGCGCGGTGCTCGACCGGGTCGCGCACGAGTCGGGCGCCTGCGTCGTCGTCGCCGATCATCGGACCGCGGAGTGGCGAGGCGTCGCCGATGTCTGGCTCGAGATCGACGACGGGCGCGTCACGATCGGCGATGCCCCGGCACTCGCACCGTCGACACCGACGACTCCCCCGGCACCTGCTGGCCGAGTCGTCGGCGACGACCGGGCTGCGGCGGGGCCGCGGCATCCGCTCGTCTCGGTGCAGGGACTCGAGGCCCGACACGGCGACACGCTCGCGGTGCGCGATGCGCGGTTCGCCATGCGCGCCGGCGAGCGCGTCGCGGTCACCGGCGCGAACGGCGCGGGCAAGAGCAGCCTGCTGGGTGCGATGGCGGTGCCGGATGCCGCGGGCCGAATGCTGATCGACGGCATCGATGTCGCCTCGCTCGACCCGACGGCGCGCCGCCGCGCGATCACGCTCGTGCCCGAGCAGTTCGACGACCTGTTCTTCAGCACGACGGTCGCCGCCGAGTGCCACCGGGCGGATCGCCGGAATCGGCCGGCGACGCCGACCGCAGAGGCCTTCGCGGCGCTGCTCGGCCGCGAGCTCGACGAGGGCCTGCTCCTCCGGCATCCTCGCGACCTCTCGGCGGGCGAGCGGCTGTGCCTCGCGATCGCGATCCAGCTCGCCCCTTCGCCCGCCGTGCTGCTCGTCGACGAGCCGGCCCGCGGGCTCGACGCAGCGGCTCGGCGACTCGTGGGCGACGCCCTCGTCGCCGTCGCCGGCGCCGGTCGGGCCGTGCTGTTCGCGACGCACGACCGCGAGTTCGCCGCTCGATTCGCGATCCGCGAGCTCACGATCGAGCGGGGCGCGGTCTCACCGGCTCCGCTCGTGACCGCGGAGGTGATCGCATGACCGCCGTGGGGCCGCGAACCGACCAGCACGTCGGGGTCGACGACAGCGCGCGCGCAGACCGTGCCACCTCACGTCGCGAGCTCGTCACCACCGTGGCGCTGCTCGCCGGCAGCACCCTCGCCCTCGCCGCGTTCGGCTGGCCGCTCGTCGCCACGGCGGTTCCGGCCGATGCGCAGCGTGCCGCGCCGTTCGTGGCCTTCGCGGTGCTGCCGGCGGTCATCGCCGTCGTGCTCGCCGCCCTCGATCGGCAGATGCACTCGGCGAAGGCGGTGGCGCTGCTCGGCGTGCTCGCGGCGATCGGTGCGGGCATCCGCATCGCGGGTGCCGGAGTGGGCGGCATCGAGGCGGTCTTCGTCCTGCTGATCCTCGCCGGCAGGGCGTTCGGCGCACGGTTCGGGTTCCTGCTCGGCATGCTCACGATCGCCGTGTCGTCGGTGCTCTGGGGCGGCATCGGCCCGTGGACGCCGTTCCAGATGTTCGCGTGCGCCTGGGTGGCCGCGGGTGCCGGCCTGCTGCCGGCCATCCGCCCACGGGCGGCGACCACGGCCGCCGTGCGGCGCGCGACCGCCCTCGAGATCGCCATGCTCGCCGGGTACGGGGTCATCGCCGCCTATGCGTTCGGGCTCATCATGAACCTCTGGTTCTGGCCCTTCGCCGTCGGCACGGGAACCGGCATCTCCTACGACGGGGCGGCGCCGCTCGGCGAGAACCTCGCCTCGTTCGCGCTGTACTCGCTCGTGACCTCGACGCTCACCTGGGACACGGTGCGCGCGGTCACGACCGTGATCGGCATCGCCCTGATCGGCCCGGCCGTGCTCGCCTCCCTCCGGCGGGCGAAGCTGCCGTCGCAGCGCCCGTCGGTCCGGCGGCAGTCGGTCCCGCCCGCCTAGACCGAGAAGTACTTGGCCTCGGGGTGGTGGAAGACGAACGCGTCGGTCGACTGCTCGGGGTGCAGCTGCAGCTCCTCCGAGAGCACGACGCCCATGCGCTCGGGCTTCAGCAGCTCGACGACCTTGCGACGGTCCTCCATATCGGGGCAGGCCGGGTAGCCGAGCGAGAAGCGCGCACCGCGGTAGTGCAGCTTGAAGAGCCCGGCGACGTCGTCGGGGTCCTCCCCGCCGAGGCCGAGTTCGTCGCGCACGCGCGAGTGCCAGTACTCGGCGAGCGCCTCGGTGAGCTGCATCGCGAGGCCGTTGAGCTCGAGGTAGTCGCGATAGCGGTTCTCGGCGAAGATCTTCGCGGTCGCCTCGCTGACGCGCTGCCCGGCGGTGACGAGCTGCACGGCGACCACATCGACCTGCCCGGCGTCGCGCGAGCGCACGAAGTCGGCGAGGCAGAGGTGCCGATCGCGGCGCTGCCGCGGGAAGTGGAATCGCAGTCGATCGCCGCCGAGCGCACCGCCCGAGCCGCCGTCGGGCGCGAGCAGGCCGGCCGCGCCGAGCAACCCGTCGGGGTCGTCGCCGTGGTGGAGCACGACCATGTCGTCGCCGTCGGCGACGACCGGGAAGTAGCCATAGGCCACTGACGCGTCGAGCAGCCCCTCGGCGAGGATGCGGTCGAGCCAGTACCGCAGGCGCGGGCGGCCCTCGGTCTCGACGAGCTCGTCGTAGCTCGCGCCGTCGTCGGCGCGACTCGGCTTCAGGCCCCACTGCCCCATGAACGTGGCGCGCTCGTCGAGGAACGCGGAGTATTCGGCGAGCGCGATGCCCTTGACGATGCGGGTACCCCAGAACGGCGGGGTCGGTACGGGGTTGTCGGCCGCGACATCCGATCGTGCCGGCATCTGCTCGGGCTCGGTGACGGTGAGCAGCCCCGGCCGGTGGATGCGCTTCTTCAGCGGTGGCAGGCCGACGGTCGCCGGATCGGCGCCGCGGGCGATCGCCACGAGCGGCTCCATGAGCGCGAGTCCCTCGAAGGCGTCGCGGGCATAGCGGACCTGGCCGTCGAAGATCCCGGCGAGATCGTCCTCGACATACGTGCGGGTGAGGGCGGCGCCGCCGAGGATGACGGGCCAGCGCTTCGCGAGGCCCCTGGCGTTCAGCTCCTCGAGGTTCTCCTTCATCACGACGGTCGACTTCACGAGGAGGCCCGACATGCCGATAACATCGGCATCGTGCTCCTCGGCCGCCTTGATGATGTCGGCGATGGGCTGCTTGATGCCGAGGTTGATCACCTCGTAACCGTTGTTCGAGAGGATGATGTCGACGAGGTTCTTGCCGATGTCGTGCACGTCGCCGCGCACCGTCGCGATGACCATCGTGCCCTTGCCGCCGGCAGACGACTTCTCCATGTGGGGTTCGAGCAGGGCCACGGCGCTCTTCATCACCTCGGCCGACTGCAGCACGAACGGCAGCTGCATCTCGCCCGAGCCGAAGCGCTCGCCGACGACCTTCATGCCCTCGAGCAGGTGCACGTTGATGATGTCGATCGCGCTCAGTCCCCCGGCGCGCGCCAGGTCGAGGTCGGCCTCGAGCCCCTTGGCCTCGCCGTCGATGATGCGGCGCTCGAGGCGCTCGCCCACGGGCAGCGCTGCGAGCTCTGCCGCACGCGCATCGCGGATCGCGGCCATGTCGACGCCGGCGAACAGGTCGAGCATCGCCACGAGCGGGTCGTAGGTCAGCGTGCCGTCGGCGTCGTACTCGCGCCGGTCCCACACGAGGTCGAGCGCGACCTTGCGGCGGTCCTCGGGCACCGAGGCGAGCGGCACGATCTTCGCCGCGTCGACGATCGCGCTCGTGAGTCCTGCCTCCACCGCTTCATGCAGGAACACCGAGTTCAGCACCGACCGCGCCGCGGGGTTCAGCCCGAACGAGACGTTCGAGACGCCGAGGGTCGTGTTGATGCCCGGGTACTTCGCCGTGATCTGCTGGATCGCGTCGATCGTCTCGATGGCGTCGCGTCGGGTCTCCTCCTGCCCCGTCGCGATCGGGAACGTCAGGGCGTCGACGATGATGTCGTCGACGCGCATGCCCCACTCGCCCACCAGGGTGTCGACGAGTCGCGAGGCGATGCGCACCTTGTTCTCCGCGGTGCGCGCCTGGCCCTCCTCGTCGATCGTCAGGGCGATGACCGCGGCGCCGTGCTCCTTGACGAGCGGCATGATGCGGGCGAAGCGGCTGGTGCCGCCCTCGCCGTCTTCGAAGTTCACCGAGTTGACGACGGGGCGGCCGCCGATGAGCTCGAGCCCGGCCTGCAGCACGGCCGGCTCGGTCGAGTCGACCACGAGCGGCAGCGTCGAGGCGCTCGCGAGCCGTGAGACGACCTCGCGGATGTCGGCGACCCCGTCGCGCCCCACGTAGTCGACGCAGACGTCGAGCAGGTTGGCGCCGTCGCGCACCTGGTTGCGGGCGATGTCGACGCAGTCGTCCCACCGCTCGTCGAGCATCGCCTCGCGGAAGGCCTTCGAGCCGTTGGCGTTGGTGCGCTCGCCGATCGCGAGGTACGAGCTCTCCTGCTCGAAGCTGACGTGCTGGTAGAGGCTCGCGACACCGGGGTCGGCCTCGATACGGCGATCGGATGCCTCGGCACCCCGCAGCCTCGCGACGACGGCGCTCATGTGCGCCGGCGTGGTGCCGCAGCATCCGCCGACGAGGCCCAGGCCGAACTCGCGCACGAACTGCTCGTGCGCGGTCGCGAGCTCCTCGGGAGTGAGCGGGTAGCTCGCGCCGTTCGCGCCGAGCACGGGCAAGCCCGCGTTCGGCATGCACATGACGGGCACGTTCGAGAACTTCGAGAGGTGGCGCAGGTGCTCGCTCATCTCGTCGGGCCCGGTCGCGCAGTTCAGGCCGATCGCGTCGACGCCGAGCGGTTCGAGCGCAGTGAGGGCAGCGCCGATCTCGGAGCCCATGAGCATGGTGCCGGTCGTCTCGACGGTCACCTCGACGAAGATCGGCAGCCGCACGCCGGTCGCCGCGATCGCCTGCTTGCAGCCGTTCACGGCGCTCTTGGTCTGCAGCAGGTCCTGCGAGGTCTCGACGAGGAAGGCGTCGGCGCCGCCGCGGATGAGGCCCTCCGCCTGCAGGGCGAAGGTCGACTTGAGGTGCGCATAGCTCGTGTGCCCGAGGCTCGGCAGCTTCGTGCCAGGTCCCATGGAGCCGAGCACCCAGCGCTCACGGCCGTCGCGCGCCTGCCAGGCCTCCGCGCGCTCCCGGGCGATCGCGGCGCCCGCCGCGGCGAGCTCCTCGATGCGGTCGTCGATGCCGTAGTCGGAGAGGTTCGACCAGTTCGCACCGAAGGTGTTCGTCTCGACGGCGTCGATGCCGGTCTCGAAGTAGGCGTCGTGGATCCGCCCGATGATGTCGGGGCGGCTGACGTTCAGGATCTCGTTGCAGCCCTCGAGCTGCTGGTAGTCGTCGAGGCTCGGGTCGTGCTCCTGGAGCATCGTGCCCATCGCCCCGTCGGCGATGACGACGCGCTGTGCGAGCGCCTCGAGCAGGTGCACGGATCGCTCGGGTCGCACCGCTCCCTCGATGTCGGTCGAGGCGGAATCCGTCTGCGCTGAGGCCTGAGTCACCCGGCAATCGTAACGATCACGGGCGCCGCGGCCGCTCGTGTGACGGACCGTGCGTCACGTGCACCGGCGCGGCATCCGTTCACAGCGAACCCACAGCGGGCAGGCCGTCGAACCGGAACAGCCTCGCGCCCCCCGCTGTTCTCTCCAGTGAGCGTCGCAGCCGGCGGCGCCGAACAGGAGGACCACGTGTCACAGGACTACCGGAAGACTCCCGAGGCCATCGCCCGCCTCACACCGAAGCAGTACTCGGTCACGCAGGAGGACGGCACCGAGCCGGCCTTCCGCAACGAGTACTGGGACCACCACGAGCCCGGCCTCTACGTCGACGTCGTCTCGGGGCAGCCGCTGTTCGCCTCGACCGACAAGTACGACAGCCGCTCGGGCTGGCCGAGCTTCACGAAGCCGATCGAACCCGACGCGGTGACCGAGAAGACCGATCGCTCGCTCTTCATGAAGCGCGTCGAGGTGCGGTCGAGCGGCGCCGACAGCCACCTCGGCCACGTCTTCGACGACGGCCCTCGCGAGGCCGGCGGGCTTCGCTACTGCATGAACTCCGCGGCCCTGCGTTTCGTTCCGCTCGCCGAGCTGGACGAGGCGGGCTACGGTCGATACCGCGCACTGTTCGAGAACCAGGAGAACGCACGATGACTGCACGAACCGAGACCGCGATCCTCGCCGGCGGCTGTTTCTGGGGCATGGAGGACCTGATCCGCAAGCGCCCCGGGGTGATCAGCACCCGCGTCGGCTACACGGGCGGCGACGTGCCGAATGCGACGTACCGCAACCACGGCACGCACGCCGAGGCCATCGAGATCGTGTTCGACCCCGAGACGGAGTCGTTCCGCGACCTCCTCGAGTTCTTCTTCCAGATCCACGACCCGTCGACGAAGAACCGCCAGGGCAACGACATCGGCACGAGCTACCGCTCCGCGATCTTCCCGACGAGCGACGAGCAGGAGGTCGTCGCGTACGAGACGATCGCCGACGTCGACGCCTCCGGTCTCTGGCCGGGCCCGGCGACGACCGAGGTCGCGCCCGCCGGTCCGTTCTGGGAGGCCGAGCCCGAGCACCAGGACTACCTGGAGAAGTACCCCAACGGCTACACGTGCCACTTCGTGCGGCCGGGCTGGAAGCTGCCGAAGCGCGACAGCGAGCCCGCGGCGTAGTTCCACCACCACTCGGGCCCCGGCGATCGATGATCGTCGGGGCCCGACTGCGTGCGCCGGTCGGACCGCGCCGGTCAGACCGCGTCGAGCATCCGCCGCGCCTCCGCGACGACGATCGGATCGAGGCATCCGGCCGCGAACCCGGCGATGCGGCGATCGATGTCGCGTCGGATGACGCGCGTGCCGATCCACTCCGCGATCGGGCGGATGACCGCGGGGCGGCACACGAAGTTGTACTTCCAGCTCGCGAGCGTGTCACCGCTCCCGTGGGCGGAGAAATGCCAGCCGCCGCCGAGCCGCTCGAAGAACCACGGGGCGTCGACGACCCGCATGCCGACGCTCGTCGGCGGTCGATACGACACGTACTCGCTCACCATGCGCGCACCCCGTCGCGAGACCGTCACCGTGCGCACCCCCTTCGCGGCCCGGGTCGCACCGTCGAGGAAGTACTGCTCGCGGATGAACGTGTCCCAGCGCAACCGCACCTCGCCCGTGGTCTGCGACACGGCGAACGCGAGGGCCGGGTCGACGGGAACGACCACGGTGGCCGTGATGACGGGCATGCGCCCAGCCTACGCATCGGCGGGTCCCGAGTGGATCGCGGCGCAGTGTGGTGCGAACCGGACTCCGACGTGCAAGATGAGCTGGTGCAACCACTCAGCGACGAGCGGGCACCCCTCGAGGGTGTCATCGAGACCTCCACCGGCGCCCTCCGCGGCGAGACCATCGACGGCATCGCCCGGTACCTGGGCGTTCCGTATGCCGCACCGCCCTTCGGCGAGCGCCGGTTCCGCCTGCCGGAACCGGTCGAACCGTGGCAGGGGGTCCGCGACACGACGGCCTTCGGACCGACCGCTCCGCAGGCGCCCTATGCCGGGGCGCTCGGCGAACTGCTGCCGACGGTCGCGATCCCGGGCGACGAGATCCTGCACGTCAACATCTGGGCACCGGCGGATGCCGCGGGCGCGCAGCTGCCCGTCATGGTCTGGATGCACGGCGGATCGTTGAAGCACGGGTCGAACGCGCTGCCCGGCTACGACGGGTCGGCGTTCGCCCGCGACGGCGTCGTGTTCGTCTCGGTCAATTACCGACTCGGCTCCGAGGGCTTCTCGGTGCTCGAGGGCGCTCCGCTCAATCTCGGCCTGCACGACCAGCTCGCCGCCCTCAGGTGGGTGCAGCGCGAGATCGCCGAGTTCGGCGGGGATCCCGACCGGGTCACGGTCTTCGGCCAGTCGGCCGGCGGAGCGACCGTCGCCGCCCTCGCCGCGTCGCCCGTCGCGAGTGAGGTGATGCAGCGGGCGATCGTCATGAGCGGGCCGCTCGAGGTGAAGTCTCCCGCCGATGCGGGCAGGATCACCGCGCTCATCGCCCGCGAACTCGGCGTGCCCGCCACTCGCGACGCCTTCGCGGCGATCGATCCCGATCGGCTCGTGGCGGCGCAGGCCAAGGTGCTCGCGGGCAGCTCGCCGCTCGGCGGCGGTCCGGCGTTCTCCATCGCGACCGACGACGACCTCGTGCCCGCTTCGCCCGCCGACGGCTTCGCAGCCGGCGCCTCGTCGAACGTGCCGCTCCTCATCGGCACGACCACGGAGGAGTACCGCCTCTGGCTCGTGCCGAGCGGCGCCGTGGACAAGATCACGCGCCTGCATCTGGCCCTCGGGAGGCGAGCTGCCAAGATCTCGGCGGCTGCCGTGCGTCGGTACCGCGCCAACCGGCCCGGGGCGAAGCACGGCGAGGTGTTCGGCGCGATCCTCACCGACGTGCTGCTGCGACGTTCCGAGTACCGGGTTGCCGATGCACGGGCGACGGCCGGCGCACCGACATGGGTCTACGAGTTCGCGTGGCGCAGCCCGGTGCGCGACCTCGGCGCGGCGCACGCCGTGGAGCTCGGGTTCGTCTTCGACGGGCTCGCCGCGCCCGACTCGGTGGCGCTCGCCGGGGCATCCGCGCCGCAGTCGCTCGCCTCGGCCATGCACGAGGCGTGGGTCGCCTTCGCGACCGCCGGCGAACCCGGTTGGCCGCGGTGGGGCGCCGAACGCACTTTGCGCATTTTCGACGGCGTCGACGACCCGGTCGCTCCGGCACCCCGACTCGATGAGCTGCAGGAACTCGGCGGCTGAGGCGGTCGGGCCGTCCGGCGGCGGCACCGTCAGGCCGCGGCCGAGCGGACCCGATCGTGCAGCAGCTTCGTCGCGAGCCCCAGCGCCTGCTCGGCGGCGGGCTGGCGCTGCGCCGGCACGGATGACTCGCTGAGCACCGCGATGGCGAGCGCACGACCATCGGCGTGCTCGAGCACGCCGACCTCGTGGCGCAGGTGCAGGAACGTGCCGGTCTTCGAGTGCCACGCGGCATCGTCGGACTCCAGGTCGGGTGCGAGTCGCTGACGCATGACGTTCATCGCCAGCAGGCCGCGCAGCCGCTCCTTCTGGCCATCGATCGCGGGCGACCGCCAGATGCGGTCGAGGAGCTCGACGCACGCGTTCGCGGTGCCCGCGTTCGCGCTCGACACGTCGAGCTGCGGAATCAGGTGCCCGCCGCCTCGGGTGGACGCCCGGATGGCGAGCGCGAGCGCCTGCGGCATCTGCTCGGGCGGCAGCACGCTCGCGAGGGTGCGGTGCAGCTCGCGGATCGAGTGGCGCACCGTGATGCCCGCGATGCCCGCCTCGCGCAGCGACGCCGTGACCGCATCGGGCGGGCAGAGGTCGAACAGGGCGTCGGCCGCGGTGTCGTCGCTCAGGCACACGGCCATGTACAGGAGGTCCTCGATCGAGACGGTGGTCGGATGCCGGAACCGGGAGTAGCCGGTCTGCCCCGGCGTTCGATCGGCGGGTTCGAGCATCACCGGCCGGGCCGGGTCGAGCCGCCCGTCGTCGATGCGCTGCAGCACGGCGAGCGCGAGCGGAAGCTTCACGACGGAGGCGAGCGGGTAGGCGTCGTCGGCCGCGATCGACAGCTGCCGCCCGCTCCCGAGATCGCGCACCACGATCGAGGCGCGCAGGCCCGCCGAGTGCAGCACGTCACCCGCGTCGCGGAGCACGGCGCGATCAGTCTGCATGCGTTCCGCCTCGAGTCGGTCGGGTCTCGGACGGACCGCCCGCGACCGGGGCGGACTGCAGCAGCTCGGCGACGTCGGCACCGGCGAACTCGAGGAATCGTGCGAGGAGCTCCCGCTCGCGCCCGGCCACGGCGTACCCGCGCACCAGACGCAGATCTCCGAGCGCTCGCCATCGGAGCCCGAACGAGACGGCCTCTGAGCCCGTGCAGAGCACCAGGTCGTCGCCGCCGAGCCCCGCCGACATCGCGGCGATGAGCGACGGCGCGGTTCGCAGCTGGGTGGGCGCGAGTCCCGCGCCGTTCCGCACCCGCTCGAGGCGGTCGCGAACATGCGGCACGTCGTCTTCGGGCGCCAGCCAGAGCCTGACGAGCGAGCGGATGCCGCGGCGCGGTCGCAGCTCGGAGAAGAAGAAGTCGCCCTCCGTCGGGCCCGTGCCCGCGACCCCGAGCGGCACCGCCCATCGGGCGCGATCGGGCGCGACGGGCTCGATGTCGAGCGAGGTGCGCCCTGCCGCGAACGCCGCCGCGCGTTCCGCCGGAAGCCCCGGCAGGAACTCGACGGTCATCGACCGGCTCGATGCCGCGGCGGCGATCCTCGCGGCCACGGCGGCGTCGAAGGAGTGCGGCATGCCGATCGTCACGGGGAGCCGATGCGACCGCTCGGCGTCTTCGGAGAGTTCGAGCGCCGCGTCGACGAGTTTGATCGCACTCGGCAGCACTCCGCGACCGAACTCGGTCAGCACCACGCGGCGCGAGGTGCGCTCGAAGAGGCGTGCTCCGAGGTGCTGCTCGAGGGCCGCGATGCGCCGACTGGCAACGGATTGGGTGACACCGGCTCCGATGGCGCCGGCCGTGAAGCTCTCCCGCTCGGCGACGGACACGAACGCCTCGCACGCGGCCCGGAGGTCGAGGTGTCGCGACATGCATGCGATTCTGGCATCGATCGGCATGATTCGTGCTTTGCCTGCATCGACGGGTCGCCGACAGACTCCCGGACATGATCAATCGACCGACTTCCAGCCAGCTCTCCCGACGATCCCTGCTCGCCATCGGCGGCCTCACCACGGCCGGCGCGGCGGCCGCCGCGTTCTCGGCGACACCCGCCGTCGCAGCACCGGCAGCGCCAGCGGTCGGCGGCCACCGGCGCCTGACGGAGGCCATCGCAGAACTCGAGCGGGCGACCTCCGTCACCATCGGCGTCACCGCGCTGTGGCACGACTCGAGGCGGGCCTTCCGCTATCGCGGCGACGAGCTCTTCCCGATGTGCTCCCTGTTCAAGACCTTCGCCGCCGGCGCCCTCGTGCAGGCACGTGGCTACGACGACGTCTACTGGGCGAAGCCGATCCCGTTCACCGACGCCGATGTCGTCGGCAAGGAAACGAGGCTGAATCGGATGACCTGGCAGGCCACGCCTGAGGAGATGGCCGACGCCGCCATCCGCTACAGCGACAACACCGCCGGCAACCTGCTGCTGCGCGAGCTCGGCGGTCCGCAGGCCGTGACGGCCTTCGCCCGATCCCTCGGAGCCACCCGAACCCGCCTCGATCGGCCTGAGCCGCAGGTCAACGAGGCGACGCCCGGCGACGAGCGCGACACGTCGACGCCCGACGACATCGCGTTCCTCCTCCAGCTCCTGCTCATCGACCAGGGCGCCGGCGCCCTCACCACCGCCCGTCTGCAGGAGTGGATGCTGCGGAACACGACCTCGGGCAAGCGGATCCTCGCGGGCCTGACGCCGCCGTTCGAGCTCGCCGACAAGACCGGCCTCGGCGGCTACGGCGTGGTCAACGACGCCGGCGTCGTCTGGCGCCCGGGCGAGGAGGCGCTGACGCTCGCGATCCTCACCCGCACCGATCGCGCCGACGCTCCGAGCAACCACGACGTGCTCGGCGACGTGACACGTCTCATCGCCGCGGTCTGACGCCCGCTGAACCGCCGACGACGGACTCAGAGCCGCTGCGGCCCCGACCCGTGCTCGCCGAGCTCGTCGTCGGGGTTCAGCAGCCGGCAGGCCTTCATCGAGAGGCAGCCGCAGCCGATGCATCCGGTGAGCTCGCGTTCGAGCTGTTCGATGCCGAGGCGACGCAGTTCGAGCTGCCGCTTCCAGCGGCGTGACGCCCGCTGCCAGTCCTCGTGGCTCGGGGTCGTGTCGAGCGGCACGTTCTCGAACGCCGTCTGCACGTCGGAGAGCGGGATGCCGAGCCGCTTGGCGACCGAGATGAGCGAGACCCGGCGCAGCATGTGGCGCGGGTAGCGGCGCTGATTGCCACCGGTGCGGTGCGAGGCGATGAGTCCGAGATCTTCGTAGAAGCGCAGGGCCGACGGCGCGACACCGGTGCGCCGGCTCATCTCGCCGACGGTCAGCAGCTCGTCGGGCGCGTGCTTGCCGGTCGATGCCGGCTCGGCCTCGAGTGCGTCATGCTGCGACATCCGACCCCCTCGTTTTGACTTCAAGGGTACTTGAGGTTTTACGGTAGAGGCATGCGAATCGTGAAGTCGGTGACCGCCAGGTGACGTATGTGATCGCGCTGCCCTGCGTCGACGTCAAAGACAAGGCCTGCATCGACGAATGCCCCGTCGACTGCATCTACGAGGGTGAGCGCTCGCTCTACATCCACCCCGACGAATGCGTCGACTGCGGTGCATGCGAGCCGGTCTGCCCCGTCGAGGCCATCTACTACGAAGACGACCTGCCCGACGTCTGGGCCGACTACTACAAGGCCAACGTCGAATTCTTCGAGGTGTCGGTCGGCGGGGCGACGCCGCTCGGCTCCCCCGGCGGTGCAGCGAAGACCGGCATGCTGGCCTTCGACCACCCGATCATCGCAGCGCTTCCTCCGCAGGAGGCGCACGCATGACGGATGCCGCAACCGCGCACCGGGCCATCGCCACGGCCGACGCGTTCAAGGCCGCGTTCCGCGACCACCCGGCCGGTGTCGCGCTCATCACCGGCGCGACCCCCAGCGGACCGGTCGGCCTCACCGCCTCGAGCGTCGCGTCGGTCTCGGCCGAACCTGCAGCGCTGTCGTTCTCGGTGACCCGGGCCACGGGCTCGGCGGGCGCGCTGCTCGCGGCCGACAGCATCGTCGTGCACTTCCTCGGCGCCCAGCACGTCGACGTCGCCCGCGCATTCGCCCGATCGGGCCAGCCCCGGTTCACGCCCGAGCAGGGTTGGTCGCAGCTCGAGACCGGCGAGCCGTGGCTCGCCGACTCCCCCGCGGCGCTGCGCTGCCGTACGCTGCACGTGGTGCCGGTCGGCGGGTCCTCACTCGTCGTCGCCGAGGTGCTCGACGTGTTCCTCGGCGACCAGGCGCCCTCGCTCGTCTACCGCGATCGCCGATTCCACCGCCTCGACCACGCCGCCCCCGAACTCTGACCTCGTCGTCCCACGCCGCCGCATCGCACCCGCGATCGGCACATCGAAAGGAAGCATCCGGATGCCCGCCTATTCACTGCCCGAACTGCCCTACGACTACTCCGCGCTCGAGCCGCACATCTCGGCGACGATCATGGAACTGCACCACTCGAAGCACCACCAGGCCTACGTGACGGGCGCGAACACCGCGCTCGAGCAGCTTGCGGAGGCCCGCGAGAGCGGCAACCTCGCGAACGTCAACAAGCTCGAGAAGGACCTCGCGTTCAACCTCGGCGGCCACGTCAACCACAGCGTCTTCTGGCAGAACATGTCGCCCGACGGCGGCGGCTCCCCCGAGGGCGAGCTGGCTGCGGCGATCGACGACGGCTTCGGCTCGTTCGACGCCTTCCGCGCCCACTTCACCGCGACGGCGCTCGGCGTGCAGGGCTCGGGCTGGGCGGTGCTCGCCTGGGACAGCGTGGGCGCCCGCCCCGTGATCTTCCAGCTCTTCGACCAGCAGGGCAACGCGCCGCTCGGCGTGACCCCGCTGCTGCAGCTCGACGTGTGGGAGCACGCGTACTACCTCGACTACCGCAACGTGCGTGCCGACTACGTGAAGGCGTTCTGGGAGATCGTGAACTGGACCGACGTGCAGGCGCGGTTCGCGGCCGCCAGCACCGCCACCAACGGCCTCATCGTGCCGAGGGCCAGCTGAGCACTCCGCCCGAACCCCCTCGCGCGCCACGGCGCCGGCGCAGACCGCGCCGGCGCCCGTCGGTCGCGCTCCTCGCGGTGCAACTGCGGCGCTACGGGCTGCTCGCCCTGATCCTCCTCACGGCGATCGGCACGTTGATCGCCTGGTTGAGCCAGTAGGCGGTATCCCTCTCGAGCCGACTCGACTAGGCTGGGAAGTTCTGTTCCAGACGACCCCACGGGGTCGCCGAAAGGGAGGAATTCCGCGATGACCACGGAATCCGTGTGGATGACCCCGGCCGCACTCGAGCGGCTCGAGGCGGAACTCGTCGAGCTCTCGCGGCCCGGCCGAACGCTGACCGACACCGAGCAGGCGCGCGCCACCGAGCTTCGTGCGATGGTGCGCAACGCCGAGGTCGGACTGAAGCCCGACGACGGGCTCGTCGAGCCCGGCATGCGCATCACGGTGCGGTTCGACGACGACGCGGAGCCCACGAGCTTCCTGCTCGGCAGCCGCGAGCTCGCCGACCTCGACGCGACCGTCGACCTCGACGTCTACTCGCCGACCTCGCCGCTCGGCGCGGCGATCACCGGGCACTACGTCGGCGACGTCGTCACCTACCAGGCGCCGAATCGCGCCGTGCAGGTCACGGTGCTCGAAGCCGTGCCGTTCGGCTGATCGAACGAGAATCGAGCGGATGCCGCGGGTGCACGCCACCCGCGGCATCCGCTCGTCTGCTGCGCCGTTTCCTGCGCCGTTTCGCGCACGCCGGGTCTAGCGTGGGGTCATGCCCATCGAAGAGCTCCACGGAGTGCGCGTCGACCTTCTCGACGTCGACGGCCCGGCGATCGCGACCGATGACGACACCTCCGACCTGGTGGGCGGCGCGTGGTCGAGCCGGGCGAACCTCATCGCGATCCCGGTCGAACGGCTCGACGAACGGTTCTTCGACCTCTCGACCGGCTTCGCCGGCGAGGTGCTCGGAAAGTTCGGCAATTACCGCCTGCGCGTCGCGATCGTGGGCGACGTGACCGAGCACACGGCGGCGAGCGATGCCTTCGACGCGTTCGTGCGGGAGGCGAACCGAGGCGATGCCGCGTGGTTCGTGCCCGACACCGCAGCCCTCGCCGCGAGGCTCGCGGCACGTCCCCGACGCTGAGGGCGGGTTCAGCACGCTCCGGGCACGATCGCGGTCGAAATACCACTGGCTCAATGCAAGATCTTGCCTGATACTTGCAGCATGTCTCACTCGGTAGTGCACTTGACCTCCGCCGGCGTCTCGTTGCTCCTGCGCATCCACCCCACGGGTCTGCCCGAGGTGACGCACTGGGGCCGCGAGCTCGGCGAGCTGACGCCCGACGAGCTCCAGATCGCGTGCGTCGTCGGCGAGCAGGTCCCCGCGACGAGCGGCCCGGATGCACGCCTCGCGCTGACCATCGTGCCGGCGCACGGTGACGGATGGTTCGGCAGGCCCGGAGTGGTCGGAGGCCGCGACGGCGGTGCCTGGTCTCCGCGATTCACCGTGGTCGAGACCGCCCTCGGCGACCGGACGATCGCGCCCGGCGACACGATCTCGAGCGGAGCGGGGCGCCTCGCCATCCGCGCCCGCGACGACTGGGCAGCGCTCGAGCTCGAACTGGGCATCGAGATGGAGGCATCCGGAATCGTGACCATGCAGGCCGCGATCCGCAACACCTCGGTCGACCCGTACCGCCTCGACGCGCTGCGACTCGTGCTCCCCGTGCCGACGTATGCGAGCGAGGGGCTCGACTTCACCGGACGCTGGGGCAACGAGCGCTGGCCGCAGCGATTCACCGTCGGCCACGGCGTGCACTCGCGTGAATCCCGTCGCGGGCGCACCGGCTTCGATGCTGCGCTGCTGCTCTGCGCCGGCACCCCCGGCTTCACCTTCCGCCACGGCGAGGTCTGGTCGATGCACGTCGGCTTCAGCGGCAACCACGAGCACTACCTCGAGCGCACGTCGAGCGCCGCGGTGCTCGGCGGCGGCGAGCTCCTCCTGCCCGGCGAGGTCGTGCTCGCGACCGGCGAGGAGTATCGATCGCCGCTCGTCTACGCCTCCTACGGCACGGGTCTCGACGGCGTCGCAGCCCGTCATCACGCGTCGCTGCGCGCCCGGCCGCACCATCCGCGATCGCCGCGTCCCGTCACCCTCAACGTCTGGGAGGCCGTCTACTTCGACCACGACTTCGACAAGCTCGCCCGGCTCGCTGCGATCGCGGCCGACCTCGGGGTCGAGCGGTTCGTGCTCGACGACG
The DNA here is from genome assembly GCF_013410355.1 of Agromyces hippuratus. Classification (NCBI taxonomy): domain Bacteria; kingdom Bacillati; phylum Actinomycetota; class Actinomycetes; order Micrococcales; family Microbacteriaceae; genus Agromyces; species Agromyces hippuratus. Next base: position 428,318 of record NZ_JACCFI010000001.1, on the reverse strand, counting down.
GCTGGTTCCTCGGCCGACGCGACGATCGCGCGGGCCTCGGCGACTGGATCCACGATCCCGCCGTGTGGCCGAACGGCCTCGACCCGCTCGTCTCGCTCGTCACCGACCTGGGCCTGCAGTTCGGCATCTGGGTCGAGCCCGAGATGGTCAACCTCGATTCCGACGTCGCGCGGGCACACCCCGACTGGATCATGCGGGCACGCGACACGCTGCCGATCGAGGGGCGCAACCAGCAGCTGCTCGACCTCACGAATCCGGCGGCGTACGAGTACCTCAGGGACCACTTGTCGACACTGCTCTCGGATTCGCGCATCGGCTACCTCAAGTGGGACCACAACCGCGATCTCGTCGAGGCCGGCAGCGGGCGCGACCTGACACCCGCGGTGCATCGTCAGACCTTGGCGACCTATCGACTGATGGACGAGCTCCGGGCCGCGCACCCCGGCCTGGAGATCGAGAGCTGCAGCTCCGGCGGCGGCCGCGTCGATCGCGGGGTCATCGAGCACACCGATCGTGTGTGGGCCTCCGACAACATGGACCCGCTCGATCGGATGCGGATCATGACCGGCACCGGCCTGCTGCTGCCCCCCGAGCTCATCGGCTCGCACGTCGCCTCGCCGACGTCGCACACGACCGGCAGGACGCATTCGCTGCCGTTCCGTGCCGCAGTGGCCCTGATCGGCCATCTCGGCGTCGAATGGGACCTCACGACTGCATCGCGCGAGGAGCTCGCCGAACTCCGCGGATGGATCGAGCGCTACGTCGGCCTGCGGCAGTTGCTGCACACGGGCGAGGTCGTGAACGGCGACCGTGCCGGCCAGGACGCCGTCGTGCGCGGCGTGGTCGCCGCCGACGGATCCGCGGCGTTCTACACGATCATCGCCGCAGAGCACGGGCCCGACTCGACCCTTCGGTTGCGGCTGCCCGGACTCGACGCGAGCTCGCGCTACCGGGTTCGCGCCGAGATGCCGGGCATGACGGAGGTCGAACTGGCGGAGGTCGACGGCATCGGCGCGTACGGTCTCTTCTCCCCCGTTCCCATTGCGCTGCCGGGTGGCATCCTGATGACATCGGGGGTGGAGATTCCGGCGTTGCGCCCGGAGACGGCCGTGCTCGTGCACCTCGAGCGCGAGTGATCGAGACCGTCGCGTCGGAAGGGAACCGAATGGCCAAGGTCGGGCTGAGCGCCGTCGCCGAGGCGGCCGGAGTCAGCGAGGCGACGGTGAGCAGGGTGGTCAACAATCCCTCCGTCGTCGCCGCTGAGACGCGCCGCGTCGTCGAGGAGGCGATGCGCCGCGTCGGCTACACGCGACCGACGCACGGCAGCCTGGTGCTGCTCGTGACCCCCGGCATCCGGGATCCGTTCTTCGCGCACCTCTCCGATCGGATCGCCGCAGCTCTGGGCCTCCAGGGGCTTCGTGCCGTCATCTGCTCCGCGCCGGTCGGCGGAACCCAGGAGCTCGACTTCGTGGGCGCCATGGTCGACGCCGGGGCGGTCGGCGTGGTCTTCGTGTCGGCGAGCAACACCCTCGATGAGGCGGAGCCGGCGGTCCATCGCCTGCTCACGAGTCGAGGAATCCCGTTCGTGTGCATCAACGGCAACTTCCCCGGCGTGCCGGCGCCTGGGCTCTCGACCAACGACCTGATGGCGTCGGAGCTCGCGGTCGACCACCTCTGGCGCCTCGGCCACCGCCGCATCGGGCTGGCGGCCGGGCCGGTCGGCAACCGCCCCAGCGAGCTGCGTGTGGAGGGCTTCATCGCCGCGCTGCGGATGCGCGGTGACGACGGCCCGTTCCACGTCGTGCGCCATGAGTACAGCATCGAAGGCGGCATCTCGGCGACGACCGCGCTGCTCGATGACTCGCCCCTGACGGCGATCGTCGCGGCGAGCGACGAGATCGCGCTCGGAGCCGTCCGAGTCGTACGACGACGTGGGCTGCGCGTTCCGGAGGACATCTCGATCGTCGGCTACGACGACGTCTACCCGCTCGACTACGCCGACCCGCCGCTCACCTCGGTGCGGCAGCCGCTCGAGCGACTGGCCGAGGCGGTCGTGCCGGTGATGACGCGCCTGTTGAAGCACCGGGCCGTGCATCGCGGCGAACTCCTCTTCGAGCCCGAACTCATCATCCGCAGCTCGACCGCGATTCCGCCCGCCCCGAGCCGACGGCATGAAGGCCGTGGCTGAGCGCGGAACGGCGTCCACGGCGGTGCGCCCGGACACGACGGCCCTCGAGCAGCCCATCGACAGGGCGTCGCTGACGGCGTACCGGTCGCGGTTGCCGGCATCGATCCGGCCGAGCCTCGCCGCGGTCTTCTGGCCGACTGGGGTGCTCCTCGTCGCGGCCCTCGTGCTGCTCGCGTTCTGGGCCTCGCTGCTCGGCGACGACCTGCTGTCGCCGTCCGACCCGGGCGAAGCGTTCGCGGCATGGTTCCTGCTGCTGCCCTACCTCGGGTTCGTCGGAGTGTCGACCGTGCTCCTCGTTCGCAGCCTCGTCCGGCGCACCGGTCGGCGCCAGTACCGCCTGCACCGATTCGCAGCGGCGAACGGCATGACCTATGCACCGGTGCAGCCCGGCCCGCAGCTCCCGGGCATGATCTTCACGCGGAGCGGCACGGAGCGCGCCTACGACGTGGTGGCGCGGGGCGGGAGGCATCCCGTCTCCATCGCCAACCATCACTCGACGACGGGCGAGGGCAAGGGCCGCGAGCGCCACCGATGGGGATACGTCGCTGTCCGGCTGCCGGCATCGCTGCCGCACATCGTGCTCGATGCGAAGGGCAACAACGCGCTCGGTCGCCGCAACCTGCCGATCGAGTTCGCCCGGAGTCAGCGACTGCGCCTCGAAGGCGACTTCGACCGGTACTTCGAGCTCTCCTGCCCCGAGGGGTACGAGTCGGACGCGCTCTACCTGTTCACGCCCGACGTGATGGCCGCGTTCATCGACACCGTGGCGGAACTCGATGTCGAGATCGTCGACGACCACCTGTTCCTGTACTCGCGCAAGGACCTCTCGACGCTCGATCCGGCGACCTGGGTGTGGTTGTTCTCCGTCGTCGACGCACTGACCGAGCGCGTGTCGCGATGGGAGCGCTGGCGCGACGAACGACTCGGCTCCACCCACGTGACGTCGTCGGCCGAGGGCGCTCCGGTGATCCGCCGCCCACCACCCGGTGTCGCCAAGCAGGGCAGACGGATGAGGCGCCGCGTCGAGTGGTTCTGGATCGTGGGCGGCCTGCTCGTGTTCCTGATCGGCGTGTACTCGATGATCGAAGACGCCGTCACCTGAGGCGCGGACCGGGCCCGTCGAGTTCGGCGAGCGCCGCGGTGATCGTGTGCTCGATCAGCGCAGTGTCGATCGTCTGCAGCCCGGGGAGCAGCGCGCGCATGAGCAACGGCCCGGTGAGCAGGTCGCTGATCCACTCCACGTCGACGGAGGCGTCGACGACCCCGCGATCGATCGCACGCTGCACGGCACGCGTCGTCGCGGTGCGCCGCGGGCCGAGGAACTCCTCGGAGAAGCGCCGCGCGGCATCGGATTGGAGCGAGAGGTCGTCGATCAGGCCCGGGAGACCGCGCACGATGAGCGGGTGGGTGAACAGCTCCAGCCGATGGCGCTGGATCGTGCGGAGGTCGGTCTCGAGGTCCCCGGTGTCCACGCCCGGATCGGTGCCGAAGCGGTCGCTCAGCACCGCGATCGCGAGCTCTGCGGTCGTGCGGAATCGCCGGTACACGGCGGCACGCGTCGTCGCGGCATCCTGGGCCACCCGGCCGATCGTGAGGGCCCGGTAGTTCTCGACCTCGATGATGCGCGCCGCCGCGTCGAGGATCGCCCGATCGATGCTCTCGTGTCGAGGCCGTCCCAACGGTGTTGCCGCCATACGATACATTCTGTACCGTAAAGCACGAGCCCGCATCCGACCACGATGACGGAATCGCCCGGCCGGGGACACGATCACGACGGCCTCCAGATCCTGACGTTCCCGCACTCCGCCGAGGTGTCCATGCACGCTCCACTCCCCCGTCTCTCCCAACGCTCCGGCGGCACGACGCGGTCGCCGGTGCGCGATCTCCTCGCGCTGACCGAGAACCCCGACGTCATCTCGTTCGCCGGGGGCCTGCCTGCCCCCGAACTCTTCGACCTCGACGGCCTCCGGCGCTCGTTCGACGCGGCGCTGGCCGAACCGGGCGGTCTGCAGTACTCGACCAGCGAAGGCAATCCGGTGCTGCGCGAGTTCATCGCCGACCGCTACACGGCCCAGGGCCTGCCGACGACGCGCGACGAGATCCTCATCACGACGGGATCGCAGCAGGCCCTCAGCCTGCTGGCGCTCTCACTGCTCGACCCGGGCGACGTGGTGCTCGTCGAGCGGCCGAGCTATCTCGCGGCGCTCCAGGCCTTCACCATGGCAGGGGCGCGCATCGTCAGCGTGCCCATGGCCGCCGACGGCATCGATCTCGACGCGCTGAACGTACTGGCCGAGCAGCACCGCCCGAAGCTCATGTACACGGTGCCGACATTCCAGAACCCCACGGGCGGCTCGCTCGGGCGCTCGACACGCGACGGCCTCACCGGTCTCGCGGCCCGACACGGCTTCCGCGTCATCGAGGACGAACCGTACCGTGAACTGCGCTACTCGGGTGATCCGCTGCCGTACCTCGCTGCTCTGACGAACGAACACGTCATCACGGTCGGCAGCTTCTCCAAGGTGCTCGCCCCCGGCCTCAGACTCGGTTGGATCCGGACCCGGGCGGACCTGCACTCCGCGGTCGTCGTCACGAAGCAGTCCGCAGACCTGCACACGTCAACCGTCGACCAGGCCGCCGCGGCGCACTACCTGACCGCTGGCGGCCTCGAGACCGCCCTCGACCGCATCCGTGCGGCCTACGGCGAGCGCCGGGACGCGATGCTCGCGGCCCTGCCGCAGACGCTCCCGGCCGGGAGCACGTGGAGCACCCCGCACGGCGGGATGTTCGTCTGGGCGACGCTGCCGACCGGCCACGACAGCACGCGCCGGCTGACTTCGGCGATCGAGCAGTCCGTGGCGTACGTGCCTGGGGCCCCGTTCTATGCGGAGCGGCCGGATGCCTCCACGATGCGACTCTCGTTCACGACCTACGAACCCGCGACGATCCGCGAAGGGATGAGCCGCCTGGAGCGATCGTTCGCGCAGCCGTGACGGTCGTGCTCAGCTCGCGGACGGGCCGCCGACCCGAACGAGCATCTTGCCGGTGTTCGCGCCGCGCATCATGTCGAGGAACGCGTCGACGGTGTTGTCGATGCCGTCGACGATGGTCTCGTCGTAGGCGATGCGCCCCTCTGAGAACCAGCCGGTCATCTTGCCGTTGAACTCCGGCGCGAGGTGGAGGTAGGCCGCGAGCGTGAACCCCTCGACCGACAGCCCGCGGGTGATGATGTTCGCCAGGTTGTCGGGTCCGGCCGTCTTCTCGGTCGTGTTGTAGCTCGTGATCGCACCGCAGAGTGCGATCCTGCCGCCGTCGTTCATGACGTCGAGGGCGGCCTCGAGGTGGTCGCCGCCGACGTTGTCGAAGAACACGTCGACCCCGTCGGGGGCGAGTTCGGCGAGCTGCTCGCGCACCGGGGCATCCTTGTAGTTGAACGCGGCGTCGTAGCCGTACTTCTCGGTCAGCAGGCGCACCTTCTCGGCCGAGCCGGCCGAGCCGATGACCCGGCCCGCTCCGAGCAGCTTCGCGATCTGACCGGCAGCGGTGCCGACGGCACCGGCGGCGCCCGAGACGAAGACGGTGTCGCCGGGCTTCATGCCCGCGATGGCGGTGAGGCCGACGTAGCCCGTCAGCCCCGTCATGCCGAGCGTGCCGAGGTACAACGACAGCGGCACCCCCGGGATCTCGGGCACGACGCGGAAGGTCGTCGCGTCGTGCTGCACCAGGTCCGACCAGCCGTGCTGGTGCAGCACCACGCTGCCGACGGGGAACGATTCGACCTCGGATGCCACGACACGGCCGATCGCCCCGCCGGCGATGGTCTCGCCGAGGGCGTACGGCGCGACGTAGCTGCGCACGTCGTTCATGCGACCGCGCATGTACGGGTCGACCGAGACGAACTCGTTCTGCACGCGGATCTGCCCGGGCTGGAGCTCGCCGTACGCGACGGTGGCGACCCGGAAGTCGGCCGGAGTCGGCCACCCCTCGGGGCGGGCGATGAGCTGGATGTGCGTGCTGGTCGCGTTCGACACGTGCTGCTTCACTTTCCCGGCCTCGTGGGCCGTGTTTCATGTAACGATCGTTCTAATATATACTGGACTGACCGTTCCGCAAAAAAGGGAGCCGGCACATGGGTCGCCAGCAGACGTTCGACACCGCCGAGGTCGTTCGCGCCGCGCGTACCGTCTTCTGGCAGCACGGGTACGAAGACGCGTCGATTCCCGACCTCGAAGCGGCGACGGGGCTCAAGCGGTCGAGCATCTACAACGCGTTCGACAGCAAGCGCGGGCTGTTCGATGCCGCCGTGAACAGCTACCTCGACGAGGTCGTCCGCCCGAGGATCCGCCCCCTCATCACCGAGCCGGTCTCCCCCGATGCCATCGTCGAGTACCTCACGGGACTTCGGGCGGCGCTCGGGCAGGCCGGTTCGTTCCACGCCGAGAACGGCTGCCTGCTCATCAACGCCGCAGGCGCACCGATCGCCCACGACGCGGCCGTCCGCGAGTCGGTCGCCGCCTATCGCGCCGAACTGCACGCGGCAATCCGCAACGGCGTCACCGCAAGACACCCCGATCGCCCCACCGGCGAGGTCGATCGTCTCGCCGAGACCTGCACGGCCCTCGTCGTCGCGACCTTCGCCCTCACCCGCGTCGATGCCGGCGCGGCGCTCGGCAGCCTCGACGCCGCGCGGCGACTCGTCGACTGACGCTCCGTGCACGGGCGGCCGTCAACCGAACGGCACGCGTCGTCGGCACTCAGCCATTCGGTCCGTCGTAGTAGCCCGGCGGCGCGACGAGCACCGACTGGAAGTAGTGACCCTGCTCTTCGTCGGGGTTCTCGTCGTCGACGAACGGGCGCCACAGCGACAGCAGGAGCGCCGGTGCCACGTAGCTGCGGCCGCCCTCGTCCTCTTCGAGCTCCGTGAACTCGGAGAGCTGCTCCACGACTCGCGCGGCCGGCGTGCCCAGCAGGTCGATGCCGCGGTACTCGACGCGCACCGGGCCGTAGGGGCGTGACACCTCGATCGCGCCCACCGTTCCGCCGGGGGCGGGTTCGAGTTCGATCGACATGCCGCTGTCGTAGACCGCAGGCAACCCCGACTGCGGATCGTGGCCGTCGATCTCGGCGAGCGCGCGCTCCGCCTCATCCATGGTCATGCCGATTCGGACCGGCCCCACGCCTTCGGGGGGAACAACGTCGATGATCATGCACCTCACCCTGTCACAGCGGAGGCGCGGGAGACAGCCTGACCAGCAGAAGCCAGGTGTCGTCGTCGGGCTCGACGGAGGCGGTCTCGACCCGGTAGCGGCCGGGCGTGAGATCGACGCGCAGCGACGACGTGCTGCCGAGATCTTCCGCTGAGAAGGCCGCGTCGAAGAGCACGACGGGCCCGGGCACGTCCCAGTGCGTCGCCTCCTCCCACCCGGCAACCTCCATCGCCCCCCCGAGCGCGCCCGCCGCGGCCTCCTCGCTGTCGGCGGCCAGCCTGCGGAGGAACAGGGAGCGCTCCGAGACGAAGGTCGTGGGGGCCGGGTCGTCGCCGAGGACGAGGGCGGGCGTGCCGCCGACGTCGATCACCCCCGCGTACCCGGCAACCGCGCAGGCACGCCCGTAGTCGCTGCGCTCCGCTTCGGCGTCGTCGTCGTCGTCCAGATCCTCGTCCTCATCGTCCGCCCCGGTCCAGGCCTCGAGCACCGACTCGGGCACGGCGATCAACGGCCCGCCCCCCGTTCCGACCCATGCGACGTTCGTCTCGTCGCTCATCAGACGTCGATCCACTCCGTGCCGTCGCCCGGGCGGATCCGTGCCAGCCCGGACAGCCCGAGTCCGACGAGCACGCCCAGCACGCGTCTCACCACCTCGTCGCGCTCAGCCGCGGGATCGACGTCGACATCGAGGTGCGCGCCGAACGCACCGGAGCCGGCGCCGCTCACCTCGCCGACGCCTTCCAGCGCCTCGTTCAGCTCGTCCTCGACGTCGTCCCGGTCGACCGGGAGCCGGCCGTCGAAGCGGATCTCCATGAAGTCCATGCTCCATCCTCACTCGGAGACGCCTGCAGGTCGATGGCGATGTCACGCTCGGCGGTGTCGACCGATAGCGTCGGAGGGCATGCGGCATCCGCTCGAAGGAGAATCGGTGAGAGACCAGGTCGACACAGTCGTGATCGGTGCGGGGGTGGCGGGCCTGACCGCCGCTCGACTGCTGGCGAGAGCCGGGCGCCGGGTCGTGGTGCTCGAGGCACGCGATCGGGTGGGCGGCAGGGTCTGGACCGAGCGCGGGGACGGGCTCGTCACCGACCTCGGCGCCTCGTGGATCCACGGCGTCACGGGCAGCCCGGTCGCCGCGGCGGCCGCGGCGTTCGACATGCCGATGGTCGAGTTCACGGTGGGCGGGTATCAGCCCGACAGCCGCCCGATCGCGTACTACGGCCCCGATGGCGAGCGACTCGCGGATGCTGCGGCGCAGCGTTTCGCGGGCGACATCCGCACGGTCGATGCTGCGCTCGTCGAGGCGGTGGCGGCATCCGACCCGGATGCCTCGTACCGCGACGTGACCGAGGCGGCGCTCGCCGCGGTGGTCGCCGCCCAGCACTGGGACGCCGAGCGCACCCAGCGCGTGCGCGAGTTCCTCGAGCATCGGTCGGAGGAGCAGTACGGGGCGTGGATCGAGGATCTCGCCGCGCACGGTCTCGACGACGACTCGATCGACGGTGTCGAGGTCGTGTTCCCCGAAGGATACGACCGGCTGCCCGATCGTCTCGCGGCCGGACTCGACATCCGATTCGAGCACGTCGTGTCCCACGTGAGCTGGTCGGCAGACGGGGTCGTCGTCACGACCGACCGGGGCGTGTTCACGGCCGGCGACGCCGTGGTGACAGTGCCGGTCGGCGTGCTGCGTTCGCCCGAGTTCGTCGTCGAGCCGCCGCTTCCCGACCCCGTGGCGGGTGCGCTCGGCCGACTCGAGATGAACGCGTTCGAGAAGGTCTTCCTGCGGTTCCCCACGAAGTTCTGGGACGACGGGGTCTACGCCATCCGTCAGCAGGGGCCCGAGAGTCGCTGGTGGCACTCCTGGTACGACCTCACCGACCTGCACGGCACGCCCACGCTGCTGACCTTCGCGGCGGGACCCACCGCTCGAACGACTCGAGCCTGGGACGAGGAGCGAGTCGTCGAATCCTTGCTCGCACAGTTGCGCAGGCTCTACGGCGAGCGCGTGCAGGAGCCGAGCGCCGTGCACATCACGGCGTGGCAGGATGACCCGTTCGCGCGTGGTTCGTACGCCTACATGACGGTCGGCTCCACGACGGCCGACCACGACGACCTCGCGACGCCCGTCGGCGGCGTCCTCCACCTGGCCGGCGAGGCGACCTGGACGGATGACCCGGCGACGGTGCCTGCGGCGATGTACTCCGGGCACCGGGCGGCGTCGAACATCCTGGGCCGCGAGATCTCGATCGACGAGGTGTGGGCGGACTGACCGAAGATCACTGCTGCATCCTCGGATCCTCCGTGGGGTCGAAGTACTTCGCCGGGCATCCCTGGTCGATCGCCTCCGGGTGCAGTTCGAAGTGCCATGGCTCGTTGTCGTAGATCGGGCACAGGCCGTACCCGGCTCCGTACTCGGAGAGCCAGTCGATGGCGTCGTACGACCCGACGTCGACCGCCTCCCCGGCGACGTGCGCAGAGGTCTCCGCGGTGGCGACCCATCGTGCGGCCTCCGCTTCGGACCCGTAGTCGGCGACGGCGTCGCCGAGGAGCCGGTCCTGGTACTCCGGCGAGCGCCAGCCGCTGTTGACGACGACCTCGATGCCGTCCTCACGGGCATGCACCGCCGCTTCACGCAGGGCGTGCAGCAGGTCGGGGTCGAGGTTGACGACGCCGGGTTGCTGCTCGTCGAAGGCGGACACGCCATCCGGCATCGCGCCGTCGGCCTCGGTGACCACGCCGTCGGCCCCGGCCATCGCCGCGCCACCCTGCAGCGTGTCAGCTGGGCCGGCGGATGTCGCTGCCAACGATCGGGCGAGGGATCCGACCATCATCGTGACCGCGACGACGATCGCGATGAGGACCACAGCAGCCCAGAGGATCCTGCGATTCCGACTTCGAGATGTTGCATGGTGACTCATGCCGCCAGTCAACGCAGCCCCGTGTTGCCCGCCCGTATCCGGTTTCGGATACGCCCGCGATACGTGGTGGCTCCTAGCATTGCCAGCATGCGTGTGTTGGTGGTTGAAGACGAACCCTTCATGGCGGAGGCCATCCGCGATGGGTTGCGCCTGGAGGCGATCGCGGCCGATCTCGCCGGCGACGGGGACACGGCGCTCGAGCTGTTGAGCATCAACACCTACGATATCGCCGTCCTCGACCGCGACATCCCCGGGCCGTCGGGCGACGAGATCGCCGCGAGCATCGTCGCCTCCGGCAGCGGGATGCCGATCCTGATGCTCACGGCGGCCGACCGGCTGGATGACAAGGCATCCGGATTCGGAATCGGTGCCGACGACTACCTCACCAAGCCGTTCGAACTGCAGGAGCTCGTGCTCCGGCTTCGAGCGCTCGACCGCAGACGGGCGCACAATCGCCCGCCGGTGCGCGAGATCGCCGGGCTGCGTCTGGACCCGTTCCGCCGCGAGGTCTACCGCGACGGCCGATACGTCGCGTTGACCCGCAAGCAGTTCGCCGTGCTCGAGGTCCTCGTCGCCGCGGAGGGCGGTGTGATCAGTGCCGAAGAGCTGTTGGAGCGGGCGTGGGACGAGAACGCCGACCCCTTCACGAACGCCGTGCGCATCACCGTCTCGGCGTTGCGGAAACGACTCGGCGAGCCCTGGATCATCGCCACGGTGCCCGGCGTCGGCTACCGCATCGACATCGGGCCGGCCGCTCAGGGCGAGGCCGGTCGGCATGAGTAGGGCTCCGGGAATGAGCGTCCGACTCAAGCTGACCCTCAGCTATGCGGGCTTCCTGATGGTGGCGAGCGTGCTGCTGTTGGCCGCCGTATGGCTCTACCTCCTGCGCTACGTGCCCACTCATGCAGTCCAGACGATCGGCGGTTTCGTGCCCGGCCAGGGCGATCTCATCCGGGCATTCGGTCCGGTGGTGACCGTGGTGCTGCTGTTCCTGCTGGTCCTCGGGCTGGTCGGGGGCTGGTTCCTCGCGGGCCGCATGCTCGTGCCGCTGGATCGCATCACGGAGGCCACGCGCAAGGCGGCCGACGGGTCCCTCTCGTACCGCATCGATCTGGAGGGCCGGAACGACGAGTTCCGCGAACTCGCCGACAGCTTCGACGCGATGCTCGCACGGCTCGAGGCGCATGTCGCCGAACAGCAGCGATTCGCGGCCAACGCCTCCCACGAGCTGCGCACCCCGCTCGCGATCACGCAGACCATGCTCGAGGTCGCGCGCAGCGATCCCGATCACGTCAGCCCCGCACTCATCGACCGTCTCAGCACGGTGAACTCCCGCGCGATCGACCTCACCGAGGCGCTCCTCCTGCTCAGCCGGGCCGATCAGCGGTCGTTCACCCGAACGGTCGTCGACCTCTCCCTCCTCGCCGAGGAGGCCGTCGAGACGCTGCTGCCGATCGCGGAGCGGCGCGGCGTCATGGTCGAGACATCCGGAGACATCGCACTCACGCTCGGCTCCCGCGCGCTGCTGCTGCAGTTGACCACCAACCTGCTGCACAACGCCATCGTGCACAACCTGTTCGAGCACGGCACCGCGAAGGTCACGACGTCCGTCGAGGGCGGGCTCGCCGCCCTCACGGTCGAGAACACGGGCGACGAACTCCCGCCGCAGCTGATCGCCACGCTCACCGAACCGTTCCAGCGGGGCACCGAACGCATTCGCGGCGACCACGGGGGCGTGGGGCTCGGCCTCGCGATCGTCAAGAGCATCACCCAGGCGCACGACGGCACGCTCACCATCGTCGCCCGACCCGAGGGCGGGATGCGCGTGACGGTGCAGTTGCCCGCCGAACCGTCGGCCCCGGCACGATGAGCGTCGAGGAGCGGCCGCGGCCGTCGACGCCGATCGGCGAAGGCGAGGCCGAGGGCGAGGCCTCGCCAGGCACACCCCCCATCGTGCTCTCCGTGCTGTTCGCGCTGTACCTGGTGCTGCTCACGTGGATCGTGCTGTGGAAGCTCGAGGTGCCCTACCTCGGCGCCGGTGAGCTGCGCCAGGTCAAGCTCGTCCCGTTCGTCTCCAGCGCCTGCAACGGCGCCAGCGCGCCGTCGGAGGTGATCGCGAACGTCGTGCTGTTCATCCCGTTCGGCCTCTACCTCGGACTCCTCGCGCCGGCCTGGCCGTGGTGGAGGACCGCGGTCACGATCGCCGGCGCGAGCCTCGGCCTCGAGATCGCCCAATACGTCTTGGCCGTCGGCAGCTCCGACCTCACCGACGTCATCACCAACACCGTCGGATGCCTCGTGGGGCTCGGCCTGCTCATGGTCGTGCGCCGCAGGCTCGGCACCAGGACGCTTGCGGTCATGACGCGGGTCTGCTCGCTCGTGACCGTGCTCGCGCTGCTCCTCACCGCCGCCGTCGTCGCGTCGCCAGTGCGCTTCGCGCCGCCGCGTGACGTCGGACTCTCCGCGCACGGTGCACTTGGAGCACCCGGTGCGGAGCCGGGCGAGTTGACCGGCGACCGCGACCGGCTCGATCGACTGCGCGAACCGTGCGGCTAGCGCACCACGCGGTGGCGCAGGAAGACGACGCCCGAGGCGAAGGTCCGGCTCTCGAGGAGTTCGAGATCCACGTGTCGCTCCTGCTGGGCGAAGAGCGGGATACCACCCCCGACCAGCACCGGATACACCCTGACCCGGTACTCGTCGATCAGGTCGAGCGCAGCCACCTCGGCGGCGAGGGTTGCGCCGCCGATCGCGATCTCACCGTCTCCCGGCTCGCCTCGCAGCCGCTCGATCTCCTCCGCCACACTGCCGGTGGCCAGACGCGAGTTGCCCTGGACCTCTGAGAGCGTGGTGGAGAAGACCACCTTCGGGAGCGGGTTCCAGAGCGCGGTCCACTCGCGCTCCGACTCGTCGAGGTCGCCCGGATCGACGGTCTCCCAGTACAGCATCGTCTCGTAGAGCTTGCGTCCCAGCAGGTGGACACCGACGCCCTGTATCTCGTCGAGGGAGAGCTGGAACACCTCCTCATCGGGGACGCTCCAGTCGAACCCGCCGTCGGGTCCGACGATGTAGCCGTCGAGCGAGGCACTCATCGAATAGGTGACACTGCGCATCGGATGCCCTCCTCAGTCACTGGTTCGACGATACGGCCCCGACTGCCCTTCGGGAAGGCTCCCGCGATGCCGACCGTCAGGTCGAGTGAGCGGTGAGTCTCCCGCCGATGTCTTCGACGGCCTCGAGCCGATACAGCCGGTCGTCGAGTGCAGCGAGAGCGTCGTCGAAGTCTCCGGCGTCGAGCATCGCAGCGCGATCGTCCGCCGAGCGCGGATACGGAGCCCCCATCAGGCTCATCGCGTCGCGCAACAGCACTGCCCAGTCTTCACCGAGCAGTCCGGGCAGCGCGTCCAGCGCGATCTCAGCCGTGTCGCCACCCCAGTACCGGAAGTAGGAGTCGAATCCACCCGAACTCACTTCCTGCCTCAGATCGAGGACTGCGTACAGGCGCTGCTGCCCGATCGGAAGGCTGGATCGATCGGCTTCACCGAATTCCACATAGGCGTCCCACACGCGACAGATCCTAGACCTCCGCCATTGCTCGGTGATCGGGTGCCGCGCTCGCGTCAGTCGAACTCGACGCTGGTCTGGCGCGGGTACTCTCCCCCGGCCAACTTCACGAGGCGCGCGTGCGCGTACTCGCAGACGAGCGCGTGACGATAGACCATCCGTGGCACGTCGACGTTCGAGTCCATCCAGAGGCTCATGCCCGCCAGCTTCCAGTGGCGGAACGTGTCGTCGTCGGTGACGAGGGCGAGGATCTCGAGGAACGAGTCGTCGAACCGGATGGAGTGCACCGCACGTCGGTATTCCTCGACCGTGAGCGCCATCGAGAACGGGATGTTCATGAAGCACAGAGCGGTCTGGATGTCGAGGCGGACGAACCGACGGCGCTGTCGTTCGGCGTCGAGCGGCGGGATGTCGAGCTGCGTGAAGTCGAGCCTCTCGGGCCGCGTCAGCTGTACCGCGTCGAGCGCGATGAGCACGTCGTAGACGTTGACGTCGTGCTCGACGACGGCCTGATCACCGAGCCCCGAGAGCGCCTCAGGGCGCAACGTGACCGGTTCCATGTCGACCGGGGTGTTGCGGATGATGAAGTTGACGAGATTCGTCTCGACGACGAAGTGCCGGATGAGCAGCTCGACGGCGTCGGGCGACACGAATCGTCGAAGGAACCAGACGCACAGCACGTCCATCGTGTGGAGCGGCATCCACCGGAACGGCAGCACACGCTTCACGATCGAGATGAGCGCGACCAACACGCGCGACAGGATACGTGCGATCGGGTAGAGCCAACGCCGCGAGAGGCGTCGTTGGTCGTCGATGATCAGTCGCACGAGCGCGCGGTCGAGTGGCACGGATGGATCGGCGTACACCGCCTCCCACATGCTCGGGTCCGAACGGACGAACTCCGCCATGTCAGTGATCCAGCTCTTCGAGTTGCAGCGCGTACAGGCGGGCGACCACCTGCGCACAGCGCACGATCTCGTCGGCGGCGGCGTCATCGATCATGCCGGAGGTGAGGATCGCCTCGAGGTCGCCGGTGTGCTCGCTGTCGGCCTCCTGGTGGTACTGCATGAAATGCACCTGGCTGCCGGCGAGGCCGAGCACCTCCTGGAATCTGCCGGCCCACCCAGCGGCGCGCTTCGCACCGAGCCCCTCGATGATGAACATCGCGCCGAGCAGACCCACGGGGTTCGGCTGGTCCGCGTAGTGGAACATGTACCCCGAGAGCGCTTCGGAACCGATGTTCTTGCGGCCCCCGCGCAGGTCGGCGAGTGAGCCGCCGATCGCGACGTAGTCGCGTTCGAGCATGAGGAAGTCGCGGTGCTCCTCTTCGGCGTGCCGGATCGCGGCAGCTCGCAGTTCGAAGTGCTCGATGTCGAAGTTGGATGCGGCACGGGAGATCCACGGCGAGCCGTCGACGACCTGCTGACGGAGGTTGAAGAGCAGTCGCCGGTAGTCGTCGATCGTCACCGTGCCGTCGTCGAGCCGCTGGAGTAGGGGGACCCGAGCGAGGTGCTCCTCGAGCTCGACCCACACCTCGCCGAGCCGCTCGAAGAGCGTGCCGGTGTCGGTGGACGGCATGTCGGTGGAGTCGGTCGTCGTGTCGGTCGTCATGTCGGTGCTCCTTGCTGATCGAGTGGGGCGACAACGGTGAGGTGGGCGAACGCGAACGAGAACCGGCCCGACTCGGGCACCGCCAGCAGGATCGTCTCGCCGGGGCTGAACCGACCGGTGCTCCAGGCCTCTTCGAGCGCGATGAAGATGCTCGCCGAGCCGGTGTTGCCGCGGGTCTCGAGGTTCGAGTACCACTTGTCGGTGTCGAGCGACGGGATGCGCCGGCGCAGCCCGTCGAACGCCGCATCGCGGAACGCATTGGTGCTGTAGTGGCAGACGACGTGGTCGAGGTGATGGACGTCGACGAGACCGATGTCGACGAGCTCCTCGAACTGCTTGATTCCGGCGTCGGCGAGCTCGTCGAGCACGGTGACATCTTGACGCAGTACGAACATGCCGCTCGCTTCGGCCTCGGCGACGCCGACATCCTGCCAGGTGTTGCCGACGGTGGGCTCGATGCCGTCCATGCCGGCCCGCATGCACACGTCGTGCTCATGCGCGAGCGAGACCTGTCTTACCCAGTCGACCCGGAGCGACGGTCTGGTCGGATGCGGCTGGAACTCGACGACGACGGCGCCGGCGCCGTCGGAGAGCATCCAGCGGAGGAAATGGGAGTCCATGCCGGCACGGATGTCGTCGAAGCGGCGCTGCCGCAGGCTGCGACTCGGCAGCTCCGAACCCACGACGGCGACGAGCGGATGGTCGCCGAGCCTGACCTTGCTGACGGCTGCGTCGAGCGCAGCGAGCCCCGAGGCGCAGACGCCCGACGCCGACAGCAGTTGCATCGGACCGCCGCCGAGACGCCCGTGCACCATCGACGCGAAGCCCGGCACGAGCACGTCGCCCATCGTCGTCGCGCAGGCCAGCATTCGCACGTCTGCCGCGTCGATGCCCCGGTCGTCGAAGGCTGCGCGAAGCGCCTTGACGGCGAGCTCCTCATTGAGCTCGGTGGGCTCGCCGTGCTCGTCGAGTGCGTAGTGCCGCTGCCGGATGCCGTTCGCGTCGAGGATGCGACGCCGGATGCGCGCGGTGACCGGATCGTCGCCGCCGAGCCGCGCGGCGATGCCGTCGTTGTCGACGGGTTCTCCGGGAAGGTACCGGCCGAAGCCGGTGAGATACGCCGTCGCAGTCGAACCCATGGAGACGACCATATGGCACCGGCCCTCCCCCAGTTCGAAACCTGTGCACAGGCCACACGGTGCGTCGGTCAGATGCCGGCTGCCGGCCTCACACGTCGACGCGTCGGCGTCGCGCGGCCGTGTACAGCCGCTCGGCGATCCACAGCACGACGCCGATCGCCAGGAGCCCGAGCGCGATCCCGTACTGCCCTGCCGGCCGGCCGGAGGTCCACGGGAACACCAGGTAGAGGCAGGTGATCGCGCCGATGACCGGCAGCGCAGAGGGAGCACGGAAGTGCTTGTGCTCGACCGGCTGCCGCCGAAGCACCAGTACGGTCACGTTGACGATCGCGAACACGGTGAGCAGCAGGAGCGAGGTCGTGCCGCCGAGCAGGGCGACGATCGAGCCTTCGGCGTCGAGGGAGACGTAGACGATGAGGCCCACAGCCAACGCGCTCGTGAACAGGATCGCCGCCCACGGCGTCTGTCGTCTCGGGGCGACCTTGCCGAGGAACGGCGGCAGCACCTCCTGCCGGCTCATGCCGTAGAGCAGGCGGCTCGCCATCATCATGTTGATGAGTGCCGTGTTGGCGACGGCGAACATCGAGATGAACGGCAGCAGGTCGTTGATCGGGAACCCGGGTGCCGCAGCCTCGACCGCGGTCACGAGCGGCGTCTCGCTGCCGACGAGTTGCCCGATCGGCACGAGCGCGACCACGGTGATCGACACCAGCACGTAGATCACCGCTGCGATGCCGAGCCCGCTCAGCATCATCTTCGGGAAGATGCGGCTCGGGTCCTTCGTCTCCTCGGCCATGTTGACCGAGTCCTCGAACCCCACCATCGCGAAGAAGGCCAGGGATGTCGCGGTGCTGACCGCGAGCAGCACACCCTTGTCTTCGGGCGTCTCGAAGGCCACGACCCGCGACCAGTCCGCGTTGCCGCCGGCGATCGCCCACATTCCGATGAGGATCACCAGGAGCAGTCCCGAGAGCTCCACGAGTGTCAGGAAGACGTTCAGCCAGACGCTCTCCGACACGCCGCGGAGGTTCACGAGCATGATGAGCACGATGAACGCGACCGCGATGAGCATCGTCGTCACCGTGGCATCCGGAATGCCGAAAGCGACCAGGAGGTTCGCCGCGAACGCGCGCGAGGCCGTCGACGCCGAGGTGATGCCCGAGGTCATCACGATGAAGCACACGATGAAGGTGAAGAAGTGGATGCCGAACGCCTTGTGCGTGTAGAGCGCCGCCCCGGCGGCCTGCGGGTACTTCGTGACGAGCTCCAGGTACGAGAACGCGGTCACGGTCGCCACCGCGAACGCGAGGAGGAACGGCAGCCATGCGGCGCCGCCGACCTCCGCGGCGACCTGACCCGTCAGCGCATAGATGCCCGTGCCGAGGATGTCGCCGACGATGAACAGGAGCAGCAGTCCGGGCCCGAGCACCCGCTTGAGCTGTGGCTGCTCCGGCTCGACGGCCTGCACGACCTTGGTCCAAGACGGGTCGTCGTTCATGTCGCACCCCTTTCCCCGAACCCAGCCGACCACATCCGGCTCGCCGGCTCAAGTCCTGCGGCGCGCCGAACGCGGCCGAGGGAGGAACCGCACTCGGACCCGGGGAGCTTGCTGCAGACGGCCGACCGACCGGCGGGAGGTCAGGAGTCCTCCGGCGTGAGCGTTGCCCGAGAACCGCTCGCCGTCCGGCGGCGCACGAGCGGGAGGATCGCCGCGCCGACGAGCGCGATCGCCGCGACGAGAGCGGCGGTGGCGAATCCGCCGCCTGAGACTGCAGCGATCGTGCCGAGGATGGCGATGCCGAGCCCGCCGCCGAGCGCGAAGCCGACCTCCTGGATCGCGCCGACCTGGCCGGCGTCGTCGTCAGTGGTTGCCTCGAACAACGCCGTCGCCGCCAGCGTTCCCGCGATGCCGAATCCGAGGCCGACGAACGCCAGTGGCACCGCGACGAGCTCCGGGTCAGTGACGAGCCAGGCCATGCCGGCGGCCTGCAGGAGAAGCGCTCCGACCGTGAGTGTCCGTGCGCGCAACCAGCGAAGCGCGATCGGCGCGACCACCCCGCCGATCGCGATCGCCGCCGCCTGGGGCAGGATCGCGAGGCCGGCATCCGCGGCGCTCTGGCCCCTCGTGTCCTGCAGATGCAGGCTCACGAGCAGGACGGACGCGGATGCGACGCCGCTGGCGATGAGCACTCGAACGATGGCGGGGCTGAACCCCGGCAGCCCGAACAGTCGCATGTCGAGGAGCGGTTCGCTCAGTCGTCGTTGCCTGGCGACGAAGAAGACGAGACTCACGACGGCGATCGCACCGGCTACCGCGGCGGACGCCGGCGCTGCAAGCGCCTCGTGCAGCGCGAATGTGAGGGCGCCGAGTGCGACGATCGAGGAGACGATGCTCGGGATGTCCCAGGACTGCGGTCGGGAACTGCGCGAGTCCGGGACCAACCAGAACGTGAGAACCCCGGCGAGCACGGCGATCGGCACGCTCCCCAGCAGCAGCCAGCGCCACCCCGGTCCGTCCGAGAGCAGCCCGCCGAGCACAGGACCGAGTGCGCTTCCCACGCCGAACGTGGCCGTCCACAGCCCGTACGCCAGCACGCGCTCCCTGGCTTGGTAGTTCGCGCCGATCGTGGCGACCACTCCGGCGACGACGAACGCTTCGGCGACACCGAGCAGCGCACGGATGACGATGAGCAGGGTCCCGTTGTCCGCGAGGCCTCCGACCGCGTTGAGCACGGCGAATCCTCCGAGGCCGATGAGGACGATCCGCTTCCGACCGAACGCGTCGCCGATCCGCGCGGCGACGATGAGCGTTGCGGCCAGCGAGAGCGAGTAGATGTCGACGAACCAGAGCCCTTCGGTGTCGGTGAAGGCCAGGTCGGCACGTATTCGGGGAAGAGCGGTTGAGACGCTGCTGATCGCGAGCGCGCCGATGAGGATTCCCAGGAGCAGTGGGACCATCGCGAGCCAGAGGCGAAGGGTCGAGCGCGATTCGATGATGGCGGTGGGTGAAGTCACATGACGAGTCTGTAAAGTACAGACAGAAGGTGCAAGTACCGACAGAGTTGTCACGTACTTACCAATTGGATACTGTCAGGTGCCGACAGGAGGGAGCTCTCCATGAGGGAGAAGACGGAACGGATCGTCCGCGAGTGGTCCGATTCGTGTGACGCCGAGGTGTCGATCGCCGTGCTCGGCGGGGCATGGAAGCCGAGCATCCTCACCCTCCTCGGCGAGCACGAGGTGCTGCGATTCGGGGAACTCGGCCGGCTCCTTCAGGATCCGACGTCACGCGTGCTCACCCGCCAGCTGCGCGAGCTCGAGGAGGACGGCCTCATCACGCGCACGGTGTACCGGCAGGTGCCGCCGAAGGTCGAGTACCGGCTGAGCGAACTCGGAGTCAGCGCGACGCCGCTGCTCGGCGAGTTGACGCGCTGGGGCACGCAGTACGCGGAACAGCAGCGCTCGTCGCTCGACCGGGTTCCGAGCCCGTCGGAATGACGGGATAACGCCGCAGTACCTACCAGCGCGCACCGGGTCGGGTTCTCTGCGCTGGATGCAATACGCCGAGGGCGTGCCGCCTCTACGACCTCAATCGGGCGACGCTCTCGACGCGCGGCTTCCGGAAGCCCTAAGCTAGCGCACTTGGCCGATCGCGAACGGGCGCCTCGCCTGCGAACGTCCTGCGAGAAGCCACGCCGATCAGGAGAGCCGTGACCAGCATCGACCTCGTGCCCCTGACGCCGGCAGCCGCTGCCGTCGTCGAGGCGATAGCGGATGCCGGCGGCCGCCCGCTCCTCGTCGGCGGCCTCGTGCGCGATGCCCTCCTCGGCCATCCCAGCAAGGATGTCGATGTCGAGGTCCACGGGCTCACCGACATCCGGAAACTCACGAATCGGCTCTCGAAGCTCGGCTCCGTCGACCACCGCGGGCAGGCGTTCGGTGTGCTCGCCCTCAACCTCGACGGTGAGGACTTCGACGTGTCCTTCCCCCGCCGGGACTCTCTGACTGGTGCCGGCCACCGCGGGTTCGACATCCACGTCGACCCGAGCCTCAGCATGGAGGAGGCGTTCGGCCGTCGCGACTTCACCATCAACGCGATGGGCTGGGACCCGATCAACGGCGAACTCATCGACCTGTACGGAGGTGTCCCCGACCTCGAGGCCGGCATCCTGCGTCACACGACCTCGGCGTTCCGCGAAGATCCGTTGCGGGTGCTTCGCGCGGTACAGTTCGCGGGCCGCTTCGGCTTCGGACTCGCGCCCGAGACGGTCGCCGAGTGCCAGGATGTGACCGACTCGATCGTGGGCGCCGGCGGACTCCGGATGGTGGTCTCGATCGAGCGCGTCTGGGAGGAATGGCGCAAGCTCGCCCGACGAGGGACGCACTGGCCGAACGCCATGCAGGCCCTCGCCGACACCGGCATGATCCGGTTCTCCCCCGAACTGGCCGCGACCCGCGGAGTCCAACAGGACCCGGGCTGGCATGCTGAGGGCGATGTCTGGACTCACCTTGCCCTTGCGGCGGAGCAGGCCGCACTGAACGCGGAGCGAGACGACCTCAGCGCGTCCGACCGAGAGGTGGCGGTGCTCGGCGCACTCGTGCACGATCTCGGCAAGGTGACGCACACGCAGCTCACCGGAGGGCGCATCACGAGTCGCGGGCACGCCGCCGCCGGCGTCGCCCCCGCGTCGGCATTCCTCCGCAGCATCGGGGCGCCGCACCAGCTCGTCGTTCGCATCCTCCCGATCGTGCGCGAGCACATGTCGCACGTCGGCATCGACCGGCCCTCACCATCGCAGGTGCGGCGCCTGATCCGCCGTCTGGGCTCCAACGGCGCGGGTGCGAGCATCCGTGACTGGGCGCGCGTCGTCGACGCCGACTGCGCCGGCCGCGGCCCATCAGCGAAAGAAAGCCCGGCACACCTGTGGTTGCAGGTCGCGGCCGACACCACCATCGGCGAGACACCCCGAACCGGCATCCTGACCGGTCAGCACCTCATCATGCGCGGGTATACGCCCGGTCCGGGGTTCAAGCCGATCCTCGCGGCAGCGCTCGAAGCGCAGGACGACGGGATGATCCACGACGAGGAGAGTGCCCGACTGTGGCTCGATCGGCACGAAGGCCTCGCCCGATAGCGAGCTCGGGCGCGCATCTCTTCGAAGCCTGGAGGCATCCACGACAACGGCCCACCGTCCGCGTGCACGGTCTTCCGCCGCGAGTGCCATCTAGACTCGGCGAGGTGAGCGAGCGTCCCGTCTTCCGCCTCCCGTTCAAGTTCGAGGAATCTCTCACCGAACGCCTCCGGCTCCGTACCATGCGTGAGGCGGACCTCGGTGACATCCTCGCCTACCAGTCCCGCGCCGACGTCTGCGAGTACCTCCTCTACGAGCCTCGCGATCGCGAGACCCTCGCCGCCAGGATCGCGAAATGGTCGGAGCAGTCGACCCTCGCATCCGATGGCGACTTCCTCGAACTCGCGGTCGAGCACCGGAGTGATGCGCGCGTGATCGGCGACCTCTACTTCATGCTCGAGCGTGCCGAACACGGCTGTGCCGCGATCGGCTGGGCATTCCACCCCGGGTATTCCGGTCAGGGGTACGCCACCGAGGCCGCGATGGAGGTGCTTCGGCTGGGATTCGACTCGATCGGCCTGCATCGCATCGTCGCCGAGGTGGATCCCCTGAATGCGGCATCCGTCGCGCTCTGCCGTCGACTCGGAATGCGCAAGGAGGCGCACCTGGTCGGGAACATCTGGTTCAAGGGCCGCTGGGCCGACACGGATGTCTACGCACTGGCCGAGACCGAGTGGCGCGACCGGCCCGGCGACTCGCGTTGACGCTCCCGCGTTCAGCACTCGGGTGACACTTCACACTGGGCGACGGCCTCGTTCGCCGAAGTGCTGCCGACAGCGTGCCTGGTACGACTCGATCCCGCCCACGTGCTCGGAGGTCGCGACGCGAGCGTCCGCGACGTCGTCGGCGAGGACCCGCTGATGGAACACGGCATCCTGCCCGCAGACGGCGCACACGGCTGTGAGCTTCGTCACATCCTCGGCGAGCGCCATGAGCGATGGGAGCGGCTCGAAGGGTCGGCCGTCGAACGTCACGCAGAGACCGGCGACGACGACCGACATTCCAGTGAGCACCAGCCTGCTCACCGCGGGGACGAGCTCCGTCCCGAAGAACTGGGCCTCATCGATCGCGAGCAGGTCCAGCTCGCGATCGCCGACCAGCTCCACCAGGGAGTCCACATCGGGCACCGACCGGGACGCGATGCTGAGACCCGAATGCGAGGCCACCCGGGCCGCGGCATGCCGATCGTCGAGCGCGTGGTTGACGACCTCGACGGCGAGTCCGGCGAGTTGCGCGCGGCGCACGCGCCGCAGCAACTCCTCGGACTTGCCGGCGAACATCGGGCCGCAGACCACCTGCAGGCGGCCGTTCGGGATGCTGCGCATGGAGAGAGCCTACGAGGCCGTCATCAGGTGGAACAGACCGGATGTCCCGGGCCCGTCGCTCTCCGACCGACGGCGTCGCCCGTCGCGGAGTGAGTGGATGCCGCGCGGCATCCACTCACCCCTCGCGCGTCAGCGCGTCAGTCGAACCCGAGCCCGTGGCCGAACGGGTACAGCACGCCGGTTCGGTCGGCCGTCGGGATCGTGACGGGCAACTTGCCGACGGGGTCGTTCTCGCCGAAGAGCACACGCGTGAGTGACTCGAGCGACGCCGCCGTGTAGCCGTAGGTCGCGAGTGCCGTCGGCACGTTCGTCATGACCGAGATGTCGTACGGGTTGCGCATCGCCGACACGACAACTGGCGTGCCGCTTGCCAGCAGCGCCTGCACGAAGGCCTGCTGGGCTGCGGCCGACGCGGTCGGCAGACCGGTCGTCGCCGACACGTTCGACGCGTTGTTCGTCGAGACCACGACGAGGTCGTGGTTCGCAGCCGACGCGGCGACCTCGGCAATCACGGCCGCACTCGGCGTGAGCCCCGTTTCGCGCACCGTGACGCCCTGCCCGCGGGCGGCGATCGCGCCTCCGAGGGTCGACGTCGTCGCGACACCCCAGCCGGTGACGAGCACGTCGCGCGGCTCGCTCGAGAGCGGCAGCACGCCGGCGTCGTTCTTGAGGAGCGTGGTCGTATCGTCGGTGATCGTCTGCGCGTCGGCGACGTGCGCTGGTGCGCCGACGATCGCGGCCGCTGCCGCGGTATCGACGAACGGGTCCTCGAAGAGGCCGCGCTGCTGCTTGAGGCGCAAGACACGGTACACCGACTCGTCGAGCCGCTTCTCGGAGATCTCGCCGCTCAGCACCGCGTCGAGCACGGCCTGATAGGCGACATCCATCTGGGGCGGGAGCACGAGCATGTCGGCGCCCGCCTTGAACGCCGCGACGGGCGCGACGTTCGGCGGATAGGTGCTCGTGGCACCCTGCATGTCGAGCGCGTCGGTGACGATGAGGCCGTCGTAGCCGAGCTCTTCGCGCAAGAGGCCCGTGAGGATCGGCTCCGACATCGTGGCGGGGGCGCCGCTCGGGTCGATCGAGCGCAACACGACGTGCGCGGTCATGATCGTGTCGACGCCTTCGGCAATCGCGGCCCGGAACGGTGGCAGGTCGATGGCTTCGAGTTGCTCGCGCGTGTGCGTCACCTCGGGCAGCCCGAAGTGGCTGTCGGTCGCCGTGTCGCCGTGGCCCGGGAAGTGCTTCGCGGCGGCCGCGACGCCGCCGTCGTGGAAGCCGTCGACCTCGGCGGCGACGAGCTCGGCGACGAGTTGCGGGTCTTCACCGATCGAGCGGATGCCGATGACCGGATTGGCCGGGTTGACGTTGACGTCGGCGACCGGCGCGTAGTCCTGGTTGATCCCGACCGCGGCGAGCTCGGTGCCGATCACCTCGGCCGAGCGGTGCGCGTGCTCCGCCGAGCGGCTCGCGCCGAGGGGCATCTGCCCGGGCATCTGCGTCGCCGGAGCGCCGAACCGGGCGACGAGGGCGCCGCCCTCCTGGTCGGTCGAGATGAGCAGGGGGATGCCGGCCGGCTGGTCGGTCGCCGCTGTCTGCAGCCCGTTCGAGAGCGTCGCGATCTGGGTCGGCGTGCCGAAGTTGTCGGGCCCGCGGGTCGTGAAGTAGATGACGCCGCCGGGCTTGTACTTGTCGATGACCTGCGCTGGAGTATCGACGCCGTACAGCCGCCGGTTGTTCGCGGCAGCGGTGTCGCTCACGGTCGTGGCGTCGCGCCCGTACACCTCGACGACGAAGAGCTGACCCACCTTCTCTTCGACGCTCATGTGCTGGAGCATGCTCACGATCCGCCCGCGGAACGGAGCGTCGTCCGAGTTTCCCGGGCCTGCGGCCGTGGCCGGAGTCACCGCGAATCCCAGCATGCCCATGACGGCGGCGGCCGTGATCAACGACCTCCTGCCGATTCCGTGTGTCATGTCGACCTCCTTGTCGCACACCGGCCATTGTGACCGTATCCGCGGATGCTATCGAGTGGCTCCTGTCCGTGTCACCCCTTCTGGGGTCAAGTGGACATACTCGGGCCATCGAGCACGAAGCCCTCGACCTTTCCGGACTTCCTGGTCGGGTCGACAGGATCTGAACCTGAAACCCATTGGAGGATTCAGGCGTCGGCCGGTCACCTCCGGAAATCTTCGGAACCCCGCGGATTCCCTTGTGTTGTACCGGGTATCGGGCGGTTCACTTGGCTGCGACGTTGAGTTCCACGGCCTCTGCCACGAGCGCCTTGACCGCCGCTTCGTCCACGCGGTCTCCATCGAAGTAGTCGATGGCTCGGACGACTTTGCTGTCCAGCCGGGTGTTGAAGAGATCGCTGCGTTCCATGCGGGCCCCCTTCGCGAACGTCAGCCTTACAGCGCTCTTGAGCACGTCGACGAAGCAGACGTCTCCGTCATGCGTCCAAAACGGAACTCCCTCCGGTTTGGAGGGCTTCTTGTACTTGACCGCCTCGACGGCAGCCGGGTCGGCCGCCATGATCGCAGCTCGAAGCGCGACGAGCACGTCCTGCTTCCAGCCGCTCTGCTGCGCGATGATGTCGTCGATCTGCTCGGAATCGGACTTGTCACTCATGCGCGAATACTTGCGAAGAGAGCTGGCGAAGTCAACAGCCGAAGTCGGTCGCCAACAGGCGTGGCAGGCTCCCACACCGACGGACCGCGTCGGCCTTGTGCGGAGATCGGCGTACTGCGTCAGCGCGCCCATTGGATCGCTGCGTGGACCCGAGCACTGCAAGATCGACGCTCGGCATGGGAGGATCAGTCTCTCTTAACCGCAGAAGTCCCGGAAACCCTCAGGTTTCCGGGACTTTCTGGTCGGGCTGACAGGATTTGAACCTGCGACCCCTTGACCCCCAGTCAAGTGCGCTACCAAGCTGCGCCACAGCCCGATGCCACCGGATTTCTCCGAAGACAACTTGACCATCATAGCGGCATCCGAAGGGGTGCTCGTGACACATGGGAGCCAGCGAGGCATCCGATCGGTCCGAATTCGACCGACGGATGCATCGAGCACGCCTCGCTCAGATGTACTTCCGCACCTCGTCCATGAACGCCACCGGGTCGTCGACCCAGATGCGCAGTGCCGTCACCGACTGCTCGCCGCCGGCCCTGCCGTGCCCGGGCAGCTTCACGATCGTCGGCCCCTCGAGTTCGATCTCGAGGTTCGTCTCGTCGGTCATGCGCAGCATGAGGGTGCGCGAGGCATCCGTCTCGACGATCTTCGGCGACTTGGGCTCGTCCACGCGAAGGTTGCGCGCAACCGACGCGATGTCGTCCCAGCTGAGCGCGATGTCGAGCTCGAGACCGCCGCGCACGCGGATGCCGTCAGGGCCGACCGTGTGCGGCCGCATGAGATACGCGCACAGCAGCCCGAACATCCAGGTGAGCCCCCAGATGCCGAGCACGAGCAGCGAGATGCGCACGGCGGGCCAGCGATGCACGATGAGGTCGAAGATCGGGATCTCGACGGCCGAGAGCACGATGAAGATCATGAGGATCGTCAGCACCGGCTTGTGGAAGCCGAAGCCCCTGGCGCCGGGCGCGATCGCCGGGCGCCGTGCGATGAACCGGCCGATGCTCGCGTAGATGCTGAGCTCCATGAGCAGCGCACGCTTCAGGAACCAGCCGATGCGCTGCCAGACGGATGCCTCGGCGCGCGCCGAGGTCGCGGTGCTCACTCCCCCACCGCCTGCGCGTCGCCCGCTGCTCGGCGCTGCTCATCGGCCGCGATGAGTTCGCGCAGCCGCCCGGCGATCGCCTCGACGCCCCGCAGCAGCGCCTCGCGATCCGCGGGCTCGACAGCGCCGAGCAGCTCGGTCGACAGCTCGGCATGGTCGCGCTGCATGTCGCGCATGAAGTCTTCGGCGGATGCCGCGAGCGACACGATGATCGCCCGCCGATCACTCGGGTGCGGTGAACGAGTGACGTAGCCGCCGGCCTCGAGTGCGTCGACGAGACCGGTGATGTTGCGCGGACTCACCTCGAGCCGGGTCGCGAGCGCATGCTGCGTCGACGGACCGGTGGCGGCGAGCTCCCAGAGCACCCGCACGCGCGAGGGGGTCAGCGGCGTGCCATCGAACGCGTGGGCCATGTCCTTCTGGAAGAGCTCGCTGACCTCGAGCAGCCGGTCGAGCACGGTGATCTCGGGAGTCATATCATGATGGTACTGCATTGTTACCTATGTTCACGAATTAGCGCGATCGAACGCCCTGCAACCACTGCGGATGTCAGTGGTCGGCGCTACATTCGAATCGTGATCACCGACGTGACCGAAGACCTCGAGCCCCTCCGGCTGCGGGTCGCCCCTGCAAGCGAAGTCCCGTTCACCGATGTCGAAGCCGTCTTCGGCACTCGTGGTGATCCTGCGCACTGCTGGTGCCAGTGGTACAAGATCCCGGGCAGCGACTGGCGTCGGTTCGGCGACGACGGGCTCCGCGACCAGCTGCAAGAGCAGCTGAACGCGTCGGGCATCGGGCGCGGGCTCATCGCGTACGACGGCGAGACTCCGGTCGGCTGGTGCGCCGTCGAACCTCGCACCGATCTCCCCAGGGTTCGCCTGAGCACCATCGTCAAGGGCGGCACCGAGCATCCCGATTTCGATGACACCGCCGTCTGGGCGGTCTCCTGCTTCGTCGTGCCGCGCAACCACCGAGGCCGCGGCGTCGCTCGCGCTCTCGCCGAGGCGGCGGTCGACTTCGCCCGCGCGGGCGGCGCCCGCGTCGTCGAGGCCTACGCCGTCGACCCGAAGATCCGCGCGAAGGTCTCGGCCGACGCGCTCTTCCACGGCACCGTCTCGATGTTCACCCACGCGGGCTTCACCGAGGTCGCCCGACCCCGGCCCGACCGCGCGATCATGCAGGTCGAGCTGGCCGGCTGATCGGGCACGCCGACCCACGATTCCGTGGCACGGCGTCAGAGCAGGAGCCAGTCCTGCTCGGCTCGGCGAAGCTCCCGCACCGCGGCTTCGAGACCGGCGATCCGTGCGGCGGCACGCTGCTGCGCAGCATCCGCGAGCTGTTCGAGCACAGCGCGGTCCGGCTCGGATCGGCCCGCGACCGCAGCCGAGTCCCGCAGGTACGAGGCGAACAGCAGTTCGTCCCGATGATCGCCGATCACGTCCTGAACGCCCTGCCCTGCCGCCGCGAGCGATCCCATCGGCGCATCGAAGGTCGTATCCGGGCTGTCGGACAGCGCCTCAGCGGCGTACCGCAGGCGCCGACCGGCCCGTCGCACCGAGTGCAGCTGCGCGAGCGTACTGGTCGCATCCACGCCTGATGCGCGTATCACGGCACGACGGGCTTCGCGTGCGAGCAGGGCGCCGAGCACGGGCCCGGCCGCCGCGCCTGCCAGCCGGGTCGCGGGCGCGTCGGTGAGCAGTTCGTCGAGGTCGGCGCGACGCCGGGAGGCACCCGGCCGTGCCTCGTGTTCGACGAAGTCCTGGTGCGCGAGCTGATGCGATGCGGTCGCCGCGGCGATGAGGCGGGCCATGACCGGCGCCAGCACCACAGGATCGGAATCCGCCGACGCCGCGGCATCCCGCAGCGCCCCCTCGGCCACCAGGAGCCGCACCTCGAGGTCGCGCACGGCACCCAGCCGTCGACCCAGCTCTCGATACCGACGGCGTACCGCGTCGACCTCCGAGGCGTCGAACAGAGATCCGTACACGGCGATCACGCTGCGAAGCCGGCGCACGTTCGTACGCAGTCGATGCACCGCATCCGGTTCATCGGCGACGGCCGCGGGCTCGATCTCATCGAGGCGGGCGGCGATCGCGCGCAGCGCCGCCAGCACGACCGCACCGGCGTCGTCGTGGTCGCCCGCGTCGTCGAGAGCCATGGCGCCATCGTAGGCGCCCCGCCGTGGTCTCGGCGGGATCAGTCGTCGTCGACGCGCACACGCTTCACGCGCGACGACGCTCCGCGCAGGATGTGCACGCGACTGCGCGGCACGCCGTAGTGCGCGGCGAGGGCGGCGACGACCCCGTCGTTCGCGGCGCCGTCGACCGCGCGCTCCCGCACGAACACGACGAGCGCAGCTGCGGGGTCGCCCTCGAGCACCTCCACGAGCGGGCCCTTGCGGCTGCCTGGCTTCACCCGGATCGAGACCTCCATCGCGCTCAGTACCGCGCCTCGTGCCGTTTCGGCAGCACCTGCGCGGGCAGGCCGCCCGCATCGGGGAACTCGCTCACGAACCATCCCTCGTACCCGAAGAGGAATCCGAAGACGCGATTGCGCACCTCCAGACGCACGCGGAACACGCCGTCGGCGTCGTCGAACCGCTCGCGCAGCTCCGCGTACCCCGAGAACAGCATCGGGAATCGGAAGTCGATCCACCCCTCGCGGAACCGCTGGGCGCCCGAACGCAGCAGCAGCGACCCGTCGGGCTCGACCTCGAGCGTCAGGTCGACGGCGAGATGCTGATGCGTCCCGAGGTAGTCGACGACGGCGCCGCGGCTGGGGTCGAACACCATCGTCGCATCGAAGCGACTCGGCCGGCGTCGACCCGGCACCCGGTACTCGCGCACGAAGGTCACGGTCTCCCGGCCGAACGGGTCGACGTAGGCGTGGTTCTCGATCGTGAACGGCACGTCGCGCCCCACATCGGGGATCAGGATGTTGCGGAGCCGCCCGATCTGCAGGAACGGCAGCGTCCACCACGGCCCGCGTCGAATGCTCGTCATCACGCCGCGGCCGATGCACGCGTACCCGCCATCGATCGAGACCCCGAATCGGCGCTGCATCATCGGGTGCAGACGCCCGAAGTCCTCGCCGAGCGCGCGAGGGAACACCGCACCGAGCGTCGCTGCTTCGGGCGGTCGGGCATCGCCGGTGATCTCGGTCATGGCTGCTCCAGGGCGGCGAGGCTGTCGGGCACGAAGGCGAATGCACCGCGCGGCGGCGGCGCCGTTCGGCATCGTCGGGCGCGGGGCCGGTCGCCCCGCCAGAACATGATGACGGATGCCACCGGCCAGCGCTCCGGCTCCACGCCGGTCTCGGCCCAGATGCGCAGCCGGTCGAAGCTCCACGCCGTCATCCACCGCACGAACGGGCGGATGACGAGATCGGCGAGCCGCCCGAACCCGGGCTCGTAGTCGTATCCCGTGATGAAGCGCACGCCCTCGGCGGTCGGGATGTAGCGCCAGTAGCCCCGGCCGTCGCGCAGCGGCGACCACGGGTCATCCGTGTCGAATCGCAGCGCCGAGGTCGCGCCGCCGTCGGCATGGGTTCGCTCGCCGAGCGAGACGCCGGTGCCGCGGATGGTGTGCACGCCGAGCGCGCGTTCGTACGTGAAGCGCGTGGTGCCGTCGAGCAGGGGCGACTCGGGCGTGATCGCCGAGAAGCGGAGATCCCACCGCGGGTGCAGCTCGGGGTCCTGCGTGAGCCGCCACACCTCGTCGAGATCGGCGCGCACGACGATCTCGACGTAGAGACCACGAACGCCCGCGCCGCTCCCCGCTCGGGAACGACTCGGGCGTCGCGACATCCGTGACCTACTTCGAGCGGTCGCGCTTCTCGCGCACACGCATGTTGATGACGATCGGCGAACCCTCGAAGCCGTAGATCTCGCGCAGGCGCCGCTGGATGAACCGGCGGTAGCCCGGGTCGAGGAACCCGGTCGTGAAGAGCACGAATGTCGGCGGGCGGCTGGCCGCCTGGGTGCCGAACAGCACGCGGGGCTGCTTGCCGCCCCGAACCGGGTGCGGGTGCTCCTGCGTGAGCTCCGTGAGGAACGCGTTGAACTTGCCCGTCGGAATACGGGTGTCCCACGACTCGAGCGCCGTCTCGAGCGCCGGAACGAGCTTCTCGAGGTGACGGCCGGTCTTGGCCGAGATGTTGACGCGGGGCGCCCACGCGACGTGGTGCAGGTCCTGCTCGATCTCGCGCTCGAGGTACCGGCGGCGTTCGTCGTCGAGCAGGTCCCACTTGTTGTAGGCGAGCACGAGCGCGCGGCCCGACTCGAGCACGAGGTCGATGATGCGCACGTCCTGTTCGGAGATCGGCACCGAGACGTCGAGGAGCACGACGGCGACCTCGGCCTTCTCGAGCGCCGCCTGCGTGCGGAGCGAGGCGTAGAAGTCGGCGCCCTGCTGCAGGTGCACACGGCGACGGATGCCGGCGGTGTCGACGAAGCGCCAGATCTTGCCGCCGAGCTCGATCTGCTCGTCGACCGGGTCGCGCGTGGTGCCGGCGAGTTCGTTCACGACGACGCGCTCTTCGCCCGCCGACTTGTTGAGCAGGCTCGACTTGCCGACGTTCGGGCGACCGAGGATCGCGACGCGGCGGGGACCGCCGAACTCGTCCTTCGCGACGGCCGAGACCTGCGGCAGCACCTTGAAGACCGACTCGAGCATGTCGGCGACGCCGCGACCGTGCAGTGCCGAGACCGGGTGGGGCTCGCCGAGGCCGAGGTTCCAGAGCGCTGCGGCCTCGGACTCCTGGCGCGCGTCGTCGACCTTGTTGGCCAGCAGGAACACGGGCTTCTTGGTCTTGCGGAGCAGTCGAACGACGTGCTCGTCGGTCGAGGTCGCACCGACCGTGGCGTCGACGACGAACAGCACGACGTCGCAGAGCTCGATGGCGACCTCGGCCTGCAGGGCGACCGAGGCGTCGATGCCCTTCGCGTCGGGCTCCCAACCGCCGGTGTCGACGAGCGTGAAGCGGCGGTCGAGGTACTCGCCCTTGTACGAGACGCGGTCGCGCGTGACACCGGGGGTGTCTTCGACCACGGCCTCGCGCCGGCCGAGGATGCGGTTGACGAGCGCGGACTTGCCGACGTTCGGTCGACCGACGATCGCGATGACGGGCAGCGCGGGGAGGTAGCGGATGCCCTCCTCGCCCTCCTCCGAGAGCTCGAGCACGTCGAGGTCGTCGTCGTCGAGCGCGTAGTCGGCGAGCCCCGAGCGCAGCGTGGCTGCGCGCTGCTCGGCGAGTTCGTCGTCGACGCCGGCGAGACGCTCGACGAGGTCGTCGTCGGGAGCGTCGAACTCTTCGCTCTGGTCGGTCATGGTGTCTCCTCTGAAATCTGTGCGCCCCTGGCATCGTGCCGCTGGGCGAGCGCAAGTTGCGCTGCGCGGATCACGCCGATCACCGCATCGACCGTCTGGTCGAAGTCGAGTTCCGTGGAATCGACGGTGGTGACGCCGTCTGCCGCGGTCATGAAGTCCACGACCTTGGAGTCCGCCGCGTCGCGCTTCCGCAGCTGCTCCCCCACAGCTTCGACCGACGATCCGGTCAGCTCGGCGGAGCGCCTGCTCATTCTAACCGCTTCGGATGCTGTGAGGAGTATGCGAACGGGGGCATCGGGCGCCACGACGGTCGTGATGTCGCGGCCCTCGACGATGATGCCGGGCGCATCGACGGCGGCCATGATCGACCGGAACAGCTCGATGAGGTGACGTCGCACCTCGGGCACCCGGGCGACGGCGCTCACGACGGCGGAGATCTGCGGGTCGCGGATCGCCTCGGTCACGTCGACCTCGCCGACGTGCACGGCGTAGCCGGTCGGGTCGGTGCCGATGCGGTAATCGAAGGAGTCGAGGCACGAGACCACGGATGCCGCGTCGTCGGTGTCGACGCCGGACGCCTCGGCGTGCCACGCCAGCGCACGATACGCGGCGCCCGTGTCGAGGAAGCCGAAGTCGAGCCGGCGTGCGACCTCTTTCGAGACGCTCGACTTGCCGCTACCTGCCGGACCGTCGACGGCCACGACGAACGGGATGACGAGTGACACGTTCAACCTGCAATCCGCCAGCCGCGTGCGGCCAGCTCATCGGTGAGATGCTGCTGCACCTCGGGGAGCACCGAGATCTCGGCGAGGCCGATCTGCGCGCCCGGCGAGTGCTCGAGCCGCAGGTCTTCGATGTTGGCGCCGGCCTCGCCGACGTCGTTGAAGAGCCGGGCGAGCTGGCCGGGCCGGTCGTCGATCATGACGATGAGGCTCGAGTAGCGACGGTCGACGCCGTGCTTGCCGGGCAGCCGTTCGACGCCGGTGTTGCCGCCGAAGAGCTCTTCGGCGATGCGACGACGGGCGCCCGGGGCATCCATGTTGTCGAGCGCGTCGATGAAGCGGTCGAGGTCGTCGCGGTAGCCGCGGAGGATCTCGGCGACCGGCGCGGAGTTCTGCCCGAGGATCTGCACCCAGAGTTCGGGGTCGCTCGCCGCAACCCGTGTGACGTCGCGAACGCCCTGCCCGGCCAGGTTGACCGAGGCGTGCGGGGCGTCGATGAGGCGACGCGCCATGAGGCTCGAGACGACCTGCGGCACGTGCGAGACGAGAGCGACGGCGGCGTCGTGCTGCTCGGGCGTGAGCTCGACGAGCGTGGCACCGAGGTCGAGGATGAGGTCGTCGATCGCCGAGCCGTCCTGGTACGAGATACCGCCGTGGGCGGCCACGACCCACGGGCGACCGACGAAGAGGTCGGCGCGGCCCGACATGGGACCACCGCGTTCGCGCCCGGCCATGGGGTGGGTGCCGATGTAGCGCGAGAGGTCGGCGCCACGCGCCTTCAGGTTCTCGTAGACGGCGAGCTTCACGCTCGCGACATCCGTGACGATGGCCTCGGGGTATGCCTCGAGCTCGGCCGCCACGACGTCGGCGGTGACATCGGGCGGCACGCACACGACGACGAGCTGCGGGCGGTCGCCCGCGGCGGCGGCTCGGCCGGCGCCGTAGTCGACCGCGATCGCGAGGTGCGTCGGCGAGGCATCGGCGAGGATCACCTCGACGCCCTTGGCGCGCAGCCCGAGCCCGATGCTCGCGCCGAGCAGGCCCACACCGACCACGCGAACGGGGCCGGTCAGACGTGATTCGGTCACGACTCGTTTCCCTCCCGGCCAGCGTCCGCGGCGCGGGAGATGGTGAGCAGCTGGCCCCGCTCCACTTTAGTCAACTCGCGCATCTGACCCGAGCGGAGGGTGCCGAGGTTCAGCGGGCCGAAGCTGCGACGCACGAGGTCGACGACCGGATGCCCCACGGCATCGAGCATGCGGCGCACGATGCGGTTACGGCCCGAGTGGAGCGTGAGCTCGACCATCGAGTGCCGGTCGTCGCCCTGCTGCTGCAGGATGCGCGCCTTGTCGGCCTTGATGGGGCCGTCGTCGAGCTCGATGCCGTTCTTCAGCTGCTGGATGACCTGCGGCGTGACACGACCGGTGACCTTCGCGATGTACGTCTTCGAGACGCCGAACGACGGGTGCGCGAGCACGTGGGCGAGGTCGCCGTCGTTCGTGAGCAGCAGCAGGCCGCTCGTCTCGGCGTCGAGGCGGCCGACGTTGAACACCCGTTCTTCCAGGTCGTCGGTGAAGCGGGTGAGGTCGGGGCGGCCCTGTTCGTCGCGCATCGACGAGACGACGCCGCGCGGCTTGTTCAGCATGTAGTAGCGCTTCGCGGGGTCGAGCTGCACGGCGACGCCGTCGACGGCGACGAGGTCGGTCTCGGGGTCGATGCGACGGCCGAGCTCGGTGACGATCTCGCCGTTCACCTCGACGCGGCCCTCGGCGATGTACTGCTCGGAGACCCGCCGGCTCGCGACGCCCGCGGCGGCGAGCACCTTCTGCAGTCGTACGCCCTCAGGGGCGGGTTCGCCGCCCCAGCCGGTTGCGTCAGTCAAAATCGAATCCTTCCTGGCCGTCGTCGAGCAACGGCGAGATGTGGGGCAGCTCGTCGAGCGAGTTGATGCCGAGGTTGGTGAGCAGCAGCTCGGTCGTGCCGTAGAGGATCGCGCCGGTCTCGGGGTCGGTGTCGACCTCGGTGACGAGGCCGCGCCCGAGCAGCGTGCGCACGACCGAGTCGACGTTCACCGCGCGGATCGATGCGACCTGCGAGCGCGAGATGGGCTGCTTGTAGGCGATCACCGAGAGCGTCTCGAGCGCCGCCTGCGAGAGCCTGGTCGACGACTGGGTGAGCACGAAGTCGGCCACGAGGGTGTCGTACTCGGCACGCACGTAGAAGCGCCAGCCTCCGCCGACCTCGCGGAGTTCGAACCCTCGACGGATGCTTCGCGGCTCGGGCTCCCCCGCGACATCCGTTCGCGGCTCGCCCGACGCACCGGCGCCGTCGTAGTCGGCCCGGAGCCGCGCGATCGCGGCGCGAACCTCGGCGACGGGGCGAGCGACGGCTGCCGCGAGGGACACGACGCTCTGCGGCTCGTCGGCGATGAAGAGGATCGCCTCGAGCGCGCGGTCGAGGTCGAGTCGGGGCTGGCCGGGCACGTCGAGCGGGGTCACGATCGAGAGCTCGGGGCCGCCGGGCTCCGACTCGTTCGCCGTGTCGGGCTCGTTCACCGCGTCGACGACCTGCTCGTCGGGCACGTCCGTCGCCGCGACATCCGTCTCATTCGTCATAGTCAGCCCCCAGGCTCTCGAGGTTCTCGTCCGACCAGTTCTCGGCCGACCAGCGCAGCGTCAGCTCGCCGAGCGGCTCGAGCTGCTCGAAGCCGATCGCGGCATGGCGATAGAGCTCGAGCACGGCGAGGAATCGTGCGACGACGACGCCCGACTGGCCGACGCCGGCGATGAGCTGGCGGAAGGTCACGGGATCGCCGCGGCGGAGCACGGCGACGACGTGCGCCGCCTGCTCACGGATCGAGACGAGCGGTGCGTGCAGGTGGTCGAGGCCGACGACCGGGATCTCGCGCGGCGTCAGCGCCAGTGTCGCGAGTGCGGCGAAGTCCTCTGCAGACAGGGTCCAGACGAGCTCGGGCGCGCGCCGGCGGAACTTCTCCTCGAGGCGCACGTTGCGGGCATGCCGCAGTGATTCGCGTTCCATGTTGGCCGAGAACCAGCGCGCCGCCTCCTTGAAGGCGCGGTACTGCAGCAGGCGCGCGAAGAGCAGGTCGCGGGCCTCGAGCAGGGCGACGTCTTCGGCGTCGACGAGCTCGCCCTGCGGGAGGAGACCGGCGACCTTCAGGTCGAGCAGCGTCGCCGCGACGACGAGGAACTCCGAGGCGCGATCGAGCTCCTCTTCGGAGTCGAGCCCGCGAAGGTAGGAGATGAACTCATCGGTCACGGCCGACAGCGAGACCTCGGTGATGTCGAGCTCGTGCTTCGTGATCAGCGAGAGCAGCAGGTCGAACGGGCCCTCGAAGTTCGTGAGGGCGACGCGGAAGCCGCCCTCGTCGGCCGCGGGGGCATCCGCGTGCGCGTGGACCTCTTCGGCCGACACCGTCGTCGCCGAATCATCCGACCGCGCGTGCGCGTGATGGTCTTCGGCCGACACCGTCGCGTCGTGCGCGTGCTGTTCGGGGGCCGAAGCCGCCTCAGGCGACCGCGCCACGGAAGACCAGCTCCCTGGCGAGCTGGCGGTACGCCCGCGACGCCTGGTGCTCGGGTGCGAACTCGGTGATGGGAGTGCCGGCGACGCTCGCGTCGGGGAACTTCACGGTGCGGGTGATGACCGTCTCGAGCACCTCGTCACCGAAGGCGTCGACGACGCGTTCGAGCACCTCGCGGGAGTGCAGGGTGCGGGAGTCGTACATCGTCGCGAGGATGCCGTCAAGCTTGATCGCGGGGTTCAGCCGGTCGCGCACCTTGTCGATCGTCTCGATGAGGAGGGCCACGCCGCGCAGGGCGAAGTACTCGCACTCGAGCGGGATGACAACGCCGTGGCTGGCCGTCAGCGCGTTCACCGTGAGCAGGCCCAGCGACGGCTGGCAGTCGATGAGGATCACGTCGTAGTCGGCCGAGACGCGGCGCAGCACGCTCGCGAGGATCTGCTCACGGGCGACCTCCGTGACGAGGTGCACCTCGGCGGCCGAGAGGTCGATGTTCGCGGGGATCACGTCGAGGCCGTCGACGCTCGTCTTCTGGATCACGTCGGACGGGTCGAGCGTGCGCGAGAGCAGCAGGTCGTAGATCGTCGGCACGTCGTGCGTCGGCACGCCGAGCCCCGCCGAGAGCGCGCCCTGCGGGTCGAAGTCGATCGCGAGCACCCGGCGGCCGTACTCGGCGAGCGTCGCCCCGAGGTTGATCGTGGTGGTCGTCTTGCCGACGCCGCCCTTCTGGTTGCAGAGGGCGATGATGCGTGCCGGGCCGTGCGCGGTGAGCGGCGCGGGCTCGGGGAACTCGCGTGAGGGGCGACCAGTGGGACCGAGCTCTGGCGGAGTTGCGATTCCGTCCGCTGAGTGGTTCGTCTGGTGCGTCACGTGTCGTCTTCTCTCCTGAGGCCGGGCGGGTGCTTGGTCGATTCTAGCGAGCACGCGGGTGGGCCGCGGTGTACATCTCCCGGAGTGTGTCCGCTGTGACGAGCGTGTAGATCTGCGTGGTGGCGACCGAGGAGTGACCGAGGAGCTCCTGCACGACGCGCACGTCGGCGCCGCCTTCGAGCAGATGGGTCGCGAACGAGTGCCGCAGGGTGTGCGGCGAGACGGATGTCGCGAGCCCCGCCGTCTCGGCGGCGTCGCGGATCGCCTCCCAGGCGGCCTGCCGAGACAGCCGCTTGCCGCGCACGCCGAGGAAGAGGGCGGGCGTCGCCATGCCGCGTGCCGAGAGCAACGGGCGGGCACGCACGAGGTAGGCGTCGACCGCCCGCCGGGCGTAGCTGCCGAGCGGCACGATACGCTGCTTGCCGCCCTTGCCGAAGAGTCGCACGACCTCCTGGTCGACGAGGTCGTCGACGTTCAGCGACACGGCCTCGGAGACGCGCGCGCCGGTCGCGTAGAGCACCTCGAGCAGGGCGGTGTCGCGGAGGTCGGTCGGCTCGTCGCCGCCGGCCGCCGCGATGAGCGCCTCGACGTCGTCGACCGGGATCGCCTTCGGCAGCCGCATCGGCAGCTTCGGCGGGCGCAGCTCACGCGAGACGTCAGCCGCCACCAGCCCCTCCTCGGCGAGGAAGCGGTGCAGGCCGCGAACGGCAGACAGCACTCGAGCGATCGACGAGGTCGCGAGCGGCGGCACCCGGTCGGCGCCGAGGAACCGCACGAAGTCGCCGAGGTCCTGCTCGGTCGCCGCCGACGGTCCGGCGATGCCGCGTGACGCGAGCCAGTCGGCGTAGATCGCGAGGTCGCGCCGATACGACGAGATCGTGTTCTGAGCGAGCCCCCGCTCCACGGCGAGATGCCGCAGGTAGTCGTCGACGGGGGTTCGGTTCATCGTCGCGGAGGCTCCGTGCGACCGATGGACTGCCCGGGCCACGGGGCATCCGCCGCACCGAGGGTCGACCAACCGCGTGCGCGTGCCGTTGCGGCCGCGAGCACCGCGACCGCCAGCGGGGCATTGTGGACGCGTCGGTCGAGCACCGCGTCGACGCACTCGTCGAGCGGCACCCACCGGGTCTCCATGTCGGCCTCCTCGCCCTCTCGGGCGAACGCCTCGGATGTGGCCGACAGCCCGCGCGCCAGGTACACCCGGATCAGCTCGTCGCTGCCGCCGGGCGACGTCGCGAAGTCGCTGAGCACCGCCCAATCGGATGCCTCGAGGTCGGCCTCTTCGGCGAGCTCCCGCTTCGCAGCAGCCAGGGGCGGCTCGCCGTCGATGTCGAGGAGCCCGGCGGGGATCTCCCAGTCGCGCATGCGCACAGGGTGGCGGTACTGCTTGATCAGCAGTACCCGATCCTCGTCGTCGAGGGCGAGCACGCCGACGGCACCCGTGTGGTCCATGTACTCGCGCACGATGGTCTCGCCGCCGAACTCGAAGGCATCGCGCCGGACGTCCCACACGCGACCCTCGAAGACCCGATCGCTCGAGACGACGGGCACCTCGACCCGTTCATCGGCGAGCGGCTCGCGCCGCCCGCCGATGCCCGCGTCGTGGGTTTCAGCCATTGGTGACGTCGTCGAAGAGCAGGCTCGCCTGCTGACGCTCGAGCGCCGCGCCGACGAGGCCGCGGAACAGGGGGTGCGCATCGTTCGGTCGGCTGCGCAGCTCGGGGTGCGCCTGCGTTCCGACGTAGAACGGGTGCACGTCGCGCGGCAGCTCGACGAACTCGACGAGGTGCCGGTCGGGAGACATGCCCGAGAACGAGAGGCCCGCCTCGGCGATGCGGTCGCGGTAGGCGTTGTTGACCTCGTAGCGGTGACGGTGGCGCTCGGAGACCTCGGTCGAGCCGTAGAGCTCGGCCGCGATCGAACCCTCTGCGAGCTTGGCCGGGTAGAGGCCGAGACGCATGGTGCCGCCGAGGTCGCCGCCGGCGATGATCTCGACCTGCTCCTCCATCGTGGCGATGACCGGGTACTGCGTGTCGGGGTCGAACTCGCTCGACGAGGCGCCGGGCAGACCGGCGACATTGCGCGAGTACTCGATGACCATGCACTGCAGGCCGAGGCAGAGGCCGAGCACCGGGATGGCGTTCTCGCGTGCGAAGCGCAGTGCGCCGAGCTTGCCCTCGATGCCGCGCACGCCGAAGCCACCGGGCACGCAGATGCCGTCGAGGTGGGCGAGGTGCTTCTGCGCGCCCTCGGGCGTCTGGCACTCGTCGGACGGGATCCACTCGATGTTGACCTTGGCGTCGTTCGCGAAACCGCCGGCGCGCAGCGCCTCGGTCACCGAGAGGTACGCGTCGGGCAGGTCGATGTACTTGCCGACGAGCCCGATCGTGACCTCGTGCTTGGGGTCGTGCACGACGTCGAGGAGACCGCTCCATCCCGACCAGTCGACGTCGGCCGCCTTCTCGGCGAGGCCGAGGGTGTCGATGATGTAGGCGTCGAGCCCCTGGTCGTGCAGCATCGTCGGGATGTCGTAGATCGACGGCACGTCGACCGCGTTCACGACGGCCTGCTCGTCGACGTCGCACATGAGCGCGATCTTGCGCTTGTTGGACTCGGTGACGGGCCGGTCGCTGCGCAGCACGAGTGCGTCGGGCTGGATGCCGATCGAACGCAGGGCGGCGACGGAGTGCTGCGTGGGCTTCGTCTTCTGCTCGCCCGATGCGCCCATGAAGGGCACGAGCGAGACGTGCACGAAGAAGACGTTCTTGCGACCGAGCTCGTGACGCACCTGGCGTGCCGACTCGATGAACGGCTGCGACTCGATGTCGCCGACGGTGCCGCCGATCTCGGTGATGATGACGTCGGGCTTCGGCGACTCCGAGGCCTGCAGCCGCATGCGCCGCTTGATCTCGTCGGTGATGTGCGGAATCACCTGCACCGTGTCGCCGAGGTACTCGCCGCGACGCTCCTTGGCGATCACCGTCGAGTAGATCTGGCCGGTGGTGACGTTCGCCGCCTGGCTCAGGTTGATGTCGAGGAACCGCTCGTAGTGACCGATGTCGAGGTCGGTCTCAGCGCCGTCGTCGGTCACGAAGACCTCGCCGTGCTGGAAGGGGTTCATCGTGCCCGGATCCACGTTCAGATAAGGATCGAGCTTCTGCATGACGACTCTGAGGCCCCTGGCAGTCAGGAGGTTGCCGAGACTCGCCGCCGTGAGTCCCTTGCCCAACGAAGAAACGACACCACCGGTCACGAAGATGTGCTTGGTCGTGTCGTTCTGATTGTCTGTTCCGCGTTCATCCACCACGGGCTTATAGCCTAACCCACGTTCCTGATCATTCGACCCGACATGCCCCACGCGCTCCCCCATTTTTCTCGGGATCCACTCGATCCCGTTCGTTCACGGTCGTCGACCGCGTGTCACGCCGCGCGGTCGGCGGCGATCTCCAACAACTCCCTCGCGTGCGCGAGTCCGCTCTGCGAGTCGGCCAGACCCGACAGCAGCCGCGCCATCTCGGCTTCTCGCTCGGCACCGGCGAGCTGGCGCACGCTCGACGAGGTGACCTGCCCGTCGGTGCCCTTGACCACGCTCAGGTGATTCGTCGCGAACGCGGCGACCTGTGCGAGGTGGGTCACGACGATGACCTGCGAGCGTTCGGCGAGGCGCGCGAGTCGTCGCCCGATCTCGATCGCGGCGGCGCCGCCGACGCCGGCGTCGACCTCGTCGAACACGAACGTCGGCACCGGGTCGCTGCCCGCGATGACGACCTCGATCGCGAGCATCACCCGTGACAGCTCGCCGCCCGAGGCGCCACGCGACACCGGCCGCGGCTCGGCGCCGGGGTGCGGTCGCAGCAGGATCGACACGGCATCGCGGCCGTGGGTCGTCGCTTCGACCGTCGGCTCGATCGCGACCGCGAGCTGCGCGTCGGGCATCGCGAGCGCCGCGAGTTCGGTGGTCACCGCAATCGCGAGACGGCCCGCGGCATCGGTTCGCAGTTCGGTGAGGGCACCGGCGAGCCGATCGACGTCGGCCTCGAGCGAGGCGACGGATGCCTCGAGCCCCTCGATTCGCTCGTCGTCGCTGTCGAGCTCGACGAGCCGGAGACCGCCGTTGCGGCGGAACTCGAGCACGTCGTCGAGACCTCCGCCGTGACGGCGCACGAGGCCGCCGAGCACGGCGCGGCGTTCTTGCACGATCTCGAGCTCGCGTGCACCGTCTGCATCGAGGCCGGCGAGGTATCCCGACAGCTCGGCGGCGGCATCGGCGAGCAGGAAGCCCGCGTTGGTCAGCATCTCGCCGATCGGCTGCAGCGCGGCATCGTGTTCGGCGACGCGCTCGAGCTGCCGGCGTGCGCCGTCGACGAGTGCGACGGCGTCGGGAACGTCGTCGACGACATCTTCGGCAGAGATCAGCGCACGGGCCTGCGCGGCGGCGAGCCGCAGCTCTTCGAGGTTCGAGAGCCGGTCGGCAAGCTCCTGCAGTTCGAGGTCTTCACCGGGCTGCGGGTCGGCGGCCTCGACCTCGTCGAGCGCGGCACGCAGCTCTTCGGCTTCACGCAGACGCGACTCGTGGTCGGCTCGCAGTCGCTCGAGCTCCGCGGCATCCGTTCGCCAGGCGTTGAACGCGGCGCGATACTCGTCGAGCACGGACTGCAGCTTCGGCCCGGCGAAGCGGTCAAGCGCCTCGCGTTGCGCGACCGCCGAGCGGAGCCGCTGCTGGTCGGCCTGGCCGTGCACGACGACGAGTTCGTCGCCGAGGTCGGAGAGCACCCCGACCGGAGCGCTCCGGCCGCCGACGACCGCTCGGCTGCGCCCCTCGGCCGAGACAGACCGGCCGAGCAGCAGCTCACCGGCTTCGATCTCGCCGCCGGTCTCGGCAACGCGTTCGGCGACGACGCCGTGGTCGGGAACGAGCCATCGACCCTCGACCCATGCCTGCTTCGCACCGGCGCGCACGGCGCCGGCATCGGATCGCGAGCCGAGCAGCAGCCCGAGCGCGGTCACCACCATCGTCTTGCCCGCGCCGGTCTCGCCGGTCACCGCCGTGAAGCCGGCCCCGAGCGGAAGCGTCGCCTCGGCGATGACGCCGAGGTCGCGGATGCCGAGCTCCTCAATCACTGCAGACCTCGATCACTCTGTACCTCATTCACGCCCGACCGGCCCCCTCCACCCGGTGACCGGGAGCTGGAACTTGTTGACGAGCCGATCGGTGAACGGCGCCTCGTGCAGGCGCGCGAGGCGCACCGGAACGGGCGACCTGCGCACGATCACGCGCGCGCCCGGCGGAAGATCGA
The DNA here is from genome assembly GCF_013410355.1 of Agromyces hippuratus. NCBI lineage: Bacteria > Bacillati > Actinomycetota > Actinomycetes > Micrococcales > Microbacteriaceae > Agromyces > Agromyces hippuratus. Next base: position 385,741 of record NZ_JACCFI010000001.1, on the reverse strand, counting down.
AGGTGCGGCGACCGTCGCACCAGATGACCGCGGATGCCTCGGTGCGCTGCAGGATCTCGACCGCGAGCGACGACTCGGGGCCGACGACGAGCGGCCGGGCGAAGAGCGCGTGCGCGCTGAGCGGCACGAGCAGCAGGGCCTCGAGGCTCGGCCAGACGATCGGGCCGCCGGCCGAGAACGAGTACGCGGTCGACCCGGTCGGTGTCGACATCACGACACCGTCGCAGCCGAAGGAGGAGAGCGGCCGACGGTCGACCTCGATGACGACCTCGAGCATGCGCTCGCGCTCGGCCTTCTCGACGGTGACCTCGTTGAGCGCCCAGCTCTCGTAGACGACGCCCTCACCCACCTTCGCGCGCACCGCGAGCGTCATGCGCTCTTCGACGGTGTAGTCGCGCGCCAGTGCGCGGCCGATCGTGTAGCCGAGGTCGTCGCGCTCGCTCTCGGCGAGGAAGCCGACATGGCCGAGGTTCACGCCGAGCAGCGGCACCGGGTGGTCGCGCATGATCTCGGCGGCCCGCAGGATCGTGCCGTCGCCGCCGAGCACGATGACGAGTTCGATGCCCTTGGGGTCGGTCTCTTCGAACCGCTCGACCGAGCCGTTGAGCTCGGGCACGAAGTCGTGCACCTCGTCCCAGTGTTCGGCCGCGATGACCGGCACCGCACCGGCGGCGAGCAGCTGCGCGCAGACCTCGCTCGTCGCCTCGAGGGCGGACCGCCGACCGGTGTGCGAGACCACCAGGAAGCGCCGTGCGTCGCTCACGCCTTCGCCCTCCCCGTCACTTCGTCGACCTGACGTGACCATTCTGTCGGATTCGACCCCCGCACGGCGCTGAGATGCACGAGGTATTCGAGGTTTCCGTGGCCACCGGCAATTGGGGAGGACAGGATGCCCGCGGTGCCGAGCCCGAGGTCGAACGCCGCCCACAGCACGTTCGAGACCGCCTCGGAACGCAGACCGGCATCGCGCACGACGCCCTCGCGCACTCCCCCGCGGCCCACCTCGAACTGCGGTTTGACGAGCAGCACGAAATCGGCCTCGTCTGCCGCGCTGGCGCGCAGCGCGGGCAGCACGACGGTGAGCGAGATGAACGAGAGATCGGCGACGACGAGCGACGGACGCTCGTTGACCCCGGTGAGCTCCGCGAGTCGCGCGGCATCGAGATGGCGCACGTTGCAGCCCTCGACGAGCACGAGACCGGGGGCGTCGGCGAGTTCGGGCGCGAGCTGACCGTGCCCGACGTCGACGGCGAGCACCTGCCGGGCGCCGCGCTCGAGGAGCACCTGGCTGAAACCGCCCGTCGAGGCGCCCGCGTCGAGCGCGACCCGCCCGGCGACGTCGACCGCGAAGCCGTCGAGGCCGGCGATGAGCTTGTGCGCCGCGCGACTCACATAGTGATCGGATGCCGCGACCTCGAGCACCGCGTCGTCGCCCACCTTCGCGGAGGCCTTGACGACGGGACGACCGTCGACCGTCACCACACCAGCTGCGATGAGCGTTGCGGCGTGCGTGCGTGATCGAGCGAGTCCGCGCTCAGCAAGGGCCGCGTCGAGCCGTTGTCCGGTCATGCGTCAGGTGCGCAATGACGGGTCGGACTGCTCGAGCTGGGTGCGCAACTCGTCGGCGAGCGACTGATAGGCCGCCGCACGTTCGTCGAGCGGTCGCGACTCGACCTCGGCGAGCACGGACGACACCGACGACGACGACGCGTCGGACGCGGGCGAGGTCGTCTCGGCCTCTGCTGATCGATCGGGTTCAGTGCTCACGAGTCAACGCTACCCCGCCCCGCTGACGCCGAGTCGACGACCGACCGATCAGCTGTAGAGCCGGGCCGGAACGTCGAGCACGTGGATGCCCATGCCCGAGCCCCAGATCGCCGCGCATGCGGCACGGAGCAGGTCGAGCCGATCGCCGCCGTCGTCGACGATCTCGACCCGGTTCCCCGAGACGCGCACCCGCGCGGTGCCCACGCGCGTGACCCCGCCGCGCACCTCCTCCGTCACCGGATACGGCGCATGGAGGCCGTCGAGGTCGGCGAGGATGAAGTCGGGCCGGCTCGACTCGGGAGCCGCGAGCACCTGCTTCGCCTTGTCGATGCCGGTGAGCACGAGTGCGCTCAGCATGCCGGCGCGTCGGGCGCCGAGGATGTCGGTGTCGAGCCGGTCGCCGACCATGAGCGGTCGCTCGGCGCCGAAACGGCGGCGGGCCTCGTCGAAGATGGGCGTCTCGGGCTTGCCCGCGACGAGCGGGAACCGCCCGACGGCCGTGTGCACCGCGGAGACGAGCGTGCCGTTGCCCGGCGCGATGCCGCGCGCGACGGGGATCGTCCAGTCCATGTTCGTTGCGATCCAGGGGATCCCAGGCGAATCGTCATCCCCAGCGCCGGCGGTCAGCGCGAAGGATGCCTCGGCGAGTTCGCGCCATCCGATGTCGGGCGTGAAGCCCTGCACGACGGCCTCGGGCGCATCATCGGCGGAACGCGTGATGCGGTAGCCGCGCTTCTCGAGCTCGGTCGTGATGCCCTCGCCGCCGACGACGAAGACGAGGGCGCCCGGCGCCACCTGCTCGGCGAGCAACGACATCGCGGCTTGCGGCGACGTCACGACATCGGCCGGCACGACTTCGAGGCCGAGTTCGGCCAGGTGACCGGCGACGGATGCATCGCTGCGCGACGCGTTGTTCGTGATGTACCCGACGGCCCGATCACGCTTCGCGAGGTTCAGGCTCTCGACCGCGCGCGGAATCGCGTGGGCGCCGGCGTAGACGACGCCGTCGAGGTCGGCGAGCACGGCGTCGACGCCGTCGAGCGGCGTCGCGTGCTCAGTCTTCGCGCGGAACAGTCCCACCGGACGTGCCCTCGCTCTCGTCGGCCTCGAGCGCGGCGAGCACCTCGCGCACGTCGTCTTCGAGCACGTCGCCCGGGTCGCCGTCGAGCACCTCGTCGGTCTCGTCGGAGGATTCGCGAGCGCCGGAGGATTCGTCCTGAGCTGCGCCATCCGCTGCTTCAGGCTCGTCGGACGCCTCGGCGGCGACGGTCTCGACGGATGCCTCGGGCTCGACGCTCTCGTCGGCTTCTGCGCTGTCGGCCTCGTCGTCGACCTCCTCGAGCTCCACCTCGAAGATCTCGATCGACTCGGCTTCGGCGGGGCCTCCGAGTGCGGCTTCGGCGCGGTCGGCGCGGGCGCGCCACTTCGCGGCCTCGTCGGCGCGGCCCAGCTCCTCGAGCACCTCGGCGTACGCCGAGAAGAGCGCTGGGCTGTACGAGAAGGCACGGTCGGGGTCGAGCTGCGGGATCTCGAGCTCGGCGAGGGCGATCTCGGGCTCACCGAGGTCGAGCCGGGCGCCCGACATCGCGATGGCGAGTCCGACCTGCACCGCGGCCGGCAGCGTCGAGCGATCGACCGCGCGGCCGACCTCCAGGGCACGGTCGGGGCGGCCGACTCCGCGTTCGCTGTCGACCATGAGCGGAAGCTGGTCGTTGCTGCCGGAGATACGGCGATACGTGCGCAGTTCGCGGAGCGCGAGCGCGAAGTCGCCGGTCGCATAGGCGGTAATCGCGAGCGTCTCGCGCACGACCGCGATACGGCCCGCGCGGCGTCCTGCCGAGAGCGCGTGCTGGTGAGCGAGCTCGGGGTCGTCTTCGAGCAGTTCGGATGCCGCCACCAGGTGCCGCGCGACCCAGTCGGCGTTCTCCTTGCTCAGCGTCTTCAGCTCGGCGCGTGCGCCCTTGTCGAGGTCGCGTGCCTCGATCGATTCGGGGATGAACGGGTCGTCGTGACGCGGGCGCACCTGCAGTTCAGGCGCTCCGTGGACCTCGCGGGGAGCCTCGCGCTGGTCGTCACGCCCACCACGCGGCCCGTCGCCGTAGGGCTTGCGGTTGTCGCGGTCGCCGTAGGGCTTCTTCGCATCGCGGTCGCCATACGGCTTGCGGTTGTCACGGTCACCGTACGGCTTCGACGCACCGCGGTCGCCATAGGGCTTCGTGTCACGGTCACCGTAGGGCTTCTTCGCATCGCGGTCGCCGTAGGGCTTCTTCGCATCGCGGTCGCCATACGGCTTGCGGTTGTCCCGGTCGCCATACGGCTTCGACGCAGCGCGATCACCGTAAGGCTTCCTCGCATCGCGGTCGCCGTAGGGCTTCTTCGCATCGCGGTCGCCATACGGCTTGCGGTTGTCCCGGTCGCCATACGGCTTCGACGCACCGCGATCACCATAGGGTTTCGCATCGCGGTCACCGTAAGGCTTCTTCGCATCGCGGTCACCGTAAGGCTTCTTCGCGTCACGATCACCATAGGGCTTGCGGTTGTCGCGGTCACCGTAAGGCTTCTTCGCGTCACGATCGCCATAGGGCTTGCGGTTGTCGCGGTCACCGTAAGGCTTCTTCGCGTCACGATCACCATAGGGCTTGCGGTTGTCGCGGTCGCCATAAGGCTTCTTCGCGTCACGATCACCATAGGGCTTGCGGTTGTCGCGGTCGCCATAAGGCTTCTTCGCATCGCGGTCACCGTAGGGTTTGCGGTTGTCGCGATCGCCATAAGACTTCTTCGCATCGCGGTCACCGTAGGGCTTGCGGTTGTCGCGATCGCCATAAGGCTTCTTCGCGTCACGATCTCCGTACGGCTTCTTCGCTGGAGCGCCATCTCGGTGGGCTGAACCGGAACGCGCGCCTGCTGTTCGGCCGGCTCCGTTGCCGCCGCTGCGCTGTCCGCTCCGCTCAGGTCGTCCCTGGTCTGCCGAGTCCTTCTTGGAGTCGCTCACGATAGTCCCGTCGTGTGTGGAGTCCTCATGAGACTCAACCGTAATGGGGCACCTTGTGAAGTACCCCGTTAACGAAGAATGGCCACCCGTCTTCGGGTGGCCACTCTCCTCAATGATTGTCCGGCGGTGTCCTACTCTCCCACAGGGTCCCCCCTGCAGTACCATCGGCGCTGCGAGTCTTAGCTTCCGGGTTCGGAATGTGTCCGGGCGTTTCCCTCGCGCTATGGCCGCCGAAACTCTTGCCACACCTCGCCCGCCAACCAGGGTTGGGGTGGGTGTGTGGTCTCGGTGACCGCACCATCCTGCACCCGCGTGCGGGTGTGGTGGTGCGGGTTCAACAATGTTGAATTATGTGTTGGGTTTCCGTCTGAAGGGAACCACAGAGTGGACGCGAGCGTATCTTTGGCCACTCACACGGCCTTTTCATGAACATGTTCAAACGTGTGTGAGTGTAGTGATTATCAAGTTATCGGCTTATTAGTACCGGTCAGCTCCGACAGTCGTTAGTCCTGTCTTCCACATCCGGCCTATCAACCCAGTCGTCTGGCTGGGAGCCTCTCACCCCGAAGGGTATGGAAATCTCATCTCGAGGCCGGCTTCCCGCTTAGATGCTTTCAGCGGTTATCCATCCCGAACGTAGCTAACCAGCGGTGCTCCTGGCGGAACAACTGGCACACCAGAGGTTCGTCCAACCCGGTCCTCTCGTACTAGGGTCAGATCCTCTCAAATTTCCTACGCGCGCAGCGGATAGGGACCGAACTGTCTCACGACGTTCTAAACCCAGCTCGCGTACCGCTTTAATGGGCGAACAGCCCAACCCTTGGGACCTACTCCAGCCCCAGGATGCGACGAGCCGACATCGAGGTGCCAAACCATGCCGTCGATATGGACTCTTGGGCAAGATCAGCCTGTTATCCCCGAGGTACCTTTTATCCGTTGAGCGACAGCGCTTCCACAAGCCACTGCCGGATCACTAGTCCCGACTTTCGTCCCTGCTCGACCTGTCAGTCTCACAGTCAAGCTCCCTTGTGCACTTACACTCGCCACCTGATTGCCAACCAGGTTGAGGGAACCTTTGGGCGCCTCCGTTACTTTTTGGGAGGCAACCGCCCCAGTTAAACTACCCACCAGGCACTGTCCCTGAACCGGATCACGGTTCGAAGTTAGATATCCAGAGTGACCAGAGTGGTATTTCAACAATGACTCCACCGACACTAGCGTGCCAGCTTCAAAGTCTCCCACCTATCCTACACAAGCCACACCGAACACCAATACCAAGCTGTAGTAAAGGTCACGGGGTCTTTCCGTCCTGCTGCGCGTAACGAGCATCTTTACTCGTAATGCAATTTCGCCGAGTTCGCGGTTGAGACAGCTGGGAAGTCGTTACGCCATTCGTGCAGGTCGGAACTTACCCGACAAGGAATTTCGCTACCTTAGGATGGTTATAGTTACCACCGCCGTTTACTGGGGCTTAAATTCTCAGCTTCGCCTTGCGGCTAACCGGTCCTCTTAACCTTCCAGCACCGGGCAGGCGTCAGTCCGTATACATCGTCTTGCGACTTAGCACGGACCTGTGTTTTTAGTAAACAGTCGCTTCCCACTGGTCTCTGCGGCCCTGCAGCGCTTCCTGGAGCAAGTCCATTCACGCCTTAGGCCCCCCTTCTCCCGAAGTTACGGGGGCATTTTGCCGAGTTCCTTAACCACGATTCTCTCGATCTCCTTAGTATTCTCTACCTGACCACCTGAGTCGGTTTGGGGTACGGGCGGCTGGAACCTCGCGTCGATGCTTTTCTTGGCAGCATAGGATCACCCACTTTTTATCCGCATCGCGTCTCAGCCATCATGAGCGACGGATTTGCCTATCGCTCGGCCTACACGCTTGCCCCGGGTCAACCATCGCCCGGGTTGGGCTACCTTCCTGCGTCACACCTGTTAATACGCTCACTCCACCAGATGGGGTCGCATGCCGCCTCACGATCGTCCCCGAAGGGATCCACGCGTCTTGGGATGCTTAGCACTCCTGATTTCATGTGGGCGGTTCTTCGCCGGTACGGGAATATCAACCCGTTGTCCATCGACTACGCCTGTCGGCCTCGCCTTAGGTCCCGACTTACCCAGGGCAGATTAGCTTGACCCTGGAACCCTTGGTCTTCCGGAGGACGGGTTTCTCACCCGTCTTTCGCTACTCATGCCTGCATTCTCACTCGTGTGGCCTCCACGGCTGGTTCACACCGCCGCTTCACTGCCCACACGACGCTCTCCTACCCATCAACACGGCTGGACCACGAAGGCCTACCATTAATGTCAATGCCACAACTTCGGTGGCGTGCTTGAGCCCCGTTACATTGTCGGCGCGGAATCACTTGACCAGTGAGCTATTACGCACTCTTTCAAGGGTGGCTGCTTCTAAGCCAACCTCCTGGTTGTCTGTGCAACTCCACATCCTTTCCCACTTAGCACGCGCTTAGGGACCTTAGTTGGTGGTCTGGGTTGTTTCCCTCTCGACGATGAAGCTTATCCCCCACCGTCTCACTGCTGCGCTCTCACTTACCGGCATTCGGAGTTTGGCTGACGTCAGTAACCTTTTGGGGCCCATCGGCCATCCAGTAGCTCTACCTCCGGCAAGAAACACGCAACGCTGCACCTAAATGCATTTCGGAGAGAACCAGCTATCACGAAGTTTGATTGGCCTTTCACCCCTATCCACAGCTCATCCCCTCCATTTTCAACTGAAGTGGGTTCGGTCCTCCACGACGTCTTACCGTCGCTTCAACCTGGCCATGGATAGATCACTTCGCTTCGGGTCTAGGACATGCGACTGAATCGCCCTATTCAGACTCGCTTTCGCTACGGCTGCCCCTCACGGGTTAACCTCGCCACATATCACTAACTCGCAGGCTCATTCTTCAAAAGGCACGCTGTCACCCCTACAAGGAGGCTCCAACGGTTTGTAAGCAAACGGTTTCAGGTACTATTTCACTCCCCTCCCGGGGTACTTTTCACCTTTCCCTCACGGTACTTGTCCGCTATCGGTCATCTGGGAGTATTTAGGCTTATCAGGTGGTCCTGACAGATTCACGCGGGATTTCTCGGGCCCCGCGCTACTTGGGATACCTCTCCGGGCCGCCAGGCATTTCGACTACGGGACTCACACCCACTCCGGTCCGGCTTTCAATCCGGTTCGTCTATACCTGACGCGTCACCGTGACTGCACGGCAGTACAGTCCGAAAGGTCCCACAACCCCGACCATGCAACCCCTGCCGGGTATCACACATGGCTCGGTTTAGCCTCTTCCGCGTTCGCTCGCCACTACTAACGGAATCACGGTTGTTTTCTCTTCCTGTGGGTACTGAGATGTTTCACTTCCCCACGTTCCCTCTACCCGCCCTATATATTCAGGCGGGAGTCACCAGGTCACCCAAAGGGCCTGGCGGGGTTTCCCCATTCGGAAATCCTCGGATCACAGCTCGTTTATCAGCTCCCCGAGGCTTATCGCAGATTACGACGTCCTTCTTCGGCTCCAGATGCCAAGGCATCCACCGTTTGCTCTTAAAAACTTGAAAATCACATGAGATCGAATCGTGCGACACCACCCGAAGGCAATGCCGCGAAATTGACCAGTGAATACGCCAACAAGATCCCCCCGAAGGGCGACCTCTTGGCGACTCACCTATTGTGAAACAGGACCGAAGTCCCGTTTCTAAGATGCTCGCGTCCACTATGTAGTTCTCAACAGACGGCCAGAACCCCCACACCCACCGAATCAGAACCCATCGGCTTCGTGAAGGTCTGTAAGAAACCATCACCCCCACGCCGAAGCGCGGGAAGTTGTCCGGCCCCTCAGGACCCAACAGCGTGCATGCACCCGACCGGCCGGCCCCCACCGTTCCAACCACCCCCCGAAGGAAGCGGCGTACTAGGTCTGAACCATTCAGACGAGCACCTATGTCAATGTTCCACCCATGAGCTGCCAGCAGACACGTTCGGTCTGATCTGGCATGCCTGGACCACCAAAAGTGGCCAGTGCTCCTTAGAAAGGAGGTGATCCAGCCGCACCTTCCGGTACGGCTACCTTGTTACGACTTAGTCCTAATCACCGATCCCACCTTCGACGGCTCCCTCCACAAGGGTTAGGCCACCGGCTTCGGGTGTTACCGACTTTCATGACTTGACGGGCGGTGTGTACAAGGCCCGGGAACGTATTCACCGCAGCGTTGCTGATCTGCGATTACTAGCGACTCCGACTTCATGAGGTCGAGTTGCAGACCTCAATCCGAACTGAGACCGGCTTTTTGGGATTCGCTCCGCCTTACGACATCGCAGCCCTTTGTACCGGCCATTGTAGCATGCGTGAAGCCCAAGACATAAGGGGCATGATGATTTGACGTCATCCCCACCTTCCTCCGAGTTGACCCCGGCAGTCTCATATGAGTTCCCACCATTACGTGCTGGCAACATACGACGAGGGTTGCGCTCGTTGCGGGACTTAACCCAACATCTCACGACACGAGCTGACGACAACCATGCACCACCTGTATACGAGTGTCCAAAGAGTTCCACATTTCTGCGGCGTTCTCGTATATGTCAAGCCTTGGTAAGGTTCTTCGCGTTGCATCGAATTAATCCGCATGCTCCGCCGCTTGTGCGGGCCCCCGTCAATTCCTTTGAGTTTTAGCCTTGCGGCCGTACTCCCCAGGCGGGGCGCTTAATGCGTTAGCTACGACACGGAAACCGTGGAATGGTCCCCACATCTAGCGCCCAACGTTTACGGCGTGGACTACCAGGGTATCTAATCCTGTTCGCTCCCCACGCTTTCGCTCCTCAGCGTCAGTTACGGCCCAGAGATCTGCCTTCGCCATCGGTGTTCCTCCTGATATCTGCGCATTCCACCGCTACACCAGGAATTCCAATCTCCCCTACCGCACTCCAGTCTGCCCGTACCCACTGCAGGCCCGAGGTTGAGCCTCGGGATTTCACAGCAGACGTGACAAACCGCCTACGAGCTCTTTACGCCCAATAATTCCGGACAACGCTCGCACCCTACGTATTACCGCGGCTGCTGGCACGTAGTTAGCCGGTGCTTTTTCTGCAGGTACCGTCAAGCCGAAGCCCTTCTTCCCTACTAAAAGAGGTTTACAACCCGAAGGCCGTCATCCCTCACGCGGCGTTGCTGCATCAGGCTTTCGCCCATTGTGCAATATTCCCCACTGCTGCCTCCCGTAGGAGTCTGGGCCGTGTCTCAGTCCCAGTGTGGCCGGTCACCCTCTCAGGCCGGCTACCCGTCGACGCCTTGGTGAGCCATTACCTCACCAACAAGCTGATAGGCCGCGAGTCCATCCCAGACCGAAAAAACTTTCCACCCAAAACCATGCGGTTCCAGGTCCTATCCGGTATTAGCTCCGATTTCTCGGGGTTATCCCAGAGTCCAGGGCAGGTTACTCACGTGTTACTCACCCGTTCGCCACTAATCCCCCAGAGCAAGCTCCAGGTTCATCGTTCGACTTGCATGTGTTAAGCACGCCGCCAGCGTTCGTCCTGAGCCAGGATCAAACTCTCCAAAAAAAATGGTTCCAACACCCCCGAAGAGGCATTGAGAGTTTCAATCTCTGACTGAAAGAACAATCAAACTGACTGTCCATCAATCCAAAGGAATCCTCCCCCCACCAAACGGTGAGGTCGGGGTTCAATAATTTGGCATTGAACATAGTGCACGCTGTTGAGTTCTCAAGGAACGGACGCACCCGACAACCGAACCACAACAGATTCGAACCACCGGAGCTTTTCGTTCTCATCCGGCCATCCAAAGGACGCATCCGAACGCTTCAAACACAAGAAGAAGAAACAACTTGGTTTGGGATCTTCGTGCCACTTGAGGAGGAGAACCAGACGCTTACTCAGCAGTCCCGCTCATCCGCTCCTGTGGGGCAACGAGTGATTACATTACGGGGAATCCCCACCCCACGCAAACTCCACACACATCCCGGGCGTGTCGCGCGTGCGGGCCCCGGAAACGCACGAAGCCCCGGCCGCTCACCGAGGCAAGCGACCGGGGCCCGAACATCTCTGGAACAACTACTCGACGAACACACCCGCGAGCGTCTTCTTGCCCCGACGAAGCACCGCCATGCCGCCGGCCGCGACGCGACCATCGAGCGTCGCGGCGTCATCGTCGATGCGCACGTTGTCGAGCGACACTCCCCCCTGGGCGATGGCCCGCCGGCCCTCACTCTGGCTCGAGACGAGGCCGGTGTCGACGAGGAGCTGGACGATCGAGGCATCCGTCGTCGCCGTGGTGTTCGGAAGCTCGCGAAGTGCCGCCTCGAGGGTCGCGCGGTCGAGCGCGGCGAGATCGCCCTGTCCGAACAGTGCGCGCGATGCATCGATCACGGCCTGCGTGGCATCCGCTCCGTGCACGAGGGTCGTGACCTCGGTCGCGAGCACCTTCTGCGCCTCGCGCTTGAACGGCTCGGTCGCGACGAGCGATTCGAGCTCCTCGATGCGCTCGCGGCTGAGGAACGTGAAGATCTTCAGGCGCGAGATCACGTCGGCATCGTCGGTGTTGAGCCAGAACTGGTAGAACGCGTACGGGCTGCACATCGAGGCATCCAGCCAGATCGCGTTGCCTTCGCTCTTGCCGAACTTCGTACCGTCGGAGTTCGTGACGAGCGGGGTGCCGATCGCATGCACGCTCGCTCCCTCGACGCGGTGGATGAGATCCGTGCCGCTCGTGAGGTTGCCCCACTGGTCGCTGCCGCCCGTCTGCAGCACGCAGCCGTACTGGCGGTAGAGCTCGAGGTAGTCGAAGCCCTGCAGGATCTGGTAGCTGAACTCGGTGTAGCTGATTCCGGCGTCGGAGTTCAGGCGCGACGCCACCGCGTCTTTCTTCAGCATCGTGCCGACGCGGTAGTGCTTGCCGATCTCGCGCAGGAAGTCGATGGCGGAGAGCCCGCCGGTCCAGTCGAGGTTGTTGACGAGTCGAACCGCGTTCTCGCCCTCGCCCGAGAGGAACCGCGAGACCTGACCCTGCAGGTACCCGACCCACTCGGCGACGGTCTCCTTGGTGTTCAGCGTGCGCTCGGCCGTCGGCCGGGGATCGCCGATCAGACCAGTGGAGCCGCCGACCAGGCCGAGCGGCTTGTGGCCGGCGAGCTGGAGGCGGCGCATCGTCAGCAGCTGCACGAGATTGCCGAGGTGCAGGCTCGGCGCCGTGGGGTCGAACCCGCAGTAATACGTGATCGGCTCGCCCGCGAGCAGCTCTTTCAGCGCAGCCTGGTCGGTCGACACATGCACGAGGCCGCGCCAGACGAGCTCCTCCCAGACGTCTGCGAAAGCGGCGTCGTTCTGCTGGGAATTGAGGATCACTGGGTCTGACACTCCGTCAGGGTATCAGCGAGCGGATTAGGTCCCATCTCTAACCGATTCTCGATTAATGTTGTATGCTTATGTGACTGCCAATGAAGGCCACGGGCTGAAGGAGTTGTCATGATCGTCGTCACCGCGGACCAGGTCTCCAGTCGCACGCAGGCCGATCTCGCCGGAGCCGAGCGCGACCGCATCCAGCGCGCGCACGGCGAGAAGCTGCTGCTGCCGGTCGCGCGAAACGCAGGCGACGAGATCCAGTTGATCACGAGTGATGCACGCACGGTCGTCGAGGTCGTGTTCGAACTCACCCGCGAGGGAGCATGGAGCGTCGGCATCGGATGCGGCGACGTGCGAGACCCGCTTCCGGCCGACATCCGGGAGGCGAGCGGCGAGGCGTTCTTCGCCGCACGCGACGCGGTCGAGCGCGCGAAGAAGAACTCTCCCCGGCTCGCGATCGAGGCGGCGCACGGCGACGCCGAACACGTCGAGGCGTTGTTCAAGCTCGCCCTCCTCCTCCGTGAACGCCGATCCGACCAGGGGTGGGAGGTCTACGACCGCATCGTCGCCGGCGCCCTGCAGTCCGAGATCGCCGACGAGCTCGGCGTGAGCGCCCCGGCGATCAGCTCGCGCATGAAGTCGGCGAACATCCGCGCAGAGCTCGACGCCATGCCGGCGCTCGCTAGGCTGCTCGAGAACCTCGACCGCTCGACGGGAGCCCACGCATGAACCACTTCGTCGTCATCGCCGACGCCATCACCTGGTCGGCCCTGGTGGTCTCGCTGGTCGCAGCGGCAGCGCTCTCGGTGCTCGCCTACCTGCGCCCGCGACGTGCGTACATCTGGTTCGCGGCAGGCACGCTCGGCGTGGCGCTGCTCGCGGCGGCGTCGGCGAGCAGCCCCGCCCAGTTCGGCCTCGCGCCGCTCATCACCGTGCTCGGCCTCACCGTCGCCGTCTTCGGCGGCAGCCCGGCCGCTGCCACGGCGCTCGACCTCGCGATGGGCGGCACCGTGGCACCGGGTCTCCACGGCGGCATCATCGTCGCAGGGAAGCGATCGGCCGATGAGGAGCATCGCGGCGTGCAGGCCGCCGCCAAGCGCGAGGTGCTGCGCGGCGGCCTGACGATCGGCGTGCTCGAGCGCGTCGCCTCGGCGGGCGCCATCATCGCCGGCTTCCCCGAGGCGCTCGCGATCGTCGTCGCGATCAAGGGTGTCGGCCGCTTCACCGAACTCGAGGCACCCGAGGCGCGCGAGCGATTCATCATCGGCACCTTCGCGAGCCTCATCTGGGCCTGCGCCGGCGCACTCGTCGTGCATCTCGCGCTGCGCTGAGCGCTCCCCGCTCGCGGCGGCGCATCGCGAGATCAGCGGATGCCGCGTGGTGGCGCCCGTCACTCGGCGGCGAGCTTGTGCCGCCGATACGGGGAGACGCCCTCGTCGCCGGGGAGCCAGAACCGCCACGGGTACCGGGAGCCACCGCCCTCCCCACCGACGCCCGTGCGCGGGCCGCTCGCGGCATGGAGCGGCGTCGACTCCACCTGCAGGGTGAACGGCGGTGCGAGCAGGTCGCTGCCCCCGGCATCGAGCGGCACGCCGAGCGCCTTCGCGAGCCGGCCCGGCCCTCTGGCGAGGTCGCGATCGTTCACGCCGGGCCGACGACTCCTCGCCAGGTCGAGACCGTCGACGACCGTCGCCCCCCGCATGAGCACACCCGATGAGGAGCCCGGCGGACGCGCGACGATGTTCAGGCAGACGTGCATGCCGTAGCTGAAGTACGCGTACAGGTGGCCGGGCTCGCCGAACATCACCGCGTTGCGCGGCGTGCGCCCGCGGAACGCGTGCGAGCCGGGATCCTCGCCGACGCCCCGGTACGCCTCGAGCTCCGACAGGCGGATCGCCACCCGCCCGCCGGCGGCGGCGTCGTAGCTCAGCACCGCTCCGAGGAGGAGCGGTGCGAGCACGACGGGATCCTGTCCGAAGAACTCCCGGTCGGGGGTGACGAGTTCGCTCAGCTGCGCGCCTCCGGCAGGCCGGCGACGAGGTGACGCACGCGATCGGCGAGGCGGGAGAACTGCTCGGCGACGCGCACCGGGGCGGTGCCGCCGATGCCGTCACGGCTCGCGACCGAGCCCTCGACCGTGAGCACCTCGCGCACGTCGGGCGTGAGGTGCGGCGAGATCGCCGCGAGTGCGGCGTCATCGACGGCGTCGAGCTCGAGCGAGTGCTCCTCGGCGTACCGCACGAGGGCGCCGGTGATCTCGTGGGCATCGCGGAACGGCACGCGCCGCTTCACGAGCCACTCCGCGACATCCGTGGCCAGCGAGAAGCCGGCCGGCGCGAGCTCGGCCATGCGCTCGGTGTGGAAGGTGAGCGTGGCGACCATGCCCGTGTACGCGGGCAGCAGCACCTCGAGCGTTTCGACGGAGTCGAAGACCGGCTCCTTGTCCTCCTGCAGGTCGCGGTTGTAGGCGAGCGGCAGGGCCTTCAGCGTCGCGAGCAGACCCGTGAGGTTGCCGATGAGCCGACCCGACTTGCCGCGCGCGAGCTCGGCGATGTCGGGGTTCTTCTTCTGCGGCATGATCGACGAGCCCGTCGAGTAGCCGTCGTGCAACGTGACGAAGCCGAACTCGCGGGTGTTCCAGAGGATGATCTCCTCGGCGAAGCGCGAGAGGTCGATGCCGATCATCGCCGTGATGAAGGCGAACTCGGCGACGACGTCGCGGCTCGCGGTCGCGTCGATCGAGTTCTCGGCGGGGCTCGCGAGGCCGAGGTCGCGGGCGACGGATGCCGCGTCGAGGCCGAGCGTCGACCCGGCGAGGGCCCCCCCGCCGTAGGGCGAGACATCCGCTCGCTTCGTCCAGTCGACGAGGCGCTCGAGGTCGCGCGAGAGCGCCCAGGCGTGCGCGAGCAGGTGATGGGCGAGCAGCACCGGCTGCGCGTGCTGCAGGTGCGTTCGCCCCGGCATGATGGCCGTGCGATGCGCGTCGGCCTGCGCGGCGAGCGCGTCGATGAGGTGCACGAGGTCGCGACCGATGGTCGCGGCGTGGTCCTTCAGATAGAGCCGCACGAGCGTGGCGATCTGGTCGTTCCGGCTGCGGCCCGCGCGGAGCTTGCCGCCCAGCTCGGGGCCGACGATGGTGATCAGTGCGGCCTCGAGAGCGCCGTGCACGTCTTCGTCGGCCTCACCGGCGACGATCTCGCCCGACACGACGCGCGCCTCGAGCGTGTCGAGGCCCGCGAGCATGGCCTCGAGTTCGTCGGCCTCCAGGTATCCGGCCGCGGCCAGCGCGCGGGCGTGCGCGCGTGAGCCGGCGAGGTCGTAGCCTGCGAGCTGCCAGTCGAAGTGCGTCGACTTCGAGAGGCGCTGCAGCTCGGGCGACGGGCCGCTCGCGAATCGAGCACCCCAGAGCGAGCCCTCATTGGTGCCGTGGGCCTCGGCCGCGGCCTCGGCGCCCGCCGTGCCGTCGGTGCCGTTCACGTCGCTCATCAGGCGTCCTTCCTCGCGAGCAGCCAGACCAGCAGCGCCTTCTGCGCGTGCAGGCGGTTCTCGGCCTCATCCCAGATGATCGACTGCGGGCCGTCGATGACGTCGGCGCTCACCTCGTAGCCGCGATCGGCGGGCAGGCAGTGCATGAACACCGCATCGGATGCCGCGTGCGACATGAGTTCGGCATCGACCTGGTACCCGCCGAAGGTGGCGACGCGATGCGCCTTCTCCTCCTCCTTGCCCATCGACACCCAGGTGTCGGTGACGACGACGTCGGCACCGGTCACCGACTCGCGCGCGTTCGTGACGACGGCGACGGACCCACCGGTCGTCGCCGCGATGCGCTCGGCGTCGGCGACGACGGATGCCTCGGGGGCGAACTCCGCCGGAGCGGCGATGCGCACGTGCATGCCCGCGGTGGCGCCGGCGAGCAGGTACGACTGCGCCATGTTGCTGCGGCCATCGCCGAGGAAGGTGACCGTGAGGCCGGCGAGCCTTCCCTTGTGCTCGCGGATGGTGAGCAGGTCGGCGAGCAGCTGGCACGGGTGGAAGTCGTCGGAGAGGGCGTTGACGACCGGCACGGTCGTGCCGGCGGCCATCTCTTCGAGGCCCGACTGCGCATAGGTGCGCCAGACGATCGCCGAGACCATGCGCTCGAGCACGCGGGCGGTGTCGGACGGCGTCTCCTTGCCGCCGAGCTGGCTGTTCGCCGTCGAGATGATGAGCGGCGAGCCGCCGAGGTCGGCGATGCCGACGGCGAACGACACACGCGTGCGGGTGGAGGACTTGTCGAAGATCACGGCGACGGTCTGCGGGCCGGCGAGCGGCGTCTGCGACCAGCGGTCGGCCTTCAGCTGCTCGGCGAGGTCGAGGATCTCGGTCTGCTCGGCCTGGGTGAGGTCGTCGTCGCGGAGGAAGTGGCGGGTCATGCGGTGGGTCCGTTCGTGGAGAGGTCGGTCGGGTCAGTACGGGTGAGCGTCGGCGAGGGCGCGCGCGAAGCGCGCCTCGAACTCGTCGACCTCGGCGTCGCCGATGATGAGCGGCGGTGCGATGCGGATGGTGGTGTCGTTCGCGGCGTTCACGATGAGGCCGTGGTGCATGGCGTGGGCGACGACCTCGCCGGCGACCGGCGCCGTGAGCGCGACGCCGATGAGGAGCCCCCGGCCGCGCGTTCCGGCGACCAGCGGCGATCCGATGGCCTCGATGCGCCGACGCAGCTGCGGGCCTCGCACGGCGGCGTTCTCGACGAGGCCGGCGCGCTCGATCTCGCCGAGCACGGCGTTCGACACCGCGGTCGCGAGCGGGTTGCCGCCGAACGTCGAGCCGTGGTGGCCCTTCTGGTACAGCTCGGAAGCTCGGCCGAACGTGATGAGGCCGCCGATCGGGATGCCGCCGCCGACGCCCTTCGCGACGGTGATCGCGTCGGGCGTGATGCCGTCGTGCTGGAATCCGAACCACCGCCCGGTGCGCCCGGCACCGGTCTGGATCTCGTCGACGATGAGCAGCGCACCGTGGCGGAGGGTCAGCTCGCGCGCCGCCTCGAGGAAGCCCTCGGGCAGTTCGACGACGCCGGCCTCACCCTGGATCGGCTCGACGAAGACGGCCGCGACCCCATCGTCGATGGATGCCTCGAGCGCCTCGATCGTCGCGGGGATGTGCTCCACTCCCCCGGCCATCGGCTCGAACGGCGCGCGCATGTGCGGCTTGCCGGTCAGCGCGAGCGAACCCATCGTGCGCCCGTGGAAGGCATCGACGAGCGCGATCACACGGGTACGCGCACCGCCCGAGTTGTTCAGCCGGGCGAGCTTGAACGCGGCCTCGTTGGCCTCGGCGCCCGAGTTGCCGAACCAGGCGCGCCCGTCGGGCCCGGCTCCGGCGAGGCGCACGAGCCGTTCGGCGAGTTCGAGCGCCGGCTCGGTCGTGAAGTAGTTCGAGACGTGCGCGAGCTTCGAGGCCTGCGCCGTGACCGCCTCGACGAACACGGGATGCGCGTGCCCGAGGGAGTTCACCGCGATGCCCGCGAGGAAATCGAGATAGGTCGTGCCCGCGGCATCCGTCACCCAGGCGCCCGAGCCGTGCTCGAGCTTCGCGAGCGGCATGCCGATGGAGCGCATGATGCGCTGGTCGAACCGCAGCTGCCAGTCGTTCATGCCGCCACCACCTCGGTGCCGATGCCCGACTGCGTGAAGACCTCGAGCAGGATCGAGTGGGGCACGCGTCCGTCGATGATCGCGGCCTTCGCGACGCCGCCCTCGACGGCCTCGAGACACGCGGCCATCTTCGGGATCATGCCCGACTCGAGACTCGGCAGCAGTTCGACGAGCGAGGGCACGTCGATGACCGAGACGAGCGAGTCGCGGTTCGGCCAGTCGCGGTAGAGGCCCGCGACGTCGGTGAGGATGACGAGCTTCGCCGCACCGAGCGCGACCGCGAGCGACGCGGCGGCGGAATCGGCGTTCACGTTGAGCGACTGCCCGGTCACGTCGCCGTCGGGGGCGATGGAGGAGACCACGGGGATGCGCTCGGCAGCGAGTTCGGCGAGCACCGCGGCCGGGTCGACCGCGACGACGTCGCCGACGAGCCCGAGGTCGACCTCTTCGCCGTCGACGATCGCGCCGCGCCGGCGCCCAGTGAAGAGACCGGCGTCTTCGCCCGAGAGCCCCGAGGCGAGCGGGCCGTGCTCGTTGATGAGCGAGACGAGCTCGCGGTTCACCTGGCCGGAGAGCACCATGCGCACGACGTCCATCGTCTCGGGGGTCGTGACCCGGTAGCCGCCGCGGAACTCGCTCGGAATGCCGAGCCGCTCGAGCATCGCCGAGATCTGGGGGCCGCCGCCGTGCACCACGACGGGCTTGATGCCCGCGTAGCGGAGGTAGACCATGTCTTCGGCGAACGCACGCTGCAATTCGGGGCTCACCATGGCGTTGCCGCCGAACTTCACCACGATCGTCTCGCCGTGGAAGCGCTTCAGCCAGGGCAGCGAATCGATGAGCACCTGGGCTTTCGCCGCCGCGTCGTTCGTGTCTTGGGGTTCCGTGTCGTCGCTCATGCTCAACTCGCGTAGGCGCTGTTCTCATGCACGTAGTCGTGCGTGAGATCGTTCGTGAAGATGGTGGCGGATGCCTCGCCGGCGTGCAGCTCGATGAGCACGTGCGTCGCGCGCGGCGTGAGGTCGACCTGATCGCGCGGGGCGTCGGGGCGTCCGGCGTGGCAGACGCGCACCCCGTTCATCGAGACGTCGACGAGATACGGGTCGAACGGCGCGCTCGTGGTGCCGATCGCCGCGAGCACGCGGCCCCAGTTGGGGTCGTTGCCGAAGATCGCCGCCTTGAAGAGGTTGTTGCGGGCGACCGAGCGGCCGACCTCGACCGCGTCGTCTTCGGTCACCGCACCGACGACCTCGATCGCGATGTCATGGCTCGCGCCCTCGGCGTCGGCCTGCAGCTGGAGTGCGAGATTCCGGCAGGCGTCGGTGAGGGCCGCGGTGAACTCGGCGAGGTCGGGCGTGACACCCGATGCGCCGCTCGCGAGGAGGGTGACCTGGTCGTTCGTCGACATGCAGCCGTCGGAGTCGAGCCGGTCGAACGTCACGCGGGTGGCGGCGCGGAGCGCGATGTCGAGCTCCTCGCTGGGCAACGCGGCATCCGTCGTCACGACCACCAGCATCGTCGCGAGGCCGGGCGCGAGCATGCCGGCCCCCTTCGCGATGCCGCCGATCGACCAGCCGCCGCCCTCGACGACGACCTGCTTCGGCTTCGTGTCGGTCGTCATGATCGCGCGGGCGGCGTCATCGCCGCCATCGGTCGAGAGACGGGCGATCGCCGAGACGACGCCCTCTTCGAGCACCTCGCCGTCGAGCTGGTCGCCGATGAGTCCGGTCGAGCAGACGAGCACGTCGCCGGCCGCGATGCCGAGGCCGGACGCGACGGCCTCGGCCGTGCGGTGCGTGACCTGGAAGCCCTCGGGCCCGGTGAAGCAGTTCGCCCCGCCCGAGTTCAACACGATCGCCGACACGATGCCGTCGGCCGCGACCTGCTTCGACCAGATGATCGGGTTGGCCTGTGCGCGGTTCGACGTGAACACGACCGCTGCCTGCTGGGCGGGCCCGCGGTTCACGACGAGCGCGAGGTCGAGTGCTCCGGAGCGCTTGATGCCCGCGGCGATGCCGGCCGCTTCGAATCCATTGGGATGGGTGACGGTCACGGGGCGACTCCGTTCACGGGGAGTCCGGTCGACTCGGTGAGCCCGAGTGCGATGTTCGCGGACTGGATGGCGGCACCCGCGGTGCCCTTCACGAGGTTGTCGACGGCGGCGACCACGACGACGCGGCCCGAGTTCTCGTCGATCTGGAGGCCGAGGAGCGCCGTGTTCGCACCGAGCACATCGGCGGTGCGCGGGAACTGGCCCTCGGGCAGCAGCTGCACGAAGCGCTCGCCCGCGTAGGCGTCCTCCCACGCCGCACGGACCGTCGCGGCATCCGTGCCGGGCACGATGCGCGCCGTCGACGTCGCGAGGATGCCGCGCGACATCGGGACGATCACCGGAGTGAACGAGATGGTCGGGTTGCCCCCGCCCGCCCAGCGCAGCGCCTGCTGGATCTCGGGGATGTGACGGTGCACGCCGCCCACCGAGTACGGGTTCGCCGAGCCGAGGAGCTCGGAGCCGAGCAGGTGCGCCTTCAGGCTCTTGCCGGCACCCGAAGGACCGACCGCGAGCACCGACACGACGTCGGAGGCCTCGATGACGCCGGCACGGATGCCGGGCGCGAGCGACAGCGCGACGGTCGAGGCGTTGCAGCCAGGCGCCGCGATGCGCTTCGTCTTCGCGAGCCGGTCGCGCTGCGTGCCCGACAGGCGCGGCAGCTCGGGCACCCCGTAGGTCCATGCGCCGTGGAAGTCGCCGCCGTAGAACGCCGCCCAGTCGGCCTTGCTCTCGAGGCGATGGTCGGCACCGCAGTCGATCACGAGGGTCTCGGCCGGCAGCTGCGCGGCGATCGCACCGGATGCCCCGTGCGGCAGCGCGAGGAACACGATGTCATGACCGGCGAGGTTCTCGGCCGTCGTGTCCTTCAGCGTGAGATGCGTGTAGCTGCGCAGGTGCGGCTGCACCGCGATGAGCGGCTGGCCGGCGTTGGAGTGCGCGGTCACGGTGCGCACGTCGAAATCGGGATGATCGGCGAGGAGGCGAAGGATCTCGCCTCCGGCATAGCCGGACGCGCCGGAAACGGCGACGGTGAACGTCATGGTTCCACCTTAAAGGTCGGAGTGGTCGAGGTTGGCTCCCGGCGACGCACACGACCTTAAAGGTCGGAGTGGTCGAGGTTGGCTCCCGGCGACGCACACGACCTGAACGGGTCGACGTGGTCGAGGGATGGCTCCGGCGACGCCTGCTGACGGCTTCATTGCCGCATGCGGGGTCGCCTAGAGTCGGCGCTCGCCACGACGTCGGCTGCGCACCACGACGACACGCGAGATGCGTGCGGGGGCTGCGAACCGAGCGGCGGACATACAGCGACCCTAGCCGGGGCGGGCGGTATCGTGCAAACGCGTGACGTCAGGCGCCGTCGCCGCCCGCGGGCTGTACCAGAGGAGATCGGCCGTTCCGAGGTGGGTCGGGGCTCGATCATCCTCGGGAATGCAGAACTCCTCGGAATCGCGCGTGCTCAGCGATCGGCGGCGATCCGCCGGCCGGCGAGTCGTGCGGCCACCGAGTCGATGGCCGCGACGACGTCGCCGACGGATCGCGCGCGCGCGGTCATTCGCGGACGGTCGCCCCGAGCCGCTCGTTCGCGAGCGCCGCACCGGCGAGCTTCGCCTCGCTGGCCTCGGCTGCCGTGAGCGTGCGGTCGTCGGCGCGGAACCGGAGCGCGAACGTCAGGCTCTTCGCGCCGGTCGGCACGCCCTGGCCGCGGTAGTCGTCGACGATCGAGAGGTGCTCGAGCAGTGCGCCGGCGCCCTCGCGGATCGCCGCGGCGACCTCGGCCGCTGCGACCTCGACCGGCACGATGAGCGAGAGGTCCTGCGTCGCGGCGGGCATCGTGTCGATCGTGCGCGCTTCGAGGGCGGGCTCGGTCAGCGCGATGACGGCGTCGAGATCGAGCTCGACGACGGCGACCACCCGCGGCAGGTCGGCTTCGGCGGCGAGCACCGGCAGCAGCTCGCCGGCGAAGCCGACGAGGGTGCCGCCGACGCGGAGCTCTGCCGTGCGGCCGGGGTGCATCGCCTGGTGCGAACCCTGCGCGACGTCGATGCGGGCACCGGTCGCGAGTTCGACCTGGCGCACGACGTCGAGCGCGTCGGCGATGCCGGCGGGCACCGCGGGCTGACCCGGCTGCTTCACCACGACGTCGCCGACGATGAGCGCACCGAGGTGGCGCGGCTGCGGCGGGATGCCGGCGTCGAGCGCTGCGAGCACCTCATCGCTCGGCTTCTCGTCGCCCACGGGAAGCTCGAGCGAACCGTACGTGCGACCCGTCTCGGGCAGGAACACCGTGCCGATCTCGAAGAGGTCGAGGTCGGTGAGGCCGCGCGAGAGGTTGCGTCGCGCGGCGCCGATCAGGCCGGGCACGAGCGAACGACGCAGGAACGGCACCGTCTGGTCGAGCGCGTTCGCGATGCGCACGGATGCCACGGGGGCGCCGTCGGCACTGCCGAACACCGCGTTGTCGGCGTCGGAGACGAACGGGAAGGAGAGCACCTCGACCGATCCGGCCGCCGCGAGCGTGTCGGCGGTGCGCCGGCGCAGCCGCTGCGAGCGGGTGAGTCCGCGGCCGGGAGGCGCGACGGGGAGCACCGAGGGGATGCGGTCGTAGCCGATCAGTCGGGCGACCTCCTCCGCGAGCTCTTCGCGGCCGGTCAGGTCGGGGCGCCAGGCCGGCGGCACGACCGAGAATCCGCCGTCGACGGCGGTGATGACGCCGCCGATCTCGGCGAGGGCGTCGTGCACCTCGTCTTCGGTGTACTCGACGCCGATGATCGACGAGACGAAGCCGGTGGGCAGGAGGATCGCCTCGCGCGCCGGCGCCGTCGAGATCAGGGAGCCGCCCGCGTCGGCGGTGCCGCCGGCGAGGTCGACCATGAGCTGGGCGACACGGGAAACGGCTGCGGCCGCGATCTCGGGGTCGACACCTCGCTCGTAGCGTTTGGCCGCCTCGCTCGGCAGCTTGTGCCGACGCGCGGTGCGCGCGATCGACACCGGGTCCCAGTTGGCGGCTTCGACGAGCACGTTGCGCGTCTCGTCGCCCATCTCGGTCTCTGCGCCGCCCATGACGCCGCCGAGGCCGATCGGCCCGCGGTCGTCGGTGACGACGAGGTCTTCGACGTGGAGCGTGCGCTCCTTGCCGTCGAGCGTGGTGAACTTCTCCCCCACCGTGGCGCGTCGCACGACGATGCCGCCGCGCAGCTGATCGAGGTCGTAGCCGTGGATCGGCTGACCGAGCTCGAGCATGACGTAGTTCGTGATGTCGACGAGCAGCGAGATCGAGCGGATGCCGGCGAGCTTCAGCCGCGCGATCATCCACGCCGGAGTCGGGCGGGAGGCGTCGACGTCGCGCACGATGCGCGTGGCGAAGACCGAGGAGCCGATCTTGCCGCGGATCGGGGCCGCGTCGTCGATCACGACGGAGAACGCGTCGTCCGAGACATCCGCCGGCGCCGCCTGCTCGACCGGGTCGCGGAAGCGCGCCCCGGTGGCGTGCGCGTACTCGCGGGCGACCCCGCGGATCGAGAACGCGTAGCCGCGATCGGGGGTGACGTTGATCTCGATGGCGGCGTCGTCGAGGCCGAGGAGCTTGATCGCGTCGGTGCCGACGGGCGCGTCGATGCCGAGCGTCGAGAGCCGCAGGATGCCGTCGTGGTCCTCGCCGAGGCCGAGCTCGCGCGCCGAGGCGATCATGCCGTCGGAGACGTGCCCGTAGGTCTTGCGGGCGGCGATCGGGAACGGGCCGGGCAGCACGGCGCCCGGCAGCGTCACGACGACCTTGTCGCCGACGAAGAAGTTGCGGGCACCGCAGACGATGCCGTGCACGGCGTCGCCGCCGTCGGCAGCGGTCTCACCGTCGGCCGCGACGCGCACCTGGCACCAGCGGATGGTCTTGCCGTTGGACTGCGGCTCCTCGACGAACTCGAGCACCTCGCCCACGACGATCGGGCCCTCGAGGTCGAACGTGTGCACGTCCTCCTCTTCGAGGCCGACCTTGACGAGCGCTGCGTGCACGTCTTCGGGCGTCGTGCCCGGCACGAGCTCGACGTACTCGGCGAGCCAACTCAGTGGAACTCGCATGTTCTAGACCACCATTCCGAACTGCTGGGAGAAGCGGATGTCTCCCTCGACCATTTCGCGCATGTCCTGCACGTCGTTGCGGAGCATGAGTCCGCGCTCGATGCCCATGCCGAAGGCGAACCCGGTGTAGACCTCGGGGTCGATGCCGGCAGCCTTCAGCACGTTGGGGTGCATCATGCCGCAGCCGCCCCACTCGATCCAGCGCGCGCCGCCCTTGAAGGTCGGGTGCCAGAAGTCGAGCTCTGCCGACGGCTCGGTGAAGGGGAAGAAGCTCGGGCGCAGGCGGATCTTCGCCTCGTCGCCGAAGATCGACTTCACGAAGTGATCGAGCGTGCCCTTGAGGTGCGCCATGGTGAGGCCCTTGTCGACGGCGACGCCCTCGAACTGCATGAAGACGGGCAGGTGCGTGGCGTCGAACTCGTCGGTGCGGTAGACGCGCCCCGGTGCGAGCACGTAGAGCGGCAGCTCGCGCTCGAGCATCGAGCGGATCTGCACCGGGCTCGTGTGCGTGCGCAGCACGAGGTGCGACTCGGGCGGGTCGACGAAGAAGGTGTCCTGCATGGCGCGCGCCGGGTGGTCGGCGTCGAAGTTCAGCGCGTCGAAGTTGAACCACTCGCTCTCGACCTCGGGCCCCTCGGCGACCTCCCAGCCCATGCCGGTGAAGACATCGCACACGCGGTCTTGCAGGAGCGAGAGCGGATGCCGCGCACCCGCCCGGTACCGCGACGCGAGCGCCGTGACGTCCACCGTCTCAGCCGCGAGCTGCTCGGCGGCCTCGGCCTCGAGGATCTCGGCCTCACGGGCGGCGAACGCCTGGTTCACACGACCGCGCGCACCGCCGACGAGCTTGCCGAGTGCGGCCTTCTGCTCGTTCGGAACGTTGCGGAGTTCGGCGTTCAGGAGCGCGAGGGCGGACTTGTCGCCGGTGTGCTCGGTGCGGACCTGCTTCAGCGCGGCGGAGTCGCCGGCCGACGCGATGGCCGCGAGGGCTGCGTCGACCGCCGTCTGGACGGCGCTCTCGGTGATTTCACGGGGCTCGGACACGAGAACCGAGTCTACCGGGCGCGATCCGCCCGGTCGGGTCGCCTCACATGCTGCCGTGCTGCGTTTCGGACTGACGCGCCGCTGCGGACGCCTCGGCCATGAGGATCGCCTGGTTCGGATTGTCGGGGTCGAGCCTTGCACCGCTCGACTTCGACGCCGTGCGCTTCGAGAGCCAGCGTGCGAACCACGAGAGCGACAGGTTCATGATCAGGTACAGCGCCAGGGCGACGACGAACAGCGAGAACAGGTAGCGATTGCCGTAGAAGCTGGCGAGGTTGTTCATGGTCACGCGCAGGAGTTCGGTGTAGCCGACGATGAACCCGAGCGAGGTGTCCTTCAGGAGCACCACGAGCTGCGCGACGATGATCGGCAGCATCTGGCGGAAGGCCTGCGGGAACTCCACGAGCATCTTCGACTGCAGCGGCCGCATGCCGAGGCTGAGGCCGGCTTCGCGCTGCCCGCGGGGAAGCGAGGCGAGGCCGGCGCGCAGGGCCTCGCCGATGATGGCGCCGTTGTAGAGGCTGAGCGCCATCACCACGGCCCAGAACGATCCGGTGTTCAGCACGAGCAGGATGAACAGCATCATGAGCAGCACCGGCATGCCGCGCAGGAACTCGAGCACCACCGTCGTCGGAACGCGGATCCACGCGCGCTCCGAGCTGCGCAGCAACGAGAACAGCACACCGAGTGCGATCGCGAAGACCGCCGCGGTGAACGCCGCGCGCAAGGTGCCGACCACGCCCTCGAAGATGATGAACTGCCAGACCTCGGGATCGGCGAAGATGTCCCAGCGGCTCGGGTCGAAGAAGCCGGGAAGCGTGATGCCACCGCTCTCACGGGGCTGCGCGAGGGTCCACACCATCCAGGCGAGGCCGCCGACGATGACCACGCCCGTGAGGATCGACGAGACCACCGAGAGCCGCCGCGCCTTCGGGCCGGGAGCGTCGAAGAGAACCGATGAGTGAGTCATCGCTGCACCACCCATTTGCGTTCGAGGCGTCCGGCCAGGATGCCGAGCGGCACCGTGATCACGAGGTAGAGGGTTGCTGCCGCCATCAGGATCGCGATCACGGCGTTGCCGTTCGCGTTCGCGATCTCGCGGGTTGCGGCGAAGAGTTCGAAGACGAAGAAGCCGCCGGCGACCGAGGTGTTCTTCGTGAGTGCGATGAAGACGTTGATGAGCGGCGGGATCGTCATGCGGAACGCCTGCGGCATGATCACCAGGCTGACCGTCTGACCGAACCCGAGCCCCACGCTGCGTGCGGCCTCGGCCTGGCCGAGCGGAACGCCGTTGATGCCCGAGCGGAGGGCCTCGGCCACGAACGGCGACGTGTACACGGCGAGGCCGATCATCGCGGCCGTCACGTAGTCGAGCCGCGAGCCGAGGTAGGGCAGGATGATCGCGCAGAAGAGGAGCACGAGCGTGAGCGGCGTGTTGCGCACGAGTTCGGTGTAGACCGTCGCGAACGCGCGCAGCGATCCGACCGGGGAGATGCGCATCGCGGCGATGATCGTGCCGAGGATGAGTGCCGAGATGCCGCTCACCACGAGCAGCAGCAGGGTCATCCTGAAGCCCTCGAGGAACGTCGGCAGGTTCTCGATGACGGCGTCCACGCGTCTCCGTTCTGGTCAGTGCGGGAGGGACGGGTCCCGGGCGGTCTCCCGCCCGGGACTCGTGCCGATCAGTAGCGGTCGACGGCCGGCGGCTCGACGAAGGGCAGCACGGCTCCGGCGGTGGAGTTCCACGCCTCCTCGTAGCGGCCGTCTTCGTAGGCCTCTTCGAGCACGTCGTTGATCCACATGCGGAAGTCCGTGTCATCGAGCGCGAGGCCGATGCCGTAGGGCTCCTCGGTGAAGGGCTCGCCCACGACCTTGAACTCGCCCTCGTTCTGGGCCGCGAGGCCCGCGAGGATCACGTTGTCGGTCGATACCGCGACGACCTGGCCGCTGCGGAGCGGCTCGAGGCAGTTGCTGTAGGTATCGGTCTCGATGACCTCGGCGCCGAGTTCCTTCAGGTTGGCCGCCGGCGTGGAGCCGGTGACGGAGCACACGGGCTGGCCGACGAGATCTTCTTCGGACTTGATGTCGTCGTTGTCGGCGAGCACGAGGATCGACTGACCTGCCATGTAGTACGGGCCTGCGAAGGAGACGACCTCCTTGCGCTTGTCGTTGATCGTGTACGTCGCGACGACGATGTCGACCTGGCCGTTCTCGATGAACGGTTCGCGGTTGGCCGAGACCGTCTCGGTCCAGTTGATGTTCTCCTCGTCGATGCCGAGCTCGCTCGCGATGATCTTCGCGATCTCGACGTCGAAGCCCTCGGGGTCGCCCGACGGCCCCTTCAGGCCGAAGAGCGGCTGGTCGAACTTCGTGCCGACGTTGATCTCACCGGCCTCGGAGAGCTTCGCCATGGTGGTTCCTGCTTCGAAGGTCGGGGCCGGTTCTGCCGAGGGCTCCTCGGTTCCTCCGTCGCCGGCGCAGCCGGCCAGCGCGAGCGCCGATACCGCAGCTGCCGCCACGAGCGCCATTCTCATGCGTTTCATGTCTCTGCCTCTTCTCCTGTGTGATGGTTCCTCGCCGAACGCGCCGGCGCAGGTCTCTAGTGCTCGAGGATCTTCGAGAGGAAGTCCTTCGCACGTTCGGACTTCGGGTTGTCGAAGAACTCCGCGGGCGTGGCCTCTTCGACGATCTTCCCGTCGGCCATGAACAGCACCCGATCGGCCGCCTTGCGGGCGAAGCCCATCTCGTGCGTGACGACGATCATGGTCATGCCGTCTTTGGCCAGACCGATCATGACGTCGAGCACCTCGTTGATCATCTCGGGGTCGAGTGCGCTCGTCGGCTCGTCCATGAGGATGAGCTTGGGGTTCATCGCGAGCGAACGGGCGATGGCGACGCGCTGCTGCTGACCGCCCGAGAGCTGGGCCGGGAGCTTCTTCGCCTGGTTCGCCACGCCGACGCGCTCGAGCAGTTCCATCGCCTTCGCCTCGGCGTCTCTGCGCGACATGCGCTTGACCTTGATCGGCGCGAGCGTGACGTTCTCGAGCACCGTCTTGTGCGCGAACAGGTTGAACGACTGGAACACCATTCCGACGTCGGCACGCAGCTTCGCGAGCGCCGCGCCCTCTTCGGGCAGCTTCACGCCGTCGATCGCGATGGAGCCGGAGTCGATGGTCTCGAGACGGTTGATCGCACGGCAGAGCGTCGACTTGCCCGAACCGCTCGGGCCGATGACGACGACGACCTCGCCGCGGTTCACGACGGTGTTGATGTCGTTCAGCACGTGCAGCTCGCCGTAGTGCTTGTCGACGTGGTCGATGACCACGAGCGGCTCGCCGCGACGCACCGAGATGTTGGAGGTCGGCGGGGCAGGCTGCATTGGCTCCATATCCCCAAAACTAGGGCCAGCAGCGGCCCAGCGGCGCGGAGTCGGGCAGTGGTTACCTAACCGTGATCAGCGGTGCGCTGCGCGAAGGCGCTCTCGTACAGGCAGACGGATGCCGCGGTCGCGAGGTTCATCGATTCGGCGTGCCCGTAGATCGGCACGGTGACCACGCGATCGGCGAGCTCGAGCTGTTCGTCGGGCAGGCCCCTGGCCTCGTTGCCGAACACCCAGGCGGTCGGCCCGGCGAGCACGCCGTCGTTGCGGGCGGAGAGCAGGTCGTCGCCCTTCACATCGGCGGCGAGCACGGTGAGGCCCGCGGCACGTGCCCGCACGAGCACGTCGGCGAGCTCGGCGCCGATGGCGACGGGCAGGTGGAAGATCGAGCCGGTGGAGGAGCGGACGACCTTCGGGTTGTAGAGGTCGACCGTGCGCCCCGTGAAGATGACGGCGTCGGCGCCCGCGGCGTCGGCCGCACGCACGATGGTGCCGGCGTTGCCCGGATCGCGCACCTCTTCGAGGATGGCGACGAGCTTGGGCTTGGCTGCGAAGACGTCTTTCACCGCGGTCGGGAACTGGCGGCAGACGGCCACGAAGCCCTGCGGCGTGACCGTGTCGGCCATCGAGTCGAGCACCTCTTCGGTGACGAACTCGATCTCGACGTCGGCCGAGGCCGCGGCATCGGCGAGCTCGGGGTAGCGCTCGAGCGCGGTCGGCGTGGCGAAGAGCTCGATGACGAGCTCGGACCGGAAGGTCAGCGCCTCGGCGACCGCCTGGGGGCCCTCGAGCAGGAACATGCCGCTCTCGACACGTGCTGCCTTGCGGGCGAGCTTCGCTACTGCGCGCACGCGCGGCGATCGGGGGTTCTCGAGCATGCCCCGATTCTACCGGGGGAATGCGGAACGGCCCGGCACGCCTCGCTCGTCAGAGCAGAGGGTGCCGGGCCGTTCGAACGCTGAAGTCGCTGCTTACGCGGCGGTCTTCGGAGCCGAGGTGTCGGCCGGGAGGGCCTTCTTGGCCGACTCGACCAGCGCGGCGAACGTCGCGGGCTCGTTGACCGCGAGGTCGGCGAGGATGCGACGGTCGACCTGGATGCCTGCGAGGCCGAGGCCCTGGATCAGGCGGTTGTACGTGAGGCCGTTCGCACGCGACGCGGCGTTGATGCGCTGGATCCAGAGGCGACGGAAGTCGCCCTTCTTCTGGCGGCGGTCGCGGTACGCGTAGACGAGGGAGTGGGTGACCTGCTCCTTGGCCTTGCGGTAGAGACGCGAACGCTGGCCGCGGTAACCGCTGGCGCGCTCGAGAATGACCCGGCGCTTCTTGTGGGCGTTGACCGCCCGCTTCACTCTTGCCATGACTCTGTTTCTTCCTTAACGGGTCTCGCGGCTCAGTGGCCGAGAAGCTTCTTGATGACCTTGGCGTCGGGGGCCGACACGACCTTGTCCTGGTTCAGACGGGCCTTGCGCTTCGAGGACTTGACCTCGAGGTTGTGGCGCATACCGGCCTGCTGCTTCTTGATCTTGCCGCTACCGGTGATCTTGAAGCGCTTCTTGGACCCGGAGTGGGTCTTCTGCTTCGGCATCTCGTATTTCTCCTTGGTTCTGCCGTCACGCGAGTGACGGACGGGGATGTTTGGCTCAGCCCTCGACGGGCTCGGCCGTCTGCGCGTCGCCGTCGGCCGGGGCGTCAGCCGCCGGTCGCGCCTTCGCTGCAGCACGCTGTGCATTGGCCTCGGCCTTGGCCTCGGCCTTGTTCTTGAGGGGCCCGATCACCATGACCATGTTGCGGCCGTCGATCGTCGGGTTGTGCTCGACCGTGCCGAACTCGGCCACGTCTTCCGCAAAGCGCTGCAGCAGGCGGACGCCCATCTCGGGGCGCGACTGCTCGCGACCGCGGAAGAGGATCATCGCCTTGACCTTGTCGCCGGCCTTCAGGAAGCCGATGGCGCGCTTCATCTTGGTCTCGTAGTCGTGCTTGTCGATCTTGAGACGGAACCGCACCTCTTTGAGGATGGTGTTCGCCTGGTTGCGCCGGGCCTCTTTCGCCTTCTGCGCAGCCTCGTACTTGAACTTGCCGTAGTCCATGATCTTCGCGACCGGCGGCTTCGAGTTCGGAGCGACCTCGACGAGATCGAGGTCGGCCTCCTGCGCGAGCCGCAGGGCCACCTCGATCTTCACGACGCCGACCTGCTCTCCGGCAGGCCCCACGAGTCGAACCTCGGGGACGCGGATACGGTCGTTTGTACGGGGATCGCTGATGCGTGTTCTCCTCTACTCAAGCTGTTTCGCTCGGTCGGGAGGCGGTTGCCGCCCGACGACGAAAGGAGAAATTCGCGCATGCGTGCACGGATTTCCACCGTACTTTTCATGCGGCACCCTACCTACTCCCCCGTCTTGCGACGTGGGAGCGGAGTGCAATGACCCGGTAACCTTGATGAAGCGGTATGCGCGGGTGGGAGAATCTCCACTTTCGTACCGGGGTGAAGCCCCGGAGCCCGAAGTAGTCTAGCAGAGGAAATCCGTGAACAGTAGTTCAGACGAGACCACGGTCGAGGGCGCCACCCGCGACATCGCCGAGGTCCCCGCAGTCGAGATCATCACGACCGCCGCCGTGCACCTCATGAGCGCCGCCGCCGTGAAGGTCGGGCTGGCCGAAGACCCCGAGGAGCAGATCGACCTCGACGAGGCGCGCAAGCTCATCAACGCCCTCGCCGGGCTCATCACGGCCGGCGCCCCCGAGATCAGCGACATGCACGCGCGCTCGCTGCGCGACGGCCTGCGCTCGCTGCAACTCGCGTTCCGCGAGGCATCCGTCATTCCCGACCCGATCGGCAAGGGCCCGGGCGAGAAGTGGACCGGACCGGTCAGCTGAGCCCGGCCGGGCCAACGGCACGCTAGCTAGCGCTGGCAGTTCGGGCACCACCAGGTCTCCCGCAGTTCGAGCTCGGTGCGTCCGAGACGCCCGTGCTCGATGAGCGTTCTGCAGCGTCGGCACGCCTCGCCGCCTCGGCCGTAGACCCAGAGCTGCCGGCCTCGATGCGTGTCGCCGGTGGTCGTGCGCACCGCGCGGTCGCGGTTCGCACGGATGACGCGGCTCGCGAGTGAAACGAGGGGCGCGAGCTCGACCTCTCCGACCGGCCGGGCCGGCAGGATGCCCCGGAGGAAGCACACCTCGTTGACGTAGACGTTGCCGAGCCCGGCGAGGTTGCGCTGCTCGGCGAGGGCGACCGCGATCGGCGTCTCGGGCGAGCTCGCGAGCCGGCGCACGGCCTCCTCTGCGTCCCAGTCGGGCCCGAGCAGGTCGGGCCCGAGGTAGGCGAACCGTTCCGCCTCTTCTGCAGCACCGAACAGCTCGAGGGTGCCGAGGTCGAAGCCGACCGCCGAGGCATCCGGCACGTCGATGATCGCGCGCGCCTGCCAGGTGGGCCGTCGCCACGGCTGGCCGGGGCGGAACACCCGCCATTCCCCCTCCATCTTCAGGTGCGAGTGCACGACGACCCCGCCGATGCGCATCAGGAGGTGCTTGCCGCGGCTCGCGACGGAGTGCACCGGCTCGCCCGCCAGGTCGACCTCGGCGAGCGCCGGCACCCGGAAGTCGGTGCGCGACACCGTGCGGCCGGCGAGCGCCTCGTCGAGCAGTCGTGCAGCCCGATAGACGGTGTCACCCTCTGGCATCGAAGCGAAGCCCTCTCGGCGTCTCCCGGAACCCTGCAGCGCGCAGCGGCCGGTCGAGCACGGAGCCGAACACCGCGCCGCCGTTCACCGTCTCGACCCGGAGCCGCTCGGTGCGACCCCGGGTGAGCGCGGTGGCGAGCGCCGCGGTCGCCGCGGCGAGCGCGGCCTCGTCGTCGGTGAAGACGAGGGTCGTGCGCCCGCCGCGCTCGAGGTAGAGCACCGCCTCGCCGTCGACGACGGCGACGAAGGCGCCCGCCTTGCGCCCCGGGCGATGCGCGTTCTCGCCGGGAACCTCGGGCCAGTCGAGGGCGGCGCCGAACGGATTGGCCGGGTCTGTGGCCGCGAGCGCGACCGCCTCGCCCTTCGGCGCAGCCCGGAGCCGATCGACGGCCGCCCCGGTCGCGAACTGCGCCCCGCCCTGGCCGTCGATGAAGTACCCGCGGCGCACTCGCCCGGAGTCCTCGAACCCCGAGAGGGTGCGATACGCGAGCGCGAACCCGCCGACGTGCGCCTCGGCCATGACCGAGCCGCGCGTGACGATGCCGTAGCGCTCGAGCAACGCCTCGCCGAGCGCATGCGCCCGCGGCGTGGCGGCGCTGCTCGCGAGCGGCAGCACCGACCAGCGCCCGGCAGCCCTCGGCGGATTGGCCCTGGCCGCGGCCGTGCGCCCGGCCTGCACGGTCGCCGCGAGCGACCGACGTGAGAGCGAACCCGCCCGGAGCCGTGCCCGTGGGGTCGGCGCAGCGGTCTTGTGGGCTCCCCCGCCGGCGAGCAGGCCGCGCACCGGGGCGAAGGTGTCGTTGCTCACGAGCCCGGCCCAGACGAGTCGCCAGAGGGCGTCGGCGAGCGCGCGGTCGTCTTCGGAGCCGACGGCCTCGGCCAACTGCCGGAAGAAGAAGCCCCCGCCGCCGCCGAGCACCGCGATGAGCTCGGTCTCGAGTGGGTCGAGTGGTGCGGCCGCGGGTGCAGGCAGCGTGAGCTCGGCCGTCTCGGCGAGGTGCAGGCTGATCCACCCGTCGTCGCCGCCGAGCGACCCGGTGCCGGCCCAGAGCACCTCGCCCGATGCGGTCAGCTCGTCGAGCATGCCCGGCCGGTATTCGGCGACCCTGGCCGGCAGCACGTACGCCTCCCACGCCGAGGCGGGGATGCGCGCGCCCTCGAGTTGCTCG
Organism: Agromyces hippuratus; assembly: GCF_013410355.1. NCBI lineage: Bacteria > Bacillati > Actinomycetota > Actinomycetes > Micrococcales > Microbacteriaceae > Agromyces > Agromyces hippuratus. Next base: position 352,587 of record NZ_JACCFI010000001.1, on the reverse strand, counting down.
ATCACCGCGGCGACGCCGTCGACACCGCCGAGCTTGCCGCCCACGTGCTGCCACGACGGCAGGAACCGCGCGAAATCGCGGGGCTCGACCGGTTCGACCTCGTTTCGCAGCACCGCGAGCGAGCGTCGACGGATGCGCCGGAGCACCCCGCTGTCGCACCATTCCAGGCCCGACCCATGCGGCAGGAACTCGCCCTCGACGACGCGGCGCTCCCCGCCGAGTCTCGCGAGCGCAGCGGATGCCACGGCCTGGCCGATGCCGAAGCGTGCGGCGACCGCCTGTGCCGTGAACGGCCCGTGCGTGCGGGCGTAGCGGGCGACGAGATCGCCGAGCGGATCGCGCACCCCCTCGCCGAACACCTCGGGCAGCCCCGGAGGGATCGGTACTCCGAGCGCGTCGCGCAGCCGACTGACGTCTTCGACGGCGACGAACCACGACCGGCCGGCGAAGCTCACCGGTGCCGCACGGCGTGCCGCGACGAGTGCGGCGAGGGCCGCGGCGGCATCCGTCTCGTCGTCGATCCGCGCCGCCACCTCGTCGGCCGTCAGCGGCCCGAGGTCGCCGAGCAGATCGGCGACGCCCTCGTCGCCGCGGGCGACGCGATCGGGATGGAGGCGCTGGAGCATGCGCTCGACCTCGTCGACCACCTCGGGGTCGAGGAGCTCGCGCAGCTCGACCGTGCCGAGCAGTTCGGCGAGCAGCGCCGGGTCGAGCGAGAGCGCCGCGGCCCGCCGCTCGGCGAGCGGGGCGTCGCCCTCGTACATGAACGCACCCACGTAGCCGAAGAGCAGGCTCGATGCGAAGGGGCTCGGCGACTCGGTCGTGACCTCGACGAATCGCAGCTCGCGACGCTCGATGCGCTCGGCGAGCCGGGTGAGCGCCGGCAGGTCGTAGACGTCTTGCAGGCACTCGCGCACCGCCTCGAGCACGATCGGGAACTCGGGGAAGTCGCGGGCCACCTCGAGCAGTTGCGACGCGCGCTGGCGCTGCTGCCAGAGCGGTGATCGCTTGCCCGGATTCGAGCGCGGCAGGATGAGCGCCCGAGCGGCGCACTCGCGGAACCGCGCGGCGAACAGCGCCGAACCGCCGACGTTCGCCGTGACGAGCTCGCTGAGCTCGGCCGGTTCGAACGCGAACAGCTCGGCACCGGGCGGATCGTCGCCCGTGTCGGGCATGCGCAGCACGATTCCGTCGTCGCTCGCCACGGCGTTGGAGTCGACCCCGCTCTGCTCGCGCACACGCGCGCCGATGGCGAGGGCCCACGGCGCATGCACGCGCATGCCGTACGGCGAGTGCAGCACGATGCGCCAGTCGCCGAGCTCGTCGCGGAATCGCTCGACGACGAGGTTCGTCGCGTCGGGCACCACCCGGGTCGCCGCGCGCTGGTCGTCGATGAACTTCACGAGGTTCACGGCGGCGCGCTCGTCGAGTCCGGCGGCTCGGCTGCGAGCGAGGGCGTCGGATGCCGGTGCGCCCGAGAGCTCGGCGATGAAGCCGCCGATGGCCGCCCCGAGTTCGGCGGAGCGCCCGATGCCGTCGCCCTTCCAGAACGGCAGGCGTCCGGGTTCGCCGAACGCCGGGGCGACGAGCACGCGATCGTGCGTGATCTCCTGAATGCGCCAGCTCGTGGCCCCGAGGGCGAACACGTCGCCCACCCGCGACTCGTAGACCATCTCTTCGTCGAGTTCGCCGACACGGCGGCCGGGGCCGGCCTCGCCGACCATGAACACACCGAACATGCCTCGGTCGGGGATGGTGCCGCCGCTCGTGACCGCGAGGCGCTGGGCCCCGCGGCGGCCGACGATCGTGCCGGTGTCGCGGTCCCAGACGATGCGGGCGCGGAGCTCGCCGAAGCGGTCGGAGGGGTAGCGCCCCGCGAGGAGGTCGAGCGTGGCGTCGAACGCGGATCGGGGCAGCGCAGCGTATGGCGCCGCCCGGCGCACGAGCTCGAACCACGCTTCGACGTCCCATTCGTCGAGCGCGGTCGCCGCGATGGTCTGCTGGGCGAGCACGTCGAGCGGGTTCGCGGGGATGCGGAGCTCTTCGATGGCCCCGCCGATCATGCGTTCGGCGACGACCGCCGAGTGCAGCACGTCGGCGCGGTGCTTCGGGAAGATGAGGCCCTTCGAGACCTCGCCGACCTGGTGACCCGCTCGGCCGAGCCGCTGCAGTCCGCTTGCGACCGAGGGCGGCGACTCCACCTGCATGACGAGGTCGACCGCGCCCATGTCGATGCCGAGCTCGAGGCTCGACGTCGCCACGACGCAACGGAGCCGCCCCGACTTGAGGTCGTCTTCGACGAGGGCGCGCTCCTCTTTGCTCACCGAGCCGTGGTGCGAGCGCGCGATCACGGGCGGGGCTCCGGTCGTGATGCCCGAGGCGCCGACCATCTCGGCGGGCGTTCGCTTCGCGGTGCCTCCTGGCACGGTGAGCGCCTCGACCGGTGCAGCGGCGCGCTCGGCCCACAGCTCGTTGAGCCGCGCCGTCAGCCGCTCCGCGAGACGCCGGGAGTTCGCGAACACGATCGTGGAGCGGTGCGCGAGCACCTCGTCGAGGATCGCCTCCTCGACATGGGGCCACACCGTGCCCGCACCCGTCTCGCCGGCGAGATCGGAGAGGTCGTCGACCGGCACCGTCACCCGCAGGTCGAACCGCTTGCCCGAAGCCGGCGCCACGATCGTCACGGCTCGGGTGCCGCCGAGGAACCGGGCCACCTCTTCGTGCGGGCGCACCGTGGCCGACAGGCCGATACGCTGCACAGGCTCGGCCGTGAGCTCGTCGAGCCGCTCGAGCGAGAGCGCGAGGTGCGAGCCGCGTTTCGTGCCGGCGAGCGCGTGGATCTCGTCGACGATCACCGTCTGCACGCCGCGGAGGGTCTCACGCGCCGCCGAGGTGAGCATGAGGAAGAGCGACTCGGGCGTCGTGATGAGGATCTCGGGCGGATGCGTCACCAGGCGCCGCCGTTCACCGGGCGGCGTGTCGCCCGAGCGCACCCCCACCGAGACCTCGGGCACCTCGAGACCGTGCGCCGCCGCCGTGCGGGCGATGCCGACGAGGGGCGCCCTCAGGTTGCGTTCGACGTCGACGCCGAGCGCCTTCAACGGCGAGAGGTAGATGACGCGCGTGCCGGTCGACTCGGCATCGGCGCCCTCGTGGTGCAGCCGGTCGATCGCCCAGAGGAAGGCCGCGAGCGTCTTGCCCGAGCCGGTCGGAGCGACGACCAGAGAGTGCTCTCCGCGAGAGATCGCCTGCCAGGCGCCGTTCTGCACGGTGGTGGGCGCGCTGAAGGACTCGGTGAACCACGCCCGGGTCGCGGGCGAGAACGCGTCGAGCGCCTCCGTCATGTGTCCATTCAAGCGGATGCCGCCGACGCCGGGTCGGCTGCGCCCGCCGGCTTCATCGTTCCGGGCGGGTTTCGGCCCGGATCGCGGTCAGTCCACGAGCGACGGCATCGACGGTTCGGCGCACCTCCGCGGCATCCGTTCGCCAATTGCTCACCGAGAAGCGCACGACGGCGCGGCCGTGCCAGCGCGAGGTCATGGCGAGCACCTCGCCCTCGTTCCAGAGGTGCTCGCTGAGCGCTTCGGTCGCCTCGTCGGAATCGAGGGCGATGCAGACCTGGGTGAACGCGACCTCGTTCAGCACTTCGACTCCCGGCAGCGCCCCGACCCCGTCGGCGATGCCGCGCGCGGCCTCGGCGAGTCCGTCGACGAGGCGCGCGACACCCTCGCGTCCGAGTGAGCGGAGCACCGCCCACGTCGGCACGCCGCGGGCACGCCGCGACAGTTCCGGCGCCTTCTCGTGCGGATCGGCACCGACCTCGGTGGCCTGCAGGTAGCTCGCGTGCATGCCGAGCGCACGCCGCATCGCGGCCGGGTCGCGCACGATCGCGATGCCGCAGTCGTACGGCACGTTCAGGGTCTTGTGCGCATCGGTCGACCACGAGTCGGCGGCCTCGAACCCCGCGGTGAGGTGCCTGAGGCTCGGCGACGCCGCCGCCCAGAGTCCGAATGCGCCGTCGACGTGCACCCAGGCGCCGGACGCGTGCGCCACCTCGATCGCGGCCGCGAAGTCGTCGAACGCGCCGGAGTGGATGTTGCCGGCCTGGAGCGCGACGATCGCCGGGCCCTGGCCGGCGGCGAGCACCGCGGCCAGTTCGTCGACGCGGATGCGCCCCTGTTCGTCGGCCGGCACGGTGATCGGCGCTCCGAGCCCGAGATAGCGCGCCGCGAGGTCCATGGTGCCGTGACGTTCCTCGCCCGCGATGTACCGCACGGCCGGCCCGCCGGCGAGCCCATCGGCCTCGACGTCCCATGCCGCCCGACGCAGCACCTCGTTGCGTGCGGCGGCCATGCACGAGAACTGGGCCATCGTGGCGCCCGTCGTGAAGCCGACGTCGCTCTGCGGCGGCAGGCCGAGCAGGTCGAGCAGCCACTCGCCGGCGAGCTCCTCGACGGCCACCGCGCCCGGCGTGATCGCCCGCAGCCCCGTGTTCTGGTCCCACGCCGAGACGAGCCAGTCGGCGCCGAGCGCGACGGGCTGCGTACCGCCGATCACCCAGCCGTAGAAGCGCGGCGAACCGATCGCGATGAGCCCGGGCTCCACGCTCTCCGCCAGGCGCGCGATGACCTCGAGGTCGGGCTCCCCCGTCTCGGGCAGCTCTCGACCGAGACGGTCCTTGATGTCGTCGGCCGTCGCCTGCGGCGGGATCGCCCGCTCGCGCACACTCGAGAGCCACGCTCGGGCGTGGCGGCCCGCCGCCTCCATGACCTCGTCGTACGAGGCATCCGCTGCCTGAGCGGCCCCATCCGCTGCGCCGGTCGTCGTGTTCCGATCGCCCATGACCCACCTGGATTCCGTGCGCCGTGCGCACACCACCGATTGTGCGCCGCTTCGGCGACAGGGTCAATGACCCGGCCAGACCGCAGCGGGGCTAGACCGCGGGCGCGCCGACGAGCTTGACCGTGAGCGAGTCCACCGACGTCGCGATGACGTCGTCGGCCGCCCAGCCTCGTGCGAGCCTGCCGGTGATGGCGTCGAGTTCCTCACGGCTGAGGCCGGCGACGAGCTCGAGACGTACGACGAGCTCGGGCCCGGTGAGGCGGGCCGTCGGGTCGCCGGGAAGCAGGATCACGTCGAGCACGGCGAGTTCTCGCTCGATCGAACCCCTGAAGGCCGCGCCGACGGCGGGCGACTCGAACGGGGGCTGCCACTCGTGCGACTGCGCGACCGACCAGACCGCCGGGCGCCGAAGCACGAACTCGGTCGGCGAACCCGGGTCGAGCACGACGAGATCGGTGCCGTCGTCGGCGGCCGCGAGGGCGACGCGCACGCCGTCGGCCGGCACCGGCCTCGCGAGCGGGTTCCACCGCGACATCGCCTCGACCGAGGCGAACACGGGCAGTACCTTGCGACCGTCGGGGCCCTGCACCGTCACGATCGAGAGCTCCTGGCTCTTGTCGATCGCGAGACCATGAGCGCCGACCTCTGAGCCCCCGTCGCCGAGTTCGGCGAGCAACGGGATCAGGAGACGCGAACGCGCGAACTCCGCCACGACGGGCGCCTGCCCGGCGTCGCCGGCACGGAACGCGTCGAGGGCGGCGACGAGCGCCTCGGGCGCCCGGCCGTCGTCGGAGGCGTGCGTGTTGGGCTGGAAGGAACGCCCCGCCCACGGCACGCCGGCGGAGTCGGCGGCAGCGGCGTCGTCGGAGCGGCCCTCGCCGGCGTCAGCACTCACTGCGAAGCGACATCCAATGCCTCGACCAGGGTGAAGGCGCCCGCGTACAGGGCCTTGCCCACGATCGTTCCCTCGAGGCCGAGCGGAACCAGTTCGCGCAGCGCCACGATGTCGTCGAGGCTCGAGATGCCGCCCGATGCGACCACCGGACGGTGCGTGCGCTCCATGACCTGGCGGAGCAGGTCGAGGTTCGGGCCCTGCAGCGTGCCGTCCTTCGTCACGTCGGTGACGACGTAGCGAGCGGCACCGGCCTCTTCGAGGCGCTCCATGACCTGCCAGAGGTCACCGCCGTCCTTCGTCCACCCGCGGGCGGCGAGCGTGGTGCCGCGCACGTCGAGCCCGACCGCGATCGCCTCGCCGTACTGCGCGATGACGGAGGCCGCCCACTCGGGGTTCTCGAGTGCAGCGGTGCCGAGGTTGATGCGCTTCGCGCCGATCTCGAGCGCGTGCTCGAGCGACTCGTCGTCGCGGATGCCGCCGGAGAGCTCGACGTTGACGCCGCGCACCTGACGGATGGTCTTCTTCAGCACACCCGCGTTGGAGCCGCGTCCGAACGCGGCGTCGAGGTCGACGAGGTGGATCCACTCCGCGCCCTGGTCGGCCCACTCGACCGCGGCATCGACGGGGTCGCCGTAGCTGGTCTCGGTGCCGGCCTCGCCCTTGGTCAGGCGCACCGCCTTGCCGCCGGCGACGTCGACCGCCGGGAGCAGCACGAGGCGGGGGGTCTTGTTGAATTCACTCATTCACTGTCCTAGTCATCGCGGTCGCGCCTTGCGAGTCGGCACAGTCACAGCATCCTAGTCCGACCATGTCGGAGCCGAGTGCACGTGACGGTCGAACGGCTCAGCCGAGGGTCCCGATCCAGTTGGAGAGCAGGCGGATGCCCGCCTCGGCCGACTTCTCGGGGTGGAACTGCGTCGCCGTCAGCGGGCCGTTCTCGACGGCGGCGAGGAATCGTCCGCCGTGCTCGGCCCAGGTCAGCGTCGGTGCCGGGAACGGCGGCTCGACCTCGAGCAGCCACTCCTGCGCGGCGAACGAGTGCACGAAGTAGAACCGCTCGTCTTCGATGCCGGCGAAGAGGGCCGAACCCTCACCCGCCTCGACGGTGTTCCAGCCCATGTGCGGCAGCACAGGGGCGGGCAGCTCGGTGACGGTTCCCGGCCACTCGCCGAGCCCCTCGGTGTCGACGCCGCGTTCGACGCCGTGCTCGAAGAGCACCTGCATGCCCACGCAGATGCCGAGCACCGGGCGTCCGCCGGCGAGACGGCGATCGATGATCTCACCGCCGCGCACCGCGTGCAGTTGGTCCATGACGGCCTTGAAGGCGCCGACGCCGGGCACCAGGAGTCCGTCGGCCTCGAGCGCCGCCGTGCGATCGGCAGTCACGGTGACCTCGGCGCCCGCGTGTTCGAGCGCCTTCGCGGCCGAGTGCACGTTGCCCGAACCGTAGTCGAGCACGACGACACGACGGCTGCGGGTCACAGCGCACCCTTGGTCGACGGCACGCCCGACACCAGGGGGTCGAATGCCTTGGCCTGGCGGAACGCACGCGCGAACGCCTTGAACTCCGCTTCGGCGATGTGGTGCGGGTCGCGGCCCCCGAGCACGGTGACGTGCACGGTGAGCGCCGCGTTGTACGCGATCGCCTCGAAGACGTGCCGCACCATGGAGCCCGTGAAGTGGCCGCCGATGAGGTGGTACTCGAAGCCGACGGGCTCGCCCGTGTGCACGAGGAAGGGCCGGCCCGAGATGTCGACGACGGCCTGCGCGAGCGCCTCGTCGAGCGGCACGAGCGCGTCGCCGTAGCGGGAGATGCCGCGCTTGTCGCCGAGCGCCTGCTTGATGGCCTGGCCGAGCACGATGCCGACGTCTTCGACCGTGTGGTGCACGTCGATCTCGAGGTCGCCGCTCGCGCGCACCGTGAGGTCGGTCAGCGAGTGCTTCGCGAACGCCGTGAGCAGGTGGTCGTAGAACGGAACGCCGGTCTCGATGTCGCTCGTACCGGTGCCGTCGAGGTCGATCGAGAGGTCGATGCTGGATTCGCTCGTCTCGCGCTGCACCCGGGCAGTGCGCGAAGGGCTCGATGCGGTCATGAGGCAATCCTATTCGGGGCGGAAACGGCGATCGCTTCGAGGAAGGCCGTGGTCTCGGCCTCCGTGCCGGCGGTGACCCTCAGGTGACCGGGGATGCCGATCTCCCGGATCAGGATGCCGCGGGCCAGCAGCTGCTCGAACACGGCACGCGGGTCGTCGACGCCGCCGAACAGCACGAAGTTCGAGCCGCTGCGGTACGGGTGGAACCCGAGCCGGGCGAGTTCGTCGGAGATGCGCTCGCGCTGCCCGCGGATCTCGTCGACCATCGCGAGCATCTCGGCCGAGTGGGCGAGCGCGCCGAGGGCCGCCGCCTGCGTCAGCGCCGACAGGTGGTACGGCAGTCGCACGAGACGGAGCGCGTCGATCGCGGCGGGGTCGCCCGCGAGGTAGCCGACGCGCGCGCCGGCGAACGCGAACGCCTTGCTCATCGTGCGCGACACGAGCAGACGCGGTCGCCCCTCGAGCAGCGTGAGCGCGCTCGGCGTGCCGGGGTCGGCGAACTCGAAGTACGCCTCGTCGACGACGACGATGCCGCGAGCGGCGTCGGCGACCGCCTCGATCGTCTCGATCGGGAGCGGCGTGCCAGTGGGGTTGTTCGGCGCGCAGAGCAGCACGATGTCGGGGTCGTGCTCGCGCACCGCGGCGACGGCGGTCTCGGGGCCGAGTTCGAACTCGTCGTCACGGCCCGCGGTGATCCACTCGGTGCCGGTGCCCGAGGCGAGCAGTCCGTACATGGAGTAGGTCGGCGCGAACCCCAGCACCGAGCGCCCCGGGCCGCCATAGGCCTGCATGATGTGCTGCAGCACTTCGTTCGAGCCGTTCGCCGCCCAGATCTGCGCGGGCTCGAGATCGTGCCCGAGGTAGTCGGCGAGTGCTCCGCGCAGCGCCGAGAACTCACGGTCGGGGTAACGGTTGAGCGTCATGATCGCTGCGGCGACGCGGGCGACGATGTCGTGCGCGACGACCTCGGGGATCGGATGCGTGTTCTCGTTGACGTTGAGCGCGACCGGCACGGCCTGCTGCGGAGCCCCGTATGGGGTGCGACCACGGAGGTCGTCGCGGATGGGGAGGTCTTCGAGACTCGTCACGATGCAAGCCTAACGAGGCTCGCCCGAGTGTTTCAGCCGACCGTCACGCACCGAACGTCACGGGGCGAGCGGGAGCGCGAGCCGCTGCCCGGGCTCGACGACCGCGTCGTCGAGGCCGTTGAGTCGGATGATCTCGTCGATGACCTCGCGCACGTCGCCGCTGGGGTCGATCGACTCGGCGATGGCCCAGAGCGAGTCGCCCTGGCCGACGGTCACGTAGTCGAAGGATGCCGCCTCGAAGACCGCGCCGACGGAGTCGACATCGGCGGCGGCAGCCCCCGACCCGAGCACCATGACGAATGCCCCGATCACGAACGGAAGCGACGCGAGCGTGGTGAAGACGATGCGGCCGCGTCGCGTCAGCCGGAGCCGGGTGCGCACCACCGTGCTCGATGTCGAGTCGTTGCCCCGTGCCGCTTCACGCGGGAGGGCCCGCGAGGGCTGGAAGCCGGTCGTTGCGATCGCTGCGCTCATGTCACACCTCCTGTAGGAGTCGCATCCGGCCCTCGGCCGGGAGGACCGGATGCGAAACTCTGTTCCGAACATACATTCGAATTTCGAAGATTGCAAGGATGAATCTCCGGAAACTCGGGAACCCGGATCCCCGACACACTCGAACAGATGTTTGCCGCACGCACGCGAGGCGGATACAGTTTCGAATGTCTGGAAGACAGTCGACCAGACACCACCGACATCCGGCCGCTGGGCCGCTACGAGGGGCGAAGACGTTGAGCACCGACATCGACGACGTGCAGGCAGCCGGCAGGCCACGCCGCCGCAAGAGTCTGAGCGCCAAGCAGATCGCCATCCTCGAGATGATCCAGCGTTCGGTCTCGAGCCGCGGCTACCCGCCGAGCATGCGCGAGATCGGCGACGCCGTCGGCCTCTCATCGCTCTCGAGCGTGACCCACCAGCTCAACCAGCTCGAACTCGCCGGGTACCTCCGGCGCGACCCCAACCGCCCTCGCGCCCTCGAGGTGCTCATCGAACTGCCGGGCGTCACCGACCGCCCCGCGACGTCGTCCGACCCCACGCCGGTCGGCGATGCGGCGATGGTGCCCCTCGTCGGGCGCATCGCGGCCGGTGTGCCCATCACCGCCGAGCAGCAGGTCGACGAGGTCTTCCCGCTCCCCCGGCAGCTCGTCGGCAAGGGCGAGCTGTTCATGTTGAAGGTCGTCGGCGACTCCATGATCGACGCCGCCATCTGCGACGGCGACTGGGTCGTCGTGCGATCGCAGCGCACCGCCGAGAACGGCGAGATCGTCGCGGCGATGCTCGACGGCGAGGCGACCGTCAAGGTGTTCCGTCAGCGCGACGGGCACACCTGGCTGCTCCCCCGCAACAGCGCGTTCGAGCCGATCGTCGGCGACCACGCCGAGGTGCTCGGCAAGATCGTCGCCGTGCTGCGCTCGGTCTGACGCCGACGCCCGCGGCCACCGCGCTCAGCGCATGCACGGCCAGCGAGCGGATGCCTCACGCTACGCGGCGGCGCGCGCCCCGGCCGGCACCGATTCCGCCGTCACCGGAGACAACTCGCGAAGCCAGCCGAGCACGGCGTCCATGAAGCCGGCGTGATCGTCGCGGAACACCGTGTGCCCCGTGCCCTGCACCGTTTCGACGGTCATGCCCTGATGCCGTAGCTGCCGGGCCACCTTCGCCGTGATCAGCAGGCTCTTCTCGGCCAGCACGACGAGCGTCGGCGCCACGAGCCGTGCCGGCGGCACGAGCGGCCGGGTGTCGGTGAATCCGAGGATCGTGCGCTTGTCCCAGTCGCGAAGCGTCGCGAGCTCGATGTCGACGTCGGCGGCGCTCCACTTCGGGTTCATGCGCACGAGCACCGAGCGTCGGGGCCGCGGCGCGACGGCGAAGAAGGCCTTGAACGCCCACCCCTTGACGCCCTTGGGGAAGGAGAAGGCCGGGTCGATGTAGATCGCCGCGCGGGGCGCGAGTCGATCGGCCACGATGCTCGCGACGAGTCCGCCGAGCGAGTGCCCCATGACGATGTCGGGCGGACCGTCGAGGAGCGGTTCGAGCGTCTCCACGACGTCGCTCGCCCACGCCGCCGGCGAATAGCGCACCGCGCGGGGGCTGCATCCGTGGCCGGCGAGGTCGACCGCGAGCACGCGGAAGCCCTGCGCCTCGAGCTCGGCGGTGACACGATGCCAGGCGCGCGAGTCCGACATGATGCCGTGGATGAGGATCGCGGTGCGCGGACCCCCGCCGGATTCGTGGACCGCGAGTTGCATGCGTCGACCATACGTTCCTCGCCTGTGCATCACCCCGGCGTGAGCCGAGCGGATGCCGCGAGCCGCGACATCCGCTCGACCACTGCTACCCGGCGAGCACCGGGGCGGCGCGCTCCGCCCGCACCGCCGCGGTCGCCTCGACGATGTGCCGCAGCGACTCGACGGTCTCGTCGTAGCCGCGGGTCTTCAGACCGCAGTCGGGGTTGACCCAGAGCCGCGTCGCGGGAATCGCGCCCGCCGCTCGCTCGAGCAGCGCCTGCACCTCGGCGACACCCGGCACGCGCGGCGAGTGGATGTCGTAGACGCCCGGGCCGATGCCGTGGTCGAAGCCGCTCGTCTCGAGGTCGTCGACGACCTCCATGCGGCTGCGGGCCGCCTCGATCGAGGTGACGTCGGCGTCGAGGTTCTTGATCGCGTCGATGACGACGCCGAACTCCGAGTAGCAGAGGTGCGTGTGCACCTGCGTGCCCGGCTCGGCGCCGCCCGTCGCGAGGCGGAACGAGCCGACCGACCAGTCGAGGTACGCGGGCTGATCGGCGAGCTTCAGCGGCAGCAGCTCGCGAAGGGCCGGCTCGTCGACCTGGATGATGCGGATGCCCGCCGTCTCGAGGTCGGTGATCTCGTCGCGGAGCGCGAGCGCCACCTGTCGCGCGGTGTCGCCGAGCGGCTGGTCGTCGCGCACGAACGACCACGCGAGGATCGTGACGGGGCCGGTGAGCATGCCCTTCATCGGCAGCTCGGTGAGCGACTGCGCGTAGCTCGACCACTCGACCGTCATCGGCGCGGGCCGCGAGACGTCTCCCCAGAGGATCGAGGGTCGCGTGCAGCGCGAGCCGTAGGACTGCACCCAGCCGTGCTTCGTGACCGCGAAGCCGTCGAGCAGTTCGGCGAAGTACTGCACCATGTCGTTGCGCTCGGGCTCACCGTGCACGAGCACGTCGAGCCCCAGCTCCTCCTGGAGCCGCACGACGCGCTCGATCTCGGCGCGCATGAGCGCCGCGTAGTCGTCAGCGCTCAGCTCGCCCTTCACGAGACGGGCGCGGGCGCGACGGATCTCGGCCGTCTGCGGGAACGATCCGATCGTGGTCGTCGGCAGCTCGGGCAGCCCCAGCGAATCCTGCGCAGCGACCCGCTCGTCGTAGCTCACGCGGGCGAAGTCCGCCTCGGCGAGCCCGGCGAGACGGTCGCGCACCGAGGACACGCGAACGCCCGGCGCGGTGTCGCGGTCGGCGAGGGCAGCGGATGCCGCGGCGAGCTCGCCCTCGATCGCGCCGCGCCCCTCGGCGAGCCCGCGGCCGAGCACGGCCACCTGGCCGACCTTCTGGTCGGCGAACGCGAGCCACGAGACGAGGCGGGCGTCGAGCTCGTCTTCGTCGGCGACGTCGTGCGGCACGTGCAGGAGCGACGTGGAGGTCGACACGGAGACGGCCGGCGAGAGGTACTGCACGGCCGTGACCCGGTCGAAGGCTGCGGTGAGGTCGCCGCGCCAGATGTTGTGGCCGTCGATGACGCCGGCGACGAGGGTCTTCGCGGCGAGCGACTCGGCGGTCACGGGGTCGAGTGCGTCGGGCAGCGTGCCGCGCACGAGGTCGAGGCCGATCGCCTCGACGGGAGTCGCAGCGAGCGCAGGCAGGGCGTCGTCGAGCGAGCCGTACGGAGCGGCGACCAAGATCGCCGGTCGGGCCTCGAGCGCACCGAGTGCGTCGTAGGCGATGCCGACCGACTCGATGACGCGCGCACGGGCGACGTCGATGCTCTCGCTCACGAGCGCGGGCTCGTCGAGCTGCACCCACTCCGCACCGGCGGCGGCGAGCTGCTCGAGCAGCGCCGCGTAGACCGGCACGAGATCGGCGAGCCGGTCGATCGGCGCGAAGCCGGCCGGGGCGCCGTCGGCCGCCTTCGCGAGCAGCAGGAAGGTCACGGGACCGACGATCACGGGCCGAGTCGTGAACCCGGCCGCCTTCGCCTCGGCGAACTCGGCGAGGATGCGCTCGGCGTGCAGCGAGAACACGGTGTCGGGGCCGATCTCGGGCACGAGGTAGTGGTAGTTCGAGTCGAACCACTTCGTCATCTCGAGCGGAGCGTCGTCGCCGACACCTCGGGCGATCGTGAAGTAGGCGGTGAGGTCGAGCCGGCCCTGGTCGTCGGCGAGCCCCGCGAAGCGCTCGGGCACCGCGCCGACGGTGACGGCGGCGTCGAGCACCTGGTCGTAGAACGAGAACGTCTCGGGGATCGCGGAGCCGCTGCGCGCGAGGCCGAGCGACGCGAGGCGGTCACGGGTCGCGGTGCGCAGTGCTGCGGCCTGGCGTTCGAGTTCTTCGGCCGTGATGGATCCGGCCCAGAACGCCTCGACGGCCCGCTTGAGCTCGCGCCGGCGACCGATGCGCGGGTAGCCCAGGATCGTCGCGTTCGGGAAGACGGGTGCAGGGGTGGTCATCGTGCGGTGTTCCTCTCGTCGGCGAACCGGTCGGTTCGCAGCCCGAGCCGGTCGACGACGTCGAGCACGGCTTCATGGCGGTTGAAGGTGTAGAGATGCAGGCCCGGGGCGCCGCCCGCGATCACCTCGGCGGCGAGGCGGGTGGCGAAGGCGATGCCGAGCTCGGCCTGCGCCGCGGCATCCGGTTCGATCTCGAGCTCGATGGCGAGCTCGGCCGGCGGTTCGACGCCCGTCAGCTCGGTCAGCCGCCCCAGCCGTGCCGGGTTCGTGACGGGCATGATGCCGGGCAGGATCGGGATCATGACCCCGCCGGCGCGGGCGCGCTCGACGAAGCCGAGGTAGTCGTCGGCGCGCCAGAAGAGCTGCGTGATCGCGAGGTTCGCTCCGGCGATCTCCTTCGCGAGCAGCGTGTCGACGTCGTGCCCGAGGTTTCGCGACCGCGGGTGCCCGGTCGGGAACGTCGCGACCGCGACCCGCTCGGGACGCGGCCGCGCCTTGATGCGCGACGCACCCGGGTTGCCGGGCACGCCGACCTGGCCGAACGGCTCCCGCTCCTCCTGCACGCGGTGGATGAGCTGCACGAGTTCGGCGGCGCTGCCCAGGTCGCCGATGCCCGCGTCGGGGTCGGCGTTCGCCGGCGGGTCGCCGCGCAGCGCGAGGAAGCTCGTGATGCCTGCGTCGAGGAACTCGCGCACGAGCCGGTTGGCCTCGGCATGGGAGGAGCCCACGCACGTGAGGTGCGCCATCGGCTCGACGTGCGTGTGCTCCAGCATGTAGCGGAGCACCGTCAGCGAGCGGGCTCGCGAGCTGCCTCCCGCGCCGAACGTCACCGAGATGAAGGCGGGGTCGACCTCGGCGAGCCGGTCGATCGTGCGACCGAGGGCGAGTGCCGCCGCGTCGGTGCGCGGTGGGAAGAGCTCGAAGGAGAGCGGCAGTCGGGGGCGACAGTCGGCGCCCGATGCGTCGGTTGCGGTCGATGCCATGGTGCTCCTGCGTGGCGAGCGGCAACGGGAAGAACACGGCAGGCCGCGTTCCCCCGGCCGGAACGGCGGGTGGATGTCGCGGGCGGGTGCCGGGCTCGGCGGTCGCTCCAAGTGGTCGGCGTGGGCCGGTCACTGATCGATCAGATGCGACGATACGCGCCGGCGTGACGCACCGCACGACTGTGACGCAGGGTGACGCGGAGCGGTAGGCAGCCCGTTGCGGCCGAGGCATCCATCACCGGATCACGGGTCGCCGAAGCGCCGGTCATGGACCGCGCGTGCGGTCGGCGCGTACCGGTGCTCCTGCAGGGCGGATGCCGCGGCTCAGGCCTCCGCGGAGGCCGCGGCGAACTCCTCGAGCTGGCCCGCGAGCTCCGGCGAGGCGAGCGCACGCACGCGCGTGCCGTCTTCGAGGTACTCGATCGAGAGCACTCGACCGGTCTCGTGCAGCGTCGAGACGACGTCGCCCCGGTCGTACGGCACGAGCAGGTCGATCTCGACGGCGGGGTCGGGCATCATGCGGGCGATGGCCTCGAGCACCTCGGGGATGCCCTCGCCGGTGCGCGCCGATGCGAAGATCGCGCCGGGCTCGAGTCCGCGCAGCACGAGCCGGTCTTCGGGGGTCACGAGGTCGGCCTTGTTGAAGACGATGAGCTCGGGGATGTCGCGTGCGCCGACTTCGCCGATGACATCGCGCACCGTGGCGATCTGCCCGGCGGGGTCGGGGTGCGCCGCGTCGACGACGTGCACGATGAGGTCGGAGTCGCCGACCTCCTCGAGCGTCGAACGGAACGCCTCGACGAGCTGGTGCGGGAGGTTGCGCACGAAGCCCACCGTGTCGGCGATCGTGTAAACGCGGCCATCGGCCGTGGTGTTGCGACGCACGGTCGCGTCGAGGGTGGCGAACAGGGCGTTCTCGACGAGCACCCCGGCACCGGTGATGCGGTTCAGGATGCTCGACTTGCCGGCGTTCGTGTACCCCGCGATCGCGACCGAGGGCACCGCGTTGCGCTTGCGGTTGGCGCGCTTGGCCTCACGGGCCGGCTTCATGCCCGCGATCTGCTTGCGGAGCTTCGCCATGCGGGAGTGGATGCGCCGGCGATCGAGCTCGATCTTGGTCTCACCGGGACCGCGGGAGCCCATGCCGGCCCCGGCGCCGCCGACCTGGCCACCGGCCTGTCGCGACATCGACTCGCCCCAGCCGCGCAGGCGCGGGAGGAGGTATTCGAGCTGCGCGAGTTCGACCTGCGCCTTGCCCTCACGGCTCTTCGCGTGCTGGCTGAAGATGTCGAGGATGACGGCGGTGCGGTCGATGACCTTGACCTTGATCGCGTCTTCGAGGGCACGCCGCTGGCTCGGCGCGAGCTCGGTGTCGGCGACGACCGTGTCGGCGCCGAGCGAGGCGACGATGTGCCGCAACTCGTCGACCTTGCCGCGGCCGAGGTAGGTGCTGGGGTCGGGGTGCGGACGTCGCTGCAGCACGCCGTCGAGCACGCGGGCGCCCGCCGTCTCGGCGAGGGCGGCGAGCTCGCGCATGGAGTTCTCGGCCTCGTCCTGCGAACCCTGCGAGTACACGCCGATGAGCACGACGTTCTCGAGCCGGAGCTGCCGGTACTCGACCTCGGTGACGTCTTCGAGTTCGGTGGAGAGTCCGCCGACCCGGCGGAGACCGGCCCGTGCCTCGCGGTCGTACTGCTCGCCGTCGGTATCGGAGCCGAACAGGTCGACCGAATCGGGCGACATGAGCGCCTCGGCGGAATCGGATCCGAAGCGGGTCACCCCGGCCTTGGTCTCTGCACCCTTGAGCACCCGCTCGACGGCGTCGTCTGCGGAGTTCTGTTCGGCGTCATTCATCGCGTTAACCCTAGTTCCCATCGCTGCGATAGGTTCCCCTGTATGGCCTCCGAGCATTACTTCTCCTCTCGTCCGGGCGGCGAGGCCACTCTCCGCACCATCACCGTGACCCTCGCCGGGCGCGAACTGTCGCTCTCGACCTCGGGCGGCGTCTTCAGCCCCGAGCACCTCGACACCGGCACCCGGATCCTCCTCGACCGCGCCCCGGCGCCGCCGGCGAGCGGTGACCTGCTCGACCTCGGCTGCGGCTGGGGACCGATCGCGATCTCACTGGCGCTTCGGGCACCGGATGCCACGGTGTGGGCCGTCGACGTGAACGAACGCGCCCTCGACCTCGTGCGCCGCAACTGCGCACGCCTCGGCATCACCAATGTCAACGCGCTGCTGCCGGGCGATGTTCCCGCCGACGTGCGGTTCGCCGGCATCTGGTCGAACCCGCCGATCCGGGTGGGCAAGGCCGAACTGCACGCCATGCTCGAGCACTGGCTCCCCCGCCTTGAAGACGACGCGAGCGCATGGCTCGTCGTCGCGAAGCATCTCGGCGCCGAGTCGCTGCAGCGTTGGATCGCCGACGACCTCGGCCTCGACATCGACCGCGCGGCGCAGGACAAGGGGTTCCGGGTGCTCGAGGTGAGCGCCGCGGCATCCGATCGCTGACGGCGGGCTCGCCTGCTGAGCCTGTTCTCGCCTGCTGAGCCTGTTGGAGCGAGGCCACCCTTCGACGAGCTCAGAGAACAGGGGTGTCAGGCGAGGCTGAGCACGCCGTCGAAGACGAGTTCGGCCGGCCCCGAGAGCGCCACGTGCTCGCCGTCGGCGGCCTGCACCATGCGCACGCCCAGCACGCCGCCGGGCACCTGCACGCGCCAGCGGTCGGGAGCAGCTTCGCCGGCCCAGTACCGAACGGCGAGGGCCGAGGCCACCGCTCCGGTGCCGCAGGAGAGCGTCTCGCCGGAGCCTCGCTCGTGCACCCGCATGCGGATGCGCCCGACTCCCTCTTCGACGAGCGGCTCGGCCGGCACGACGAACTCGATGTTGGCGCCCGCCTCGGGTTCGGGCTCGATGATCGGCTGGTAGGCGAGGTCGAGTCCGTCGAGCTCATCGTCGTCGGCCAGGGCGACGACGATGTGCGGGTTGCCGACGTCGATGCCGAGGCCGGGACGGGCGACCGGCAGGCTCTTGCCGCGCACGAGCGGCTCGCCGCCGGCCAGACGCCAGAGACCGAGGTCGGCCTCGAACCCCGCCACCGTGCGTCGCACGGTGCGAACACCGGCACGGGTGCCGATGGCGATCGACTCGTTCGCGCCGAGGTCGGCGAGCCCCTGGTCGATCAGGTAGCTCGTGAAGACGCGGATGCCGTTGCCGCACATCTCGGAGACCGTGCCGTCGGCGTTCCAGTAGTCCATGAACCACACGGCCTGCGGGTCCTCTGCGAGCGATGCGGCGCCCGCATCGAGGTTCGCCGATCGCACGGCGCGGATGACCCCGTCGGCGCCCACGCCGAACCGGCGGTCGCAGACCGCGGCGATCTGAGTCGGCGTGAGTTCCGACTCCCCCTCGGGATCACTGAAGAGCACGAAGTCGTTGCCCGTGCCCTGGCCCTTGGTGAACCGCAGATCGAATGCCATCCGATCAGTCTATGGCTGGGATCCGGACTCCCTCGGCGAGCCGCAGATCGAATGCCGGCCGATCAGTCCGTGGCTGCGATCCGCGAGAGTTCGGTGCCGAGCGCCACGACGTCGTCGGCGTCGATCGTGACCGCATCGCGGTAGCGCTTGAACCAGCTCACCTGGCGGCGGGCGTAGGTGCGGGTGAGCTGCTGCGTCTCGGCGATCGCGTCGGCCCGCGAGAGCCGGCCCGTGATCTCGCCGAGCGCCTGCGCGTAGCCGATGGCCCTGCGCGCGGTCACACCCTGCTCGATACCAGCCGGGATGAGCCCCTGCACCTCGTCGACGAGCCCGTCCCGCCACATGCCCTCGACCCGCTCGTCGAGGCGCGCGACGAGCGTCGCCCGGTCGCTGCGAAGGTGCACGATGCCGTGCGGGCGCCACGGCACGGGTTCGTCGGGCAATCGCGCAGCCTTCGGCTCCCCGGTCACCTCGATCACCTCGAGTGCGCGCACGAGACGGCGCCCGTTCTGCGCGTCGACGCTCCCCGCCGTCACCGGGTCGATCTCGCGGAGGCGCGCGTGCAGCATGCCGGGGCCCTGCGCGGCGAGCTCCGCCTCGAGACGGGCGCGCACCGCGGCATCCGTGCCCGGAAAGCGGAAGTCGTGGATGACCGACGACACGTACAGGCCGGAGCCGCCGACGAGCAGCGCGACCGAGTCGCGCGCGAGGATCTCGTCGACCGCGGCGCGCGCCGCCGTCTGGTACTCGGCGACGGATGCCTCGTCGACGACGTCGAGCACGTCGAGCAGGTGATGCGGCACCCCGCGCCGCTCGGCCGGCGGGAGCTTGGCAGTGCCGATGTCCATGCCCCGGTAGAGCTGCATGGCGTCGGCGTTCACCACCTCGGCGGCGCGGCCGACCCTGCCGTACGCCTCGGCGAGGTCGAGCGCGAATGCGGACTTGCCCGTGCCGGTCGCGCCGACGATCGCGATGAGCGTCACGTCAGCGTTGGCCGTCGGTGGGGTCGTAGATCGGCATCGTGCCGACGCCGGGCGAGATGAGCGGTTCGGTGCCGCGCGCCCGAAGCGTCGGCAGGCCGAGCGACACGCGGCCGGCGGCGGATGCGCCGGGGGCGGCCGGGACGCCGCAGCTCTCGGCCTGTGCCCGATCCCACGCGTCGCCGGCGCGGGTGCGGCGAATGCGCAGCGGTGCGTCGTCGAGCGAGTCCGCGATCAGGTGGAACGGCGCGGCCTGCGTGATGGTCACGGAGACGACGTCGCCCGGGCGCGGCAGCTCGGAGCCGGCTGGGACCTCGAAGTGCACGAGGCGGCTGTCTTCGGCGCGACCGCTCAGACGGTGCGTCTCGGCGTCCTTCTTGCCCTCGCCGGTCGCGACGAGCACCTCGACGGGGTGACCGATGAGTCGCTGGTTCTCCTCCCACGCGATGCGGTCCTGCAGGGCGAGGAGTCGTTCGTAGCGCTCCTGCACGACCTCTTTCGGCACCTGGTCCTCCATCGTCGCCGCAGGCGTGCCGGGACGGATGGAGTACTGGAACGTGAATGCCGAGGCGAACCGCGCCGCCTCGACCACGCGGAGCGTCTCTTGGAAGTCCGCTTCGGTCTCGCCCGGGAAGCCCACGATGATGTCGGTCGAGATCGCCGCGTTCGGGATGCGCGCGCGCACCCGGTCGAGGATGCCGAGGAACTTCTCGGAGCGGTAGGAGCGGCGCATCGCCTTCAGCACCCGGTCGGAACCGGACTGCAGGGGCATGTGCAGCTGCGGCATGACGTTCGGCGTCTCGGCCATCGCGTCGATGACGTCGTCGGTGAAGGCGGCGGGGTGCGGGCTCGTGAAGCGGATGCGTTCGAGGCCCTCGATCTGGCCCGCCGCGCGGAGCAGCTTGCCGAACGCCTGGCGGTCGCCGAACTCGACGCCGTAGGAGTTCACGTTCTGGCCGAGCAGCGTGATCTCCATCACGCCGTCGTCGACGAGCGCCTGCATCTCGGCGAGGATGTCGCCGGGCCGGCGGTCCTTCTCCTTGCCGCGAAGCGCCGGCACGATGCAGAAGGTGCAGGTGTTGTTGCAGCCGACCGAGATCGACACCCAGCCGCTGTAGCTGGAATCGCGCTTCGTGGGCAGCGTCGACGGGAACACCTCGAGCGAGTCGAGGATCTCGAGCTGCGCCTCGTCGTTGTGGCGCGCGCGCTCGAGCAGGCTCGGCAGGGCGCCCATGTTGTGGGTGCCGAACACGACGTCGACCCAGGGCGCCTTCTCGAGGATGACGTTCTTGTCCTTCTGGGCGAGGCATCCGCCCACGGCGATCTGCATGCCCTCGTGGCGACGCTTGACCGACGCGAGGTGGCCGAGGTTGCCGTAGAGCTTGTTGTCGGCGTTCTCGCGAACGGCGCACGTGTTGATGACCACGACGTCGGGCTCGGCACCGTCGGCGGGCACGTAGCCGGCGGCTTCGAGCGAGCCCGAGAGTCGCTCGGAGTCGTGCACGTTCATCTGGCAGCCGAAGGTGCGGACCTCGTAGGTGCGCGGCGTCGTTGCCGGTCCGGCGAGCGAATCGCCGGGCACCCCATCAATGGAGACGTCGTGAATGGTGCTCATGATCGCACCAGTTTACGAGCCTTCGGCCGCGAGTGCCGCCGTCACCGCCTCGCGCACGACGTCGCCCGGGTAGCCTCGCCGCTGGAGGAACGCCGACAACCGGCGCTCGGCGGTCTGCCGGTCGAGGCCGCGCAGCTGACGTGCCCGTCGCTCGGCGACGGTGCGCGCGTTCTCGAGCTCGGTCTCGGGGTCGAGGTCTTCGACCGCCGCTCGTGCGAGCGCGTTGTCGACGCCGCGGCGCCCGAGCTCTTGCATGATCGCGCCGCTGCCCCGACCGCGGCGCACGCCGTGACTGTGCACGACCTGCTCGGCGAGCTTCGCGTCGTCGAGGTAGCCGAGCCGTTCGTAGCGCTCGATCCACTCTTCGACCTCGATGTCGTCGAGCCCGTGCTCGACGAGCACCGCGCGCACCTCGGAGACCGAGAGCGCCGAGCGGCGCAGCCGAGAGATGACGAGCCGGTCGATGCGCTCGTCGCGCTCCGCCCCGGACTCTTCGGGCTCAGACGGCTCTCGTGACTCCGACTCCGCCTCGGACTCGGCCCAGGTCTCGTTGCGCGAGATCGAACGCAGGCGACCAGGACGTCCGTCGGCCTTCGGGCGATTCCGTGGTGCCGCAACGGGCGGTGCCTCAGGTTCAGCGGGCGGACGGCTCCGTGATGCCGCAACCGGCGGCGTCGGCTCGGCCTTCGCCCACGGCAGGTACGTGACCGGGGCGAGTCGTTCTGATGATGCGTCGTTCATGTCTGACTCACCCCGGTCGTGTCGTGGTTCTCGCTCAGGCGCCCTTGCGCCCGAGCTTCGGTGCGATGGGCTCGACGTTCGCCGGAGCAGCTGCAGCCGCACCGGCCGGCTGGCCGATGTTCAGCTTGACGAGGATCTTCTGCTCGATGTCGGCGGCGATGTCGGGGTTCTGCAGCAGGAAGTTGCGGGCGTTCTCTTTGCCCTGACCCAGCTGGTCGCCGTCGTACGTGTACCACGCACCCGACTTCTTGACGATGGCCTGGTCGACGCCGTAGTCGATGAGGCTGCCCTCGCGCGAGATGCCGACGCCGTAGAGGATGTCGAACTCGGCCTGCTTGAAGGGCGGCGCCATCTTGTTCTTGACGACCTTGACGCGCGTGCGGTTGCCCACTGCGTCGGTGCCGTCTTTCAGGGTCTCGATGCGACGGATGTCGAGACGCACCGAGGCGTAGAACTTCAGCGCCTTGCCGCCGGCGGTGGTCTCGGGGCTGCCGAAGAACACGCCGATCTTCTCGCGCAGCTGGTTGATGAAGATCATCGTGGTGTTCGTCTGGCTGAGACCACCGGTGAGCTTGCGGAGCGCCTGCGACATGAGGCGGGCCTGCAGGCCCACGTGCGAATCGCCCATCTCACCCTCGATCTCGGCGCGGGGCACGAGCGCCGCGACCGAGTCGATGACGATGAGGTCGATGGAGCCGGACCGCACGAGCATGTCGGCGATCTCGAGCGCCTGCTCACCCGTGTCGGGCTGGGAGACGAGCAGCGCGTCGATGTCGACGCCGAGCTTCTTCGCGTACTCGGGGTCGAGCGCGTGCTCGGCGTCGATGAACGCGGCGATGCCGCCGTTGCGCTGCGCGTTGGCGATGGCGTGGAGGGTCAGCGTCGTCTTACCCGACGACTCGGGGCCGTAGATCTCGATGATGCGGCCGCGCGGGAGCCCGCCGATGCCGAGCGCGACGTCGAGCGCGATCGAGCCCGTGGGGATGACCTCGACGGGTGCGCGGTCTTCGCTGCCGAGGCGCATGACCGAGCCCTTGCCGAACTGGCGGTCGATCTGCGCGAGGGCGGTCTCGAGTGACTTCTCGCGGTCTGCTGGTGATGCCATGGGTAGGGCTCCTTCGATGCTCGATTGCTGCTGCCTCTAGGCTGTCGTTCCACGTTGCGGGCCGTGACCCGTGGCGTCGTGCGACAAGGCGGTTGCGGTGTGTTCCGATGCATCGACCGTATGGTCGGCCACCGACATCCGACGCCGATCTCGACGGGGATGTGGACAGCTGCACTGGAGCTCCTGCTGTTGAGGAGCCTACCCCAGCTGCCGAACGCATGTTCGAAGAAGCGCCCGCGTGTCGAACACGTCTTCGGACGCGGGTGCGAGCATCGATCGCACGGCGAACGACGGTCGACTACGGATGCCGCGGCGAGCGGGTCTCCCCGGGAACCGGGCGCCCGGCGCCGTGCCGGCGCTCCTCCGGGACATCCGTCGCCTCGCAGAGGGCGAGCCAGACCTCGCGCGGGCGCACCCCGGCGGCGAGCGCCTCGCGGGCGGTGCGGCCGCCGAGTGCGGTGAGCACGAGGTCGCCGACGATCGCGCCGCCGAAGCCGACGCCGAACTCCTCAGCGACCGCGGCTTGGAACTCGCTCTGCTTCACCGGATCACCTCTGGAAAGACGATCGGCCGGTCTGACGACCGGCCGATCTGCGTTGCGTATTGGGAGTGGTCAGCGGACCATCAGGTCGGCGTCGAACTCTGCCACGAGCTCGTCGGGCAGGCTGTCTGGCACCACCGAGAGGCCTTCGAGCACCGCGATGCGGTCGCCGACCTCGTGCATGATCACCGAGATGGGCGTGTCGAGCGCATCGGCGACGGAGGCGAGGATCTCGGAGGACGCCTCTTTCTGGCCTCGCTCCACCTCGCTCAGGTAGCCGAGCGCGACGCTGGCCTTGGACGCGACCTGACGAAGGGTACGACCCTTCTGCAGACGGAAGTCCCTCAGCACATCGCCGATCTCCTGTCGAACCAGGACCATCGGGAACCTCCTTCTCTCTGCCTGCGGCTCCCCCGGAGCCGGAAACGGGAGCGTCAGTCTAGCCGACTCTCCGTTGTACCAATCTAGCGTTGCACACTGGGGCTTTCGTGTGAACCTGCCACATGTAACAGGGTGTTCACGAAGACTATTCCGCGCGTCGCGGAGAAGATTCCTCGAGACGAGCGAGCGCCGCATCGATCGCCCCCTGCACGGTCGCGGCACGGATCTCGGCACGGCTCCCGCGCAGCGCGAGCTCGATCGCCTCGACCTCACCGTCGAACGCGATGCCGACGAAGACGGTGCCCGGCGGCCTGCCGTCCTGATCGGCGGGACCGGCGACGCCCGTCGTCGCGATGCCGAGCTCGGCCGCTCGCCCGTCGATCGCGAGCGCCGCGCGCACGCGATCGGCCATCTGCCGGGCGACCTCGGGGTGCACGGCGCCCTCGGCTTCGAGCAGCTCGGCGTCGACGCCCAGCACCGACCGCTTCACCGCGGTGTCGTAGGCGACGACGCCGCCGCTGACCACGACCGACGCCCCGGGCACGCTCGTGAGCTCGGCGACCACGAGCCCGCCGGTCAAGGACTCGGCGACGGCGACCCGCAGGCCGCGCTCGGTCAGCTCGGCGATGAGTCGGGCTGCCAGGTCTCCGGTGGCACGAGGCATCCGCTTGCTCGTCTCAGCTCGCGTCGCGGGGTGCGCGCGCGAGGCGCACGGCGTCGCGCACGTAGAGCAGGCCCGACCAGAGGGTGAGCACGAGGGCGACCGCCATCGTCGCCCAATTGAGCCAGTAGATCCAGTCGCCGACGATCGTCCACAGCGGCACGAGCGCGAGTGAGATCGCGACCGACTGCGCGAGGGTCTTGAGCTTGCCGCCGGATGACGCGGGCACCACGTTACCGCGGCGCAGCTCGACGAGGCGCCACACGGTGATGCCCACCTCGCGCACCACGATGACGATCGTGACCCACCACCACAACTCGCCGAGGATCGAGAGGCAGATCAGGGCGCCGCTCGTGAGGAGTTTGTCGGCGATCGGGTCGAGGATCTTGCCGAGGTCGGTGACCAGACCGCGGGAGCGAGCGAGCCACCCGTCGACCCAGTCGGTCGAGATCGCGACGATGAAGATCACGGCGCCCCACCAACGCATCGGGCCGTCGGCTCCCGCGTCGGCGAGGAGCAGCCAGAAGACCAGCGGAGCCATGAGGATGCGGACGACGGTGATCGCGTTCGGAAGGTTCCAGTTCGCCGATCGCGCGGGGGTGCCGGCGGAAGAGGTCATACCGCCAGACTACCGGCCGGGCGGTCGCGCGGAGAGGCCGACGTGCACTCCGGCACGAGCGAGACTCAGTCGCGGCCGGTGAGGCCCCACGCGTCTTCGTCGGTGTCGCCCTCGACCTCGGGTAGGCCCTCGCTCATGCGGGCGACCGGGTCTTCGTAGCGCGCGTCGGGTGCGTCGTAGGCCTCGGTGGGTGCGATGCCGCCGCCGAGCGGGCCAGTCTGCGCCGGGGCAGGCGCGGCGGCCGCAGCAGGCCGGGCCGCCGGAGCCGCCGCCGGCTCCTCGCCGCGGAGTCGGGCGAGCACACCGGGCAGCTGCTCGGCCGTGACGAGCACGTCGCGCGCCTTCGACCCCTCCGAGGGGCCGACGATCTCGCGGGACTCGAGCAGATCCATGAGGCGGCCGGCCTTCGCGAAGCCCACACGGAGCTTGCGCTGCAGCATCGACGTCGAACCGAACTGCGTCGACACCACGAGCTCGGCCGCGGCGAGCAGCAGCTCGAGGTCGTCGCCGATGTCGGAATCGATCTCCTTGCGTTCGACGGATGCCGCGACATCCTGCCGGTACTCGGGACGGGCCTGCCGGGTGACGTGCTTGACGACCCGCTCGATCTCGTCTTCGCTCACCCAGGCGCCCTGCACGCGGAGCGGCTTCGATGCCCCCATCGGCAGGAAGAGCGCGTCGCCCTGCCCGATGAGCTTGTCGGCACCCGGCTGGTCGAGGATGACGCGCGAGTCGGTGACGCTCGTGACCGCGAACGCGAGACGCGACGGCACGTTGGCCTTGATGAGGCCAGTGACGACGTCGACCGACGGTCGCTGCGTCGCGAGCACGAGGTGGATGCCGGAGGCGCGGGCGAGCTGCGTGATGCGCACGATCGAGTCCTCGACGTCGCGCGGGGCGACCATCATGAGGTCGGCGAGCTCGTCGACGACGACGAGCAGGTACGGGTACGGCTTGAGCTTGCGCTCGGAGCCGGCGGGCAGCACGATCTCGCCGTTGACGACGGCCTTGTTGAAGTCGTCGATGTGACGGAAGCCGAACGACGCGAGATCGTCGTACCGCATGTCCATCTCCTTCACGACCCACGAGAGCGCCTCGGCGGCCTTCTTCGGGTTCGTGATGATGGGAGTGATGAGGTGCGGCACGCCCGCGTACGGAGCCAGCTCGACGCGCTTCGGGTCGATGAGCACCATGCGCACGTCGGAGGGCTTCGCCCGCATCAGGAGCGAGGTGATCATCGAGTTCACGAAGCTCGACTTGCCGGAGCCCGTGGAGCCGGCCACCAGGAGGTGCGGCATCTTGGCGAGGTTCGCGACGACGTAGCCGCCGCCGACGTCCTTGCCGACGCCGATCGTCATGGAGTGCGTCGCGTTCGCGGCGTTGCCGGAGCGCAGCACGTCGCCGAGGGTCACGATCTCGCGGTCGGCGTTGGGGATCTCGATGCCGATGGCGCTCTTGCCCGGGATCGGCGAGAGGATGCGCACCTCGTTCGAGGCGACGGCGTAGGCGAGGTTCTTCGACAGCGCGGTGACGCGTTCGACCTTGACGCCCGGGCCGAGCTCGATCTCGTACTGCGTCACGGTCGGGCCGCGCGAGAAGCCCGTGACCTTCGCATCGACGCCGAACTGCTCGAGCACGCCGGTGATCTGGCGCACGACGTCGTCGTTGGCCTGCGAGCGCTTCTTCGCGGGAGCGCCGGCCGCGAGCGTCGACGCCGCGGGGAGGCTGTAGGGGCGATCGGGCTCGGATGCCGCCTCCGCATCGAACTCCGACGATTCGGGTGCGCCGGCGCCCGGCAGGCCGGCCGCGTCGCCGGCGACATCGAAGGCCGCGAGCACGTTGGTCGCCCCGGCATCGTCGCCGCGGAGCCCGGTGCCGCCGCGCGGCACGTCGCCCGTGAACTGCTGCAGCGCCGACTCGGCGCGTTCGAGGTCGCCGAGCACCTCGGTGTTGTAGCTGTTCTGGCCGACGCCCTCGAGCGGGGTCTCGAAGCTGCCCGCGGCGGAGCCAGCGCCGAACACCTCGGTGAGGCCTTCGACGCCGGTGGCCTCGAACGCGGGGTCCTCTTCACGGTTGGAGTCGTTGCGGCGCCACCAGGGCAGCATGCCGCCCTTCGGCTCCTCGTCGTCGCCGTCGCCGAGGGCGTCGATGCCGTCGAGTTCGGTCTGCACCGACTTCTTGCGTTCGCGCTTCGTCGGCTTCGGGCCGACCTCGGTCACGGGTTCGTCGTGCGTCGCCCCGAAGAGCCACTCGTAGAGCTCGCGGAAGCGCGCCGGGATGCGGTTCGGCGGGGTCTTGGTGATGATGAGCAGCGACAGCACGAGCAGCACGATGACGACCACGGCGGCGCCGGCCTCGGTGATGAGCGCGATGAGCGGCGCGGCCACCAGCCAGCCGAGGATGCCGCCGGCACGGGCGAGCACCGCCATGCCCTCACGTGGTTCGGGCTGGCCGCCGAAGATGTCGCAGAGGGCGGAGACGGTCAGGAGCAGGAGGCCCAGCCCGATGCCGATGCGCGTGTTGTCGTGCACGGAGCTCGGGTGCCGGAACAGCCAGACCGCGAAGAGCAGCATGACGACGGGCAGGGCGAAGGCCACTCGGCCGAAGAGGCCGCCGAAGGTCCACGAGTCGAGGGTCTGGGCGACGGGCTCGTTGATGAGGAACCACTCGATCACCGCGCCGATGATCGCGAGCACGACGATGAAGAACGGCAGGCCGTCGCGACGCTCCTCCTTGGAGAGCGTCTCGGGTCCGAGCGCGCGCGCGGCGCCGCCGGTGAGGTGTGCGAGTCCCATCCACGCGCGGACGAGGATGTTCGGCCCCTCGGGTGCCGCGGGCGGCTTCTTGGCGGCCGTGCCGCGGGTGCTCGCCGCCGGCAGCTTCTTCGTGGGCGCGGTGCGGGCACTCGAAGCACGCGAGGACGCGCCCGAGGCACGCCCATTCGACCTGGTGCTCGTAGCCATGTGCCTAGGCTACGGCCGCGCGCCCACACCGGGCGACAGCCGGGTGCGAGTGTTCGGGATCCGCCGCGCCTCCGTCACCGATGCGATCACCGGGAATCCTGCGCCATCAGCCGAGCGAACGCACCATCGTGTCGCGTCCGGAGCCGGTGCCGACCACCACGAACCCCTCGGAGCGATACAGCGACTCGGCGAAGTTGCCGTGCTCGACGCTGAGCGCCAGTCGCGCGAAGCCCGCCGCGCGCGCGGTCTCGGCGAGCGACTGCATGAGCACTCGGCCGACCCCCTGCGCACGCCAGAGCGGTCGGACGCCGATGATGAGCTCGGGCACACCGACCGCGACGAAGCCGTGCGCGGCCGCATCGGCGGCGAAGAGCCGGTACCAGGCGGCTCCGACGGGTCGGCCGTCGCCGTCGACGGCGACGACGCCGCGATCGGCCGGGCGCTGCCAACCGGCGACGTACACGCGCGATGCCGGGTCGGCGAGCACCGTCGGTCGCGGCCGGGTGCCTCCCGACCGCCAGTTCGCCGCCTCGACCACCATGTCGGCGAGGAATGATCCGTCGTCGGGGATGGCCGGACGCACCGTGAATGCCGCCATGGCCGGATGCTACGCGCGGGGTGTTACGGCGGTGTTTCGCGCCGCACCCCGCGTCGCCTCAGAACCGGATCGCGTCGATCACCTTCACCCGCACCGCGCCCAGCGCAGGCAGGAGTCCGGCGAGCGCGCCGACCGCGACCGCTGCTCCGATGCCGATCAGCGCCGCCTCGATCGGGAACCCCGGCATGTCCTGCACGTCGGCCCCGCCGAGCGCCATGCCCATGAGCGGACTGCGCACGATCGCGATCGCCGCACCCACTCCGACGACACCCGCGACGAAGGTGCCGACGACGGTCTCCATCAGCACCGAGAAGAACACGCGCCCCGCTGTGGCCCCGAACGACCTGCGGATGCCGATCTCTCGGATGCGTCCGCGCACGGTCACGAGCGCGATCGTCAGGAGCCCGAGGGCGCCGAGCAGCAGGATGACGACCGCGACGCCGATGACCATCAGCTTGAGCGGGAGGAACGGGTCGCCCCCCATCGCGCCGTAGTCGCTGCGCCATCCGTCGACCGTGGCCCCATCGCCGAGCTCGGACTGGAACGCCTGCTTCATCGACTCGGTGAGTTCGTCGGCCGAGCCGTCGGGAATCCACATCTCGTACGCCGGGGCGTACGCGCCCATCATGGGATCCGGTGTCGCGGGCTGCAACGGCAGGAAGCCCTCGGAGAGGATGAACGCGGTCGGCTCGGTGTCCCACTCCCCCTGGGCCGGCGTGACTCCGGTGACGACTCCCGTGGCGGCACCGCGGCCGAGGAGCTGCACGGTCGGGTGCGTGTCGAGCGCCGGGCTCCCGAGCCGCTTCCAGAACGCCTCGTTCACGATGAGCGCCGGCGCCAGGCGGTCGGCATCCCGGTCGACGAACCAGGAGCCCTCACTCAGCCGAACACGGTGCATGAGGCCGTAGTCGGGGTCGACGACCTGCATCGAGACGGGCACGGCCCCATCGGCGAACTGCACGGTCAGGCCGCCGTACCCGACGCGACTCGCGTACTCGATGCCGTGCCGCTCGAGGGCGGCGCGCCACGCGGCGTCGGCGGTCTCGGGATCGATCGAGCCGTTCTGGGACATCGGGTTCAGCTGCACGGTGGCCGGGCGCCCGCCGCCGCGTTCCTGCATCTCCCGACCCGCCTGTTCGGCGATCGCTCCCGCTCCGACGACCGTCGTCAGCGCGCACACGGCGACCGCGACCCCGATGAGCGAGAGCAGCACGCGTCCGCGGTGGATGCGCAGTTCTTCGAGGGCTTCGACGATCGTGCTCACGACGCCCGTCGCCGTTCGGGTCAGCCAGCCCATCATGCGACGGCCCCGATCCCGGTCGCGGCGGAGGCATCGTCGACGGCTTCAGCCTCGGCGTCGTCCACGGCCTCGGCTTCGGCCCCGACGTCCGGGGCCGTGCCCGAGGCATCCGCCGATTCGAGCCTGCCGCCTCGCAGCAGGAAGTGGCGGTTCGATCGCGCTGCGATCGTGGGGTCGTGCGTGATCGTCACGAGCGCGGCACCGGTCTCGGCCGCGACGGATTCGATGAGCGACATGACCTCGGCGCCGGTCTCGAGATCGAGGGCGCCGGTCGGCTCGTCGGCGAGGATGAGCCGCGGCTTGCGCACGAGCGCACGGGCGATCGCCACCCGCTGCTGCTCGCCGCCCGACAGCCGCTCGGGCTTCGTCGTGAGCCGCTCGCCGAGCCCGACGCGTTCGAGCATGTCGCGGGCGATGCGCTCACGCCGCCAGAACTCGCGGCCGCCCGAGTAGAGGAGCGGCGTCTGCACGTTCTCGAGCGCGGTTCGCCCCGGCAGCAGGTTGAACTGCTGGAAGACGAAGCCGACCTCGCTGCCGCGCAGCCGGTCGCGGGCACCGCTGCCGATGCGGCGCACATCGTGGCCCAGGAAGGCGAGCTCGCCTTCGGTCGGCGCGTCGAGCAGGCCGAGGAGGTTCAGCAGCGTCGACTTGCCCGAACCCGAACGGCCCACGATCGAGACCCGGTCGCCCTCGGAGACGGTGAGGTCGACGCCCGACAGGATCGTGAGCGGCCGCCCGTCGGGCAGCTCGACGGTGCGGCCGACGCCGCGTGCTTCGACGAGGGTCATTTGGTGAGCGTTCCGCACATCATCATGCCGTCGGGGGCCTGCACGCAGCTCTCCTCGCCGGTGCCGCCAGGGGCGCCGGGAACGAACTCGAGCACTTGGTCGCCCTCGGCGACGCCCTCGACGACCTCGACCTGCGTGCCGTCGCTGAGGCCGAGCTTCACGGGCTGCTCGACCCGCTCGCCCTCGGGCGTCACCAGCCAGACGACGCCCGTCTCCGCACCGCCCTCGACCGCCGTGACCGGCACGACGAGCACGTCGTCGGCGCTGCCGGCCGAGATCTTCGCCTGCGCGGAGAGCCCCGGGAACACGCGCACGTCACCCGGCACCGAGCAGCGCACCGTGGTGCCACCGGATGTCGCTTCGCCCGTGCCGCCGGCACCGCCGGCCGCGCCGGCGCCGCCCGCCCCGGCACCGCTGCCCGACAGGGGCGTGGAGATCACGAGCCCGCCGCACGTGAACGGCGCGGGGCCGCCCGCGATCGTCACGACCGCCTCGGTCGGGGCACTCGTCAGCCGGTACTGCTGCTCGGGGCTGAGCGTCGCGGTGACGTTGAAGGTCGGCGGGGCGACCTGCCCCGTGACGTCGCCCGTCGCGACGGGCTGGCCCGCGATGACGTCGAGCGACGACAGCACTCCGGCCGACGGCGCGAGCACCTTCTCGAAGTGGAAGGTCGGCTCGGGGGTGGTCATCACCGGCGCACCGTCGGGCCCGGGTGCGGCCTCGACCGGTTCCGGCTCGTCAGGCACCTTGATGTCGTAGATCTTCTGCCCGGCGGTGACCTTCTGCCCCGCAGCGACGAACACCTCGTCGACCGTGCCCGTGGCCGTGGCCTTGACGGGAGCCGCGGCATCCGCGTTGACCGTGCCCGTGAGCACGACGTCGTTCGCGATCGAACCACGCGCCACCACGACCTGCGGCTCGGCCACGCTGCCCGTGGGCGTGAGCGTCTCGGTCTCGGCCTCGGCGCGATCGGGGAAGAACGCGAGCTTCGCCAATGCGATCGCGATCACCGCCACCAGCACGATGCGAACGGTCGGGAAGATCCACTTGCGCCAGACGCCCACGGCACTCCTTCGTCGGGTCGCCCGGGCGTAGGGGCCGCCGGGCATCTCCCCCACCCTAGGGATTCGACGACGACAGCGGAATCCTCCTCAGGGAGGATTCCGGGTCATCCCCGATACCCGCGACGGTTGCCGCACCGAAACGCGGAACGGCCCGTCCGAAGACGGGCCGTTCCGGGACGTGCACCCCGCTGCTACGCCTCGATGACGAGCGGCACGAGCATCGGGCGACGACGCAGGCGACGGTTGACCCAGCCGCCGAGCACGCGGCGCACGATCTGCGACAGCGCGTGCGAGTCGCGCACGCCGTTGCGAGCGGCCTCGGCGAGGGCGTCGATGATCTTCGGCTTGACGTCGTCGAAGACCGAGTCGTCTTCGGCGAAGCCGCGCGCGTGGATCTCGGGCCCGGTGATGACGCGGCCCGTCGAGGCGTCGACCACGACGATGACCGAGATGAAGCCCTCCTCCGCGAGGATGCGGCGGTCCTTCAGGTCGGCGTCGGTGATCTCACCGACGGTCGAACCGTCGACGTAGACGAACCCGAGGTCGAGCTGGCCGACCACGCTGAGCTCGCCGCCGCGCAGGTCGTAGACCGTGCCGTTCTCGCCGATGAAGGTGTTCTTCTCGGGGATGCCGGTGTCTTGCGCGAGCTTCGCGTTCGCGAAGAGGTGCCGGTACTCGCCGTGGATCGGCAGCACGTTCTTCGGCTTCAGGATGTTGTAGCAGTAGAGCAGCTCGCCGGCGGCCGCGTGGCCCGAGACGTGCACCTTCGCGTTCGCCTTGTGCACGACGTTCGCGCCGAGCTTCGTGAGGCCGTCGATGACGCGGTAGACCGCGTTCTCGTTGCCCGGGATCAGGCTCGACGCGAGGATCACCGTGTCGCCCTCGCCGATCTCGATCTGGTGGTCGCGGTTGGCCATGCGCGAGAGCACGGCCATCGGCTCGCCCTGAGAACCGGTCGACATGTAGACGATCTCGTCGTCGGGGATGTTGCCGGCCTTCTTGTAGTCGATCAGCACGCCCTCGGGCACCTTCAGGTAGCCGAGGTCGGCGGCGATCGTCATGTTGCGCACCATGCTGCGGCCGAGGAGCGCGACGCGCCGGTGGTTCGCCCACGCGGCGTCGAGCACCTGCTGCACGCGGTGCACGTGGCTCGAGAAGCTCGCGACGATGACCCGGCGGGGCGCACGGTTGATGACCTCGTCGAGCACGGGGCCGATCGAGCGCTCGAGGGGCGTGAAGCCCGGGACATCCGCGTTCGTGGAGTCGACCATGAAGACGTCGACGCCCTCTTCGCCGAGCCGCGCGAACTCGCGCAGGTCGGTCAGGCGGCCGTCGAGCGGCAACTGGTCCATCTTGAAGTCGCCGGTCGCGAGCACGGTGCCCGCGTCGGTCTTGATCGCCACGGCGAGCGCGTCGGGGATCGAGTGGTTGACGGCGATGAACTCGAGGCGGAACGGGCCGATCTGCTCGTGCCCGCCCTCCTTCACCGTGAGGGTGTACGGCTTGATGCGGTGCTCCTTGAGCTTCGCCTCGATGAGCGCGAGCGTCAGTTGCGAGCCGATCAGCGGGATGTCGCCGCGGAGCTTCAGGAGATACGGCACGGCACCGATGTGGTCCTCGTGGCCGTGCGTGAGCACGACGCCGACGATGTCGTCGATGCGCGACTTCAGGAAGCCGAAGTCGGGCAGGATCAGGTCGACGCCCGGCTGGTGCTCCTCGGGGAAGAGCACGCCGCAGTCGACGATGAGGATCTTGCCGTCGATCTCGTAGCTGGTCATGTTGCGGCCGACCTCCCCCAGGCCGCCGATGGGGATGATGCGGAGCGTTCCGGCCTCGAGCGGGGCGGGATCGATGACGACGTCGGGCATGTGCCCTCCTTCTGTTGCGGTGTTCAGTTCGGTGCCGGCCCTGTGACCGGCGGATGTCTCGGAGCGGATGTCGGGGCGGGCAGGTGCGCGCCGCGGCATCCGCTGGTTCAGCGGGTGGTTCCCGCGACCTTCGGCAGTGCGCCGCCGGCGGCGGCGTTGCGGTCGGGCCGGAAGTTGTGGAAGTCGACGCCGGGGATGCCCTGCACGTGGTCGATCTCGTCTTCGATGAGGGCGGCCTCCCACTCTTCGGGGCCGACGAGGGGCAGGCGCACTCGGGGGCTCGAGATGCGGCCGAGGCCGTGCAGGATGTACTTCGCCGCGACCGTGCCGGGCACGTGGGTCATGGTGGCGCGCACGAGCGGCTCGAGCTGCTGGTGGGCGGCCGTGGCCGTGGCGAGGTCGCCGCGGTTCACGGCGTCGACGATCGTGCGGTACGGCGCCGGCGCGATGTTCGCGGTGACGCCGATGAGCCCCGTCGCACCGATCGCGAGGTGCGGCAGCACGTTGGCGTCGTCGCCCGAGAAGTACATGAGGTCGGTCTGGTTCAGCACCCGGCTGACCTCGGAGAAGTCGCCCTTGGCGTCTTTCACGGCGAGGATGTTCGGGTGCTTGGCGAGCCGCAGGATCGTCTCGTACTTGATGGGTACGCCGGTGCGGCCGGGGATGTCGTAGAGGATGACCGGCAGGTCGGTTGCGTCGGCCACGAGCCGGAAGTGCGTCAGGATGCCGGCCTGCGTGGGCTTGTTGTAGTACGGCGTGACGATCATGATGCCGTCGGCGCCGACGCGCTCGGAGTGCTTGTAGAGCTCGATCGCGTGCGCGGTCTCGTTCGACCCGCCACCCGTGATGATCTTGGCGCGGCCCGCGGCGACATCCTTGCCGACCTCGACCAGACGGATCTTCTCGGGGTCGGTGAGCGTCGACGTCTCACCCGTGGTGCCCGTGACGACGATGCCGTCGGCGCCAGCCGAGATGACATCGTCGATGTGCTTCTCGACCCCGGGCCAATCGACTTCGCCGTCCGCCGTCATCGGCGTGACGAGCGCGACGAGCACTTGTCCGAAGGGGTTCTCTGAGGTCACGCTCTCCAGCGTATCGGGTCGGCCCCGCGCGGCGTGCGCCGGTGACGTCCGCCCCCGGCTGCTGCCTCGACCTGGCCTGCCTCCTCGCTCGTCACCCCTCCTCCCCCGTCATTCCTGCGGATATACGATCCGGCGCGCCGTCTCTGCAGCCGATTCGACGGAGTGTCGGATCGTATATCCGCAGTTCTGCACGCAGGCAGGCGAGAAGGGGCGCCGCCCAACACATCCCGACAACAGGCGCGGCGACGGGAGCCTCAGACCGCCGCTGCGCCGGCGCGGACGCCTTCGGCCCAACCGTCGAGGTGCAGCCCGCGACGGAACTTCTCGAGGATCGCCGCCTCGACCGTGGCCCAGTCGTGCACGACGAGCGCGTAGTCGAATCGAAGCGTGTCGAATCCGTGAGCAGCCGCCACCGCATCTCGCACGCGGTCCTTGTGCCGGCTGTCCGCGCCTTCGTGTCCTGGCCGACCGTCGACCTCCAGGATCAGACGGTCTCCCACCACGAAATCGACGCGACCGACGCCGACGATATCGACCTGCGCGGCGAGCGTGACCCCCAGTCGATGCATCCGCACCTTCATCAGCGATTCGAGTCCGCTCTCCGACTCCGCACACGCCAGGTCGATGAGCCATGATCTGGACTCGGCGATCCGCGACCTCAGTCGGACGAGGTCGACGGGCGACAGGCGCCGCAGCCGGAGCGCCGATTCGAGGGCGGCGAAGAATGCGTCCTCGCCGATGCACGACAACAACTGTGCGAGTGCGTCGACGAGGCCGACACGGCCTGCCGCGACATCCGCTACGCCCCAATGGCTCACGCAGGTGCAGCGGACGTGAGGAAAGGCGTGCCCATGTGGCGGGAGGGCGACATGCACGTGATCATCGATCGGGAGCACCCAGAGTCCTGCCTCTCGCGCCACGGAGACGCAGCCGAGCACACCGCCGTGGGCGACCGCGGACCGGAGTTCCTCGGGCGCGTCACTTGCGACGTAGACACCCCGCCGAGCGCGTTCGATGACGCCCGAGCGAACCGCTCGCGCGATCGCCGCGCGAGCGATGCCGTGCGCCACGATCTCGCGAGCGCTGGCCAGCCCTCCGAGTCGGGTGCAGACGGCGTGCACGGCTGCCGATGAAGTCCTCGCCATCGGAAGAGCATGCGGGCACGCCGAACGCCGCGGGCGACCACGTGCGATTTCGGTGCCCGAGCCGTTCGGGCATCACCGTGTGGAGGAGAAGTCGGCGCTGCGGGTCAGGCTCAGACCGGGGTGCGCTCCTGCGGATATACGATCCGACACGCCGGCACCTCGAGAGAACTCGCGGCGTGGCGGATCGTATATCCGCAGGAATGACGAGGGCGAGGCGAGGGCGGGCGAGGGCGGGGCGGGAGCGGACAGCCGGTTCAGGGGCGGTCGTAGCGGCGGAACTGGTAGCCGATGCCCGTGCGGGAGACCCGCGTGCCGGCGTCGTCGGTGTCGACGAGCCGCCAGCTCAGGTCGATCGACGGGGCGTAGGCGTCGCCGGGGAGGTCGAGGTCGAGGTCGGTGACCTCGAGCCGGTCGGCGCGGTCGATGAGGCGGGCGTAGAGCTCGCCGCCGCCGATGCCCCAGATCCACTCGGGGCCGGATGCCGCGGCAGCCGCCAGCGCCTCGTCGATCGAGCCCGCCCGCACGGCCCCTTCGGCCGCCCACTGCTCATTGCGCGTGACGACGATGTTCGCGCGCCCCGGGAGGGGCCGGAATCGCTCGGGCAGCGAGTCCCAGGTCTTGCGGCCCATGACGACGGGGCTGCCGAGCGTGACGGCCTTGAAGTGGGCGAGGTCTTCGGGCAGGTGCCAGGGCATCACTCCCCCGGCCCCGATCACCCCGCCGTGCGCCTCGGCCCAGATGAGCCCGAGCTTCGGTGCCCGCGCTGCCGAGGCATCCGCTTCGCTCATACCGCGACGGCCGCGCGGATCGGCGGGTGGTGCTGGTAGCCCTCGACGATGAAGTCCTCGTACTCGTAGTCGAAGACCGAGTCGGGCGTGCGAGCCAGCCGCAGGGTGGGCGGCGCGAACGGCTCGCGGGTGAGCTGCTCGGTCACCTGCTCGACGTGGTTGTCGTAGATGTGGCAGTCGCCGCCGGTCCAGACGAAGTCGCCGACCTCGAGCCCGGTCTGCGCCGCGATCATGTGCGTCAGCAGGGCGTACGAGGCGATGTTGAACGGCACGCCGAGGAAGAGGTCGGCGCTGCGCTGGTAGAGCTGGCACGAGAGCTTGCCGTCGGCCACGTAGAACTGGAACAGCGCGTGGCAGGGCGCGAGCGCCATCGACGGGATGTCGGCGGGGTTCCACGCCGAGACGATGAGCCGGCGCGAGTCGGGGTTCGTGCGGATCTGCTCGATGACCTCGGAGATCTGGTCGATCTGCTCGCCCGACGGCGTCGGCCACGACCGCCACTGCACGCCGTAGACGGGGCCGAGCTCGCCCGCGGAATCGGCCCACTCGTCCCAGATGGTGACGCCGTGCTCGCGCAGCCAGCCGACGTTCGACGAGCCCTGCAGGAACCACAGCAGCTCGTAGGCGATCGACTTGAAGTGCACCCGCTTCGTCGTGACGAGAGGGAAGCCCGCTGAGAGGTCGAATCGCAGCTGGCGGCCGAACACGCTGCGCGTGCCGGTGCCCGTGCGATCGGTCTTGACGGCGCCGTGCTCGAGCACGTCGCGCAGCAGGTCTTCGTACGGGGTTGAGATCGTCTCGGCCATCCCCACAAGGCTAACCCGCACCGGCGACACTTCGGCGAAGGCGAGCGGATGCCGCGGCATCCCCGTCATCGTCGGTCATACTCCGCACGGGGCGGCGCGTGCTGCGTACGCTGACCGCATGGACTGGCTCCCCGCACTCGCGACCGGCGCGGCACTGCTCGCCGCGGCGACCGCCATCGGCCTCGTCTGGCGCTCGCGGCAGGGCGTCGCCCGAAGCGGCTCCGGCGACGTGGTGCGGCCGGACGAGCTCGGCGTCGCCGCATTCGGCGAACGCGCCACGCTCGTGCAGTTCTCGACCGAGTTCTGCGCCCGCTGCCCGGCGACGGGGCGCCTGCTGACCCAGCTCGCGGGCGAGCACGACGGTGCGACCCACGTCGAGGTCGATCTCACGCATCGCCCCGATCTCGCCGGCCGCTTCCGCGTCACCGAGACGCCGACGACACTGCTGCTCGATGCCGACGGCGCGGTGCGCGCCCGCATCGCAGGACTCCCCCGCGCCGCCGTCGTGCGCGAACGACTCGACGACCTCCTGAGGAGCCCCCATGTCATCTCCGGCTGAATCGGCATCGTCGGCAGACCGCGCCGCG
This sequence comes from Agromyces hippuratus, assembly GCF_013410355.1. Classification (NCBI taxonomy): domain Bacteria; kingdom Bacillati; phylum Actinomycetota; class Actinomycetes; order Micrococcales; family Microbacteriaceae; genus Agromyces; species Agromyces hippuratus. The sequence continues at coordinate 314,892 of NZ_JACCFI010000001.1, read as the reverse complement.
GCCGGCCGCGCTCCCGCCGGCATCGACCCGCGCGGCCCGCGCTTCGGCGCCGCCATCACGGCGACCCTGCTGCTCATCACCGTCGTGCTCGCGATCGCGGGGGCGGATGCCGCGGCGTTCTGGCTGCTCGTCGCGATCACGCTGCTCTTCGCGTGGGGTGCGTTCGCAGGCATCCGCCGGCATCCGTACGGCTTGATCTTCGCCAAGCTCGTGCGTCCGCGGCTCGAGCCGCCCGCCGAACTCGAGGACCCGCGCCCGCCGACCTTCGCGCAGGGCGTCGGCTTCGCCGTCGGTCTCGCCGGCCTGTTGCTCTCATTCCTCGGCCTCGAGTACGCGGTGCCGATCGCCGCGGCGATCGCCTTCTTCGCGGCATTCCTCAACGCCGCCTTCGACTTCTGCCTCGGCTGCCAGATCTACCTGCTGCTCGCTCGGGCGAGGATCGTGCCGGGAGTCTGACCTGCGGCTGCTCTCGCCGATAGGCTGGTGTCCCGGCTCGACGAGGAGGATCACATGGCAGTCACGAGTGAAGCGACCACCGTCTGGAAGGGCACGCTCTTCGAGGGATCGGGCGATGTCGCCCTCGACTCCTCGGGCCTCGCCTCCTTCCCCGTCAACTGGAAGGCCCGCGCCGAGGGCGCGGAAGGCACGACCAACCCCGAGGAGCTCCTCGCGGCAGCGCACTCCTCGTGCTTCTCGATGGCGCTCTCGCTGGGCCTCGCCCAGGCGGGCACTCCGGCAGAGAGCATCCAGACCACCGCGGCCGTCACCTTCGAAGCCGGCAAGGGCGTGCTCGGCAGCCACCTGCTGGTGAGCGCCCGGGTGCCCGGACTCACCGAGGAGCAGTTCGAGGCCCTCGCCGAAGACGCGAAGAAGAACTGCCCGATCTCGCAGGCGCTCGCCGGCGTTCCCATCACGATCGAAGCCGAACTCGCCTGATCCATGCGGGTACTCGTCGCCGGTGCATCCGGATTCATCGGCACCGCGCTGGTCACCGCACTGACCGGCGACGGGCACGAGGTCGTGCGTCTCGTGCGCCGACGCGCTGAGAGCCCCGATGAGGCCTCATGGTCGCCGGCGGCGGGCATCATCGATTTCACCGTCATGGACCGGGTCGACGCGGTCGTGAACCTCTCGGGCGCCTCACTCGCCCGACTGCCGTGGTCGAAGTCCTACCGCGGCCAGATCCTCGAGTCGCGCATCACGGCGACCCGCACCCTCGCCGACGCGATGCGCAAGGCGCGGCAGCCGCCGACGGCCTTCCTCAACGCCTCGGCGGTCGGCTACTACGGCGATCGCCCGGGCGAGCTGCTCACCGAGTACTCGAGCGCCGGCACCGGCTTCCTCGCGGAGGTCGTCGGCCGCTGGGAGTCCGCAGCCGGGCTCGCGCCCGAAGAGACGCGCACCGTCGTCTTCCGCAGCGGCATGGTGGTCGGGCACGGCGGCGCCATGAAACGCGTCGGCACCCTGACCCGCTTCGGCGTCTCGGCCAGGCTCGGCACCGGCGGCCAGCACTGGCCCTGGGTCGCGCTCGATGACGAGGTCGGCGCCATCGTGCACCTGCTGGGTTCGTCGCTCTCGGGCCCGGTGAACATCGCCGGCCCGACACCGGCGACCGCCGATCGCGTGATGGCCGCCATGGCCGAGCGGATGCATCGGCCGCACGCATTCGGTGTGCCCGAGCGCATGCTCGAGGTCGCCCTCGGCCGTGCCGCCGACGAGCTCCTGCTCTCGAGCCAGAAGGTGCGTCCGCAGCGCCTCATCGACGACGGCTACCGATTCATGCACGCCACGGTCGAGTCGGCGATCGACGCGATGCTCGCGGCGCCGCGCACGGCGACCCGCTAGGCCGATCCGACCAGCCGCCTCCGCGACGCGGACATCAGCGCCTGACTGGCTGGACCTTCGCCGCTGCGCCTTCATCTCCGCCGCATCCTCGGCACCTCGCCGAGCAAGCACCAGCACACGCAGGACCCGGCCGCCGGACGAGCTCATTGCGGCTCCGACACGGCGGGAATATCGTATGTACGATCGACGCCGGCGGCGTCGTGGACGAGGAGGTGGGTCATGGATCCGCTGTGGTGGGTCGTCGGGCTCGCGATACTCGCGGTGATCGTCGTGTTGCTCGTCAGGAGCTTCGGACGCTCGCGTGCCTCTTCCGAGGATCCCGCCGCCGAGCGCGCTGCCCAGGAGCAGGCGCGGATCGAGCAGGAGAGACGGGATCAGGCTGGCCCCGGTGCCGGCAGCATCTGACGGCCGATGCCTTGGACGCCCGCGCGCGGGCGCGGGCGCGTGAGGGAGCCGGCGACGATGGCGTAAGCAGAGCGGGCAGCGCCTCCACCCCTGCGCTGCGGACTCAGCACGAGTCGCGCAGGCTCATCGACGTTTGCTCGGGCTGATCGCCACGGCGTCAGCGCGGTGCTCGAGACAGCGCGATCGCGCGCCGCACGGCCTGCCGGGCGCTCCGCCGGTCGCCAGCCGCGTCGTATGCGAGTCCGAGCCGGAGCGCCGCCTGCCAGGATTCCGGGGCCGTGTCGGAGGCCGCGCGGAACCTGTCGAGTGCCGCCCCAGCAGCGGCGCGCTCGGGACGCCCGCTCGGCAGGAGCGGCAGTTCGAGGTCGAGCGCGCACTCGGCGTCGAGCCGTTTCACGAGTTCGTGCGAGCGGATGCCGAACTGGAGTTCGCGCCACAGCGCCCAGAGGCCGATGATCGGCAGCACGATGAGCGCGACGCCCATCGCGATCGCGATCGGTTCCCCCGTCGCCATGAACTGCACGGCGCGCCATCCGACGAGCGCGAGGTAGAGCACGAGGAGCGCGGCCATGATGAGCGCGCCGAGCTTCGTGGTCATCGGGCGGTGCCGGGCAGCCCGAGGTCGAGCATTGCGTCGAGGCCGACGGTGACACCGGATGCCTCGGGGGCGCTGCGGAGCGCGAGCAGGATACCGGCCTCGTACGAGCTCGACGAGAGCGTGGAGTGCGTGATCGTGAGGGTCTCGCCGTCGCCGCCGAAGACGACGCGCTGCTCGGCCGCGACGCCGTTGAGGCGCAGGCTGTGCACGGGAACCCCGCTCACGAGCTGCCCGCGGGCGCGCTGGTCGGCGTGCGGAGCGGCGACCGGACCGCGCGCCGCACGCGCCTCGCCGATGAGCTCCGCCGTGCGCACCGCCGTGCCCGAAGGCGAATCGACCTTGCCGGCGTGGTGCGCCTCGACGATCTCGATCGAGTCGAAGAACGGCGCCGCGAGCTTCGCGAAGGCCGTGCCGAGTACGCTGCCGATCGAGAAGTTCGGCACGAAGAGCACGGCCCCGGCGTCGGCATGGCCGCGCACGAACGCGGAGATCTCGGAGATGCGCTCGCTCGACCATCCCGAGGTGCCGACCACGATCGGAATGCCGGCTCCTGCGGCGAACTCCACGATCTCGCCGCTCGCGCCGGGGTGCGTGACGTCGAACGCCACGTCGGCTCCGAGCATGAGGTCGAGGCTCGACTTCGAGTCGAGTGCGGCGTGCAGTTCGAGGTCTTCGGCCTCCTCGATCAGTCGAAGCGTCAGCTGCCCCATCTTGCCGGTGGCTCCCGCCACGGCGATCCGTATCGTCACGGATTCACCCTAGCAAGCGCGGGCCGGGCGACCGCTGTGACGGATCGACGCCGTGCACGCGGCATCCGCTGCCGTTCGCAAATAGTGTGGGGGCATGCTGCGCTACCGAGACGCCTCAGTGAACGACGCCGACGCGCACGCGTTGCTCGCCGACTACTTCGCCGAACGTGCTGTGGGGTTTCCGGCCGAGCAGGGCGAGTACCGTCCGACCTGGCCGGCCGCCGAGCAGTTCACGCCGCCGGCCGGCGTCTTCCTGGTCGTCGTCGACGAGTCGGGCACGGCGGTCGGATGCGGCGGGGTGCGACGCATCCAGCGCCGGCCCGAGACCTTCGAGGTGCGCTTCGAGATCAAGCACCTCTGGCTCGCGCCGGCGGCCCGCGGCGGCGGCGAGGGGCGCCGGCTGCTCGCCGAGCTCGAACGCCGGGCGATCGAGTACGGCGCGCAGGAGCTCGTGCTCGACACCAACGCGAGCCTCGAGGCCGCGGGGGGGCTCTACCGCTCGAGCGGGTACGTCGACATCGAGCCCTACAACGCCAACCCCAACGCGACGAACTGGTACGGCAAGCGCGTCGGCTGACGCACCGCGGGCGGCCAGCCGACTCGCGATCGCTCAGATCGCGTACGGCTCCGACAGGCCGGTGCGCAGCTCGGGTGGCAGGTGCGCGATGTCGTTGTGGGAGACGAGGCTCCACGGCCGTCCGGGCCGCTGGGTGAGCACCGTGAGGCCGCAGTTCACCTGGTTGATCGAGACCCAGCGCCAGTCGGGCGCACCGAGCACCTCGCGCACGAACCATCCGATGACGAAGTTGTGGGTGATGAGCAACTCGTGCCGGTCTTCGCGATGAGAGCGGAGGAACTCGGAGGCCGCATCTTCCATCTGCGCACTGCCGGCCTCGATCTCGGCCTCGGTCACCGAGCCGAAGAAGGCGTCGTAGGCCTTCGGCGTCTCGGGCGCGGGGCCCGTCGGGATGCAGTCGAAGAGCAGCGGCGAGGGCTCGAGGCTCAGCGCCGGCATCTTCGCCGCGATGATCTGCGCCGTCTCGGTCGCCCGCTGCAGCGGCGAGTGCCACGCGTTGTCGAACGGCACGCCGCCGAGGCGCTCGGCGAGGAGCTCGGCCTGACGGCGGCCACGGGGCGACAGCGGGCCGTCGGGAAGGCCGTGCTCGGCGTCGAGCTGCTCGCCGTGACGGACGAGGTAGAGGTGGTGGGCCACAGGTATCGGTTCCTCTGATGCAGGGCGGATGCCGCCGTCAGGCGACGTCGGAGCTCGGAGCGACCGCGGCGGCCGCTCCGGTGAATGCCGTCTCGTCGATCGCGCCGACGGCGACGAGCGAGAACGGGCGTGCGACGAGATCGCCCGCCAGCCGCTGCACGTCGTCGGCGGTGACGAGCGAGATGCGACGGAGGGCCTCGTCGAGGTCGACGAACTCGCCGAGGGTCAGCTCGGCGCGGCCGAGCCGCGACATCCGGGTGTCGGAGTCCTCGAGGGCGAGCGCCGAGGCGCCCGCGAGCTGCCCTGAGGCGCGGCGCATCTCTTCGGCGGTGACGCCGTGTTCGGCGAGCCGCTCGAGTTCGTCGCGCATGAGGGAGGCGACTGTGCCGGCCTTCGCCGGGGCGCACCCCGCGTACATGCCGAAGAGGCCGGCGTCGGAGTAGCCCGGCGCGAAGGAGTAGACCGAGTAGGCGAGCCCGCGACGTTCGCGCACCTGCTGGAAGAGGCGCGACGACATGCCCGAGCCGAAGATCGCGTTCAGCATGCTCATCGTCGGGCGCCGTTCATCGGTCGCGACGAGACCTGGAACGCCGAGCAGCAGGTTCACCTGCTCGGTCGGGCGTGCCACGACGGAGACCTCGGGACCGGCCTCGAGCGCTGCGGGTACCACGGAACGCCGATCGACGGGCCGCCCGGCGACCGTCGGGTCCCACCCGGCCGCCGCGAGCGCCCGGTCGAGTTCGGCCAGCAGCAGGTCGTGGTCGACGGCGCCGGCGACGGTGACGACCAGGTCTTGCGGGCGGTAGTTGGCCCGGTAGTGCTCCCACACGGCGTCGCGCGTTGCGCTGCGGATCGTCTCGGGGTTGCCGCCGATCGGCCGGCCGAGCGGGTGCGCTCCGAGCACCGCCTCGAAGAAGCGCTCGTTCGCGACGTCGCCCGGGTCGTCGCCCGCCATGGAGAGCTCTTCGAGGATGACCCCGCGCTCGCTCTCGAACTCGGTCGGGTCGAGCAACGATGACGTGAACATGTCGGCGAGCACCTCGACCGCCATGGGCAGGTCTCGGTCTTGCACCTTGGCGTAGTAGCAGGTGTACTCCTTCGCCGTGAGCGCATTGTGCTCGCCGCCGACGGCGTCGAAGGAGATCGCGATGTCGAGAGCCGAGCGCGTCTCGGTGCCTTTGAACAACAGGTGCTCGAGGAAGTGCGTCGATCCGTACGTCGCGGGGTGCGCGGCATCCGCTCGCTGCTCGTCTCGGGAGCCGACCGCGACCCAGAAGCCGATGGTCGCGCTGCGACTGCCCGGCACCTGTTCGCTGAGCACTCGCACCCCCGAGGGGAGCACGCTGCGCCGAACTCGCGCGTCGCCTGCTGCGGTGAAGGAGAGCTCGGCCTGGCCGAGTGGGAGGTCGACAGCGCCGTTCATCCCGATCAGCCTATGCCACCCGCGTCGGGCGCGCTCGGGCGGCGCGCACCCGGGCGCGCCGCCACGCGATCAGGCGGAAGCGCGGTCGAGTTCGACGATCTCCGAGCGCTGCAGTTCGACGGATGCCGCGGCCATGAGCGCATCGACCTGATCGGGCCGGCTCGCACTCACGACGGGCGCCACGACGGTGGGCTTCGCCAGCAGCCATGCGAGCGAGATGGTCGCCGGCTGCACGCCGTGCGCGAACGCGATCTCGTCGACCGCTGCGAGCACGCGGTGGCCGCGTCGACCGAGGTATCGTGCCTGCCGTTCGCCCCTGGCATCGTGGCGCACGTCGGCGCGCCGCCGCACCTGCCCACCGAGGAACCCGCTCGCGAGACCGAAGTAGGGCAGCACGGCGAGCGCCTGCGCATGGGCCACGAGTTCGGGCGCACCCTCGAACGGGCGTCGCTCCATCAGGTTGTACTTCGTGGTCAGCGCCTGGAATCGCGGCAGGCCGTTGGCGGCGAGCACGCGCGCCTCGATGAGCCGATCGGGCGTGAAGTCCGCCGCGCCGATCGCGCCGACCTTGCCTGCGGTGATCAGGGCGTCGACCGCGCCGAGGCTCTCCTCGAGCGGCACCTCGGCATCGTCGCCGTGGAAGTAGAGCAGGTCGATGCGCTCGATGCCGAGACGCAGCAGCGAGTCGTCGACGGCCGCCGAGATCTCTGCGGGCGACAGCCCGCGGTGGTCGGGGTGGTGGCCGATCTTCGTCGCGATGGCCATGCGGTCGCGGGTGCCGCGCGAGTCCATCCACTTGCCGATGATGGATTCGCTGCGCCCCGCGGCGTAGCTGTCGGCGGTGTCGACCAGGGAGCCGCCGAGGCCGGCGAAGCGGTCGAGCACGTCGAACGCCTGCTCGGTGCTGAGGGTCCAGCCGAACGTGCTGGCGCCGAGCGCGAGCGGGTGCACCTCGAGACCGGAGTCGCCGATCGCCACTCGCCGAGGCACGATGATGGGACCCGAGAGCGGGTTCGACGCGATGACGTCGACGTGGAGTCCGTCGAAGATGTCGGCTCGGTCGGCGCTCTCGTCGTGCGAGATCGCGTCGGCGAGTGCGACCGCTGCCCCCGCAACGCTCGCTTCATTCGCCCGATAGACGTGTCGTCGTGCCACGTTCCCCTCCTCCCCAGGATTGACTCCGAGAATACGTCGCGTCAGGCGCTCGGAGGGTGCGATCCGGAGAACGGCGGGTGAACCGTTATCGAATCGTTTCGCACAGCCGCCGACTCAGCCGCCCGCGCGACGAATGAGCGAGGCGGCCTGCCGGAGCACGGGTGCATCGACCATTCCGCCCCGGAAGGCGAAGACGCCGCCCTGCCCTTCGGCCGCGTCGAGCACGGCTCGCGCCCACTCCAGCCGCGCGGCATCGGGTCGGTACGACTCGCGCACGACCTCGATCTGACCGGGGTGGATGCATGCCGTCGCGGCGAACCCGACGGCCACTGCGTCTTCGGCCTCGGCCCGGAGTCCGTCGAGATCGCCGATCTCGAGGTGCACCGTGTCGATCGCTGCGATGTCGTGCGCCCCCGCCGCGAGGCACACCTGGGACCTGGCGTGCCTCGCGACGTCGCGGTATCGGCCGTCGGCGAAGCGGCTCGACGAGCCGCCGAGCGAGGCGACGAGGTCTTCGGCACCCCACATGAGCGCCGAGACGTTCGGCAGCGCCGCGATCTCGTTCGCCGCGAGCACGCCGCGAGCGGTCTCGCAGAGCGCGATGACCTCGAGATCGGCGAGGTCGACGAGGTCGGCGGTGCCCTCGCACTTGGCGAGCATCACGGTGCGGTACTCGGTCTCCAGGAGCGCCGCGAGGTCATCCGCGAACTCCGGGGTCGAGGCCGGGTTCACCCGCACGATGACCCGCTCCGGGTCGAGCGGCGTGCTGAGCAACGCGACCCGGGCGGCGTGTTTCGCGTCGCCGGCGACGGCGTCTTCGAGGTCGAGGATCACGGCGTCGGCGCGATCGAGGGCCTTCGCGAAGCGGTCGGGCCGGTCGGCCGGGCAGAACAGCAGCGCCGGGCCGAAGCGGAAGGCCGGATGCGTCATGCGTTCGCCCCCGTCTGGTCTGCCGCCGAACCGGTGTCCGTCAGCCGTTCTCCCGCTTCGCGGAGCCAGACGAGCATCGTGCGCGACGCGGTCGCGACGACCTCGCCGTGCTGGTTTCGGGCGGTGTGCGCCACGACCACGACGCCCTGGCCCGGGCGCGAGGCCGACTCCCGCTTGGACTCCACGACGGTCTCGCCGTAGAGCGTGTCGCCGATGAAGACCGGGTGCGGGAACGCGACGGCGCCGAAGCCGAGGTTCGCGACGAGGGTGCCCTGCGTGAGCTGGCCGACCGACTGGCCGACGAGCGTCGAGAGCGTGAACATCGAGTTGACGAGCCGCTGGCCGAACGGCTGCTCGGCCGACCACGCCGCGTCGAGGTGCAACGGCTGCGGGTTCATCGTGAGGGTCGTGAACAGCACGTTGTCGGCCTCGGTGACGGTGCGGCCGGGTCGGTGCAGGTACCGCACGCCCTGCTCGAACTCCTCGAACCAGAGCCCGCGCTGCACGACGTCGCGGAGCGGCGCCCGTTCTGCCGAAGCATCCGTCATGGTGAACCCCTTAGCCGATGCCCAGCTCGCGTGCGATGACCATGAGCTGCACCTCGTTCGTGCCCTCGCCGATCTCGAGGATCTTCGAGTCACGGTAGTGCCTCGCCACGAGGGACTCGTTCATGAACCCCATGCCGCCGAAGATCTGGGTGGCGTCACGCGAGTTGAGCATGGCCGCGTCGCTCGAGACGAGCTTGGCCATCGCGGCCTCCTTCTTGAACGGGAGGCCCGCGTCGAGCCGCCGGGCGGCGTCGTGCCAGGCGAGTCGAGCGGTGTACACCCGCGCCTGCATGTTCGCGATCGTGAACGCGATGTACTGGTGCGATGCGATCGGCACGCCGAACACATTGCGGGTCTTCGCGTAGGCGAGCGCCTCGTCGAGGCAGCCCTGTGCCACGCCGGTCGCGAGGGCGGCGATCGCGATACGGCCCTCGTCGAGCGTGCGCAGGAAGTTCGCGAAGCCGCGGCCCCGCTCGCCGAGCAGGTTGGCCGCAGGCACTCGCACGTCGTCGAAGGTGAGCGGATGCGTGTCGGAGGCACGCCAACCCGACTTGTCGTAGCCGGGGTCGACCGTGAACCCGGGCGTGCCGTTCGGCACGATGATCGTCGACAGCTCCTTGGAGACCGAGCCGTCGGGCCGGGTGCGCTCGCCGGTCACGGCGGTCACCGTCACGAACCTCGTGATCGGCGTGCCCGAGTTGGTGATGAACTGCTTCGAGCCGTTGACGACCCACTCGTCGCCGTCGAGCACCGCGGTCGTGCGAGTGGCACCGGCGTCGGAGCCGGCCTCGGACTCGGTGAGGCCGAAGCCCGCGAGCGCACGCCCTGCGACGAGGTCGGGCAGGAGTTCGGCCTTCTGCTCCTCGGTGCCGTGACGGTAGACCGGCATGGCACCGAGGCCGACCGCGGCCTCGAGGGTGATCGCGATGGACTGGTCGACGCGGGCGAGCGCCTCGATCGCGAGGCCGAGCGCCATGTAGTCGCCGCCCTGGCCGCCGACCTCCTCGGGGAACGGCAGGCCGAACAGGCCGAGGTCTCCCATCTGCGCGACGACGTCCATCGAGAGCGTGTGGGTGCGGTCGGCCTCGTAGGACTGCGGGGCGACGACGGTGTCGGCGAACTCGCAGACCATGTCGTACAGCTGCTGTTCCTCGGTGCTCAGCTCGGTGCTCACGGTCGTGCTCCTCATTCCTGGTGGGACGGCGTCGAGTGGGCGCCCTCGTGGGGCGCGTCCGACGATGCGGGGACGGATGTCGGGACCACGGCGGATGCCGCGAGCTGCGGCTCCACTCGGGCGACGGACTGGTCACGGGAGACCTGCTCCCCCACTGCGACGGCCAGGCGCACGATGCCCGCGACGGATGCCGTGACGCGGTGCTCCATCTTCATCGCCTCGATCGCGACGACGGCGTCGCCCGGTTCGACGGCGTCGCCGTCGGCGACGAGCACCGCGGTCACGGTGCCGGGCATGGGCGCACGGAGTTCGGGGTCGGCGAGGCCGCCGCGCTCGATCATGGCGAGGCGCGCATCGAGAGAGCCGCGCCGGTCGGCGGCGGGCACGCGCCAGATGCCGTTCGGCGTGTGCAGCCAGACCGCGCCGTCGGCATCGGTCGAGATGGCGTCGGGCACCGCGGGGGCGGCGAGCGGGTCAGCAGCGTCGGCGTCGGCGGCCATCGGCCGGCCGAGACGCCAGCCTCTGGCCGCCTGCCAGGCATGGGCGCCGGCGGCCCGTGCGTCGTCGATCGCCGCGGCCGTGCGGAACGCCGCGGCTGCGGCGAGCACCTCGGGCGGTGCTGCATGCGACTCTGGCTCGGGCATGCGGTCGATGAGACCGGTGTCGAGGTCCCCGCGCTGCACGGCGGGATCGGCGAGGAGCCGGCGGAGGAAGCCGAGGTTCGTCTCGACGCCGAGCACGACGGTGTCGGCGAGCGCCGCGTCGAGGCGCGCGAGCGCCTCGGAGCGGTCGGCACCGTACGCGATGACCTTCGCGAGCATGGGGTCGTAGTCGGCGGTGATGCGCTGACCCGAACGGATGCCGCCGTCGACCCGCACCCCGTCGCCACTCGGCGCCCGCCACACGAGCAGTTCGCCGATCGACGGCAGGAAGCCGCGCTCGGGGCTCTCGGCGTAGACGCGCGCCTCGATCGCGTGGCCGGTGAGTGCGATGTCGGACTGCTTCATCGCGAGTGGCTGACCCGCCGCGACTCGCAGCTGCTGCTCGACGAGGTCGACGCCCGTGACGAGTTCGGTGACCGGGTGCTCCACCTGCAGCCGGGTGTTCATCTCGATGAAGAAGAACTCGTCGGGCGCGGCATCCGACACCAGGAACTCGACGGTGCCCGCCCCGCGGTAGTCGACACTGCGGGCGGCGTCGCATGCGGCCTGCCCGATACGCGCACGGGTCTCGGTGTCGAGCAGCGGCGACGGCGCTTCTTCGATGACCTTCTGATGGCGGCGCTGCAGCGAGCACTCGCGCTCGCCGAGGTGGACGACGTTGCCGAAGTCGTCGGCGAGCACCTGCACCTCGATGTGCCGTGGGCGTTCGATGAGGCGCTCGAGCAGCAACGTGTCATCGCCGAAGGCGGCGATGGCCACTCGCCGGGCAGCGGGCAGCGCCGCCGCGAGCTCGCGTGCGTCGCGGGCGATCTGCATGCCCTTGCCGCCGCCGCCGGCGCTCGGCTTGACGAGCAGGGGGAAGCCGACCGCTTCGCCGGCTGCGGCGAGCGCGGCGTCGTCGAGAGACGGGTCGGCGATGCCGGGCACGGTCGGCACACCGGATGCCTCGACGTGGCGCTTCGCCCGGATCTTGTCGCCCATGACCTCGAGCGCATCGACCCCCGGGCCGACGAAGACGATGCCCGCATCGCGGCACGCCTCGGCGAAGCCTGCGTGCTCGGAGAGGAAGCCGTAGCCGGGGTGGATCGCCTCGGCGCCAGTCTCGCGTGCCGCCGCGATGATGCGGGCGGGATCGAGGTAGCTCTCGGCCGCGGGTGCCGGGCCGATGCGCACGGACTCGTCGGCGAGGCGCACGTGCGGCGCCTCGGCGTCGGCGTCGGAGAAGACGGCGATCGAGCGGATGCCGAGGCGGCGGAGCGTGCGGATCACCCGCACCGCGATCTCACCGCGGTTGGCGACGAGCACCCGGTCGAACGGACGAGTCGACCGTGCCTCGTCGACGGCGTCGACCGTGCCCATCCGCGCCTCCCTGCGCTCGAGGTGCGCGAACTAAGTTAACGCGCACTAACTGGATTCGATGTTAGTGGGCGTTAACTGAAATCACAAGGGGGAACTCCCGCTCACCCCGATCGCGGGGCGAGCGCCATGGCGATGCGCTCGACGCCGAACTCGAATGCCCGATCGACGTCGCCGCCCAGGCGGAACGCCCCCGAGAGCTCCATGCTGATGAATCCCGTCACCCATGCGGTGAGCGTGCGCGCGGCATCGAGCGCGTGATCGGAGCCGGCGAGCCGACCGGCCACGGCGAGCAACGGCGCGCTGGCATCGCGGAGCGCCTCGACCTCGAGCCCCGACTCCGCTCCGGGCGAGAAGACGAGTCGGTAGGCCGCCGGCTGCTCGTGCGCGAACGCCCGCACGACACGGGCGAGGCGGGCGACCTCGGCGACCCCTGCCGCCCCCGTTGCCTCCGCTGCCTCCGCACCCTCGCCCGGCGCATCCGTCACCGCGACGCCGCGGGCACCGCCGGAGATCGGAGCCGACGCGGCACTGAGGCGCACCCCGAGTTCTGCGACCGATGTCGCGGCGATCAGCCGCACGAGATCACTGCGGTTGCGCACGCGCTTGTACAGCGACGGGGCACGCACGCCGACGCGTTCGGCGACCGCCTGCATCGTGAGCCCCCCGAGCCCCTCGGCCTCGAGGATGGCTCGTCCTGCACCGACGATGGCGTCGAGCGAGGTTCGTTCGGGTGTCGGCATCGGCGGGATCCTTTCGATCGATTCGACTCTAGGCTATTGCACATAGCCATGATGGCTATGTAGCATAGCCATCATCTTCCCGAATCCGTCACAAGTGAGGCACCTGATGAAGCTCGGCCCCTCCCTCCACCGCATCGGCTCCGATCTCGTCGCCGTCTACCTCGTCGACACCTCAGAGGGCGTCACCGTCATCGATGCCGGGCTCGCCGGGCAGTGGAAGGAGCTGATCGCAGAGCTCGCCGAGATGGGCCGCTCGGTCGGCGACATCCGCGGCGTCGTGCTCACCCACGGCGACTCCGACCACATCGGCTTCGCCGAACGGCTGCGACGCGACCACGGCGTGCCGGTCTTCGTGCACGCGGCCGATGCCGCCCGCGCTCGCGGCGAGGAGTCGACGAAACCGGAGTGGGGCGGCATGAGGCTCGGGGCGACCTCGAAGTTCCTCTGGTACGCCCTCACCCGCAACGGCCTGCGCACGACCCCGCTCACCGAGGTCGTCACCGTGGACGACGGCGAGGTGCTCGACCTGCCGGGCGCCCCGCGCGTGATCAGCATGCCGGGTCACTCCCCCGGCAGCATCGCGATCCACGTGCCGGCCGCCGATGCCGTCTTCGTCGGAGATGCACTCACTACACGCCACGTGCTGACCGGCGCGACCGGCCCGCAACCCGCGCCGTTCACCGACGACCCGGCCGAGGCGCTCGCATCGCTGCGGCGTCTCGAGGGCACGGATGCCGCGTGGGTGCTGCCCGGCCACGGCATGCCGTGGAACCGCGGCGTCGACGAGGCGATCCGCGAAGTCGAGGCCGCGGCGGCGCGTCGGGCCTGAACCGGCACGGCGCGTCGACCGGCCGCCCGGGTCACATGCGGAACAGCCCGAACGCCGGATCGGGCAGCGGCGTGCGGCTCGCGAGCTCGAGGGCGAGGGCGAGCACGGTGCGCGTGTCCTCGGGGGCGATGATGCCGTCGTCCCAGAGTCGCGCGGTCGAGTGGTACGGGCTGCCCTGGTCGTCGTACTGGGCGCGGATCGGGTCCTTGAACGCCTGCTCCGCGGCATCCGACCAGGTCTCGCCCTTGATGGCGAGCTGATCGCGCTTGACGGTCGAGAGCACGGATGCCGCCTGCTCGCCGCCCATCACCGAGATACGGGCGTTCGGCCACATCCAGAGGAAGCGAGGCGAGTACGCCCGCCCGCACATGGAGTAGTTGCCGGCGCCGAACGACCCGCCGATGACGACCGTGAACTTCGGCACGCGGGTCGTCGCGACGGCGGTGACCATCTTCGAGCCGTGCTTGGCGATGCCGCCGGCCTCCGCATCGCGGCCGACCATGAAGCCCGAGATGTTCTGCAGGAAGAGGAGCGGGATGCCGCGCTGGTCGCAGAGCTCGATGAAATGCGCGCCCTTCATGGCCGACTCGCTGAAGAGCACGCCGTTGTTCGCGACGATGCCGACCGGGTGACCGTCGATGTGGGCGAAGCCCGTGACGAGCGTGTCGCCGTACTCGCGCTTGAACTCGGCGAACTCGCTGCCGTCGACGAGGCGCGCGATGACCTCGCGCACATCGTAGGGCTGTTGCACGTCGACCGGCACCGCAGCGGTGAGCGTCGACGGGTCGACGGCCGGCGGCCTGGGCTCGCGCACGGACCACGCCCGCGGCAACGGCTCGGGCAGCGTCGCGACCATGTCGCGCACGAGTTCGAGGGCGTGCTCGTCGTCTTCGGCGAGGTGGTCGGTGACGCCCGAGACCTTGGAGTGCAGATCGCCGCCGCCCAGCTCCTCGGGGGTGACGACCTCGCCGATCGCCGCCTTCACGAGCGGCGGGCCGCCCAGGAAGATCGTGCCCTGATTGCGCACGATCACGGTCTCGTCACTCATCGCGGGCACGTAGGCGCCGCCGGCCGTGCAGGAGCCGAGCACCGCGGCGAGCTGCGGGATGCGCATCGACGAGAGCTGCGCCTGATTGAAGAAGATGCGGCCGAAGTGCTCGCGATCGGGGAAGACCTCGTCCTGCAGCGGCAGGAATGCGCCACCCGAGTCGACGAGGTAGATGCACGGCAGCCGGTGCTCCTTCGCGACCTCCTGGGCGCGCAGGTGCTTCTTCACGGTCATCGGGTAGTAGGTGCCGCCCTTGACCGTGGCGTCGTTGCAGACGACGAGCACCGGGCGCCCGTGCACGAGCCCGACGCCCGTGATGATGCCGGCCCCCGGCGAGTCGCCGCCGTAGAGCCCCTCGGCCGCGAGCGGCGAGAGCTCGAGGAACGGGCTGCCCTCGTCGAGCAGCCGGTCGACCCGGTCGCGCGGCAACAGCTTGCCGCGCGCGACATGGCGGTCACGGGATGTCTCGGGGCCGCCCAATGCCGCCGTCGCGAGGCGTGTGCGCAGCTCGGCGACGAGCTCGGCGTGGGCATCGATGTTGGAACGCGCGGCAGCGGCGTTCGAGTCGATGCTCGTCTGCAGGATGGACATGCGTGCCACCAGTCTTCGTCGACGGCGCGCCCCCTTGTGGCCGGCGCAGGATTTCGGTTAGTGTGCACTAACTCGATTCCCGATGTTAGCGAGCATTAACCGAGATGGCAACCACACCGAGCACGGCCGAGATCGTCGGCGACGGCCTCGCCGACGCGCCGACGGCCCATGCCGCGACCGCAGCAGCCGCCACTGAGCGCAGCCGGCAGAAGGCCGATCGCCGCCAGGCGATCCTCACCGCGGCCGCGACGCTCTTCGCGCAGCGCGGGTACGCCGGTGTCACGATCGAAGACCTCGGCGCCGCCGTCGGCGTGAGCGGCCCCGCCGTCTACCGCCACTTCCCGGGCAAGGCCGCCGTGCTCGCCGCGATCCTCCAGGGCGCGAGCCGCACGCTGCTCGACGGCGCCGAGCGCGTGCTCGGCGAGGCATCCGACCCGGCGACGACGCTTCGCGAACTCATCGCGTTCCACGTCGACTTCGCCCTCGGCGACGCCGACGTGATCCTCGTGCAGGACCGGGAGCTCGAGCAGCTCGACCTCGGCGCCCGGCACGAGGTGCGACTCCTCCAGCGTCAGTACGTCGAGCACTGGGTCGACACCCTCCACAGACTCCGGCCCGATCGGGCCGAGACGGAGCTCAGGGTCCGGGCACACGCCGCCTTCGGTCTCCTGAACTCCACTCCGCACAGCGCCCGCATCCCCGGGCGCAGACCCGCCGACGGCACCATCCGCGGCATCCTGGAGGAAATGACATGGGCGAGCCTCATGTCGTGACCCTGCGCGCGACCCGCGCGGGCGATCTCGACGCTCTGTTCGGATTCGAGCAGGACCCCACCGCCGTGCGCATGGCCGCGTTCACGTCACCCGATCCGAGCGATCGCGCGATGTTCGACGCGCATTGGCGGCGACTCCTCGCCGACCCCACGGTCGACACCCGCACCGTGCGCGCCGACAGGGTGATCGTCGGCAGCGTCAGCCGGTGGTTCGAAGACGGCCGGCCCGAACTCACGTGCTGGATCGACCCGGCGCACTGGCACGAGGGCATCGCCACCCGGGCGATGCGATTGTTCCTCGACGAGGTGCACGAGCGCCCGGTGCGCGCCCGCGTGGCCGCCGACAACGCTCCGTCGATCGCGCTGCTGGAGAAGCTCGGGTTCCGGCACATCGCCACCGAGACGAGCTTCGCCAACGTGCGCGACGCCGAGATCGAGGAGCGCGTCTACGCGCTCGACTGAGGGCGCCTCTCAGTACGCGGAGGCGGCGACGCCCATTGCAACGAACATCACGACGACCGGATTGAGCAACACGCAGATCGCGATCGTCACGATGTTCGGCCACCTCGGTCGCATGACGATCAGCAGCACCAGGCCGACGACGAACGAGGGAATCTGCGCGAAAGCCAGGCCGAAGGTGATCAGGTACCCCATGAAACCGGTCGCGCCGTCGAACGAGCCGGGCACGGTGATGATCGCCGATACGGCGATCCAGATCGCCCACCCGAGGGCGAGGACGCTCAAGATGCGCTTGACGATCTCCTTGCGGCGCGGCGACACCGGGCCGGGGGCGTATGGCGCGAGCCATGCGTCAGCCGACGAAGCGCGATCGGGGCGGGCGGTCATTCGCCGCGGACGATCTTCTCGGCGCCGCCGGGCACGCACCAGGAACCAGCCCTGATGCTGACCTGCTCGGCACTGAGCACTCGCGCGACGGTCTCGTCGCGCTCCGCTTCAGAGACCATGCCCGGGCCACGTCGGATCTCGTTGCAGGTGACGCCCTCCACGCCGCGTATGGTGCACTCGCGGGACGTTGGTGCGCTCATCGGGTCTCCTCGGACATCCGGCAGGGGGGAGGGCGAGTAGGGCGGTTGCCTGCTTGCGGAGAGCCTAATCGAAGTGGAGCGTCCGTTTCGGGGCGATCGCCGAGGTGTCAGTTCCCTGGTCGGGCGCCCTGCTCGGCGGCGATCTCGCCGATGCGCCCCGCGAGGGCGACATCGCGCGAGGTCACCCCTCCGACGTCGTGCGAGGTGAGCTCGAACTCGACACGTCCCCAGCCGAGCCGCACGTCGGGGTGGTGGTTCAGCTCGTCGGCGACGACGGCGACCTCGTCGAGCAGCCGAACCGCGGTCGCGAAGTCGGCCGTGCCGAAGCCGCCCACGAGGTGGTCGTCGACGTGGATGAAGGCGGTGCCGGCGAGGTCATCGGCGGTGTCCGCCGGCGAGAGGATGGTGCGAGCGTCCATACGCACATCCTCTCGCCGTGGCGGCGTTCACGCCATGGTCAGCGCGACACCCGGCTCGCGAAGGATCGCTCCGATGTCGGCGAGGAACCTCGAACCCTGTGCACCGTCCACCAGACGGTGGTCGAACGACAGCGACAGCGTCATGACCTCGCGCAGCGCGATCTCACCGCGGTACTCCCACGGTTGGCGCCGCACGGCACCCATCGCGAGGATCGCCGCCTCCCCCGGGTTCAGGATCGGCGTGCCCGCATCGATGCCGAAGACCCCGATGTTCGTGATCGAGATCGTTCCGCCCGAGAGATCAGCGGGGCTCGTGCGCCCGGCCCGTGCCGTCTCGGCGAGCGCAGCGATCGCATCGGCGAGTTCGATCAGGGTCATCCGCTCGGCGCCCTTCACGTTCGGCACGACGAGACCGCGCTCGGTCGCAGCAGCGATGCCGAGATTGACACCGCCGAACCGCACGATCTCCTGCGCCTCCTCGTCCCAACGCGAGTTCACCTCGGGCGTGCGCCGGGCGGCGATGCACACGGCCTTCGCGACGACCGTGAGCGGCGTCACCTTGCGATCTGCGAACTCACGGTTGTCGCGCAGCCCGCGGAGCAGTTCCATCGTCGCGGTCACGTCGACCGTCAGGAACTCGGTCACGTGCGGGGCGGTGAAGGCGCTCCGCACCATCGCCGCGGCGGTGTGCTTGCGCACTCCCTTGATCGGGATCCGAGTCTCGGCGGGTGCGGCGCCGGCCGCGACCGGCGCTCCGGCGACCAGCGACGACACGTCGTCGGGCACCGGCATCGCCAGGGCGGATGCCGCGCGCTCGACGTCATCGCGGGTGATCAGGCCGCGCTCGCCGCTGCCCTCGATCGCCTCGAGGTCGAGGCCGAGGTCGCGAGCGAGCTTGCGCACGGGCGGCGTCGACCGCGGACGTTCGGTGCGCGACGGCGACGCGGACTGCGCCGGAACGGTCTCGGCGACGGTCGCCTCGGCCGGCGACTCGGGCACCGCGGGCACGAGGTCGGCGACGAGCGCCGAGCGGCGTGCGCGTCGCTTCGGGCCGGTCTCGGCCGCGGCGCCGTAGCCGACGAGGTTCGGCCCGGGTGCGGCCTCGGCCGCGGTGCCTGCGCCGGCACTCGACGAGGCCGGCGCCGCCGAGGCGGCCTGGGCGGGCGACGCCGCACCGGCGGTCGTCGCCGGGCCCGCGGCATCCGCTTCGCCGGTGTCGCAGGAGAAGAGCGGCGCGCCGACATCGATCGTCTCGCCCTCGGCCGCGTGCAGCGCCGTGATGACGCCCGCGTAGGGAGACGGCAGCTCGACCACGGCCTTCGCGGTCTCGACGTCGGCGATGATCTGGTTGAGCTCGACGCGATCGCCGACGGCGACGCGCCAGGCGACGAGCTCGGACTCGGTGAGTCCCTCGCCGAGGTCGGGCAGCGGGAAGTCGCGGATCATGCTCACGCCTCCACCCCGCTCAGCGAGTTCGGCCGACCCATCACGCGGTCGACCCCGTCGAGGATGCGGTCGAGGTCGGGCAGGTGGTGCCGCTCGAGCTTCGCCGGCGGGTACGGGATGTCATGTCCGGTGACGCGCACCGGGGCCGCCTCGAGGAACTCGAAGCACCGCTCGGTGATCGAGGCGGCGAGTTCAGCGCCGACGCCGCCCTGCTGGCCCGCCTCATGGGTGATGACGAGCCGACCGGTGCGGCGCACCGAGGCCTCGATGGTCGCGTAGTCGACGGGAGCGATCGATCGCAGGTCGATGACCTCGACCGAGACGCCGTCTTCGGCGGCCGCCGTCGCGACGTCGCGCGCCGTCTGCACGAGCGCACCGTAGGTCACGAGCGTCACGTCGGTGCCGGCGGTCACGGTCGTCGCGACGCCCATCGGCCGGGCATCGGCGAGGCTGGCCGTCTCGTCGACCTCGCCCTTCACGTGGTAGCGCCGCTTCGGCTCGAAGAACAGCACTGGGTCGTCGCTCGCGATCGCCTGGCGCACCATCATGTAGGCGTCGGCCGGGTTCGAGCAGGCGACGACGCGCAGGCCCGCCGTGTGGGCGAAGTACGCCTCGGGCGACTCCGAGTGGTGCTCGGCCGCGCCGATGCCGCCGCCGAACGGCACTCGGATCGTGATCGGCATGCGCACGTTCCCACGTGAGCGGTAGTGCAGCTTCGCGACCTGCGCGACGATCTGGTCGAACCCCGGGTAGATGAAGCCGTCGAACTGGATCTCGATGACAGGCCGGAAGCCGCGGTACGCGAGCCCGACGGCGGTGCCGACGATGCCGGCCTCCGAGAGCGGCGTGTCGACGACCCGCTTCGCCCCGAACTCGGCCTTCAGCCCGTCGGTGACGCGGAACACGCCGCCGAGCGTGCCGATGTCCTCGCCCATGAGCACGACCTTGTCGTCGTCGGCGAGCGCGCGGCGGAGTCCGGCGTTGAGGGCCTTCGCGAGGGTGAGCGTGGTCATCGTGCGCCTCCTTCGGCGGTCTCGGATGCCGCGGCATCCGTGCTGTGCTCCGTCGATGCGTCCTCGAACATCGCGAGGTAGCGCGTGTAGTGCTCGCGCTGGCGTTCGAGGTGGCTGTTGGGTTCGGCGTAGACGTGGTCGAAGACGGTCAGCGCCTCGGGGTCGGCGATCGTCGTGATGGCGGCGCGCAGCTCGGCCGCCGCACGGTCGGCGTCGGTCGCGACGTCGCGCTCGAGACCGACGACGTCGACGCCGGATGCCTCGAGCAGCGCGAGCACCCGTGCGAGCGGGTCGCGTTCGCGCCATTCGGCGAGCTCGTCGTCGGTGCGGTATCGCTTGGGGTCGTCGGCCGTCGTGTGCGGTCCCATGCGATACGTGACCGCCTCGATGAAGGTCGGGCCCTCGCCGCGGCGGGCGCGGTCGAGTGCGATGCGAGTGGCGGCGAGCACGGCGAGCACGTCGTTGCCGTCGACCCGCACGCCGGGCATGCCGAACCCGTCGGCGCGGCGCGCGAGGTGCTGCTTCGACTGCAGCCCGACGGGCTCGGAGATCGCCCACTGGTTGTTCTGGCAGAAGAAGACGACCGGGGCGTCGAAGCTCGCCGCGAAGACGAGCGCCTCGTTGACGTCGCCCTCGCTCGTGGCGCCGTCGCCGAAGAACGAGATGGCCGCGGCATCCGAGCCCTCCCAGGCCGCGCCCATGGCGTAGCCGGTGGCGTGCAGGGCCTGGGCGCCGATGATGATCTGCGGCACGGCCATGCCGTGCTCGAACGGGTTCCACCCCGAGGCCGCGGTGCCCCGCCAGACCGAGAGCAGCTCGGCCGGCTCGACGCCGCGCACCCAGGCGAGCGCGTGCTCGCGGTAGCTGGAGAAGATGAAGTCGTCGTCGCGGAGCGCGCGACCGGCGCCGATCTGCGCGGCCTCCTGGCCGGCCAGCGGCGGCCAGAGTCCGAGCTCGCCCTGACGCTGCAGGGCGGTCGCCTCGGAATCGATGCGCCGCACGATCGCCATGTCGCGGTAGAGACGGCCGAGGGCTCCGAGATCGATGTCGGCGATCCACGGATCGAACTCCGCGTTCGCGTGGCGTTCGCCCGTGGGGGTCACGAGCTGCACGAAGTCGTCGGGCCTGGTCAAGAGCCCGGTGGCGTCTCGGTCGGATGGGGTCATCGTCGATCCTCGCTGTCGGCGGACTCGCTTCGTGGGCTGCCCGCGCCCGGCGGCACTGCCGGATACCCAGAGCGTACGTCGATCTCGCACACAGCTCAACCATCCAAAGCACCGTTGAGCATGTTGCACGGTTCGATCGGGTGTTCGACTGCTATCGTGTGGCGTTATGACCGGTTACGACGCTGTCGACAAGGCGCTGCTGACGGCGCTCGCCCCCGACCCGAGGGCGACCGTGGTGGCGCTCGCCGACCGTCTCGGCCTCTCGCGCAACACCGTGCAGGCGCGCATGGCACGCCTCGAGGCATCCGGCGCCTTCCTCTCGTTCGAGCGCAGCATGGACCCGGCGCCGCTCGGCTACCCGATCGAGGCGTTCATCTCGGTGCACGTGCGCCAGAAGCTGCTCGGCGATGTCGTCGACGAGATCGGGCGCATCCCCGAGGTGATCCAGGCGCACGGGCTCTCGGGCTCGATCGACCTGCTCGTGCGGGTGGTCTGCCGCGACGCGCACGACCTCTTCCGCATCGACGGCGAGATCCTCGCGATCGACGGCGTCGAGCGCACCGAGACCTCGCTCGCGATGGGCGAGCTCATCCCCTATCGACTCGCTCCGCTGCTCGAGCGCTGAGGCACGAGCGGCACCGCCCTGCGCCGCGCAGCGCCGTCGCGCACGTCGATCGAACAGCCGGTGCCATACTGGCGCCATGACCGGCAGCGGCACGGATCCGATGTCGCGTGCGAAGCCGATGCGCATCGCCGTGCTCCGCTGCGAACGACTCCCCGGCTTCGTGACCTGGGAGATCCCCGACGTGGAGTCGCTGTTCGACGACGACCATCGGCTCCTCGACGCCTTCGCCGAGCGCGGCGTCGACGCCGAGCCCGTCGCGTGGAGCAGCGCAGAGGTCGACTGGAACGCGTATGACGCCGTCGTGATCCGGAGCACGTGGGACTACGTCGATCGACTGCCGCGTTTCCTCGAGGTGATCGCGGCCATCGAGCGATCGAGTGCCGCACTCCTCAATTCCGGTGCGGCCGTGCGCTGGAATGCCGACAAGCACTATCTCGACGACCTCGATCACCTCGGCGTGCCCATCGTGCCGCTCGTGCGCGGAACGCCGGCAGGCGCATCGCGGCTCCACGCAGCGGTCGCCGAGGCCGGCTGGCACGAGCTCGTGCTGAAACCCGCGGTCGGCGTGGGCGGATCGGGCGTCGTGCGCGCCGACGCCGCAACCCTGCAGCAGGCACTCGACGCCATCCCACCCGAGACCGAGGTCATGGTGCAGCCGTTCGCACCGGCGATCCTCGACGAGGGGGAACTCTCGTTCGTCTTCCTCGGCGGCGAGTCGAGCCACGTGCTGCGAAAGCGTCCGGCCACCGGCGACTTCCGGGCGCACGGCATCTACGGCGGCACCGTGGAGCGAGCCACCGCCGAGCGGTCGGACCTCGCGGAGGTGCAGTCGATGCTCGCGCGCCTCCCGTTCGACCTGCTCTACGCCCGCGTCGACGTCGTGCGCGTCGACGGGCGGCTCGCCGCGCTCGAGTTGGAGCTCATCGAACCGATGCTGTACCTCGGCCTCGCCCCGGGCAGCGCCGGGCGAATCGCCGACGCGACCCTCGCCCGACTCGCTCGGCCGGCACCCGGCTGAGCCCGCTTCGATCCCGCACCGGCGAGCGGTTCCGGCGGCCGAAAGAGTTGCAGAGAACTCGTTGCAAACAAATCCTTGCAAAGCTTTCTTTGCAGCGGTATCTTTGCAACATGGCAACCACGAACCCCGACGACCTCACGGCCCAGCCGAGCAGCAGCCGCCACCCCGGCATCGATCACGTGCTGCCGTCGGCGAGCCTCAAGTCGCTCGCGCACCCGCTGCGCGTTCGCATCTACGACGAGCTCTCGGCGTACGGCCCGCTCACCGCGAGCGGGCTCGGCGAACGACTCGGCGAATCGAGCGGCTCGACGAGCTACCACCTGCGGCAGCTCGAAGGCGCCGGGCTCGTGCGCGAAGACACCACGCGAGGCAAAGGCCGCGAGCGCTGGTGGGAGCGCACGCCGGGGTCGATCGCGATTCCCGATGCCCGTTCGCTGCCGCCGGGCAGCGCCGACCGTCTCGCGGTCAAGCTCGTCGAAGACGAGTGGTTCCGCAAGCGCGAACAGAACTTCCGCGAGTTCCTCAGCGAGGGCGAGCACGTGTTCGACGACGCGTGGCTCGACGTCGCGACGAGCGACACCATCAACCTGCGCCTGACGCCCGAGCAGCTGAGCGGCCTCGTCGCCGACATCGACGCGGCGATCGCGAAGTACGTCACGGCCTACAAGCGCACACCGTCGACCGGCTCCCGGCCCGTGCAGCTGCATGTCAACGCCTTCCCGCTCGTGCGCGGGGAGCCGACCGGCGACACCTCGAAGAACGACACCTCTCCGAACAACGACACGTCACCGAAGGAGGAACGATGACCACCCTGCTCTCACCCGATTCCGGACTCCTCTCCGGCTGGGCGGTGCGCAGCGGTCTCAGCCTTGCGAGCTGGGGGCTGCAGCGCGCGGCGCGACGCAACGATCGCGACCGGCTGCAACGCCGCATCGATGCACGGGCCACCGCAGAAGCAGCGCTCGCCGAGCGCGACGCGCTCCACCGCAGCGCCGGCTTCCTGCCCATGTGAGTCGAGTCTCGTCCGATGCGTCGCCACCGCAGAAGACAACGCGGCCGCAGACGACGGATGCCCCGCCCGAACGAATCGGGCGGGGCATCCGCTGTGTCGACTGCGACTTACGCGTCGGCGCCCTCTGCGGGCTCCTCGGCGTGCGTGCCGGCGGTCTCGCGCCCCTCGGTGTCGGCCTCTTCAGCCAGCACCGGGGCGAGCGACAGCTTGCCGCGGTCGTCGATCTTCGTGATCTCGACGAGGATCTTCTGGCCGACGCCGAGCACGTCTTCGACGTTCTCGACGCGCTTGCCACCGGCGAGCTTGCGCACCTCGCTGATGTGCAGCAGGCCGTCCTTGCCCGGGAGCAGCGAGACGAACGCGCCGAACGCCGCGATCTTGACGACGGTTCCGAGGAACTGCTCGCCGACCTCGGGGTTCGTCGGGTTCGCGATCGCGTTGACCTGGGCGCGGGCGGCCTCGGCCGAGGGGCCGTCGGTCGCGCCGATGTAGACGGTGCCGTCCTCCTCGATGGAGATGTCGGCGCCGGTCTCGTCCTGGATCGCGTTGATCGTCTTGCCCTTCGGGCCGATCAGCTCGCCGATCTTGTCGACGGGGATCTGCACCGAGATCACGCGGGGCGCGGTCGGGGCCATCTCGTCGGGGCCGTCGATGGCGGCGTTCAGCACGGCGAGGATCGTCGTGCGGGCGTCCTTCGCCTGCGTCAGCGCGCCGGCGAGCACCGAGGCGGGGATGCCGTCGAGCTTCGTGTCGAGCTGGATCGCCGTGACGAACTCCGACGTGCCGGCGACCTTGAAGTCCATGTCGCCGAGGGCGTCTTCGGCACCGAGGATGTCGGTGAGCGCCGCGTAGCGGGTCTCACCGTTCACGGTGTCGGAGATGAGGCCCATCGCGATGCCGGCGACGGGTGCGCGCAGCGGCA
Source organism: Agromyces hippuratus (assembly GCF_013410355.1). Lineage (NCBI taxonomy): Bacteria > Bacillati > Actinomycetota > Actinomycetes > Micrococcales > Microbacteriaceae > Agromyces > Agromyces hippuratus. The sequence continues at coordinate 290,184 of NZ_JACCFI010000001.1, read as the reverse complement.
CGCCCGCGTTCAGGAGCGCGAGGGTCGAGGCGCAGACCGAGCCCATCGACGTCGAACCGTTGGAGCCGAGCGCCTCGGACACCTGGCGGATCGCGTAGGGGAACTCCTCGCGCGTGGGCAGCACGGGCACGAGTGCGCGCTCGGCGAGTGCGCCGTGCCCGATCTCGCGACGCTTCGGCGACCCGACGCGACCGGTCTCACCGGTCGAGTAGGGCGGGAAGTTGTAGTTGTGCATGTAGCGCTTCTTGGTGACCGGGCTCAGCGAGTCGATCGACTGCTCGAGCTTCAGCATGTTCAGCGTCGTGACGCCGAGGATCTGGGTCTCACCACGCTGGAAGATGGCCGAGCCGTGAACGCGGGGAACGACCTGCACCTCTGCGTCGAGCGGGCGGATGTCGGCGAGCCCGCGGCCGTCGATGCGCACACCCTCTTCGAGGACGCGCGTGCGCATGACGTGCTTCGTGACCGACTTGTAGGCCGCGGAGACCTCGGCGTTGGCCGAATCGGGCAGTTCGCCCGCTTCGACCTTGGCCGCGACGTGTTCCTTGACGCGCGACTTGAGCGCGTCGTCGGCGTCCTGGCGCTCGACCTTGCCGGCGATCTTGTAGACGTCCTTGAGTTCGGCGCTCGCGAACGCTTCCACCGCTGCCTTGACCTCGGCCTGGTACGGCGGGAACGTCGGGTAGTCGGCGGTCGGCTTCGCGGCGGTCTTCGCGACCGACTGCTGCGCCTCGACGAGCTGCTTGATGAAGGGCTTCGAGGCCTCGATGCCCTGCGCGATGACGGCCTCGTCGGGCTTGACCCCGCCGGCCTGGATGAGGTTCCACGCGTTGTCGGTCGCCTCGGCCTCGATCATCATGATCGCGACGTCCTGCGAGCCGTCGGCCTCGGTGATCACGCGACCGGCGACGACCATGCTGAACACGGCCTCCTCGATCTGCGAGTACTTCGGGAACGCGACCCACTGGCCGTCGATGAGGGCGACGCGGACGCCGCCGACCGGGCCCGAGAACGGGAGGCCGGAGAGCTGCGTCGAGAGCGACGCGGCGTTGATGGCGAGCACGTCGTAGAACTCGTCGGGCTCGATCGCGAGCACGGTGACGACGACCTGCACCTCGTTGCGGAGGCCCTCGACGAACGAGGGGCGCAGGGGGCGGTCGATCAGACGGCAGGTGAGGATCGCCTCGGTCGAGGGGCGGCCCTCGCGGCGGAAGAACGAGCCCGGGATGCGGCCCGCTGCGTACATGCGCTCTTCGACGTCGATCGTGAGCGGGAAGAAGTCGAAGTGCTCCTTCGGCTGCTTGGAGACCGAGGTCGCCGAGAGCAGCATGGTCTCTTCGTCGATGTAGGCCGCAGCGGAACCCTGCGCCTGCTGCGCGAGTCGTCCGGTCTCGAAGCGGATGGTACGGGTGCCGAACTTGCCATTGTCGATGACGGCTTCGGCGAACGTGATTTCAGGACCTTCCAAGAGGTCGTCTCCTTTGTTTACCGTCGCACCCCGTGTGGGCGCGACTCATCCAGAGGAGCAGGAACAGGCAATACGAATCGCGTCGGTCGACGCGTTCACGCTGGCCACCAGTAGAAGTCCACCAAACCCTCGATTTGGTAATCCACCACAGGGGACCAGCTTCCTGCCGGCCTGCTCCAACCGATCGCCCGCGCGAAAAGCACGGGCAACCTCCCCCAATGCTAGCAGAGGGTCCGTTTTCGGCCGGTGAACAGCGGATGTCGCGTGGCGCGAGCCCGCTCGACGCCGCCCCGGCGTGCGCGAGCACGAGGCATCCGTGCCAGACTCGAACGCATGAGTTCCGACGAGCAGACCAACCAGGGCCCGTCCGACGAGGCGAAGCGCAAGTTCCGCGAAGCCCTCGATCGCAAGAACAACGCGGCGAAGAAGCGCTCGGGCGAAGCCCACCTCGACGGCGGCGGCGCGGCACAGCACACGCAGGGTCCGGCCGACCACAAGCGCGAGTTCCGCCGCAAGAGCGGTTGATCCGGCGTCACTCCCCCGGCACGACCCGCTGAGCCGTCGCAACCGGCGGCTTCCGTGAGGTTCGATCCGTCGCGGGCACGATGACGGGCAGCATTCGCCCGCGCTTCGGCACCCGGCCATCGCCTGCCGCACGACCGGCGAGCCGGCGCCGCACCCACGGCACCGCGTGCCGGAGGAGCCATTCGGCGTCGCCGACCGCGGTGCGGGCGAGCTCCTCCTGATCGTGCACGGCGCGCTCGAGTTCGCCGAGCACGTTCGCATCCCGCACACCGAGCACGCGCGCCGCGGCGTACGCGATGCCGCGGTGCCCGGCGGCGTTCAGGTGCACGCGGTCCTCCGCCCATCGATCGTCGTCGACGAGCTCGGGGTGGGCGTCGACGTCGAGGAGCATCGACCCCGTGGCCCCGGCGAGTTCGCGCAGCCGGGCGTTGTAGGCCCGGAAGCGGCGCGCGTAGAACCGGGTCACCGGCCGGCGCGGCAGGAACGGCGTCACGAGCAGCACGTCGCACCCGGTCGAACGCAACCGCGAGACGGCAGCGCCGAGGTCGCGGGCGAGCGCCTCGGGATCGGCTCGCCGGCCCACGAGGTCGTTGGCCCCGATGAGTACCGAGACGAGGTCGGCGCCGAGCTCGGCGGCCTGCGGCAGTTGCACGTCGACGGCGTCGCGCACCTTGCGACTGCGCACGGCGAGGTTCGCGTAGGCGACGGGTTCGTTCGCCGAGCCCGTGACGGCGAGGAGCATCGCGAGCCGGTCGGCCCAGCCGCGGTACTCCCCCGCGGGAACGCGCGAGGTGTCGCAGAGCCCCTCGGTCAGCGAGTCCCCGACGGCGACGTACCGGCTCCAGCCGCGTGTCGCGGCGGCGGGCGGTGCGGATGCCGCGGGGCCCGTGGCTCGAACGACCGGCGGCGGCGGCGCGGCATCCGTCGCCGTGGCCTCCGCCCGCCCCATCGCCGACTCGTAGTGGCCGATGAGCTCGTCGCCGAGCCGGTCCCACCCGCGGCCGGAGACGGAGGCGAGTGCGCGTTCGCCGAACGCCCGGCGCTTCGCGTCGTCACCCGTGAGGTCGCGCACGCGATCGCGGAGCTCGGCGAGGTCGCCCGGACGGTAGAGCCATCCGTTCGCGCTGTTCTGCACGAGGTCGACCGGACCGCCGCGCCCGGTGGCCACGACCGGCACGCCGCTCGCCATCGCCTCCTGCGCGGTCTGGCAGAACGTCTCGCTCTCGCCGGGGTGCACGAAGACGTCGAGACTCGCCATCGCCCTCGCGAGTTCGTCGCCGCCGAGGAACCCGGTGAAGCGGGCCTCGGGCAGCATCCGTTCGAGCTGCGGCCTCGACGGCCCCTCGCCGATGACGACGAGCCGCACGCCCGGCAGCGTCGCGATCGCACGGAGGTCCTCGACCTGCTTCTCGGGGGCGAGGCGCCCGACGTAGCCGACGAGCACATCGCCGTTCGGCGCCATCTCACGGCGCCAGGCGTCATCGCGCCGGCCGGGCGAGAACCGATCGGTGTCCACGCCGCGCCGCCAGAGCCGGAGCCGGTCGACGCCGAGCGACTCGAGCCGCTCGACCGCTGACGACGAGGGTGCGAGCGTCAGCGTGGCGCGCCGGTGCAGGCGCCCGAGGTGACGGGTGAGTGCCGGCGCCGCTCCCGGGACGCCGTAGCGCTCCGCATACGACGGGATGTCGGTCTGGTAGACCGCGACGCTCGGGATGCCGAGCGACTCGGCGGCCAGCACGCCGCGCCAGCCGAGCACGAACGGCGAGGCGAGATGCACGACGTCGGCGCCGTGTGCTTGCATCACCCCGGCGAGACGATGCGCGCCCGCGAGGGTGACGCGCACATCGGGATAGCTCGGGAGCGGCACCGACGGCAGCAGCACGGCCCGGGCGCCGTAGAGGGTGTGGTCGATCGGCCCCGAGCGCGGGGCGATCACGAGGGCCTCATGCCCCCGGCGCTCGAGGTGACGCAGCGCCTGAAGGAGCGAGTGCGTCACGCCGTTCATATGCGGGAGGAACGATTCTGCGAGGAGGACGACCTTCACGACTCCAGCGTGAGGGCTGCTCGGGCGGCGAACGGACGGACTCGCCCCCGGGAACCGAGGATTCATCGTCTGGTCGACTGCCGTTCGCCGCCACGTCGATGGGGCGGAGGTTCGGCGGCTCCGCAAGCCCCTCGCTTTCCGCACGGCGGAGGCGCAAGATGAGTCCGTACGCACGCACATCATTCGAGGGGGAATGCAATGACTTCCGTCGCACGTGTCACCACCATCACCGTTCGTTCGGAGACCGGCTTCGACGACGCGGTCGCCGCCGGAGTCGCCCGGGCGTCGGAGACCCTGCGCAACGTCACCGGTGCGTGGGTCAAGGAGCAGAAGGTCGACGTCACCGACGGCGCCGTCACGTCGTGGTCGGTCACGCTCGAGGTGACCTTCGTGCTCGACGACTGACGCGCGGTCTTCGGCACCCACCTGCCGCGCGGCGTGAACGCCCGTGCGGAGTTCGGCGCGCCGGAACGGTCGCCCCGTCGGTCGGCGAGCTGCCGAACCTGAGAAACCCATGAGCATCGCCGGACCGGCGTCATCGAACACGACCCCGGCCGTCTCTTCGGGTGGAGGGCTGCACCCACGGCTCCTCCGCTTTCCACCCGAAGGAGCTGATCCGCCGTGCACCCGAATGCGCACACCTCCACCCGACGTCCTCGAGGATTCCGCACGATCGCGGCGTCGCTGGCAGCGTCACTCGCCTCGTTGGCGATGGTCTTCGCCGCGCCGGCCGCAGCGAACGCGAGCGAGCTCGACGCCATCACGAGCGTCACGATCAACGCCGACGCCCCGAGCGGCCCGATCGGCGTCGGGCAGCGCTACGCCGTGGATGCCACGTGGGCTGCACCGGCGGGCGCCGTCGAGGGCGACACGTTCCGGCTCGACTTCCCGAGCCCCGTGCGGGCCCACTCGGCCACGTTCGTGCTCCGCGATGCCTCCGGCGCGACGGTCGGCGACTGCGCCGTCACCGAGTCGAGCATCCTGTGCACCCTCGGCGACTACGTCGAGACGCACCACGACGTGCGCGGCACGCTGCACTTCTACGCCCAGTCCACGGCGGCGACCGACGACGACTCGTACGTCTTCACCACCGGCAACGGCATCGAGATCCGGGTCCCGATCCCTGGCGGAGGGATCGTCGAGGGCGGCGAACCCGGCACCGCGCCGACCTCGCCGCAGAAGTGGGGCTGGCTGAACGACGACGGCACCTCGATCACGTGGCAGGTCGTCGTCCCGTCGGACGTGCTCGCAGGCGGCTCCCCCGTCGTGCTCGAGGACGTCTACGACGCCCGCATGGGCTTCGACCCCTCGAGCCTCACCGCAGGGTGGGTTCCCGCATCGAAGTGGGCCTCGTGGGAGTACCACGAGGTCGTCGCCGGCACCGGCCCCGAGACCTACACGCTCGTCGACTCCCCCGGCACACACTCCTTCGAGTTCACGTTCAACGAGCCCGTGGCCTCGGAGGATCGCGTGTACACGCTGCAGTACCGCACGACGCTGCCCGCGGATGCGCGCGACGGGGATCTCTTCGGCAACACCGTCACGGCCTCCGGCGAGGCGTTCACCACCTGGCCGGTCGAGTTCGTCACGGCAGGCGGCGAGGGCGGCGGCACCGGCAATGTCGGCGGATTCACCGTGACCAAGACGCTCTCGGGCGACGGAGCGTCCTCGGTGCCCGACGACACCGTCTACACGGTGACGTACTCGTACCTGCGAGACGGCGCACCCGTCACCGGTTCACTCGCCCTCTCGCCCGGCACGCCGCTCGGGGTCGGCGGGCTGCCGACCGGCACCGTCGTGACCCTGAGCGAGGCGGCTCCCGAGGCGATCAGCGGAGCGGACTACGGGACGCCTCGGTTCTCGGGCGACGGCGTCATGACGGATGCGAGTACAGCGACCCTCGTGATCGGCGACCGCTCGACCGTCGCCGTGACCCTCGACAATCCGGTCCTCCTCACGCCGCCGACACCGTCGACACCGCCGACGCCGCCGGCCGCGACGCCCGCACCCCCGGCGCCTGACACCTCGTTGGCCTCCACGGGAGTCGAACCGGGTCGGCCGATCGCCGGGGCGATCCTCATGGTGCTCCTCGGCGGGGCAGCACTCATCGTGGCCCGCCGCCGAGCGCACTCCGGGTGAGGCAGTTCGCACCCATGGCGGATCCTCCCCGGCGGTGCGAACAACCGTCTCCGGGACGGCGCAGTCCGTACGCGACAAGAAGCGGGAAGGGCGAGCCTTCCCGCTTCTCGTCGTTCGATCGAGAAGGTGAACGCACCGCTAGAAGGTGAACGTACCGGCGATCGCGAGGAAGGCCCCGCTGTCCTCATCGGAGACCGAGACGTTCGACCACATTCCCGAGACGAGGGTCGACGTCTGTCCGCCCGGGCATGAGAGCACCTCGGCTGCCGCCGGCGCGCTGAGCGTGAGCGACCCCGTGACGTTCCCGTTCTTGCCAGCGGTGAACTCTCCGCTCTCGGAGACCTCGGAGCTGATCGTCGTCTTCTTCGGGTCCGAAGGCACGTGGCCTCCGTTGTTGACGCACGAATAGGTCGCGTCGAGCTGCGCGGTGGCCGTGATGGTCTCCGTGGCGCCGGACGGGAGGCCCGCTTCCTTGAAGTGGACGACCAACGAGGTCCCCGAGAGTGAGGCGCCCGTGGCGTTCTTGATGAAATGCGGACTGCCTGCGGCCGATGCCGCTCCGGCACCGACGAGTACGAGTGCCGCCGTTGTTGCGAGCACGGCGAGTGTTCGGCGAATGGTCATGATCTGCTTCCCTCCGGGTGGGTGTGCGCGGTCGGACTGCGCAGACACCGGCCTTCACACGGGTCGCCCCCCGATCGGTCCGCGTGGACGATGTCGCACGTGACCACGTCCTGCCCATGACGGTACGCTCCTCGCTCCGCGACCGACATCCCCAAAATGAGGTATGTTCACTTTTTTTCGCCACGTGGGACGGCACTGACGACATCCCCTGTCGGTGCACCGGCGACGACGACCGACTCCCCGCGCGCCGGCAGGGCGCTCCAGATCGCCGCCGACCCTTCAGCGAGGCGTCACTCCCCCGTCAGGCCCCCGATGAGGTGGCCGAACGGCCGGTCGAGGGCGAAGGGGTCCCTGACGTTCGCTGAACGGTCGCTCGCGGCGACGAGCGCGGCGAGCTCGCCGGAGGCCCGGTCGATGCGGGCAGGCAGCGTTTTCACGCTGTCGGCCGATTCGCCCCAGTCACCGGTCGCGGCGAACACGCCGGTCGGCGCGACGATCGCGTGCAGGTACGTGAACATCGGCCGCAGCGCGTAGTCGAGTGCGAGCGAGTGGCGCGGCGTGCCTGCTGTCGCGCCGATCACGACCGGCAGCTCGGCGAGCGCCGCGCTGTCGATCACATCGAAGAACGACTTGAACAGCCCCGAGTAGCTCGTCGTGAAGATCGGCGTGACGGCGATGAGCCCGTCGGCGCCGGTCACGGCCTCGATGACGGCCTCGAGCTTCGGGCTCGGAAAGCCCGTGAGCATGTGGTTCATGATGTCGGTCGCGACATCCCGCAGCTCGAAGGTCTCGACGGTCGTGTCGATGCCCTGCTCGGCCAGCTTTGCGACGGTGGCGTCGCTCAGCTTGTCGGCGAGCATGCGCGTCGACGAGGGCTGGCTGAGTCCGGCCGACACGACGGCGAGGGTACGGGTCGTCATGGTCAGGCTCCCTTCACTGCCGCGGCGCCGAACGCGGCGCCCTTCGGAGCTGCACCCGTGTCACCGGCGGCCTTCGCGGCGTTGCGCGCAGCAACGAGCGAGTCGTGCGTCGGGGCATCCGGAACCGTCGCGGGGCGATTCTCGCCGAATTCCCTGCGCAGCACCGGCACGACCTCGGAGCCGAGCAGGTCGAGCTGCTCGAGCACGGTCTTCAGCGGCAGGCCGGCGTGGTCCATGAGGAAGAGCTGGCGCTGGTAGTCGCCGACGTAGTCGCGGAAGCCGAGCGTCTTGTCGATGACCTCCTGCGGGCTGCCGACGGTGAGCGGGGTCTGCGAGGTGAACTCCTCGAGACTCGGGCCGTGGCCGTACACCGGCGCGTTGTCGAAGTAGGGGCGGAACTCGCGCACGGCGTCCTGCGAGTTCTTGCGCATGAAGACCTGGCCGCCGAGTCCGACGATCGCCTGCTCGGCCGCGCCGTGCTCGTAGTGCTCGAACCGCTGGCGGTAGAGGGCCACCATGCGCTGGGTGTGCGAGGCGGGCCAGAAGATGTGGTTCGCGAAGAAGCCGTCGCCGTAGTACGCCGCCTGCTCAGCGATCTCGGGGCTGCGGATCGAGCCGTGCCAGACGAACGGGGGCACGTCGTCGAGTGGGCGGGGCGTCGACTGGAAGCCCTGCAGCGGCGTGCGGAACTGGCCCTCCCAGTCGACGAAGTCCTCGCGCCACAGGCGGTGCAGCAGGTTGTAGTTCTCGAGGGCGAGGTTGATGCCCTGGCGGATGTCCTTGCCGAACCACGGGTAGACGGGCCCGGTGTTGCCGCGGCCGAGCATGAGGTCGACGCGGCCGTCGGCGACGTGCTGGAGCATCGCGAAGTCCTCGGCGATCTTCACGGGGTCGTTCGTCGTGATGAGCGTCGTGGAGGTCGTGAGCTGGATCCTCGACGTCTTCGCCGCGATGTAGGCGAGCGTCGTCGTCGGCGAGGAGGAGAAGAAGGGCGGGTTGTGGTGCTCACCGAGCGCGAAGACGTCGAGGCCGACCTCTTCGGCGTGCTGGGCGATCGTCAGCACATCGGTGATGCGCTCGTGCTCGCTCGGGGTGCGCCCCGTCGTCGGGTCCTGAGTGATGTCGCTGACGGTGAAGATTCCGAACTGCATGGTTGCCCTCCTGGGCTCTTCCTCGTGGGAGATTCCGCGTTGCATGCTTTTGCATACATCTCCGACAACGGATGCCCCACGCCCACTATTCCCGATCGACCGCGATCGCGCGCACGCGAAGGGCGGGGGTGCCGGTCGGCACCCCCGCCCCGAACCGAACGAACTACCCGACGTCGCCGTGGGCGTGGCCGCCGCCGCTGCCGACGGTGCCCTCGGGGCCCGCGGGCACCGGCAGGGAGAGCCCGCCGGGAACGGGCTTGCCGACCACGCCGTTGACCGATTCGGTCGAGTAGGCGTAGGCCAGCACGGCGAACGCGATCGCGTCGACGTTCACGTCGAGTGCGTACTCGTCGACGTTGTCGAGGTCGTCGCACGCCTGGTGGTAGCACTGGTCGAGCATCTCGCCCACCTCGCCGCCCCAGATCGCCTGCTGCTCGACGGTCTTGATCGCATCGGCGCCGGTGAAGAGTCCGCCCGCGGCGATGCCGTTGAGGATGAACGCCTCGTAGTCGCTGCGACCGCTGAACTCCGCGTCGTCATACGGCACGCCGGCACCCGTGAAGTAGCTCTCGAACAGCTTCTCGATCTGCACCGAGCCTTCGGGAACCGTCACCGGCGCCTCGAAGCCCGACTCGTCACCGTCGTAGATCATGAACATGTAGTTCGGCGAGGCGATCATGTCGAAGTTGAGGTACAGCGCGATCTCGTCCTTCTGAGCCTGTGAGAGGGCCGCGACGTAGGCGGCCGAACCGAGCAGGCCGTCTTCCTCGGCGCCCCACCAGGCGAGGCGCACGGTGTTCTGCGGCTTGACCTTCGACATCTGCTGGGCGATCTCCAGCAGTGCGGCCGAGCCGCTGCCGTTGTCGCTGATGCCTGCGCCCTCACGCACCGAGTCGAGGTGCGCACCGGCCATCACGACATTGTCGTCGTTCGTGCCGGGCAGTTCGGCGATGATGTTCTTCTGGGGGCGCGGGTCGGGCGCGGGCACGAAGACGTGCGCCGACGAGCCGGGCTCGGCGAGCGCGACGCCTTGAGCGAAGCTCGCTCCGACGACCGGGATGTTGTGCGCGACCGGGGTGCCGTCGGTGCGTGACGAGGCGTCCGCGACGACGAGTCCCTCACGGTCGGGCGTGTTGCCCTGGTTGAAGATGATGACGCCCACGGCGCCCGCCTGCTCGGCGAAGAACGCCTTGTCGCCGAAGTTGCAGCTGCCGCGCTGCACGAGCGCGATCGAGCCTGCGGGGAACCCGGCGAAGTCGGCGGCCTCGCAGCCGCTCGTCGACGCCCGCGGCGGCGTGAGGTTGATGTCGACCGGAACCACCGCGGCGGTGACGTCGCCGTCGCCGCTGCCGGTGAACGCGCCGGTCGGGTAGTCGGCCACGACCGGGGTGAGCTGCGTGAGCGTCGAATCCCCGATGAAGTCGTAGTCGAACGTCTCGATCGAGACGTTCCAGCCGGCGTCTTCGAGCGTCTCGACGACGTAGTCGACACTGGCCTCGTAGCCCGGAAGGCCGGCCGCACGATTGCCGCCGTTCTCATCGGCGATCGCCTGCAGCGCCTCGAGGTGCTCCATCGCGCCGTCGGATCCGACGCACTCGAGCAGCTTCTGCACGGTGTTGTTGTTGCGGGTCTCGCAGCTCTTCGCAGCCGGTGCTGCGAAGGCGGCGCCATTGGGTATGAGCGCCAGTCCGGCGATCGCCGCGGTCGCGATCACCGCCGTCGTGGCGCGCTTGGAAAGTGTTGCAGATGGGTACATCGTCTCCCCTTCCATTCCGGTTCGTCTCCATTGACCCCCGGTCGCGGGCCAGCATATGTGGTGCGTCGCGCAGACGACAGCCCCCTTTCCGAATCGGGCGCCTCGACGCACGGATCGGGCGTGGCGCGACCGCCTCGTGGCTAGACTCGCCGTGATGGGCACGATTTCGGTCATCATTCCGAGCCTGAACGACGCGGACTTCCTCGCCGCATGCCTCGCTGCGCTCGCGAGCCAGACGCGGCGCCCCGACGAGGTCATCGTCGTCGACAACGGCTCGACGGATGCCACCCCCGACGTCGCCCTCGCGGCAGGCGCACGCGTTGTGCACGAGCCGCTGCGCGGCATCTGGCCCGCGACGGCCGCAGGGTTCGACGCGGCATCCGGTGACGTACTCGCCCGCCTCGACGCCGACTCGCTCCCCGCACCCGACTGGATCGCCGAGATCGAGCGGCGCATGGCCGAGTCGGATCGCCCCGCCGTCGTCACGAACGGCGGCGTGTTCTACGGCCGCAACGCGGTCGTGCGCTGGATCGCCCGCAACATCTACATCGGCGGCTACTTCACCGTCATCGGCGCGCTGCTGGGGCATCCGCCCATCTTCGGCTCGAACTACGCGATGCGCGCCGACGCGTGGACCCGGCTCCGCGACCTCGTGCACCGCGATCGCGCCGACGTGCACGATGACCTCGACCTCGCGTGGTGGATGCAGCCCGGTATGAACGTCGTTCGCGACCGCCGCATGCTGGTGCGCGTCTCGGCGCGCCCGTTCGACAGCTTCGACGGTCTCGCGCGACGAGTGCGCATGGCCTTCCACACGATGTCGGTCGAGTCGCGCGAGTGGCCGCCGCTGACGCGGCGCGCGGAACGCCGTCGGGCGCCCGTCTGGGTGTGGGAGGCGAGCGGGCTGCCCGCAGACCCCGATGGCGTCGACGTGGCCGAGACCGATGGTGAGGAACCGCTGCCCGCGTGACCGCGGGCAGAACGCCGCCGACGACTAGGGCGTGAGATCGGTCGCGGCGAAGAGGGCCAGCATGTCGCGCACGAGCTGATGCGGCGCCGTCTCGCACGGGCTGTGCCCGGTGGGATACACCGCGAGGTGCGCCCCGATGCCGCGTGCGAACCGCTCGTGGAGTTCGCGCGGCCAGAGGTCGTGCTCGCCCACCGCGACGAGCTTCGGAATCGCGGACGCAGCGAGATCCGCCCGCAGGTCGGGTGTCGCCATCATGAGCGCGATGATGTCGTCGACGCTCTCGCGCCGCGTCAGCGCGAAGCGTTCGCGCACGAATTCGAGCCGGCGCGGCGGCACCCGGTTGAGGTTGTTGCGAATGCCCCAGAGCATGAGCGCCGCGCCCTGCTGCGGCGAGGTGAACGAGCTGATCGGTCCGATGCGCTTGACCCCGCGGAACGCCTGGCCCGGCTCGGGAGGGGCGCTGAGGAGCGTGAGGCTCGCGAACCGATCGGGCCGTTCGAGCAGGGCGAGCTCGGCGAGTGTACCGGCGAAGCTGTAGCCCAGCACGTGCGCGGGCGCCGTGCCGTCGTCGAGCACGGCGAGCAGGTCGTCGAGGAAGAGCCGTTCGTCGTAGCGCGGGCGCGCCGGATCGAGGTTCCACGGCCCGGCTCGCCACGACTCGTACTGCCCGGCGAGATCGAAGGACTCGACCCGGTAGCCCGCCGCGGCGAAGAGCGGCATCATGAGCACGAAGTCCTCTTTGGACCCCGTGGCTCCGGGTACGAGCACGATGCGCGGGGCCGCAGGCTCCCCCAGCGCGACCCGAGCGAGCGTGCCGCTCGGCGCCGCGAACATCGAGTGCTCGGCGCCCTCGGGGAACACCCGCCAGTCGAGGTCGGGGATCGACTCGTCGGCACGGCGCGCCTCGTCGACGGCGACCTCGGAATCCGACGGAGCGTCGGCGACCGGGCCGCGTCGACGGAATGAACCGCGCGCGCCTCCGAATGCGACCACGCCTTCACGATACCGGCGACGGCCCACACGAGGTGAGGAAACCCCCCCGTCGGCGCGCCCGGCCGTCGAGCCGGCTCACACCTCGCGCAGAGCGAACACCGGGCGCGGCCACAGACTGCGCGTTTAGGCTGGAGGCATGGCTACCGTGGCGCTCACCCTTGACACCTTCGAGAAGACGATCCTCGAAGGCGGCACCGTCTTCGTCGACTTCTGGGCCGGATGGTGCGGTCCCTGCCTGCAGTTCGCACCGAACTACGAGGCTGCCGCCGAGGCCAACCCCGACCTCACGTTCGCCAAGGTCGACACCGAAGACCAGCAGCAGCTCGCCGCAGCCATGAACATCACGTCGATCCCGACGATCATGGCTTTCAAGGACGGCATCGGGGTCTTCGCGCAGGCCGGCGCGCTGCCCCGGCCGATGCTCGACGAGCTCATCTCCCAGGTGAAGGCGCTCGACATGGAGCAGGTTCGTGCCGACCTCGCCAAGCAGGAGGCCGAGGAGGCCTCGGCCTGAGCCGACGCCTCACCATGCGCGGCCGAGTCGTTCCGGCGACCGCGTGGCGCGTCACTCCACCGGTGCGGCGCCGAGCCGTTCGAGGCCGCTGAGGTCGAGTTCGACCCGGTACGGTCGCGAGTCCCCCGTGATGAGCGCCGGCACCCGCGCGTACCGGCCGCGCTCTCGCAGGCCGTCGAGCAGTTCGCGCCAGCGGTCATCGGCCGCGGGGCTGAGGAATCCGGCATGACGCGGGCGGTCGCCGCCGACCAGCTGCACGCCGATGCGGTAGCGCCGCGACAGCCAGCGGCTGGCACGGGGCACGAGCACCGCATGCTGCTCGGGGCCGCCGTGCAGCCGCGCGAGCTCGATCGCCGGCTGGTGCCGGTGCTCGTCGACCACCGGCGCGACGGCGCGCACGCCGCGCTCGACGCGCTCCGCGTCGACGAGTTCGAGCCCGTCGAGGCTCGTGAGGTCGCCCCACTGGTCGGGGTTCGATCGTCGCGACCCGCGCACGAGGCCGACGATGAGCCAGGCGACCGCCGCCGCGAGGATCGCGAGGAACGGCCAGAGCAGCCACGGCGGGCCCTCGGGGCGCACGACACCCGTGAGCAGGAGCAGCACGAACACGACGAGGTACGGGAGCGGCTCCCAGGCGAGCAGGGGCTTCGAGCGGGGCGCGGGCATTGCCTCAGGGTATCGCGGGCAGCAAGACGCCGGGTCCCGCGGATGCCTCGGCGCCCGTGATCAGCGCAGGCGCGGCATGAGCTCGGCGACCTCGTCGAGCACCGACTCGTCACCCGCATAGAGCCCGTGCTCGCGCGGCCAGTGCGCGACGACGTCGGTGAACCCGAGTTCGGCGGCACGCCCGACGGCGTCTTCGAAGGCCGCGGCGCTCGCGAGGCTGTACCGCGGCTCCGAGTCGAGCGAGAGGATGCGATCGAGGCTCGCCGGGTCGCGGTCCTGTCGCGCACAGGCGTCGTCGAGCCGTGCGCTCAACTCGGCGAGACGCTGCCACCAGGCGTCGGTGTCGTCGACGGTGGTGCCCGTCGTCACCCAGCCGTCGCCGAGCCGCGCCACGAGATCGAGGCTCTTCGGCCCCTCTGCGGCGAGGTGCAGCGGCATGCGCGGACGCTGCGCCGGCTCGCCGACCATGCGGGCACCGGACGCCGCGAACCACTCGCCCTCGAACGAGATGCCGCCCGATTCCGGCTCCTCGAAGCGCAACAGCACGTCGAGTGCCTCGGCGAACTCGACGAACCGCTCGAGGCGCTGCCGCGGCGTGCACTCGGACTGACCGAGCACGAACGCGTCGAACCCGGTGCCGCCCGAGCCGACCCCGAGCAGCAGGCGCCCACCCGAGATCTGGTCGAGCGTCGCGACCTCCTTCGCGAACGGCACCGGATGCCGGAAGTTCGGGCTCGCGACGAAGGTGCCGAGCCCGATGCGCTCGGTGACCATCGCGGCCGCCGTGAGGGTGGGCACCGTGGCGTGCCAGCGCTCCCCCGCGAGACCTCGCCACGAGAGGTGGTCGTAGGTCCAGGCGTGATCGAACCCGAGTTCCTCGGCACCGCGCCAGTAGTGCACCGCCTCGGGCCATTCGTGCTGCGGGAGGATGATCACGCCGAATCGCATGATCAGATTCTAGGCAGTGCCGACCGGGCCGTTCAGCCGGCGAGCGTCCCCACCGCGACATCGAGCGCCTGCCGCAGGTCGGCGATCAGGTCGTCGGCATCCTCGAGGCCGATCGAGAAGCGCAGGTGCCCGAAGGTCTTGAACCCGTCGGGGTAGAACGCCACCCGCGGCCCGGTCGTGCCGACGTGCACGATGAGCGACTCGTCGTGCCCGAGCGAGACGGCGGAGGTCACGATGCGCAGCGCGTCGACGAAGGCGTTCTGCACCTCGGGGCCGCCGTCGACGGCGAACGACATCACCCCGCCGTAGACGCCGTCGAACTGCGTCGTCGCCAGGTCGTGCTGCGGGTGCCCCGCGAGCCCCGGGTAGGCCACGAACGCGATGCGCGGGTCGGCGTCGAGCGCCTCGGCGACGCGCAGTGCGGTCGGGAACGTCTGGCGGAGGCGCAGCGGCAGCGTCACCGAGCCGCGCATGATGAGCCACGCGTTGAACGGGCTGATGACGCCGCCCACGTCGACCATGGCATCGGCCTTCAGCCGGCCGATGAGCTCGCGCCGGCCCGTGACGGCCCCGCCCATGGCGTCGCCGTGGCCGTTGATGTACTTCGTGAGCGAGTGCACCGAGAGGTCGGCGCCGTGATCGAGCGGGCGGAAGAACGGCGGCGGGGTGAACGTCGAGTCGACGCTGAGCAGGGCACCGGCGTCGTGTGCGATCGCGGCGACCCCCGCGACATCCGTCACCTTCGTCGTCGGGTTCGCGATCGCCTCGATGTGCACGAGACGCGTGTTCGGCCGCAGTGCCGCTCGCACCGCGTCGAGGTCGCTCGTGTCGACGAAGTCGGCCGCGATGCCGTACTTCTCGGGGAACAGCTCGGTGAAGAGCCGATAGGTCGCCTCGTACGAGACATCAGAGACGATGACGTGGTCGCCCGACTTCAGGAAGGTGAAGAACACGGCGTGCAGCGCCGCGACGCCGCTGGCGAGCACGACCGAGTCCTCGCCGTGCTCGAGCAGTGCGAGCTTCTGCTGCAGCCCGATCTGGTTCGCCCCCGAGTTGCGGGTGTAGAGCGGGCTCTCGGTGCCCGACCAGCTCATCGTCGACGGATCGTCGGGCAGCGCGTAGGAATTGGCCATCACGATGGGCGTGCGGATCGCCCCCGACCCGCCGTCGACGGCGTTGCCGGCGTGCACCGCCTGGGTCGTGTCGGCGAGTTCGGTCCAGTCGGCGCGTGTCATGCCTCGACGCTACGCCCGGCTCATCGAGTATTACGGCCGGTTTCGGGCGTCGCTACTCGCGGGCGTCGACCGCCACCGGCACGAGATCGATGTCGAGGGCGACCGCCGCGGCATCCCTCGGCCGTTCGAAGCGCACGAGCACGATGCCGCCGAGGATGAGCAGACCGCCCGCCGCCTGCAGCGGGCCGATCGCCTCGCCGAGCACGAACCACGCCACGATCGCGGCGAAGATCACCTCGGAGAGACCGAGGAACGACGACAGGCGCGTGCCCAGCATGCGGATCGCGCTGATGCCCGCGACGTAGGCGAACGCCGTCGAGACGAGGCCGACCGTCAGCACCGGCACCCACCACGGCGCGACCGTGCCGAAGTACTGCACTTCGACGAACTCCGCCGAGAACGGCACGACGCCGATGATGCCCAGGGCGCCGAGCACGATCGCGCCCACCACGAAGCCGCTCGCGGCGAGCGCGATCGGGGGCACCGAGGCATCCGCTCGCTCGCCGAGCACGTAGTAGACGCAGACGCCGACCATCGCGACGCCCGCGAGCAGCAGGCCGACGACGTCGAGCCCATCGCCGCCCGGGCCGATCACGAGGTAGAGGCCCGCGATCGCGAGCACCGAGCCCGCGATGACGACGAGCTGCGGCGCCCGGCGCTGGCGCGCCCAGGCCACGAGCACGAGGGCGACGGGTGCAAGGTACTCGATGAGCAGCGTCGTGCTGACGGGGATGCGCGCGATCGAGGCGTAGAAGGCGACCTGGGTGCCGACAACGGCGATGAGGGCGTACGCGAGCACCGTCCACCGGGCGTGCCAGAGCGGTCGCAGGTCGAACTTCAGGGCGATGAGGCCCGGCACGATCAGCGCGATCGCGGCGACGCTGATGCGGGCGAAGACTGCGGCGCCCGGCGACCAGCCCGACTCGAGGAGCGGCTTGACGACCACGCCGCCGGCGCCGAACGCGAGCCCCGCGGCGAGGCCGATCACGATGCCGATGAAGCCCTTCGAACCGCGCATCGGCGTCTCCTTCTCGTGGTGTGGATCTCGTGGCGGCGTCATGACCGAACGACGTTATGCTCGTGACAGTAGCGGCAACGGACGTCAGGAGTCAAATGATCTTCACCGATGACACGATCGCAGCGCTCGGCTTCGTGGCCGCACTGGCCGACACCGTGCCCGAGGCATCCGAATCAGGCGCGGACGAGCTCTCGACACCCGAGCAGCTCGGCGCCATCCTCGACGCCTGGTGGTACTCGGGTCGGCGCGACGGCACCGCCGCCGAAGTCGCCGAGGTCGCCGCCGCGCGCGACCGGCTGCGCGCGCTCTGGAGACTCGATCGCGACGACGCCGTGGCCGAGGTGAACGCGATCCTCGACGAGGCGAACGCCCTGCCCCGACTCGTGCGGCACGACGACCTCGACTGGCACGTGCACGCGACCAGTCAGGACGCCCCGCTCGCCTCGCGCATCCTCGTCGAGGCGGCCATGGCGTTCGTCGACGTCATCCGCGCCGACGGCATGGATCGCCTGCGCGTCTGCGAGGCCGACGACTGCGCGGGCATCTACGCCGACCTGTCGAAGAACGCGTCTCGTCGCTACTGCAGCACGCGCTGCGGCAACCGCATGGCCGCTCGGGCGCACCGCGCGCGCGCCGAGTAGCGCGGCATCGATCCACCCCATGGTTGCCCAGGGGCTCCGCTCTCGTTCAGCGTGACCGAGGGCGACATCACGTCCCCTTAGAATCGGCCGGGTGACCCGACGCCGCTCCCGCCACGACGACGACTCCGCGTCTGCGCCGACCCCTGCGGCTGCCGATCCCGCGTCGTCGATGCCCGATGACGCCCTCCGCGACGACCGGCCGCGGCACACCCCGCTCTGGGCCCTGCTCTCGGGCTGGCTGCTCGGGCTCGAGGCGTGGCTGCGCAGCCACGGCGGGCGCGGGCTCCGGCGCGGGCTCCGCCTGTTCTGGGCCGTTGTCGCCACTGCGGGCGTCGTGCTGCTGGTCGGCCCCGTCATCAATCCGCCGCTGACCCTCGACGACATCACCTCGTCGGCCTCGCACGCGACCGACGACTGGATCGCCCGCGAGTTCGCCGCGGACTACCGCATCGAGCGCGACGCCGACGGCCGGCTGCGCGCCGAGGTCGAGGAACGGATCGCGGCGAACTTCCCCGACGATGTCGCGGCGACCGGCATCCAGCGGGTGCTCGCCGCCGAATACGAGGGGCACTCGCTCGCTCCCTCGTCGATCACGGCGACACTCGACGGCGAACCCGTTGATGCCGAGATCAGCCGGAGCCCCACGCAGGTCACCGTCACGATCGACGCCGGCGAGCGGCTCACCGGCGACCACGACTTCGGACTGAGCTACCGGATGTCCGACCTCGCGTACGTCGCCGTCGACGAGGCGAGCGGCGCGAGCATCGACCTGCTGGAATGGGACGTCTTCGGCCCCTCCTGGCCCCAGGCGTTCTCGGGCCTCGACGTCGCGATCACCCTGCCCGACGAGCTCGCCGACCGGCTCATCCGCGAACCGCGCGGCAGCCTCGCCTGGACGCTCGTCGGCGGCGGCGAGTGGCTCGAGGCCGAAGCCGACGGCGAGCCGGGCCATTCGACGTACCGCCTGACGAACGAACAGAACATCCCGCCGCACGCGCAGGCCTGGTTCACCATGAGCTTCGAGGCCGGCACGTTCGAGATGCCGCCGCCGTCACCACTGTTCATCGTGCAGTCGTTCGGGCCGCTGCTGCCGCTCGCCCTGCTCGCGATCGCCCTGCTGTTCGCGCTGGCCGCACGCGCAGTGGCCTGGGCCGACGCCCGGGGGCGCCCGTGGTTCGTGGCCCAGCACGAGCCGCCGCAGGTGACCCCCGGCATCGCCGCGCACGTGCTGGGTGCGCCGCGGGCGGTCGAGCTCGGCGAGGCGCTCGAGGGGCTCCCGCGGTGGAAGCGGGCCCGCCCGGCCGAGGTCGGACGTGCCCGCGTGCAGGCCGCCCGTGCCGCGCGCCGCACCGGGCGGATCGGCGACCTGCCCCGCGCGCTCGCACGGTACTGGTTCGGCGGCGACCGGCGGAGGATCGTCGCCGACGGACTCCGCCGCGTGCCGGCGGGGTTCGTGCGCGACGCGTTCCTCGCCGCTCCCCCCGCCCTCGTGCTCGTGCAGTGGGGACTCGTGCGCCAACTCTCGCACCAGGCGAAGCTCGCCGTCGTCTGGTGGCCGGTGGCGTTCGTCATCGCCTCGACGGTCATCGCTGCGATCGTGATGTGGATCGCCTGGTCCTCGCGCCCGCTCACCCGCCGCGGGGCGCTCCTCAAGCAGCACCTGCTCGGCATCGACGCCTACGCTGACCGCACGCAGCTGCTCGACCGCGGCCCATCGAACGATCCGGCGCTCCCCTATGCCGTGCTCGCGACCGACGCGAGATCGGCCGGGCGCCGCGTGACGGCCCTGCTGGACGCCGAGATCGGCGACACCTCGGCCGAACGCGGATGGCGCACGCCCGGATACCTCACGTGGCCGCGCCTGCTCGTGATCGGCGCATCCCTCCTGCTGCTGCCCGGCATGATCGCGATGATCGCGCTCGTGCCGAACCCCTACGAGCGCGGCATCCGCTACGCCGCGTTCGACCAGGATGTGCCCGGCTCGCTCTGGACGACCGTCGAGACCGCGGACATCGTCGGCGAGCTCTCGCGGGCGTCCGACGGCCGTGCCGTGCTGCACGTCACCGAGCGATTCGAGGTCGCGTTCGATGATTCGAGCAGCCGGGTGCCGCAGTTCGCCGACCAATGGCGCAATCGTGTCGAGGGCCAGACCCTCGACCTGCGCGTCGACGCGGTGCGCATCGATGGCGACGACGTGCCGTTCGCGACCGAGCAGGTGCGCGACACGCTCCTCATGCACACGACGCTGACCGAGGTGCTGTCCGGCACGCGTGACGTCGAGGTCGAGTACACGCTCGGGTCGGCCGCCGTCGCGGCGACCGGCGACGAGGGCGGCTACGGGACTGGGCCGACCGTCGATCGCGTGCGCTGGGCGGCGCTGATCGAGAACTGGGATCTCGCCTCGTCGTGGCGCGACCACGACACCCAGGAGTTCGCCCCTACGCGGATCGAGTTCCGCGTGGCCGACGACCTGTACGCGCTCGCGACCGAGTCCGGCTGGATCACGCGCGACACCGACGCCGCCGACGAGGCGCGCGACTGGCCCGAGTCCGTCGTGCCGTTCGGCGGGGTCGACGAGGCCGTGGCCGACCTCGAAATGCACGGGGTCGAGGAGACGACCGAGCATTCGGACGGCACCCTGGTCGCCTCGGTCTCCTTCGAGGACACCGAGTTCGGCGTACCGCTCGTGCTCACCGTCGACGATCTCGGCGTGCGACTCGACTTCCCGGCGGGCACCTTCGTCGGCCCCGATGAAGACGACCGGCGCGCCTGGCAGGCGATCTCCGTACTGCCGTTCGCAGCGACGCTCGCCCTCGAGGTGCTCGCGATCCTCATCGCAGGGCTCGGCATCCTCGCCGGCCTCGCGCAGGTGCCGGCCGCGTTCCGTCCCGGCGTGTTCCGCGACCTCGTCGTCTGGTTCGCGCCCCTGGCGACGCTGACGGCCGCGGTCGGGTTCTTCTGGCTGTGCGGCGACATGGTGCCCGACCATCCCGTGCTGCCCATGCTGGGGTGGCCGCTCGTCGCGGCGATCGCCGCGGTCGTCGCCGCGCTCGTGCTGACCGCGCGCAAGCGGGCTCCCGAGGAGATCCGGGACGAACTCACCCGGGGATGACGAAAGCCCCCGGCCGGCTCGTGAGAGCTGGGCGGGGGCTTCCGCAAGAAGTTCGCGGATTCAGCGAGAGTCGATTAGCGGCGCAGGCCGAGACGCTCGATGAGCTTGCGGTAGCGGTTGATGTCCACATCGGCGAGGTAGCCGAGCAGACGACGACGCTGACCGACGAGGAGCAGCAGGCCACGACGCGAGTGGTGGTCGTGCTTGTGCTCCTTCAGGTGCTCGGTGAGGTCCTTGATTCGCTTCGTGAGGAGCGCGATCTGGACCTCGGGGGATCCAGTGTCACCGGGGTGCGTCGCGTACTCTTCGATGATCGCCTTCTTGACATCGGCTTCAAGTGCCATAGATGGGATCCCCTTTCTTCTTGTTGCGCGCTGCCCGTGGCAGAATGCCCGGGCTCTCTTTGTGCGCGGCCGTCATGACGGCAACCTCAATACTCTACCAGAGCGGATGCCTCGCGGCCGACCCCTGCACCGTGCAGCAATGGTGCCGGAGCGCCCCGATCGCTAGAGTCATCCGCATTGTCGCCGTCATGGGGCGCCGGTTCCCGAAGGGTTGTCGAACATGTTCCAGGGCTTCATCGGGTGGCATGCATTGATCATCCTCGGCGTGCTCGTGCTCTTCGCGGCGGTCGCCGTCGGGGTGCTGCTGCTCATCCGGTGCGCCGCGAAGTCGGGCAACAGCGCGGCGCTCGAGCGCGCCGGGTCGCCGCCGGGCGCGGGCGAACGGCTCGACCGGCTCGAACGGCTGCGCTCCGAGGCGAGGATCACCGACGCCGAGTACGCCGCGAAGCGCGCGGAGATCCTGCGCGGGCTCTGACCGCGACGGCCTTCGGCCACGACGACGTCGGTCTCTCGACCGCGTCGGTCTCTCGACCGCGTCGGTCTCCACCTCGTCGTCGGTGTGGCCGCTCAGCCGAGCCCGATGACGGCCTTGCCGAGCACGGCACCCGAACGCAGCCGCGCGAGCTGCTGCGGCACCTGATCGAGCGGGTGCGGGCCGTCGATGAGCGCCCGCAGCTCACCGGCTGCGGCGAGCGCGGCGATCTCGGGGAGGTCGCGGTTCGGCACGGCCGCGAGCAGCGCGATGCTGTGGGCGGGCCCGGGCTCGCCCTCAGCATCGTCATCGACACCGTCATCGACACCGGCCTGACGGACGGCGCGGCCCCCCGCGAAGAGCACTTGGGCGATACGGCGCGGGCTCCCGCCGATGTACGCAGCGCGTCCGCCGTCGGCGAGCAGTTGCTTCGCCTGCGCCGGCAGCAGTGCCCCGACCACGTCGATCACGAGATCGAAGGCGTGGCGCGAGTCGGCACCGTCGGGTGCACCCGCGGCCACGACGTCGCCACCGAGCTCGGCGAGCGCCTCGAGCTTCCACATCGCGCGCTCGACGGCGGTCACGTGGGCGCCGCCGCGCTTCGCGAGCTGGATCGCGAAGGTGCCCACTCCCCCGCCGGCGCCGACGATGAGCACGCGCCTGCCCTGCAGCGCGCCGCCCGGCGCCACCGCCTCGGCTCCTCCGAGCGCCTGCCACGCCATGCTCGCGGCCTGCGGCAGCGCAGCGGCCGTGAGGTCGTCGACCCCGGCGGGTCGCGCAACGACGGCGTCTTCACGTGCGACGACGCGCTCGGCGAAGCCGCCCCAACCCGACGCCGAGAGTTCCCCGAAGACGGCGTCGCCGACACGATGCCGGGTCACGCCTCCACCGACGGCGACGACGGTGCCCGCGACATCCGAGCCGATCACCCGCCGCTTCGGACGGAACGGCCCTTCGAGACG
The DNA here is from genome assembly GCF_013410355.1 of Agromyces hippuratus. NCBI lineage: Bacteria > Bacillati > Actinomycetota > Actinomycetes > Micrococcales > Microbacteriaceae > Agromyces > Agromyces hippuratus. The sequence goes on along the minus strand of NZ_JACCFI010000001.1, from coordinate 267,682 downwards.
AACGAGCATCGCCCCGGTGGCGAGGTCGACGTCCCACGAGTTGAGCGAGACCGCGGCGACCCGCACGACGACTTCGCCGGCACCGGGCACCGGATCCGCGAGCTCGGCGAGATGCATGACCTGCTCGGGCGGGCCGTAGCGGTCGAGTACGATCGCGCGCATTCGCGGCATCCTCTCGTCGGCGTCGGGTGGTCCGAGGATACCGAGCGTCCGGCCGGGCGGCAGCCGGTCCTTGCGGCACGACCCCCGGTGCGGGATGCTGCCCGCATGCGAAAGCCAGTTCTCGTCGCGATCGGAGCGCTCGTCGTCGTCATGGGCGTCGTGTTCATGTTCCAGGGCATCGGCCTCATCGGCGGCAGCGCCATGACCGGCTCCCTGCTCTGGGCGATCCTCGGACCGATCATCGCGCTCGGCGGCGTCGCGCTCATCGTGGTCGGATTGCGGAGCCGACCGAAGAGCTGACGCCGTCGGCACGGCGGTCGGCACGGCGCCGCTTGGCACGACGGATGCCCCGGGGCAGACTGACCCCATGGGGTTCGTCATCAAGCGGGTCTACGACCGGGCCGAGCCATCCGACGGCTATCGCGTGCTCGTCGACCGACTCTGGCCGCGTGGCGTGAGCAAGGAGCGCGCCGAGCTCGATCTATGGGACAAGGACGTCGCACCCTCCTCCGAGCTGCGCACCGAGTGGCACCACGACCGCGAGCGCTTCGACGAGTTCGCCGAGCGGTACCGCGGCGAGCTCGACGCGAACGACGCCGCGCGGGCGCTCGTCGCGCTCGGCGAGGAGCACGATCGGGTCACGCTGCTGTTCGGCGCGCGCGACGAGCAGGTCAACCACGCGGCGGTGCTGCTCGAATGGCTCGGCGAGCACGGGGCATCCGTCGACCAGGGCGAATGATCCAGAGCCCGCCGCCCTACGGCGCCAGCAGGAAGATCGCCGGCCACCCGGTGTGCGCGTACACGATGACCGCGAACACCACGGCGTCGAAGAGCATGTGCACGACGAACACGTAGGTGAGCGACTTCGTGAGCTTGAACGTGTAGCCCTGGATCAGTGCGAACGGGATCGTGAGCAGCGGCCCCCACGACTGGTAGCCGAGCTCCCACAGGAACGACACGAAGACGATCGACTGCAGCAGGTTCGCCTGCCACGACGGGAAGTGGCGGCGCAACAGCACGAAGATCGTGCAGATGAAGAAGAGCTCGTCCCACGTGCCGACGGCGGCGACGCCGACGAAGAGGCGCGCGATCGTGTCGGGCTCGGTCACCGTCGGCCAGTTCGTGTAGACGCCCGAGCTGATGAAGTAGAACGGCAGGATCAGCCAGCCCGCGAGCGTCACGAAGATCAGGTAGAGCCACTGCGTGCGGTTCCAGCGCCGGCCGGTGCGCCACGGGAAGCGGATGACGTGCTCGCGGTACACGAACCGCGAGATGACGTAGGGCACGAGCACGGCGAGCCCGAGCACGACCGCGAAGCGCACGATGCCCTCGTCACTGAGGTCGGCCTTCAGCGACACCGTCGAGATGATGACCTGCCCGATGGCGATGAGCGCGAGGTCGGCGAGCAGCCGCTCGGTGCGGCCCGAGCGGTCGCAGAGCCACGCGGCGAGGAGTCCGACGGCGAGCATCGCGTAGCCCGCGATCGGCACCATGAACCCGAAGAGCAGCACCGCCGCCCCGCACACGAGCACGGCGGGCACGAGGGCGATCGGATGCGTCCGCAGCTCGGGTTGTTCGACCGTCTCCACGAGGTTCGCGCTCGGCATCGGCGGCCCGCTACTCGTCGTCGCCGAGGTCGCCGCGCCGCGACGCCTCGGCCCATCGGGAGAGGAACACGGCGCCGGCCTCGTCGTGGATGAGGTCCCCCGCGGTGAGCACGGGATACGCGGTGGCCGGGACGCCCTCGGCCGGGCGCACATCGACGTGACGTACCCGCTCGCCGCGTTCGGCGAGCCAGTCTGCCATGCGGTAGTCGCCGCGCGAGTCGCCCATCGTGCGCCAGTGCTGCGGGCGGATGCCGCGCTCCTCGAGCAGTTCGACGGCCCGGGCCGCGCCGAGGTCCTTGCCGAGTCGCACCGACTCGACGTCGGTCGAGATGATCGTCGGGTCGATGCGCCAGTGCACGCGCCCCGCGGCATCCGGTCGCTCGTCGCCCTCCCGCACGGTGCCGAAGCCCCTGGCCGCGAGCCGTTCGTGCGCGTGCGCGTCGAAGCGCGGCTGGGCCCCGAGATAGTCGTCGGATGCCACGTGCACGTGCTGCTCGACCGAGACCATCGCACGCTTCGTGTCGTCGAAGAAGGCGAACTCGTCGAAGTGCTCCTCGACGTAGGCGCGCATGTCGGCGGCGAAGTCGGCGGGCATCGCGAGCTCGAGGTCGACGAAGACCTCGCCGAGGCCGTTCCGATCGATGGCGGCCCAGACCGCCCCCTTCTCGCAGATCGCCCAGACGGGTGCGCCCGGCTCGAGGCCGGCGGCGAGCAGCGGCGGCACGACCTGCTCGGCGATGAACGCATCGGATCGCCCGGTGTTGAAGATCACGGGATTGCCGGCGTTCGCGAGGGCCGCGAGATCGCGGGCGATCGACGGGATCGCGATCGACCGGGTCACGGGGCTCGCGATGGGGCCGTCGACGTCGAGCAGAAGGCCGAGGAGCGGGGCGGTGGTCACGCATCCAGCCTATGGCGCAGTGCCCGGTGCGGCGCTCCGCCGAGGTCGACGACGGCGCGACGACTCGTGAGCGCGGTTCCGTGCCGATGTCGCCGGCAGGTGCGAGCATCGAGGCATGCAGCAGATCGTGCCTCCCTACCTGCTCGACCGCATCGCCCACGCGGCCGGCCCGCGGTTCCCGATCGCCGCCGAGGCGGCGCGGCGCGCGCTGCTGCGCGAGCCACCGGCACGTCTCGGCGTCGAGACGCCGCCCGAGCTGCCGACCGTGCTGCCCGACGCCCCGTCGACGCCCGACCGCCGCATCTCCGACGCCGAGGGCCGAGAGAAGCTGCCCGGCCGTCTCGTGCGCCGCGAGGGCGAGCGCGCCACGGGCGACGAAGCCGTCGACGACGCGTACGACGGCCTCGGCGACACGCATCGCATGTTCGACCGCGTCTTCGGCCGCGACTCGATCGACGGCGCCGGCATGCCCCTCGAGGCGACCGTGCACTTCGGCGACCGGTACGACAACGCGTTCTGGGACGGCGAGCGCATGGTGTTCGGCGACGGCGACGGCGAGGTCTTCACGGGCTTCACCGATTCGCTGAGCGTCATCGGCCACGAGCTGGCCCACGGCGTCACCGAGCACACGGCGAAGCTGCGCTACCAGGGGCAGTCGGGGGCGCTCAACGAGCACGTCTCCGACGCCTTCGGCGCGCTCGTCGAGCAGTACGCGCTCGGCCAGGATGCCGAGGCGGCGAGCTGGCTCATCGGCGAGGGCATCTTCACCGACGAGGTGCAGGGCCGGGCGCTGCGCTCGATGCTTGAACCCGGCACGGCCTACGACGACGACGTGCTCGGCCGCGATCCGCAGCCGGCGCACATGCGCGACTACATCGAGACCGACGACGACAACGGCGGCGTGCACCTGAACTCGGGCATCCCGAACCGGGCGTTCGCCCTCGCCGCGATCGAGCTGGGCGGCTTCGCGTGGGAGCATGTGGGGCGCATCTGGTACGACGTGCTCACGTCGGGGCGCCTGCCCGCCGACGCGGACTTCGCGCAGTTCGCCGCCGAGACGGTGCGGGCGGCACGTGCGCGCTTCGGCCCCGAGAGCGCAGAGGAGCGCGCCGTCGCCCGCGGCTGGGCCGCGGTCGGCATCGAGGTGCCGCCCGTCGAGTAGCGCCCATCCGGTGCTGCCCGACCGCGCTCGTCGGCCGCGGAGTACGATCAGCCCATGGACGTCATCGTGTCCCGGAGCGGTGGCCTCGCCGGCACCAGGCTCACCTGGGAGGTTCGCGTCGACGAGCAGCCCGACCCCGACGAGTGGTACATCCTCATCGACGAGATCCCGTGGGGCGAGCCGCCACCGCTGCCGCCCGAACCCGACCGCTTCGTCTACCGCATCCGCTGCGAACCGCACGAGGCGACGCTCGCCGAGCGCCAGCTCACGGGGCCGTGGCGTCAGCTCGTCGATCGGGTGCAGGAGACGACGGATCCGCAGCGCCGCGGCCCCCACGAGTCGCGGCCACCACGCCCCACGCGATGAGTCCCTGCGCCGCGAGGTAGGTCGACATGACGACGAAGTCGTGGGCGGCGAACTCGTACCCTGGCAGGAACCTGCCGAGGGCGAGCACCGAGTCGGAGACGACGAAGAACACGCCGCCGAGCACGATCCACCGGCCGTGCATCGACGCGCACATCGCCATCGTGCCGATGGCCGCGGCGTAGAGCACGATCGGGGCGGCGAGCACGCCGGCGTGCGGCAGGAGCAGGCCGAGCACGACGACCATCCAGGCCCAGTAGAGGTACGACCAGGCCGGCGGGCGGCGCCGCGCCCGCGGCATGCGGAGGAACAGCACGATGTAGGCCACGTGGGCGAGGAGGAACGAGCAGAGGCCTGCCGCGAACCATCCGTCGCCCGGGAAGCTGAGCAGCACGTCGCCGCCCCACGAGAGCGCGATGCCCGCCAGCAGCAACGGCACGGGCGGCCGCACGGGACGCACGAGGAGCACCACCGCGAGCGCGAGCAGCGGCATCAGCAACGCCTTCGTCGCCGTGACGCTCCATGCCGGGCCGAGGTACAGCAGTACGAGGTGCAGTGCCGACGCGATCAGGTACGGGGCGAACGCCATGAGTGGCGATCTGAAGCGGTTCACGTCGTCGCGCCTTTCGAGTTCCGGCCGTCGACCGGCCGCATGCCAGACTACCGAAATGCTGCTTCCGGCGATCGACGTCTCGTCCCTCACCCTCCCCGTCTCGAGCGCCGAGCTCGCGGCGCAGCGTCAGCGGGATCGCGCGGCTGCACGCACCAATCGAGGCAGGATGATCGCAGCCGCGGTCGGTCTCGGGGTGTTCGGCGTCGCATTCCTTGCCCTGTTCGTGTACGGGATCGTCGCGGCGCTCGACACGGGATGGACGTTCACCTTCGCGATCCTCGCCGCGTGGGGTGGGTTCGCGGCGATCGCGGTCGCCCGCCTCGCGAGCCTGCCCGCAGCGACGGGCGAACCGGCGAAAGCGGAGGCTCGACTGCATCGACTGGCGGAGCGGAACGGCCTCGTGTACGAGCCGAACGTCGAGCCGCGGCTGCCCGGCCACCTGTTCGAGCGCCTCGGCCGACGGCGGCGCAACTCGCGCTTCACGACGACGTCGGGGCGCACCGTCGAGGTCGGCAACCTGCTCTACCCGCAGGCGAAGGCCGGCACGTCGGTGTCCGTCACGATCCGCGCGGGCGGCGTCGCGAGCACGACGGCCGACGCCGGTTCGTACTGGCACTACGTCGCCGTGCAGCTCGACGCGCCGCTGCCCCACATGGTGCTCGAACCCGCGGCGGTAACGATGGCGAGCACTTGGCGCCGCGCATTCCCGGTCGACTTCGACGACGACCAGCACCTCTCGCTCGAGGGCGACTTCGACCGGTCCTTCCGCCTGTTCGTGCCGAAGGAGTACGAACGTGACGCGCTCTACGTCTTCACGCCCGACCTCATGGCGGCGATGATCGACGAGGCGCCCGGCATGCACATCGAGATCGTCGACGACTGGGTGATCTTCAGCCGCAACGGCCGTGCCGACTTCGCGTCCGACTCGACGTGGGCGGCGATCGAGCGCACCGCGAACCGCGCGGCATCCCGAATCGTCGAACGCGGCGGCCGCTATCGCGACGAGCGCACGGCCGGTGGAACGCCGACGGCCGGCAGGGAGACGGTGCTGCGCACCGTGGCCCCTGCCGGCCGTCGACTCGAGAGGTGAGCGCTCAGCTCACGCCGAGCAGGTCGATCACGAAGATGAGGGTCTTGCCCGACAGCTGGTGACCACCGCCCGCGGGGCCGTAGGCCTGGTGCGGGGGCACGGTGAGCTTGCGGCGACCGCCGACCTTCATGCCGGGGATGCCCTCCTGCCAACCGCTGATGAGCGCCTGGAGGGGGAAGTTGATGGACTGGCCACGACCCCACGAGGAGTCGAACTCCTCGCCGCTGTCGTACTCGACGCCGAGGTAGTGCACGTCGACGGTCGAGCCGGGCAGCGCCTCGGCGCCGTCGCCGACGACGATGTCTTCGATCACCAGCTCGACGGGAGCCGGCCCCTCGGGAGCGTCGATCTCGGGCTTGCTGTTCGTATCGGTCATACGTCAACCCAAACAGGTTCGCGGCGGCGTCGCAATCGCGGACAACCGTCCACCCCCCTCTTGCGCTGACTGCGAACACGTTGCAGTCTGGAGACCTAGAACTCGTCGCCTGGTAGAGATGTCGGCAGTGCCACACCACAGGGCGGCGAGTTTTTGTGTGCATCAGGGGCGCCGGGCGGGCGGCGGATGCCTCAGCCCAGCAGCACCCGGCGGTCCTCGACGACCGCGGCGAGCAGCCCCTGCTCCTCGACGATCGTGCGCTCGCTCGCGAGCCCGGTGGCGATGCGCTGGCGGGTGAACGCGAGGTGCGTGGCATCCGTGATGAGCTTGCGCATGACGCCGGTGCGCGGCGGAATCTGCGCCTTCGCCCAGGCCTTCGCCTGTCGCCGTCCGGCGGGCGTGGCGAGCATCTCGACCTCGGCCGGGCTGAACCAGCCCGCAGCGCCGTACTCGGCGAGCCGATGACGGGTGACCCGCACCTCCTGCCGCCGCAGCAGCACGGTGAGCACGATCGCGGCGATGAAGATCGGCACCTGCACCGTGAGGTAGAGGCCGATCGCGTCGTCGGCGAAGGTGAGCGACCCATTCCAGAGCGCGTGCAGCGCGACCGCTCCGAGGAGGCCGAGCAGGAACCATCCGACGACGCCGGCTCCCCCGCCTCGGCGGGCGCCGATGCCGATGGCGAGCCCCGTGCACGCCGTGAAGAGCACGTGCGCGAACGGCGAGAAGAGGCCGCGCACGATGAAGGTCGCGCCGAGCGTCTCGGCACCGCCCTCGACGAACGCCTCGCCGAAGTACAGCACGTTCTCGGTGAAGGCGAAGCCGGCGGCGACGGTCGCGGCGTAGACGAGCCCGTCGACTGGGCCGTCGAAGTGCGACCGCGAGAAGGCGAAGATCAGGAGCACCCCGATGCCCTTCGCGACCTCCTCGACGATCGGGGCCTGCACGACCGCCTGCAGCGCTTCGTTCGGTGCGCCGCCGGGCTCGGCGTACGCCATCGCGAGCTGCACGCCGAGGTCGACGATGAGCGCGATCGCCACGGACACGGCGGCGCCCCAGAGGAAGGCGAACCACAGCGCCCAGCGCGGCTCGGGCTCCCAACGGTCGACCCAGCGCACGGCGAGCAGCACCATCGCGAGCGGCACGAGGGCGAGGAGGGACCCGATGAGGAGGGTCGACACGCCGAGTCCGACGGCGAGGTAGGCGAGCACCAGGAGTCCGACGAACCCGGCCACGACGATGCCGATAATCGCGAAGAGCAGGCCGCCGCCGCGCGGCTTCGGCGGCGCCGTCCAGATCGGTGGCGCCGGCGACGGGTTCGGAGCGGGGTCGGGGGCTGAGTTCGGGGCCACGGAGGTCACGCGGGCAGCCTATCGAGCGGGTGCCTCCGGCGCGTCGGAAGACACGGATGCGTCGAACATGACCCCCGGGTTCAGGATGCCGCTCGGGTCGAACAGCGCCTTGATGCCGCGTTGCAGCGCGAACGAGTCGTCGCCGAGCTCGTCGGCGAGCCAGCGCCGCTTCAGCACGCCGACGCCGTGCTCGCCGGTGAGCGTGCCGCCGAGCGCGACCGCGGTGCGGAACATGTCGTCGGCCGCGGCCCACACGTGCTCGGGCACCTCGTCGCCCGTGAACACGAAGTTCGGGTGCAGGTTGCCGTCGCCCGCGTGCGCGATCGTCGGGATGTCGATGCCGTGGCGTCGGCCGATCTCCTCGATCGCACGGAACATCTCGGGCAGGCGCGAGCGCGGCACGGCGACGTCTTCGATGAGCACCTGGCCCGAGGCCGCGAGCGCGGGGTGCATCGCCCGGCGGATGCCGAGCAGGCGATCGCCCGTCGCGGCATCCGTCGACACCGTCACCCTGGCACCCGACTCGGCGAACAGGCGGGCGACCTCGGCCGCCTCGTCGGCGGCGCCGGCACCGTCGCACTGCGCGAGCAGGAACGTCTCCGACTGGGCGAGGGTCTCGAGCGGCGTGCCGGCGACGCCGTCTGCGCCGAGGTACGCGGCCACTCGTGCGAGTCCGGAGGCATCGATGAGTTCGAGCACGGCCGGCCGCAGTCGGGCGGCAGTGACGGCAGCGGATGCCGCGGCCGCGGCCTCGACGTCGGGAAGCACCGCGGCGACGGTGACCGTCTCGCCCGGCGTGATCGGCCGCAGCCGCACCGTCGCCTCGACGATCACGCCGAGCGTGCCCTCCGAACCGGTGAAGAGCGCCGTGAGGTCGTACCCCGTGACCCCCTTCACGGTGCGATGCCCGGTGCGCAGCAGCCGCCCGTCGGCGAGCACGACCGCGAGGCCGAGCACCGCCTCGCGGGTGACGCCGTACTTGGCGCAGAGGAGGCCCCCGGCGTTGGTGGCGATGTTGCCGCCGATCGACGAGATGGCGCGGCTCGCGGGGTCGGGAGCGAACCAGAGTCCGCGCGAGGCGAGCGCGTCGTTCAGGTCGCCGTTCAGCACGCCGGGCTCGACGACCGCGAGCTCGTCGGCCTCGGAGACTTCGAGCACCCGATTCATGCGCGAGAGGTCGAGCACGATGGCGCCGGGGCTCGCGATGGCCCCGCCGGCGAGGCCCGTGCCTGCGCCGCGCGGCACCACGGGAGTCGAAGTCTCGTGGGCGATGCGCATGACGGCCTGCACCTCGGCGACGGATGCCGCGTGCACGACCGCGATCGGCGGGGTCGCGCTCCGCCACCCCGAGCGGTCTTCGCGGGCGGCCTCGAGATCGGCCGATGCGGTGGAGACGGATGCCCCGAGGGCGTCTTGCAGGAGGGTCACGACGACGTGCGGCATCCCTCCACCATACGGCGCGGCGCCCATGTCCGATTCCCGCTGGTCGGTGTCGCCGGGGCGTGCGAGGCTGGTCCCATGACGAGCACCGCGACCACCGCGACCACCCGCCGCCGACTGCACGGCGACCCGCTCGACGACCCCGAGTTCGCCGAACGGTACCGGGCGATGCAGGCGCGAGACGCCCGCTTCGACGGGCAGTTCATCACGGGCGTGCACTCGACGGGCATCTACTGCCGGCCGAGCTGCCCGGCGGTCGCCCCGAAGGCGTCGAACGTCAGCTTCTACCTGACCGCGGCCGCCGCGCACGAGGCCGGGCTGCGGGCGTGCAAGCGGTGCCTGCCCGATGCCGTGCCCGGCTCCCCCCAGTGGGACCTGCGCGACGACCTCGCCGCCCGTGCCATGCGGCTCATCGCCGACGGCGTCGTCGAACGCGAGGGCGTGCCGGGGCTCGCCGCCAAGCTCGGCTACACCCCGCGGCACCTCACCCGGGTGCTCACCGGCGAACTCGGCGCCGGCCCGCTCGCACTGGCTCGCGCGCATCGCGCCCAGACCGCTCGAGCGCTGCTCACCTCGACCACGCTGCCCGCCGCCGATGTGGCGTTCGCCTCGGGGTTCGGCAGCATCCGCCAGTTCAACGAGACGATCCGCGAGGTCTACGAGCGCAGCCCGCTCGAGCTCCGCGCCGCAGCGCGCGTGCGCGAGCGGCAGCCACTGGCGTCGGGCTCCGTGACCGAGTCGGGGCTCGAGGGCGGGGTGGTGCGGCTGCGGCTTCCGGCGCGGCCGCCGTTCGATGCCGCGGGCGTCTTCGGCTGGCTCGCGGCCCGAGCCCTCGACGGCGTCGAACGAGCGGGCGACGGCCACTACGAGCGCACGCTCCGCCTGCCCGGCGGCCCCGCTGTCGTCGCCTTCTCCGCGGTGGGCGACGCCGCCTCGCCCGCGATCGAGGTCGACGCGCGCCTCGCGACCCTCGCCGACCTGCCGCCGCTCGTCGCCCGCGTGCGGCGGCTCTTCGACCTCGACGCCGACGCCGTGGCGATCGATGCCGCACTCTCCCGCGACCCGGCGCTCGAGGCATCCGTCGCCGAGACGCCCGGCATTCGCGTGCCCGGATGCCTCGATCCCCACGAGCTCGTCTTCCGCGCGCTCATCGGGCAGCAGGTCTCGGTGAAGGCGGCCCGCACCGCCCTCGCCCGGCTCGCCGCCGAGCTCGGCGAGCGCGTGGCTCCGCACGACGACGGCGCCCCGTCGACGCTCTTCCCATCGGCCGCGGCGATCGCCGAGCACGGGCCTGAGGTCCTCAGGGGTCCCGCTGCGCGGGTGCGCACCATCGTCGACGTCGCGAGTCGGCTCGAGTCGGGTTCCCTGGTCGTGGCGTCCGAGCGCGAACGCGTCGAGCTGCAGTCCGACCTGCTGGCGATTCCCGGCATCGGACCGTGGACCGCCGGCTACGTCGCGATGCGCGTGACCCGCGCCCCCGACGTGCTCCTCACCGGCGACCTGGCGCTGCGGAACGGCGCCGAACGACTGGGTCTGCCCTCGACGGCGAGCGAGCTCGCCGCCCTCGGCACGCGGTGGGCGCCCTGGCGCAGCTACGCGTCGATGCACCTCTGGCGCGCCGCGGGCACAAAGATCTGATGTCTCGGCCGGGTGTCGGCTATGATCGCCGTCATGGCGGTCACGGACGAAGCGATCCTGAAGATCAAGGCGATGATCGTCTCGGGCGAACTGCGCCCGGGCGACCGCCTCGAACCCGAGAAGGAGCTCAGTGAGCGGCTCGGATTGAGCCGATCGTCACTGCGAGAAGCAGTCAAGGCCCTCGAGGTCATCCGCGTGCTCGACGTCCGTCGCGGCGACGGCACCTACGTCACGAGCCTCGAGCCGACGCTGCTGCTCGAGGCCATGAGCTTCGTCGTCGATCTGCACAGCGACCAGTCGGTGCTCGAGATCTTCGCGGTGCGCCGCGTCCTCGAGCCGGCGACCTCGGCGCTCGCCGCCCAGAACGCGAAGCCCGAAGACCTGGCGCACCTCCACGCACTGCTCGAGGGCGTCGACGTGGCATCCGACATCGAGTCGCTCGTCGCGCACGATCTCGACTTCCATCGCGGCATCGCCGCGGCGGCCGGCAACACCTACCTCGCGAGCCTGCTCGAGTCGATGTCGAGTCACACCGTGCGTGCCCGCATCTGGCGCGGCATCACCCAGGAGGATGCGACCGGTCGCACCATCGCCGAGCACGGGGCGATCCTCGTCGCACTCGAGCAGCACGACCACGAACTGGCGCGCGCACTGACCCTGACGCACATCGCGGGCGTCGAGAACTGGCTGCGTGCAGCCCTGTGAATCCGCGCCGTCACGGCGCCGGATCGGGCGCGTTGCGACCCTCGGATCACCGTGACGAACTTGTGATCATGACTGCTTGACAATGATCTGATGTTCGCCCATCGTTGACGTGATCCTATTGGATATTTCATTTCTCAACGTGGAGGACATCATGGCTGTTCGCACCAAGGCCGCTCGCGGGCTGCTCGCAACCGCGGCGATCGCGCTCGCACTCACCACTGCGGCATGCACCAGCAAGGCCGCCGACACCGGCGCCGGCTCCGGCGAGGCGGGCGATCTCGCCTCGGTGAACGTCGCACTCGTTCCCGGCGGCTCCCACCCCTACTTCCAGCCGTGGGCAGCGGCAGGCGAAGCGGCCGTCGAGGAGTTCGGCCTCGGTTCGACCGTCTTCAACGAGACCGCCGAATGGGACCAGGCCAAGCAGAACGAGGTGCTGAACTCGCTCGCAGCCCAGGGCGTCAACGCCTTCGGCATCTTCGGCGTCTCGCCGACCGACATCAACACCACCTTCAAGATGCTGAAGGACCAGGGCTTCGCCGTCGGCTCCATCGCCTCCTGCCCCGCAGGTGACGTGAACGAGGCCGACTTCTGCCTCTCGACCGACACCGAGGTCGCCGCGTACAAGGCTGCAGTCGCCGCGATCGAGGCCATGGGCGGCACGGGCAACCTCGTGCACCTCACCGGCAACAACGTCGACTCGAACACCCAGCGTCGCATCGCCGGCGTCGAGAAGGCCGTTGAAGAGACCGGCGGCGCGGTCACGCTCCTCAGCACCGTCACCGACATCGACGTCGACCTCGGCACGGCGCAGAAGGCCGTCGCCGACCTCCTCGCGGCCAAGGGCTCCGAGATCAACGGATTCGTCTCGACCGCGTACAACCCCGCTGTCGCCTCGGCCTCCGCAGTGAAGGAGTCCGGTCTGCCGATCAAGGTCGTCGCGATCGACGACGACGCGGTCATCCTCGACGGCATCGCCGACGGTTCCGTCTCGGCGACCGTCGTGCAGAACCCGACCGGTCAGGCGTTCGTCGGCTCGTGGGTGCTCGCGCAGCTGCAGACCAAGGCCTGCACCGTCAAGGACCCGGGTGTGATCGTCGACTCGGGTTCGTTCGTCGTCACGACCGACAACGTCGAGACCTACACCGACGAGCAGGATGCGGAGTCCGACTCGATCATGGACCTGTTCGAGAACGACCTGCTCGACTGCAAGTAACCACGGAGCCGACCGACACCATGACCACCATCACTGCGGCACGCGCCTCACTCATCGACCTCGAGGTCGAGACGATGCGCACCGACGCCGTCCAGAGCTTCATCAAGCAGGAGACGATCTTCCTCGAGATCGACACTGCAGACGGGCTCACGGGTGTCGGTTACTCCTACACGATCGGAACCGGTGGTCGCGCAGTCCTCTCCATGCTGCGCGACCACCTGGTCCCCCTCCTCCCCGGACTCGACAGCAGGAACGTCGAAGGCATCTGGATGGAGCTCTTCCGTTCCACCCGCGCCACCACCGTCGGCGCGATCACCTCCCTCGCCCTCGCGGCGGTCGACACGGCGCTCTGGGATCTGCGATCCCGCCGCGCGGGCGAGCCGCTCTGGCAGGTGGCCGGCGGCTTCCGCCAGCGCGTGCCCCTCTACGACACCGAGGGCGGCTGGCTCCACCTGCCGACCGACGACCTCGTCGCCGGCGCGCTCGCATCGCAGGCGAAGGGCCTGCGCGGCGTCAAGCTCAAGGTCGGCAAGCCGTCGGTGCGCGAGGACCGCGAGCGCCTGCTCGCGGTGCGCGAGGCCGTCGGCGACGACCTGCACATCATGGTCGACGCCAACCAGTCGATGACGTCGGCCGAGGCGATCCGCCGCGCAGCGGCGTTCGAAGACGCCGACCTCTACTGGTTCGAGGAGCCCCTGCCCGCCGACGACGTGAGCGGCCACGCGCGCCTCGCCGCATCGACGAGCATCCCGATCGCGGTGGGCGAGTCGATGTACTCGATCGCACAGTTCCGCGACTACCTGCACCGCGGTGCGGCCGGCATCGTCCAGGTCGACGTCGCACGCATCGGCGGAGTGACCCCCTGGCTCAAGGTCGCGCACCTCGCGGAGGCGTACAACGTCGCCGTCTGCCCGCACTTCCTCATGGAGCTGCACGTCAGCCTCGTCGCCGCCGTGCCCAACGGCGCCTACGTCGAGCACATACCCCAGCTCCGCGGCATCACGAAGACGGAGCTCGTCATCGAAGACGGCTCCGCGGTCGCACCGTCGACGCTGGGCCTCGGCATCGACTGGGATGCCGACGAGATCGACCGGAGGCGAGTCGCATGACGCGCGGATCCAACCGACTGACCGGCGTGCTCAGCGACAACCGCGTCGGGCTCCTGCTCCTCATCGTCGTGCTCGTGGTGCTCATCGGCAGCCTCAAACCGATGTTCTTCTCCCCCGCCTTCGTGATCGGTCCGATGCTCACCAGCATCGCCATCTTCACGGTCGTCGGTCTCGCCCAGATGGTGGTGCTCTCCGTCGGCCAGATGAACCTGGCCGTCGGCGGCATGGCCGCGATCGGGGCGATGGGTTCGGCGATGGTCTTCCAGGCGTTCGACGTGCCGCTGATCGTCGGCATCGCCGTCGGCCTCGTGTTCGGCGGCGCCGTCGGCGCGCTCTGCGGCGTGCTGATCGCCTACGCCGGGGTCAACTCCTTCGTCGTGACGCTCGCGATGAGCTTCGCCCTGCTCGGCCTCGTTCCCGCCGTCTACTCCTGGGTCAGCACGGGCAACGCCATCACGGTGCAGACTCCCGGTCTCGCCGAGCTCGGCCGCTCGAAGCTCTCCGACCTCTGCATCGGCGACACCTGCGGCCCCGACGGCATCCCCCTCATCCTCTTCGTCGCCGTGGCGGCGATGATCGTGATCGGGCTCCTCTACTCGAGGTCGCGCATCGGCCGCGAGATCCTGCTGACCGGCTCGAACGATCGCGCCGCGTTGCTCTCGGCGATCCCCGTGCCGCGCCGCATCATCACCGTGCACACCCTGTCGGGCATGCTGGCGGCGCTCGCGGGCTTCATGCTCGGAGCGAGCACCGGATCGTTCACCCCCGGCATCGGCCAGGAGTTCATGCTGCAGTCGTTCCTCGGCCCGATCCTCGGCGGCACCCTGCTCGCCGGCGGGTACGTCTCCGTGATCGGCACCTTCCTCGGCATCACGATCACCGTCGTGATCCGACAGGGCCTCCTGCTCTTCGGCGTCGGCATCGAAGGACTCAACATCCTGCTCGGCACCATCCTCCTGATCGCCCTCTCCGCCGACCGCATCCGTTCGGTCGCTGGAGCCCGATCCCGTCTGCGAGCGTCGCGACAGCACTCGCCCGCTCAGTCCAAGGAAGAGGCGGTGGTGTCATGAGCGCGCGTATCGCACGACTCGCCCGCGACCAGAACACGATCCTCGCCGCGGTGATCGTCGCCGGCGTGATCGTGCTGACGATCAGTTCGAGCGGCGGGTTCCTCTCGCCGATCTCGATCGAGACGTTCTTCCAGTTCCTCGCGATCCCGATCGTCATCGGCCTCGCCCAGATGGCGGCCCTCGCCGTCAACCAGATGAACCTCGCCGTCGGCGCGATCGGCGGATTCGCCGCCTGCTCCGCAGGAGTGCTCATCGCCGACTTCGGCGTGCCCCCGTGGCTCGGCGGGCTCATCGCGATCCTCATCGGCCTGGCCGCCGGCGTGCTGAACGGCCTCATCGTCGTGCTGACCCAGATCAACGGCTTCATCGTCACCCTCGCCACGATGACCATCCTGTCGGGCGCCCAGTACGCGATCGTCGGCACCCGCACGATCACCTCCGCCTCATGGCCCGAGATCGCGGCCATCGGCACCGCGCGACCGCTCGGCATCCCGCTGATCTTCTGGATCGCCGTGGGCATCGCCATCCTGCTCTCGGTCGCTTACCGCCAGACGCTCCTCGCCCGGAACATGCTCGCGAGCGGCGGCAACCCCCTCGCCGCGACCCTCTCGGGCATCTCGAACAACCGGAGCCTCATCACCGCGCACGGCCTCTCCGGGCTCCTGTGCGGCGTCGCGGCATTCCTCGTGCTCGCCTCGCTGCCCGGCGTCAACAAGAGCATCGGCGAGGACTGGCTGCTCTCGAGCTTCGCCGCACCGATCATCGGAGGCGTCTCGCTGACCGGTGGCACCGTGGCCGTGCTCGGCACCGTGCTGGCCGCGACGATCGTCCGCCTCGTCGACAGCGCCCGCGCGCAGTTCCAGCTCGAGCCGAGCTGGGTGAACTTCGTCATCGGCGCCGTCGTGCTCGGCACGGTCGCCCTCGACCGGGTGCGCACGCGTCGCCCTGCGACCCGCCAGCGGAGCCGCCGCACACCTCCCGATGCTCCGCCCACCGCAGCATCGCGAGCCATCGATCCAGGAGCACCGGCATGACCGACACGGCCTACGCGCTCGAAGTGCGCGGCATCACCAAGACGTTCCCCGGGGTCAGAGCCCTCGACGAGGTCAACCTCCGTCTGAAGCCCGGAGAGGTGCACGCGCTCCTCGGCGAGAACGGGGCGGGCAAGTCCACGCTCATCAAGATCATCACGGGCATCCAGCCGCAGGACTCCGGCGAGCTCATCGTGAACGGCGACGCGCGGACCTTCCGCTCGGCGCACGAGGCCACCCGTGCCGGCATCGGCGTGGTGCACCAGGAGCGCAACGTCATCACGGACTTCACGGTCGCCGAGAACATCGTGCTCGGCAACACTCCCGTCAAGGGCGGTCGCGTGCAGTGGCGGGAGGTCCGCGACGGCGCGAAGCGCGTGCTCGACCTGCTCGACTTCCCGATCGACCCCGCGACGCCGACGAGCCTCCTCTCCCCCGCGCAGACGCAGCTCGTCGAGATCGCGCGCGGTCTCTACACCGACAGCGCCGTGCTGCTGCTCGACGAGCCGACGGCCTCGATCAGCGAGACCGAGTCGAAGCTGCTGTTCGATGTCGTGCACCGGCTCGCCGCACAGGGACGCGCGATCCTCTTCGTCAGCCACAAGCTCGAAGAGGTGTTCGCGCACTGCGACACCGTCACCGTCTTCCGTGACGGACGTTCCGTCGCGGAGTCGGAGCCGCTCGCGAACTACTCGAAGGACACGATCGTCGACCTGCTGGTCGGCCGCACGCTCGCCAAGCTCGAGGTGCCCGATCGCGCGCCGTCCGAGGCCGGCACCCCGGCGCTCGAACTGCACGAGGTGTCGACCGCCGGCGGCCACCGCGACATCTCCTTCGCCGTGCACCCCGGACAGATCCTCGGCATCTACGGACTCGTCGGCGCAGGCCGCTCTGAGCTCGCCAAGGCCGTCCTCGGCCTCGACCGCATCACGAGCGGCGAGGTGCGGGTCAACGGCGCCGCCGCGCAGATCCGATCGGTCGGCGACGCACTGGGTCGCTACGGCATCGGCTACGTGACGGAGGACCGGAAGGCGGAGGGGCTCTTCCTCGATCAGACGGTCGCCCGGAACCTGACGGTCACGGTGCTGAAGCGCCTGTCGAACGCATTCGGCTTCGTGCGCGAGCGCGCCGCCCGCGCGACCGCCGACGAGTACATCGCCTCGCTCGACGTCAAGGTGTCGAACCGCGACCAGCTCGTGGGCCAGCTCTCCGGCGGAAACCAGCAGAAGGTCTCGCTCGGCAAGTGGCTCGCCGCCAACACCGACATCCTCATCATCGACGAGCCCACCGTCGGCATCGACGTGCGCACGAAGGGCGCGTTCTACCAGCTGATCTGGGCCCTCGCCGAGCAGGGCAAGGCGGTGCTCGTGATCTCGAGCGATCTCGCCGAGATGGTCACCCTCGTCGACCGCATCGTCGTCATGCAGGACTTCGAGGTCACCGGCAGCGTGGCGAACACGCACGACTACGATGAGATGAGCAAATCGGTGATCCGCCTCATCCACGAAGAGCGGATCGATGTGGTGGAGGGTTGATGAGGGTCGCACTCCACTCCGTCATCCGAGCAGGAGCGATCGACGGGTATCGGTCCGAGCACGCCGTCATCCCCGACGACCTCGAGCGATCCTTCGCGCGTCTCGGCATCCACGACTGGACCATCTGGCGCTCGGGCGATCGGCTGTTCCACGTCGTCGAGTGCGACGACTTCGACGCCGCGATGCGCGAACTCGACTCCGACCCGGCGAACCTCGCCTGGCAGCAGACGATCGGCGAGTTCGTCGAGACGTTCCGCGACGCCGACGGCGACCGCGGATACGCGCCGATCGAAGAGGTCTGGGACCTCAGGCGGCAGCGCGGTGACGAGCACCGACCATGACCGGAGTCGTCGACGCGCACGCTCATGTGTGGGACACGACGCGACTGGACTACCCGTGGCTCGCGGGCCTCGACGTGCTCGATCGTCCACTCCTGCCGCGCGATCTCGACCGCGCCGACGGACAGGTGACCGCGGCGATCTTCGTCCAGGCCGGATGCGCGTCCACCCAGTCGCTCGATGAGGCGAACTGGGTCGCCGGCCTCGGCGAGGAGTGGCCCGAGCTCGCCGCCATCGTCGCGGCGGCCGATCTGCTCGACCCCGAGACGCTGGAAGCGCACCTCGACGCGCTCGACGGCATCGGCCGGGTGGTCGGCATCCGTCACCTGCTGCAGGGCGAGTCGCCCGCCGTGTTCTCCGACCCCGTGCTGCTCGAGAGCCTGCGCCTGCTCGCCGTGCGCGGCCTGAGCTTCGACGCCTGCGTCACCCACCCGCAGCTCCCCGACCTGATCGCCCTCCTCGGCGAGGTGCCGGAGCTCGACGTGGTGCTCGATCACCTCGGCAAGCCGCCGGTCGACGCCGGCATCGGCACCGAGGCCGGGCGCGCATGGGCACAGGCGGTCACCGAGCTCGCCGCCCGCCCCCGAACGACGGTGAAGCTCTCAGGGCTCGCTGCCGAGGCATCCGGAACCGAGACGTTCGACGCGAACGCCGACGCGTTCATCGAACACGGCTTCGCCGCATTCGGACCCGCGCGCTCGATGCTCGGCAGCGACTGGCCCGTGAGCCGCTACCTTGGTGCCGGGGGCACGTTCTCCGACTGGATCGACCGCGTGCACCGGGTCACGGCCGCGACCGGATCGGAACGGGAGCAGCTCGATCACGGCACCGCCCTCCGTTTCTACCGTTCGAAGACAGTGGGGCACGAATGAGCACGACGCTTCCCGAAGGGTCGCGCATCGCGCGCTCGGTGCTGTCCGACGAGACGTACGGGGTGATTCGGGACCTCGTGCTCGAACATCGCATCGCTCCCGGCAGCCGGGTCAACATCGACTCCCTCTCGGCCGAGCTCGGGGTCTCCCCGACCCCGGTCAGAGAGGCGCTGGCCCGCCTCGAATCCGACGGCCTCGTCGTGAAGGTGCCGCTTCGCGGGTACTCGACCACGCCGCTGCTGACCGTGCGCGAGTTCGTCGAGCTGACCCAGTTCCGCGTGCTCATCGAGCAGTGGACCGCCGCGCAGGCGTCGGCCTCAATCGATCCGGCGACGACCGCGGCGCTTCGCGCCGAACTCGAGACCGGGCGCGCGGCGACCGGCGCCCGTGAAGCCGGCCCCGAGGCGTTCCGCGCACTGACCGACCACGACGCCCGCTTCCACGCGCTCATCGCGAAGTCGGCCGGCAACGACCTGATCGCGCAGTCGTTCGAGCGCACGCACTTCCACCTGCACTTCCTGAGGCTCTACCTCGCGTCCCACTCCGCCGAGGTGGAGGGCGACGCCGATCATCGGCGACTGAACGCGGTGCTCGAGGAGTACGACCGGTCCGGCCAGGTCTCGCGCACGATCGACAACCATGCAGCCATCGCCGAGGCGATCATCGCCGGCGACGCGGCCGAGGCGTCGCAGCTCATGCGCGAGCACATCGAGCTCTCGCGGGTCCGCTTCCTGCCGGTCGTCGAGCTCATCGCGTCGCTGCGCTGATCCGTCGGTCGTCGATCCGGTCGCGGTCGTCGATCCGGTCGCGGTCGTCGGCTCAGGCAGGGATGAGCCCGCGCTCCTCGAGCGCGCTCCAGAGCTCGTCGGGGATCGCGGCCGCCATGTTCGCCACGTTCTGCCGCACGGCATCGGGACGCGAGGTGCCGACGACGACGGTGGCCACGAGCGGGTGCCGCAGCGGGTACTGCAGCGCCGCCGCAGGCAGTTCGACGCCGAACTCCGCGCACGTCGCCGCGAGCGCCTGCGCGCGCTCGAAGACGGTGTCGGGCACGGCGCCGTAGTCGTACGTCGCGTCACGGCGCGGCGTCGCCGTCGCGAGCAGGCCGGAGTTGAACACGGCGGCGTCGACGATGCGCACGCCGCGCTCCTCGCACGCCGGGAACAGCTCGACGAGCGCCGGCTGCTCGAGCAGCGTGTACCGCCCCGCGATCATCACGAGGTCGAGGTCGCCCTCGCGCACCGCGCGCGCCGCGACATCCGCGTGGTTGACGCCGACGCCGATCTGCCGCACGAGGCCCTCGTCGCGCAGGGTGGCGAGTGCCGGCAGGCCCTCGGCAAGCCCCCGCTCGAGGTCGTAGACGTCGGGGTCGTGCAGGAACAGCACGTCGATGCGGTCGAGGCCCATGCGCTCGAGGGATGCCTCGAGGCTGCGCCGCACGCCGGACAGGCTCGGGTCGTAGACCCGCACGTGGTCGTCGGGCACGTCGAACCCGTCGGCGAGGTCGCGGCCGCCGGCGAAGTCGGGGTTCGGCGCCAGCAGGCGGCCGACCTTCGTCGAGACGACGAACTCGTCGCGCGGCCGCTCACGCAGGAACGCGCCGAGGCGGCGCTCGGAGAGGCCGAGGCCGTAGTGCGGGGCCGTGTCGAAGTAGCGGATGCCGCCGTCCCACGCCGCCTCGAGGGCACTCCGCGCCCGGTCCTCGTCGACCTCGCGGTAGAGGTTGCCGATCGATGCGCTGCCGAAGCCGAGCGGCCCGAGGTCGACGGGCGACGCCGACCGGCTCATCGGGCGACCGCTTGCGGCTCGCGCCACGTGAACTCCGCGACGGATGCCGGGAACATCTCGGTGCCCGCGCCGGGAGCGCTCGGAGCCAGGTATCGACCGTGCTCCACGACCGTCGGGGTCACGAAGTGCTCGTGCAGGTGGTCGACGTACTCGACCATGCGCCCGTCCATCGTGCCGGAGACGGCCACGTAGTCGAACATCGAGAGGTGCTGCACGGCCTCGCAGAGTCCGACGCCGCCGGCGTGCGGGCAGACCGGAACGCCGAACTTCGCCGCGAGCAGCAGGTTCGCGATGTTCTCGTTGACGCCGCCGACGCGGGTGGCGTCGATCTGCATGACGTCCATGCCACCGGCCTGCAGCAACTGCTTGAAGACGACGCGGTTCTGCACGTGCTCGCCCGTCGCCACGCGGATCGGCGCGACGCCACGGGCGATCGCGGCATGTCCGAGGATGTCGTCGGGACTCGTCGGCTCCTCGATCCACGCGAGGTCGAACTGCGCGAGCGCATTCACCCAGCGGATGGCGTCGGCGACGTCCCAGCGCTGGTTCGCGTCGATCGCGATCGGGAAGTCGGGACCGACCGTCTTGCGCGCGATGGCGAGGCGGCGGATGTCGTCGTCGAGGTCGGCGCCGACCTTCAGCTTGATCTGCGGGAAGCCGTCGGCGACCGCCTCCCGGCAGAGGCGCTCGAGCTTCTCGTCGGAGTAGCCGAGCCAGCCGGGACTCGTCGTGTACGCGGGGTAGCCGGTCTCCTGCAGGCGCGCGACGCGCTCTGCGCGGCCGGGCTCCGCTGCGCGGAGGATCTCGAGCGCCTCTTCGGGCGTGAGCGCGTCGGTGAGGTAGCGGAAGTCGACGAGCGAGACGATCTCTTCGGGGCTCAGGCTCGCGAGGTGGAGCCACAACGGCTGGCCGGCGCGCTTCGCACGGAGGTCCCACAGCGCGTTCACGACCGCGCCGATGGCCATGTGCATGACGCCCTTCTCGGGGCCGAGCCAGCGCAGCTGCGAGTCGTGCAGCAGCATGCGCGATGCAGCGCCCATGTCGCCGAGCAGCTCCTCGACGTCGCGGCCGACGAGGTGGCCCCGGAGCGCCTCGAGTGCAGCGACCTCGACGTCGTTGCCGCGACCGATCGTGAAGACGAACGCGTGCCCTTCGAGGCCGTCTTCGGCGTCGGTCCGGATCACCACGTAGGCCGCCGAGTAGTCGGGGTCGGGGTTCATCGCGTCCGACCCGTCGAGTGCGAGCGAGGTCGGGAATCGGATGTCGTGGGTGTCGACGGCGATGATTGCGGTCATGGGGTCCTTTCGTGACAGGTTCGATCCTAAACATCGGATGTATAGGTGTCAATCTCGACGAAATGTGCCAGAATCGGCGAAGTACCTGCGAATTCGTCGGAACGATCAGACTTCAGAAAGAGCACAGCATGAGATTCGCCCGCCTCGGCAACGTCGGCACCGAGATCCCCGTCGTCCTCGACGGCGATCGCACCCTCGACCTGCGATCGATCACCGCCGACGTCGACGGCGCCTTCCTGAGCGGCGAGGGCGTCGAGCGCGCCCGCGCTGCGATCGCCTCCGGCGAGCTCCCCGAGCTTCCGGACGCCGCGAGCCTCCGCATCGGCGCACCGATCGCCCGCCCCTCGGCGGTCTACTGCATCGGCATGAACTACGCCGCCCACGCCGCCGAGTCGGGCTCCCAGCCGCCCGAGCAGATCGTCATGTTCATGAAGTCCCCGAACACCGTCGTCGGCCCCTTCGACGACGTCGCGATCCCCCGCGGCAGCGAGGAGACCGACTGGGAGGTCGAGCTCGGCATCGTCATCGGTCGCCGTGCGAGCTACCTCGACTCCCCCGCCGACGCCCGCGCCCACATCGCCGGCTTCGTGATGGCCAACGACCTCTCCGAGCGCGACTGGCAGATCGCGGTCTCGGGCGGCCAGTGGTCGAAGGGCAAGAGCGCTCCGGGCTTCTGCCCGACGGGGCCGTGGCTCGCCACGAACGACGAGCTGAACGCCGACGACGTGCGCCTGCGCAGCTTCGTCAACGGCGAGCCGCGCCAGGACTCGCGTACGGGCGACCTCATCTTCGACATCGACACGATCGTCTGGACGCTCAGCCAGTACCTCGTGCTCGAGCCCGGCGACCTCGTGCTCACCGGCACCCCCGAGGGCGTCGCCCTGTCAGGCCGGTTCCCCTACCTCGCCGTGGGCGACGTCGTCGAACTCGACATCGAGGGTCTCGGCAGCCAGCGCCAGCAGTACGTCTCCGCCTGACCCGATCGACCCCACGCAGAAGGATCACCCATGAGCAACGAATTCACCGGCCTCGTCGCGATCGTCACCGGCGGGGCCTCGGGCATCGGCGCCGCGATCGCCGACCGCCTCCAGCAGGGCGGCGCCCGTGTCGCCGTCTTCGACCTGCAACCGGATGCCGCGGCGCACGCCGATCTCGCGATCGCGGTCGACGTGGCCGACGACGCCAGCGTGCGTGCGGGCGTCGACCGCGTCGCGGCCGAACTCGGCCGCATCGACATCGTCGTGAACAACGCCGGCATCGGCGCCCAGGGCACGATCGAGTCGAACCCCGACGAGGAGTGGCACAAGGTGTTCGACATCAACGTGCTGGGCATGATGCGCGTCGCCCGCGCGGCACTCCCCCACCTGCGGAACTCCCCTGCGGCGTCGATCGTCAACACCGCCTCCATCGCGGCGACCGCCGGGCTCCCCCAGCGCGCGCTCTACAGTGCGAGCAAGGGCGCGGTCGCCGCGCTCACGCGCGCCATGGCCGCCGACCACCTGCGCGAGGGCATCCGGGTGAACGCCGTGAACCCCGGCACCGCCGACACGCCGTGGATCGGCCGCCTGCTGGCATCGGCAGCAGACCCCGCAGCCGAGCGCGCCGCCCTCGAGGCGCGTCAGCCGCACGGCCGCCTGGTGAAGGCCGACGAGGTCGCCGGCGCGGTCGCATACCTCGCGAGCCCCGCGTCGGGCTCGACCACCGGCGTCGAACTCGCCGTCGACGGCGGCATGCAGGAGTTGCGCCTCCGCCCGGCCGGCAGCTGACGCGGCATCCCGCTCGATTTGTCGACGTGGCGGTGCATCCGGCTGTGTTCGTTGTACATCGTGCACAGCCGGTTCGCCGTGCCGCCCGATAGCCTGAAGCAGTGAAGTTCGCGCACCTGAGAGCCGAAGGCCAGACGACCCCTCGGCTCGCGGCGGTGATCGCGGACGCGGCGCTGTTCCTCGACGAGTTCATGGAGCGGCCGCCGCGCGACCTGCAAGACCTCATCGAACGGGGCCCCGAGGGCCTCGCCGAGGTGCGCGAGGTCGTCGACACGGCCGTCTCGCTGGGCGCCGAGCTGACGCCGGTGGCGGCGCTGCGGCACTCCTCGGCGGTGCTGCGCCCCGCTCAGGTCATCGCGATCGGCGCGAACTACGCGGCGCACGCCTCGGAACTGAAGCTGCGCTCCGAGACCGCGATGACGATCTTCTCGCTCTGGCCGAACTCGCTCACGGCGCACGGCGCGACGACGACGTGGCCCGAAGACCTCACGACCCAGGTCGACTACGAGGCCGAACTCGGCGTCATCATCGGCCGCCCGGCCCGCGGCGTGCACGTGCGCGACGCCCTCGACTACGTGTGGGGCTACACCGTCGTCAACGACATCACGGCTCGCGACATCCAGTTCAGCGAGGCCCAGTGGTCGCGCTGCAAGTCGTTCGACGGCTTCACCCCCACCGGCCCGGTGGTCGTCACGGCCGACGAGATCCCCGACCCGCAGAACCTCTGGCTCACCACGAACCTCGACGGCAGCATCATGCAGGACGCCTCGACGAACGAGATGGTGCGCAGCGTCGCCGAGATCATCTCGCTGCTCTCGCGTTCGGCGACGATCCCCCCGGGCACTCTCATCTCGACCGGCAGCCCCGGCGGCGCGGGCTACTCCCGCAAGCCCCCGGTGTTCCTGCGCGACGGCTCGACCGTCACCGTGACCATCGAGGGCATCGGCTCGCTGACGACGCACTGCCGGGTCATCTGACCCGAGCGGTGCCGCCGCCTCGCGGCCGCGGCACCGACGGCGAGCCTCACTCCGAGGGCTCGCCCTGCAGGTCGATGAGCGGGATGGCCATCGTGATCGGGCGGATGCCCGAGAGCTTCGAGGGCTGCAGCTGCGCCATCACGGCCTCGCGGCTCATGAGTCCGGCCTCGACCACGAGGTCGGCGACGGGCCGGCCCGTCTTCAATGCGAGCTTGGCGATGTTGGATGCCTCGGTGTAGCCGATGAACGGGATGAGCGCGGTGATCACGCCGACGCTCGAGGCGACCATCGCCTCGAGCCGGTCGACGTTGGCCGTGATGCCGTCGACGCAGTTGACTCGGAGGGTCCAGCAGGCCTGGCGCATCCACGTGATCGACTGCAGGAGCGAGTGGGCGATGACCGGTTCGAAGGCGTTCAGCTGCAACTGGCCGCTCTCGGCCGCCATCATGACCGTGACGTCGGCTCCGGCGACCGCGTAGGCGACCTGGCTGACGGCCTCGGGGATCACCGGGTTGACCTTGCCGGGCATGATGCTCGAGCCCGCCTGCCGCGGCGGCAGGTTGATCTCGCCGAACCCCGCCTGCGGGCCCGACGAGAGCAGGCGCAGGTCGTTGCAGATCTTCGAGAGCTTGATCGCGCTGCGCTTGAGTGCGCTCGAGAACGTCATGAACACGCCGGTGTCGCTCGTCGCCTCGATAAGGTCGGGTGCCGACTCGAGGCGGAGCCCAGTGATCGCGCTGAGGTGGCGCACGGCGGCCGCAGCGTAGCCGGGGTCGGCCGTGATGCCCGTGCCGATCGCGGTGGCACCGAGGTTCACCTCGGAGAGGAGCTTGATGGTCTCGTTCAACCGCTCGTAGTCTTCGCCGAGCGTCGTCGCGAAGCTGTGGAACTCCTGGCCCAGAGTCATCGGCACGGCGTCCTGCAGCTGGGTGCGGCCCACCTTCAGCACCTCGTGGAACTCCTGGCCCTTGCGGCCGAACGAGACGCGCAGCAGGTCGAGTTCGCGCATCATCGACGTGAGCGAGAACGTCATCGCGAGCTTGACCGCGGTCGGGTAGGTGTCGTTCGTCGACTGGCTGCGGTTGACGTCGTCGATCGGGTGCAGCACGTCGTAACGGCCCTTGGGGAACCCGGCGATCTCGAGCGCGAGGTTCGCGATGACCTCGTTGGCGTTCATGTTCGTCGAGGTGCCCGCGCCGCCCTGGATGACGCCGACCACGAACTGCTCGTGATGCTCGCCGTCGATGATGCGCTGGCAGGCCTCGTCGATCAACGCGGCCTTCCGGTCGGTGAGCACGCCGACCTCGCGATTGGCGCGGGCGGCAGCCTGCTTGACCGAGGCGAGCGCCACGACGAGGTCGGGATAGACCGAGATCGGGCGCTTCGAGATCGGGAAGTTCTCGAGCGCACGCATGGTGTGCACACCCCAGTAGGCGTCGGCGGGAACCTCGACCGAGCCGAGCGAGTCGGTCTCGGTGCGGGTCGGCGGCTGCACACCGTTGCCGACGAGCGTCGGATCGGTGTACGTGTCGTCGGTGGACTCGGGCTCGTGCATGTCTTCCTCCACGGAGTCGTGCGCGAGTGGACGTCGAGGGTGTCGACGCCCCCGCAGCCGGCTCCATCGCCTGGGGTCTGCGCGGGGTCGCCGCGCTCGTACTCGTCAACGAGCCTATCGCCGCCGGTGCGACGAGACGAATGCGACGAAGGGCCCGGCCGTGTGCGGCCGGGCCCTTCGACGTGCCGATCGACACCACAGGAGGAGGCACCGCTCGGCGACGACGGGCGCCCCCACGCCCGCCGCCCGCTCCGATCAGACCCGGTCGGTCTCGTCGACGCCGTCGGTGGCGAGCAGTTCGCTCTCGACGGCGCCGCCGTAGCCCTCGGACTGAGGGTCGCCGTGCAGTCCCCCGGACACGGCGTACTCCTCTTCCGGCGACAGGATCAGCCGGTGCCGGCCCCACAGCGCGAAGATCGCGAGCATCACCGCGTAGACGACGCCGATGGCGATGATCGCGGGCACGAACGTCGGATTCAGCAGGAAGCCGAGGAAGATGAGCGCGGCGATCAGCGCGGCGACCACGGCCCCAGGCACGCCCCACGGGCTGACGTAGGGGCGCTTGGCGTTCGGATATCTGCGGCGGAGGATCACGAACGCGACCATCTGCAGCAGGTAGGCGAGCACCGCGCCCCACACGGCGATGTTCAGCACGATGGCGCCGGCGACCGCGCCCGCGCCCTCGGCGTCGACCTGGGCGAGCACGTCGAGCACGACGAGCGCGACGAAGCCGATGATCGCGCCTGCGACGAGGGCGACCCACGGCGTCTGGCGCTTGCCCGTGAGGGAAAGGAACTTCGGGTAGTAGCCGGCCCGCGAGAGCGAGTACATGTTGCGCCCGTAGGCGAACATGATGCCCTGCAGCGACGCGAGCAGTCCGATGAGCGCGAACAGCGCGAGCACCGCGGCGAGTTCGTCGCCGACGATGGCCCGGAAGCCGTCGAGCAGCGGCTCGCCCGCCGTGCCGGTGGCCTCGGCCCCGACGACGCCGGTGTTGAGGAACAGCACGAGCAGGCCCGTCACGATGAGCGTGGCACGGGCGATCAGGCCGGCCTTCGGGATGTCTCGGACGGGGTCCTTCGACTCCTCTGCCGCGAGCGGCAGCTCCTCGATGCCGAGGAAGAACCACATCGCGAACGGCAGCGCGAAGAGGATCGGCAGCACGCCGTGCGGCAGGAAGGCGGTCTGCCCGGCGTCGGGCACGATGTCGAAGAGCTTGTCCCACGAGAACTGGCCCGAGAAGATCGCCATCGCGCTGAAGACGAGCAGGATCGCGATCGAGATGATCGAGACGACGATCGCGAACTTGAACGAGATGCTCGCCCCGGCAGCGTTGATGCCGATGAAGACGAGGTAGAGGATCACCCACCACACCCACTGCGGCATCGAGAACCCGAGCAGTTCGCTCGTGATCGCGTCGGCGTAGGAGCCGGAGAAGAACACGATCACCGCGGTGGTCGCGACGTACTCGATCGTCTCGGCGAGTCCGGTCACGAAGCCGCCCCACGGCCCCATCGCGGCCCGGGAGAAGGAGTAGGCGCCGCCCGTGTGCGGCATCGCCGACGACATCTCCCCGATCGAGAAGATGAGCCCGTAGTACATGACGACGAGCACCGCGAAGGCGATCAGCATGCCGCCGAAGCCGGCGAAGTCGATGCCGAAGTTCCACCCCGAGAAGTCGCCCGAGATGACGGCCGCCACGGCGAGGCCCCAGAGCCCCCAGACCCCGGCCGTGCGGGTGAGCTTGCGTTTCTCGAAGTACCCGGCCTCGGCGGTCGTGTACTTCACTCCCGACACCTTCAGCGTGTCCTTGGTCATGGCGGTTCCCTTGCTCTCTCGAAGCGCGCGGCCGCAGCAGCGCGGGGGGTGGGATGCGTTGGCCTGAACTATAGGGCGCCCAATGGTTGCCCGTACAGACCTTTTTGAAATGCATGTCGATGAATCTCATCGGAACGACGGGGAATCCGACGATCATGTTCGGTCGCGCCTGTGATGTAATGGTCGGGCACACCGACCATTCACGACTCGAGGAGGCGTCAGCGGATGACGGCACCCACCGGATACCTCACCCTCGACGCCCTGCACGGTGCGGTCGCCGACGGCCACGTCGACACCGTCATCGTCGCCTTCACCGACATGCAGGGCCGGCTCGTCGGCAAGCGCGTCTCGGCGCGACTCTTCCTCGAAGACGTCGCCGCGCACGGCGCCGAGTGCTGCAACTACCTGCTCGCCGTCGACGTCGACATGAACACCGTCGACGGCTACGCCATGTCGAGCTGGGAGCGCGGCTACGGCGACATGGCGATGATCCCCGACTTCTCGACGCTCCGCATGGCGCCCTGGCTCGAGGCGACGGCGCTCGTCACGGCCGACCTGCAGTGGCTCGACGGCACCCCCGTCGAGGCCTCGCCCCGGCGCATCCTGCAGCGGCAGCTCGAACGACTCGCCGAGCGCGGGCTCACCGCCTTCGTCGGCACCGAGCTCGAGTTCATCGTCTTCGACGACTCGTTCCGCGCCGCCTGGCAGAAGGGCTACCGCGAGCTCACGCCGGCCAGCGACTACAACATCGACTACGCACTGCTCGCGTCGACCCGCATGGAACCCCTGCTCCGCGACATCCGGAACTCGATGGACGGCGCGGGCATGTACTGCGAGGGCGTGAAGGGCGAGTGCAACCTCGGCCAGCAGGAGATCGCATTCCGGTACACGGATGCGCTCGGCACGTGCGACAACCACTCCGTCTACAAGAACGGGGCGAAGGAGATCGCCGACCGGCACGGCAAGTCGCTGACCTTCATGGCGAAGTTCAACGAGCGCGAGGGCAACAGCTGCCACATCCACATCTCCCTGCGCGGCGAGAACGGCGAGGCGGTCTTCAGCGACCCGGATGCCCCGCACGGCATGTCGACCCTCTTCCGCCGGTTCCTCGCGGGCCAGGTGGCCGCGATGCGCGAACTCACGCTCTTCTCCGCGCCGAACATCAATTCGTACAAGCGCTACGTGGCCGGCAGCTTCGCCCCGACCGCGATCGCCTGGGGTCTCGACAACCGCACCTGCGCGCTGCGCGTCGTGGGACGCGGCCTCGGCATGCGCGTCGAGAACCGCGTGCCCGGCGGTGACGTGAACCAGTACCTCGCGGTCGCCGCCCTCATCGCGGCGGGTCTCGCCGGCATCGACGGCGAACTCGAGCTCGACGAGCTGTTCGAGGGCAACGCCTACGAGAGCGACGTGGCGCGCGTGCCCGCGACGCTGCGGGAGTCGGCCGAGCTCTTCGCCGGCTCGGCGATCGCCCGCGAGGCGTTCGGCGACGAGGTCATCGAGCACTACCTGAACAACGCACGCATCGAGCTCGCCGCCTACGACGCGGCCGTCACGGACTGGGAGCGGGTGCGTGGCTTCGAACGACTCTGAATCGACGACGGATGCGCCGGCCGCGGCACCGGCACCGGCACCGGTGATCGGCATCACGACCTACCTCGAGCAGGCGCAGACCGGGGTGTGGGACGTGCGCGCGTCGTTCCTGCCGAAGGTCTACATCGACGCGGTCACCGACGCGGGCGGCATCGCCGTGCTGCTCCCGCCGCAGCCCGCCGACCCCGCGATCGCGCGGGCCGTGCTCGGCACGCTCGACGGGCTCATCGTCTCGGGGGGCGCCGACGTCGACCCCGCGCGCTACGGCCAGGCGCCGCACGAGCGCACCGGCGCGCCGCGCACCGATCGCGACGAGTGGGAGGACCACCTGCTGACCGCGGCCATCGACCTCGAGCTGCCGTTCCTCGGCATCTGCCGCGGCGCGCAGATGCTGAACGTGGCGCTCGGCGGCACGCTCGTGCAGCACCTGCCCGAGGTCGTCGGCAGCGACGCGTACCAGCCGGGCCCCGCGCAGTTCGGCGAGACCGCGGCGACCGTCGAGCCCGACTCGCGCCTCGCGGCCGTGCTCGGCGACGTTGCGACTCCCCTGCCGATCCACGTCTACCACCACCAGGCGCTCGACGAGGTGGCCGACGGCCTGCGGGTCACCGCCCGCACCGACGACGGCGTCATCGAGGCCGTCGAGCTCGAGACGGTGCCGTTCGGCATCGGGGTGCAGTGGCATCCCGAAGAGAACGCCGCCGACCGCCGGCTCTTCGCCGGACTCGTCGACGCGGCGCGCGAGCACCGCGCCGCACGCTCCGCGACCGCTGCCTCCGAGGCGAACGCCCTCTCCGAAAGGACCGCCCAGTGACCCACACGATCGTCAACCCCGCCGACGAGAGCGTCGTGACCACGGTCGCCGCCGCCTCGATCGAGGACGCCGATGCGGCGATCGCCCGGGCCTCCGCCGCGCAGCGCGACTGGGCCCGACTCGCGCCCGTCGATCGTGCACGCCTCCTCCGACGATTCGCCGACGCCGTCGACGGTGCCGTCGAGGAACTCGCGGTCATCGAGATGCGCAATTCGGGGCATCCGATCTCGCAGGCACGGTGGGAGGCCGGACACGTGCGCGACGTGCTCGAGTACTACTCCGCCTCGCCCGAACGCCTCTTCGGCCGTCAGATCCCCGTGGCCGGCGGCCTCGACGTCACCTTCCAGGAGCCGCTCGGCGTCGTCGGCGTGATCACGCCGTGGAACTTCCCCATGACGATCGCGGCCTGGGGCTTCGCGCCCGCGCTCGCGGCCGGCAACGCCGTCGTGCTGAAGCCCGCCGAGTGGACCCCGCTCACGAGCATGCGCCTCGCCGAGCTCGGGCTCGAGGCGGGCCTGCCCGACGGGCTCTTCCAGGTGATCCCCGGCCAGGGATCGGTCGTCGGCCAGCGCTTCGTGACGAACGAGACCGTGCGCAAGATCGTCTTCACCGGCTCGACCGAGATCGGCAAGCAGATCATGTCGGGCTGCGCCGACCAGGTGAAGCGCGTCACGCTCGAACTCGGCGGCAAGAGCGCGAACATCGTCTTCGCCGACGCCGACCTCGAACGCGCCGCCGCAACCGCGCCGTACGGCGTCTTCGAGAACGCCGGCCAGGACTGCTGCGCGCGCAGCCGCATCCTCGTCGAGCGGAGCGTCTACGAGCGCTTCATGGAGCTGCTCGAACCCGCGGTCGCGGGCGTTCGCGTCGGCGATCCCGCCGACGAGGCGACCGAGATGGGCCCACTCGTCGCGGCCGCCCACCTCGACCGCGTGCGCTCCTTCGTTCCGGATGACTCGGAGCTCGCGTTCCGCGCCTCCGCCCCGACCGGCCCGGGCTTCTGGTTCCCGCCCACGGTGCTCACGCCGGCGCGCGACTCGCGCACCGCTCGCGAGGAGATCTTCGGCCCCGTCGTCTCCGTGTTCCCGTTCGACGACGAAGACGACGCGGTGCGCTTCGCGAATGCGAGCGAGTACGGACTCTCGGGCTCGATCTGGACCCGCGACCTGAGCCGCGGCATCCGCGTCGCCCGGGCGATCGACTCGGGCAACCTCTCGGTGAACTCGCACTCCTCGGTGCGCTACTCGACGCCGTTCGGCGGGTTCAAGCAGTCGGGCCTCGGCCGCGAGCTCGGCCCCGACGCGCCCCTCGCCTTCACCGAGACCAAGAACGTCTTCCTCGCCGTCGACTGACGACCCGAACCCTACGACAGGAGCACCATGACCGACCTTCCACGCATCGACCTCACCCAGCGCCTCGCCGGCCGTGTGGCCGTGATCACCGGCGGCGCCTCGGGCATCGGCCTCGCGACGGCCAAGCGCCTCGCCGCCGAGGGCGCGCACGTCGTCATCGGCGACATGGACGCCACCACCGGCCCGGCAGCCGCCGAACTCGTCGGCGGCCTGTTCGTGCAGGTCGACGTCACCGACGAGGCCCAGGTCGACCACCTCTTCGACGAGGCCGCCCGCGTTTACGGGTCGGTCGACATCGCCTTCAACAACGCGGGCATCTCGCCGCCCGACGACGACTCGATCGAGACGACCGAGCTGCCCGCCTGGCAGAAGGTGCAGGACGTCAACCTGAAGTCGGTCTACCTGTGCTCGCGCGCGGCGCTGCGTCACATGGTCGCGCAGGGGCGCGGCTCGATCATCAACACGGCGTCGTTCGTGGCGGTGCTCGGGTCGGCGACCTCGCAGATCTCGTACACGGCGTCGAAGGGCGGCGTGCTCGCGATGAGCCGCGAGCTCGGCGTGCAGTTCGCCCGGCAGGGCATCCGCGTGAACGCGCTCTGCCCGGGGCCGGTGAACACGCCGCTGCTGCAGGAGCTGTTCGCGAAGGACCAGGAGCGCGCCCAGCGCCGACTCGTGCACATCCCCGTGGGCCGCTTCGCCGAACCCGAGGAGCTCGCGGCGGCGGTGGCGTTCCTCGCGAGCGACGACGCGTCGTTCATCACCGGCTCGACGTTCCTCGTCGACGGCGGCATCAGCTCGGCCTACGTCACGCCGCTCTAGGCTCGAAGCATGGGCGATGCGGTGGACGACGAGCAGGTCGAGCAGGCCGAACCGGCCGAGGTGCTGAGCGCCGGGCTGCTGCTCACCCCGGCGCGACCGGCCAACGCCTTCGAGGAGACGGTGCAGCGGCTGCTGCAGTCGATCCGGCTGGGGCTCATCGGCCCCGGCGAGCGGCTGCCCGCCGAACGCGAGCTGGCCGCCATGCTCGAGGTCAGCCGCGACACGCTGCGCGAGGCGATCGCCTCGCTCGCCGAGGCCGGGTGGGTCGTGGCCCGCCGCGGACGCTACGGCGGCACCTTCGTCTCCGACGAGTTGCCCGTGGCGCTCCCCGCGTCGCCGGGCACGGCCGACGATCCGTTCGTGACCTCCGGCCGGCTCGAGGACACGCTGGCGCTGCGCTCGGTGATCGAGGTCGGCGCCGCGCGGCGGGCCGCCGAGAGCGAGCTGTCGGGCAACGATCGTGAGCGGCTCTGGCAGGCCTACGAGGAGTGCAGCGCCGCAGCGGGCGAGCAGTACCGCATGGCGGACTCCCGCCTGCACCTGCTGATCGCCGAGGTGCTCGGGGCGCCGAGCGTGATCCCCCTCGTCGCCGACGTGCGCATGCGGGTCAACGAGCTGCTCGACGGCATTCCCCTGCTCGCGCCGAACATCGCGCACTCGAACGAGCAGCACCGGGCGATCGTCGGCGCGATCCTCCGGGGCAGCCCCGACGACGCTGCAAGCGCCATGGCCGAGCACCTCGAGGGCACCGAGGCGCTGCTGCGGGGCTTCTACGCCTGAGCGGATGCCGCGGCATCCGCTCGCCCCGCCGCCGTGAACGCGGAGACGGGCCGCCTCCCGAAGGAGGCGGCCCGTCTCATGCGGGAGCTCAGAGGAACGCGAACGGCAGCATCGCGAGGCCGAAGACGATCGCGAGGAGCCCGAAGAGCACGGCGCCCGCGAGCATCACGGCGTTCAGCACGATGCCCCAGATGGCCATGGTGCGCGACGCGGGTTCGCGCTTCAGCGCCAGGATGCCGAGCACGAGCCCGGCCACCGGCACGAAGAAGGTGGAGCTCGCCACGATGGAGACGATGCCGAGCACGAGGCTCGCGATGCTGAACCCGTTCGTCTCCGCGGCCGGCGCGGCGTAGGGGTTCGGCTCCGCGAACGGCGCCTGGGTTGCGGTGTCGGTGACGGTGGTCATGTGATTGGTCTCCTGTTCGTGGATGCCCGTTGTGGGCGTGCTTCCACGCTACGGACCCGCGGAATCGCGCGGTATGGGGCTATCCCCCCGATACGATCGGATGGATCCCCACCCTTCCACTCCCATGAAACGGAGCAGCATGACTCTGCCCTGGACCATCCACGGCGACGGCAAGAACGTCAACCCCGGCGAAGTCGTCGCCCCCGGTGAGCGCCTCAGCTGGCCCCGCACGATCGGCCTCGGCGCCCAGCACGTCGTCGCCATGTTCGGAGCGACCTTCCTCGTACCGATCCTCACGGGCTTCCCGCCCGCGACGACGCTGTTCTTCTCGGGTCTCGGCACCATCCTCTTCCTCGTGATCACGAAGAACCGGGTGCCGAGCTACCTCGGCTCCTCGTTCGCGTTCATCGCGCCGATCAGCGCCGCGATGGGCGCGAAGGGCATCGGCGACCCCATGGGCGCCGCGCTCTTCGGCATCGTCGTCGTCGGCGTGCTGCTCGCGCTCGTGGGCCTGCTCGTGCAGTGGGTCGGCACGCGCTGGATCGACGTGCTCATGCCGCCCGTCGTCGCGGGTGCGATCGTCGCCCTCATCGGCTTCAACCTGGCGCCCGCCGCGAAGAACAACTTCATGCTCGCCCCGCTGACCGCGCTCATCACGCTGGCCGCCGTCATCATCGCGAGCGTCGCCTTCCGCGGCATCCTCGGTCGCATGTCGATCCTCGTCGGCGTCGTGATCGGCTACATCGCCGCGGCGATCCAGGGCGAGATCGACTTCGCGCGCATCGAGGACGCCGCGTGGATCGGCCTGCCGACGTTCCACCTGCCCGCGAACCCGTTCGCCGACGCCGCCGTGTGGGGCTTCCTCCCCGCCTTCCTGCCCGTCGTGCTCGTGCTCATCGCCGAGAACGTCGGCCACATCAAGGGCGTCGCGCAGATGACCGACCCTTCGGTCAAC
This sequence comes from Agromyces hippuratus, assembly GCF_013410355.1. Taxonomy (NCBI): domain Bacteria; kingdom Bacillati; phylum Actinomycetota; class Actinomycetes; order Micrococcales; family Microbacteriaceae; genus Agromyces; species Agromyces hippuratus. The sequence continues at coordinate 233,187 of NZ_JACCFI010000001.1, read as the reverse complement.
GCGTCGACCGGACGCGCGCTCTTCGCCGACGGCCTCGCCACGACGATCGCCGGCTTCTTCGGCGGCTCGGGCACCACCACCTACGGCGAGAACATCGGCGTCATGGCCGCGACGCGCATCTACTCGACCGCCGCCTACTGGATCGCCGGCATCGTCGCCGTGCTGCTCGGCCTCTCCCCCAAGTTCGGCGAGGTCATCAACACGATCCCGGCCGGCGTGCTCGGCGGTGTCACGACGGCGCTCTACGGCCTCATCGGCATCATCGGCGTGAAGATCTGGCTCGACAACAAGGTCGACTTCTCGAAGCCCGTGAACCAGTTCACGGCGGCCACGGCCCTCATCATCGGCATCGCGGACTTCACGTTCGCGGTCGGCGGCGTCTCGTTCAACGGCATCGCGCTCGGCACGATCGCCGCCATCGTGATCTACCACCTCATGAACGGCATCGCCAAGGCGCGCGGCACGAACTGACCGCGCGGCTCGTATCGAGCCGAAGCACGAACGACGGATGCCCCGGGGCCGATCGGCCCCGGGGCATCCGTCGTCTGAGCGGAAGGTCAGGCGAAGAGCGCCTCGATCGGTCCGCGTGCGAAGTAGACGAGGAAGCCGGCTGCGACGATCCAGAGCAGCGGGCTGATCTCGCGGGCCTTGCCCGACAGCGAACGCACGACGACCCAGGCGATGAAGCCCGCGCCGATGCCGTTGGCGATCGAGTACGTGAGCGGCATGACGGTGACCGCGAGGAACACCGGCAGCAGCACCGAGAACTCCGAGAAGTCGATGTACCGGATCTGCGCCATCATGAGCGCACCCACGATGACGAGGGCGGCCGAGGCGACCTCGGTCGGCACGATCGAGACGAGCGGCGTGAAGAACATCGCCGCGAGGAACAGCAGGCCCGTCACGATGTTCGCGAGACCCGTGCGCGCGCCCTCGCCGATGCCGGCGCCCGACTCGATGAAGACGGTGTTCGACGACGCCGACGCGTAGCCACCGGCGACGGCGCCGACGCCCTCGACGATCAGCGCGGACTTCAGGCGAGGGAAGTCGCCCTTCGCGTCGGCGAGCTGCGCCTCTTTCGAGAGACCCGTCATCGTGCCCATGGCGTCGAAGAAGTTCGTGAAGACGAGCGTGAAGACGAGCATGACGGCGGCGAGCACGCCGATGCGCTCGAAGCTGCCGAACGAGACCTGTCCGACGAGCGACAGGTCGGGCAGGCTCACGATCGAGCCGGTGAGCTCGGGCACCGAGAGGCTCCAGCCGCCCGCGTTGAACTCGTCACCGGCGAACATCGGGCCGAGGTTCCAGATCGCCTCGACGACGACCGCGAGCACGGTGCCGGAGACGAGGCCGATGAGGATGCCGCCCTTGACCTTGCGAGCAACGAGGATGCCCGTGAGCAGCAGGGTGAAGATGAAGACGAGGGTCGGCACGGTGGCCACGGAACCGGCGATGCCGAGGCCCACGGGCGGCGAAGCGGCGCCGGTCGCGGTGACGAACCCTGCGTTCACGAAGCCGATGAAGGCGATGAAGAGGCCGATGCCGACGGTGATCGCGAGCTTCAGCTGGATCGGCACGGCGTCGAAGATCAGGCGGCGGAGGCCGGTCGCGGCGAGCAGCACGATGATGAGGCCGTTGATGACCACGAGGCCCATCGCCTCGGGCCAGGTGACCTGGCCGACGACCGAGACCGCGAGGAACGAGTTGATGCCGAGGCCTGCGGCGAAGCCGAACGGAAGCCGGGCGACGAGGCCGAACAGGATCGTCATGACACCGGCGGTGAGTCCCGTGACGGCAGAGACCTGGGCGAACCCGAGCTGGTTGCCGTCGACGTCGACGCCGGCCGACAGGATGATCGGGTTGAGGATCACGATGTAGGCCATCGTCACGAAGGTGACGATGCCGCCGCGCACCTCGGTGCCGACGGTGGAGCCGCGCTTGGTGATCTCGAAGAAGCGATCGACGGGATGCCGCGGCTTCTCGCTCTGCGGTGCCGTCTCAGGGGTCGACTCGGTCGTCGTTTCAGTGGTCATCCGGGAACCTTCGATGAGGGACGCGCCCGGGTGGGCGCGACGGGTGGACTGGAGTGGCTCAGGTGAACAGCTTGATGACGTGCTCGCCGACGATCAGGTAGATGCCGTAGATCACGGCCGCGCCGCTGACGACGAAGCACGCCCACGCGCCGACGAGCGCGGCGCGCTTCTGCCCCTCGCTCAACGGGCTCTTCTTCGCCGCCTTGGCCGCCCGCTTCTCAGCCTGGCGGATCTCGGCGGGCGTCACCACGGTGATCGCGTCGGTGAACTCGGCGGGCGTGACGATGGGCGTGCGGCCCGACAGCGTGAGAAGCCGGACGCCGAGCGCGTAGGCGGAGACCACGACGATCGTGCCGATCATGGCCGAGACGAACACGAGGAGGAACGCACCCATGTCGATCACGAGGTCACCTTCTTCTTCGGCTTCGGGTTGCGCTTGATCTTCACGGCACGGCCCGAGTGGGCGACCTCGCTCACCACGTTGTGGTGGGAGACCTCGTTGCGACGCGACCAGAGGAAGATGCCGACGATCACGGAGACGCCGACGATGGTGTCGATGATGATGCCGACGACGCCGAGGTGTGCGACGACCGCGGCGAGCGCGCCCACGCCGCCCGCTGCGGGCAGGGTGAGGAGCCAACCCACGCCGATGCGGCCCGCCGTGCGCCAGCGCACCTTCGAGCCTCGACGGCCGAGCCCGGACCCGATGACCGAGCCCGAGGCGACCTGCGTGGTCGACAGCGCGAAGCCGACGTGGCTCGAGGCGAGGATGGTCGCGGCGGTCGCGGTCTCGGCGGCGAAGCCCTGGGCGGGCTTCACGTCGGTGAGTCCCGTGCCGAGGGTCTTGATGATGCGCCAGCCGCCCATGTACGTGCCGAGTGCGATCGCGATGGCGCAGGTGACGATGACCCAGAGCTGCACCTCGGCGCCGGCCGGCTGCAGGCCCGCGGCGACGAGGGTCAGGGTGATGACGCCCATCGTCTTCTGAGCGTCGTTGGTACCGTGCGCGAGGGCGACGAGCGAGGAGGAGAAGATCTGCGCGTGGCGGAACCGGTCGCGCCCGTCGGGCTTGCCGTCGTAGCGCCGCGTGATGGCGTAGGCCAGCTTCGTCGCGCCGTAGGCGATGAGCCCGGCTGTGAGCGGAGCGAGCAGCGCGGGCAGGATGACCTTCGACATCACGACCGCGAAGTCGATCGCACCGACGCCGAAGCCCACGAGCGCCGCACCGATCAGACCGCCGAAGAGCGCGTGGCTCGACGACGAGGGCAGACCCAGCAGCCACGTGATCATGTTCCACACGATCGCGCCGATGAGGCCCGCGAAGATGAGCTCGGGGGTGATGAGCACCCCGCCGTCACCCTCTTTGATGATGCCGCCCGAGATGGTCTTGGCCACCTCGGTCGAGAGGAACGCGCCGATCAGGTTCAGGATCGCGGCGAGGCCGACGGCGACCTTGGGTTTCAGCGCACCCGTGGCGATGGGAGTCGCCATCGCGCTGGCGGTGTCGTGGAACCCGTTGGTGAAGTCGAAGAAGAGCGCCAGTGCGATGACCAGCACGACGATGAGGGTGAGATCCACCGGCGTCTTTCTCTGGGATCGGCGACTCCCCGATTGAGGGAGTTCACCAGATGTTCAAGGGACGTGCCTTGCAGAAGCAAGTCCGCCATGCACGAATCGATACTACGTGACGGTGCTGCGCTCCTCCACCACAGTAGCGAGGTCGGCGCCGAACACGAAGGTGCGCCGCACCGTGCCGCCGGCGAGCACGTCGGGGAGCCACCGGCTCGCGTCGTCCCACATCTCGTCGAGCGGGATATCGCGCACATCGAACCACTCGGGGTCGAGCTCGTCGGACGGCGCGGGGTCGCCCGCCCAGCGACGGCACACGAACACGTTGGACTCCTGGCTCCACGCCTGCCGGTGCGGGAAGAGATAGCTCAGGATGCCGCGCGGCTCGAGATCGGCCGCCGCGACGACGAGACCCGACTCCTCGAAGATCTCGCGCACCGCGGCATCCGTCGCCGACTCGCCCGGCTCGAGCTTGCCGCCGGGCGCGACGAAGTAGCCCATGCCGAGCCCGTGCTTCTTGCGCCCCAGGAGCACCTCGACGCGCCCTCCGTGCTCGCGCAGGAGGTAGCAGACGCACACCTGGGGCAGCGGCACGCTCAGCCGAACAGGATCTTCGCCTCGTCGTAACGCGACTGCGGCACCCGGTTGAGGGTGCCGACCGCGTCGGCGATCGAGACGGTCTCGATGTCGGTGCCGCGGAGGGTCACCATCGATCCCCATGCGCCGTCGTGGACCGCGTCGACCACGGCCATGCCGAGGCGCGTCGCGAGCACGCGGTCGAACGCGGTCGGCTCGCCGCCGCGCTGGATGTGCCCGAGCACCGTGGCACGGGACTCGATGCCCGTGCGCTCCTCGATCATGGGCGCGATGAGTTCGGCGATGCCGCCGAGGCGCGGGCGGTTGAACGCGTCGAGGCCCTTGTGCGAGTGCGCCTCGGCCATGTCGTCGAACTTGAAGCCCTCGGCGACGACGACCAGCGGCGCCCGGCCGCGGTCGCGCACCGACTCGACCCACTCGGCGATCTGCTCGATCGACTGCGGCTGCTCGGGGATGAGGATCGCGTGCGCGCCGCCGGCCATGCCCGAGTGCAGGGCGATCCAGCCGACGTGGCGGCCCATGACCTCGAGCACCATGCAGCGCCCGTGCGAGTCGGCCGTCGTGCGCAGGCGGTCGATCGCCTCGGTCGCGATCTGCACGGCCGTGTCGAAGCCGAACGAGTAGTCAGTGGCCGCGAGGTCGTTGTCGATCGTCTTCGGCACGCCGATGACCTTGATGCCGCCCTCGTCGTACAGGCGGCGGGCCGCGGTGAGCGTGCCCTCGCCGCCGATCGCGACGATCGCGTCGATGCCGTTGCGGTCGAGCATCTCCTGGATCTTCTCGGGGCCGCCGCCCTCGCCCTCGAACGGGTTGGTGCGGCTGGAGCCGAGGATCGTGCCACCCTGCTTGGCGAGGCCGCGCACGTCGTGGCGCACGATGGGCACGATGTCCTCTTCGACGACGCCGCGCCAGCCGTTGCGGAAGCCGACGAACTCGGTGTCGTACGAGATGACGCCCTTCAACACGGATCCGCGGATGACCGCGTTGAGGCCGGGGCAGTCTCCGCCCGACGTGAGGATGCCGATCTTCATGCTCGTGGGACTCCTTGTTGCTCTGGGGATTCGTCGCCGGAGCCGCTTCATCGGGGCACGACTCCGGGAAGTCTAGCGAACCTCGACTTCCCCTTCCGACGGGTATAAGCCTGTACACGACACGACACCATCACGACGCACGACGAGGAGACCCCGCATGCCCGACACGACGCGCCCCGAACTCGATCTGACCGTCTCGCGCATCATCCGAGCCCCTCGCCGAGCGGTCTGGGACGCCTGGGCCGACCCCCGGCGCTTCGAGCAGTGGTGGGTCCCGGCGCCCGAGGTCTGCCGGGTGATCGAGATGGACCTCCGCCCCGGTGGGTCGTTCCGCACCGAGTTCAGCAAGGACGGCGCCGCGTTCGACCCGCACATCACAGGGTGCTTCCTCGCGGTCGACGACCTCGAGCGGATCGTCTGGACGGACGCGCTCGTCTCGGGCTGGCGCCCGGCCGAGGCGTCGTTCGTGACCGCCGCCTTCCGCATGCGCGACCACCCAGACGGCACCGAGTACTCCGCGACCGCGATGCACCGGAACGTCGCCGACCGCGATCGGCACGATCAGCTCGGCTTCCACGACGCGTGGGGCACAGTCACGCGCCAGCTCGCTGAAATCGCCGAGTCGCACGCCTGACGGCAGCTCCGCCTTACGGCTACAGTGCGCCGTCGAGCGCCTGCCGCAGCAGGTGCTGCAGGGCGTCCAGCTGCACCGAATCCGCAGAGCCGGGCTCGACATCGCTGCCGTCGAGCGCTCGGGCGGCGAGCCCCTGCTTCGAGTCGATGAGTTCGGCGATGCGCGCGTCGATGGTGTGCGCGGCGATGATGCGCCACGCGGTGACGGGCTCGTCCTGACCGATGCGGTGCACGCGGTCGATGGCCTGCGTCTGCTCCGCCGCGGTCCAGCTCAGTTCGGCGAGCACGACGTTCGACGCGGCCTGGAGGTTCACGCCGACGCCTGCCGCAGTGAGCGAGCAGACGGCGACGGCGACCTCGGGGTCATTGTTGAACGCGTCGATGGCGGCCTGGCGCTGCAGGGCGGTCTGGTCGCCGCGGAGCGACACGGTGCGCAGCTCGCGTGCGGCGAAGGCCGCCTCGGCCTGGTCCATGACGTCGATGTGCTTGGCGAAGAACACGACCTTGCCGACCGAGCGCGCGAGCTGGGCCGCGTAGTCGGCGGCGAGCCCGGCCTTGGCCTGACCGATGCGGCGCACCATCGTGAAGACGTTCTCGCCCGACTTCGTCGCCTTCGACTCCTCGAGCTCGGCGCTCGCGACGGCACGGATGAACTGGTCGCGCTGGTCTTCGTCGAGGTCGCCGACGCGCAGGTGCCGCGCCTCGACGAGCGCGCGGAAGCGCCCGGCGAGGCGGTTGCCGAGCTCGCGCTCGGCGGCGCGCACCGAGCGACCGAGCTCGTCGTCGAGTTCGACGGGAAGGTCGGCGATGCGCTTGGCGGGCAGGTCGGCGGCGACGTCGACCTTGCGGCGGCGCACGATGCCGAGGTCGATCACGGCGCGGCGTGCGGCGCTGTAGAAGCCGGGCTCGGCGGGCGTGAGCCCCGACTCCTCGAGCTTGCCGAGCAGCTCGGGCGACGGCTTGTCGCCCTCGATCCAGCCGAGGAACTTCCAGATGGCGCGGAAGTCGTCGACGTCGTTGATGAGCGGCGTGCCCGTGAGGGCGAGCAGCAGCGGGTCGCCGCCCGGCGCGGCACGACGGATGCGGTCGGCGAGGGCGAGCACGTTCTTCGAACGCTGCGACTGCAGGTTCTTGATGAAGTGCGCCTCGTCGACGACCATGCCCTTGAACCCGAGCGTCGACAGCCACGCCATGTGCCGGTCGAGCACGTCGTAGTTGACGATGACGACGTCGGCGAAGGCGTCGAGCGTGTCGCCGTCGCCGTGGATGACGGTCGCGCGGCGATGCGGGGTCCACCGCTCGACCTCGCGCGCCCAGTTCATCTTCACGACGTTCGGCACGACCGCGAGCAGCGGGTAGGCGCCGGCGACGGATGCCGCGAGCACCGACTGCGCCGTCTTGCCGAGGCCCGGCTCGTCGGCGAGCAGGAACGTGCGATGACCGAGCCGAGCGCTCTCGATGAAGCGCGCCTGGTGCTTCATGAGCTCGAGGCCGCGCGGCGCGAGCCGGTCGACCTTCGGCGCCTCGGGCAGCTCCATCGTGGCGGCCTGGCCGCCGGAGCCGACCTCGAACGACTTGAACAGCGGGCCGAGCAGCTCCCAGTTGGCGAGCCGGCGCACCGGCACGACCGGAGCGGCCTGCTTCGAGAAGTCGGGTGCGAGGAACGGGTTCGCGAGCTGCCGCGAGCGCACGGATGCCGGGATCACCTGGTTCTCGCTGAGCACGGGCGTCACCTCTGCCTCGCGAGTGATGATGAGCTCGTCGGGCGACAGCTCGGCACCCGACTCGAGCAGCCAGTCGCGGCGGAACCGCTGCGCGACGGTCGAGATCGAGGCGTCGGGCTCGAGCAGCGCGATGAGGCTCGTGTCGCGGGCCGCGGTCTTCGCGAGGATCTGCGCGATGCCGTCGAGTCGTTTGAGGAGCTCGGAGCGCGCGGCATCCGTGATCTCGGTGTCGGCCTTGACCCGGGCGCGCTCCTCGCGCATGAGGAGTGCGATCACCTGGAACTTCGTGCGGTTCGTCGGGCCGAGCTTGCCCTTCTGCGCCTTCTGTTCCACCTCGCGCACCTTGCGCGCGAGGATCGGGATGATCGGTGCGTCATCGTCACGCGAACGCGTGCGCTGCCGCTGCCTCGTCTGGGCCAATGGTCCTCCAGTGTCTGGGCCGAATCCGTTTGAGCCGAATCCGGCGCCCCCCTCGACATCGTGAGATGTTCGAGACCGCTCGGCGGCACCGAACTGGTCGGTGGCCCGCGGTGCGCGAATCCCGAACCGAGCAGCGCGCGAACTCGGGTTCATTCACACCCAGCTCACGCGGTCGGACGAAGAACGGATTCGTCGTGCGCAGAGCCAGTCTAACCTCAACCCCGTGCAAGATCGGCGCGACAGGCCTACCCTTGCCTCATGGACGGTCTCGCAGGTGCGGGCGACGACCTCTCGCCCGATGACGAATTCACGGTGTCGCAAGACACGGAGTTCGAGGAACTCGACGACGCTGCCGACGACGACGCGCGTTCGATCGACGACAGCCTCGACGACGAGGTGCCCGGCCTCGACGCCGAGCGCCGGGTCGATCTCGGCGACGAACCGGGGGTCGCCGCCGAGTAGCGTTCGGCGTGCGGGTGGCGCGGCATCGCGACGGTCAGACCCCGCCGCCCCCGCCTCCGCCGCCTCCGCCGCCCGCTGAGCCGCCGCCGCCGGACCCGCTCGACCCCGAGCTCGATGCCGATCCCGACCACGACGAGCTCGAGGCGGATGAGAACGACGAGATGCCCGACGCGAGCACCCCGGCGTTGAACCCGCTGGATCCGGAGTACCAGCTGGGCTCCGTGCCGACCTGCTCGTGCAGCGCTGAGAGCACCTCGGCCCATTCGCGCTCGAGGCCGAAGAGCACGGCATAGGGCAGCAGGCGCTCGTTGAGCTTCAGCACGGTCACCGGGTCGAGGGCGACGGTCGAGACCGGCGCGCCTGCGGCATCCGTCGCGGCCGCCGCATCGGATGCCGCGGGCCGCTCCACCCTGAGGGCACCGCTCGGGCTCTGCAGCACGCGGAGCCGGTCGGCCTCGGCGAGCCGGATGTAGAGACGCAGGCCCTCGAGGTGGTCGCGGAGCTCGCGGCCCTGCTCGGTGAGCGGACGTACGCTGGCGACGGCCACGAGCGTCAGCACCGCCGCGAGGAAGGCGATGCCGAAGCAGACGGCCGGCCAGAACCCGCCCATCTGGGCGTCGAGCGCGATGACGCCGAGCACGAACGAGAGGATCGCGGCCACGCCGGCGATCACGAGGAGCAGCACCCGGAGCCCGAGGGCTGGCCGGCGGCGGAGGCCCGATGCGACCACGCGCTTGCCGATCGCCTGATTGATCGCGTACAGGCGCTTGCCGAGCGCCGTGTCGTTCGCGAGCTCGCGCCGCTCACCGGCTCGGCGGTCGCGGAAGAGCGCCGACACGACCGCATCGGCATCGGGATCGGCAGGTGCGCCGCCGCCCACGTACTCGACGGCGTACTTCCTCCTGCCGGATTCGACGATGCGCAACTGACCGGCGACCGCCCGTTCGAGGATCGTCGCGGTCACGCCCTTCGCCGACGCCCCGACCAGATCGGCGGCGGCGAGCGTCGAGACGCCCGGCGGCGGCTCGTACTGGGCGATGATCGTGCCGCGCCCTGGATGGTCGCGCCACCGGGTGAGGCGCAGGAACAGCGCCGCCGCCGCGGAGAGCACGGCGATCACGGCTGCGACGGCCCCGCCGACCGCAGCGGGCGACGAGCCGAACGCCTCGTCGCGCGGCACGAAGGTGTCGGCGTCGAACGCCAGCGCCAGGGTGAGTGTCTCGAGCGGCAGCAGGTCGAGCGCCTCGGCCGTGATGACGGGCGGTTGCGACTCCTCCTGGAGCGAGTCGCAGGGCGTGCTCGAGCCCTCAGCACCGCGATAGCAGGCGACCGCGCCGGTGCGGGCCGCCTCGAGGTCGTCGCTCAGGTGCAACTCGGCGCTCACCCGCCCGAACGGCTGGGCCCAGCCGGTGCCGTTCACATCCCAGTAGAACTCGTCGACATTCGCATCGTCGGGCTGCAGCGTGACGTTGTGCTGCCGATAGCTGATGACGTAGGTCTGCTCGCCGTGCACGAAGTCGTCGGCACGGATCGTGACGTAGAGGAAGTCCCCGTCATCGTCGTCGTCGGATTCCTCGACCTCGAACGAACGCGGCGCGCCGGTGCCGTCGGAGACCGTGATCTGCTCGATGTCGGTCGGGTGCCCGCGGTAGGAGCTCGGGATCGCACGCCGGATGCCGCGGTTCTGGTCGAACTCGGGGAACCGGGCGACGAGCGTCTCGGTCGCGTCGAGCACCGAGCGGCCGCCGTCGTCGCGCGAGAGCTCGTAGACGGCGTCGAAGGAATCGAAGGTGAAGTCGTCGAGGCCGCTGGAGACACCTCCGATGACGGATGCCGCGGGCTCGGCGAGGGTTCGCGATACTGCGGCTGCTGCGGCGCTCGGGGCTGCGGTCACGACCGCTGCGGCCGGAAGCGCCGCGGCGAGCGCGGCCACGAGTCCGACGGCCGCGGCAGCGATGCCGATCAGTGCGGTTCGGGAGCGGCGCATGCACCTACGCTAGCGCGGTCGCGGGCCCCGACGACCATCCGTTCGGGGCCCGCGTCGCAGCTCATGCCCGGCGAAGGCGAAGGCTGTTCAACACCACGAACACGCTCGAGAAGGCCATCGCGGCGCCCGCGATCATCGGGTTCAGGAACCCCGCCGCCGCGAGCGGGATCGCCGCGACGTTGTAGGCGAACGCCCAGAACAGGTTGCCCTTGATCGTGCGGAGCGTCGCCCGCGCGAGGGAGATCGCATCGGCGATGGCACCCGGCTCGTCGCGCGTGAGCGCGAGGTCGCTCGCCGAAGCCGCGGCGTCGGTGCCCCCGCCCATCGCGATGCCGAGGTCTGCGGCGGCGAGCGCCGCGGCGTCGTTCACGCCGTCGCCGACCATCGCGACCCTGCGGCCTTCGGCCTGCTCGCGCCGGACGATCTCGAGTTTGCCCTCGGGGCTCACCCCGGCGTGCACCTCGTCGATGCCGAGCGCTGCGGCCACGCGAGCCGCCGGCCGTTCGGCGTCGCCCGTCACGAGCGCGGGGCGGAGGCCGAGGGCGCGGAGCCGGTCGACCGTCTCACGGGCGCCGTCGCGCACCCGGTCGCCGACCTCGATGAGCGCCCGCACCTCTCCGGCGGATCCGACGGCGACGAGGGTGTGATCGGATGCCGCCGCCCGCGCCTCGAGCGCCGCCGGCATGCGGTAGCCGAGCTCGACGAGGAACGCCGGACGCCCGGCGGCCGCGGGCACCCCGTCGACCACGCCCGAGACGCCGAGCCCGGCGTGGGCCCGGAAGTCGTGCATCTGCAGGCCGCGCCACGCCGAGCCCGAGGCATCCGCCCCGTCGACGATCGCCCGCGCGACCGGGTGCTCGGAGCCGCGCTCGAGCGCCGCAGCGAGATCCAGGGCGGCGGCACCCTCGATGCTCTCGCCACCCTCCGCGCCGTCGGCGGCCGTCACACCGGTGAGGCTCATGCGGCCGGTGGTCAGGGTGCCGGTCTTGTCGAGGAGGATCGTGTCGACGTCGCCCGCACGGTCGAGCGCCTCGGGTCCGGTGATGAGGATGCCGCGTTCGGCGCCCCGCCCGGTGCCGACGAGGATCGCCATCGGCGTCGCGAGGCCGAGCGCGCAGGGGCAGGCGATGACGAGCACGGCGACCGCCGCGGTGATGGCCTGCTCGACCGGGCTGCCGGTGGCGACCCAGACGATCGCGGTCGCCGCGGCGAGCGCGATGACGATCGGCACGAACACCGCCGAGATGCGGTCGGCGAGGCGCTGGGCGCGCGACTTGCCGAGCTGCGCGTCCTCGACGAGGCGCGCGATCTGCGCGAGCCGGGTGTCGGTGCCGACGCGCTCGGCCGCCACGACGAGGCTGCCGCCGTGCACGATCGTCGCCGCGGTCACCGACGCTCCGGGCGCCACGTCAACCGGTGCCGGCTCGCCGGTCAGCATGCTCTCGTCGACGCCGGCCTCGCCGCGCACCACGACACCGTCGGCGGCGATGCGCTCGCCGGGTCGCACGACGAAGCGGTCGCCGGGGCGGAGCGCCGCGATCGACGCCCGCTCCTCGCGCTCTTCGGCGCCCTCGCCCCGCAGCACCGAGACCTCGCGCGGCGCGAGTTCGAGGAGGGTGCGCAGCGACTGGCCGGCACGCCGCTTCGAGCGCTGCTCGAGCACCCGCCCGAGCAGCAGGATCGTGATGACGCCCGCGGCCACCTCGAGGTAGATGTCTCCCCCGGGGGCGCCGCGCACCCCGAAGGTCCACTCGTGCGTCATGCCCGGCATGCCGGCGTGCCCGAAGAAGAGCGACCAGAGCGACCAGGCGAACGCGGTGAGCGTGCCGAGCGAGACCAGCGTGTCCATCGTGAGCGAACCGTGGCGGAGGTTCACGGCCGCCGCCCGGTGGAACGGCCAGCCGCCCCAGACGACGACCGGCGCCGCGAGCATGAGCGAGAACCACTGCCAGTAGGTGAACTGCAGGGCGGGCACCATCGCGAGCACCACGACGGGCACGGTGAGCGCGGCCGACACCACGAGACGGGTCATGAGCGGGTCGGATGCCGCAGCGCTCGCCTGCCCGGCGGCGCTCGCCTCCCCCGCCTCGGCGGGCAGGACTTCGGAACCTCGAGCCGACGCACCGTGCGCTGCGGAACCGGTCTCGGCGTGTCCGCCCGGGTCTCCGAGGTTCTGCTCGGTCGGGGCCGCGGGCACATGGGCGGTGTAGCCCGCCTGGCGCACCGCCTCGACGAGTTCGTCGATCGACGTCGTCGCCGGGAATCGCACGCGTGCCTTCTCGGTCGCGAGGTTGACCTCGGCCTCGACGCCGTCGAGCCTGCCGAGCCGTTTCTCGACTCTCCCGACGCAGCTCGCACACGTCATGCCCTCGATGCCGAGGTCGATCGTGCGGGTCTCCTGCTGCAGCAAATCCGTCACTCTCCTTCATCTGATGGTCTCTCGCCGAATCCCAACAGTACCCCCCTGGGGTATCTGGCGCAAACGGGGTATCCTGTTCAGGTGATCGAGGACATCAAGAAGCGCGCACTGCACCGCACGAAGATCATCGAGGGCCAGCTGCGCGGCATCGAGAAGATGATCGACAACGACGACTACTGCGTCGACATCATCACGCTCTCCCTGGCCGTGCAGAAGTCGCTCGGCTCCCTCAACAAGCTCCTCGTCGAGAATCACCTGCGCACGCACGTGACCGAGATGTACGACGCCGGCGGCGAGCAGCGCGAGGCCGCCGTGGCCGAACTCGTGCGCATCTTCGAGCTCTCCAACAACCGGGGGTAGTCGAGCGGATGCCGCGCATCGAGCTGGTCACGGGCGACATCACCGTGCAGCAGGTCGACGCCATCGTGAACGCGGCCAACTCCTCGCTGCTCGGCGGCGGCGGCGTCGACGGCGCGATCCACGCGGCGGGCGGTCCCGAGATCCTCGCCGAGTGCCGTCGCCTTCGCGCGACCGCCCTGCCCGACGGCCTGCCGACGGGCGAGGCCGTCGCGACGAGCGCGGGCCGGCTTCCCGCGCGCTGGGTCATCCACACGGTCGGCCCGGTCTGGCCCGGCGACGGTCCGGAAGGCGACGCCGGGCGAGAACTGCTCGCCGCCGCCTACCGGAACTCCCTCGGCCTCGCCGAGTCGCTCGGAGCCGCCACCGTCGCCCTTCCCGCCGTCTCGGCCGGCGTCTACGGATGGCCCGCAACGGATGCCGCGCGCGTGGCGCTCTCGGCGGCGGCCGCCTCACCGGGGCCGGGGCTCATCCGATTCGCGCTCTTCTCCCCCACCATGCACGGCGTCTTCGCCGACGCCGCTGCCGCCCTCGGCATCGAGGTCGCATCCGCCGATTGAGCGCTCGAGATCACGTGCCCGGCGCCGTGACCGCCAGCCAGTCGTCGAGCTCGCTCGGCTCGTCGGTGATGATGCCGTCGACCCCGAGCGCGCTCACCTCCTCCCAGTGCTCGTGGCTGTTGAGCGTGTAGCAGAGCACGGCGATGCCGGCATCGTGCAGGGCCACGAGCGCCGCCGGTTGAGCCGTCACGGATTCCACGGTCGTGCCGAATCCGATGACGCCGAGTCGCTCGGCCATCGGCAGCGGGTTCGCGGGAAGCTCTCGGATGAGCATGATGCGGGGAATCGTCGGGGCGACGCGCTGCAGCGCGAACAGCGTCTCGAGGCTGAAGCTCTGCAGCACGACCCGGCCGCGAAGCCCGTGGAGCTCGATGAGTCCGGTCACCGCGCGAATACCCGCTGCACCCCAATCGGCCTTCAGCTCGATGAGGGCCCGCGCTTCGTCGCGTTCGGCGAGGGCCTCGAGGAAGGCGTCGAGCGTCGGGACGCGGGTGCCCGCGAACTCCTCGCCGTACCAGGCGCCGACGTCGAGCCGTTCGACCGCGGTGGCGTCCAGCTCGCCGATCGACCGGCTGTCTCCCGTGATGCGCTCGAGTGTCGTGTCGTGGAACAGCACGGGCACCCCGTCGCGGGTGAGCTGCACGTCGGTCTCGACGAACGCGAGTTCGTCCATGGCCAGTTCGAGCGAGGGCATCGTGTTCTCGGGCGCCGCGGCCCGGTCACCGCGGTGCCCGACCGTGAACGCCGGCTCCCCCGGCTCCCGCAGCGCCCCGAAGACGTCGATGGCGTAGACGGTCGGGGGCACCTGCGCGAACAGCAGCACGCCGGCGAGCACGCCCACCGCGAGACACGCGAGCATCGCTCGCGGGCCGCGCGACGACGGGTCGAACCGGAGCCGGCGAGGGGCGGTCGACGCGGCAGGTCGGGATTCGGAGATCTCGCCGGCGGCCTGGGCGGGCCGCCGGCGCGCCCTCGCCTGCGCGAGGGTGTCGAGCGGGTGAAGCACGGGTCGGGCCTTTCCACCGTTCGCGCGCCGTTGCGCGAGCAGTGCAGGTCACTCTAGCAACGCCGTTACCGTTTCGTTACCTCCCGTTCGCGGGTCGCGCGGCTCCGGCAGCCACCGCCAGGTCACTCCGCTGCGTCGAGATGATCGACGCGGAGCGCCGCGGCCTCGGCCTCTGCGGTGATGCGGTTCGCCATGCCGGCGAAGATGATGCCGTGGAAGGGGAAGATCGCCCACCAGTAGAGGCGACCCGAGAGGCCCTTCGGGAAGAACACCGCGCGCTGGCGGTACTCGGCACCGCCCGGCGCCGACCGTGCCTCGAGCTCCAGCCACGCCCGCCCCGGCACCCGCATCTCGGCACGAAGTCGGAGGAAGCTCCCACGGTCGATCGCCTCGACGCGCCAGAAGTCGACGGCGTCGCCGACGTGCAGCGTCTCGGGATCGCGCCGCCCCCGTCGGAGGCCGACCCCGCCGGTGAGCTTGTCCACCCAACCGCGCACCGCCCAGGCGAGTGGGAACGAGTACCATCCGTTCTCACCGCCCACGCCCTCGATGACGCGCCAGAGTTCGCGCGAAGGAGCGGAGGTCCGCCGCTCCCGTGCGTCGAGATAGACCGTGTGCCCCGCCCACTGGGGATCGCTCGGCAGGGGGTCGCTCGGGGCCCCGGCCACCTCGGCGTTGCGCCAGCTCGTCTCGACCTCACCGGCTCGTTCCCGCTCGAGTGCCAACCGTACCGCGACCCGGTAGGGAAGCAGCCCTTCCGGTGGCGGCGGAATGACCCGGTCGATGTCGTGGTCGTGCATCACGCAGTCGAATTGGAGCGATTCGATGATCGGCACGGCGATGCGACGCGGAATCGGAGTCACGAGGTTGACCCACTGCCCCGCGAGCCATGGTGTCAGTACCGGGAGCGCCGCGATCGGTCGCTGCGGCAGGCCCGCCTCGACCGCGTACCCGTTCATGAGCTGCCCGTACCGGAGGATCTCGGGGCCGCCGATGTCGAAGGCACGACTCGCATCGAGGGGCACCTCGGCGGCGGCGATCAGGTAGTACAGCACGTCGCGCACCGCGATCGGCTGGATGAAGCTGCGCACCCAGCGCGGCGCGGGCATGTACGGGAGCACCTCGGTGAGGTGGCGGATCATCTCGAACGACGTCGACCCCGAGCCGATGATCACTCCGGCCTGCAACGCGATCGTCGGCACGCCGGAGGCGAGCAGCACCTCTCCGACCTGTGTGCGCGAGCGCAGGTGGCGCGAGAGTCGCTCGTCCTCGGGGTGCAGTCCGCCGAGGTAGACGAGACGGCCGACGCCGTGCTCGCGCGCGGCCGCCGCGACATTCGCGGCGATTCGCAGCTCGGTCGATGCGAAGTCCCCGCGCCCGCCCATCGAGTGCACCAGGTAGTAGACGACGTCGACGCCCCTGGTCGCAGCGTCGACGGAGGCCCGATCGGCGAGATCGCCCTCGACGACGTCGACCTGATCGCGCCACGGCACGTCTCGCAGACGTTCGGCCCGGCGCGCGAGCACGCGGACCTCGTACCCGGCGTCGAGCAGCCTCGGCACGAGGCGTCCCCCGATGTAGCCGGTCGCTCCAGTCACGAGTACGCGCATGCGCAACCTCCCCACCTGCCGGCGAACGGCCTACGAACGTTCGTTGCCTCGACGATAGTTGCCGCTCGCCCGCGCCAGCAGATGCTGCGCCTGCGTCTCGTCGGCGCGCTGCAGCGCCGCGACGAGTCGTGCGGCCTCGCGTCCGCCGATGGTCATCACCGCACGACCGCCGCGCGAGACGATCATGCCGCCCTGCTTCGTGATGCGGTACTCGAAGGGGTCGGTCGCGAGCCGGCCCCGTTCGTCTGACGCGCCGTTGCGTCCTGCCATCGTGCTCCTATCGCAGGCTCTTCGTGTGCCAGACCGTCTTGGTCTCGGTGAACGCGGCGATGCGGCCGAGCGCCGGCGCCGCGGCATCCGCGCCCGACTCCGGTCGCAGCACGCGCTTCAGCGTGTCTGCGGCGTCGATCTCGAGCGAGACCCAGTCAAGGGCGCCCGCGCCAACGAGGTCGAGCGCATTGACGTCGGCGTGGCTCGCGAGCCACGGAGCGATCTCGGCGGGCGAACCCGTGAGCACGTTGACGACGCCCTTCGGCACGTCGCTCGTGGCGAGCACCTCGGAGAGGCTGATCGCCGACAACGGGAACCGCTCGCTCGCGATCGCCACGACGGAGTTGCCGGCGACGAGGGCCGGCGCGACCGCCGAGACGAAGCCGAGGAGCGAGGAGTCCTGCGGCACGACGACCGCCACGACGCCCGTGGGCTCGGGCACCGAGATGTTGAAGTACGGCCCGGCGACCGGGTTCGCGTTGCCGGCGACCTGGGCGAACTTGTCGGCCCAGCCCGCGTACCAGACCCAGCGGTCGATCGCCTCGTCGACCTGAGCGGATGCCGCGGCGCGCGTGACCCCCTCGGCCTCCTCGATCTCGGCGATGAACTGCGCCCGTCGCCCCTCGAGGAGTTCGGCGATGCGGTAGAGCACCTGGCCGCGGTTGTACGCGGTGGCGCCCGACCAGCCCGAGACGGCGGCCCGTGCGGCGACGACCGCGTCGCGGGCGTCTTTTCGGGAGGCCAGCGCGGCGTTCGCGAGGAACGAGCCGTCGGCGGCGAGCACCTCGTAGGTGCGGCCCGACTCGCTGCGGGGGAAGGCTCCGCCGATGTAGAGCTTGTAGGTCTTCGGCACGGCGAGGCGGCTCATCGCTTCGATCCCTTCGTGGAGGTCTTGAGCGTTCGGGCGGGCTTCGCGGCTCGGGTGCGCTTCGCGGGCGCCGAGGCATCCGCTTCGACGGCCGCGGTCGACGGCGCGGCCGCGATCGCCGCACGGCTCGTCGACGACTGGCCGATCGGGGCGGGCGCGAGGTAGGCGCCGAGCCCGTGCCGGCCGCCCTCGCGGCCGTAGCCCGACTCCTTGTAGCCGCCGAAGGGCGACGCGGGGTCGAAGCGGTTGAAGGTGTTCGCCCAGATGACGCCGGCGCGCAACTGGTCGGCGACCGCGAGGATGCGGCTGCCCTTGTCGGTCCAGATGCCCGCCGAGAGGCCGTAGGGGGTGTTGTTCGCCTTCGCGATGGCCTCGGCCGGGGTGCGGAAGGTCAGCACCGACAGGACCGGGCCGAAGATCTCCTCGCGGGCGATGCGGCTCGAGGTCTGCACTCCCGTGAAGATCGTCGGGGCGAACCAGAAGCCGTTCTCGGGGATGTCGCAGGGCGCGGTCCAGCGTTCGGCGCCCTCTGCCACTCCGATGTCGGAGAGCGTGCGGATGCGCTCGAGCTGCTCCTTCGAGTTGATCGCACCGATGTCGGTGTTCTTGTCGAGCGGGTCGCCGAGGCGGAGCGTCGACAGGCGCAGCTTCAGGCGCTCGACGACCTCGTCGTGGATGTTCTCCTGCACGAGGAGGCGCGAGCCGGCGCAGCAGACGTGCCCCTGGTTGAAGAAGATGCCGTTGACGATGCCCTCGATGGCCTGGTCGATGGGCGCGTCGTCGAAGACGATGTTCGCGGCCTTGCCGCCCAGCTCGAGCGTGACCTTCTTGTCGGTGCCGGCGACCTGCTTGGCGATCGCACGGCCCACGCCGGTCGATCCGGTGAAGGCGACCTTGTCGACGCCCTCGTGCGCGACGAGCGCTGCGCCGGTGTCGCCCGCGCCCGTGATGATGTTCACGACGCCGGCGGGCAGCTCGGCCTGCTGCAGGATCTCGGCGAAGATGAGCGCCGTCAGGGGCGTCGTCTCTGCGGGCTTCAGCACGACGGTGTTGCCGGCGGCGAGTGCCGGAGCGATCTTCCACGCGAGCATCAGCAGCGGGAAGTTCCACGGGATCACCTGCGCGGCGACGCCGAGCGAGCGGGGGTTCGCGCCGAGGCCGGCATGATCGAGCTTGTCGGCCCAGCCCGCGTAGTAGAAGAACCAGGCGGCGACGAGGGGCACGTCGACGTCGCGCGACTCCTTGATCGGCTTGCCGTTGTCGAGCGACTCGGCGACGGCGAGCTCGCGGGCCCGCTCCTGCACGAGACGTGCGATGCGGAAGAGGTACTTGCCGCGGTCGCGACCGCTCATCTTCGACCAGGTGCGATCGTAGGCGCGGCGGGCGGCGGCCACTGCGGCGTCGACGTCTGCGGCGTTCGCGTTGGCGATCATCGCGATGCGCTCTTCGGTCGCCGGGCTGATGGTCTGGAACGGTTCGCCGCGGCCGTCGACGAACTCGCCGTCGATGAAGAGGCCGTAGCTGTCGCGGAGCGAGAGGATCGCCCGCGACTCGGGGGCGGGTGCGTAGTCGAGGAAGCTCATGATGTCCGTCTCAGTCGATCGTCACGTAGTCGGCGCCGGAGTAGTGCCCGGTCGCGATCTTCTGCCGCTGCAGCAGCACGTCGTTCAGCAGGCTCGAGGCGCCGAAGCGGAAGAGGTGCGGTTGCAGCCAGTCTTCGCCGACGGTCTCGGCGACCGTCACGAGGTACTTGATGGCGTCTTTCGACGAGCGGATGCCGCCGGCCGGCTTCACACCGATGCGCTGGCCGGTCGCGAGGTGCCAGTCGCGCACGACCTCGAGCATGAGGAGGGTGACGGGCAGGGTGGCCGCGGGGGCCACCTTGCCGGTCGAGGTCTTGATGAAGTCGCCGCCCGCGAGGATCGAGAGCCACGATGCGCGGCGCACGTTGTCGTAGGTGACGAGTTCGCCGGTCTCGAGGATCACCTTGAGGCTCGCGCTCGTGCCGTCGGGCCGGGCGCAGGCCGCCTTCACGGCGGCGATCTGGTCGAAGACGAGGCCGTAGCGGCCCGCGAGGAAGGCGCCGCGGTCGATGACCATGTCGATCTCGTCGGCACCCGCTGCGACCGCCTCTGCGGTGTCGGCGAGCTTGATGTCGAGCGAGGCGCGCCCGCTCGGGAACGCCGTCGCCACCGCGGCGACCGAGATCAGGCCGTCGTCGGGGTCGCCGTGCGCACCGCCGAGGGCCTCGACCGCGTACGGCACCATGTCGCCGTAGACGCAGACGGCGGCGACGCGCGGCGTCGAGGCGTCGGACGGATCGGGGTTGACCGCCTTCGCGACGAGCGAGCGCACCTTGCCGGGGGTGTCGGCGCCTTCGAGGGTCGTGAGGTCGATGAGCTCGATGATGCGGTCGAGCGCCCACTTCTTGGAGCTCGTCTTGATCGAACGGGTGCCGAGCCCGGCAGCGCGCTGCTCGAGGCCGACGGCGTCGACGCCGGCGATGCCGTGCAGGTAGCGCCGCAGGGTCGCATCGTCGGGCTCACCGCCGAGCACGGCGATGGCCCGCTCGCGGGCGGAGACGAGGGAGGTGCCTGACATGAGAGGAGACCTGGCTTTCGTGAGTGGTGCGATGAGGCGGCGTCAGCCGTCGAGGAGATGGAGGGCGGTGGCCTCGTCGGTGACGAGCACCGAGCAGAGCCGGCTGCGCACGACCGCGTCGGCGACGGCGTGCTTGCCGGGGCCCGAGATGACGGCGATCGCGAGCTGCGCACGACGCAGTTCGTCGAGCGTGAGCCCCACGGTGCGCGCGTCGAGCGCCGGGTCGACGATGTTGCCGTCGGAGTCGATGTAGCGGCCGACGACGTCGCCGACGGCGCCCTTCTGCACGAGCAGGTCGACATCGGGCACCGAGAGGTACCCGCTCTCGACGTGCACCGAGGAGTGGTCGGCGGCACCGGCGCTGAAGAGGTAGGCGTCGGCGGAGCGGGCGAGCTCGATGACGCCTGCGACGACGCGGTCGGACTCGATCGCCTCTTTCGTCTCGAGGCGCTCGAGGATCGCGGGGCTCGGCAGCAGGGTGGCGCTGCCGCCGCCCTTCTGCGCGATGCCGACCGCGGTGGCCGCAGCGGTGCCGGGCCGGCGGTTGAGGCTCACGCCGCCGTTGATCTGCACGACGTTGACGCCGGTCGCCCAGCCCTGCCGCAGGTGCTGGGAGATCTCGAAGAGTGTGCGGCCCCAGCTCACGCCGAGCGTGCGCGGCACCGGTCGCAGGGCGGTGAGGTAGTCGGCTGCGGCCTGGGCCGTGCGCGCCTGCAGCTCTTCGGGCGAGGTCACGCCGGCGGTCGAGACGACGATGGCATCGGCGAGGCCGCGCTCGTCGCGCAGCCGACGCTCGATCGGCAGGCGCCGCGCCCGCGGGTGCAGGATCTCGATGCGGATGAACCCGCGCTGCTTCGCCTGGGCGAGGAGCCGCCCGACCTTCCACCGGGTGAGGCGAAGCGCCTGCCCGATCTCGTCTTGGGTCTTGTTCTCCTCGTAGTAGAGCTCAGCCGCCCTGATCGAGAGCAGTTCGTCGATCTCGTCCATGCGCCTCCTCGTTCCCCCTCCAGCGTAGGCACGTGGGTGCGCATCAGCAACACTCGCAGGCGATCGTGCTCATATGAGCAGAGCGGCGGATGCCGCGCGCGCTCGAGCGAGCGCCGAGCCGCGGCCGGCGCTGCGATGAGGCGTTCAGCCTCCGAGCAACGGGGGTTGATCCTGCACCCGCACGGCCGCCGCGGCCCCCGTGGGTGCGGCAGTCCTCCCGCGATGCCGCACGAGCACGACCGCGCTGATGCCCACGAGCACGATGAACGCGATCGAGAGCGCACCGAGTGCGAACCAGTTCGCATCGAGCCCGAGCACGATGCCCGCAGAGACGACCGTGATGCCGGCGGCGGCGAGCTTCGACCCGGTCTTGAGCTTCAACGCCGGTGAGAACCGGCCTCCGGGTCCGTCGCCGTCGGCGAGCAGCAGGTCGGCGAACGAGTCGATCGTCGCGAAGAGCGCCCCGCTGTAGGCGAGTGCGCACCCGAGCGCCCCCCAGAGGTTCGGTGCCTTCGGCGCCGCGACGACCTCGGCGAGTTGCAGGAAGGTGTCCATGGCACCCGGATACTACGACCGCACCGCGCCGTCGGCAACGGTGCAGCCGAGGAACCTCCGGGTTCAGGCGGTCCGTTCGTCTTCGAGGTACTGCGGGCGGGCGACGACCACGCCCGCGATCGCGGCCGGCACCGCCGAGGCGAGCAGGAACAGGATCGGCCAGGTCCATCCGCCCGTCGCCTCGTGCAGGAGCCCGACCACGAGCGGTCCGACGGCGACGATCAGGTATCCACCCGACTGCACGAAGCCCGAGAGCGCGACCGAACCGGCGTGCGTGCGCGTGCGCAGGTTGATGAGCACGAGGGCGAGCGGGAAGAGCAGCGGCCCGATGCCGGCGAGCGCGACCCACAGCCACGTCGCCCAGCCCGGCACGAGCAGCAGCCCGAGGTAGCCGACCACGAACGTCGCCACAGCGACGGCGACGAGCAGTCCGACCTTGCCGTAGCGTGCGGCGAGCAGCGGCACGAGCAGCCCAGCCGGCAGGCCCATCGCCGCGTACAGCGAGAGCAGCGCACCTGCCTCTGCCGGTGAGACGCCCGCGATGTCGTGCAGGATCGTCGGCAGCCAGGCGAACGCCGCATAGGCGTTGAAGCCCGAGACCGCGAACACGATCGTGAGCGACCACGCGAGCGGAGAGCGCAGCGCGTACCGGAGCAGGCCGGGATCGGCCTCTTCGGGCAGCGCCTCGGGGGCCTGGCGCTTCGGATGGAGGAGCATCGCGATCCACGGCACGAGCGAGATCGCCGCGACGAAGGCCCACTCGCCGAGGGAGACCCGCCAGCCCGCCGCGTCCGCCACCGGCACGGCGACGAGCGGCGGCGTGAAGGTGCTGACCGACATCGCCGTCACATAGATCGTCGTGACGAGGCCGATGCGGTCGGGGAAGTACCGCTTCACGAGCGGCGGCAGCAGCACGTTGCCCACGCCGATCGCGGCGAACGTCACCGCCGAGGCGGCCACGAGCCAGAGCGCCGAGCCGGCGAGCCCGCGACCGGCGAGCCCGACCGACAGCGCCACGAGGGCGATGACGAGCGTCAGTTCGAGGCCGAGTCGCTTCGCGACCATCGGCGTCAGGATGCCGAACAGCGCGTAGCAGAGCGGCGGCAGCATGCCGAGGAAGCCGACGACGGCCGGTGCGAGCGGCATCTCGGCCTCGAGCTGGCCGAGGATCGGCGAGAGCGACGCCACCGCCGTGCGGAGGTTGAACGCCACCAGCACGATGCCGATGAGGGCGAGGGTTCGACCCGCCCAGAGCGGTCGGGGCGGGAGCGAGATCATTCCCTCGAGTCTAGAGCCGGGGTGACTCGCGCTCAGCCGGCGAGGATCACGCGCGAGCGCTCGACGTCGTCGCGGATCGTGTCGACCAGCGCCTCGATGCTCGTGAACGCCACCATGCCGCGGATGCGCTCGACGAACTCGACGTCGACGACATGGTCGTACAGGTCGAGCTCGCGGTCGAGCACGTAGGCCTCGACCTGCTTCTTCGCGACGCCCTGGAACGTCGGGTTGTCGCCGACCGAGATCGCCGCCGGATACCGGGTGCCGGCGTCGGTGAGCCAGCCCGCGTACACGCCGTCGGCCGGGATGAGCCCCTCGGACTCGGGCGACAGGTTCGCCGTCGGGTAGCCGAGCTCGCGGCCGCGAGCTGCGCCGTGCACGACGATGCCCGTCACGGTCGGCGTGTGGCCGAGCAGTTCGGTGGCATGGCGCACATCGCCCTCGGCGAGCAGCTCGCGGATCCAGGTCGACGAGACGCGCCGCTCTCCGGCCGGGCGCACATCGTCGACGACCTCGACCGTGAAGCCGAACTTCGCGCCGAGCTCGATGAGCAGCGGCACGTCGCCGGCGCCGCGAGCGCCGTAGCGGAAGTCGGAGCCCACGAGCACGGCCTTGGCATCGAGCGCATCGACGAGCACGCGCTCGACGAACTCGGTTGCCGGCACCGAGGCGAGCGCTCGGTCGAAGGGCAGCAGCAGCGTCGCGTCGACACCGGTGGTGGCGAGCAGCTCGAGCTTCTGGCGCACGCTCACGAGGGCGTCGGGGCACTTGTCGGGCGCCAGCAGTGCGAGCGGGTTGCGGTCGAACGTGACGACGATCGTCGCGAGCTCGCGCTCCTCGGCGATGCCGCGGGCGCGGGCGATGACCGCACGGTGCCCCTGGTGCACGCCGTCGAACTTGCCGATCGTCACGACCGACGGACCGATTCCCGCCGGCACGGCGCCGAGCCCCTTGAAGGTCTTCACGAGGCATCCGCTCTCGAGGTCGGGCGGTGGCGGGCGAGCCACCACATGCCGAGTACGGGCAGCACGAGCGGGATGAACAGGTACCCGGCGCCGAACCGAGACCAAACCGTGTCGTGCGGGAAGAGTTCGGGGTAGACGATGCTGAGCGTGCCGATCACGATGACCCCCGTGAACTCGAACACGATCGTCGCCCACGCGACGCGGTACCAGGCGATGCCGGGGCGCACGAGCGCGATCGTCGCGACGATGTAGACGACCGCCGCGAGCGCCGAGAGCGTGTAGGCGAGCGGCGCCTCGTCGAACTTGGAGGCGATCTGCACGAAGGAACGCCCGGTCGCCGCGAGTGCGAGCACCCCGTAGACGGCGACGAGCACTCGCCCGATGCCGCTCATCCGTCGACCCTGTCGTGCCTCCGGCTGGGCACTGCGCACGTCACTCATCTCGATCGATTCTCTCAGACCAGCGTTCACGCCTGCTGCACGGTCCAGATCTGGAACATGCGGTAGACCATCACGCCGACGGCGAGGGCAGCGACGCCGAGGATCACCGTCGACCAGCGGTTCCGTTCGAGGAGCGCCCAGAAGGCCGCGGCGGGCGGCAGGATGAGCGCGCCGACGAGGTACGTGCCGAACTCGAGCACGCTGCCGCTCGGCTCGTTGCCGAGCGCCGGCTGCACGAACGCGACCACGACCTGCACGAGGAGCAGCACCTCGACGAGCGCGAGCGCGCCGATCGTGAGGTCGCTCGGCACCCGGCCGGCGAGCCCCATGCCGATGCACAGCAGTCCCGCCACGACGGCGACGGCGAGCTGCACCCACGTGAACCACTCGATCATGCACCGGCCTCCTGCGATTCGGCGGGCGGGAACCCGGTGACGACCTTGAGCTGACGACCGCGGGGCTCCACGATGGCGACGAGGTGGTCGGCCGGGTCGATCGCCGCGAGTACCGAGGGCGGCTGCGTCTCGGCATCGGATGCCTCGAGCCCGCCCACCGCCGCGATGTCGACGCGCTTGCCGTGGCCGAGGTCGACGGCCTGCTCGGCCGTGAGCGTCACGACGGGCAGCGCCCGCCGCGCGGCATCCGCCGGGCTCATGATGGCGCTCGCGACATCGAAGCCCTCGAGCTCGCCGGCTTCGTCGACGCTGAACCGGCCGATGCGCGAGCGTCGGAGCATCGTGAGGTGCCCGCCCGTGCCGAGCGCGGCGCCGAGGTCTCTGGCGAGGGCGCGGATGTAGGTGCCCGACGAGCACTCGACGCGGACGTCGACGTCGAGATGTCCGTCGCCGGGGCGGAAGGCGAGCGTCTCGAACGCCGAGACCGTCACCCGGCGCGACGCCAACTCGACGGTCTCGCCGTCGCGCACGCGCTGGTAGGCGCGCTTGCCGTCGACCTTGATGGCGCTGACCGCGCTCGGCACCTGCTCGATCTCGCCCGTGAGCGGCGTGATCGCGGCCGCGACGGCCGCTTCGGTGACCGCGGCGACGACGGCAGCGGGAGCGGCGTCGAGCGCCTCGCCCTCGGCGTCGTCGGTCGTCGTGTTCCAGCCGAGGCGGATGGTGGCGAAGTACTCCTTGTCGAGACCGACGAGGTAGTGCAGGAGGCGCGTCGCGCCGTTCACGCCCAGGACGAGGAGGCCGGTGGCCATCGGGTCGAGGGTGCCGGCGTGGCCGATCTTGCGCGTGCCGGCGAGGCGGCGCATGCGCGAGACCACGTCGTGGCTCGTGATTCCCTGCGGCTTGTCGACGAGGAGGATGCCGCTGTTCACGCGGTACAGGCTAACAGTCGTGCACGGTGCAGCGGCGCCGCGCACCTACGCTGGAGCGGTGAGGATCGGCATCATCGGCGCTGGAGCGCTCGGCGGCACGTTCGCGGCACTGCTCTCGAATGCCGGGCACGACGTGGAGGTCACGGCGCGCGGCGCGGGCCTCGATGCGATCCGCGAGTCGGGCATCGCCCTGAGCGGGGCGTACGGCGAGGTGCGGGCACGCGTCGCGGCCGGTGAACGGCTCACGATGCCCCCCGAGCTCGTGCTCGTCTGCACGAAGGCGCAGGACGCGGCATCCGCGATCGCGTCGAATGCCGGACTCATCGGCGACGTGCCCGTCGTGGTCGTGCAGAACGGCCTCGACGGCGTGGCGACCGCCGCGCGCCTCCTCCCCCGCGCCTCGTGCATGGGACTGCTCTCGATCATCGCCGCCAACTACACCGAACCCGGCGTCGTGCGGGTCACGACTCCGGCGACGAGCTATCTGGGCCGCGGCGACGGCCCGGCCGACGCCGAATGCACGCGCATCGCCGCGGTGCTCTCCGAGGCGGTGCCGGTCGTCGCGATCCCCGGGTTCCGCGGCGCGCAGTGGACGAAGCTGGTCGTCAACATGCTGAACGCGGTGCCCGCGATCGTCGGGCGGAGCGTGCAGGACGTCGTCGACGACCGACGTCTGCGACGCATCGTGACCGCCTCGATGCGGGAGACCGTGCGCATCGCCGTCGCGCAGGGTGTGCGCTTCGGCTCCCTGCAGGGCCTCGGCGACCGACGTCTCCGGTTCTTCGCACGACTGCCCCTCGCGATCGGGCAGGTGCTGCCGTGGTCCATGCGCGTGCGAATGGGCAGCGTGCCGAACCTCGGATCGACGCAGCAGAGCCTGCGGCGCGGCCAACCGACCGAGGTCGACTTCCTGAACGGCGCGGTCGTGCGCGAGGCATCCGCCGTCGGCCTCGACGCACCCGTGAACCGGGCGCTCACCGCGCTCGTGCAGGAGGTCGAACAGCGAGGCGCCTCGCTGCCGGCCGAGCGCGTGCTCGCCGACGTTCCCGTCTGAGCGACGCCCAGCGCACTCGTCGGAGCGGGACCCGACCGGTGAGCGGATGCCGCGGCTCCCCAGCCCGGGGCACGACGAAAGGGGGCCCGGCGAACCGGGCCCCCTTCGTCTGCAGCGAACGCTACGCGCGCTGGCGGCGGATGCGAGCCACCACGAGGAACGCGAGGCCGGCGATCACGATGATGCCCGCGACGATCGCGATCGACGTGCCGGCGAAACCGGTGCTGGCGAGACCCGTGCCGTCGGACGCGGCGGGCGAGCCGCCCTCACCGCCGCCCGGAGGAGTGGTCGGCGGGGTGGTCGTCGGCCCGGTGGCGCACTCGGGAGTGGCCTTCGGGTACGAGATGGTCACCGGAACCGAGGGGTTCACGACGAGCTCGGCCGTGATGGCACCGCGGGTCCAGGCGAAGTTGCCGTCGGTCTCGACCCACTTGCCGTCGGCGTACGCCCAGCCGGGCCATCCGTCGGCCTTGCCGTCGGCATCGACCGAGGCACCGGGCCACAGCACCTTGTCCTGCAGGGTGCCGTCGTCCTTCAGATCGCCGAGCACGATCGTCTTGGTGTTGGTGCCATCGGTCAGCACGAGCGAGACCGTGCGGGTCTTCACCGTGTTGTCGGGGTCGGTCAGCTTGACGGTGTAGCTGATCCACGGAGAGTCCGCCACACAGGTGCCGGTCGCGATCGAGCCATCGAGGGTCGGCTGCACCGGTCCCGTCGGCGTGGTGTCGAAGGTGTAGTCGACGCAGCCGAGGGTGATGCGCGTGATCACGCCGTCACCGTGGACGCCGGAACCGAGCGAGTAGCCGATCGCGTCGACCGTGGCGTCGGGGAATGCAGCGGCCCACTGGGCGACGGTGCCGAACCAGTTGGAGCCGTTGCCGCCGCCCGTGTCGGGTGCCGAGTCCTTGACGAACTGCTCCGCACTCCCGCTCAGCCACCAGTTCTGCCCGTAGACGGCCTCGCCGACGAGGATGCCGTCGACCGATCCGTCGCCGTCGGCGTCGATGACGAGCTGCAGGCCGGGCTCGATGCCGGTGGTCGCGGTGTAGTCGAGCGCGTCCGCGATCGAGGTCGCGCCCACGTCGATCAGCGGGAAGTCGGTGCCGAAGTAGCCTGCGGCCTTGTCCTCGCCGGTCGCGCCTTCCGTCCAGATGCGCAGGCCGCCGTCGACGAGCGCGTTGTGGCCGGTCTTCCTGGTCTGGCTGAGATCCCAGGTCGCGAGGTTCGTGGTGACGACCGAGGAGGTCACCTCGCACTTGCCCGGCTCGGGGGGCGTGCACGACTCGTCGGTGAAGGTGTGCTCGAAGGTCTTCGTCTTCGTGCCGTCGGTGAAGGTCTTGTCGCCCTTCACCGTCGCGGTCAGCGTCTCGACACCGGCGACCATGCCACTCGACGACCAGTCGATGTCATCGGTGTCCGTCGGCAGGTCGAACCCGTCGTCCGCGACGCCGCACTTGTCGACCCACGCCGGGGTTCCCGGGACGGTGACCTTCTCGGGCTCGGGCGTCGTCGGTTCGACATAGCTCACCGAGTAGTGACTGACCGAGTCCTTGTCGGGGTGATCGATCACGACCGTCTTCTGCGGCGGATCGACCGGGACGAAGTACTTCGTCGTGCCGGCCTTGACGCAGTAGCCGTCGATCAGCTTGTCGACGGGCGCGGTGACGGTGACCGTCTCGGGGTCGCCCGTCGTGTCGATCTTGCCGGAATCGAGCGGCTCGCAGATGAACGCCGGTTTGGCAGCCTGTGCGGGAATCGCGCCGACGGCGAGGGTCAGGGCGAGTGCGCTGACCATCGTCGCCGCGACGCGGAGTATGCGGGTGTTCCTCATCGAGTGGATCTCCTGGGGTCGGCCGGCGTTGGCCTGCGATACCAGGAGTGTCGACGGCGCGTGGAAGCGCGACCGACCGCACGCCGTCTGGGGCGACCAGCACACGGGTCCGTGCCGGTCGGGTTCAGGTGGAGCGCGGGCACGATCGCCGCGCAGAAGCGCGTCGATCGTCTCGGATGGTTCGGGATTCGGGTATCACTGCTGCCGGGGGCGGTGCAATGTCGTCAAGTATGTCGTCCGAAATGAGGACCGACCCACCGTTTCGGCTCCAGCGGTGGCGTTTCACCCCCGAACTGGGGCACCCGCACCCCGTCGGCACGATGAGGGGGCCCGGCGAACCGGGCCCCCTCAGTGTGCGCAGGCGAGCGTTACGCGCGCTTGCGGCGGATGCGAGCCACGACGAGGAACGCGACTCCGGCGAGCACGATGATGCCCGCGACGATCGCGATCGACGTGCCGGCGAAGCCGGTGCTGGCCAGGCCCGCGCCGTTCGGCTCGGACGGCGTGCTGCCCTCGCCGCCGCCCGGAGGCGTGACCTTCGGGCCGGTCGCGCACTCGGGCGTGGCCTTCGGGTACGAGATCGTCACCGGAACCTCGGGGTTCACGGCGAGCTTCGCCGTGATGTCACCGCGGGTCCAGGCGAAGTTGTCGTCGACCTCGATCCACTTGTCGCCGACGAGCGCCCAGCCGGGCCAACCATTGGCCTTGCCGTCTTCGTCGACCGAGGCACCGGGCCACAGCACCTTGCCGGTGAGGCTGCCGTCCTTCAGGTCGCCGAGCACGATCGTCTGCGTGTTGGTGCCGTCGGTCAGCACGAGCGATGCCGTGTTGCTCGTCGACTGCTTGTCGGGGTCGGTCAGCTCGACGTCGTAGGTGATCCACGGGGAGTCCGCCACGCAGGTGCCCGTCGCGAACGAGCCTGTGAGCGTCGGCTCGACGCACGGCTTGTCGTTGAGGACCCAGGGCCCGAACACCTTCGACGTCACGTCGCCCTCGAAGACGTAGCCCTTCGCCGGCGTCGCCGTCAGCGTCAGCTTGCCGTCGGCGATCGACTTCGCCCACTCCACGCCGAGGAGGTTCTCTTCGTAGTCGAGGTCGTAGTTGTCGACGCCGCACGTGTCGACGAACGTGGCCGCGGTGGGCACCTTCACGACGACGTCGCACGGCTTCTGGTTGAGCGTCCACGGGCCGAAGACCTTGACCTGCTCGTCGCCCTTGAAGGTGTATCCCTCCGCCGGGGTCGCCGTCAGCGTGAGCTTGCCGTCGACGATCGACTTCGTCCACACGACGCCGACGAGCTTGTCATTGTACTCGAGCTCGTAGTTGTCGACACCGCAGTCGTCGGAGAACGACGCCTCGGTCGGAACCTCGACGACGATGTCGCAGGGCTTCTGGTCGAGCGTCCACGGGCCGAACTCCACGACCTTCTGGCCGCCCTTGAAGGCGTATCCCTTCGCCGGCTTCGCCGTCAGGGTCAGCTTGCCGTCGACGATCGACTTCGTCCACTCGACTCCGACGAGCTTGTCGTCGTAGTCGAGGTCGTAGTTGTCGACGCCACAGGGGTCGGAGAACGACGCCGTGGGAACCTCGAGCTCGATGATGCACGGCTCGTCAGTGAAATCGAGGACCCAGCTCCGCACGTGCTTGCCGTTCGCGAAGACGTAGCCGGGCAGCGTGGTCGCGGTGGCGGTCGCCTTGCCGTCGACGACGTCGCCGATCGTCCATGCGACGCCGGTGGTCTTCTCGGGCTGCACGATGTGGTCGTTCTTCACACCGCACTCGTCGACCTTGGCCGGCTCGGCGGGCACGGGGACCTCGACGGTGCACGGAACGTCGGTGAACGTGAACTTCCAGCTCTGCTCGGTCTTACCGTTCGCGAAGACGTAGCCGGGCAGCGTGGTCGCGGTGGCGGTCGCCTTGCCGTCGACGACCTCGCCGATCGTCCACTTGACGCCCGTGATGTCGGCGGGCTTCACGATGTGGTCGTTGTCGACGCCGCACTCGTCGGCCTTGGTCGGCTCGGCCGGTACCGCGATCGGCGTCGACGGCTTCACGCAGTCCTTGTACGCGAGCAGGCTCGGGTCGCCCTGCGCGGGAACGTTGATCAGCTTGCCCTTGTTGTCGAGGTAGCTGAACGCCGGGTAGATGTCGCCGTTGTCCTGGTGATCGATGTGACCGGCCTTGAAGAAGGCCCGGACCGAGGTCTCGATGCGCACGTACGGGTTCTTCGAGCTGCCGGTCGCATGACAGAACTCGATCTTCTTGACCGGCTGCCCGCAGTTCTCCGAGTCGACGGTGATTCGGCCGGAGTTCGACTGCGTGGCTCCGTTGTCCCACTTCGCCGAGAGGTCGAGCTTGTAGGTGCCGTCGGCGACGTCGTTCTGCGTGAACGTCTTCACCTCGCGCTTGCCGAACGCCGTTCCGACAGGAACGAGCGCTTCATTCGAGGACTTGGTGATCGTCTCGACACGCTTCTCGGAGTTCTCGACGGTCCAGGTGATGTCGAAGGTTCCGGTCGCGACGTCGCACGTGGCGGTCGCGCTGATGGTGTTGTGGTGCGCGCTCGCGGGTGCGGCGACACCCACGACGGCGAGTCCCGCGCCGAGCGCGAGTGAGGTGAGGATCGCCGCGAAGCGGCGGAACGGGCGTCGTGACGACCATCGCACGCGAGTGCGGGCATCGCCGTCGGCGTGCGCCAGAGCGGCGCCGGGCTTGCTCATTCGGGTTTCTCCATCGGTCGGCCCGGCAGGGTCGTCGAATCCGAGGTGACGGCGGCGCTCAGGGCGCACAGCGGTGCCGACGGGCGCGATGCGCTCGTCGACTGACGTCGGGTGGTTCGGGTGGTGATTCGGGTTCGCGTCGCCGGGGGCTTGGCTGTGTCCCCCATTATGTCCCCCGAAACGGGGACGCGTCACCCTTTCCGCCCTTCGGGGTACAAAGTTCCTCCCGAATGGGGGACAAACGGGCCGTCGCGCGGGCGAGCGGCCGCTTCGTCAGCGCTGGTCGACGACGCGTCGAGGGTGCTCGGGGTCGGTGTCGTCGATCACGACGGATGCCGCGAGGCGCGGGTCGCTCTCCGCGTAGGCGATCCTGTCGGCGGGGTCGACCGGGTCGCCGTCGAGGGCGATCCGCACGTCCCAGAGGTCCGCGAGCCGCGGGCGCAGTACGAACCGCCCATCGAGCAGGAGCATCGCATCCTCGGGGCCCGTGATCCACTTCGGCTCCACCCACGCGTCGCGGGTCGGATCCCAGACGCGCGTCACGAATGCCGTCGAGCCGCCGAGGCGGAACGGCTCGACCAGCACGCGGCGCAGCGCCGACTCGTCGAAGCCGTAGCGGTAGTAGCGCTCGGGAGTGTCGGCGCCGAACGCCGCCTGCGCCTCGCGCGAACGGTGGAAGCCCTCCATGCTCGCGCGGAACACCGCATGGTCGCGCTCCGCGAGCACCGCCGCGAGATCGTCGGCGAGCGCCGTCTTGCCGCTCCGCAGCGGCCCGTCGATCGCGACGATCGTGCGCCCACGGCCGTGATGCTGCAGCACCTCGTCGGCGATGGAACGCAGGAAGGTGACCCGGGGCGTGGTGACGAGCCTCATGCGATGAGCCTAGCTCCGCGGCCTCCGCCTGACCGTAGGCTGGACGGATGCCCCGAACGCCAGGCCCCGATGCGATCGCCCCCGCCGTGGTCGCCTGGTTCGCGGACGCCGCGCGACCGTTGCCGTGGCGCGCCGCCGACGTCTCGCCGTGGGCGGTGCTCGTCAGCGAGTTCATGCTGCAGCAGACGCAGGTCTCGCGAGTCGTGCCCCGGTGGGAGGCGTGGATCGAGCGCTGGCCGACACCGGCCGCCCTCGCCGCGGAGCCGCCGTCGGAGGCGGTGCGTGCGTGGGATCGACTGGGCTATCCGCGCCGGGCGCTCTGGCTCCACCGCGCGGCGGTCGAGATCGTCGAGCGGCACGGCGGCGAGGTGCCCGCCGACCTCGATGCGCTCCTCGCACTGCAGGGCATCGGCCCGTACACGGCGCGCGCGATCGCCGCGTTCGCCTTCGGGCTGCGGGTGCCGGTCGTCGACACCAACACGCGACGGGTCATCGCGCGGTCCGTCTCAGGGCAGGCCGAGCCCGGGCCGCCGTCGACGAAGCGGGACCTCGCCGCGATGGCGGAGCTGCTCCCCCGCGACGACGACACCGCGCGCCGGTTCAACGCCGGCGCGATGGAACTCGGCGCGACGGTGTGCACGGCGCGGGCGCCCGAGTGCGACTCGTGCCCGATCGCCGGCTCCTGCGCATGGCGCGCCGCCGGCTATCCCGCCTACGCGGGCCCCAGGAAGGCCGTGCAGGCCCGTTTCGCCGGCTCCGACCGCCAGGTGCGTGGGCTCGTCATGCGTGAGCTGCGAGCGGCGCACCGCCCGGTCGGGCGCGCCGAACTCGAGCCCGTCTGGGCCGATTCCGCTCAGCTCGATCGTGCACTCACGACGCTCGTCGCGGACGGACTCGCCGTACGCGACGTCGAGGGCTATCGACTGCCCGAGGGCTGATCAGCGCGAGGCATCCGCCTCGTCGACGTTCTCGTCGCCGTCGAGCGTCTCGTCGTCCTCGTCGAACTCGCGGGGCTTGACGTAGGGGTCGGCCTCACCGGCGTACTCCGCGGATGCCGCGAGCTCGGCCGTCTGGGCGTCGCGCGTCTGCGCCTCGCGGAGCAGTGCGCTGATGTGCTCGGCGTTCTCGGGGATCGCGTCGGCGATGAACTCGAGCGACGGGGTGAGCCGCGCCGTGATGTTGCGGCCGACCTCGCTGCGGAGCATGCCGGTTGCAGCCGCGAGAGCCTTCGCCGAGTCCTCGCGCTCTTCATCGGTGCCGTACACCGTGTAGAAGATGCTCGCGTGCTGCAGGTCACCCGTGACGCGGACGTCGGTGATGGTGACGAACCCGAGCCGCGGATCGCGCAGCCCCTTGTCGAGCCGCTTGGCCACGATCTCCTTGATGCGATCGGCCATCTTCCTGGCCCGTGCCGGATCCGCCATGTCGTTCAGCCCTTCTTCTCCCCAGGGCGTTGCGCCCTTGGGGTCCCTGATTCTTCACTCCGGTGAATCGGGGTAGGGGTCCCTGCTCTTCACCGGAGTGAAGAATCAGGAACCCCTTCCCACGATTTACGCGCGGGGCTTCTCCCGCATCTCGATGGTCTCGATCTCGTCGCCGACCTGGATGTCGTTGAACTTGCCGAGGCCGATGCCCGCCTCGAAGTCCGTGCGGACCTCGGTGACGTCGTCCTTGAAGCGGCGCAGCGACTCGATCGCGAGGTTGTCGCCGACGACGACGCCATCGCGGATGACACGAGCCTTGGCGTTTCGCGTGATCGTTCCCGACCGCACGATGACACCGGCGATGTTGCCGAACTTCGAGGAGCGGAACACCTCGCGGATCTCGGCGACGCCCGACTGGACCTCTTCGTACTCGGGCTTGAGCATGCCCTTGAGCGAGTCCTCGATCTCGTCGATGGCGTTGTAGATCACCGAGTAGAAGCGGATGTCGACGCCCTCGCGAGCGGCGCGCTCGCGCGCCTTCGTGTCGGGGCGCACGTTGAAGCCCACGATGATCGCGTTGTCGATCGTCGCGAGGTTCACGTCGCTCTCGGTGATCGCACCGACGCCGCGGTGGAGGATGCGCAGCTGCACGCTGTCGTCGACCTCGATCTTCATGAGCGACTCCTCGAGCGCCTCGACGGCACCCGACACGTCACCCTTGATGATGAGGTTGAGCGACTCGACCTTGCCCTCTTCGAGCGCACGGGTGAAGTCCTCGAGCGAGATGCGCTTGCGCGCCTTGGCCAGCTGGGCGTTGCGCTCCGCGGCCTCTCGCTTCTCGGCGATCTGACGCGCGGTGCGGTCCTCCTCGGTGACGAGGAAGGTGTCGCCGGCGCGAGGAACGCTCGAGAGGCCCTGCACCTGCACGGGGCGCGACGGGGTGGCCTCGGCCACGGGGTCGCCGTTCTCGTCGACCATCGCACGAACGCGGCCGTAGGCCGTGCCCGCGACGATCGCGTCGCCGACCCGCAGCGTTCCCGACTGGATGAGCACGGTCGCAACCGCACCGCGACCCTTGTCGAGCTTCGCCTCGATGGCGACACCGCGAGCGTCCTTGTTGGGGTTCGCGCGCAGGTCGAGACCGGCGTCGGCCGTGAGGAGCACTGCGTCGAGCAGGTCCTGGATGCCGATGTTCTCGCGAGCCGAGACGTCGACGAACATGACGTCTCCGCCGTACTCCTCGGCGACGAGGCCGAACTCGGTGAGCTGCTGGCGCACCTTGGCCGGGTTGGCGTCGGGCTTGTCGATCTTGTTCACCGCGACCACGATCGGCACGTTCGCCGACTGGGCGTGGTTGAGCGCCTCGACCGTCTGCGGCATGATGCCGTCGTCGGCCGCGACCACGAGGATCGCGATGTCGGTCACCTGCGCACCACGTGCACGCATGGCGGTGAACGCCTCGTGACCCGGGGTGTCGATGAAGGTGATCGCGCGGTCGACGCCCTCGTGCTCGGTGTGCACCTGGTAGGCGCCGATGTGCTGGGTGATGCCGCCGGCCTCGCCCGCGACGACGTTCGCGTTGCGGATCGCGTCGAGGAGTCGGGTCTTACCGTGGTCGACGTGACCCATGACGGTGACGACCGGAGGACGCTGCTGGAGGTCTTCGTCGGTCTCGTCCTCGAGCTCCTGGTCGAGATCGATGTCGAAGCCCTCGAGGAGCTCGCGGTCTTCGTCTTCGGGCGAGACGACCTGGATCTTGTAGCCGAGCTCTTCGCCGAGCACCTGGAAGGTGGCCTCGTCGAGCGACTCGGTCGCCGTGGCCATCTCACCGAGGTGGAACAGCACCGTCACGAGCGAACCGGGGTTCGCGTCGATCTTGTCGGCGAAGTCGGAGATCGAGGAGCCTCGACGCAGACGGATGACGGTGTTGCCATCGCCGCGAGGAACGCTCACGCCGCCGAGCGACGGGGCTTCCCGCATCTCGAATTCGGCCCGCTTCGTCCGCTTCGACTTGCGCGACTTGCTCTTGCCGCCGCCACGACCGAAGGCACCGGCCGTGCCGCCGCCGGGGCCGCGGCCACGGCCGCCGCCACCCGCGGGACGCGGGCCGCCGAAGCCGCCGCCGGGTGCACCGCCGGGGCGCTGGAAGCCGCCGCCTGCACCGCCGGGACGAGCGCCTGCACCGGCACCGCCGCCGCCGGGGCGCTGGAAGCCGCCGCCGGGGCGACCGCCTGCACCGGCCGGACGCGGAGCGCCGGGACGCGGCGAACCGGGACGCGGCGCCTGCGGGCGCGGGATGTTGCCGGGGCTCGGGCGCTGGCCCATGCCCTGCGCGCTCGAGAACGGGTTGTTGCCCGGGCGCGGCTGAGCGGGGCGCGAGCCCATGCCCTGCGAGCTCGAGAAGGGGTTGTTGCCGGGGCGGGGCGTGCCGCCGCCTGCGGGGCGGGGGGCTCCGGGGCGCGGTGCAGCAGCGGCACCGGGCTTCGGGGCGCCGCCGGGCTTGGCGACATCGCCGTCGCCTTCGGCCGACGCGGCCGGCTTGGCATCCGTCGACTTCTCGGCCGCAGCCTGCGCTGCGCGCTCCTCGGCCTGCGCCTGCCGCTCGGCGACCGTGAGCGGTGCCTCGGCGACGGGGGCGGCCTCTGCGACCTCGACCGGGGCCGGAGCCTCGGGGGCGGCCGGAGCCTTCGGAGCCGGCTTCGGGCCGGGCTTGGCGCCGGGCTTCGCGGCGGACGCTGCGGGCGCCGCCGGTGCCGGAGCCGCAGGAGCCGCGGACGCGGCCGCGCCTGCGGCCTCGAGCGCCGCCTTCAGGCGGCGTGCGACGGGGGGTTCGATGGACGACGAGGGTCCCTTGACGTACTCGCCCATCTCCTTGAGCTTCTCAAGGGCGATCTTGCTGTCGACACCGAGTTCGGATGCGATCTCGTGTACGCGTGGTTTGGCAGCCACTTCTCTCCTGTTCCGGGTCCGACCCCGGACAGGGGCAGACCATCAATGACGGACGGGTCTCATTTCGAGCCGCTCATGAGTCGTTACTCATTAGTGATCACGCCGTTCAGCCTGTTCTCTACGTTGCTGGTGTCCACCTCGCCGCGAATGCGGAGTGCACGCCCGAAGGCGCGTCGCCGCTCAGCGAGTCGGTAGCACTCGAGTGTCGGATGCAGCCACGCCCCCCTGCCCGGAAGCACGGCCGCATCATCTGCGATGACGTGGGAGTTCTGGGTGACGAGTCTCAGAAGTGAGGCTCGTGGGGCACGCGAACGGCATCCGATGCACGTTCTGACGGGTTCCATCTTACACTCTGCGCTGTGCGGCCGCCGACGGCGGCCGATCGGTGGACATGGCGGCGGCCGCTCGGCGGCCGTTGGGCTCAGTCCGACTCGAGGACCGAGTCGGGCTGGATGTCGATCTTCGCGCCCGTCAGCTTCGCGGCGAGGCGGGCGTTCTGGCCCTCCTTGCCGATCGCGAGCGAGAGCTGGTAATCGGGCACGAGTGCGCGCACGGCGCGAGTCGCCTCGTCGATGACGAACGCGCTCGTGACCTTGGCGGGGCTGAGCGCACTCGCGACGAAGGTCGCGAGGTCGTCGCTCCAGTCGACGATGTCGATCTTCTCGGCGCCGAGTTCGGCCGTGACGGCGCGCACCCGCTGGCCGAGCTCGCCGATCGCGGCGCCCTTGGCGTTGACGCCGGGCTGGGTCGCGCGCACGGCGATCTTGGTGCGGTGGCCGGCCTCGCGGGCGAGCGAGACGATCTCGACGACACCCGACGCGATCTCGGGCACCTCGAGTGCGAAGAGCTTGCGCACGAGCGCGGGGTGGGTTCGCGAGACGGTGATCGACGGACCCTTGAGTCCCTTGGCGACGCTCGTCACGTAGACGCGGATGCGCTGGCCGTGCAGGTACTCCTCGCCGGGCACCTGCTCTTCGGGAGGCAGGATCGCCTCGACCGTGCCGAGGTCGATGTGCACCATGCGCGGGTTCGGACCCTGCTGGATGACGCCGGCGACGATGTCGCCCTCGCGACCGCGGAACTCGCCGAGCACGGCGTCGTCGGCGATGTCGCGGAGCCGCTGGTTGATGACCTGCTTCGCGGCGAACGCGGCGATGCGGCCGAAGTCGCTCGGGCTGTCTTCGGCCTCGCCGACGACGTTGCCCTCTTCATCGAGCTCGGGTACGAACACCGAGACGTGGCCGGTCTTGCGATCGAGATGCGCACGTGCGCCGTCGGGGTTCGCATGTCCGTGCTGGTCGGGATGGGTGTGCTTCAAGTAGGCCATCAGGATGGCCTGCTCGATGATCTCCACCAGCTCGTCGAATGGGATCTCTTTCTCGCGCTCCATCATCCGCAGCACGCTGAGGTCGATATCCATGAACCCGGCCTCCTCTATTCAGCTCTCACGCCGCTTCCCCTCGGAGCGGACAGGACTCTACGGTACCGGATGTCGCGGCACTCGGGCAGCCACGACGGACGCTCCCGACGCGCTCGACGGCTCAATCGGCGGGCGTGGGCGGGCTGTTCACCCAGACGAGCTCGGTCTCGCCGTCGCCGTCGTTGGCCACCCGGTGCGGCGTGCTGCTCGCGAACACGATGCTGTCGCCGGCGGCGAGCAGGTGGACCTCGTCGGCGAGCTCGACGCGCACGCTCCCGCGCAGCACCAGCAGCACCTCCTCGGAGTCGCCGTGCCGGTACTGGCTGGACCCGGTCGATCCCCCGGGCTCCATGGTCACGGCGTACATCTCGACGTGGCCGAACGGGGGCTCGGTGAGGAACGCCTTCGTCATGCCGTCGCTCGCGGAGAGCATTCGCCGGAGGTCGGCGCGCACGACGCGAGCCGCCGAGACGGGGCCGGGTTCGACGAGATCGGCGAGTCCGACGCCGAGGGCGTCGGCGAGGCGGCGCAGCGTCGAGATGCTCGCATTGGTACGGCCCGTCTCGAGCTGGCTGAGGAACCCCGAGGTGACCCCTGCCTGCTCTCCGAGCGCACGCTGCGAGAGCCGCCGGGCGACACGGTAGCGGCGAACCTGCTCGCCGACGTCGTTGCCGGTCACTCCCCCACCTCCAGGTCACAGATCACGGATGCCGCGGGCGCCGACCCGCCCCGATTGCGAGAGGTTGGGGGTTGACGCGCCCACGAGACATCCTGCTCAATTGCACTAAGCACCATGTTAAGCAGCACCCGTACCAAACCCACCACGGATTGCGAGGCTCTCATCATGACAGGTTCCCGCGGCACCACCCCGCTCAGTGCGCGGCTCGGCCGGATCATCCGCGCCCATGCCGAGGCAGATCGCACCGGCGTCCCCGTCGACGACGTGCTCGGGCGCGAGCCCGAGCGGCAGCACGGCGTCAGCCGGCGCGACGCGCTCATCGCCGGAGGCGCGATCGGCGCCGGCGCGGCGCTCGCCATGGCGACGCCCGCCCACGCGGCAGTGGCCAAGCCCGGCCCTGCACCGAAGGTCGTGATCGTCGGCGCCGGTCTCGCCGGCGTGCGCGCCGCCCACTGGCTCTGGCGCGTGAAGGGCATCGCCGCGACCATCTACGAGGGCAGTGCGCGAGCCGGCGGCCGGTGCTACAGCCTGCGCGGCCACTTCGACGACGGCATCGTCGTGGAGCACGGCGGCGCCCTCATCAACACCGACCACAACGCCACCCGGAACCTCGCGGCGAACCTGGGCCTGAGCCTCGACGTCGTCGCAGGTGGCAGCTACCAGGGCTGGGACGACAAGTACTGGATCGACGGCGCCGACTACCCCTACGACGACGCGAACGCCGACTGGGGCGTCGTCTACCAGGCGTTCAAGTCGGCGCTCGCGAGCGCACCGTACTGCCAGACGTACGACGATCACACCGCGGCCGGCGTCGCCCTCGACCAGTTGAACGTCGACCAGTGGCTCGCCGCGAACGTGCCCGGCGGCCTCTCGAGCAGGTTCGCGAAGCTCATGCAGTCGAACGTCATGAGCGAGTACGGCCTCGAGCCGCACGAGCAGTCGGCGCTCAGTCTCATCTACCTGCTCGGGTGGAACGCGCAGAACAGCCTCTCGCCCGTCAACGGCGCCGACGAGAAGTACTCGGTGAACGGCGGCAACGACCTCATCGTCTCCCGCATGCTCGAGGAACTGCCCGCGAACACCGTGCGCTACGGCTACAAGCTCACGGCGGTCAAGCGCAACGCCGACGGTACCGTGCGCCTCAGCTTCCAGGTCGGCAACACCACCGTCGACCAGACCGCCGACCGCGCCATCCTCGCCCTGCCGTTCACGACGCTGCGCGACTGCGACCTCAGTCAGTCCGGATTCTCGGCGCTGAAGCGGCGTGCGATCAACGAGGTCGGACTCGGGGCGAACGCCAAGGTGCACGTGCAGGTGAGCCACCGGCCGTGGGTCGAGCAGGGGTACGGCGGCGCCGCCTACACGAACAAGAGCGGGTTCCAGTGCGGGTGGGACGACACGGCCGACCACCCCCTGCCGACCGGCGTCTTCAACTTCTTCCCGTCGGGCGACCAGGTCAAGGCGTGGACGGGCAACGCCTTCGGCCCGGCGAGCGCATCGCAGGTCAACGGCCTGCTGGCACAGGCCGAGCCGATCTTCCCCGGCATGACCGCCGCGTACACCGGCAAGTCCTACCGCGACTTCTGGTGGGCGAACCCCTGGTCGAAGGGCTCCTACACGGTGCTTCGGCCCGGCCAGTACACCACGCTGTTCGGCGCCGGGTCGACGCCCGAGGGCAACGTGCACTTCGCCGGAGAGCACACGAGCGTCGAGTACTTCGGCTTCCTCAACGGCGCCGTCGTCTCGGGCGAACGGGCCGCGAAGGCGGTCGCGGCGTAGGACGGGTTCGGGGGTGACGGATGCCGCGGCATCCGTCACCCCCGTCAACTGGTGCGCGCCCCCTACGCGCGCCAGACCTGCACGACCGAGGGCCGGGGCGCGGCGACGAGCCCGCTGTCGGGGCGGTGCGACGGCACGTAGTCGGGGAAGTAGGAGGTCGGTGCGTCGACCGTGCCCTCCTCGCCCGGGTGCTGCACGGCGACGAAGACCATGCCCTCCTGGTCGTGGATGACCGGGCCGCAGGTCTCCGCATCGCGCGGAACGGAGAGGAACTGCTGCACGCGACCGCGATCGGGCCCCTCGAGCGGCACCTTGAACAGTCCGTCGTTGAACCCGATCTTGCTGGGCGCGCCGTCGGTCGAGATCCAGAGGTTGCCCTCGGAATCGAACGCGACGTTGTCGGGGCAGGAGATCGGCGAGACGAGCTCCTTCGGGAACCCGGCGAAGTAGGTGTTCCGGTCGACCGCCGGGTCGCCGCAGAGCAGCAGGATGCTCCAGCCGAACGCGGTGCCCGACTGGCCGGCGGTCTCCGTCAGCTCGATGATGTGCCCGTTTCGGTTGCCCGTCACCGGGTTCGCCTCGTCGATCGTCGCGAGGCTCCGCGACGAGTTGTTCGTGAGGGCCACGTACACCTTGCCGGTCCTCGGGTTGGGCTGCACGTCCTCCGGGCGGTCCATCTTCGTCGCGCCGACGGTGTCGGCCGCGAGGCGCGTGAAGACGAGCACCTCCTGGGTCGTCATGCCGGGGATGACGCTCTCGCCGTTCTGCGTGAGCGGGATCCACTGGCCGGTGCCGTCGAAGAGGCCGTCGGCGGGGAGCGCTCCGGTGCCGGTGATCTCGGCGACCGGCGAGTTGCCGGTGAACTTCGCGACGTACAGGTCGCCCTCGCTGAGCAGCCCGAGGTTCTTGCGGCGGGCGACGGGAGTGTTCTTCGGGTCGTACGTGCCCTTGGAGACGAACTTGTAGAGGTAGTCGTTCGTCTGGTCGTCGCCCATGTAGGCGACCGCGCGGCCGTCCTCGGCGATGATGACGTTGGCGCCCTCGTGCTTGAAGCGGCCCATCGCCGTGTGCTTGCGCGGCGTCGAGGAGGGATCCTCAGGGTCGATCTCGACGATCCAGCCGAAGCGGTTGGGCTCGTTCACGTAGCCGGCGTCGTGCGCGTCGAAGCGCGGATCGATGCGCTCGAACGTATAGGTCGACTTCGCGCTCGGCGTGGCCCGGTAGCGCTTCTGCCCGGCGGTGTCGGCGGCCCAGGCGAAGTAGCCGTCGAAGTTCTCCTCGCCCGAGAGCACGGTGCCCCACGGCGTGGTGCCGCCGGCGCAGTTGCCGAGCGTGCCCTTCACCCAGCGGCCCTCGACATCCTCGGCGGTCTTCACGAGGTCGGTGCCGGCCGCGGGGCCGGTGAGCTCGAAGACGGTGTCTGCGGTGATGCGGCGGTTGCGGCGGCCGTCGACGAGGTAGCGCCAGGGGCGGCCGAGCTTGCTGCGCCGCAACTCGACGACCGAGAAGCCGTGCGCGGCCTTGAAGATCGCTGCGCGGCGGTCGAGCTCTGCGGCATCGCTCGTCGCGGGGAACATGATGCCCGGGTTGACGTACTCGTGGTTGTTCACGAGCACGCCGGTGCGGCCGCTCCGGTCGGCGATGACATCGAGGTAGTCGCAGTTGTAGCCGAACTGGCCGGCCTGCGCCTCTGGCGTCTGGTTGTCGAAGTCGAGCGCCGGCACGCCCGAGAACAGCGGGTCGCCCCAGCGGATGATCGGCGCCCACGTGTAGCCCGCCGGCACGGTGAAGTCGTCGACGATCTTCGGCACCGGCGAGATGGCGTCGAAGGGCAGGCGCGCCCCGCCGCCCGAGGCTCCGCCGCCGGGCGCAGCGACAGCGGTTCCGGCCGGGGTCGCGGCAGCGAGCGCGATGCCCACGGCGCCCGCGGCACCGAGTCCGAGCAGCGCGCGACGCGACAGCGCGGCGGACGCGATCTCGCGGAAGGCGGGGTTCGATGACGTGTTGCACTCGGGGCCGAGACACGCGTTGCCGCACTTGAAGTGGCACGTCACCGGCGAACGCTTGCCTCGCACGTGATCGGCCATCGGAAGCAGCTGGATGTCGGTGATCGTCACGGATCGGTCCTCACGTTCGTGG
Source organism: Agromyces hippuratus (assembly GCF_013410355.1). Classification (NCBI taxonomy): domain Bacteria; kingdom Bacillati; phylum Actinomycetota; class Actinomycetes; order Micrococcales; family Microbacteriaceae; genus Agromyces; species Agromyces hippuratus. The sequence continues at coordinate 190,620 of NZ_JACCFI010000001.1, read as the reverse complement.
TCGGGATTCCACTCCGCAGAGTGCTCGCGGAAACCGAATCCGCGTGGGACGACGGTTGAACGCGCGGTGAACCCGCGATGAACTCGCCGCCTCAGGACGCGACTCCACCGCACCTCGCTCGCGTCACCGCGCTCCGGTTGCCCCTCCGGTCGGCGCACCCGCCCCGGCGCGCCGTCGCCCAGTGCCTGAGACGGCCTCGCAATACTGGAGCGCATGGACACCGTGAACGAATGGGTGCTCGCCGGCGGCGATGTGCTGTGGACCTGGATCGTGCTGCCGGTGGTGGTGATCCTCGGCGTGTACTTCACCGCCCGCTCCGGGGTGGTGCAGTTCCGGCTGATCCCCGAGATGTTCCGCACCTTGACCGACAAGACGCCGCGCGACGCTGCCGGCGTGCCGCAGTCGGTGTCCGCGTTCCAGGCGTTCACCATCTCGGCCGCATCCCGCGTCGGCGTCGGCAACATCGCCGGTGTCGGCACCGCGATCGCCATCGGCGGGCCGGGCGCGATCTTCTGGATGTGGCTGATGGCCTTCGTCGGCGGCGCGTCGAGCTTCGTCGAGTCGACGCTCGGCCAGCTGTTCAAGGTGCGAGACCGGGACGGTTTCCGAGGCGGCCCGGCCTACTACATGGAGCGCGGGCTGCGCGCCCGCTGGATGGGCATCCTCTTCGCGATCGTGCTCATCGTCTGCTTCCCGTTCGCCTTCTCCTCGCTCCAGGCCAACACCATCAGCGCGACGGTCACGTCGACGATCAGTCCCGACGGCGCCCCCGGCTGGGTGGCGTGGGCCGTCGGCCTCGTGCTCGCCGCGCTCACCGGGCTCGTGGTGTTCGGTGGCGTGCGCCGCATCGCCTCGGTGACCCAGGCGGTCGTGCCCCTCATGGCCCTGCTCTACCTGCTGCTCGGCCTCGTCATCGTCGCGATGAACATCACGAGGCTCCCCGAGGTGTTCGCCTCGATCTTCACCGAGGCGTTCGGCTTCAACGAGGTCGTCGGCGCCACACTCGGCATGATCGTGCTGACCGGCGTCAAGCGCGGCATGTTCTCGAACGAGGCGGGGCTCGGCTCCGCCCCGAACGCGGGCGCGAGCGCCGCGGTGACGCACCCGGTCAAGCAGGGCCTCGTGCAGACGCTCGGCGTCTACTTCGACACCTTCCTCATCTGCTCCATCACGGCGTTCATCATCCTGGTCTCGAACCCCGACCTCGAGAACGCCACCCGCGGCATCGGGCTCACGCAGAACGCGATCGTGTCGAACTTGGGCGCATGGTCGAGCATCGTGCTGAGCATCATCATCTTCCTGCTCGCGTTCAGCTCGATCCTCGGCAATTACTACTACGGCGAGTCCAACATCGAGTTCATCACCCGCCGACGCTCGGTGCTGTCGGTGTACCGCGTACTCGTGGTCGTCGCGATCTTCGTCGGCTCGGTGGCATCCTCCGACCTGATCTGGAACACGGCCGACGGCATCATGGGCATCATGGCGCTCATCAACCTCGTGGCGATCGCGCTGCTGTCGGGCGTGGCGTTCCGGCTGCTGCGCGACTACACCCGGCAGCGCCGGTCGGGCCGCAACCCGGTCTTCACCCGCGCGCTGCTGCCCGATGTCGGCGGCATCGAGTGCTGGGAGGACGAGCTGTCGGTCACCGGTCCACTCGACCTCGCGACCCTGCGGCACGAAGCCGAGAAGCACCGCGACCACCTGCACGAGTCGCGCGAACAGCACTGAACCGCTCGCTCCCACCGGGTGGGAGCGAGCGGTTCAGGAGACCTGCCGCCGTCAGGCGAGTGCTGCCGGGACCTCGCCGATCGCGACCTGCGTGCGCTCGCCCGTCGCCCGATCCCAGACCTCGACGACGCCGTCGGCGACGCCGCGACCGACGATCACGATCTTCGGCACGCCGATGAGCTCGGCATCGCCGAACTTCACGCCGGGCGAGACCTTCGGGCGGTCGTCGAAGAGCACGTCGAGACCGGATGCCTCGAGCTCGGCCACGATCGTCTCGGCCGCGTCGAACACCGCCTCGTCGCGACCAGTCGCGACCACGTGCACGTCGAAGGGCGCGACGGCCGGCGGCCAGACGAGGCCCTTGTCGTCGTTGTTGTCTTCGGCGATGATCGCGAGGATGCGGGTGACGCCGATGCCGTACGAGCCCATGGTGACGGTGGCGAGCTTGCCGTTCTCGTCGAGCACCTTGAGCCCCAGTGCCTCTGCGTACTTGCGGCCGAGCTGGAAGACGTGGCCGATCTCCATGCCGCGGGCGAGTTCGACCGGGCCCGAGCCGTCGGGCGCGGGGTCGCCGGGCAGCACGTTCGACGCCTCGACGGTGCCGTCGGCGACGAAGTCGCGGCCGGCGACGAGTCCGAAGACGTGCTTCTGGTCGACGTTCGCGCCGGTGATCCACTCGGTGCCGTCGACGACGCGGGGGTCCACGAGATAGCGGATGCCGGTCGCGGACTCCTCGCCGAGCACGGCGCCGGTCTCCGACCAGGGGCCGATGTAGCCCTTCACGAGGCCGGGATGCTTCGCGAAGTCGGCCTCGGTCGCGGGCTCGACCTCGCCCGGGGCGAACGCGACCTCGACGCGCTTCATCTCGACGTCGCGGTCGCCGGGCAGGCCGATCACGACGAGCTCGCGCGTGCCGTCGGGCGCGACGACGGCGAGCACGACGTTCTTCAGGGTGTCGGCCGCGGTCCATGCGCGCCCGTCGGGACGCGGGTACTCGGCGTTCGCGAGGTCGACGAGCGTCGAGATCGTCGGCGTGTTCGGTGAGTCGAGCACGATCGGCGCCGGCAGTCCGTCGAACGGGATCGGCTCGGGCACGACGGTCTCGAACGCCTCGACGTTGGCGGCGTAACCGCCGCCCGAGCGCACGAAGGTGTCTTCGCCGACGGGGGTCGGGTGCAGGAACTCCTCGCTCTTCGAGCCGCCCATCGCGCCGGCATCCGCCTTGACGATGACGTACTCGAGGCCGAGGCGCGTGAAGATGCGCTCGTAGGCGTCGCGCTGCGCCTGGTAGCTCGCGTCGAGGCCCTCGTCGGACACGTCGAACGAGTACGCGTCCTTCATCGTGAACTCGCGGCCGCGCAGGAGACCGGCGCGAGGCCGGGCCTCGTCGCGGTACTTGTCCTGGATCTGGTAGATCGCCAGCGGCAGGTCCTTGTACGAGTTGTACAGGTCCTTCACGAGCAGCGTGAAGGCCTCTTCGTGCGTCGGCGCGAGGAGGTAGTCGGCGCCCTTGCGGTCCTGCAGGCGGAAGAGGGCGTCACCGTACTCGGTCCAGCGACCGGTCACCTCGTAGGGCTCGCGCGGCAGCAGCGCCGGGAAGTGCACCTCGTGCGCGCCGGCCGCCGTCATCTCCTCGCGGATGATCGCCTCGATCTTCGCCTTCACGCGCAGGCCCAGCGGCAGCCATGCGAAGACGCCTGGCGCCTGGCGCCGGATGTAGCCGGCGCGCACGAGCAGGCGATGGCTCGTGACCTCGGCGTCGGCGGGGTCTTCGCGGAGCGTACGGAGGAAGTAGTTCGTCAGGCGTGTGGGCACCCGACGATTCTACTGAGCACTCGGATGTCGCTCGCCCCGCGAGTGCCGCGGAGACTCAGGTGAGGTCGACGTCGACCACTTCGACGCCGCTCTCGGCGAGGTGGCGGGTGACCTGGTCGGCCCAATTGATGAGGTCGAACAGCGCGGTGTCGAGGCTCTCGAGCACCTCGAGCACACGGGGGTGCACATCGCCGTCTTCGAACTCCTCGATGAGGTGGTAGGCGTCGTCGCGGGCGTTGGCAGCGTTCTCGAGGTGGCGGCTGTTGATGGTCATCCTCGAATTCTATCGGCGGTGGGTGCATCACGAGATCGGTTCGCAAGGATCACGAGGTCGCCCTCCCGCGGTGGAGCCGTAGAGTGGCCCGATGGATCAGCAGCGCTGGCAGAAGCTCCTCGAATGGCCGCTCGCCCTCGCCGCAGTCGCGTTCCTGATCGCATACTCGTGGCAGGTAATCGGCAACCTCAGCGGACCGCCTGCGGTCGTCGCCGAGACGATCATCTGGACGACGTGGGCGCTCTTCCTCGTCGACTACCTAGTGAACCTCTCGCTCGCACCGCAGCGGTTCAAGTGGTTCTACACGCACCTCCTCGACCTTGCGATCGTCATCCTTCCGATGCTCCGCCCCCTCCGACTCCTTCGACTCGTGACGATCCTCGCGGTGCTACAGCGCACGGCCGGCGCCGCGTTCCGTGGGCGGGTCATCATGTACGTGGCCGGCGCTTCGGCACTGCTCGTCTGGGTGGCCGCGCTTGCTGTGCTCGACGCGGAGCGCGGCAACGACGGATCGATCCAAGACTTCGGTCAGGGGCTCTGGTGGGCGTTCGTCACGATCACGACTGTGGGCTACGGCGACTACTTCCCTGTCACACCGACGGGGCAGTTGGTCGCTGTCGGCGTCATGATCGGGGGCATCGCGCTCATCGGTGTCGTGACCGCCACTCTCGCATCGTGGATCGTGGAGAAGGTCGGCGCAGCCAACGACGCCGAACAGGTCGCGACCAAGGCGCACATCGATGAACTGATCCGCGAGGTGCGATCCCTGCGCGAGGAGCTCAAGAGGGACTAGCCGCCGGGTTGGTGACGGCCGGCCGGGGCATCCGATCGCCCGGCTGCTCGTAGGCTGAGGCGCATGCCGAGCCGCAGAACGCACGTCACGGAATCCGTCGCGCAGAGCGAGCTGGCGGTCGCCCTCGCTCGGCTCCGCGCCGAGCTCGACGTGCCCGAGTCGTTCGCGCCCGAGGTGCTCGCCGAGGCCGAGTCGGCGCGTGCGGCGGTTCCCGGAACCGACCTGCGCGAACTCGCGTTCGTCACGATCGATCCGCCCGGTTCGACCGATCTCGACCAGGCGCTCTGCATCGAGCGCCGGGCCACCGGCTTCCTGGTGCACTACGCGATCGCGGATGTCCCGGGCTGGGTGGTCCCGGACGGCGCCGTCGACCTCGAGGCCCGGCGTCGGGGCCAGACCCTGTACGCCGCCGACGGCCGGGTGCCGCTGCATCCCGTGGTGCTCAGCGAGGACCGCGCCTCGCTGCTGCCGGGTGCCGACCGGAGCGCCTTCGTCTGGGCGTTCGGGCTCGACGAGCGCGGCACGGTGACGTCGACCGGGCTCACCCGTGCGATGGTGCGCTCGCGCGAGCAGCTCACGTACGAAGAGGCGCAGGCCCGCATCGATGCCGGCGACGGCGACTCCTCGCTGGCGCTGCTGCGGGAGGTCGGGCGGCTGCGCATCGAGCTCGAGCGCGCCCGTGGCGGCGCGAGCCTCAACTCCCCCGACGAGGAGATCGTGCGCACCGAGGGCGGCGGCTACTCGCTCGAACGCCGGCACCCGCTGCCGGTCGAGGAGTGGAACGCGCAGTTGTCGCTCATGACGGGCATGGCGGCCGCGCAGCTCATGCTCGCGGGGCGCATCGGTGTGCTCCGCACCATGCCGAAGCCGAGCGAGGAGCGCATCACGGCCTTCCGGGCGCAGACGCGCGCACTCGGCCGCCCGTGGCCCGAGTCGATCTCGTACGGCGAGTACCTCCGCGGCCTCGACCGCGACGACCCCGCCGCGCTCGCGGTGATGCAGGCGGCATCCGGGCTCTTCCGCGGTGCCGGCTATCTCGCCGTCGACGGCGACGTGCCGGCAGATCCGATCCAGTCCGCGCTCGCGGCGCCGTACGCGCACGTCACCGCGCCGCTGCGCCGTCTCGTCGATCGATGGGGGCTCGTCGTCTGCGAGGCGCTCTGCGCCGGGCGCGAGGTGCCCGAGTGGGCGCGCTCCTCGCTCGGAGAGCTGCCGTCGCTCATGGGCGCCTCGTCGCAGCGGGCGAGCCGGCTCGACGCCGAATCGATCGCACGGGTCGAGGCCGCGCTGCTGAGCACGCGGGTCGGCGAGCGGTTCACCGCGACCGTGCTCGAGGTGCGCGGCGATCGAGCGATGCTCCAGCTCGCCGACCCCGCGGTCATCGCGACGTGTCCGGCGCCCTCCGGGGTTCGCGCGGGAACCGCGCTCGAGGTCGAGCTGCTCGCGGCCGACATCGCCACGGGCACGATCGAGTTCCGGGCGGCCGGAGTCGCCTGACCTGTCGGGCCGCTCGCGGCGCTCGTCAGACGCCCTCGACGTCCTCCTCGTCGTCGAGCGCGAACGCCTCGAGGTCGCCCTCCGTCGCCGTCGCGGCATCGTCGGTGCCCTCATCCGCGGCATCGTCGAGGCTCTCGTCCGCGCCGTCGTCGGTGCCCTCGTGCAGGGTGCCCATGCCGTCGGGGTAGCCCGCCGTGTCCGGGTACTCGAACTCGCTGCCGTCGCCGCTCATCACGGTCTCCTCTCGCGAACCGGATGCCCGGGGCATCCGCTGCCGCCCACGATACGCTCGGGCGGCGCACGCGACTACGGGGTGACGACCTCGGGCGTGCCGACCGGCGCGTCGGCGCCCATCTCGTCGGCGATGCGGTTGGCCTCCTCGATGAGGGTGGCGACGATCTCGGACTCGGGCACGGTCTTGATGACCTCGCCCTTCACGAAGATCTGGCCCTTGCCGTTGCCGGATGCCACGCCGAGGTCGGCCTCGCGGGCCTCGCCCGGACCGTTGACGACGCAGCCCATGACGGCCACGCGGAGCGGCACGGTCATGCCCTCGAGTCCGTCGGTGACGTCGTTCGCGAGCTTGTACACGTCGACCTGCGCGCGACCGCACGACGGGCACGAGACGATCTCGAGCTTGCGCTCGCGGAGGTTCAGCGACTGCAGGATCTGCAGGCCCACCTTGACCTCTTCGACCGGCGGAGCCGAGAGCGAGACGCGGATCGTGTCGCCGATGCCCTCGCTGAGCAGGATGCCGAACGCCGTGGCGGACTTGATCGTGCCCTGGAAGGCGGGGCCGGCCTCGGTCACGCCGAGGTGCAGGGGCCAGTCGCCGCGCTCGGCGAGCAGGCGATAGGCCTTGACCATGACGATGGGGTCGTTGTGCTTGACCGAGATCTTGAAGTCGTGGAAGTCGTGCTCCTCGAAGAGGCTCGCCTCCCACACCGCCGACTCGACGAGGGCCTCGGGCGTCGCCTTGCCGTACTTCTGGAGCAGTCGGGGGTCGAGCGACCCGGCGTTCACGCCGATGCGGAGGCTCACGCCCGCCGCTTTCGCCGCGGCAGCGATCTCGCCGACCTTGTCGTCGAACTTGCGGATGTTGCCGGGGTTGACGCGAACGGCGGCGCAGCCGGCGTCGATCGCCTGGAACACGTAGTTCGGCTGGAAGTGGATGTCGGCGATGACCGGGATCTGGCTCTTCTTCGCGATGATCGGCAGTGCCTCGGCGTCGTCGCGGCTCGGCACGGCGACACGCACGATGTCGCAGCCCGATGCCGTGAGCTCGGCGATCTGCTGCAGCGTGGCGTTGATGTTCGTCGTGGGCGTCGTCGTCATCGACTGCACGCTCACCTGGGCGTCGCCGCCGACGAGCACCTTGCCCACCTTGATCTGGCGGGACTTGCGTCGCGGGGCCAGTACCTCAGGGACTTTGGGCATTCCGAGATTCACAGCAGGCACGTGACGAGTCTACTTCTGCGCGGAGGGTCGGCGGCTCTGAGGTAGCATCCGCCGGCTCGCCGATCGCTACGCGCAGCCCTCGGCGACGACGTAGGGCGCGCCGATCCAGCTGACGGTGCCGTCGTCTTCGACGCCGTCGGGCGGCCCGCCCATCGAGTCCCAGTTCGCGAGCGCGACGCCGTATTCGCGCTCCACATTCCCGCCTTGCCATTCCACGTACTCGTCGATGGTGACGACGTCGACCCCCTGTCCCACGCACGTCCAGTCATCGGCATCGAAGCCGGGAGCGAGATCGGCGAGGTTGTCACCGGCCTGGTAGCCCGAGGGTGTGGTGAGTTCGACGTCGTCGTACGTCGGTGCGTCGAAGTACACGGAGAACCGAGGCCACGACATTCCGATCGACTCCGCCTCGCGACGGGCTTCGTCGTAGTGCCGCTCTTCGATCTCGACGTCGCCCCAGACGTGCGATGTCGCCGGCGGCGTGTGGTTGGTCCCCGAACGCTCCTCGTCGACGGGCGCCGCACCGAACACGATCGAGAGCGCATCGACGACGCCCGCCGGCTGGTCGAGGTAGTGGAACTGCTCGACCAGCGCGCCGTCGCGATCGCGGAGGTCGAGGGTCTCGGCGGTGGCGACGAGCGCGACCACTCCGTCGAGGGGATCGGCCGCAGGCGTCGGAGTCGGAGTGAGCGGCGGGTTCGTGGTCGCCGTTGGTGCGGGTGGAACGGGGGCAGCCGAGCAGCCCGCGAACAAGGCGGCCGCGAGCGCGAACGCCCCGGCGAGCGCGATGGCGCCGCGTACCGTCGTGAAATGAACCATGATCCTCCGCTTCGTCGCTCCGACCAGTATCGGGCAGGCTGCACGCGACGAGCGTCAGCGTCTGCCCTGATGCGGCGGCAGGCGACCGCCGATCCGGCGGCGCGCGACGCGCGGCGCGGTCGATGTCCGGATGCTCGACGTGCGGCGAACGCCCGCGGTTCTCGAGCTCGATCCCACCCCGATGCGGGTTCAGTCGATGATGAGCGGCGGCTCGGTGGCGGCGACGACCTCGTCGACCGTCACCCCGGGCGCGCACTCGACGAGCCGCAGACCCTCGGGCGTCACGTCGATGACCGCGAGGTCGGTGATGATGCGGTGCACGACCGCGCGCCCGGTGAGCGGCAGCGAGCACTCGTTCACGATCTTCGCGGAGCCGTCCTTCGCGACGTGCTCCATGAGCACGATCACCTTGCGGGCGCCGTGCACGAGGTCCATCGCACCGCCCGGGCCCTTCACCATCTTGCCCGGGATCATCCAGTTGGCGAGGTCGCCGGCGGCCGAGACCTGCATCGCGCCAAGGATCGCGGCATCGATCTTGCCGCCGCGGATCATGCCGAAGCTCGCCGCCGAGTCGAAGTACGCAGCGCCGGGCAGCACGGTCACCGTCTCCTTGCCCGCGTTGATGAGGTCGGGGTCGACCGCATCGTCGGTCGGGTACGGACCGACGCCGAGGATGCCGTTCTCGGACTGCAACAGGATCGTGATCCCGTCGGGCACGTAGTTCGGCACGAGCGTCGGCAGGCCGATGCCGAGGTTGACGTACGAACCGTCGGCGAGCTCGCGGGCGGCCCGTGCGGCCATCTCGAAGCGGGTCAGTGCCATCTCAGTTCCCCTCCCGCACGGTGCGGCGTTCGATGCGCTTCTCGATGTCGGAACCGACGACCACGATGCGGTCGACGTAGATGCCGGGCAGGTGCACGGCGTCGGGGTCGAGTTCGCCGGCCTCGACAATCTCCTCGACCTGCGCGATGCAGATGCGCCCGGCCATCGCCGCCAGCGGCGAGAAGTTGCGCGCCGACTTGTCGAAGACGAGGTTGCCGTAGCGGTCGCCCTTCAGCGCGTGCACGAGCGAGAAGTCGGTCGTGATGGCCTCTTCGAGCACGAATTCGCGGGGCACGCCGCCGACGTCGAACGTCTGCACGGGCTTCGCGGGGCTCGCGACGGCGATGGAGCCGTCGGTGTTGTAGCGCCGAGGCAGCCCGCCCTCGGCGACCTGCGTGCCGACACCGGTCTGGGTGAAGAACGCGGCGATGCCGCTTCCCCCGGCCCGCAGTTTCTCGGCGAGCGTGCCCTGCGGCGTGAGCTCGAGCTCGAGCTCGCCCGAGAGGTACTGCCGTTCGAACTCCTTGTTCTCGCCGACGTACGACGAGGTCATCTTGGCGATGCGCTGCTTCGCGAGCAGCACGCCGAGCCCCCAGTCGTCGACGCCGCAGTTGTTCGAGACGACGGACAGCCTGTCGACCCCGGCGTCGAGCAGGGCCTGGATCAGCACCATCGGGATGCCGCAGAGCCCGAATCCGCCCACGGCGAGACTGGCTCCTGGCGGGATGTCGGCGACCGCCTCGTGAGCGGACCCGACCACCTTGTCGAGTGTCATGTTCGCGACCTCCATGTCGACGTGCTGCTTCACGGGTGGAATCTCCGGTGAATACTCACTAACTGAATCGTAGAATGGTTCCATCGCGCAAGAGCCGCGCACTGACGAAGGAGTCCTGAACATGTCCCTACCCGACGTCGTCATCATCGCGGGCGCGCGCACGCCGTTCGCACGCATCAACGGCAACCTCGCGGACCGGACGGCGGTCGAGCTCGGCACCGTCGCGATCCGCGGCGCCCTCGAGAACGCCGGGGTCTCCCCCGCCGACGTCGACGCCGTGATCATGGGCCAGGTGCTCCAGGCCGGTGCCGGCCAGAACCCCGCGAAGCAGTCGGCCGTCGCAGCCGGCATCCCGTGGCGGGTTCCCGCCACCACGGTCAACAAGGTCTGCCTGTCGGGCCTCGTCGCGATCACGGATGCCGCGCGGCTGATCCGTCTCGGCGAGGCATCCGTCGTCGTGGCCGGCGGCCAGGAGTCGATGACGAACGCCCCGCACCTGCTGCCCGGCTCGCGTCGCGGCCAGGCCTACGGATCGTGGGAGATGCTCGACCACGCCGCCCACGACGGCCTCACCGACGCCTTCGACCGTGAATCGATGGGCGCCTCGACCGAGCGCTTCAACGGCCGATACGAGATCACGCGAGCGGCACAGGACGAGATCGCAGCGGCCTCCCACGTGCGCGCCGGCGCCGCGCAGGCCGACGGCGTCTTCGCCGACGAGATCGTGCCGGTCGAGATCCCGCAGCGCAAGGGCGACCCCGTGGTCGTCGCCGAAGACCAGGGCGTGCGCCCCGACTCCACGGTCGAGGTGCTCGCGAGGCTGCGACCGGCGTTCAGCGCCGAGGGCTCGATCACGGCGGGCAACTCCTCGCCGCTCTCCGACGGCGCAGCGGCCGTCGTCGTGGCGAGCCGTGAGTGGGCCGAGTCGCGCGGGCTCCCCTGGCTCGCACTCGTCGGCGCTGCCGGACAGGTCGCCGGTCCCGACAACTCGCTGCACGCGCAGCCCGCCAACGCCATCGCCGCGGCCCTCGAGAAGTCCGGCGGCACCGCGGCCGAACTCGACCTCGTCGAGATCAACGAGGCGTTCGCCGCGGTCTCGCTCGAGTCCGCCCGCGAGCTCGGCATCGGGGCCGAGATCGTCAACGTGCACGGCGGCGCGATCGCACTCGGACACCCCATCGGCGCGTCCGGGGCACGGCTCGCGCTGCACGCCGCGCTCGAGCTCTCCCGCCGCGGCGAGGGTCGGGCGGCCGTCGCACTCTGCGGCGGCGGCGGTCAGGGCGAGGCGCTGCTGCTCTCGCGCTGAGCCCCGCCGACTCGTCCGCCTCCGCCGCACCGGGCGGCGCCTGTGGCAGCATTAGCCACCGGCGCCGCCCGCGCGCCGACGGGAGGGGCGCAGCATGGCCGATCGCGAGACGAGCGACACGGGCTCGGCGGGTGACCCGGGTGCCGCGGTATCCGTTCACCCGCCCCTCGACCACCGGCTGCGGCGCATGGTCGGCCGCGACCCCGATGAGCCGCACCGCACCGCGACGCCGCTCGAGCTGCTCTTCGACCTGACCTTCGTCGTGGCGTTCAGCCAGGCCGGCACGCAGGCCGCGCACCTGCTCGAGCTCGGGCACTTCATGCCGGCGTTCATCGGGTTCACGATCGCCGTCTTCGCGATCTGCCTCGCCTGGATCAACTACTCGTGGCTCGCCTCGGCCTACGACAACGACGACGTCTTCTTCCGCGTCGCGACCATGGTGCAGATGCTGGGCGTGCTCGTGCTGGCGCTCGGCCTGCCGCCGATGTTCCACTCGATCGACGAGGGCGAGCACCTCGACAACGGCGTGGTGGTCGCCGGCTACGTCGTCATGCGGGTCGCCACCGTGGCGCTGTGGCTGCGGGTCGCGCGCCACGATCCGGCGCACCGCCGCAGCGCGCTCGCCTACGCGACGGTCGTCGGCATCATCCAGGTCGGCTGGGTGACCACCATCTTCATCAACCCGGCGCTGCCCGTCATGCTCGGCATCTTCGTCGTGCTCGGCACCCTCGAACTGCTCGGCCCGTACGTGATCGAGCGCCGCGTCGGCGGCACGCCCTGGCACGCGCACCACATCGCCGAGCGCTACGGCCTGCTCGTCATCATCACGCTCGGCGAGGTGGTGCTCGGCACGATCCTCACGATCTCGGCCGTGGTCGAGCGACAGCACGCCTGGAGCATCGACGCGGCGCTCGTCGCCTTCGGCGGCACGGCGCTCGCCTTCGGCATGTGGTGGGTGTACTTCACGATGCCGTCGGCGAAGGTGCTGCATCGGTTCAGGAGGCGCGCCTTCACGTGGGGCTACGGCCACCTCGTGATCTTCGGATCGATCGCGGCGACGGGTGCCGGGCTGCATGTGGCGGCGTTCGAGATCGACGGCACCGCGCACATCGGCGAGGTTGCGGCCATGCTCACGGTCGCACTGCCCGTGGGCGTCTTCCTCGTCGCGCTCTTCACGATCTACTCGCTGCTGCTGCGGGAGTTCGACCGCTTCCACATCCTGCTCTTCGTGCTCAGCATGGCGGCGCTCTGCGTCGCGGTGCTGGCCGTCGTCGCCGGAGCGAGCATGGCGGTCGGCATCGTGCTCACCGCGTGCGCACCGCTCGTCGTGATCGTCGGCTACGAGACCGTCGGGCATCGGCACCAGGCTGAGGCGCTGCACCGGTCGCTCGACCGGTAGCACCGCGCACGAGGCCGGCGACGCGTTCGAGGGGCGGATGCCGCGGCATCCGCCCCTCGAAGCGGCCTCAGGAGGCGTTCGGCCGGTTCGCGCGCAGCACCTCGAGGCGTGCGCGATACTCGGTCTCGTCGATGTCGCCCTTGGCGAATCGCTCGGAGAGGGTCGACTCGGCGCTTCCGTTGCGCACCCACGGCGGCCCGTACGAACCGTCGGGGCCGCCGTGAGCCCAGTAGCGACGACGGTTCCGCGTGACCAGGAAGATGATCAGTCCGATGACGAGGAACCAGAAGATCGGAATGAGGAAGAAGACCCATCCGAACCCGGCCGCCCATGGGCCGGCGTGAGTGACCACCGCGGTGGTGGCGAGGGTGGCGAGCATGAGGTGTCCCTTGATCGTTGCGGCCTGCGGTTCAGGCCGTCGATGTCGAGTCTCGCGAGCCGGCCGTCTCCGCGAATCCGCCCGGCGGAGACACTTCGCCTGCTCCCCCGGGAGCAGTCCGGGATGCCGCGGCTACTGCCAGCCCGGAGCGACGAGCCCCGACTCGTAGGCGACCACCACGAGGTGCACGCGGTCGCGGGCGGCGAGCTTCGACATGATCCGCGAGACGTGCGTCTTCGCGGTCAACGGGCTCAGCACCAGCCGTTCTGCGATCTCGTCGTTCGTGAGGCCGAGTCCCACGAGTCGCAGCACCTCGCGCTCCCGATCGGTGAGCGCGGCGAGCAGTGCCTTGTCGGGCGCATCCCTGAGTCCCGTCGACATGCGCTCGAGGAGTCGCTTCGTCACGCCGGGCGAGAGCAATGCCTCGCCGCTCGCGACGACCCGCACGGCACGGATCAGGTCGACGGGTTCCGTGTCCTTCACGAGGAATCCGCTCGCCCCCGCGCGCACGGCCCTCGCGACGTACTCGTCGAGCTCGAAGGTCGTCACGATGACGACGTGCACCCCCGCGAGCCTCGGGTCGGCGGCGATCTGCTCGGTCGCCCAGAGTCCGTCGCCGTCGGGCATGCGGATGTCCATGAGCACGACGTCGACCGGCTCCCGCCGCACGAGTTCGAGCAGTTCGGTGCCGCTCGACGCCTCGCCGACGACCTCGACGTCGTCTTCGGCCGCGAGCAGCGCGCGGAAGCCGGCGCGCACGAGCACCTGGTCGTCGGCGAGCGCGACCCGGATCATGCCACGCCTCCCCATGGGAGGCGTGCGGTGACGCGCGTGCCGCCGAGCGGCGATGCGCCGAGCTCGACGGAGCCGCCGAGGAGCGCGGCGCGCTCGCGCATGCCCAGGATGCCGCTGCCCTCGCCGTGATCGGCTGCGTCGACGTCCCCGGCACCCGCGACGACGACCTGCCCGGCGCCGTCGTCGTCGATCGTGAGCACGAACTCGTCGCCAGCGCGTTCGACCGTGACGACCGCATGCGTGGCGCCCGCATGCCGCACGACGTTGGTCAGCGCCTCCTGCGCGATGCGATAGGCGGCGAACTGCACGGCCCGCCTCGGCGGCTCCGAGAGCCGGTCGTCGAGTCGTGCGTCGAGCTCGGTCGAACGGACGCCGCGCACGAGCCTCGGCAATTCGGCGAGCTCGGCCTGCGGCACGAGCGGGGCATCGCCGTCGCGGATGACGCCGAGCACCGTGCGCACCTCGTCGAGCGCCGACTTCGAGGTCTCCTTGATGCTGCCGAGCGCCGTGCGCGCCTGCTCGGGGTCGCGGTCCATGAGGTGCAGGCCCACGCTCGCCTGCACGTTGATCTGCGACAGGGCGTGCCCGATCACGTCGTGCAGTTCGCGGGCGATGCGCACCCGCTCGCGCTCCTCGGCGCTCTGGCGGCGACGCATCGCCTCGGCGCGGAACGCCGACGCCCGCGCACGACGCACGCGCACGAACCAGCCGATGCCGAAGCACACGGCGAGCGCGAGCGTCGTGAACGCGATGCGGAACGGATGCCACGTGGTGCCGACGACCGAGGCCAGCACGATCGCCGCGACCCACGCCACCACGACGGAGGCGACCGCCCAGACGACGGCGCCGCGCGCGACGGCCAGCACGATCGCGAACCCCACGGCGATGTACGGCGGCCCGAGGTCCGGTGCCAGCACGAGGTCGGCGAGCGCGGCGGCGGAGACCACCGCGACCGTCGGTCCCGGGTATCGCCGTGCCCCGATCAGCGCGAGCGGACCGGCTGCCGCGAGTGCGACCTGGCCGAGACCCGCGGCCCACCCGACCTGCGTCCACACGGCGATGCCGATCGCGGCGGGCACCTGCACGAGGAGGCTTATGACGACCGGCGCGAACAGCACGAAGCCCGGCGGCGGCCGGAAGCGTTCGGGGCGACCGTCCCACTGGGGCACGGGCATGCCCAGATCGTATCGCCGGCGCCGGCCGCCCGAATCGGCCCCGCGAAGACTCACTCGCTACTCCCTGCGGAGTACGAGCCGGTTCGTGCCGCGGAGCGGGCGATCATCGGTGCGATCAGAAGAGCTGCACCGGCTTGACGATGTCGGCGTAGATCAGGAGCGCGCTCATCGCGCCGAAGACGACGACGACCGCGAGCGTCACCGGCATGAGCTTCGCGAGGTCGACGGGCCCCGGGTCGGGGCGCCGGAAGAGCTTCGCGAATCCACGACGGATGCCCTCCCAGAGCGCACCGGCGATGTGCCCGCCGTCGAGCGGCAGCAGTGGGATGAGGTTGAAGACGAAGAGCGCGATGTTCAGCGACCCGAGGATGCCGATCATGGTGGCGGCCTTGGAGGCGATGGGGATCTCGTCGATCGTCGCGATCTCGCCGGCGAGGCGGCCGACGCCGACGACCGACATCGGGCCGTTGGGGTCGCGCTCCTCGGGGCCGAAGGCGGCATTGGCGACGTCGATGATGCGCTGCGGCAGGTTCAGGATGATGCCGGCGACGCCGGCCACGTTCTCGCCCACGGCGGGCAGCACGGCGGTGACCGGCTGCTGCACGACCTCGGTCGCCGGGCTGATGCCGACGAACCCGGCTGCCTCGGTCAGCTCGGCGCCCGAGGCATCCGTGACGACCTGGCCCTTCTCGTCGAGCACGTACCGCTCGCTGAGCATCGGGGTGACCTCGAGTTCGACGGTCTCGCCGTCGCGCTCGACGACGAACGCGACGGGCTCATCGGGGTGGGCGCGGATGATCGCCGTCGACTCGTTCCACGACTCGACGGGCTCACCGTCGACCGAGACGATGCGGTCGCCCGGTTCGATGCCGGCTGCGGCGCCCGGCGCGGCCGCGTCTCCGGGCTCGCACGTCTGCCGTTCGCTCGTGGCGGGCAGCGCGCACGCCGACACCGAGCCGACGGTCGTCGATGCCTGGGCGACGCCGAATCCCATGAGCAGGATGCCGAAGAGCAGGATCGCGAGCAGGAGGTTCATGAACGGCCCGCCGAACATGACGATGATGCGCTTCCACACCGGCAGCAGGTAGAACGCGCGGTGCTCGTCGCCCGGCGTGATCGACTCGGTGCTCGAATCGCGGGCGTCCTGCACGAGCCCGCGGAAGAAGCCGGTGCTGTCGGCGTGCACGCGTTCGCCCTTGGCCGGGGGGAACATGCCGATCATCGAGATGTAGCCGCCGAGCGGGATGGCCTTGACGCCGTACTCGGTCTCGCCCCTCTTGCGCGACCAGATGGTCGGGCCGAAGCCGATCATGTACTGGGTGACCTTGACGCCGAAGATCTTCGCCGGCACCAGGTGCCCGATCTCGTGCAGGCCGATCGACACGGCCAGGCCGATCACGATGATGACGACGCCGATGATGAAGGCGAGCACGGAATCCACGGACGCAAGCGTAGTGCCGCCGGCTTCGAGTGCGCTGTCGGTCGGCTGTGAGCTCGGCGAGCGGTGCCTGGACCCCGGAGGGATCAGCCCGAGATGCGGGCGATGCGGGTCTCGGCTGCTCGACGAGCGCTGCGCTCAGCCTCTCCGAGCGAGGCGACCGAGAGGGCGGCATCGGATGCCTCGTGGTGCTCGACCACGTCGCGCACGGTGTCGACGATGTCGAGGAAGCCGATGCGCCCGGCGTGGAACGCGGTGACCGCCTCCTCGTTGGCCGCGTTGAAGACGGCGGGGTACTCGCCGCCGGCGCGACCCACCTGCTTGGCGAGCGCGACCGCGGGGAACGCCTCGCCGTCGAGCGGCTCGAACGTCCATTCCTGCGCGCGCGTCCAGTCGAGCGGGGCGCCGACCGCGGCGACTCGGTTCGGCCAGTCGAGGCCCAGGGAGATCGGCAGGCGCATGTCGGGCGGCGAGGCCTGCGCGATCGTCGAGCCGTCGACGAACTCGACCATCGAGTGCACGATCGACTGGGGATGCACGACGACGTCGATGCGGTCGTACTCGACGTCGAAGAGCAGGTGCGCCTCGATCACCTCGAGTCCCTTGTTGACGAGCGTCGCCGAGTTGGTCGTCACGACGAGGCCCATGTCCCAGGTGGGGTGCGCGAGCGCCTCGGCCGGCGTGACCGCCGTGAGCTCGTCGCGCCGGCGCCCGCGGAACGGGCCGCCCGAGGCGGTCAGCACGAGCCGGCGCACCTCGTCATCGGTGCCCGAGCGCAGCGCCTGCGCGATCGCCGAGTGCTCGGAGTCGACCGGGACGATCTGACCGGGCTTCGCGAGGCGGGTCACGAGGTCGCCGCCGACGATCAGCGACTCCTTGTTGGCGAGGGCGAGGGTCGTGCCGCGTTCGAGCGTCGCGAGCGTCGGCCCGAGACCGACCGAACCCGTGATGCCGTTCAGCACGACGTCGGCGTCGACGTCGCGCACGAGCTGCTCGGCCTCCTCGATGCCGACCGCCGTGTGCTCGACCCCGAACTCCGCGGCCTGCGCCTCGAGGAGCGCGCGATTGGACCCCACAGCGAGCCCGACGACGTCGAACCGGCGAGGGTTCGCCCGGATGACGTCGAGGGCCTGAGTGCCGATGGAACCGGATGAGCCGAGGATGATGACGGAGCGCACGTCCCCACTGTATGGGAGAACGCGCGGGCACGTCAGGAGAGCACGGCCACCGTCGCCGCCCGGTTCCCGGGCACGTCGATGTCGTGGAAGCGGATGCCGCGCCATCCGGAACCGAACTCGGGCGGACACACCTCGATGCGGCCGACCCCGCCGTCGTCGCTCGGGAGCGTGAGGGCGAGCCGCGACGGCTCGATGAACTCGGTGTGGCCGACGGCGCGCAGCAGGGCGGACTTGCGCGCCCACAGGGTGGCCCGGGCGATCGCCCGCGCCGCCGGGTCGAAGCGGTCGAGCGCGGCCCGCTCGCTCGCGTGGAACGCCGCCTCGTCGATGACGGCGCCCGTCTCGAGTGCGGCCGACTCGATGCCGACCCCGACCGGATGCCTCGTGGCCGCTGCGCCCACGACCGCGTCGCCGAACACGGCGACATCGGCGTACCAGGTCGCACCCGACGGGGTGAGCGGGTAGGCGACCGACGGCCGGCCGTGCCGCGCCCCGCATTCGGCGCAGGCGTGCACGAGTTCGACGTCGTCGGCGGGCACGCCGGTGGCATCCGCGAGCAGCCCGCAGAGCACGGTGTCGGCCGCCGGGCCCCGGCGCCCGCGCATCACCACCACGACGCGCACGCCCGAGGCCTCGAGCTCGATGAGCTCGCCCTCGGTCGCGACGTCCATGCCCCCATCTTCTCGCACCGGCGCCGAACTCCTCGACGCGCGGGCCGATCCGATATGCCGCGTCGTGCATGTCGCCGCGCGTAGGGTCGAACGGTGACAGAGATCGAAGGCGACGCCGTGCCAGCTCCAGTGCGGCAGGGACCGCTCTACCGCATCGTCCGAGGCTTCCTCCGACCGCTCGTGCGACTCGTCTACCGGCCGAAGATCACCGGGGCGCAACACGTGCCCATGCGGGGCCCCGTCATCCTCGCCTCGAACCACCTCTCCTTCGTCGACAGCATCGTGATCCCGCTCGCATCGCCGCGACCCGTGCAGTTCCTCGCGAAGTCGACCTACTTCACCGGCACCGGGTTCTCGGGTTGGGTGTCGCGCACCTTCTTCGGCGCGATCGGCGCCGTCGCAGTCGAACGCGGCGCGGGTTCGCAGGCCCAGGAGGCCCTCGACGCCGGCCGTCGCATCCTCGACGCCGGCAACGCCTTCGCCCTCTATCCCGAGGGCACCCGTTCGCTCGACGGCCGCCTCTACCGCGGCCGCACCGGCGTGGCATGGCTCGCGCTGACGACCGGCGCGAAGGTCGTTCCCGTCGGCCTCATCGGCACCGAGCAGATCCAGCCCGTCGGGGCGAAACTGCCGCGAGTGCGCCCGGTGACCGTGCGCTTCGGGGAACCGCTCGACCTCAGCCGTCACGGCCAGGCCACCTCGGGCCGCGCCCGACGGGCAGCGACCGACGAGATCATGGCGGCGATCCACGCCCTCAGCGAGCAGGAGCTCGCCGGCGTCTACAACGAGACCCCGCCCCAGGGCGCGCTCGCCAAGCTCGCCGACCGGGTCGTGCCGCGCGAGCGGATCTGACCGGATTCCCAGCCGCTCCCGGCCTCGCCCCGGTATCGTCAGTCCGATGCGCCCCGCTTCGATCATCAGCCGCGTCGCCGCGACGGTGGCCGTCGTGCTCGCACTCGCGGCGTGCACCGCGCCGATCGACGTGCAGCGGGCAGCCGCAGGTCGCGTCGATGCCACCGCCGTCGTCGATCTCCCGATCCCCCCGGCGACCGAGTTCGACCCCGGGTACATCGTGAGCGACGACTCGTTCTACGACAGCGGCGCGATGAGCGAAGACGAGATCCAGGCCTTCCTCGAGGGGGTCGACTGCCGCCCCGAAGACCGGGTGCCGTGCCTCGCCGACTTCATGCAGAGCACCACGACCCAGGCGGCCGCGGGCCCCGGCCACTGCACCGAGTATCGCGGCGGCATCCGCGAACGGGCGAGCCGCATCGTCGCGAAGGTCGCCGCGGCATGCGGTGTGAGCCCGAAGACCCTGCTCGTGCTGCTGCAGAAGGAGCAGTCGCTGCTCACCCGGCCGAGCGAGTCGGGCTACCTCCGCGCGACGGGCTACGGCTGCCCCGACACGGCCGACTGCGACACCAAGTACTTCGGCTTCTTCAACCAGGTCTACAACGCCGCGTGGCAGTTCCGGCAGTACACCGAGCAGCCCGACCGCGCCTACCGCATCGGTGCGATCGATGTGGGGTTCCATCCGGATGCCGCGTGCGGCGCGTCATCCGTCGCCATCGCCAACCAGGCCACGGCGAACCTGTACAACTACACGCCGTACCAGCCGAACCCGGCCGCAGTGGCCGACCCCGAAGTGGGCGACGGCTGCTCCGCCTTCGGCAACCTGAACTTCTGGCGGCTCTGGCACCGCTGGTTCGGCGACCCGCAGGCCGAGCGCTACCCCGGGTTCCTGCCGCCGTGCAGCAGGCTCGTCGGCGGCCACGCCTGCCCGATCCCCGAGGCCACCCTGCCGACCGTGCCGCCGGTCGGGCTGCGCGCCGACTGACGTCTCACGTCGTCTCCTCAGACGGCGGAGGCGACGGTCACGACCGGTTCGTGGCGTACGGGGAAGGCGACGGAGGCGGCGATGAAGCACTTCTCCGAGGCCTCGACGTGGAGCGCGACGGCGAGCTCGAGCATCGAGGCATCCGCCACCTCGATCTGCGGCCGCAGCACGACCTCGACGAATGCGCCGCCGCCCCTGCCGTCCTCCCGCATGAGACCGACGGGCCGATCGGAGTAGCCGCGCACGACCACGCCGTGATTCGTCGCGACGTGCAGGTACGAGAGCATGTGGCACTCGCCGAGCGCCGCGAGCAGCAGTTCCTCGGGGTTCCAGCGCTCACGGTCGCCGTGGAACGTGCGGTCGCTCGACCCGGCGATCTCGTGCAGCTTGCCGGGCGCTCGGACGACGTGCCGCCGGCCGTAGTCGCGGTAGCCCGAGGTGCCGGTCCCGCGGTCGCCCTGCCACTCGACCTCGATCTCGTACCGGTGTTCGCCGAGCATGCTTCCTCCGACCCTGCGCGCCACCCGCGCCATCCGATTCTGCCCGATGCCGGTCGTGACGCGGCGATAAGGTGGAGGCACCATGACTGATACCCGCATCGACGCCCAGACAGCCGCCGCCCCGGTCTACACCGTGCCGCAGGAGCGCAAGATCGTGACCGCCGTTCCCGGTCCGAAGTCGCAGGAGCTGCAGGCCCGACGATCGAAGGTCGTCTCGGCCGGTGTCTCGTCCGCCCTTCCCGTCTACATCGAGCGCGCGAACGGCGCCATCCTCGTCGACGTCGACGGCAACCAGTTCGTCGACTTCGGCGCCGGCATCGGCGTGACGACGATCGGCCACACCGAGCAGCGCGTCGTCGCCGCCGCGGCCGACCAGCTGCAGGACGTCATCCACACGCTCTTCACGATCACCCCCTACGAGGAGTACGTGCGCGTCGCCGAACTCCTCGCCGAGCACACCCCGGGCAACTGGGAGAAGAAGAGCGTGCTCGTCAACTCGGGCGCCGAGGCCGTCGAGAACGGCGTCAAGATCGCGCGAAAGCACACCGGCCGTCGTGCCGTCGCCGTGCTCGACCACGCCTACCACGGTCGCACCAACCTCACGATGGCGATGAACTACAAGGCGATGCCCTACGCGACCGGCTTCGGCCCGCTCGCCGGCGACGTCTACCACGCGCCGAACTCGTACCCCTACCGCGACGGGCTGTCGGGCGAAGACGCCGCGGCCCGCACGATCGCCTACCTCGAGAAGGTCGTCGGGGCGAGCGACCTCGCCTGCCTCGTCGTCGAGCCCATCCAGGGCGAGGGCGGCTTCATGGTTCCCGCCGACGGATTCCTGCCGACGCTGCAGACCTGGTGCACCGAGCACGGAGTCGTCATGATCGCCGACGAGATCCAGTCGGGCATGGCCCGCACCGGCCGCTACTACGCGAGCGAGCACTTCGGCTGGGAGCCCGACGTCGTGCTCTCGGCGAAGGGCATCGCCGGCGGGCTCCCCCTCGCCGCGGTCACCGGCCGCGCCGAGATCATGGACGCCTCGCAGCCCGGCGGGCTCGGCGGCACCTTCGGCGGCAACCCCGTCGCGTGCGCCGCGGCGATCGCCGTGTTCGAGTCGATCGAGGAGCACGACCTCCTCGCCGAGGGGCAGCGCATCGAGGCGACGTTCCGCGCCGGGCTCGAGAAGCTCGCCGCGCGCTACGACGTCATCGGCGAGATCCGCGGCAAGGGCGCGATGATCGCCATCGAGCTCGTGCAGCCGGGCACCGGCCAGACCACGAAGGCCCCGAACGCCGAGGCCGTCACCGCGATCGTGGCGTTCGCCGCGCAGCAGGGCGTGCTCTTCCTCAACGCCGGCACGTACGGCAACGTGCTCCGCTTCCTGCCGAGTCTGGCGGTGAGCGACGCGCTCATCGAAGACGGGCTCCGCGTGCTCGACGACGCCCTCGCCTCCCTCGGATAGTGCAGGTGGCCGGCACATTCTCAGTCACTGACTCCGTCGAACTCGCCGTGGTCGAGCGTAATGGTTTCATCGAGTCCCGGCACGCGGGTTCCGCCGTCGTGCTCTCCCCCGAAGGCGAGGTGCTGCGCGCTCTCGGCGACGTGGCCACCCCGATCTTCCCCCGGTCCTGCCTGAAGCCGTTTCAGGCCGTCGCCGTCATGACCTCGGGCGTCACGCTCCGAGGCGAAGACGCGGCCATCGCCACGGCGAGCCATTCGGGCACCGCAGCACACGTCGCCCTCGTGCGACGACTCCTCGAGCGGGAATCGCTCCCCGAGTCGGCGCTCGGCTGCCCGCCGGCGGCTCCGTCCGACCACACTGCGCGCGAACAGCTCATCCGCTCGGGCGGGGCGCGCGAGCGCGTGTACATGAACTGCTCGGGCAAGCACTCGGCGATGCTGCTCGCGTGCGTCGCCAACGAGTGGCCGCTCGAGGGCTACCTCGAAGTCGACCACCCGCTGCAGAAGCGCGTGCTCGACGTCATCGAGCGGTTCACCGGTGAGCGGCCGGCGGCGACCGCGGTCGATGGTTGCGGCGCGCCCGTGCACGCGATCAGCCTCACCGGTCTCGGTCGCGGCATCCAGAAGATCACCACCGCCGCCGCAGGCTCGCCGTTCGCCCTGTACCGCGAGGCCGCCGCGCTCACCGAGGCGGTTCGCGAGCACGCCTGGGCCGTCGGCGGCCCGGGCCAGCCCGATACCGTCGCGATCGAGCGGCTCGGCGTCTTCGCGAAGATCGGTGCCGAAGGCGTCATGGTCATGACTGCGCCCGACGGCACGACCGTCGCGCTCAAGGTGCTCGACGGCTCCGCACGCGCGTCGACGATCATCGCGCTCCGACTGCTCGCGCAGTCGCGGGCGATCGATCACGAGGCCATCGACGCGGTGCAGACCGAGCTCGATCTCTGGGTCATGGGCGGCGAACAACGCGTCGGCACGATCCGCGCCACCGTCTGAGTCCGAGCGGATGCGGTCCTCCTACGGCGTTCGCGCCGGCTGAGAACGTCACGACGACGGATGCCGCGGCGGGATCACTCCCGCCGCGGCATCCGATGCTCGCGCTCTCGATCGGTTCGGGTCAGCCGAGGTTCGCGAGCCGTTTCGCCCGCGCCGCACGCGAGACCTGAGCGACGATCACGAGCACCAGGGCGAAGAGGAACACCGCCGACGCGATGACGTTCGCCTCGGCCGGAATGCCGCGCGATGCCGAGATGTAGATGTACTTCGGGAACGTCGAGACGGCGCCCGAGTTGAAGTTCGTGATGATGAAGTCGTCGAAGCTGAGCGCGAACGACAGCAGCGCCGCCGCCACGATGCCGGGAAGCAGCAGCGGGAACGTCACTCTCCAGAACACCTGCGACGGCGAGCCGTAGAGGTCGCGGCCCGCCTCTTCGAGCGCCGGATCGAGGCTCGCGACACGCGCCTTGACCGTCACCACCACGAAGCTGATGCAGAACATCGTGTGCGCCAGGATGATCGTCGTCATGTCCTTCGCGACGCCGACCGCCAGGAACTGCGCCGCGAGGCCGGCACCGAGCACGACCTCGGGCGTCGCCATCGGCAGGAACAGCAGCAGGCTGATCGCGC
Source organism: Agromyces hippuratus (assembly GCF_013410355.1). Taxonomy (NCBI): domain Bacteria; kingdom Bacillati; phylum Actinomycetota; class Actinomycetes; order Micrococcales; family Microbacteriaceae; genus Agromyces; species Agromyces hippuratus. Next base: position 166,877 of record NZ_JACCFI010000001.1, on the reverse strand, counting down.
CGCGGGCGCGGAACCGGTAGCGCACGAGGGCGATCGCGATCATCGTGCCGAGCGTCGTCGCGATGACCGTCGCGGCGATGCCGATGATGATGCTGTTGCCGAACGCCTCGCACACGGCGCCGCCCTCGACCGTGCAGACGTTCAGCCACTTGTCGAACGTGAACCCGCGCCAGGCGATGTTCGACTTGATCGAGTCGTTGAACGAGAACACGAAGGTGTAGGCGATCGGGATGAGCAGGAAGACGAACGCGATGATCGTGTAGGCCGGCAGCAGCCAGTCGCCGAGACCGAGTCGACGCCCGCGCACCCGCCCTCCGGGACGACGCGAATCGAGCTCCTGGCTCTCGCCGAGACCGCCGAGCACGGCCGCCGCCTGGACTTCTCCGCTCACAGCAGGTCCTCCGTTCCGGATCGCTTGACGTAGACGCCGACGAGCACGAGGATCGCGGCCATGAGGATGATCGAGAGCGCCGCGGCCGCCGGATAGTTCAGCAGCACGAGGAAGTTCGCCTCGATCACGTTGCCCATCATCTGCGTGTCGGGCCCGCCGAGGAAGTCGCGGCTCGCGTTCACGTAGTCGCCCGCGGCGGGAATGAACGTGAGCAGCGTTCCCGCGACGATGCCCGGCATCGACAGCGGAATGGTGACCTTGCGGAAGACCGTGAACGGATTCGCGTACAGGTCGCTGCCCGCTTCGAGGTAGCGCAGGTCGAGCCGCTCGAGCGTCGTGTACAGCGGCAGGGTCATGAACGGGATGAAGTTGTAGGTGAGACCGAAGATCACCGCGAACGGGGTGCCCGTGAAGTGCGCGTCGGGCGCCATGAGCGAGAGCGCCTTCAACGACGTGATGATGAACGACTCATCCGAGAGCAACTGCTTCCACGCGAGCGTGCGGAGCAGGAAGCTGATGAAGAACGGGGCGATCACGAGCACGAGCATGAGCCCTTGCAGCATCGGCCGTCTCCGCGCCTTCACCCCGATGAAGTACGCGAGCGGGTAGCTGAAGATCAGCGCGAACACCGTTGCCGCGAGCGCGTACCCGAAGGAGCGCACGATGTGCGGCCAGTAATCGCTCATCACGGTGACGTAGTTCTGCCAGTTGAACGCGTAGTCGTACTGGCCGATGTCGCCGAACTCGGTCGGCGCCTGCAACGAGGTGAGCAGGAGCGAGATGAGCGGCGTGACGAAGAACAGCACCAGGTAGAGCAGGCCCGGAAGCAGCAGGAACAGGGCGATCCTGCTGCGCTTCCTCGGCGCCTGCGGCACGACCTCTGCGGTCTGGAACGCGGCGAAGGCCATGGTCAGCCCTCCTCGAGCTCCGTGACGAGCTCCTCACGGCGCTGCGCGGCGATCGACGTCGTGTCGTCGTCGGCGGCGAACCGCGCCGAAGGCTCGGCCACGTCGTCGAGGCCGAAGCCGTGCTCGACCGGCCACGAGACCCACACCTCGACTCCTTCGCCCACGACGGGACCCGAACCGGTGTTCTGCGCGAACACGGTCACGGTTCCGGCGTCTGGGATCGCGACGATGTACTGCGTGCTCACGCCGGAGAACGACACGTCGATGACCCGACCGGGGCCGAGGACGTTGCGATCGGATGACGCGGCCGGCGCCTCCCGCAGCAGCGTGACCTTCTCGGGTCGGACGCCGACGGTGACACGGCCCTTGTGCCGCTGGGCCCGTGCAGCGGGCACGGTCACCCGTGCACCTGCGATGTCGACCGAGATCGCGGCATCCGTCGAGCCGGCGACGTTGCCCGTGAACAGGTTCGACTGGCCCAGGAAGTTGGCGACGAACGAGGTGCGCGGCAGCTCGTAGAGCTCGGCCGGGGCGCCCATCTGCTCGATCGCGCCCTTGTTCATGACCGCGACGGTGTCGGCCATGGTCATGGCCTCCTCCTGGTCGTGCGTGACGTGCAGGAAGGTGAGGCCGACCTCCTCCTGGATCGTCTTCAGCTCGAGCTGCATCTGACGGCGGAGCTTCAGGTCGAGCGCGCCGAGCGGCTCGTCGAGGAGGAGCAGCGCCGGGCGGTTGACGATGGCCCTCGCGAGGGCGACGCGCTGCTGCTGGCCGCCCGAGAGCTGCGCCGGGCGGCGCTGGGCGAGGTGATCGAGCTCGACGAGCCGGAGCGCTTCGTGCGCACGGCCGAGCGCGTCGCCGATGCGACGGCGCTTGAGCCCGAATGCGACGTTCTCGAGCACCGACATGTGCGGGAAGAGCGCGTAGCTCTGGAACACCGTGTTGACGGGGCGCTCGTGCGCCTTGGTGCCCGTGACGTCGCGGCCTCCGATGAGGATGCGTCCGCTCGTGGGCTCTTCGAGGCCGGCGACGAGGCGCAGCGTCGTCGTCTTGCCGCAGCCCGACGGGCCGAGCAGGGCGAAGAACGAACCGGCCGGGATCGTGAGATCGAGGTGTTCGATCGCGGTGAAGCCGGGGAATCGCTTCTGGATGCCGGCGAGTTCGAGGTCTGCGCCGCGTTCGGCGAACTCGCGTACCGACACGCTCACGCTCCCAGGAGGATGCTCTGGAACTGCGCCTGGTACTTCTGCTCCTCGGCACCGCTGAGCGATCGGAAGATGTGCGCGTTCGAGAGCGTCTCCTCGTTCGGGAAGATGAGCTGGTTCTCGGCGAGCTCGGGGTCGATCGCGATCGCGGCCTCCTTCGCGCCGGCGACCGGCGTGATGAAGTTCACCCACGCGGCGACCTCGGCGGCGACCTCTGGGTCGTAGTAGAAGTTCATGAGCGCCTCGGCGTTCGCCTTGCGCGGCGAGCCGATCGGCACGAGGAAGTTGTCGTTCCACAGCGTGCCGCCCGCGGTCGGGATCGCGAACTCCCACTTGTCGCCGGCCTCGGCGTTGATGACGGTGATGTCGCCCGACCAGCAGATCGCGGCGAGGGTGTCTTCGCTCTTCAGGTCTTCGAGGTAGGAGTTGCCCTTGATGTTGCGCACCTGACCGGACTCGACCTGTTCGCGGAGCACCTCGATCGCCGCGTCGAACTCGGGGTCGCCCCAGTCGCCGGCGATGTCGACGCCGTTCTGCTGCAGGATCAGCCCCATCGTGTCGCGCATCTCGGAGAGCACGCCGACGCGGCCCTTGAGTTCGGAGTTCCAGAGGTCGTCGACGGACTCGATGCCGCCGGGGATCGCCTCCTTGTTCCAGCAGATGCCGGCGAAGCCGCCCTGCCAGGGCAACGTGTGGGCCCGGCCCTTGTCGAAGTCGGGGTCGCGCAGCGCCGGGTTGAGGTTCACGATGTTCGGGATGTTGTCGTGGTTCAACTCCTGCGTGTAGCCGAAGCGGATCCAGCGAGCGGCCATCCAGTCGGTGAGCACGGCCGTGTCGGCGCCGATGTCCTTGCCGAGGGCCAGCTGGTCCTTCACCTTGCCGTAGTACGTGTTGTTGTCGTCGACGGCGACCTCGTAGTTGACCGCGATGCCGGTCTCTTCGGTGAACCGCTCGAGCGTGGGGTACGCGCCGCTGTCGTCTTCGTCGATGTAGGCGGCCCAGTTCGCCCAGTTGACGGTCTTGTCGGTCGCCGACGTGTCGGCCGCGGCTGTGGGCTTGGCCTGGCCTCCGCCCGTCGAGCACGCGGCGAGGGCCAGGGCAGTGGCCCCTGCACCCGCTCCGGCGAGCAGCGTGCGGCGATTCAACTGCAGCTGTCGGGCCTGGACGATCAGCGATCGCATCATCGGGTCCTGGGGCAGGGGGCGTCGATTCACGGGGGACTCCGTTTCGGGTTTGCAGCAGTGCAAGGGTGGGAAGATACTGCCACACTGCTGGGCGGAAATCACTCGATGATGTCCAAATCGTTAATTTCTGCGAACATCTCGTGCGGAATCAGCGCTTCTCGCCCGGTCCGGCGACCGATTCAGTGGTTGCGCTGGTTCGGCCAGATCGCGCGCCGCACACCCCGCCCCGGTTCGAGGAGCCAGCACTGCCCCGCTCCGTCGTCGAGCAGCGGCGGCAGCTCCCGCGACCGCACGAGCGCCCGGTATTCCCCCGCACCGCCGTGCACGATGAGCCCTGCCTCCTCGCGAAGTGCGGCCGTCAGCGACCAGCTCGCCGCCCATGCCTCGGAATCGCCCACGATCACCGGCGGTGACGCATCGAGCGGGTGCGCGGCGACGGCGGCCCTGACGGCGGACTCGCCGCCCGCGACGAGGAGGATCGCGGTGCGCCCGACCTCGGTGATCACCGCCGCGGCCGCTCGGGGTGCCGCAGCGACCACGGCATACGGGAGTTCGGGCCGCAGTCGGAGGGGCGGAACCGCGGGAGCGGCCGGTTCCGCGACCGGCGTCGCCTCGATCACCTGCACCCGGCGCCCGTGCCACTGGCCCGTGCCGGCACCATCGACCGCGCGCCAGAGCTCGCCGCGACCACCGGATTGCACGAGATCGGAGCGGGTCGCGTGGCGGAGCAGGAGCCGTGCTCCGAATGCCTCGCGCAGGCCGCCGCCGAGAGCGTGCAGGTCGGCCGCCGACGCCACGACCGCGACACCCCGGCCCCGGCCCTCCCTGACCAGGGACTCCACCATGGCGAACGCCGCGTGCCGGTACTCCTCGGGCCAGGCACGGAACCGGGTGTCGAGGTCGTCGAGCACGACGAGGGCAGGGGGTGCCGCGCCGCCGCGAACGGCCGCCTGTGCCGCGACGAGTCGATCCCAGACGGCACTCGACGGTCCCGCGAGCCCGAGTGCGCCCGAGGCGCTGTCGCCCGCCTGCCTCGGCTCGGCCACGACGCGTGCGGCCCCGCCCGACCCGATCGCGGCGCGTTCGATCGATGCCCGTTCGATCGCGGCCAGAGCCGTGCTGCGCCCGCTGCCGGGCATGCCGAGCACGAGGAGGCCGCCGTCACGTCGCGGCGCCCACCGCGCGAGGCTGCGACGCTGCCGCTCGGGCTCGTCGACGACGCCGAAGCCGATGCCCGCGCCGTCGGCTTCCTGCTCGATCATGCGATGCCCGGGCGCCGCGGCCGGCCGCGGCGCACCGAGGAGCCCGTGCACGGCATCGGGTGCGATTCGGCCCGGCAGCGGATCGAGCCACGTACGGCGGGCCCGGGGGAACCCGGCCGCGCGCTCGCCGACCTCGGCGATCGCGGCCGGCGTCGCGATGGCCGAATGGAAGAGCACGGGGCATCCGTCGCCCGGGTCGACGACGCCTCGCCCGGGCAGATCCGACGGGATCTCCGACGCCGATGCCGTGCCGACCACCGCCTCGCTGTCGGATCGCTGCAGCACGCGCAACGACACCCGGATCGGACAGTTGGCGGTGACCTGCTCGCGCACGACGCCGTTCGGCCGCTGCGAGGCCAGCACGAGGTGCACCCCGAGCGAACGGCCGCGTGCGGCGATGTCGCCGATGACGGCCCCGAGGTCGGGGAAGCGCTCGATCATCGCCTGGAACTCGTCGACGACGATCACGAGTCGCGCCAGGTCGACGCCGTCGTCGAGTCCGGCGATGTCCCGCGCGCCCGCCCGAGCGAGCACCGTCTCGCGATGCGTGAGCTCGGCGCGCAGGCTGAGCACGGCGCGCTCCGCCTCGGAGTCGTCGAGGTCGGTCACGATGCCGGTGACGTGCGGCAGGCCCCGTACCGGCTCGAACGCCGCCCCGCCCTTGAAGTCGACGAGGAGGAACGAGACCCGGGCGGGCGGGTGGGCGGCCGAGAGGGCGACGATCCATGCGAGCAGGAACTCGCTCTTGCCGCTGCCGGTCGTTCCGGCGACGAGCGCGTGCGGGCCGCGCCGTGCGAGGTCGAGTTCGAGGGCGCCGCCCGCAACCTGTCCGACGGTCACGGCGAGGCTCGATCGGTCGTGCACCGCATCGGGCCGACCCTGCAGTTCGCCGAGCTCCAGCCGTCGCGGAAGCTCGTTCGAGCGGTCGCCGAGCCCCGCCCGCTCGGCGACGGCCGCGAGCGAGTGCGCCCACCCGGCGGCCTCCGCGATGCCGAGGAGCGAGGGGGCGAGCTGCATCTCGGCGGTGCCCTGATGGCGCCGCACGACCGCCGCATCGGGCGCCCGCATCGTCACGATCGTGCCGAGACCGGGCGGCAGTTGCGACGCGGTACGCGCGACCGCGACGACCATGGCGGGCCGGCGCTCACCCTGCGGAGCGAGCGTCGTGGGCTCGAGCGGCCGATGCCTCCCGTCGGTGGGTTCGACGACGACCAGACCGGCGCGCGTGCGGCCCCCGCGATGCGGCAGCGCGTGCAGCCACTCCCAGTGGGCGCCCTCGGTGCCCTCCGCGACCTCGATCGCGAACCGTTGCGGATGCGCCTGATGCGCGAACTGCACGACACTCGCCCGAGCGGCGGCCCGAGCGAGGTGGAGTTCGCCCACGAACCCGACCCCGGCACCGGCGTCGACGGACATCGGCGCATCGTCGAGCCTGGCCGCCGCGAGCAGCACCTCGCGGTCGCCGGCGTCGACCGGTGCACCGTCGACCCGCAACGCGCTCGCAGCGGCACCTCGGCCGAGCACGAGCGTCGGAGGGGCCGCCTCGCGCCACGCCGGATGCTCCGGCCGATCGAGCAGTCGCCGCGACGACGGCGAACGCTGCCATGCCGCCGCCCGCTCGAGGTCGTGTCGCCGCCCGATCTCGGCAACGAGCTCGTCGAGCAGTCGTCGCCGTTCGGCCGACGCCCGTCGTCGCAGACGTCGCGCCGAACGACGCGCGTCGAGCATCGAGCCGATCGCCACGATCGGTCCGAGCACCGCGAACACGAGTGCGAACGGCGAACCCGTGATCGCCCACAGTGCGAGCGCGCCGACGACGGGCGCGAGCGATGCGATGAGTGGGAAGCCTGCACGGGCGGGATCGGCCGTCGCCGGCGGCAGCGCGAGCGGAGTGTCCAGTGAGACGGGTGCGATGTCGAATCGGTCCACCGTGCGATCCGATCATGCGAACGGCGGTGCATCGATCGCGGCAGCCGTTGGCGCTCATCACCGTTCGACGGTGCCCCTGTGGAGGACGAGTCGGCGGCGCGGATGGCGGCGGGAACGCCTCAGGAGACGACGAAGAACTGCTCGGCCAGCTCGACCCGGCTCCCCCGCGGCACGAGGTAGCGCCGACCGGGCTCGCAGCGCATCGCCCCGTCGTCGGGTCGCCGCACGATCGTGCCGTTGCCCGAGAACCGGTCGGCGACCCAGAGTGTGCCGTCGTGCTCCCCGAACTCGACGTGGGTCTTCGACACCGACAGCGAGCGGTCGGCGATCTGCACGAGATGGTCGAACACTTCACCCGGTTGCGGCAGCGGACGACGACCGATCAGGCCAGAGCCGAAGACGGTGCGCGTCTCGCCGGTGCTGAAGGTCAACACGAAGCGTGCCGCGACGGGGGCCGTGTGCAGCGGTTCGCGCAACGCCGGCGCCGCAGGGGCGAGGAGCTCGCCGCCCGAATCGTCGACCGAACCGATCGCGACCGCCGCGCGGAAGCCGTCGACCGGGATCGAGATCACCCCGCTGTTGCGCCGTGCAGGCCGTTCGATCACCGTCGTATCGCCGGGCCGAGGGTCGGGCCGTCGGCGGGATTCGGGCGTCGCACTCGTCGAGCTGCCGCATTCGCCGCAGAACATGGCCCCCTCGGGCAGCTCGGCGCCGCAGATCCGACACGTCACGAACGCCCTCCTCTCCGCGTCACAGCGTACCCTCCGAGCGAGGTGAGCGAGACCGCCGCCCGCAACCGCTCGCGCAACGACCGCGGCGCACCGAGCCGCTCCTGCAGCTCGTCGACCGAGTCCCAGACCAGGAGGTCGTCGCCCTCTGCAGGTCCGTCCGGCGCGAACACGGCACGGTCGACGACCGAGGCGAGCACGAGCGGCGCGAGACCGCCGACCGTCGCCGCCTGTTCGGCTCGCGTCGACATCGGCCGGATCGGATACCCGTAGTCGGCCGCCGAGTCGGCGAACTCCTGCCAGCCGCCCTCGATGCGCTCGACCGCGCTCGGCGCCTGCCGACGAAGCCTCCGCCGCCGCATCTTCGCGACGATGATCGCGAGGAACGGGCTCGCGATGACCGCGAGCACGCCGAGCACGATGCCCGAAACTCCGAGCACCGCGAGCAGGGTCTGCACCCAGGCATCTGCACGGTCGTCGGGCTCGTCGGGAGGCGTCTCGGGTTCGTTCGCCAGGTCGTCGACGGGCGTGCGCTCGGCCGGCGGGGGCAGCGCGGACTGCGGCCTCGACACGATCGTCGGCTGATCGGGTTCGCGAGCCGGGATCGGGCGCGGCTCGGGGTTCGGGTCGACGGTGATCCAGGCGCCGTCGGCGCGCTGCACCTCGATCCACGCCTGCTTGTCGCCGCTCACGAACCGGGTGACGCCGTCGGGCACCGGGTCGCTCTCGACATCCGATTCGCCCGGTTCCGTCGCGCCGGCGATCGCGGCGGCTTCTTCGGCTCCGCCGGGCAGATAGCCGACGACGACCCGCGCCGGGAATCCGATGCGACGCGCCATGAGTGCGGCGGCGACCGCGTACTGCTCTCCGTCTCCCACCATCGGCCGTTCGGTCGCGAGATCGTGGAGTCGATCGAGCGAGTGCCCCGATCGGCTCGTCACCTCGCCGAGACCGTGGCTCACGTAGCCGTTCGCGTGGAATCCCTCGATGAGCGCCTGCAGCCGCACGCCGGGCTCGCCGGACGAGGGCGCCCACTCATCGAGCAGTTGCGCGAGCTTCTCTGGCATCTCCGGCGCCGCCGGGAGCACGCTGCTGCCGGGGCTCAGCTCGGCGAGCTCTTCGGGGGCGACCGGCACCACCGAGGTCGCGGCGTACCGATCGCCGGACTGCAGCGGGCGCTGCACCGCGCCCGTGCTCGTCACCTCGTTGTAGAAGAACGACTCGGTGAGCAGCTCGGCGCGCGGTCCGCCGAACGTCATGCGTTCGAGGCGCCCCACCCCGGGCACCCACACATCGGCGTAGCCCTCGACCTCCACCTCGATCGCGGCCGGCTCGGTGTCGCCGCTCACGCCCGACTGGTCGAGCCGGTAGGGCACCCGTGTGAAGCGTCCAGACGCCGAAGCGGTGTCGGCGCCGCCGACCGTGTACACGATGCCGTCGTACGAATCGAGGGCAGCCATGCGCAGGCCCGCGCCCTCGGGGAGCCCACGGACGTCGAGCATCACGTCGTCCGCGACATCCTCGTCGAATGCGGCACGGAAACCGGCGAGCGGGCTGTCGTGCTGCCTCGGCTCGAACGGCGGCTGCAACTCGGCCCGCACGACGTTGCGGGGCGGCACCGGCAGGGCCACGGATGCCGCGGTCGCACCGACGACCGCGATGGCCACGAGCGCGGACGCGCCCAGCACGCGACGCGCATCGGTCAACGCCGCCTCGACCCGCCGCCCGCTCGTGATCGCACGCCGGTCGGCGATGGCGACTCGAACGAGCCAGGCGACGGCGGTGATCAGGAACGCGATGCCGGCCTCCACGGCGAGCGCCGAGTGCACGACCCCGAGGGCGATGCCCGCGATGAGGAGCACGGCGGGCGGCAGCGCGGCGGCAGCCGGTCTTCTGCTTCGCAGGGCGATCGAGATCGCGGCGGTGGCGGTGACGAGGCCCAGCAGGAACGGCGGCACGAGCAGCGCCTGATAGGACCCGACGGGGACCGAGATCGTGACGAGCTGCTTCCAGGAGAGAGCTGCGCCGGCCAGGAGTTCGACGATCCCGGACGGAGTCGGCAGGATGCCGCCGATCGCGGCACCGGGCACGGCGGCCGGCACGCCGAGCACGAGGTACGCGCCGAACACGGAGAGCACGATGATCCACGACGGCAGGCGGAATCGGGCCCCGATGACGCCGATCGCGACTCCGGCCGCGATGGCGACCGCCGCAGCGACGAGGAAGGCGGGACTCTCGTAGACGGGCCACCACGGCAGCATCGCCGCGGCCAGCATGGCGACGACGAGCACCCCGGTGACGAGGGTGGGCCCGAACCTGCGGGCGCCGGCGGGAACGCGGGCGGTCATGAGATCGACGCCGATCTCGCGAGCATCGCGCGCAGGTCCTCGAGGTAGCCGATGCCGAAGACGGTCAGGCCCGCGATCGTGCGCGCGTGCGCCTCGCCCTCGGGCGAGCACTGCACCGCGATGCTCTCGACCCCCGGCGGCAGCCGGGTCGCCGCGGCTCGCAGCGGTGCGACGCCGCGCGCGGTGCCGGTGACGATGAACGCGAGGGAGACACCGGCGAGCGTCTCGCTCGCGGCACGGGCCACGTCGGGGAGCATCACCGCGTCGGGGGTCGTCTCGACGAGGCACAGCGCGTCGAGGAGCCGGTCGCGGGAGACGGTCGGCAGCTCGCGCATGGCGCTGCGTCGTGCGCCGGCGCCGGGCTGCCTGCCCGAGACAACGAACGACACGGTGCGGGCGTCGCGGATCGCCCGCGCCCCGACGGATGCCGCGGCGCTGACGGCGAGCTCGAACTCGGCTTCGTCGACGTAGGCCCCCGGGTCCAGATCGAGCAGCACCATGAGGCGACTGCGCCGGGTCTCCTCGAACTGACGCACCATGAAGGTGCCGGTCTTGGCCGAGCTGCGCCAGTGGATGAAGCGGCGGTCGTCACCGGGCACGTACTCGCGCAGCGCGTGGAAGGCGATGTCGCTGGCCGTGAGGTCGCGCGTCGGCGTGCCCTCGAGATCGCGGATGAACCCGGTGCTGAGCGCGTTGATCGGCACGGTGCGCGGATGCACGTGCAGTTCGGCCGTCTCGGACCAGACGAACTCGCGCCGCATGAGGCCGATCGGGTCGGCCCGCACGGTACGCGCCGGACCGACCGGCACGACCCCCCGCCGCTCCGTGGGAATCGTGAACTGCTCATCGAAGACCCCGCCTCGCGGCAGCCCGGGAAGGACCCGTTCGACGATGCGGCGACCGACAGGAAGCTCGAGCTGAACGCCGCCGAACCGACGACGACCGGGATTGGCGGCGATCAGTCGCGCCTCGGCCGGCTCGCCGACGACCACTCGCGGCGATGGGAGCACGAGTTGGATGGTGCCGGCTCCGCGGCCGATCAGCCAGACGGATGCCGCGGCCACGAGCGCGACGAGGCCCCACCCGAGCGCGATGAGCTCGAGCCATCCCCAGGTGTAGCCGCCGGCGAGCGCGAGCACCGCGACGACGATGACCGACCAGCCGATCGGGGTCACGACTCCCTGCACCAGTCGGCCGGCGCGGGCGAGCGCCGCACCGGCACGACGGCCGGCCACGACGGCGCGCCCGATCACGACCGCGAGCAGGCCCTCTCGTCTGGCTTCCTCGGGGATCGTCGTTCGGGTCTGGGTGAGTGTCACACGGCTTGCCTGGTCGAGGGGGGCGGTGTCTCGATCAACACCTGGGCGATCATGTTCGATGCGGTGACGCCGTCGAACTCCGCCTCGGGGTCGAGGATCAACCGGTGCGCGAGCACCGGCTCGGCGAGGGCCTTGACGTCGTCGGGCACCACGTAGTGACGGCCCCGACCCGCTGCGTGGGTCTTCGCCGCGCGGATCAACGCGAGCGCGCCGCGAACGCTGACGCCGAGGCGCACCTCGCGAGCGGTGCGCGTGGCGTCGACGATTCGCGAGACGTAGTCGTGGATCGTGGGGTCGACGTACACCGTGCGTGCGACCGCGGCCATCTCGACGACCTCCGCCGCCGCGAGCTGCGAGCCGACGCGGTGCTCGTGAGCGCGCTGGTCGGCGCCCTCGAGGATGCGGATGGTCGAGGCGTGGTCGGGGTAGCCGATGGAGGTGCGCATCAGGAATCGGTCGAGCTGCGCCTCGGGGAGCCGGTACGTGCCGGCCTGCTCGACAGGGTTCTGCGTCGCGATCACCATGAACGGATGCCCCACGGGGTGGGTCTGCCCGTCGACGGTGACCTGGCCCTCCTCCATGACCTCGAGGAGCGCCGACTGCGTCTTCGGGCTCGCCCGGTTGATCTCGTCGGCGAGCACGATGTTCGCGAACACCGGGCCGGGGTGGAACTCGAACACGCCGGAACGCTGGTCGTACACCGTGACGCCCGTGATGTCGCCGGGCAACAGGTCGGGGGTGAACTGCACGCGATTGCTCGAGCCGTCGATCGACTGGGCCATCGCCCGGGCGAGTGAGGTCTTGCCCGTGCCCGGCACGTCGTCGAGCAGCAGATGACCTTCGCTGAGGAGTGCTGTGAAGGCGAGCCTGATGACCCGGTTCTTGCCGAGCAGCACCTCCTCGACCGCGCCGACGAGTCGATCGAGCGTCGCGGCGAACCGCGCGGCCTCCTCGGGGGTCATGGTCATCTCGGCTCCTTCTCAGCGGTTCTGGTAGCGGACGACGACGTCCGCGATCTCAACATCCAACCAGACGCGGTCGCCCGGTTTGGCCTCGGGGACCTGGCAGCTCGTGGGGGTCTGCGCCGACTTGCCGTTGCGGTCGCCGTCGACGCCGCAGGTGAACGCCACCGGAAGTCCGGAGTTCTCGGGCGCCGACGTCCACGACCAGGTCTTCGTGCTCTCGTTCCAGGCCCGGCTCGGCAGCGCGAACGTCAGCGACGGGCGGGCGTCGGCCGGCAGCACGTCCGACCACGGACCGCAGCTGCCCCAGATCGAGCAGCTCCGCACCTGGAACCGCACCGTTTCACCGAACGGCCTGGCGAAGAGGTCCTGCGCCCACCCTGAACCGTCGAAGCTCTGCTGCGTGCCGGGGATCTGGGTGCCGTTGCCGTCGACCGCGACGATGTCGTATCGCCAGGCTCCGGGAGAGACGTCCGAGATGAAGCGGTCGTAGGTGTCGGCGGTGCGCATCTCCATGCGACTGTCGACCCTCCGGATGGCGTCGGGCGCGGGCCGCACCACGGTGCCGACCACCTCCGTATTCGCGCACGCGGCCCGGTTGTAGCCCCAGACGAGGAACGAGTATTTCGTCGACTCCGTCGCCGTCCCCGAGAACTGCACGCTGGTCGTGCCCGGGCCGACGTGCACGACCTCGGCGACGGTTCCGCCGCCCGACGGCGCGACGACGGTGCCGGGGGCGGGACTGGTGACCGAGCACGCCTGCGCCCCGGCGGGCACCCCGGAGGCCCCGTCGACGAGGCGTTGCACGAAGTACCCGCCGATCGGGTCCCCGTTTCCGCCGAACGCGTCCCAGGCGACGGTGACGGTGCCGGCCGCCGCATCGCCGCTGACGGAGATCGCGCCGGCGATCGGCGGCCCGAACGGCGTGCCGCTGGCGCCCGCCTGGGTCCAGACCGCGAGCGCCGGGAAGGCCTGGTTCCTGGCACTGATCGTGATCGGCACCTGGCTTCCGTTCTCGAGCGGCTGCGAGTCCGTGGAGCAGACGGTCGCCGTGCACACCGCCGCCGCGGAGACCTCGGTCGAGACGCCGGCGACGGTGACCACGTACGATCCGATGGCGCTTCCGGATCCCGCGGGTACCGGTGCCCACTCGAGGCGGAGATACCCGTCGCGCGGGAGTGCGCGCACTCCGGTGGGCGGCGGGGGGACGACGTCCGACCAGATCGGGCCCGGTGCGTCGACCGGGTCGGAGAGGCCGATCCCGTTCCTCGCCCGGATCCGCACGTGCACGGCCTCGGCCTGCCCGTTGCCGGGCGTCACGACCGTGCAGGTCGTCGCGGCGCACTCCGACGAGCTCGCCACCTCGCCCGTGCCCGCGTCGACGAGCTGGATCTCGTAGCCCGTGATCGGAGAGTTGTTGAAGGCGCCCGCCCCGAACACGACGTCGAGGCTGCGATCTCCGAAGCCCGTGACCCGAGCGCCGGTGACGGCATCGGGTCGGTCCTGCACCGAGATCGTCACGAGGCCCCAGGCGTTGCGTGCCGCATCGCCGGTCGCGTCGGCCACCTCGTACTGCACCGTCGAGTTCACCGGAGCCGCTCCCGGCGCGACCGTCACCTCGAGTCGCGACCGGTCCTCGCTCGGCTCGATGGAGACACCGCTCGGGAGGCTGTCCGCGTCGATGCCGCGGACATCGACGACGCGGAGCGGCACGTCGGGGAACGGGTTGGTCGGCCCGTCGTTGGCGAGCACGTCGATCGTCGTCGTCCGTCCGCGCTGCACGATCGCGGTATCGGCCGCGGGCCTGGCGATCGGCTTCGTCGACGGCACCACGCGCAGCTCGATGCGCCCGGGCTTGCCGTCGCCCGAGTCGTCGGCGACGCCGATCGCGACCGTCCGGGACGTCTTGGACGCCGATGCCTCAGCCTCGATCGTGAGGTCGGAGCCGTCGAGCGAGAAGCGGAACCCCTCCGTCGGCGGCGGCAGCAGCCGGTAGACGAGTTCACCCTGGGCGGCCGGGTACGGGTAGTTCGTGAGCTTCAGGAGGTCGATCTCCTTCGACTCCCCGGGCTCGAAGTCGATGACGCCGCCCGTGAACACCGGCGGCTGATCCTCGGTCGGCAGCACGTCGATCGGAATCACGATGGTCCCGGTGCGCGCAGAGGGGTCGGCGGCCGACTCCCCGTCGGTGACGGTGAACGAGAGCGACGCCGGGCCGAAGTAACCCTCTTCGCTGCGGTACCGCAGGGTGACCGGGTCGACGACCAGGTCGGCGCCGTCGCTGTGCGAAGCCCGCACGGTCGCGGCATCCGTGATCTTCACCGGGCGGCCCGACGCGGCGATGACGAAGTCGTCGAGATCGAGCGTCACCTCGTCTCCGCTCACCACGACGACGTCGGGAGCATCGGTTCGAAGCTGCGGCAGCGCATCGTCGCGCCCGGGCACCCAGATGAACGCGTAGGAGACGATCGAGGGGTCTTCGGGGTGGGCCACCGAGAACGGGATGACGCGCCGCCGGTCTTCGATCTGGACCCGGATGCTTCCGTCGCGGCGCACCTCGGCACCCCGGTCGTAGCCCTCGACGAGTCCGACGACGACATCGTCGACGTCGGCGTCGGCGAGGAAGACGTTGCGCAGCACCGGGACGTCCACGACGTCCTCGTCGAGGATGTCGCTCAGCGTGAGCACGGTGTCGGATGCCTCGGGGCGTGCGAGCGGGGCGTCCTCGCGCGCCGTGATCTTGAGGAAGGTCGACGCGCGGCCGAGCTGCTCGTTCTCGATGGTGTAGGTGAAGCCGTATTCCCCTTCGCCCGGAGGGAGCTCGACCTCGATGCGATCGTCGACGATCTCGGCGACGGCATCGCCCTCGGTCGCAGTGACGTCCTTCAGCGTCAGCGCACCGCCGTCGGGGTCGGAGTCGTTCTCGAGGACGCGAACGGCGACGGTGCGGCCCGGCCGCACCTCGACGACGTCGTTGACCGCCGTCGGGCGGCGGGCTCCGTCGAGTCGCGGTGCGATGCCGACCCTGACGGTGCCCACGGCTCGGGCGCCGAGCGCGTCGACGACCTCGTACTCGAAGGTGTCGGTGCCTGCGGAGTACTCCCCCGCCTCGTACTCGAGCCAGTCGGCCCCGTGGGCGGTGACATTGCCGAGGTCGGGGGTGCCGCCCTGGCCGAGCAGCTGCACGCTGTCGCCCTCGGGGTCGGATCCGCCGAGCGGCACGGGGATCCGCACCGTCTCTCCCGAGAGCACCCTGGCGGTGACGGTCGCCGGCACCGGCGGGGTGTTGGTGTCGGGGTCGGCCTCGCGCACCGACATCTGCACCGTCGCAGTGGCCCACTGACCGTCGGGGCCGGTCACGCGGTAGACCGCCTCGTACTCCCCCGGCTCGTCGGGAGCGAAGTAGCGGAGCCGGTCTCCGGCGGCGAAGAGGAGGCCCGCCTTCGGCGCCTGGTCGAGCACCGGCTCGAGCGTGATCGGCAATGCGTCGGGATGCTCGTCATTGGCCAGCACCGCGATGTCGACCACGTCGCCGGTGCGTGCCGAGATCTTGTCGGGCACGGCGACGGGCGACTGCGGGGACTCGAGCTGCGGCACCTCGACGACCGTCACCTCGCCCACCGCTTCGGCGAGGCCGTTGCTGACCCGGTAGCCGAACACGCTCGATCCGGTCGCGAGTGGACCGGTGAGGGTGACGCGCAGGATGCGGTGGTCGACGACCTCGACCTGCACCTCCGCCTCCGCCTTCGGCTCGCCGAGACCGGTGAGGATCAGCACGCCGCCGGTAGGGTCGATGTCCGTGGCGAGCACGTCGACATCGACGGGCTGGCCGCCCCTGATGAACACCGTGTGCGGAACCGTGATGGGCGTGGTGTCGCGCTCGGGCGGAGCGGAGACGTCGACCCGGACTCGACCCGTCGTCGTCGAGATGCCGTCGGTCACGGTGTACTCGAGCGAATGCGTCCGCACGGCCGAGCTCGAGAATCGGAAGGTCCCGCCGTCGAAGTCGGGCGTCAGCTGCGCGTCGGGCTTCGCGGGCACGGCGGTCAACTGCACCTGGCCCGAGCCGCCCCGCACGTGCCGCAGCGGGTCGATGCGCACCTCCTGCCCCGCGGTCGCGAGCACGACGAACGGGTCGGCGATGAGTTGCACACTGCCGGGTGCGCGAACGCCGATGCCGAGCACGCCGACGGCGGTGTCGCGCCCGTCGGACACCTCGAGCGAGACGGTCCGGTCGGCTCCGGCGCCGCCCTTCTCGTCGAACACGACCACGCCGTCGGCCGTCGACGACAGCGAGTCGGGTTCGGCCGCTGTGGCGCGCCTGAGGAAGAACGGGTCGCCGTCGGGGTCGACCCAGTCGCCGAGCACCGCCGTGCTGACGCGGCCCCCCGCCTGCACGAGGGTCTTGGTCGGCCGTCGCTGTTCGGGCGGCGAGTTCTCTTCGGCGTCGCGCACGGTCACGCTCACCGTGGCGTGGGCGGTGCCGCCGAAGCCGTCGTCGACCGTGTAGCCGAAGGTGATGACACCGGATGCCTCGTCGCCGAGCACGAGCTGCAATTGCTGATTGTCGGCGATGCGGTCGAGGGTGACGCCAGCCGGCAGTTCGCCGTCGACGGCATCGACGACCATGGCGTCGCCGTTGGCGTCGTAGTCGTTCAGCAGCACCGGCAGTTGCGTCGTCCGCCCCGGGCGCGCGCCGAACTCGTCGTCGGCCGCGACCGGCGGCACCTGGCTCTTCTCGATCGTCGGCGGCGTCTCGGGGTCGTTCTGCTCGATCGTCTCCTCGTCGCGCTCGATCTCGAGGAGCGCCTCCCAGTTGTCGATGAGGCCGAACTCGGCGCCGACGGCCCAGGTCTTGCCGGTGCGCCGTTCGTTGAGCACGAGGGTGGCGCCGTTGGCGAGGTAGGTGTAGTCACCGCTCGAGGTCGCCGAGGGCAGTCCGACGGGGTCCTCGTCGCCGCCCGCCGTGCAGGACCGCCACACGGCCCCCCTGGCCCACGCCGCGTAGAGGCATCCGTCGTGCACGTACGGCGCAGCCGGCAGTCCGAGCCCCTCGTCGACGCGGGTGCGCGGCTCGTCGCCGTCGAGACCGACGGTGATGAGGCCTTGGCGGGTGGCGATCGCGACGACGTCGCCGCTGCTCGACGGGCGTTGGAGCACCGGGGAATCGTTGGCGGCGATGAGCGCCGAGAGATCGACCGGACCTCGATCGAGGTGGAGCGTCCGGGTGCCCTCGTCGAACACGGCCCAGCGGTCGGCGACCGACGTGATCTGCACCTCGGCGTCGCGAGCGACCGCCCCGGCCTGCCAGCGGGTGCGCACGGTCTCGGCCTCGGCGGCGTCGACCCGTGCGACGTCACCGGTCGACGGCGTGTAGGCGAAGAGGGTGCCGTCGGGGTCGACCGACGTCACCGATCCGGTGCCGAACGCGAGCATCGGCTCGGTGTCGGCGTCGAACTGCGCGAACCGGTCGACGGGCGTCGTCCAGACGTCGCCGTCGGAGGTGAGGACGACCTGCGAACCGGCGAGGGCGAGCGTCGCGTCGTCGGGAGGGACCGCGACGGTCTCGGTGAGGCTCGAGGTCGTCGCATCGACGATCCGCACGGTCGCCCGCGCACGATCGAGCGCGAGCACGGTGGCGCCCTGCTGCACGATCTCCGTGCCGGTCGAGCCCGTCTCGACGACCGAATTCAGTTCGAGCAGCGCCGTGTTCGCACGGCCGATGGCCTGGTACTCGTTGCTGCTGACCCACACGGCGGCATCGCCGAGATCGACCCGTTGGGCGGCGTACCCGCCGGACGCGATCGCGACGCCCGCGACGAGTGCGACCACGGCGGTGGTCGCCGCGGCGGTGACGGCAGCGGATCGCGGCTTGGGGAGTCGCGTCAGGTCGGGAAGCCGGAGCATCATGCACCCGCACCCAGGTCGACGGACACCTCGACGCAGCGCTCGGCGCTGGAGGCGCCCGACTTTCCGTCGCGCACGACCCGCACGCTCGCGCAGACCCGGTCGCCGTCTTCGGCCGGCACGGTCACCCGCGCCTCTCGCTGCAACGGCAGGGTCTCGCCGTCGACGGTCACGACGTACGCATCGGAGCTCTGGAGCCCCGGGTCGTTCCAGGAGAAGGTCACGGTCTCACCCGCATCGACGCCCTGCACGTCGGTCACGACGGGGATCGACCTGGTGCCCTGGATCACGAAGTACGCGCCGGCGCCGACGAGCGCGATCAGCAGCACCGAGACGAGGGAGATGCCCCACGCGAGGCGAGCCGACGTCGGCGGGGTCGTGCGGATGCGGCTCGTGCCGAGGTCACGAGGGCGGGAGTCCGCCTCCGACCGGGTGGAGCCGAGGGCCCCGCTCCGCGCGCGCCGCCGTCGCGGTGCGCCGTCGCCGATGCCGTGGGCCCCGCTGATGCGGGTCTGCTCGTCGACGTCGACGGCGGTCGCGAGCGCCCAGTCGTCCATCGCGACCTCGAGCGGCGTCTGGGAGAGCCCGAGCTCCTCCTCGACCGACTGCAGGTCGCGGACGAACTCGAGCGCACTCGACTGCCGGCTCGACGGCCGACGCGACATCGAACGCGCGAGCACCTGCTCGAGGCTCTTCGGCACGTCGGGGCGCCCGGTGGGCGTGTACTTCGCCTTGTCGATCCGACCCATGAGCGCGCCGGATCCGTTGTCGCCGCCCGGCGTCTCGAACGGACTGCGACCGGCGAGGAGCGAGTAGACGGTGGCGCCGAGCGACCAGACCTCGCTCGCGACACTGCCCGACACCTCGTCGTGCAGCACCTCGGGCGCCGACCACGGGATCGACAGGCCGACCGCGTCGGACGACTCGGCCTCGCCGAGTGTCGCCGCGATGCCGAAGTCGGAGAGCACGGGGTGACCGTACGCGGTGGTGAGGATGTTCGACGGCTTGATGTCCCGGTGCAGCACGCCCTGCCGATGCGCCGTCTCGACCGCACTCGCGATGCGCACGCCGACGGCGAGCACCTCGGCCAGCGGCAGCTGCACGGCACGGTAGCGCTGTCCGAGCGAGGCGGAGCAGTACTCCATCACCAGGTACGGCCGGCCGTCGGCCGCGACGCTGGCCTGGTAGACCGTGAGGATCGACGGGTGGGAGGAGAGCTGGGCCATGAGGTTCGCCTCGGCCTGGAACATCTGCCGCAGGTCGTCGTTGACGACCTCGGCGAGCAGCACCTTCACCGCGACGAGGCGTCGCGGCATGTTCTGCTCGTAGAGGAAGACGTCGGCGAATCCGCCCGACCCGAGCACGCGGATGAACGCGAAACCCGGCAGGTTCGGAGGCGTGGACGGCAGTCGTCGAGACACGATCCTCCTGCCTGCTCTGGGTCGGTGGGACGCCGCCCGGTGGCCGGTGGCGCCCGGTGCCCATCATTGTATCCGCGGGCGACGGATGCCTCGTGGTGCTGTGCACATCACGAGGGCCGGCTGCGAGCCGGGATCAGCGGTGCGCCGGCTCGACCTCGCCCGACGGCTGCGCGCCCGCGGGGCGCACGACCTTCAGGACGTCGATCACGATCGCCGTGACGTTGTCGCGTCCTCCGTTGCCCAGCGCAGCCTCGAGCAGCTGGTGCGCGGCCTTCTCGGCCTTCGCATTGGCGACGAGGAAGTGGCGGATGCCATAGGTCGTGAGCTCCTTCGTGAGCCCGTCGGAGCAGACGAGGAGCCGCATGCCTGGCTCGACGGCGATCGCGCGATAGTCGGGGATCGGTGCCTCGTGGAAGCCGACGGCACGCGTGATCACGTTCGAGTGCGGGTGCGTGTCGGCCTCTTCGCGCGTGATCTGCCCCGCGTCGACGAGTTCCTGCACGATCGAGTGGTCGACCGTCAACTGCTCGAGCACGCCGCCCACCAGTCGGTAGACGCGCGAATCGCCGATGTTGAACACGATCCAGGCCGGCTCGTCGGCGATCGCCCCGATCGCGGCACCGGTGACCGTCGTGCCGCTGCCCTCGTCGGTGACTCCGGCGCCGCGGCCCATGTCCTGCACTGCGAGGCGGAGCGCGTGGTCGATCTCGGGCGTGCCGACGAGGGCCTTGCCGCCGTGCTCGGCGAGCCGGGTGACGACCGCGGCGCTCGCGAAGTCGCCCGCGGCGTGACCGCCCATGCCGTCGGCCACGGCGAAGATCGGCGCCTGGGCGACGAAGCTGTCTTCGTTCACCTCGCGGCGCAGTCCGGTGTCGGTGACCGCTGCCCAGGCGAGGGTGACCTCGGTGCCGTCGGGCAGCGTGATCCGATGGCGGGCGTTGCCATTGCCGATCTGGGTCACCTGTGAAGCCTGCTGTCTGTTCGGGTCATGCGCCGGGGGAACCCTGGGCGAGGAGGATCTCGATGATCGTATCGTCTCCGAGATCGAGACGGGTGCCGGGAAGCACCACGACCGACTCTCCCGCACGGAGCCGACGTGTGCCGGACGCCGTGCGGAGCACGGTGCCGTTGGTCGAGTGCAGGTCGGTCGCGACGAGTCGGGTGCCGACGACGCGCAGCTCGAGGTGGGTGCCCGAGACGATCGCGGCCGGCGATTCGACCGTGAGGAGTTCGGGCGGCATGCCGCTGCCGGCGATGCGCGGAGGCAGTGGCTTCCGACCGATGAGCACGGGTGCCGTGACCGTCACGGGCCGGCCGTCGCCGATGCGGAAGCGAGGGCCGTTCGGCGCTGGATCCGCTGCGGCGGCTGTCGGAGACGCGGGCGAGTCGGTCGGCGTGGTGCCGGTGGCATCCGGGACGCGCCGCACCTGCCGCGGGGTGATGACCGTGTCGGCGACGGATGCCGCGAGATCCGCCTCCCGCTGGCGGGGCGCGAGCAACGTGTCGGCGTCGAGCCAGGGCGTGGGAGCAGGGGCATCCGCCGGCCCCGCCGCCGACCACTCGACCGAGGAGGCTCGCAGGCTCGCCCGTCGAGGCACCACCGGCTCGCCCGCGGTCTGCTCGCGTTCGAGCGGCGTCGCAGCGTCGGTGATGCGCAGCGCCACCACGTCGTCGAAGTCGGCGAGGTGCCACGGGCGGATGCCGCGTGCATCGAACCTGCGGCTGCCGCCCGGTGAGGCGAGGTCGACGACCGCGTCGCCGCGAACGACGACGGTCACGCTCGTCGCCTCCGCCTCCGCCTCCGCCCACCAGACGAGACCGAACGACTCCACCGGGTCGACGCGGCCCGACGGCACCAGCCCGACGAGCGCCTCGAGCACGAGTCGGCCGTCGCTCGCCGCTTCGGAGAGTGCGCTCAGCACCGCTTCGGGAGCGGGTGCGGCGAGCGCCGCGATGAACCGGTCTCCCACGATCACGTCCCACGCGGGTGCACCGGCCGACGCCGAACTCGAGACAGCGCCTGAGACCATGCGGACATTCTGGCACCGTGCGGGCCGGCGCACGAGGGTCGTGCGCAGGTCCGTCCTCCCTGGTTCGTGGGTGCCGGATTCCGGGCCGCGCCGGGGCCGGGCCGATGCCGGGCCGTGTCGACGCCCTCCGTGATCCGTAGTCGAACCACACGAATCGCTGTGGATTCAGTCGATTTCGCACCGGTATTCAACGGAATCGCTTGCATGGGGCATCCGCCACTGTCACAATCGTGGCATGACGAACAACGGGCGTTCCTCGCAGTCCCGACCCGTGCAGCTCGACGAGGTCTCGAAGGCGATCATCGAGCAGCTGCAGGCCGATGGACGGCGTTCGTACGCCGATGTCGGAAAGGCCGTCGGCCTGTCGGAGGCCGCCGTGCGCCAGCGCGTGCAGCGGCTCACCGAGTCGGGCGTCATGCAGATCGTGGCCGTGACCGACCCGATGCAGCTCGGCTTCACCACGCAGGCGATGATCGGCATCCGCACGGCGGGTGACACCCGCGTGCTCGCCGCTCGCCTCGCCGAGATCCCCGAGATCGACTACGTCGTACTCACCGCCGGCAGCTTCGACGTGATGGCCGAGGTCGTCTGCGAGAACGACGACGAGCTGCTCGAACTCCTGAACACGCGCATCCGCGTGATCGAGGGCGTGCAGTCGACCGAGACGTTCGTCTACCTGAAGCTCCAGAAGCAGTTCTACAACTGGGGCACCCGCTGATTCGGCGGGTGCTCATCGAGAAAGGGATGGCAATGACCGACACGGTCTACGACAACGACGCGCTGCAGCAGAAGGCGAAGGATCATCTCTGGATGCACTTCTCCCGGCAGTCCACCATGGAGACGTCGGGAGTGCCGATCATCACCCGCGGTCAGGGCCACCACATCTACGACGTCCAGGGCCGGGAGTACTTCGACGGGCTGGCCGGCCTCTTCGTCGTGAACGCCGGCCACGGGCGCGCGCGGCTCGCCGAGGTCGCCGCCAAGCAGGCGGAGCAGCTCGCCTTCTTCCCGATCTGGTCGTACGCCCACCCCTCGGCGATCGAGCTCGCCGACCGCCTTGCGGGCTACGCGCCCGCCGACCTCAACCGGGTCTTCTTCTCGACGGGCGGCGGAGAAGCCGTCGAGACGGCCTTCAAGCTCGCCAAGTACTACTGGAAGCTCCAGGGCCGGCCGACGAAGCACAAGGTGATCTCCCGCTCGGTCGCCTACCACGGCACCCCGCAGGGCGCCCTCGCGATCACGGGCATCCCCGGCATGAAGGAGATGTTCGAGCCGGTCACCCCCGGCGGGTTCCGCGTGCCGAACACGAACTTCTACCGCGCCGCCGAGATGGGCGCCCCGGCCGACGACCTCGAAGCCTTCGGCCTCTGGGCCGCGAACCGCATCGAGGAGATGATCCTCTTCGAGGGCCCCGAGACGGTCGCCGCCGTGTTCCTCGAGCCGGTGCAGAACTCCGGCGGCTGCTTCCCGCCGCCCCCCGGCTACTTCAAGCGCGTGCGCGAGATCTGCGACCAGTACGACGTGCTCCTCGTGTCCGACGAGGTCATCTGCGCGTTCGGCCGTCTCGGCCACATGTTCGCATGCGACGCCTACGGCTACGTGCCCGACATGATCACGTGCGCGAAGGCGATGACCTCGGGCTACTCCCCCATCGGCGCGACGATCGTCTCCGAGAAGATCTACGCCCCGTTCGCCGAGGGCAACACGTCGTTCTACCACGGCTACACGTTCGGCGGGCACCCGGTCTCGGCCGCGGTGGCACTCGAGAACCTCGACATCTTCGAGGAGGAGAAGCTGAACGAACGGGTTCTCGAGAACTCGCCGCTGTTCCGCGCCGAGCTCGAGAAGCTGCTCGACCTGCCGATCGTCGGCGACGTGCGCGGCGACGGCTACTTCTTCGGCATCGAGCTCGTGAAGGACAAGGAGACGCGCGAGACCTTCGACGACGACGAGTCCGAGCGCCTGCTCCGCGGCTTCCTCTCGAAGGCGCTCTTCGACGCGGGTCTCTACTGCCGCGCCGACGACCGCGGCGACCCCGTGATCCAGCTGGCACCGCCGCTCACCATCGGCCCGGCGGAGTTCGCCGAGATCGAGCAGAAGCTGCGCGGTGTGCTGACCGAAGCCTCCAACCGGCTCTGATGGCGGGGGCTCGCCCGACGGTGACGGACGCCTCACCGGATTCGTCCCGTCGGGTGAGCTTCTGGCTCGATGACCTGGTCGCGCGCGGGCTCGACGACCTCCGCCCGCGCGCGGCCCTCGCCTCGAGCGCCCGGTTCGACGTCTGCCTGATCGGCGGTGGACTCACGGCACTCTGGACCGCATACGCCCTGGCGAAGGCGGATCCGACCTTGCGCATCGCCGTGCTCGAGCGCGAGTTCTCGGGGTTCGGAGCCTCGGGCCGCAACGGCGGCTGGTGCTCGGCGCTGTTCCCCCAGTCGGCCGCGTCGATCGAGCGCGATCACGGCTACGACCAGGCGATCGCGATGCGCCGTGCGATGCTCGACACGGTCGACGAGGTCGGCCGTGTCACGGCGCGCGAGGGCATCGACTGCGACTTCGTGAAGGGCGGCACGGTCACCTTCGCACGGAGCGATGCCCAGCGCGAACTCGCCGTCGCCGAGGTCGACGACGCACGCCGGTTCGGGGTCGACGCGCTCGAGTACTGGGACCGGCACCGCGTCGAGGAGAGGTTCGGTGCGACCGGTCTCGACGGCCGTGCGCCCGACGCGGTCTTCGATCCGTCGTGCGCACGGGTGCACCCGGCGAAACTCGTGCGCGGCCTCGCCCGTGTCGTCGAGGAGCTCGGCGTCTCGCTGTTCGATCAGACCGAGGTCGTCGACTGGTCGGCGGGCCGGGTGCGGTTCCGCGCGCTCGACGGCAGCGATGCCGAGGGCACGGTCTCGGCACGACACGTGATCGTCGCGACCGAGGGGTACGGTGCGAGCCTGCCGCGTGTGCGCCGGCGCATCCTCCCCCTGTACTCCCTCATGATCGCGACCGAACCGCTCCCCGACGAGGTCTGGGACGAGATCGGGCTCGCGCACGGCACGACGTTCAGCGATTTCCGCCATCTGCTCGTGTACGGACAGCGCACCGCCGACAACCGGTTCGCCTTCGGTGGTCGGGGCGCGAGCTACCACTGGGGCAGCGCGCTGGATCCCGCGTTCGAACACGTGGAGACCGTCTTCCACCGACTGCGCACCGCGCTGTTCGAGCTCTTCCCCGCGATCGACGGCACCCGCATCACCCACCGATGGGGCGGACCACTCGGCGTCGCACGCGATTGGAACGCGACCGCGAGCTACAACCCGAAGACCGGAGTGGGCTTCGCCGGCGCGTACGTCGGCGACGGCCTCTCGACCACGAATCTCGCCGGTCGGACCATGGCCGACCTCGTGCGCGGCGTGCAGAGCGACCTGACCGCCCTCCCTTGGGTGAATCACCGATCGCCGCTGTGGGAGCCCGAGCCGCTGCGGTACCTGGGTGCGAACCTCGGCGTGCTCGGCATGCGATTCTCCGACGCGGAGGAGCGCCTCACCGGCCGGTCGTCGCTGCTCGCCCGTGCCGTCGGCGGGCTCACCGGCCACTGAACGCCCATTCGGGCAGCGTGCCACTGCCGACGAGGACGCCGAGCAGGCCCGCCATCGAGTGACCGGGATCGATCTCCACGGCCCGATCGAGGTACGCCCCGGCCGCCGACCCCCTGCCGAGCGACCACGCGAGCCATGCGGCAATGCAGAGCGGGCCGACGCGATGCGTCGTCGGGGCGTTCGCGACCAGCTGCCGCAGCAGCGCGAGCGCCCGCTCGACCCGACGCGCATCCGGGCGCAGCTGCGACCGGCCGACCATGAGCCGGGAGAGCATCTCGCTGACTTCGGCGGTCGTACCGGTCGCCGACTCGCGCACGACGAGGGCCTCGATCGTCTCGTCGAGCTCGGCCGCCCGCTCGGCCGTGGCGACCGCGTCATCGTGCGCCGCCTCGCCGATCAGCGCGCCGAACCCGATCTGGAGCATCATGGCGTCGCGCACGGCGGGAAGGGACGCGAGGTGCAGGAACCACGCGAGCCTGAGCGGCGGATGCGTGCCGTCGCGCACGAGCAGCGTCTCGACGAGCCCGACCGGATCGGCATTCCCGCCCAGCCGCCGCAGCGCGTCTGCACGACCGTCGCCGGTGAGCTGCGCGAGCGATTCGGCGAGTCGAGCGGCGACCTCGGGCTCGGGCTCCGGCAGGTCCGCGCTCGCGGCCGGCGACGAGGCCACGACCTCCCCCTCCGCCGCGGCGAGACGCAGCACGGGGCTCTCGTCGATGAGCGCGAGCGGATGCCCCGTGGTCGGTGTCGCCGGATCGAGCAGCGACCCCCATCCGTCGGATGCCCGGCACAGCGCATCGCGCACGAGGAATCCGGCCTCCTCGGCGCGGGCGGTGAGCATCCCGAGCAGTGGTCGCTCCGGCATCCCCCGGCCCGCGCCGAATCGAGCCTCGGTGTACACGATCGGCACGACGGCGTCGACGCCGCGCATACGGCAGAGCGTGCCGACGATCACGGCTGCGAGCGGTGCGCGATCGCGCGCCCGTCGTGGGAGGTCGTACCGAAGCACGCCGGCCGTGCGGTTCCCGCTGAACGCCACGCAGACGAGCGAGCGCTGCGGCTGGAACCCGGCCAGCGCCGGGACGAGGGCGAGGAAGTCGTGCGCCGCTTCGGCGCGGATGATGGTCGTCATGCGCCGAGCCTCGCCCGGAGCGGCGCTCCGAGTGGCGCCGGTGTCGGGTCCGTGGCCGGTCGAGGCGAGATCGCCGCTGTGGAGGACGGGTCGTGCCGACTCCTCCTCCACAACACGCGATCCGGGGTCGGGTTCCGCGATGTCCGATTTCCGCGAGCGGGTGTCGGACGCCGAGGTTACGCTCGGAACATGACGAACGTGTACCTCATCCGCCTCGACAGCCCGATCGGGCGTCTCGAACTCGTCGCCGACGACGAGGCCGTCACGAGTCTCTCCATCGAGAGCGGCGGCGTGCTCCCCCACGACGACGCTCCCGAGCGCCCCAACGACGTGCTCCGCGCGGCCCGCGAACAGCTCGACGAGTACTTCGCGGGGCAGCGCCTCGACTTCGACGTTCCGGTGCGACTCACCGGCACCCCGTTCCAGCAGGCCGTCTGGGCCGAGCTCGAGCGACTGCGCTGGGGTGAGGCCACCTCGTACGGCGCACTCGCGGCTGCTGTCGGCAAGCCAGGGTCCGCCCGGGCCATCGGCGGCGCCGTCGGCGCGAACCCCGTGCCGATCATCGTGGGCTGCCACCGCGTGCTCGCGAGCGATGGTCGCATCACCGGGTACTCCGGCGGCGAGGGCGTTCCCACGAAGCTCTGGCTGCTCGGCCACGAGCAGATCGGCTTCGCCGCGTGAGTGTCATCCCCCGGCCCGAGATCATCGTCGGCGACGACGGACTCGCCCGGTGCGGGTGGGGCGCATCCGACCCCGAGTACCGCCGGTACCACGACGAGGAGTGGGGCACGCCGCAGCACGATCCGGTGCGGCTCTTCGAGAAGGTCTGCCTCGAGGGATTCCAGGCCGGCCTGTCGTGGATCACGATCCTTCGGCGCCGTCCGGCATTCCGCGAGGTCTTCCATGGATTCGATGCCGAACGTGTCGCCGCCATGAGCGACGACGACGTCTCACGCCTGCTCGGCGATGAGCGCATCATCCGTCACCGCGGCAAGATCGAGGCGACGATCCAGAACGCCCGTGCCACGCTCGGGCTCGATCAGCCCATCGACGAGCTGCTGTGGAGTTTCGCGCCCGCGCGGCGCGAGGTGGCACCGGTCACCTTCGCCGAGGTGCCGGCGACGACGCCGGAGTCCGCGGCGATGAGCAAAGAGTTGCGCCGTCGCGGATTCCGCTTCGTCGGGCCGACGACGATGTACGCGCTCATGCAGGCGGCCGGCATGGTCGACGACCACCTCGCCGCGTGCCACCGATCGGCGGGTGCCGCCGCCGCGTGAGGCCTTCCGAGGCAGCGGGCCCGGTCAGGCGACGAGTTCGAGTTCGCGAACGCCCGCGCCGACTCGCTCTGAGCTGAGCGAGAGCGAGAAGCCGGCCTCGTGCGCCCAGTCGATCAGCTCCTCGATCGAGGCGAGCTGCGGCTGCGCGGTCAGCACGGCGCGGGTGAAGAGCCCCTTCGCGCGCTTGTTGAAGTGGTTCAGCGCGCGCTTCCGGCCGGCACCGTCGACGGAGACGACTCGTACGAACGCCGCTTCGGCGTGCGCGGGAACGGGTCCGAGTTCGACGTACGCCTCGGAGCGGAGATCGAGCAGCAGACCGCCGGCCGCCTCGAGTGCGGCCGTGATCGGTGCTCGCCACAGCGCTTTCATCCGCACGCCCGGCGGGCGGGAATCGTGCGACAGCCGGTACGCGGGAATCGAGTCCATCGCCCCGAGCAGACCGAACAGTGCGGAGTGCACGACCACGTGGTCCGCGGCGTAGGTGCGAGCGTCGACGTCGAGCGTCGGGGCATCGAGCGCGTCGAAGAGCACGCCCGTGTACCGGTCGAGCACGGACATCGTGGGTGAATCGAGCAGGTGCCGATTCCGCTCGACCTCGTGCGCCTGCCGAGGTCCGAGCTTCAACGCCCGCATCATCTCGGCGGGGTCGTGCGCGAGCGCGACGACGGCTGCGGTGGTCTCAGCCCGAATCGGGGTGAGGGAGCCGAACGAGAGTGCGCCCAGATCGAGCGCGACGTCGACGCCGCCGTCGCGTTTGGTCTCGGACGGCGGAAGCAGCAGCCGCACTACGAGCCGATGAAGGCGAGTGCGGCCTCGACGTTCGACCCGAGCGACTCGATGCTGTCGATCGTCACTCGCGGCAGCGCCGACGACGGGCCGGTCCAGGCCGCGTACCCCTCGAGGCTCTGCTCGACGGCCCGCCAGGTGGTCTCCTCGAGGTGCGGGAGCTTGCGCTCGCGCTTCTCGAGTCGGGCGCGGTGCAACTCCTCATCGGAGCACACGACCTCGATCACCCGCAGGCGCACGTCGGCACGCTCCGCGAGGTCCCGCCACTGCAGGCGTGCGGCCTCGCCCGCGTTGACCGCGTCGACGATCACCGTGCGGCCGGAGTCGAGCTCCTTCTCGGCGATCTCTTCGGCCACGAGGTATGCCGCGAGACCGGTCGGTTGGTCGGCGTCGATGCCGGCCCGCAGGATCGCAGACTCGATCGGGTCGACCGACACGACCGTGGCGCCGAGGCGGGCGCCGACGATCTCTCCGATCGTCGACTTTCCCGCACCCGGCAACCCGGCCATGACGATGAGCTGGGTGACACTCAGGTCACCGAACTGGCGTTCGATCGGCTGCTCCCCCTGCATCCGTTACTCCTCAGACGAGTTCAGCGCGGGACGCGACGACCTGCACCGCGTTCGCCTGCACCGACAGGAATCCATCTTCGGCGTTGGCGGTGATCTTCTCACCGCCGGGCAGGGTGACCCGCACCTCGCCGCCGGCGAGGATCGCGAGCATCGGCTCGTGACCCGGCAGAATGCCGATCTCGCCTTCGACGGTGCGCGCCACCACCATGGTCGCCTCGCCCGACCAGACCTGCTGGTCGGCCGAGACGACGCTCACGTTGAGGCTGGCCATGCTCAGCCGTTCTCCTTCTGGATCTGAGCCCACTTCTCTTCGACGTCGGAGATGCCACCGACGTTGAAGAAGGCCTGCTCGGCCACGTGGTCGAACTCGCCCTTGGCGATCGCGTCGAACGACTCGATCGTGTCCTTGAGCGGAACGGTCGACCCCTCGACACCGGTGAACTTCTTCGCCATGTAGGTGTTCTGCGAGAGGAACTGCTCGATACGGCGCGCACGCGACACCGTGATCTTGTCTTCCTCGGAGAGCTCGTCGACACCGAGGATGGCGATGATCTCCTGCAGTTCCTTGTTCTTCTGGAGGATCTGCTTGACCGTGGTGGCGACGCGGTAGTGGTCCTCGCCCAGGTAACGGGGGTCGAGGATGCGCGACGTCGAGGTCAGCGGGTCGACGGCCGGGTAGAGACCCTTCGACGCGATCGCGCGGGAGAGCACGGTCGTGGCGTCGAGGTGCGCGAACGTCGTTGCCGGGGCCGGGTCGGTGTAGTCGTCGGCGGGGACGTAGATCGCCTGCAGCGAGGTGATCGAGTGTCCACGCGTCGAGGTGATGCGCTCCTGCAGAACGCCCATCTCGTCGGCGAGGTTCGGCTGGTATCCCACGGCCGACGGCATGCGGCCGAGGAGCGTCGAGACCTCGGAACCGGCCTGCGTGAAGCGGAAGATGTTGTCGATGAAGAGCAGCACGTCCTGCTTCTGCACATCGCGGAAGTACTCCGCCATGGTCAGGGCCGACAGCGCCACGCGAAGACGCGTTCCCGGCGGCTCGTCCATCTGGCCGAAGACGAGGGCGGTCTTGTCGAAGACGCCCGCCTCCTCCATCTCGTGGATGAGGTCGTTGCCCTCACGGGTGCGCTCGCCGACACCGGCGAACACCGACACACCACCGTGGTCCTGCGCGACGCGCTGGATCATCTCCTGGATGAGGACGGTCTTGCCGACACCTGCACCACCGAAGAGGCCGATCTTTCCACCCTGCACGTACGGCGTGAGGAGGTCGATGACCTTGATGCCGGTCTCGAACATCGAGGTCTTCGACTCGAGCTGGTCGAAGGCCGGAGCCTTGCGGTGGATCGGCCAGCGCTCGGTGATCTCGATCTGCTCGCCGGGCTCTGCGTTCAGCACCTCGCCGATGACGTTGAAGACCTTGCCCTTGGTGACGTCGCCGACGGGCACCGAGATCGATGCGCCGGTGTCGGAGACCTCCTGGCCGCGGACGAGGCCATCGGTCGGGTTCAGGGCGATCGCGCGGACCAGGTCGTCACCGAGGTGCTGTGCGACCTCGAGGGTCAGCACCGTGGTGTTGCCGTCGATCGTGATCTCGGTCTTCAGCGCGTTGTAGATCGGGGGGATCGAGTCGTGCGGGAACTCGATGTCGACGACGGGGCCGGTGACCCGGGCGACGCGGCCGACGGCGCCGGCCACAGGCGCGGCCGCGGCCGAGGCGGTAGCGGTGTCAGTCATGTGTTCTCTCTCTTCGTAAGGGGCTACTTGGCGGACGACAGCGCGTCAGCGCCGCCCACGATCTCGGAAATCTGCTGGGTGATCTCGGACTGGCGCGCGTTGTTCGCCAGACGCGTGTAGTCGGTGATGAGCTTGTCGGCGTTGTCGCTGGCCGACTTCATCGCCTTCTGCGTCGCGGCGTGCTTGGCCGCCGACGACTGCAGCATCGCGTTGTAGATGCGGCTCTCGATGTAGACCGGCAGGAGTCCGTCGAGGACGGTCTCCGCGTCGGGCTCGAACTCGTAGAGCGGGAAGACCTCGTGCTTCGTCGAGGAGGCTTCGGGGGCCTCATCGCTCTCGACGACCTCGAGCGGGAGCAGGCGGGTGACCACCGGAACCTGCGTGATGCGGCTCACGAAGCGGTTGTAGACGATGTGGATCTCGTCGACGCCGCCGTCGCCCGCGTCCCGAAGGAACGCCTCAAGCACCGCGTCGGCGATCTCCTTCGCCGTGTCGAAGTCGGGGTTGTCGGTGCCGCCGATCCAGCTGCGCTCGAAGGCGCGGTGCCGGAAGTTGAAGTAGCCGACGGACTTGCGGCCGACGAGGAAGTACTCGACCGACTTGCCCTGGCTCTTCAGGAGCTCGGTGAGCTCCTCTGCTTCGCGCAGCACCTGCGAGTTGAAGGCGCCGGCGAGGCCGCGGTCCGACGTGAAGATCACGATCGCGGCGCGATCGATGCGCTCCGGCTCGGTCGTCAGCACGTGAGCCACGTTCGAGTAGCTCGCAACGGCCGAGACTGCCCGAGTGATGGCGGTCGAATACGGCTCCGACGCCGCAACGCGCGCCTGAGCCTTCTGGATCCGCGAGGCGGAGATGAGCTCCATCGCCCGCGTGATCTTCTTGGTCGTCTGGGCAGATTTGATCTTCTGCCGGTAGACCCGAAGCTGCGCTCCCATGTTTCTCCTGTGTCCTGTCTTCCTGGTACTGAGGCTCTCGACTCGACCCCGTGAGGTCAGTTCCCGTCGAGAGCCTCAGGGAACCTCGGAATGACTAGCGGCGACCCTTGACGATCTTCTCCTGGACGACCTCTTCTTCAGCGATCGCCTCGAACTGCTCGGACCCGACCGAGGCGAGCGGCTTGCCCTCGCCGGTCTGGAACTCGAGCTTGAACGTGTCGACTGCCGCAGCGAGTTCGGCCGCGGTCTCGTCGGAGAGCACGTTGGTCTCGCGCAGCGAGTTGAGCACCTCGGTGTTGCGGGCGAGGAAGTCGTGCAGCTCGCTCTCGAAACGGAGGATGTCTTCGACGGGAACCTCGTCGAGCTTGCCGTTGGTGCCGGCCCAGATCGAGACGACCTGCTTCTCGACCGACATCGGCGAGTACTGCGGCTGCTTGAGCAGCTCGGTGAGGCGTGCGCCTCGGGCGAGCTGACGGCGGCTGGCGGCGTCGAGGTCGGATGCGAACATCGCGAAGGCCTCGAGCGAGCGGTACTGCGCGAGCTCGAGCTTCAGCGTGCCGGAGACCTTCTTGATCGACTTGACCTGTGCGTCACCGCCGACTCGGGAGACCGAGATGCCGACGTCGACAGCGGGGCGCTGGTTCGAGTTGAACAGGTCGGACTGGAGGAAGATCTGGCCGTCGGTGATCGAGATCACGTTGGTCGGGATGTACGCCGAGACGTCGTTGGCCTTGGTCTCGATGATCGGCAGGCCCGTCATCGAGCCGGCGCCGAGCTCGTCGGAGAGCTTCGCGCAACGCTCGAGCAGACGCGAGTGCAGGTAGAAGACGTCACCGGGGTACGCCTCGCGTCCCGGCGGACGACGCAGCAGCAGCGACACGGCGCGGTAGGCCTCAGCCTGCTTCGACAGGTCGTCGAAGATGATGAGGACGTGCTTGGAGTCGTACATCCAGTGCTGGCCGATGGCCGAGCCGGTGTAGGGAGCGAGGTACTTGAAGCCGGCCGGGTCGGAGGCGGGAGCCGCGACGATGGTCGTGTACTCCATGGCTCCCGCGTCTTCGAGGGCGCCCTTCACCGAGGCGATGGTCGAGCCCTTCTGGCCGACGGCGACGTAGATGCAGCGAACCTGCTTCGACGGGTCGCCCGTCTCCCAGTTGGCCTTCTGGTTGATGATCGTGTCGATCGCGATGGCCGTCTTGCCGGTCTGGCGGTCGCCGATGATGAGCTGACGCTGGCCGCGGCCGACGGGGATCATCGCGTCGATGGCCTTGATGCCGGTCTGAAGCGGCTCGTGCACCGACTTGCGCTGCATGACGCCCGGCGCCTGCAGCTCGAGGGCACGACGGCCCTCGATGCCGGTGATCTCGCCGAGACCGTCGATCGGGTGGCCGAGCGGGTCGACGACACGACCGAGGTAGCCCTCGCCGACGGGGACGGAGAGGACCTCGCCGGTGCGGGTCACCTCCATGCCCTCTTCGATGCCGGTGAACTCGCCGAGCACGACGACGCCGATCTCGTCTTCGTCGAGGTTCTGCGCGAGACCGAGCGTGCCGTCCGCGAAGCGGATCAGCTCGTTCGCCATGACCGAGGGAAGACCTTCGACGTGCGCGATGCCGTCGCCGGCGTCGGTGACGTACCCGACCTCGGTCTTCTCCGCCTGTCCCGGCTCGTACGACGAGACGAACTCCGAGAGAGCCGAACGGATCTCGTCGGGGCTGATGGTGAGTTCTGCCATTGTCTTTTCCCTTTTTCTGTACCGGTTGTACAGCTACTGGTGTGTCACGGCGCGAGCGCCGGTCGTTTCAACCGGCGTCAGCCGGCAAGCTTCTGCCGCAGCGAACTGAGGCGCGAGGCGACGCTGCCGTCGATGACGTCGTCGCCGATCTGCACGCGGATCCCGCCGAGCACGGCGGGATCGACGATGGTGTCGAAGCGGACACGGCGGCCCGCCTGGACCGCGAGGCCCTGCTCGAGCCGGCCCAGCTGGGCGGCGGTGAGCGGAACGGCACTCGTGACCGTCGCGATGTCGAATCCGCGCTGGTCTGCGACGACGGATGCCCCGTGGCGGAGCAGCTCGCCGATGCGGCGGCCGCGAGGCTGCTGCACGAGGTGCCGCACGATGACGACGGTCTGCGGTGATGCCTTGCCCTCGAGGAGCCGGTCGACGATCTGCGTCTTGGCGACGGTCTCGCCGAGCTTCGACCCGAGCGCGAGCTCGAGCTCGGCGTCGCTCGCGACCGCCCGCTCGAACGCGAGCAGCTCGGCATCGAGATCGACGTCGTCGGGAGCGGAGTCCGCGGCGACGCGGATGCCGATCTCCTCGATGCCGGCGAGGAAGTCGTCGCCCGACGACCACCGGCGCGAAGCCGCGCTCACGAGGAGCGAGGCGGCCTCGGCCGGGATGCGGGCGCCGAACACGGCCTCGACGAGCGCGCGCTTCTGCGCGACGTCGGCCTCGGTGTCGATGAGAGCCGTGCGCAGGTGCGCGGACTCGCCGATGACTCGGCCTGCGGCGAGGAGGGCCTCGGCAACCGGAAGGTCGGTTCGGCCGAGCTCCGCGAGCGCGGCCTTCGAGCCGGCCAGGGCCTCTCTCGTAGCGCTACCCATGGACTACTTCTTCCCTCCGGCGGTGGCCTCGGAGGCCTCCAGTTCGGCGAGGAAGCGGTCGACGACCGCGGTCGCCTTCGCGTCGTCGGAGAGCGACTCGCCGATGACCCCGGAAGCGAGGTCGATGGCCAGCGTGCCCACCTCGGAGCGGAGCGTGACGAGTGCCGTCTGGCGCTCCGCCTCGATCTGCGCCTGTGCGCTCGCGGTCACGCGAGCAGCCTCGACGGTGGCGGCGTCCTTCGCCTCGGCGACGATCTTCTTGCCGTCGTCGCGAGCCGTCTCGCGGATGCGACCGGCTTCGGTGCGCGCGTCGGCGAGCTGGGCGGTGTACTCCTCGAGTGCCGCCTCGGCCTTGCGCTGCGCCTCGTCGGCCTTCGCGATGTTGCCCTCGATCGCCTCGCCCCGCTCATCGAGCAGCTTCTGCACGCGCGGAAGCACGTACTTCCAGAAGAAGATGAGGATGATGACGAAGCAGACCGACGACCAGATGATGTCGTACCACTCCGGAATCACCGGGCTGTGGGTCTCGCCACCCTCGGTTGCAGCGCTCAGTACTGCTTGAAGCACGTTGGCCTCCTCAGTTGGGGCGGGTGGATCAGACGAAGATGAAGTAGGTGGCGATGCCGATGAAGGCGAGCGCCTCGGTGAAGGCGATACCGATCCACATCAGGACCTGGAGGCGGCCGGCCAGCTCGGGCTGGCGGGCGACGCCCTCGATCGTCTTGCCGACGACGATGCCGACGCCGATGGCCGGGCCGATGGCGGCGAGGCCGTAGCCGACCGTCGCGATGTTGCCGTTGATCTCAGCGAGAACGGTGGTTGCGTCCACGTTGGGTTTCCTTTCCTAGGGAATGTTCTGGGCGGATGCCCGGGCTCAGTGCTCTTCTGCGACCGCGAGCTGGATGTAGACCGCGGTGAGAAGTGCGAAGACGTACGCCTGCAGGACGGCGACGAGGACCTCGAACAGTGTGAACGCGAGGCCGAAGGCCAGCGTTCCGACGCCGAGCAGGGTCCACCAGCCGCTCATCTGCACGACGAAGAACTGCGTCGCCGCGAAGAAGAGCACCAGCAGGAGGTGGCCGACGATCATGTTCATCATGAGTCGGAGCGTGAGGGTGATCGGGCGGATGATGAACGTCGAGATGAACTCGATCGGCGTGACGATGATGTACACCGGCCACGGCACACCCGAGGGGAAGAGCGAGTTCTTGAAGAAGTTCTTGGGGCTCTTCTTGACACCCGCGTAGATGAACGTGATGTACGCGACGATCGCGAGCACGAGCGGCACGCCGATGACGGAGGTGCCGGCGATGTTCAGGAACGGGATGACGCCTGTCAGGTTCATGAACAGGATCATGAAGAACATGGTCGTCAGGATCGGCAGGAACCGCTTGCCGTCCTTCTTGCCGAGCAGGTCGTCGGCGATGTTGACGCGCACCATGTCGAGACCCATCTCGACGAGGCTCTGGAAGCGCCCGGGCACGACGCTCATGCGACGGGTGCCCAGCCAAAACACGAGCAGCAGCGCGATGACCGCGACGTAGCGGACGAGGATGATGCGGTTGATCTCGAAGGGGGTGTCTTCGAAGAGCAGCGGCCCAGGGAAGAATTCGTCGATCGACGGCCCGTGGAAGCCACCATCGTCGGTTGACATCGGAACCAGCAGGTTCAGAGCGTTAGCTAGCAGCGCTTTCTCCTGTTTCGGGGCGTGGAGCTCGGCTCTCGCGGCGACGAACATGGACCTCGGCAGCCCGTGCGCGAGCAGGGCAGAACCGTGGGGGGATCCCCATTACTCTAGCAATACTTCGGGCTGCCGACGAATCGCCGAGACGGCCTCAGTCTTCGGTCGGCGCCTTCGGCAGTTCGACGTCGCTGACGTACGGCAGGCGCGACTTCGCGACGACGACGACGTCGACGACGAGCGACGCGAGCACGCCCGCGACGAGGCTGAGGAAGAGCGCCGTCGTGTTCAGCCACTCGGCGTCGCGCAGCACCACGACGAGCACGATGAAGACGATGAACTTCAGGATCCAGCCGCCGAGCACGATGCCGAAGAACGCCCCGACGAAGAGGTCGCTCGAGGCGAACCGGTTGGCCGCGAGGATGCTCGCCGCCGTGATGCCCATGAAGACCACGGCCATGAGCGTGCCGATCAGGGCGCCCAGGAGGCCCGGCACGCCGGCGAGCACGTAGCCGAGGATCGCGCCGACGACGAGGATCACCCCGGCGAGCACACCGCCCCAGACGAGCGCCCTCCGCAGGACGGGGTTCGAGGTCGGCGTGCGGTCGGCTTCGGGTCGTGCGTCGTTCATCGTGCTCCAGTTTCGGGGTCCCCGGATTCTACCGAGCCGTCCTGAGCGGACGCCGGGCGGTTCACGTCGGGTGCAGCGGATGCCTCGACGCCCGCGAGCTCGTCGAGCCCCGCGACATCCGCTTCGGGGATCTCATCGACGGCCACCGCCTCGGCGGCGACGGTGAGGCGCTTGCGGCGGCCGAGCGGGGCGAGCGTGATCACGGCGCAGATGACGAAGCCGATGAACAGCGCGAGGAGCGCCCAGAGGGAGGAGATCTTGAAGTAGACCGGGAAGACGTAGGTGAGGAGGCATCCGATCGATGCCACCGCGGTCCAGCCGTAGAGGATCAGCACCGCGTGGAGGTGCGAGTGCCCCATGTCGAGCAGTCGGTGGTGGAGGTGCTTGCGGTCGGCCGAGAACGGCGACTTTCCGGCCCGCAGGCGCCGCATGACCGCGAGCCCGAAGTCGAGCAGCGGGATGACGAGCACCGCGAACGGCAGCAGGATCGGGATGAACGCCGCCACGAACTGGTTGAGGCCGACGCCCGTCGGGTTCAGCTGGCCGGTGACCGCGACCGCGGAGGTGGCCATGAGGAGCCCGATGAGGAGGGCGCCCGCATCGCCCATGAAGAGCTTCGCGGGGTGCCAGTTGAGCGGCAGGAACCCGGCGCACGCGCCGACCAGGATGATGGCCACGAGCGAGGCGAGGTTGAAGTAGTTCGTCGGCGACGTCTGCTGCACGAGCAGGTACGAGTAGAGGAAGAACACGCCGTTCGCGATGAGGGCGACGCCGGCGACGAGCCCGTCGAGCCCGTCGATGAAGTTCACGGCGTTCATGACGAGCACGATGACGAAGACGGTGATGATCGCGAACATCCACGACGAGCCGACCGTGATGCCGCCGATCGGCAGCGACACGATCGAGACGCCCTGCCAGGTGATGAGCCCGGCGGCGAGGAACTGGGCGGCGAGCTTCGTCGTCCAGTCGAGGTCCCAGATGTCGTCGGCGACGCCGACGATCACGATGAGGAGCGCGGCGCCCAGGATCGCGAGGATCTGGCCCGGATTCTGGAAGACGATCGCGATGTTCGAGAACCGCGAGGAGCCGAGGGTCGAGACGAACGCCGCCGCGCCGAAGGCGATGAGGATGCCGACGAACATCGCGACGCCGCCGAGGCGCGGCGTCGGCCGCGTGTGCACGTCGCGCTCGCGGATCTTCGGGTAGAGCTTGTACTTCAGGCTCAGCTTCCAGACGATGATCGATCCGCCGAAGGTGACGAGTGCCGTCAGCAGGGCGATGGCCAGGAAGAGGGTCATGAGGCGGCAGCGTCCCCGTCGTCGGCGGAGGTCGCGGGCTCAGGCGCGGGCTCGGGCTCAGGCGCGGTCTCGGGCGCGGGCTCACCCTCGGCCGCGCGCTCGGGCTCGAGGAGGTCCTCCCCCACGACGGCCGCGATGCGCTCGCGCGAGATCACTCCGGCGCGCACGATGCGGAGCCGCCCGCCTTCGCGGGCGAGGCCCGTCGCGTCGACGATGGTCGAGGAGGTGTCGCCCTCGCGCTCGCCGATGGCCTCGTACGACCCGCCGGCCGGGCCGCCGTCGAGGTAGACGCTCACCGAGTCGCCGAGCATGTCGGAGGCATCCGTCGCCGTGGTGGCGGAGGGCTCGCCCGAGAGGTTCGCCGACGACACCGCGAGCGGGCCCGTCTCGGCGAGGAGTTCGAGGGCGATGGGGTTCGCCGGCATTCGCAGCGCGACCGTGCCGCGCGTCTCCCCGAGATCCCACTGCAGCGACGGCTGCGCGTGGAGGATCACGGTCAGCCCCCCGGGCCAGAACTCGCCGACGAGCTCGCGCACGGCGGGCGGCACCTCGCTCGCGAGGGCGTCGAGGGTCGGGACGCCCGGGATGAGCACGGGGGGCGGCGACGTGCGGTCGCGCCCCTTCGCATCGAGCAGCCGGGAGACGGCATTCGGGGCGAACGCGTCGGCGGCGATCCCGTAGACGGTGTCGGTGGGGATGACGACCAGCTCGCCGCGCCCGATGGCGCTTCGAGCGAGGCGCATGCCGGTGAGGAGCTCTGAGTCGACCGAACAGTCGTAGATGGCAGTCATGACCTGCCGATTCTAGACCAGCACTCCGGTGCGGAACCGCGACGGGCAGCGGCGCCGTCCTGAGCCTGTCGAAGGGATGCCGCGGCGCAGACGTGCGCCGCGGCATCCGCTGCCGTTCGACGAGGTCAGCGCCGACCGGCCCTGCGGCGGAAGAGCCACCCGCCCCAGACGACCGAGACCACGACGATGCCGACGCACCAGCCGATCGCCCACCAGGCCGAGTCGCCGATCGGCGTGCCCATGAGCAGGCCGCGGATCGTCTCGATGACCGGGGTGATCGGCTGGTTCTCGGCGATCCACTGCAGCCACTCGGGCATCGTCTCGACGGGCACGAACGCGCTCGAGAGGTAGGGCAGGAACAGCAGGATGAAGCCGTAGCCGCTCGCCGCCTCGGGGCTCGACGCCGCGAGGCCGATCGCCGCGAACAGGTAGGTGATCGCGAGGATGTAAAGCGCCACGAGGCCGAACACGGCGAGCCATTCGAGCGGGGTCGCGCTCGGCCGGAATCCGACGAGGAGCGCCACCGCGATGACGACGCCCGTCGCCACGAGGTTTCTGGCGAGGCTCGCCACGACATGGCCGGTGGTGACGGCACCGCTCCGCAGCGGCATCGTGCGGAACCGGTCGATGATGCCCGTCGTCATGTCGCGGGAGACCGAGATCGCCGTCGACGAGGCGCCGAATCCCGCGCAGAGCAGGATGATGCCGGGCACGACGTAGTCGACGTAGCCGCCCGACGGGTCGATCGCGTTGCCGAAGATGAAGGTGAACATCAGCATGAGCATCGTCGGCAGCAGCACCGCCATGAGCATGGCGTCGATGTCGCGCACCGAGTGGCGGAAGCTGCGGGCGATGAACGTCGACTCGGCCGTGAACGGGCCGAGCTTCGCTCGGGCGGGGGCGGGGGCGATGCCGGCGCTCTGGGCTGTCGCGGCGGAGGTCGTGGTCGTCAGGGTCGTCATTTCGGTCACTTCGATTCGATGAGCTCGGGGGCGGATGTCGCAGCGCCCGCGGTGATCGCGAGGAACACGTCATCGAGGCTCGGACGGCGGATGGACACCTGCGACCCCTCGACGGCTGCGGCCGGCGAGTGGTCGAGCAGGTCGATGGCGGCGCGGAGTCCGTGCACGCTGCCGTCGGTCGGCAGTTCGAGCAGCAGCTCGCCGTCGACGCCGCGGAGCTCGACGACGTCGCCGCCGATGCGCGCCTTCAGCTCGTCGGCGGTGCCCTCCGCGGCGATGCGGCCCCGGTCGAGCACGGCGATTCGGTCGGCGAGCCGGTCGGCCTCCTCGAGGTACTGCGTCGTCAGGAAGACCGTCGTGCCCGCCTTGGTGAGCGAGCGGATCACGTTCCAGAGCTCCTGGCGGCTGCGCGTGTCGAGGCCCGTGGTCGGCTCATCGAGGAACAGGATCGGCACGTCGACGACGAGGCTGAGGGCGAGGTCGAGACGTCGGCGCATGCCGCCCGAGTAGGTGCCGAGGCGTCGGCGCGCGGCATCCGTCAGATCGAATCGTTCGAGCAGTTCGGCGGCGCGGTCCCGTGCCTGCTGGCGGCCGAGTCCCGAGAGCCGGCCCATCATGACGAGGTTCTCGGTGCCGGTGAGCACCTCGTCGACGGCGGCGGACTGCCCGGTGAGGGCGATGCGCTGCTTCACCTCCTCGGGCGACGCTGCGACGTCGAAACCCGCGACCCGCGCGATGCCGGCATCGGGCTTCACGAGCGTCGTCAGGATGTTGATGGTGGTCGTCTTGCCGGCGCCGTTCGGGCCGAGCAGGGCGAACACCGAGCCCGCGGGCACGCTGAGGTCGAGGCCGGCGAGCACGTCGGTCGCCCCGAACCGCTTGCGGAGCCCGTGGGTGGCGATCGCGACTGACACGGATCTCTCCTGTTCTCTCGTCTGCGCCTGCACTCCTGTGCGTATGGCGCAAACTGTTTATGTGATGCACTGTTGTTTAAGTAATACACAGTTCTAGACTGTCGTCAACACCTTCTCGAGAACGGACCCCCTGTGAGCCCTGAGCGTGTGAGCCCCGAGCGACGCGATCCCGAACTCCCCCGAGGTGTGGCCCTCGCCTGGGGCGTCGCGGCGAACCCGCAACGCGGGCCCAAGCGGGAGCTCTCGATCGAGCGCATCGTCGACGCCGCCATCGAGATCGCCGACGCCGAGGGGATCGGGGCGGTGTCGATGAGCCGGGTCGCCGCGTCGCTCGGCTTCACGACGATGTCGCTCTACCGGTACGTGACCAGCAAAGACGACCTGATCCTGCTCATGCAGGAGGGTGCGGCCACGCCGCCCGTGCCCGACGAGACGGTCGAACGCGGCTGGCGCGCCGGCGTCACGGCGTGGGTGCTCGCGATGCGCGCCGCCTACCGCGAGCACCCCTGGCTCGTCGACATCCCGATCTCGGGTGCGCCGATCACGCCCAACAGCCTGCTCATCGTCGACTGGTTCCTGCGAGAGGTGCGCGCACTCCCCCTCAGCGACGGCGAGAAGATGTCGACCCTGCTGCTGCTCACGAGCTACGCGCGCGCCACCGGCGCACAGGAACGCGACATCGGTGCCGCAGCAGCAGCAGCGGCAGACCCGGCGGATGTCACGGGGGCGAACTACTTCGAGGCGCTCGCCGAGCTCGTGACCCCCGAACGGTTCCCGTACCTGAGCCCGTTGCTCGCCGCCGGCGGATACGTGGCGGAGCCCGGCGCGGAGCCCCATCCCGACGACGCCGACGACGACTTCTCGTTCGGCCTCGAACGCATCCTCGACGGCATCGAGTACCACGTGGGCCGGGTCGAGTCGGGCGACAGCGCCGGCGACATCGCGGCGGAGCCCCTGCCTCCGGCACTCGAGCTGCCCCGCGACAAGCAGGTGCGCGAGGCGGCGAAGGCCCGACGCGAAGCCGAGAAGGCGCTGCGCGAGGCGCAGAAGCGCGAACGCGAGGCGATCAAGCACGCCCTCGAACGAGAGAAGCACGCGCTCGAGCGGGAGAAGCTCGCTCGGGAGAAGGCGGAGCGGGCGAAGAAGGAGTAGCGCTCCGGCGCTCAGCCCTCAGCGGGCGGTGCGCACCGCCCGGGCGCTCAGCGCACGGCCGAGGTGGCCCGATCGCGGGTCGTGAGGTCGCGATGGTGCGCGATCGCCCGCCAGCCGTCGGCCGCGAGGATCTCGGCGATCGCCGCCGACTGCTCCTCGCCGTGCTCGATCACGAGCGCGCCGCCCGGACGCAGCAGCGCGAGCGCGCGTCGGGAGAGCACTCGAACCACATCGAGGCCGTCGGCGCCGCCGTAGAGCGCCAGCTCGGGGTCGTGGAGGCGCACCTCGGGGTCGCGCGGCATGTCGCGGAGCGGCACGTACGGCGGGTTCGAGACCACGACCGCCACCCGGCCGTCGAGTTCGGGCAGGGCATCGGCGAGGTCGCCGAAGACCAGCTCGAGATTCGGGGCGGCCACCTCGGCGACGTTGCGCCGCGTCCACACGAACGCCTCGGGCGACTTCTCGACCGCCCACACCCTCGCGTGCGGCACCTCGGTCGCGAGCGCGAGCGCGATGGCGCCGCTGCCCGTGCCGAGGTCGACGCCGATCGGCTCGGGCTCCGCCGCGGAGGCGAGCGCGTCGATCGCGAGCTGGGCGACCTGTTCGGTCTCGGGTCGCGGCACGAAGACGCCGGGGCCGACCTGGAGGTCGAGGTTGCGGAACGCCGCACGGCCCGTGATGTGCTGCAGCGGCTCGCGCAGGGCACGACGCGCGACGAGCGAGGCGAGTGCCGCG
Source organism: Agromyces hippuratus (assembly GCF_013410355.1). Taxonomy (NCBI): domain Bacteria; kingdom Bacillati; phylum Actinomycetota; class Actinomycetes; order Micrococcales; family Microbacteriaceae; genus Agromyces; species Agromyces hippuratus. Next base: position 124,483 of record NZ_JACCFI010000001.1, on the reverse strand, counting down.
GCATCCGCTTCGCCGACCTCGGCGCCGACCACAATGCGCGCCTGCACGGCGCCGCGCGAGAGGCCGAGCACGTGTCCGATCAGGAGGTCGGCATCGACCTCGGGATCGGGGACGCCGGCGGAGGCGAGCGTCGACACCGTCTCGTCTCTGATCTCGCGCAGGGATCGCGCTCGGGCGTCGGGGGTCGTCGTATCCACGCAATGGAATGTAACGCACTCGCCTCCACGGGAGCCGAAGCCTAGGCTGAGGCCGTCGTCCACCACCTGACCCGAGAGGCAAGCCCATGGCGCAGATCTACGAGAACATCACCGAGGTCGTCGGTCGCACTCCGCTCGTGCGCCTCAACCGGCTGACCGAGGGCGCCGGTGCGACGGTGCTCGCCAAGCTCGAGTTCTACAACCCCGCCGCGAGCGTCAAGGACCGCATCGGCGTCGCCATCATCGACGCGGCCGAGAAGTCGGGCGAACTGACCCCGGGCGGCACCATCGTCGAGGGCACGAGCGGCAACACCGGCATCGCGCTCGCCCTCGTCGGCGCTGCACGCGGCTACCGCGTGATCCTCACCATGCCCGAGACGATGAGCGTCGAGCGTCGCGTGCTGCTGCGCGCCTACGGCGCCGAGATCGTGCTCACCCCGGGCTCCGAGGGAATGAAGGGCGCGGTCGCGAAGGCCAACGAGATCGTGGAGGCCACGCCCGGCGCGATCCTCGCCCGCCAGTTCGAGAACGAGGCGAACCCGGCGATCCACTACGCGACCACCGGCCCCGAGATCTGGGCCGACACCGACGGCGGCGTCGACATCCTCGTCTCCGGCATCGGCACGGGCGGCACCATCACGGGCGCCGGCCGCTACCTCAAGGAGCAGAAGCCGGCGCTCACGGTCGTCGCCGTCGAGCCGGCCGACTCCCCCATCCTCACGCAGGGCACCCCCGGTCCCCACAAGATCCAGGGCCTCGGCGCCAACTTCGTGCCGGACGTGCTCGACCGCGAGATCTACGACGAGGTGATCGACGTCGCCACGAGCGACGCCATCGCGACCGCACGCGCCCTGGCGACCGACGAGGCCATCCTCGGCGGCATCTCCTCGGGCGCAGCCGTCTGGGCCGCCCTCGGGGTCGCGAAGCGCCCCGAGAACGACGGCAAGACCATCGTCGTCATCGTGCCCGACTTCGGTGAGCGGTACGTCTCGACCGTGCTCTACGAAGACCTGCGCGACTGAGCGACCGCGAGCGCCCGGCGCAACGTCGATTCGTTGCCCGGGCGCTCGGTGCATGCGATCGACGTACGGACTGATTGACTATCCACGTGACCTTCTTCCGAGCACTCCGCGAGGACATCGCGACGGCGCGCGCGCACGACCCCGCCTCCCGCGGAAGCCTCGAGGTGTTCCTCGCGTACTCCGGCCTGCACGCCATCTGGGGCTACCGACTCGCCCATGCGCTCTGGCGCAGCGGACTGCGCCTGCCAGCTCGCCTCGTCTCGCAGCTCGTGCGCTTCCTCACCGGCGTCGAGATCCACCCCGGCGCCACCATCGGTCGCCGGTTCTTCATCGACCACGGCATGGGCGTCGTCATCGGCGAGACGGCCGTCATCGGCGACGACGTGATGCTCTACCACGGCGTCACCCTCGGCGGGAAGGCCGCCCGCGGCGCCGACCGCGGGGCGAAGCGGCATCCGACGCTCGACGACGGGGTGACCGTCGGCGCCGGTGCGAAGGTGCTCGGCGACATCACGATCGGCGCGTGGAGCGCGATCGGCGCGAACGCCGTCGTCACCAAGGACGCCCCGGCGCACTCGCTCGTCGTCGGCATCCCCGCGACGTTCAAACCGCTCTCGCACGAGACGGCCGACGCCGCACGCGGCATCCACGACTGGCACATCTGACGTCGACCGAGTGCCTGAGCGCTCGGCCGGCGACCGCACCCGAACGAACGGATGCCCCGGACACTCGAGGTGTCCGGGGCATCCGTCTCGTCGCTGCGCTACTGGTCGCCGAGGTGAGCCAGTCGAGCCTCCTCGTCGGCCTGGATGGCCGACTCGATGATCGGTTCGAGCGCGCCGTTCATGACCTGGTCGAGGTTGTAGGCCTTGTACCCGGTGCGGTGATCGGCGATGCGGTTCTCGGGGAAGTTGTAGGTGCGGATGCGCTCCGAGCGGTCCATGGAGCGGATCTGCGACTTGCGGGCGTCCGACGCCGCGGCCGCGATCTCCTCCTGCTGACGCGCGAGGATGCGGGCGCGGAGCACGCGCATCGCGGCCTCGCGGTTCTGCAGCTGCGACTTCTCGTTCTGCATCGACACCACGATGCCCGTGGGCAGGTGGGTGATGCGCACTGCGGAGTCGGTGGTGTTGACCGACTGGCCGCCGGGGCCCGACGAGCGGTAGACGTCGATCTTCAGGTCGTTCTGGTTGATGTCGACCTCTTCGGGCTCATCGACCTCGGGGAAGACGAGCACGCCCGTCGTCGAGGTGTGGATGCGCCCCTGCGTCTCGGTGACGGGCACGCGCTGCACGCGGTGCACGCCGCCCTCGTACTTGAGGTGCGCCCAGACGCCCTGCGACGGGTCGGTCGCGTTCGACTTGATCGCGACCTGCACGTCCTTGTAGCCGCCGAGGTCGGACTCGTTCTGATCGAGGAGCTCGATCTTCCAGCCCTTCGACTGCGCGTACTGCATGTACATGCGGAGCAGGTCACCGGCGAAGAGGGCGCTCTCGGCGCCGCCCTCACCGCCCTTGATCTCCATGATCACGTCACGGCCGTCGTCGGGGTCGCGCGGGATCAGGAGTCGGCGGAGCCGCTCCTGAGCCGTCGCGAGACCCTCTTCGAGCGCGGGCACCTCATCGGCGAACGCCTCGTCCTCCTTCGCGAGTTCACGCGCGGCGGCGAGGTCGTCTTGCGCCTCGAGCCACGCCGAGTGCGCGGAGACGATCCGGCTCAGCTCGGCGTAGCGCCGGTTGACCTTCTTCGCCCGCGCGGCATCGGCGTGGAGCGCCGGGTCGGCGAGCTCCTCTTGCAGCTTCGCGTGCTCGGCGAGCAGGCTCTGGACGGACTCGAACACGGATGCCTCAGCGGTGGTCGGTCTCGTGCCCGTGCGAGTTGCCGTGACCGGTGGCGACCGGCATCGACTTCTGCATGAGCATGAGGAACTCGACGTTCGACTGCGTCTCCTTCAGACGACCGAGCACGGCTTCGAGCGCCTGCTGCTGCTCGAGGCCGGCGAGGGCGCGGCGCAGCTTCCAGGTGATCTTGACCTCGTCGGCCGAGAGCAGCATCTCTTCGCGGCGCGTGGACGACGCGTTGACGTCGACCGCCGGGAAGATGCGCTTGTCGGCGAGCTGACGCGAGAGACGCAGCTCGGAGTTGCCGGTGCCCTTGAACTCCTCGAAGATCGCCTCGTCCATCTTCGACCCGGTCTCGACGAGCGCCGTGGCGAGGATGGTCAGCGAGCCGCCGTTCTCGATGTTGCGCGCAGCGCCGAAGAAGCGCTTCGGCGGGTACAGCGCCGAGGCGTCGACACCGCCCGAGAGGATGCGACCGGATGCCGGTGCGGCCAGGTTGTACGCACGGCCGAGGCGCGTGATCGAGTCGAGCAGCACGACGACGTCGTGACCGAGCTCGACGAGGCGCTTCGCGCGCTCGATGGCGAGCTCGGCGACCGTCGTGTGGTCTTCGGCCGGACGGTCGAACGTCGAGGCGATGACCTCGCCCTTCACCGTGCGCTGCATGTCGGTGACCTCTTCGGGGCGCTCGTCGACGAGCACGACCATGAGGTGGACCTCGGGGTTGTTGATCGAGATCGCGTTGGCGATCTGCTGCAGCACGATCGTCTTGCCGGCCTTCGGAGGCGCGACGATGAGGCCGCGCTGGCCCTTGCCGATCGGTGCGACGAGGTCGATGATGCGCTGCGTGAGCTTGGTGGGCTCGGTCTCGAGGCGCAGGCGCTCCTGCGGGTAGAGCGGGGTGAGGCTCTGGAACTCGACACGGGCCGCAGCCTCGTCGGTCGTCTGACCGTTGATCGAGTCGACCTTCACGAGCGCGTTGTACTTCTGACGGCTGTTCGAGTCGTTGTCGCGCGGCTGCTTGATGGCGCCGACGACCGCGTCGCCCTTGCGCAGGTTGTACTTCTTCACCTGGCCGAGCGAGACGTAGACGTCGCTCGGGCCCGGGAGGTAGCCGGTCGTGCGCACGAACGCGTAGTTGTCGAGCACGTCGAGGATGCCCGCGATGGGGATCAGCACGTCGTCGTCGAGGATCTCGGGCTCGAGCTCGTCGCCCATGCCCTGGCCACGACGCTTGCGGTCGCGGTAGCGGTTGCGACGGCCGCCTTCGCCGTCGAGCTGTGCCTGGCCGTCACGCGCCTGGCCGTCACGGGTCTGGCCATCGCGAGCCTGCCCGTCACGTGCCTGGTTGTCGCGAGCCTGGTTGTCGCGAGCCTGGCCGTCACGGCCACGACCCTCGCCCTGCTGCTTGGACTTGTCGGCGTCGCCGCCCTGGCGGGGCTCGCCGGAACGGCCGCCCTGCTCGTCGCCCTTGCGGGCCTGCTCGCCGTTCTGGCGGTCGTTCTGACGACCGCCCTGGCGCTCGCCCTGCTTCTGCTCGGTCTTCTGGGCGTCGTCGCCGCGCTCGGCACGGTCGCCGCGCTCGCCACCGCGACGACCGCGGTTGCGGCTGCGGCCCTGACGGGGCTCTTCGGAGGCTGCGGCGTCGCCCTCGCCTTCGGCGGGCTTGGGGCCGCGTGCGCCCTCACCGGTCGCCGCGGCGAGCTCTTCGCGCACCGCGGCACGTGCCGCCTCGCGGGCGTCGTCGGTCTCGGTCGCCGGGGCGGCGTCGGGCACGAGGCCGACACCCGCGCCGCCGGCGTTGACGTGCTGCACGGCGGAGGTGGTCGCGCTCGTGGCACGACGCGGCTGACGGCGCTGACGTGCCGGTGCGGCGGCGGCGGCGGGCGCTTCGGCCGCCATGTCGGGGGCTGCGGTCTCTGCGGGAGCCTCGGTCGCAGCGGGCACGTCGAGTTCGACGGGAGCGGGCTGCTCGGCCACCGGGGCCTCGAAGGGCTCAGCCGGTGCGGCGTCGCCACCGCCGGCCGCCGAGGCCTGGTGCTCGGAGATCAACTCCACGAGTTCTCCTTTTCGGCGCTTCGATCCGCCCGCGAGGCCGAGGGATGCGGCGAGCTCCTGGAGCTCGGCGACCTTCATGGTGGACAGGCGGGCGGTGTTGGCCACGCGGTCGGCGTGGTCGGTTCCGTTGGTCACTGGGTATGTTCCTTTCCCCTGTCGCAAGAGTTGCGGATTCAGGAGAGCTGATCGCTGGCACGAGCGATGCCGGTGCGCACGAAGGCGCAGACACGCGCGAGAGCGAAAGCAATAGATTGCCGGGAATTGCACGAGCGAGCTGGGACGCGAACAGTGCGCCACCTGCCGGGTGCGTGGTCAGTCTACCATCACCGGACCGTTCGTCCCGCCACGCGACGCGCCTGTGGAGAGGATGCCGCGTGGCGATGTTCGCCGTGCGTTCAGCGCTCTGCCGCAGTGGGCGGTGTCACCACGAGCGGAGGCTGCCGCCTTGCGCTCTCCGGTCTCCCGCGAGGGGCGGCGTCACCATGAAGGGTCTGCCGCAGACGCTTCGCGGCGCTGGAGCGCCGCGGAAGCTGGGGCTGCCGCCTTTCGCGACGGTCCAGACCGCTACGCGTTCTGAACCGTCGCGCCCTTGAAGTCGACGGCGAGCGGCAGGGCCTGCCAGGCGGTGTCAGCGGTGGCCTCGACGAGGGCGATGGCGGCGGCGCGTTCGCTCGGGTCGCTCGCGAGCACGAGGATCGACGGCCCGGCACCGGAGACGACCGCCGGATGCCCCGCCTCGCGGAGCACTCGGATGAGCCGATCGGTCTCGGGCATGGCTGCGGCACGGTAGTGCTGGTGCAGCTTGTCCTCGGTGGCCTGGAAGAGCAGCTCGGGGCTCTGGATGAGCGCGGCGACGAGCAGCGCCGAGCGCGAGACGTTGAACACCGCGTCTTCGTGCGGCACCGACTCGGGCTGCAGCGAACGGGCCAGCGCCGTCGACATCTCGTGCTCGGGCACGAGCACGAGCGGCGAGACGCCGCGGTGCACCATGAGCTTCTTGTGTCGCGGGCCCTCGGGCGTCACCCACGCGATCGTCAGCCCGCCGAAGAGGGCGGGGGCCACGTTGTCGGGGTGCCCCTCGAGCTCGGTGGCGAGATCGAGCAGCTCGTCGGCGCTGAAGTCGACGATGCCCTCGAGCAGCCCCTTCGCGGCGACGACGCCGGCGACGATCGCGGCGCCCGACGAGCCGAGGCCCCGGCCGTGCGGGATGACGTTGTGCGCCACGAGCCTGAGCGCCGGCATCGGCACGCCCGCGCGGGCGAAGGTGTGGGCGATCGCCCGTACCACGAGGTGCGACTCGTCGAGCGGCACCTCGCCCTCGCCGACGCCGTGCACCTCGATCTCGAGCCCAGGGGCGTCCTGCACCGAGGCATCCGGCACCGAGACCTCGAGCTCGTCGTACCTGGCCAGCGCGAGCCCGAGCGTGTCGAAGCCGGGGCCGAGGTTCGCCGAGGTCGCCGGCACCTTGACGATGACGTGGCGGCCGTTCAGCGACGTCGCGACGTCGCCGGAGGCGGCGACCGCAGCGCTCATGAGCCGAGTCCGAGCACCGAGGCGATCTGCGCCGTGTCGACCGGCACGATCGTCGGCTGCACGTCGGAGCCGTCGGCGGTGCGGAGCGCCCACTGCGGGTCCTTCAGGCCGTGGCCGGTGACGGTGAGCACGACCCGCGCGCCGGCCGGGATGACGCCGGCGGCCGAGCGCTCGAGGAGGCCCGCGACCGAGATGGCCGACGCGGGCTCGACGAAGATGCCGACCTCTGCCGAGAGGATGCGCTGCGCCTCGAGGATCTTGTCGTCGTCGATCGCGCCGAAGTAGCCGTCGGTCTCGTCGCGCGCCTGCAGGGCGAGCTCCCACGATGCCGGGTTGCCGATGCGGATGGCGCTCGCGATGGTGTCGGGGTCCTTCACCGGCTCGCCGCGCACGATCGGCGCGGAGCCCGAGGCCTGGAAGCCGAACATCCGCGGCATGCGCGTGGCGTTGCCCGCGGCGATGTCTTCACGGTAGCCGCGCGTGTACGCGGTGTAGTTGCCGGCGTTGCCGACGGGGATGAAGTGGAAGTCGGGCGCGTCGCCGAGCACCTCGACGACCTCGAACGCGGCGGTCTTCTGCCCTTCGATGCGGTCGTTGTTGACCGAGTTCACGAGGTGCACCGGGTAGTTCGCCGCGAGGTCGCGGGCGATGTCGAGGCAGTCGTCGAAGTTGCCCTGCACCTGCAGGAGCTCGGCGTTGTGCGCGATGGCCTGGCTGAGCTTGCCCATCGCGATCTTGCCCTCGGGCACGAGCACCGCGGCCTTGATGCCGGCGTGCGTGGCGTAGGCGGCGGCCGACGCGGAGGTGTTGCCGGTCGACGCGCAGATGACGACCTTGGCGCCGTGCTCCACGGCCTTCGTGACTGCCATGGTCATGCCGCGGTCCTTGAAGGAGCCCGTGGGGTTCATGCCCTCGAACTTCACCCAGACGTCGGCGCCGGTGCGGGCCGAGAGCGCGGGCGCCGGCAGGAGCGGCGTGCCGCCCTCGCCGAGCGTGACGACCGGGGTCGCGTCGGTGACGTCGAGCCGGTCGGCGTACTCGCGGATGACTCCGCGCCATTGACGCGAGTTGGCCTTGGGGGTGATGGGGGTGTTCACACTGCTCCTTCGACTCGGAGGACGGACGCGACGGATGCGACGACGGGGCTCTGAGCGAGGGCGGCGACGGTCTCGGCGAGCGCGGACTCCTTCGCCTCGTGCGTCCCGATGACCAGCGTAGCCCGCTCGGAGCCCTCGCTGACGGTCTGCTGCAACTGCTCGACGGAGACGCCGTGGTCGGCGAACGTGTGGGCGATCTGCTCGAGCACGCCCGGTTCGTCGGCCACCTCGAGCGTGATGGCGTAGCGCGTGGTGATGCGGCCGATCTCGAGCACGGGCAGCGCCGCGTGCGTCGACTCGGCCGTGCCCGGGCCGCCGATGACATGGCGGCGGGCGATCGCGACGAGGTCGCCGAGCACGGCGGAGGCGGTCTGCACTCCCCCGGCTCCGGCACCGTAGAACATGAGGGGCCCGGCAGCGGAAGCCTCGACGAACACGGCGTTGTTCGCGCCGTGCACGGCGGCGAGCGGGTGGCTGCGCGGCACGAGCGCCGGGTAGACCCGCGCCGAGACGCCCTCTTCGCCGGTCTCGGCGTCGGTCAGCCGTTCGCAGATGGCGAGGAGCTTCACGACGTAGCCCGCGCGTCGCGCGGAGTCGACCTGCTCGGCCGAGACGCCGGTGATGCCCTCGCGGTGCACGGCCTCGACGGGAACGCTCGTGTGGAACGCGAGGCTCGCGAGGATCGCGGCCTTCTGCGCCGCGTCGTAGCCGCCGATGTCGGCGGTCGGATCGGCCTCGGCGTAGCCCAGCTCCGTCGCCGACGCGAGGGCGTCCTCGAGCGAGGCGCCCGTCTGGTCCATGCGGTCGAGGATGAAGTTCGTGGTGCCGTTCACGATGCCGAGGATGCGGTCGACGCGGTCGCCCGCGAGGCTGTCGCGCAGCGGCCGGATGATCGGGATGGCACCGGCGACGGCCGCCTCGTAGGAGAGCTGCGCGCCCACCTGCTCCGCGGCGGCGAAGAGCTCGGGTCCGTGGTTGGCAAGCAGCGCCTTGTTGCCCGTGACGACGTCGGCGCCCGACGCGATCGCCTGCAGCACGAGTGTGCGGGCGGGCTCGATGCCGCCCATGAGCTCGATCACGATGTCGGAGCCGAGGATGAGCGCGTCGGCGTCGGTCGTCAGGAGCTCCCGCGGCAGCTCGGCGTCGCGCTTGGCGTCGACGTCGCGCACGGCGATGCCGACGAGCTCGATGCGGGCGCCGATGCGCTGGGCGAGCTCGTCGGAGTGCTCGAGCAGGAGGCGTGCCACCTGGGAGCCGACGGAGCCCGCTCCGAGCAGGCCCACTCGGATGGAGCGGTACTCGATCATGCAGGGTTCCCTTCGATGGCGCGGTCGTACCCGGCGGATGCCTCGAGCCCGGCGTCCCGGGCGAGCAGCTGCGCCTCGGTCTCGCCGTGCACGATGACGCGCGCCACGCCGTCGCGCACTGCGACGACCGGCGGCCGGGGCACGTGGTTGTAGTTCGAGGCGAGCGACCAGCAGTAGGCGCCGGTGGCCGGCACGGCGAGCAGGTCGCCCGGTGCGACGTCGCCCGGCAGGTACTCGGCGTCGACGACGATGTCGCCGGACTCGCAGTGCTTGCCCGCGACCCGCACGAGGGCGGGCGCCGCGTCGGAGGCGCGCGAGGCGATGCGGGCCGAGTACTCGGCCCCGTAGAGCGCGGTGCGCGCGTTGTCGCTCATGCCGCCGTCGACGGAGACGTAGTGACGCACGCCGCCCTCGATCGGCACGGGCTTGATCGTGCCGACCGTGTAGAGCGTGACGCCCGCGGGGCCGATGATCGAACGGCCGGGCTCGAAGGCGAGCTTCGGCACGGGCACGCCGTGCTCGCGGCATCCGTTCGCGACGGCCGCGACGATGCCCCGCGCGATCTCCTCGATCGGGGCGGGCTCGTCGACGGCGGTGTAGGCGATGCCGAAGCCGCCGCCCAGGTTCAGTTCGGGAACGGGGGCGGCCTGCGAGAGCTCCGCGTGCACGGCGAGCAGTCGCTCGGCCGACTCGGCGAAGCCCGCGGCGTCGAAGATCTGCGAGCCGATGTGGCAGTGCAGGCCGAGGAACTCGAGCGAGGCGTGCGAGCGGATTCGGGCGCCGAGTTCGACGGCGCGGGCGAGCGGCACACCGAACTTCTGGTCTTCGTGCGCGGTCGCGAGGAACTCGTGCGTCGAGGCGTGCACGCCGCTGTTGACGCGGAGCCGCACGGGCTGCACCCGGCCGGCGCGCGCCGCGGCATCCGCGACCCGATCGATCTCGATCTCGCTGTCGATGACGATCACGCCGACGCCCACGGCGACGCCGCGCTCGATCTCGGCGAGCGACTTGTTGTTGCCGTGGAAGCCGATGCGGGCAGGGTCGGCGCCCGCTGCGAGCGCGACGGCGAGTTCGCCGCCGGTGCACACGTCGACCGCGAGGCCCTCGTCGGTCACCCAGCGCACGATCGCCCCGGAGAGGAACGCCTTGCCGGCGTAATAGACGGTCACAGTCGTGCCGATGGATGCCGCGGCGTCGTCGAACGCCCGCTTCGTGCGGGCGGCCCGTGCCCGTGCCTCGGCCTCGTCGACGACGTAGAGCGGAGTGCCGAACTCTGCGGCGAGCGAGGCCGCGTCGCGGCCGGCGATCACGAGCCGGCCGGCCTCATCGCGCGCGGCGGTCGACGGCCAGACGAGCGGCGCGAGCGCGTTGGCGTCGTCGGGCACGCCGAGCTGACCGGGGGCGGGTGCGGTGGATGCCACGGGGGAACCTCACGGACGAAAGACGATTGCATGGATCGCTCGCGGCGAGCGAACCCGGATCGGTTCCTGAAGCCTGCTGTGCGCGTCGACCTTGTGGGTCGGCGTACCGCGAGTCTACCGAGGCGTGCATGCCGAGCCGAATCGGCCCGTCGCGCGCCCCGCACGGCGGAGCCGGGAGTCGGCTCCGCGGCGCGGCGGTGCCGGGCGGGGTCTACCCGCACGTGCCCTTCTGCTCGAGGCTCGCGGAGTCGAGCACGAGACCGTCGGCCTGGAGCCGGATCGCGGCGGCACCGGGCGCCACCGCGATCGACTCGAGCTGCACGCCCTCGGGCAGCCGGTCGGCGATGCAGATCTCGAGCGGGTCGCCGCCGAGGAGGCGCTCGATGACACCCGACACGTCGATCGACGCGCCGACCGCGCCCACCTCGACGCCTTCGGGTTCGAGCAGCACCGAGTCTCCTGCTGCGACGGGGGTGGCCGTCACCTGGTACGTGATCGGCAGGCCGAAGATCTCGATGCGCCCCTCGTAGCCGACGGTGCCGTCGCCGAGGGTGAGCCCGGTCTCGACGCCGGCGACGGTGATGAGCTGGTTGATCGAGTCGGCGTCGGCCGTGATCGTCGCCGTCAGCTGGTCGACGGGGGTCTCGAGATCGACCGGCAAGCCCTCGGCGACGACGGAGACGGCGATGGGTGCGCCCTCGACGGTCATCTCGGGCGCGTCGAGTTCGACGTGCTGCATCGTTCCCGAGAGGTACTGGCCGATCACCGAGAACCCGCCGATCGCCACGGTGACGTCGCCCTCGACGCCGTCGGGCAGGTTGGCCTCGATCTCCTCGGCGACCCGCTGCTCGGCGATGCCGCGCGCGACGATGTCGGCCACGACGACGAGCGCCACGACCACCGCCAGCACGATGCCGACGACGATCCAGATGCGGGCGGCGCGTCCGAGCCGCCGGCGTTCGCGGGGCTCGTCGGCATCGGTCGGACGCGTGGTGGCGGTGGCACCGGCGGCCGCGGCGGACGCGCCGGCGGCGGCACCCGCGGCCGTATACGGTTCGATCACCTCGGTCGGCTGCTCGTCCGAGGCATCCGTCTCGATGACCAGGGTGTCGCCCGACCCGTCGTCGCCGGTCTCGACGACCGCCGTCGGCTGCGCCTCGCCGGTCTCGTCGGTCTCGCCGGTCTCGTCGGTGCCGACCGGCTCGACCGGCCCGGTCGTCTCGGCCTCGCCCGCGCCGTGCTCGTCGCCGTGCTTCGCCATGGGGGCCTCCGGATCGGGGTGGTGGGTCACATGCGTTCGGGTGCCGACACGCCGAGCAGCTCGAGGCCGTTGCGGATGACCTGGCCCGTCGCGTCGTTCAGCCAGAGCCTCGTGCGGTGCAGCTCGCCGATCGGCTCCTCGCCGAGCGGGAGCACCCGGCAGTTGTCGTACCAGCGATGGTAGAGCCCTGCCAGCTCCTCGATGTAGCGAGCGACGCGATGCGGTTCGCGCAGCTCCGCCGACTGGGCGACGATGCGCGGGAACTCCTGCAGCGCGCCCAGCAGCGCCGACTCGGTCTCGTGCGTCAGGAGCTCGGGCGCGAACGACGAGCGATCGAGACCGACGGATGCCGCGTTGCGATCGACCGCGCACGTGCGGGCATGGGCGTACTGCACGTAGAAGACGGGGTTGTCGTTCGTGCGGCGCTGCAGGATCTCGGGGTCGATCGTCAGCGGCGAATCGGCGGGGTACCGGCCGAGCGTGTAGCGCAGCGCGTCGGTGCCGAGCCAGGCCTGCAGGTCGTCGAGCTCGATGATGTTGCCGGCGCGCTTGGAGAGCTTCGCGCCGTTGATCGACACGAGCTGGCCGATGAGCACCTCGACGTCGCGCTCGGGGTCGTCGCCCGCGGCGCCGGCGAGTGCCTTCAGACGGTGCACGTAACCGTGGTGGTCGGCGCCGAGCAGGTAGATCTTGTGACCGAAGCCGCGGTCGCCCTTGTCGAGGTAGTACGCGGCGTCGGCTGCGAAGTAGGTGTAGACGCCGTTGCCGCGGCGGATGACCCGGTCCTTGTCGTCGCCGAAGTCGGTCGTGCGCACCCACACGGCGTCGTCGAGGTCGAAGACGTGGCCCTGGGCCCGCAGCCGCTCGACGGCCGTGTCGATGTCGGAGAGGCCGTCGTCGCCCTTCGCGTGCAGGCGGCGTTCGCTCGTCCACACGTCGAAGTGCACGTTGAACCGGGCGAGCGAGTCGCGGATCTCGGCGAGCTGCAGCTCGTAGGCGATCTCGGTCGCGGTGTGCAGCGCCACGGCGTCGTCGAGCTCGAGGAGCTTCGGCTCGCGCTCGAGCACCTGTCGTGCGAGCTCGCCGATGTAGGCGCCCGGGTAGCCGCCCTCGGGGGTCGGCTCGCCCTTCGCCGCGGCGAGCACGGATGCGCCGAAGTTCTCCATCTGGTTGCCGGCGTCGTTGATGTAGTACTCGTTGGCGACTTCGGCGCCCGCGGCGCGGAGCACCCGGCCGATCGAGTCGCCGAGCGCGGCCCAGCGGGTGTGGCCGATGTGCAGCGGCCCGGTGGGGTTCGCCGAGACGAACTCGAGGTTGATGACGCTGCCGGCGAGGGTGTCGCTGGTGCCGTAGCCGGCCCCCGCCTCGACGATGGTCTTCGCGAGCGCACCCGCGGCCGCGGCATCGAGCCGGATGTTGATGAAGCCCGGGCCCGCCACCTCGGCGCTCGCGACGCCGTCGACGCCGGCGAGGCCGGTCGCGAGTTCGGTCGCGAGTTCGCGCGGGTTCACGCCGAGCGGCTTCGCGACGCGCATCGCGACGTTCGAGGCCCAGTCGCCGTGCTCGCGGTTCTTGGGGCGCTCGAGCGCGACGTCGCTCGCCGTGAGGTCGAACGCGATCTCGTCGCCCGCAGCGCGACGTCGCTCGACGATGGCGAGGACGAGGGCGTACAGGGCGTGCGAAAGATCGGCGGGAGTCACCCGCAAATCCTACCCGCCGCCATTGATAAGGTTCGTCACATGCTGCGCTCGTCCCGTCTGTCCCGCACCCGTCCCGCCGCCATCGCACTCGTGGTCGCGGCATCCGCGATGCTGCTGAGCGGATGCAGCGGCGAAGCGGCCGACCCCGGCGCGACGACCGCCGCGCCGCAGGCCAGCGAGACGCCCATCGAGACGACTCCGGCCGAGCCGACCGAGACCGCAGAGCCACCGGTGCCGTTCGCGATCGAGTGCGACGAGCTGCTGACTCCCGATCAGGTCTACGCGTTCAACCCGAACTTCGGCGCCGCCCCCGACTTCGCACCGTCGGGCGACCATCTCGTCGCCGTGGTCGAGGACGAGGCCGGAACGGCGTGCGGCTGGGTGAACCAGACGAGCGGCGATCTCATCGAGGTCGGCGTCGCGACGCCCCCCGAGGCCGCGCTGCTCGCACACCAGAGCGATGCCGCCATGAACTCCACGCCCGTGCCCACCTACGGGACCCCGCCCGAGCTCGAGGGCTACTTCACCCAGGCCGACGGCAGCGGAGAGGCGCAGATCTTCAGCGGTCCGTACTGGATCGTGATCCGTTCCGCGGCGCTCTTCGAACCCGGCGACGCCGGCAAGCTCGTCGCCGACGTGCTCGGCAACCTCCCCGCCGCCTGACGCGAGCGCAGCGACGATGAGATCAGCACAGGGAACGCCCTCGTGGCTCGGGGCGGTCAACGATCGCGTCGGACTCTCGGCGCTGCTCGACCACGGACCGCTCACGCGCAATCGCATCTGCGAACTCGTCGGAGTGTCCAAACCCACCGCCTCGATGATGATGAACCGGCTGATCGCCGCCGGCGTGATCGAGGAGCGCGGCCAGGTCGCCGGCAACCCGGGCCGCAGTGCGACGCTCTACGCGGCCCGCACCGACCGACCGCTCGGCGTCGCGATCGTGATCGAGGCCGATGAGCTCCGTGCCGCGGTCGTCGACGCCGCCGGCGGGGAACGGCCGATCGTGCGCACTCCGCTCTCCCGCGACCCGGCCGACCGGGACGCCGTGCGCGAGGTCGCCGCGGCGATCCGCGACGCGAGCGCCGCCGCGGGAACCGACCCCTCGGTCGTGCACACCGTCTGCATCGGCACGGCCGGCTACGTCGACCCGGGCGAAGAGGGCACGCTCTTCAGCGAGACCCTCCCCGGGTGGCCCGTCAGCGGCCTGCGACGCATCCTCGAGGCCGAACTCGGCGTCGCCGTCTTCGTCGAGAACGACGTGAACCTCGCCGCGATCGCCGAACGCCAGTCGGGCGCGGGCGAGGGACGCGACGTGTTCGCACTGCTCTGGCTCGGCAACGGCGTCGGCGCGTCGTTCGACGTGGCCGGCGACCTGCATCGCGGCAGCTTCGGCGGCGCAGGCGAGATCGGCTTCCTCCCGTTGTCGGCCGCCGCCCAGGCCCTCGACGAGCACGCCGTCACGAGCCAGGACCTCGCCGGCGCCGTGGCCGTGCGCCGTATCGCGGCCGCCCACGGACTCGACGACGCCGATCACCGCTCGGCACTCGACGCGATCGCCGCGAGCCCCGAGCGCGCCGCGATCGTCGAGGAGATCGGAGCGCGCGTCGCGCACGTCTCGCTGCCGCTCCTCGCGACGCTCGACCCCGGCCGGCTCGTGCTCGCCGGCCCCACGGCGATCGTCGGCGGCCAGCCCCTCGCCGAGGCGGTGGAGCGCGGCATCCGCAGCATCAGCCGCTGGTACCCGGAGGTCGTCGCGACGCGCATCGACCACGACCCCGTGCTGCACGGCGCACGCGCGTTCCTCACGGCGAAGGTGCGCGACGACCTGCTCGGCACGGTCGCCCGCCTCAGCCTCTCCTGAGCCGCCTCGCCGCCGCCCGACGGGTCGGGCACGACCGCGCGAAGTGGTAATGTCTCTAGCTGTGCGCCTCCGTAGCTCAGGGGATAGAGCGCCGGTTTCCGGTACCGTAGGTCGGGGGTTCGAATCCCTCCGGGGGCACGTAGCAAGTGGTGGCGTCGGCGCTTCGCGCCGATGATCCAGCACACGATTCGAGAAGCCTCGGCCGGCGGCCGAGGCTTTTCTCGTCCGCCCGGCACGACGCGCGACGCCCGTAGACTCGGCTGGTCTCACCCGTCGACGAGGAAGGCCCCGCGCATGCACGCCGGCACCGGAGCTCTGCAGCCCATCGCATCGCCCCTCGGCTGGATGAACCCGTGGAGCTTCGACCGGCTCCTCCCCTTCCTCGTCGTCGGCGTCCTGCTCGTCGGCATGATCGTGTTGCGCATGCTCGACGCACGGGCGAAGCGGGACCGACTCGCGCCGCCCGCCGCGCGAGCTGGCCAGGCGCCGCAGGCCGTCGGGCTCGAGGACCTCGAACGCCGCGCCGGGCTCGCGCTCGTGGCATCCGACGACCGCGTCACGGCCGCCGCCGCGGAGATCGACTATGCAGGAGCGCTCGACGGCGACGAGGTCGCCGCCGTGCTGCGTTCGGCGCACGCGAAGGCACGGGAGCAGCTCGCCGAGGCGTTCGCGCTGCAGCGCGACGCCGGCCTCACGACCGCCCCGGAGTCCGAGCGTCGTGCCGCATACGAGCGGATCCTCCGACTGACCGACGCCGTCGACGCCGCCCTCGACCGCGACCGGCGATCGCTCGAGCGGTTGCGCGCACTCGGCGCCCGCGCCGTCGAGGAGCGCGAGGCGCTCGTCGCCGCGCTCGCGGCGACCGAACGCGACGTCGCCGGCTCGACCGCCCGAGTCGCCGACGCGGCCGGCCGTTACGCAGCCGAAGCCCTCGACCCCGCGGTGACGGCCCTCGCCGACGCCCGCACCGCCCTCGGCGAGGTTCGCGCGACGCTCTCGGCTCCCGCCGCGGCGGCGCCCGGCACCGCTGCGGCAGTGCACCTCACCTCGGCCCGAGCCGAGCTCCACGACGCGGCCGATCGGGTCGCCGCCGCCGACGCGCACGTCGCCGCGCTCGCGGCGGGCGACCTCGCCGTCGCCGACGCCATCGCCGCCCTCGAGCGCGACATCGAGGTCGCCCGCGCCATGGACAGCGCTCGCCTGAGTTCCGTCGCCGACGACTTCGCCGTCGAGGCGACGGCCATCCGCGAGGCGCTCGCGGCGGCCGGCCGCGACCCCATCTCGCTCGGCCGGCGGGTCGTGCGGGCGGATGCCGCGATCGATGCCGAGATCCGCGCCGGTGCGAACGCCGGTGCGCTGTCGCAACGCGTGCTCGCCGAGCGGTCGAGTGCGCTCGCCTCCGCCCGGATGCTCGTCGGCACGGCCGAGCACGCCCTCGCGGCCGAACCCGTCGACGCCGCCGCCCGCATCCGCCGCGACGAGGCGGTCGCACTGCTCGCCGAGGCGCGCGACCTGCTCTCGGCGGCGACGCGCCCCGAGCTCGCCCCCGGCGATGCCCGCGAGCAGGCCGATGCCGCGGCGCATCTCGCGCGCCGGTCGTTGG
The DNA here is from genome assembly GCF_013410355.1 of Agromyces hippuratus. Lineage (NCBI taxonomy): Bacteria > Bacillati > Actinomycetota > Actinomycetes > Micrococcales > Microbacteriaceae > Agromyces > Agromyces hippuratus. The sequence continues at coordinate 107,582 of NZ_JACCFI010000001.1, read as the reverse complement.
CGATCGCTCGCGACGATGCCGCCGGCACCCCGGCCTCGGGCGGGCGCCTCTTCGATCGCGCGGCAGGCGGCGACGGGTTCTTCGCAGATCTCGTTGCGGGCCTCCTCGAGCGCGCCGATGAGCGAGGCGGCGCAGCTCGCGACGGCTGAACTGACACGCTCTCCAGACCATGGACGAGGCGCGGCGCCTCCCCATAGACTCGGGTTCGTCCGCTCGGACGGGGGAAAGGCACTGGTGCATGCGCGCAGTACGCAAGTGGTCCACGACTCTCGCGATCGTCGCAGGGGTGCTGATCGGAACCGGCGCGACCGGGCTCGCATGGGCTGAAGACCCCGTCTCGTTCACGACCTCCCCCGTCGTCGACACCGCCGGCGTGCTCGGCGACGAGACCGACGACGTCGTCGCCGCGCTCGATGCCGCCGCCGACCGCAGTGGGCGCCAGCTCTTCGTCGCCTACGTCGACGAGTTCACGAACCCCGCTTCGGCGGCCGACTGGGCCGACGAGACGGCCATCGCCAACAACATGGGCAGTGAGGACTACCTGCTCGCCGTTGCGGTCGACGGCCGCGCCTACTACCTCTCCGCAGCGAGCGACGCCTCGATCTCCCCCGACGAGCTCGACCGCATCAGCGTTCAGGTCATCGAGCCGAACCTCCGTGACGAGGACTGGGCGGGCGCGGCGATCGCGGGCGCGAATGCGATCGCCGACGGATCGGCGGGCGGCGGCGCGGGCGGCGGCAGCGGCGGCTGGGGCTTCGTCTGGTTCATCGTGATCGCCGCGATCGTCGTCGTGATCATCGCGATCGTGCTCGCCCGGCGCAAGAGGAAGCGCGCTGCAGGCGGCGAGGTCGGTGCCGGTCAGGTGCCGCTCCCCTCGATCGAGGAGCTGCGCCGCCAGGCGGGCAGCGCCCTCGTGCAGATCGACGACGCGGTGAAGACGAGCGAAGAGGAGCTCGGCTTCGCCGTCGCCTCGTACGGCGAGGCCTCGACCGAGTCGTTCCGCGCCGCGCTCGACGCCGCGAAGGCGAAGGTCGCCGAGGCGTTCACGCTGCAGCAGCAGCTCGACGACGCCACGCCCGATACCGAGAGCGAGCGCCGCGAGTGGTACGGCGGAATCCTCCGCCTCGCGGCCGAGGCCGACGCCATCCTCGACGAGCAGGCCGCGCAGTTCGACGAGTTGCGCGCCCTCGAACGCGACGCCCCCGCCCAGCTCGCGCGGGTGCAGGAGGAGGCGACCGCGGCCGAGGCGACCATCGCGCCGGCGGAGCAGCGCCTCGTCGCGCTCGGAGCGCAGTACGCGGCATCCGCCACCGCCCCCGTCGCCGACAACCCGACGCAGGCGCGATCGCGCATCGGCTTCGCCCGCGAGGCGCTGGCCGCAGCGAGCACGGATGTCGCGGCGGGCGACGCCGCCCAGGCCGCGGTCGGCATCCGCGCCGCCGAGGAGTCCGTCGACCAGACGACCCTGCTGACGACCGCCGTCGAGCGGCTCGCCGCCGATCTCGCGGCCGCCGACACCGCCGTCGCCGCGGGCGTCGGCGAACTCGACCGCGACGTCGCGACCGCTCGCGGCCTGCAGAACGCCGAGGCGTCCGCGGTCGCCGATCGAGTGGCCGCGGAGTCGGCGGCGCTGCGTGCGGCGATCGGCGTACCGGGGCGCGATCCGATCGCGTTGCAGGCGAAGCTCGAGCAGGTCGACGCCGAGATCGATGCCGTGATCCAGAGCGTGCGAGATGCCGCCGAGCAGGCCGCCCGCGTGCAGGCGCAGCTCTCCCGGTCGCTCACGACCGCGCGGTCGCAGGTGCAGGCCGCCGAAGACTACCTCGTCGCCCGGCGCGGGGCGATCGGCGCCGAGGCGCGCACCCGCCTCGCCGAGGCCGGTCGGCTACTCGTCGAAGCGCAGGGCGCCGCGACGACCGACCCCGCAGCCGCGCTCACGGCCGCGCAGCGGGCCGAGCGGCTCGCGGCGGAGGCCATGTCGTTCGCGCAACGCGACGTCGGCGGGTACGGCGGCGGCATGGCCGGCTACGGCGGCACCGCCGGAGGCTCGTCCGGCGGAGGCGACGTCCTCGGCGCCGTGCTCGGCGGCATCCTCATCAACTCGGTCCTCGGCGGCGGGGGCGGTGGCGGCTTCGGCGGCGGGCGTTCCTCGGGCGGCTTCGGCGGCGGGCGCAGCAGCGGCCGCTCCGCCGGCAGCTTCGGCGGCTCCGCGACCCGGTCGCGGCGCGGGAGCGGAGGCCGATTCTGAGCCTCCCGACGAACCGCCGGGCCGCCGACTGATCTCCGACCGACCTCGAACCGGTACGACCGAACCCTGATCACCACGAAAGGAACGACCATGGCAAAGCAGTCCATCTTCGGACGGATCTCGCAGCTCGTGCGAGCCAACATCAACAACCTCATCGACCAGGCGGAAGACCCGCAGTTGATGCTCGACCAGATGGTGCGCGACTTCACGAACGCGATCGCCGACGCCGAGGCCGCCATCGCCGAGACGATCGGCAACCTGCGCCTCCTCGAAGACGACCACCGCGAAGACGTCGAAGCCGCGCGCGAGTGGGGCGAGAAGGCCGTGGCCGCAAGCCGCAAGGGCGACGAGCTGCGAGCCGTGGGCGACGCGTCGGGCGCCGACAAGTTCGACAACCTCGCGAAGGTGGCTCTCAGCCGCCAGATCTCCTCCGAGAACGAGGCCAGGTCGGCCGAGCCGCAGATCGCCGCGCAGACCGAGGTCGTCGACAAGCTGAAGTCGGGCCTGAACGGCATGAAGGAGAAGCTCGTCCAGCTGCAGAACAAGCGCTCCGAGCTCGTCGCCCGTGCGAAGACCGCCGAGGCGCAGAAGCAGGTGCACGACGCCGTCAAGTCGATCGACATCCTCGACCCGACGAGCGACATCGGCCGCTTCGAAGACAAGATCCGTCGCGAGGAGGCGGTCGTGCGCGGCCAGGCGGAGCTCGCGGCGTCGAGTCTCGATGCGCAGTTCAACGAGCTCGACGACCTCGGCGAGCTCACCGAGGTCGACGCCCGACTCGCCGCGCTGAAGGCCGGCGGCTCGAGCCGGGGCGCCATCGGCGGCTGATCGACCGGTCCGTTCTGCGGGTCGAGCCGGTCGAAACCTCACGGGGACTCGACAGGCTCGACCCGCAGTGGAACGCGAGATACTTGGGAACATGCCCGCAACGTTCGTGGTGGTCCCGCTCTGGCAGGGATCCGTCTCCTCCCGCGCCATGAGCCACGCCGACGGCGCCGAGGCCATCCGCGGCGACCTCCCGAACTCCTCGACCGTCATGGTCGAGGTACCGGTCGAGGCGGGCGAGTCGCTCGGCACCGGCGTGCAGCGGTACAGCACGCTCCTGCGCGTGCACGAGCGCACGACCGCAGCGCTCTCGCATCTGCCCGACTGGGCGCTCACGATCGGCGGCGACTGCAGCGCCTCGCTCGCCTCGGTCGCCCATGCCTCGGCGCGCGCGGCCGGTGACCTCGCCGTGCTCTGGCTCGACGCGCACCCCGACCTGAACACCCCCGCGGCCTCGCCGTCGGGCGGGTTCGGCGGCATGACGCTGCGGGCGATCACCGGCGAAGGGGCTGATGGGCTCGCCCTCGGTCCCGAGACCCGTGTCCCGCCCGAACGACTCGTGCTCGGCGGCATCCGCGCCATCGACGACGAGGAGAGCCGGTTCATCGAGGCGCACGACGTGACGGCGCTCACCGTGGAAGACCTCTCGGACCCGTCGCTCGTGATCGCCGCCCTCGAGGCGACGGGCGCGTCGCAGGTCTTCATCCACATCGACCTCGACGTGCTCGACCCGGCGGAGCTCGCCGGCCTCTCGTATCCCATGCCGTTCGGCATCGGCGTCGCCGAGCTCGTCGCGCTCGTGCGGGCCGTCGCCGCGCGCTTCCCGCTCGCCGGCGCGGCGATCGCGGGCTTCGCGCCGGCGTCGCCGCAGTCGGCCGACGACGACCTGCCGACCATCCTGCGCCTGATCGGCGCGCTCACCTCGGGCGGCGCCACGCCCCGTTGATCGTCTCCACGCCGGCTCCCACTTCTGCCTAGGCTGGGGATCGGGCCGTCGGCACGTGCCGGCGCACCGGAGGGGAACGGGATGGAACGCGAAGTCGACGTCATCGTCATCGGCGGAGGGCCGGTCGGAGAGAACGCCGCCGACCGGGCGCGCGCCGCCGGACTCGAGGTCGTGCTGGTCGAACGCGAGCTCGTGGGCGGTGAGTGCTCCTACTGGGCGTGCGTGCCATCGAAGACGCTGCTGCGGAGCGCGGCCGCACTCCGCGCCGCCCGACGCGTCGACGGGGCGGAACAGGCCGTCACCGGCCGACTCGACGTGCAGGCGGTGCTCGCCCGGCGCGACTACTGGGTCTCCGACTGGAGCGACCAGGGCGGCGCCGACTGGCTCGAGAGCATCGGCGTCGGCCTCGAACGCGGTCACGGCCGCCTCGACGGCGTGCGACGCGTGGTCGTCGAACGCGCCGGCGGCGAGGCGGTCGTGTACCGAGCCCGTCATGCGGTGATCGTCGCGACCGGGTCCGATCCCGTCATTCCGCCGATCGACGGCCTCGCCGAGGCCGCACCATGGACGAGCCGCGAGGCCACGAGCGTCACCGAACCGCCGGCGAGGCTCGTGGTCATCGGCGGCGGGGTCACCGGGGTCGAGATGGCGACCGCGTTCGCCGGGTTCGGCACCGAGGTCACGGTGCTCGCCCGCAGCGGCCTGCTCGGCACCATGGAGCCGTTCGCCGGCGAGGCCGTGGCGAAGGGGCTTCGGGAGCTCGGCGCATCCGTTCGCCTCGATGCCGCCGTCGAGCGCGTCGAGCGCACCCCGTCGGGCGAGGTCGTCGTCACCCTCGACGACGGCGAGACGATCACCGCCGACGAGGTGCTCGTCGCCACCGGGCGCCGGCCCCGCTCCGAACGGCTCGGACTCGAGACGGTCGGCCTCGAACCCGGCGACTGGGTCGCCGTCGACGACACGATGCTCGCGACGGGCGCCACCGGCAACGACGCCGCGCCGTGGCTCTACGCGGCGGGCGACCTCAACCACCGCGCCCTGCTCACGCACCAGGGCAAGTACCAGGCGCGAGCCGTGGGCGACCTCGTCGCCGCTCGCGCCGTCGGCGGGCCCGAGCAGACGGCACCGTGGGGTGCGCACGTCGCGACGGCCGATCACACGGCCGTGCCGCAGGTCGTGTTCGCCGAGCCCGAAGCCGTCTCGGTCGGCGTCACCGCCGCCGAGGCCGAGCGCGCTGGGCACGAGGTGCGCATCGCCGACGTGTCGTTCTCCTCGGTCAGCGGTGCCGGCATCCTCGCCGACGGCTACGAGGGGCAGGCGCGGCTCGTCGTCGACGCCGAGCGCAACACGGTCGTCGGAGCGACCTTCGTCGGTCAGGACGTCGCCGAGCTCCTGCAGTCGGCGACCATCGCGATCGTCGGCGAGGTGCCGATCGACCGGCTCTGGCACGCCGTGCCGGCGTTCCCGACCATGAGCGAGGTGTGGTTGCGACTGCTCGAGGCGCTCGGCAGGCCGGGGTCGTCGGATGCCGCGGCGCCCGGCGATGCCGGCCGGGCCGACCACTCCGGCGCACGCACCGACGACGCCGGGTCCGCAGCATGAGCGGCGGCGTGGGTGACGCCGCCGCCCCGGACACGAGCGGCGGCGCGACCGCTGATCGGCCCGAGCGCTCGGGCGACGGAACGCTCCGCATCCGCCTGACCGACTCCCCCATCAGCCGCCTCGGCTACTGGTGGGCGACCGCCGTCGGCTTCACCTGGGGCTTCATCTGGAGCACCGGCAGAGTCGAACGCCGCCACGGCCTCTTCGTCTTCACGGGCATGCCGAAGTGGACCTTCGGCCGGGGCGGCTCGTGCGTCGGCGGCTGCTACCTCACGAATCGCAACATCGGGGAGCGCGTGCTCGGCCACGAGGCCGTGCACAAGGAGCAGTGGCTGAAGTACGGCATGCTCTTCCCGCTGCTCTACCTCGTCGCCGGGCGCGACCCGCTGAAGAACCGCTTCGAGATCGAGGCGGGACTCGAGGCGGGCGGCTACCTGCCTACCCCTCGGCGCGCCCGAGCTTCCAGTACCCCATGAACGCGACCCGGCGCCGATCGACGCCGATGCCCTTCACGAGGTGGCGACGCAGGGTCGTGATCGCCGAGGCCTCGCCCGCGAGCCAGGCGTAGAGCCCGCCGTCGTCGGTGGCGGCGGGCACCTCCCAGAGGATCTCGTCGTCGTCGAGCGCCGGCAGCTCGCGAGCCGCAGCGGGGGCGGCGGCCGGAACCGCTGCGGCCGCGGGATCTGCCGCGACCCAGGCGTCCGCCCATCCGGTGACGGCGTCGACGAGTCGGGCGCCGTACTGGGTCTGCCCCGCCTGCGCGCTCGCCGCGTCGCCGCGCGACAGCCAGTGCACGTCGACGCCCGCGGGCGCGCGCAGCTCGAGCACATCGCCCGCCTCGGGCACCTCGAGGAACACCGCTCCCCGCGCATCCGCGGGCAACTGCTCGAGGATCGCGCCGACCGCGGGCACCGCCGTCTCGTCACCCGCGATGAGCAGTGTGCGCGCCGCGCCGGGCTTCCACTCCCACCCGCCCGACTCCTCGTCGCTCGTCGCATCGGGGCCGATGATCAGCATGCGGTCGCCGATGGCCGCCGCCGCGATCCAGCGCGACGCCGGCCCGCTGTCGCCGTGGGCGACGAAGTCGACGTCGAGCTCCCCGAGCGCGGGGCGCGACGAGCGGATCGTGTAGGTGCGGATCGGGTTGCGACGGTCGTCGGGCAGCGCGCGCCACGACGCGTACCAGTCCCCCTCGAACGGAACGTCGTCGAACCCGCTCGTGGCGAGCGGGAGCACGACCTTGATGCGCTGATCGGGGCCGTCCCAGCCGAACTCCCGCAGGTCGTCGGAGCGGAAGGTCACGCGCACGAAGTGCGGCGACATCCGCTGGATCTCGGCGACACTCGTGTCGAACACTCGGTATCCGGGCTTGGCCATGCGAAGTTCTCCTGTCGGAAGGGCGAAGGGTCGTGGGTCAGGCGCTCCGGCGCGAACGCCAGAGCAGCCAGACGAAGTAGGGGGCGCCGACGACCGCGGTGAGCAGGCCGGCGGGCAGCTGAGCCGGCGCGATGACCGTGCGGCCGAGCGTGTCGGCGACGCACACGAGCAGCGCGCCGAGCAGCGCCGCCAGGGGCAGCACGAGGGCGTGCCGGGAGCCGACGAGCGCCCGCGCGGCGTGCGGTGCGACGAGACCGACGAAGCCGATGACGCCGACCGCCGAGACCGCGGTCGCCGTGAGCGCGACGCTGACGGCGAGCAGGCCGAGGCGCGCCGAGCCGAGCCGCACGCCGAGCACGCGCGGGGTGTCGTCGTCGAAGGCGAGCAGGTCGAGTTCGCGGCGCGCCGAGGCGAGGAGCGGCACGGCGACGAGGATCACGATCGCGAGCGGGATCAGCTGGGGGAAGGTGCGTCCGTAGGTGGAGCCCGACATCCAGGTGAGCGCCTTCGCCGCGTTGTAGGGGTCGGTCGCGATGATGAGCATCGAGGTGATGGCCCCTGCGGCGGCCGAGACGCCGAGCCCGATCAGGATGAGCCGCGTCGAGGCGAGGCCGCCCCGCATCGCCAGCCCGAACACGATGAGCGCCGCGAGCGCGGCACCGGCGAGCCCGCCGACCGTCACGCCGAGGAACGTCGCGAGCGGCCAGAAGGTGATCACGAGCACGGCGCCGACACCGGCGCCTCCGGTGACGCCGAGGATGGCGGGCTCCGCGAGCGGGTTGCGCGAGACCGCTTGCACGACGGTGCCGGCGAGTGCGAGCGCGGCGCCGGCGAGGATCGCCGCGGCGACGCGGGGCGCACGCGTGTTCATCACGAACTCGACGAGCGGCCCGGCCTGCCCGGTCATCCAGTTGAGCACGTCGCCGCCGAGCATCTTGGCGTCGCCGAGGAGCAGCGAGACGAACGCGAGCACGACGAGCAGCACGGCGGATGCCGCGATCACGAGCCCGCGCCCGCGCGGCGAGAGCCCGGCGCCGATGACGAACCCGGTGCTGCTCTCGGAGGAGGCGCGGGCGCGCAGGGCGAGCGCGATGAGGAACACCGCGCCGAAGATCGTGGTGACGACACCCGTCGGGACCTCGACGGCCGCCTGCCCGCCGAACGCGAGACGCAGCAGCACGTCGGCGCCGAGTACGACGATGACGCCCATGACGGCCGCGGCGGGGATGAGCAGCACGTGCCGCTGCATGCCGGGCACGCGCACGGCGATGAGACGCACGATCGCGGGCGCCGCGAGGCCGACGAAGCCGATGGGTCCGGCGACGGTGACGGCGGCCGCCGAGAGCAGCACGGAGATCAGCAGGCCGATGAGGCGGGTGCGACGCACCGGCACGCCCAGCACCGTGGCGGTGTCCTCGCCGAGCGCGATGAGGTCGAACCGGCGCGCGAAGAGGAGGAGCGCGGCGACCGCGAGCAGCACGACCGGGCCGAAGAGGAGCATCGGCTCCATGCCCGTCTGGGCGAGTGTGCCGTTGCCCCATGCGAAGAGGCCCTCGGTGCGCTCGGGGAAGAGCAGCAGCAGCATCGTGGTCAGCGCGCTGAGGGCGAGCGCGATCGCCGATCCGGCGAGCACGAGGCGCACGGTGCCGCCCCCGCGAGCGCCGCCCGCCGAGAGGGCGAGCACGAGACCGGCCGCCGCGAGGCCGCCGAGGAAGGCGACCACGCCGCCGCCCGCGACGGGCAGCGCGATGCCGAACGCCGCGACCGCGACGACCGCGAGGTACGAGCCGGCGTTGACCGCGAGGGTGTCGGGCGAGGCGAGCACGTTTCGCGAGATGCTCTGCATCACGAGACCCGCGACGCCGAGGGCGACGCCGATGAGCACGCCGGCGGCGAGGCGCGGCATCCGCGAGGCGAGGAGCACCGCGGCCGACTGGTCGTCGGACGCACCGGTGAGGAGTCCGAGCAGCTCGGGCAGGCCGACATCCGCCGAGCCCTGCGTCACATGCACCGCGGCGAGCAGCGTCGCGACGACGAGCCCGAGCGCGATGAGGAGCACCGCGCCGAGGCGAGGCCGGGTGGCCCCGCCTCGGGCGGGAATCAGTGCTTCAGCCTGTTCAGCCGGCAAGGGTCGCGACGACGGCATCGATGTAGTCGTTCATCGACGAGGGGCCGCCGAACATCCAGATGCCGTCGGGCAGGCGGTGCACCTTGCCGCTCTGCACGAACGGCAGCGACGTCCACACGGCGTTGTCCGCGAGCTCGACCTGGTAGGCGTCGGCCTCGCCGTTCGTGATGTAGAGGAACTCCACGTCGCCGACGGCGGTGAGGCCCTCGACGTCCGTCGAGCCGAGGCCGTAGTCGGCGTCGCCCTCACCGGTCCAGGCGTTCTCGAGGCCGAGCTCCTCGGTCACGGCGGTCAGCAGCGCGCCCTCGGCGAACGGGCGGATCGAGACCTGGCCGCCAGTCGCCCAGGAGTCGCTCATCATGAACGGGGCACCGGCGAGACCCGCGGCCTCGAGCGCCGCCTTGCCCTCGGCGAGCTTCTCGTCGAAGCCGGCGAGCAGTTCCTCGCCCTCGGCCTCGTGACCGGTGGCGGTCGCGATGCGCTCGAGGTTCGACTCCATCTGGCCGATGGGGTTCGAGGCGTCGGCGCCGCGCACGACGAGCACGGGGGCGAACTCCTCGATCTGCGCGATGACCGACTCCGAGAGGTCGGTGGTGGTCAGCACGAGGTCGGGCGCGAGGCCGGCGATCGCGTCGACCGAGGGCTCGCCGCGGCCGCCGACATCCGTGACGCTGTCGTCGAGGGCCTCGGACTTCACCCAGGCGCCGTAGCCTTCGACGTCGGCGACGCCGACCGGCATGACGCCGAGTGCGACGAGGTTCTCGGCGGTGTTCCACTCGAGGGCGACGATCTTCTCCGCGGGGGCGGCGAGCTCGACCGATTCGCCGCGGTCGTCGGTGATGACGATCGCGGCATCACCGCTCGCTGCACCGGCCTCCTCGGTCGTGCCGCAGCCGGTCAGCAGCAGCACGGATGCCGCGGCGAGGGCGGTCAGGGCGATGGTCGGCCGGGTGACGGCAGCTCTTCTCATGATGTCCTTCGATCGGTGCGCGGGCATGGGTGTCCCACGCGAGGGGGGTTTCGGGGTGGCGCCGTGCTAGGCGACGGCGAGTCGTGCGACGCGTTGGCGGGTGTTGTAGCGGCCGATGGGGCACGTCGTGATGCAGCCGCGGTCGTCGACCTCGACGTCGACGCGGATGCCGTAGGCCGAGCTCAGCACGTCGGAGACGAGCACCTCGGCGGGGGTGCCGACGGCGCGGACGCGGCCGGATTCGAGCAGCACCACCCGGTCGGCGACGGCGGCGGCCTGGTCGAGGTCGTGGAGCACGACGCCGATGGTGACCCCGTGCTCGTCGGCGAGCTCGCGAATCAGGTCGAGGAGCTCGACCTGGTAGCGCAGGTCGAGATAGGTGGTCGGTTCGTCGAGCAGGAGCACGCTCGTGTCCTGCGCGAGGCACGAGGCGAGCCACACACGCTGCAACTGACCGCCCGAGAGGCGGTCGACGGGCTGCTCGGCGAATTCGGCGACGCCCGTGAGCTCCATGGCGCGAACGACGATCGCGGCGCCGTCGGCGTCGCCGGCGATCCATCGGCCGCGGTGCGGGTGCCGGCCGAACTCGACGAGCTCGCGCACGGTGATGCCGCCGGGGGTCGGCCGGCTCTGGGCGAGCAGGGTGACGCGCCGGGCGAACTCGCGACCGTTCAACGAGGCGGCGTCGATGCCGTGCTCGAGGAGGTCGGCGGGCTCGGTGCCGTGCGCCCCCTCGCTGATGGTGTGGCCGTCGTCGGCTGCGAGCAGCACGCGACCGGCGTCGGGCCGGTGCAGGCGGGCGAGCGAGCGCAGCAGCGTCGACTTGCCGCTGCCGTTCGGGCCGACGAGCGCGGTGACCTTACCCGGTTCGAGGTGGATCTCCGCGCCGTGCACCACGGGGGCGCCGTCGTAGGAGAGGGTGAGGTCGAGACCGAGCATGACTTCAACTATAGGTGAGGCTTACCTAACTCCGTCAACCCGGTCCCGCAATCGGCCGTCACAGACCGTCGGGCAGACCTCTCGGCGCGGCCCGGCGCGCGCTGACGATCACCAGATATCCGGGTGCCGACGGCTCCGCCCCACCCGCCGTTCGAGCTGCGCGGCGATCGAGAAGAGCGTCGCCTCCCCGCCCGGGCGCCCGATGAGCTGCACGCCCATCGGCACGCCGCCCGAGGTCTCCGACACGGGCACGGTGATCGCCGGCAGCCCCGAGACGTTCACGAACGACGTGAACGGCGTGAACTGCACCTGCTGGGCGAAGTTGCGCTCGCCGTCGTCGGGGTCGTACCAGCCGACCGGTCGCGGCGTCATGGCCAGTGCCGGCGTCAGCACGGCGTCGTACGAGGCGAACCGGCGGATGACGCGCTCCTCGAACCCCGTGAGCCACGCGAGCGCCTCGGCGAGCTGACGAGCCGGCAGCGCCCTGCCGCGGGCGAGCAGCCATCGCGTCAACGGCTCGAGCAGCGCCTCGGGCTCCCCGTCGACCGGGATCGTCGCAGCTCCCGCCTGCCAGATCGTGCGGAACGCCTCGGAATAGCCCGGCTCCGGCGCGGGCGCCATCGCCTCCATGCCGTGGCCGAGGCGCTCGAGGGCTTCGATGGCGACGTCGAGCGCAGCGCGCGCTTCGGGGGCGATCGCGATGTCGTAGGCGTCGTCCCACGGAGAATCGGTCATGACGCCGAGCTGGAACCGGCCCTCGCCCCGGATCGCAGCACCGAGGAACGGCCCGTCGTCGCCGGCCGCACGCAGCGCGAACCGGTGCGCCGCCGGATAGCCCGACGGCGCGATCAGCCCGTCGAGGAGCAGCGCAGCGTCGGCGACCGTGCGCGCGAGCGGCCCGGCGACGCCGAGCCCGGCGAGGCTCGTGAGCCCGGACCCGGCGGGCACCCTGCCACGGCTGGGCTTGACGCCCACGAGCCCGCACGAGGCCGCCGGGATGCGGATGGACCCGCCGCCGTCGGACCCGGGCGCGAACGGCAGCATTCCGGATGCCACGGCCGCCGCGGCTCCCCCGCTCGAGCCGCCCGCGCCGAGCGCGAGGTCCCACGGGTTGCGCGTCGGCGTCGTTCCGACCCCCTCGGTGTACGAGGGCAGCCCGAACTCCGGGGTCTGCGACTTGCCGAGGCTGACCGCCCCGGCCGCGTCGACCGCCTGCACGAGCTCGTCGGAGGCATCCGGCACGAAGTCGGTGAAGACCCGGGATCCGAAGCGGGCGGGCACGCCGGCCCGCAGGTGCAGGTCCTTGTCGGCGAGGGGCAGTCCCCACAGCGGCGCGGTCTTCGGCACGTCGGCCGTCACGTGGCGGGCCCGTTCGAGCGCCGCCTCGGGCGTGACGGTCGCGAAGGCGCCGACCTCGGGGTCCAGCCGTTCGATGCGGGCGAGGTAGTGCTCGGTCAGTTCGGCGGGCGAGACGTCGCCCCGCTGCAGCATCTGGTGGAGTTCGAGGGCCGTGTGATCGTGCAGAGACGTCATGCATCGAGCCTACGGCCGCGTCCGGGGGGACGACGCTATCGTGAGGCCATGCAGGCGATCACCAGGCATCCGCTCGTCTGGGGCGCGGCCTGGGCGGCGCTGTTCGGCGCCGTCATCGTCGTCGCCGTGGTCCTCGACTGGCCGACCTGGGCGTGGTCGCTGCTCGTCGTGCTGCTCGTCGCCCCGAGCCTCACCGCGACGATCGTCGTGCTCCGCGCGACGCCGCGCGACCACCTCGAGCACCGCACCTCGGTGTTCGGCCACTTCTTCGCGCGCTACCTGACGCTCGTGCTCGCCTTCTTCGCGTGGTCGGGATCGGTCGTGCTCGGCGCCGCCATCTCGACCTCGATCCAGCTCGCCGCCGAGGGCAAGGAGGAGGAGATCACGGGTATCGGATTCGACGTGCTCTCCGCACTCACGCCCCTGGCGGCGACCGTGCTCTGGGCCGCGCTCGTCGTGCGCTGCTCCTGGTTCCTCGCACGTCTCCGAGGCTGGGGCGAGGCGCCCGTGAGGAGCGAGGTGCCCGATGCGCTGCTCGAAAATCGTCCGAGCCTGCGACGGATCGCGATCGGCCTGGCGCACCCCGGACTCCTGCTCGCGACGGGGCTCGCGTCGGCACTGCTCGCGATGCTCGCGGCCGAGGTCGAGCTCAGCTTCTTCACCTGAGCCCCGCGGAACGCCGTCGCGACGACGCGGTCGACGACGCGCGCCGCGGCATCCGCTCGGCTACTTCAGCGACCGCTGCAGCAGTACCGTGCCGAGCCAGCGGTCGAACTTGAAGCCCACACGCCCCATGCGGCCGATCTCCTCGAAGCCGAACTTCTCGTGCAGCGCGATCGAGGCCTCGGCGCCCTGGTCGGCGATGACGGCGATCATCTCCTTGAGGCCAGCCGCCTTCGAGCGTTCGATGAGCTCGGCGAGCAGCACGCGGCCGAGTCCCTTGCCGGATGCCGCGGGGCCGAGGTAGATCGAGTTCTCGACTGTGAACCGGTAGGCGCGCTTCGGCTTCCACGGCGACACGAGGGCGTAGCCGAGCAACTGGCCGCTCGGCGACTCGGCGACGATGAAGGGCATGCCGAGCTTCTCGAGGTAGGCGAACTTCGCCTTCCACTCCTGCAGGGTCATCGCGTCCTCGTCGAAGGTGACCGTGGAGTTGGCGACGTAGTAGTTGTAGATCTCGCGGACGGCCGGCAGGTCGGTGGCGGCGGCGTCGCGGATCGCGTACTCGAACGGCGCCTCCGCGGGCACGGGCTTCCGAAGGTGTGGCGGCAGCACGCGGCGCTCCTGGTATTCCTCTTCGAGCATGCGGCCCAGAATACCCGCGGCGTGTTGCGGCCGGGTTACGCGGTCGCGGTGCCGGTCACACCGGCAGGCTCCAGTCGACCGGGTCGGCACCCTGCGCCTCGAGCAGCGCGTTCGCCCGACTGAACGGCCTCGACCCGAAGAAGCCGCGCGACGCCGAGAGGGGGCTCGGATGCGCGGACTCGATCACCGGCGTCGAACCGAGCAGCGGCGCGAGGCGCTGCGCGTCGCGCCCCCAGAGGATCGCGACGAGCGGGCGATCGCGAGCGACGAGCGAGCGGATCGCGTGGTCGGTGACCACCTCCCAGCCCTTGCCGCGATGCGAGCCCGGCGCTCCGGGCTCGACCGTCAGCACCCGGTTCAGCAGCATGACCCCGTTCGCGCTCCAGTGCGTGAGGTCGCCGTGCACGAGCGGCGCGACGCCCAGGTCGTCGACGAGTTCGCGGGAGATGTTCGCGAGGCTCCGCGGCAACGGGCGCACGTGCGCGTCCACCGCGAACGAGAGGCCGATCGGATGCCCCGGCGTGGGGTACGGGTCCTGACCGACGATGAGCACCCGCACGTCGTCGAGCGGCGCCCGGAACGCGCGCAGCACGTGCTCGCCCGCGGGGAGGTACCCGCGCCCGGCCGCGGTCTCGGCCCGGAGGAACCCGCCCAGATCGACGATCGTCGGTGCCACCGGGGCGAGCGCCTCGGCCCAACCGGGGTCGAGCAGCCCGGCCGCGAACTCCTCGGGCAGCTGCACCGAGGCCACTCAGATGCCGATCGTGGAGACCAGCACGCCGCCCTCGGTCGGCAGCACCCGCCAGACGCTGCCCTCGCCCTCGGCACCGAGCCGGCCGTCGCCCACGATCAGCGCCGTGCGCTCGTCGATGCCGAGCCCGCCGGCGATGAGCCCGGACTCGACGGCGGCGACCAGTCGGGAGAGCATGCCGCGCTGGGCGACGTGCACCTCGATGGCGACGTCGACCAGGCCGATCCCGGACTCGATCTCGAGCTCGAGTCCCGGCTCCTCCGGGTCCTCTGGGGCGACGGGCACGCCGCCGATGCGAGAGCCGCCTCCGAGTGAGCCCTCAGCCGCGACCATCGCGCCGGCCGAGACACCGAGGTAGGGCACGCCGTCGGCGACCTGCCGACGGAGCTCCCCGAACAGCGGCTCGAGGCCGGCGCGCACAACTTCGACGACGCCGCCGCCCACGGCGATGCCGTCGACGTCGGCGATCGCGCTGAGTGCGACCGGCTCGCCGGGCCGCCCTGCGGTCGTATGCGCCTCGATGCCGGCGCCGGCGGCGGTCAGCAGTTCGGCGAGCGCGGCGGCCTTCTCCTGCGCCTCGGGGTGCAGCGAGATCACGGCGATGCGCGGCCGGGCGCGGCCTGCTGCGCTCGCCCGGGCTGCGGCCTCGGCGACGAACGGTGCGTACAGCGCGGCATCCGCGACGGTGGTCGCCCCGCCGCCGATGAGATGGATGCTCACGCGACGCCCTCGACGACCTCGACGGGCGGCAGCGCCGACCACGGGAAGACGATCCAGTCGTCGGTGCGGCGGTAGTCGAAGTCGGGCGCGAGCACCGTGTGGGACTTCGTGTAGAGCGTCGCGGTGCGCACCTCGGCGCCCTCGTCGGTGAGCAGGGCGAGCACCTTCGCGAGCGTGCGGCCCGAGTCGGAGACGTCGTCGACGAGCAGCACGCGCTTGCCCCCGAGCGCGGGTGCGTCGAGCATCGGCGGGTGCAGCACCGGCTCGGGCAGGCGCTCGTCGATGCCCGAGTAGAACTCGACGTTGATCGAGCCGCACGCCTTGGTGCCGAGGGCGTAGGAGATGGCCCCCGCGAGCAGCAGCCCGCCGCGGGCGATCGCGATCACGACGTCGGGGCGGAAGCCCGAGCGGAGCACGTCGCCGGCGAGCGTGCGCGCCGCCTCGCCGAACTCGTCCCAGGTGAGGATCTCGCGCTGGATGCCATCGGATCCGAGGGCTGCGTCGTTGGCGTCGAAGGTCATGCCATCAGGGTATCCGCCGAAGCCGCATCCCGGCGCGCCCGAGCGGATGCCGCGGATCCGCTCGCCTCAGATCTCGCGGTCGGTGAGCGGATCGTCGGGCGCGTCGGCGAGCAGGTCCGCCATCGGGATGGGGCCCTCGACGGGCTCCTCCTCGGTCGTTGCGGCGGACGATGCCCCGCTCGCCGTGACCGTCGCCTCGTGCGAGATCCGCACGAGGCCGATGCGCTCGTTGATGAGCGAGATGATCGTGGCCGACGCGGTGCCGACGATCGCCACGCCGCCGGCCATGAGCAGCACCGCGTAGAGGCGTCCGGGCACCGTGATCGGATAGGCGTCGCCGTAGCCGACGGTCGCGACCGTGACGACCGCCCACCACAGGGCCTCGCCGAAGCTCGTGATCGATGCGCCGGGCGCGTCCCGCTCGACCGACAGGGTGGCGAGCGAGATGAAGTAGATGAACAGCACCGAGTAGCAGATGGCGTAGATCACGATGTTGGTGCGCACCGCTGCACCGCTCTTCCGCTGCAGGTACGGCACTTCGCGCAGCAGCACGAGCACCCGGAAGGCGCGGAACACGGGCAGCAGGGCCGAGAGCACGTCGATCGGGTGCGTCCCGATGAAGTGCCACTTGTCGCCGTGCGGGGTCAGCGAGACGCGCACGACGAGGTCGACGATGAACACCACCCAGGTGATGCCGAGGATGACCATCAGCCAGAAGCGCACCTCGGGGGGCAGGTCCTGCACGAGCACGAGTACCGAGTAGGCGATGATGAAGGCGACGCCGAGCGCGAAGAGCGGCACGGTCGTGCGCTGCTCCCAGCCGTGGCGGCGGGGGGCGGGTGCCGACCGATGCGCCATGATCAGGCGCCTTCCGGGCGCACGGCGAGCGGCCCCTTGGTGAACCGGTACGGCGCGGCCTGCGCGACGGGCTTGACCACGATGAGGTCGAGGTCGACGTGCCTGGGTTTCAGCACCGCGTCGGTGATCACCGCGGCGATGTCCTCGGCCACGAGCGGCTCGGGCACGTCGTCGTAGACGGCTTCGGCCCGTGCGCGGTCGCCGCCGAACCGCACGAGCGCGAACTCGTCGGTCTTCACCATGCCCGGCGCGATCTCGATGACCCGCAACGGTTCGCCGTTGAGCTCGAGCCGCAGCACCTCGGTGAGGGCGTGCGCGGCGAACTTCGCGGCGTTGTACCCGCCCCCGCCGACGTAGGCGGTGTGCCCGGCGATCGAGGTGACGTTGACGATGTCGGCGACCCCGCGATCGACCGCCCCGCGGCGCAGCAGCGGCAGCAGTGCGCTCGTCACCCGCTTCAGGGCGAGCACGTTGACCTCGAACATCCACGCCCAGTCGTCGATGTCGGACGCCTCGACCGAGTCGAGCCCCTTGGCGCCGCCCGCGTTGTTGACGAGGGCGTGCACGGGGCCGGTCGACTCGAGGTGGTCGCGCAGCCGGTCGACGTCGGCCTGCTTCGTCAGGTCGGCGACGACGACGGATGCCCCGGTCTCCTCGGCGAGCGCACGCAGGCGCTCCTCGCGGCGCGCGACCCCGACGACGTCCCATCCGGCCGCGCGGAACGCGCGCACGGTCGCCTCGCCGATGCCGGAACTCGCACCGGTCACGACCACTCGCAGCTCGCTCATGCGCCCATTCTGCCCTGCCCGGCGCCGCTCGTGCGGTTGAATGGACTGATGCATTCGCGACAGACGGCGACCCCGGCCAGGCGCAGACGTGTCCCGATGTGGGACAACGCCCGCTGGATCGCGATCACGCTCGTGGTCATCGGCCACGGCATCCTCCCGCTCATCGGCGAGTCGAACTCGGCTTACAGCGTCTACCTGTTCATCTACTCGTTCCACGTTGCCGTCTTCGTCACGGTCAGCGGGTACTTCGCGAAGTCCGGCCCGCCGAGCGCCAAGGCCCTGCGCCAGGTGCTCACCGACATCATCTTCCCGTTCCTCATCTTCGAGACGATCTGGACGATCATCAAATGGCTGCTCGGGAGCGAGTTCTCACTCGACTTCGCCACGGCGTCGTGGACGCTCTGGTTCCTCATCGCCCTCGCGGTGTGGCGCATCGTGCTGCCGTACCTCGTGCTGCTGCGCTACCCGCTGCTCATCGCGATCGCGATCTCGATCGGCGCCGGGTACACCGAGTCGATCGACTCGACCTTCGCCCTCTCCCGCACATTCGGCATGCTCCCGTTCTTCGTGTTCGGTTGGAAGCTGCGGCAGTGGCAGCTGACGGGCCGCTGGCTCGAGCTCCGCTCGGCCGTGGCCTGGCGCTGGCGGGCCGGCGCGATCGCGTTGTTCGGCCTGACGCTCGTGCTCATGCCGCTCGCGATCGAGACGTGGCGCGACCTGAAGCTGCGCCGGTTCATGCTCTACGACGAGTCGTACGAGGCCATCGGCTACGACGAGCCGTGGTCCGGCGCCATCCGGTTGGGACTCCTGCTGTTCGCGATGCTCCTCTCGGTCGCGTTCCTCGTGCTGATGCCGCGCGGTGCGCACTGGTTCACCCCGTTCGGCGCCGCGACGATGTACATCTACCTGCTGCACACCTTCGTGCTGTTCCCGTTCCGCGAGACCGACGTGCTCGCCGGCGACCAGCCGTTCTGGGTGCTGCCGGCGATGATGCTCTTCTGCGTCGCGATCTCGATCGTGCTCTCGCTGAAACCGGTGCGCCGGGTGTTCCGGCCGCTCGTCGAGCCCCGGGCGCGGTGGATGTTCCGCCCCGAACCGTCGACGGCGACCGGCACGATCGTGCTGCCGCCCGACGGCGAGCTGCGCTGACCGCAGCGGCCGCAGCGCCCTGAGCGGATGCCTCAGGCCCGCGCGCTCCGAGCGGATGCCTCGCGCGTGACGCCGTGTTGCGGCATCCGTTGCCCGTCGTCCCCTGCCCGCCTAACGTGGCTCGAAAGCCGCGGCGAACCCGCCCGAGCCGTTCCTGAGGAGACGTCCATGACCGAGACCGCCGACTGGCGCTTCGAGACCAAGCAGGTGCACTCGGGGGCCGCTCCCGACCCCGTGACCAACGCCCGCGCCACGCCGATCTACCAGACCACGTCGTACGTGTTCAACAGCGCCGAGCACGCGCAGAACCTGTTCGCGCTCGCCGAGTTCGGCAACATCTACACGCGCATCCAGAACCCGACGCAGGCCGTGGTCGAAGAGCGCGTCGCGGCGCTCGAGGGCGGCACCGGCGCACTGCTCGTCGCCTCGGGGCAGTCGGCGGCCACCTTCTCGGTGCTGAACATCGCCCAGGCCGGCGACCACATCGTCTCGTCGTCGTCGATCTACGGCGGCACCTACAACCTCTTCAAGTACACGCTCGCCAAGCTCGGCATCGAGGCGACGTTCGTCGAGAACCAGGACGACGCCGACGAGTGGCGCCGTGCCGTGCGCCCCAACACGAAGCTCTTCTTCGCCGAGACGATCGGCAACCCGAAGATCAACGTGCTCGACATCGGCCTCGTCTCCGACGTCGCGCACGAGTCCGGCGTGCCGCTCATCGTCGACAACACGATCGCGACGCCCTACCTGATCCGCCCGTTCGAGCACGGCGCCGACATCATCATCCACTCGGCCACGAAGTTCCTCGGCGGCCACGGAACGACCATCGGCGGCGTCATCGTCGACGGCGGAACGTTCGAGTGGTCGAAGAACGTCGAGAAGTTCCCCGGCCTGACCGAGCCCGACCCGTCGTACCACGGCGCGAGCTACACGGCGGCGGTCGGCGACGGCCTCGCGTACATCATCAAGGCCCGCGTCCAGCTGCTCCGCGACCTCGGTGCGGCGATCTCGCCGAACAGCGCCTGGCTGCTGATCCAGGGCATCGAGACGCTCTCGCTCCGCATCGAGCGTCACGTGCAGAACGCCCAGGAGATCGCGGAGTGGCTCGACAACCACCCCGACGTCGCGAGCGTCAACTACTCGGGCCTGCCGTCGAGCCCCTGGTACGCGGCCGCGAACCGGTACGCCCCCAAGGGCGTCGGCGCGGTGCTCTCGTTCGAGCTGAAGGGCGGCGTCGACGCCGGCCGTGCGCTCGTCGACAGCCTGTCGCTGTTCAGCCACCTCGCCAACATCGGCGATGTGCGCTCGCTCGTCATCCACCCGGCGTCGACCACGCACTCGCAGCTGACGCCCGAGCAGCAGCTCACGACCGGTGTCACGCCGGGCCTCGTGCGCCTGTCGGTCGGCATCGAGAACATCGACGACCTGAAGGCCGACCTCGAGGCCGGCTTCGCCGCCGCGCGCGCCGCCACCGAGGCGGCTCGCGTCTGACGCAGCACCACCGATGACGGATGCCGCGGGCCTGCATGGGCCCGCGGCATCCGTCGTTCTCGGCAGCGCCGACCGTCCGACCGCCCACGTTCCACGAGGAGTCCGCGACCGCAACCGGTGGCGCCGGCGTAACAATGCACGGCAGGTCGCCCGGCTCGGGAAGAATCGAAGCATGGACTGGCAGACGACGGCCGATGCGGTGCCCGCGAGCATCGTCACCGAGGCGCGCGCCGCGTCGCTGGCCGGCCGCGCCCCCGCCACCGGCGCCTGGCGCGAAGGCGACGCCGTCGGCGACCGCCGGTTCGTGAACATCGGCGATGTGGCCCTCGAGTCCGGCCGGGTGCTGCCCTCCACCCGAATCGCCTACGAGCAGTGGGGCACGCTCTCCCCCGCGCGCGACAACGCGATCCTCGTGCTGCACGCACTGACGGGCGACAGCCATGTGGTCGGGCCGGCCGGCCCCGCGCACCCGAGTGCCGGCTGGTGGCCCGGCATCGTCGGCCCCGGCCTCGCGATCGACACCGACCGCTGGTTCGTCGTCGCACCGAACGTGCTCGGCGGGTGCCAGGGCTCGACCGGGCCCGCCTCCCTCGCACCCGACCGCGCCGAATGGGGCATCCGGTTCCCCTTCCTCACGATCCGCGACCAGGTGCGCGCGCAGATCGCGTTCGCCCGCGAGCTCGGCATCGAGCGCTTCGCCGCGGTCGTCGGAGGCTCGATGGGCGCCATGCACGTGCTCGAATGGGCGATCATAGCCCCCGACGCGGTCGAGCGCATCGCGGTGCTCGCGGCACCGGCCGCGACCTCGGCCGACCAGATCGCCCTGAACTCCGTGCAGATCGAGGCGATCCGCACCGACCCGGCGTTCCGCGGCGGTGCGTTCTACGACGCACCCGACGGCGACGGCCCGACCCGAGGGCTCGCGCTCGCCCGGCGCATGGCGATGCTGAACTACCGCACCGCGAGCGAGCTCAACCAGCGGTTCGCCCGCAGTTGGCAGTCGGATCTCGACCCGCTCGGCGGCGACGGCCGGTTCGCCGTCGAGTCCTACCTCGACTTCCACGGCAACAAGTTCACGCGGCGCTTCGACGCCAACAGCTACATCGTGCTCACGCAGGCGATGAACTCGCACGACATCGGGCGCGGTCGCGGCGGCGTGTCGGCGGCGCTCGCAGCCGTCGAGGCGCGCAGCCTCGTGCTCGGCATCGACAGCGACCGCTACTTCCCCCTCGCCGGCCAGGCGGAGATCGCCGCCGGACTGCCCGGCAGCGTGCACGGGGCGTCACCCGTCGTCGTGTCCTCCGAGTACGGCCACGACGCGTTCCTCATCGAGGACGACGCCATCGCTGCCGCGCTCGGCGGGTTGCTCGCCGCCTGAGCGACTGCCGATGCCACGACCTCCCCGGACCGGGCGGACTCCGCTACCCTTCGAATGACGGTGTGTGATCCCATGGCCGCCGACCACGCCGAGGGGGTGTCATGAAACGCATCCACAAGGAACGCGACCGACTGCTCCGCACGCTCGCGCGGGTCTCCGGGCTGAGCGGCGCGGTCGGGTCGTTCCTGTGCCTGCTCCTGCCCGGTGCCTCGACCGGCCTCGAGCTCCTGCTCTCGGCGGTGCTCAGTGCCGGCGCCATCGTCTTCATCACGCTGCACACCGCCCGCGGCGCGATCGCACCCGCCCTGGGCGCGGTCGCCTGCTCGATCGGTCTCATCAGCGTGCTCGGCGCCGCTCCCGTGATCGATCCCGTCGCCGCCGCCGCGATGGCCGTGACCGCGTCGGTGACGGCCGCTTCGGTCGCGATCACGATCATCGTGCGTCCCGACGGGCCCTTCATCGTGCTCGGCCTCGTGGCGGCCGTGCTCATCGCCGTCGGGGTCGTCGCGATCACGGGCCATTCGATGCAGGTCGTGGCCATCGGCACCCTCATGGGCTGGGCGGCCAACGCCACGATCGGCATCTGGCTCGACCGGTCGATCGCCGCCGCCGCCGACCGCATCCACGAGGTCGGCCGGGCCCACGAGGCCGAGCGCCTCGCGAGCGAACTCGAGTCGCAGCAGCGCCAGGACGCCCGGGTGCTGCACGACACCGTGCTCGCGACGCTGAGCCTGCTCGCCCACTCGGGCGTCGGCGTCGGCGCCGGTGCGCTTCGGCAGCAGGCCGGTGACGACGCGCGCCTGCTCAAGCAGTTGCGACTGGGCGCGCCCCTCGACCGCGGCTCGACCGCGGTCTTCTCCCCCGAGGCCGACGACGACAGCCTCGGTGTGACCTTCGAGTCGGTGCGCCAGCGGTTCGCCCGCATGGGTCTCGACGTGAACTGGCACGGTGCCGGCCGGCTCGCGCTGCCTCGCGACACCCTCGACGCGCTGCTCGGCGCGCTCGGCGAGTGCCTCGAGAACGTACGCCGTCATTCCGGCGTCAGTGCGGCGGATGTCACCGTCAGCGACGACGAGCGCACGGTCCGTGCGATGGTCACCGACGCCGGTTCCGGCTTCGAGCCGGCCGCGGTCGACGGTGCCCGACTCGGATACTCGGAGTCCGTCGTCGGCCGGCTCAGCATGGTCGGCGGTCGCGCCCGGATCTTCTCCTCCCCCGGCTCGGGCACGACCGTGATGCTCGAGGTGCCGAAGCCATGAGCGACGCGCAGATCCCGACGACCACGCTCGGACGCCAGTTCCGGCGGCCGAGCCGGTCGGCACGCGCTGCGGGCGACGTGCGCGAGAGCCACGGCGGCCGGCGTCTGGCCACCGGCATCACGATCGCATCGGCCTTCATCATCACCGGGCACCTCGCGCACGCCGTGATGCTGGCACCGCTCTTCCCGCCCGGGCCAGGGCCCTGGGCGGCCTGGCCCGCCCTCGCCGGCGTCGTCGCCATCGGCGTGGTCTCCCGACTCGTCTCGCGCAACACCCCCCTGCCCGATGTGCTCTACGTCGTGCTGCTCATCGCGCTCGTCGTGCCGGTCTGGCTCGACGTGACCGCGTCGATGGGGTTGCTCCACCTCGGCGTCACGCCGACCGCGGCAGCCGCGGCAGGGGCCGTGCTCATGCCCGTGGCCGCGATCCGGGGCACCCGCATCCCGATGCTGGTGGCGAGCCTGATCGGCGCGGTCATCGCGGGCTCGGCGCTCCTCCAGGTCGCCACGGCCGGCCACTACACGGTCACCGGACTCGCCGTCGCGGCGACCACGGTGCTGCCGATGGTCGTCGCCGTGATCGCGATCCGCGGGTTCCGCAGGCTCATCCGGCGCGAACTCGACCTCTCCCTCGTGCAGAGCACGGTCGCGACGCCTCGCACCGCGGTCGGCATGCGCGCCTCCGAAGAACTCGCCCAACTCGACTTCGACGCCGAGTCGCTCCTCGACGAGGTCGGCTCGGGGCGCATCGCGATCCCCCTCCCGGCCGAAGCGGCCGAGCGCGCGGGCGACCTCGCCGCCCGACTCCGCGTGCGGCTCATCGAGGGCCGCAACGACACGTGGCTCCGGCATGCCGTCACCGAGTCGGCGTACCTCAGCAACCGGGTCACGGTCGACGATCCCGGCGGGCTCGCCGGCGTGCTCGCACCCGACCAGCGCGACGGACTGCTGCTCGCGCTGTGGTTCCTCGTGGGCGAGCAGTCGAAGGGCACCGCCGAGCTCGCCGCGCACGTCACGTGTCGCGAGCCGGATGCCGCCTCCGACCCGCGATCGCCCGATGTGCACCTCTCGATCGACGTCTCCGGTGTCGTTCAACGTCGCGTCGATCCCGCAACTTGGGATGCACTCGGTACAGTCGGTACACACGATGTCGTTGCGGGGCCCGATTCATTCCGGATCGACATCGACTGCCGGGTCGACCCGAACGTCTCGGCAGGCGTTACGGCCGTCCGTGGGGCGGCCCGTCAAAGGGGAAGCTGATGGCTGAGACTGCTCCACCGATCCGCCTCGCGATCGTCGACGACCACCGGATGCTGCTGGGGGCGCTCTCCGAGTGGATCCGCACCGCGGCCCCCGACATCGAGCTCCTCGCGGCGGTGCCGTCGTGGTCCGAGCTCCTCGCCCACCCCGAGTTCCCGGTCGACGTCGTCCTCCTCGATCTCGACCTGCGCGACAACATCCCCATCTCGTTGAAGCTGTCGATGCTGAAGTCGGCCGGCGTGCAGACCATGCTGATGAGCACCTACTCCGAGCCGACCGTCGTTCGCGAGGCCCTCGGTTCGGGGGCGCTCGGCTACCTCGTGAAGTCGGAGCCCGTCGAGACCATCATCGAGGCCATCCGTGCCGCGCGGCTCGGCGAGTCGTACCTGACGCCCGAACTCGAACTGGCACTCACCGCAGAGGGCTCGTCGCCGAAGCTCTCGGCGCAGGAGCGGCGCGTGATGGCGCTCTACGGCGCCGGCCAGCCGGTCAAGGCGGTGGCGTTCCAGCTCGGCATCTCCGAGGAGACGGCGAAGAGCTACCTCAAGCGCATCCGCGAGAAGTACCGGGCTGCGGGGTACGACGTGGGCACCAAGGTGGCGCTGCGCAAGCGCGCCATCCTCGACGGAATCCTGCTGCAGTCCGACTGAGTCGCGCTCCGAGCCGGACTCCGGTCACGACTCGACGGCGTGCATCGCGCCCGTCGCATACGGCACCGTGACGCCGCGACGCACGCGCGAGCGGTCGAGTGCGAACGAGACGGCGGCGAGCAATGCCCCGGCGACGGTGAGCAGGAGCCCGATCCAGATCGGGGCGACGTAGCCGAGCCCGCCGGCGATCGCGATGCCGCCGAGCAGGGCACCGAGGCTGTTGCCGATGTTCAGCGCGGAGTGGTTCAGCGCCGCGGCGATCGACTGGCTGTCGCGTGCGACGTCCATGAGGCGGGCCTGGATGGTCGGCGAGAGGGCAGCGGATGCCGCGCCGACGAGCAGCACGCCCGTGAACAGGCCGATCGGGCTCGACGCGGTGAAGCCGAGCAGCACGAGGGCGCCCGCGAGCACGGTGAAGAACAGGTACATCGAGCGGCGGACGCTCCAGTCGGCCAGCCGACCGCCCGCGAGGTTTCCGATGGTCATGCCGACCCCGATCGCGACGAGCACGACGGGCACGAGTTCTTGGGGCAGTCCCGTCACCTCGGTGGCGAGCGGGGCGACGTAGCTGAAGACCGCGAAGAGCCCGCCGAATCCGACCGCGCCGATGCCGAGGGCGAACCACACCTGCGCCCGGGTGAACGCCTTCAGCTCGCGCTTCATCGTCGCTCCGGGGTCGCCCGCCTGCCACGGCACGGCGATGAGCACCGCGACGAAGGTGAGAGCGAAGATCGCCGCCACGGCGAGGTAGGCGGTGCGCCATCCGGCGAGCTGTCCGAGCCAGGTGATCGCGGGTACCCCGATGACGTTCGCGATCGTGAGGCCCGAGAGCACGAGTGCGACCCCTCGCGCCCGCTTGCCGGGGCCCATGAGGCTCGCGGCGACGAGCGAGGCGATGCCGAAGTAGGCGCCGTGCGGCAGGGCGGAGACGAAGCGCGCGACGAGCACGAGTTCGAAGCTCGGCAGCACGGCCGACGCGATCGTGCCGATCGTGAAGGCGGTGAGCAGCGCGAGCAGCAGCCGCTTCCGTGGCCAGCGCGCGGCCGCGGCCGCGATCGTGGGCGCGCCGACGACGACGCCGAGGGCGTATGCCGAGATGATCCACCCGGCGTTCGCGTTCGCCGCGGCGGTCGACTGCGCCGAGAGCTCCGGCAGCAGGTCGAGGGCGATGTTCGGCAGCAGGCCCATGGCGACGAACTCGGTCGAGCCGATGCCGAAGCCGCCGAGGGCGAGCGCGAGGAGCGCGAAACGGATGCGGGCCGGCGACAATGTCGTCGGCCCGTCGTTGGGGAGGGTCACCCGACGATTCTCGCACAGAAGGTCGAATCGATTCGATGGCGGTGCCCCACGCCGTCACTCGCCGGCGTCGAGCCCGTCCATCGCCGTCTCGAGTCGCTCGAGCTTGCCCTCGAGCTCGCCGACGTATCCCGGGCGGATGTCGGCCTTCAGCACGAGCGAGACCCGAGAGCCGTACTCGCCGACGGCCTCGGTCGCGCGGCGCACGACGTCGAAGACCTCGTCCCAGTCCCCCTCGATCGTCGTGAACATCGAGTCAGTGCGATTCGGCAGGCCCGACTCCCGCACGATGCGCACCGCCGCGGCGACGGCATCGTGCACCGAACCGTCGCTCCTGCCCGTGCCGCTCGGCGCGACTGAGAATGCCACCAGCATGTTCGTCTCCTTCAGTTGTCGTCGAGGTCCATTGTGCTGCGCACGGCATCGGCCTCATGCGCGAGCGATCGCGGCGATCGCGGCGATCCGAGCCTCCAGGTCGAGCGGATGCCCCAGACGAGCAGCACCACGAGCAGCAGCGACTTGGCCGTCAGCAGGAGCACGAAGGCCGGGTCGGCGATGAGGAGCCACCCGTACCAGTACGGGTAGATGATGTGCGTGATGAGCGCGATCGATGCGGCGACGAGCGCCGGCACCGCGAACCGCGCCGGGCGGAAGACGAGTCCGAGGATCACCGGAGCCGCGAGCCACGTGACGAACTGGGGCGAGCCGACCTTGTTCGCCAGCATGAGCACCACGACGAACGACAGTGCGAGCGGCGGCAGCAGGCGTCCGAACGCGGCGCCGCGGCGCACGGCTCGGATGCCGACGAGCACGACGACGAGCACCCCGATCGCCATCAGCGGAGTGGTCAGTGCCGCCGCGGCATCCGCACCGGGCCCATCGATCTGGAAGGTGAGGATCTGGCGGTCGTAGACGATGCGCACCGCCTTCGAGCCCGCGACGATCTGCCAGAGCCAGGCGACCGCGAGCGGCGCCTCGATCTGCAGCCCGCGGCCGGCCTGCTCCGCGATGAAGCCGATCGCGTTCGCGCCCGATCCGGCGAGGAGGCTCACCGCGAGGATGCCGACGCTGAGCGACAGCGCGACGGTGAGCACCTCGAATCGCCGACGCGCCGCGATCACGAGCGCGGCGACGAGGGCCGCGGGCCAGACCTTGATCCAGGCGCCGATCGTGAGCAGCACGGCGGCGACGCGTGGTCGACCGGCCGCCCACAGCAGGCCGGTGATCGCGAACGGCACTGTGATCGCATCGATGCGGCCGAAGGCGATGGGGCCGAGCAGGGCGAGGAATCCGAGCCACCACCAGGCCGCGATGCGGCGCGGGCGCGAGAGCCTCGCGCGGCCGATGAGCACGCCGAACGCGATGGCGTTCAGCACGGTCACGATGGCGAGCCAGGTCTGCGCGTACCACTCAGAACCGAGCGCGAGCGCGGCGGCCATCGGCGCGAAGGCGAGGATCGGATACACCCACGGCGCGTCGATGCCCATGCGGAGCCAGCCGTGCGCGGCGTTCTCGGCCCACAGCCGGTAGACGGCGGTCACGTCGCCGAGCGGGTAGCCGACGGCCGTCAGGTTCAGGCAGATGAGCGCGGCGTGCACGAGGGCGAAGCCCGTCCAGAGGGCCGCCCGGGTGCCGAGGAACCGGCGGATGCGGTGAGCGGATGCCTCGCGCTGCGCCCCGTCCGTCATGGCGACGAGCCTAGCCGAGCGTCACATTCCGCCACGCGCTCCTCCACAGTCGGTGGCATCCGCGATGCTGGAGGCACACCGTATGGAGGCCACCATGACCCGACGCACGATCACCGCGATCATCATCGCGGCATCCGCCACCCTCGCTCTCGCCGGGTGCTCCGGCGGCTCGGGCGACGCCTCGGGCGGCGACTACGTGACCGAGGGCAAGTTCACGATCGCGACCGGCGAGCCGGCGTACTACCCGTGGGTGCTCGACGACGACCCCGAGTCGGGCGAGGGCTTCGAAGCCGCGGTGGCCTACGCCGTGGCCGACGAGCTCGGCTTCTCGGACGACGACGTCGTCTGGGTGCGCTCGACCTTCGAGCAGGCGATCGCACCCGGGCCGAAGGACTTCGACATCAACCTGCAGCAGTTCTCGATCACCGACGAGCGCGAGCAGAACGTCGACTTCTCGTCGCCGTACTACGAGACCACGCAGGTCGTCATCACGGTCGACTCCTCGCCGGCGGCCTCGGCCACCTCGATCGCCGATCTGAAAGACCTCCTCGTCGGCGCGCAGACCGGCACCACGAGCTTCGACGCCGTCGAAGAGGTCATCGCGCCGACCGCCGGCGCCCAGGTGTTCAACACCAACGACGACGCCAAGCTCGCCCTGCAGAGCGGCACGGTCGACGCGATCGTCGTCGACCTGCCGACGGCGTTCTACCTCACGGGCGTCGAGCTCGACGGCGGCAAGATCATCGGCCAGCTTCCGGCGACCGCCGGTGGCGGCGACGCGTTCGGTCTCGTGCTCGCCAAGGACTCGCCGCTCACGGCCGACGTCACGGCGGCCGTCGATGCGCTTCGCGAGCGCGGCACCCTCGACGAGCTCGCCGCCGAATGGCTGGGCGGCGAGGGCGGCGCGCCCGTCCTCGAGTGAGGCCGGCGTTCCGAACGACACCGGTGTTCCGAACCACGACACTGTTCCAGCGACGGATGGCGCGGCATCCGCCGACCGCCGATAGCGTGAGCTCGTGACCGACACGACCGACGCCCGAGATGCGGCGCCCACGTGGCAGCCGAGCGCCATCGAGCTCGAGCGGCGCGCGTTCCGGAAACGCCAGACGGGCCGCTCGGTGCTCGTGAGCGCACTCTCGACGATCGTGCTGGCTGGCCTGCTCGCATGGGCCTTCATCGGCTCGCCGGGGTGGGCGGAGGTGCAGCAGACCTTCTTCGACCCGACCGTCGCGATCGCGTCGCTCCCCCGTATCCTCGAGGGCCTCTGGCTGAACATCCAGGTGCTCGTCGCCGCGAGCATCGGCGTCGTGATCGTCGCCCTGCTGCTGGCCTCGATGCGCACGCTCCGCGGTCCGGTGTTCTTCCCGTTGCGGGCACTCGCGGCCGGTTACACGGATCTGTTCCGCGGCATGCCGCTGATCATCGTGCTCTACCTCATCGGCTACGGCGTACCGGGGCTCGAATTCTTCCCGCGCATGCCGGTCGCGGTCCTCGGCACGATCGCCCTCATCCTCACCTACTCGGCCTACGTGTCCGAGGTGTTCCGCTCCGGCATCGAGGCCGTGCACCCCTCGCAGCGCCTCGCCGCCCGGTCGCTCGGCCTCAGCCACGCACAGACCATGCGGCGCATCGTGCTGCCGCAGGCCTTCCGCAAGGTGACGCCGGCACTCATGAACGACTTCGTCGCCATGCAGAAGGACGTCGGCCTCATCTCGGTGCTCGGCGCGGTCGACGCCGTGCGGGCGGCGCAGATCGAGACGGCGCACTACTTCAACTTCACGCCCTACGTCGTGGCCGGCCTGCTGTTCGTGCTGCTCGCCTGGCCGATGATCCGGCTCACCGACTGGCTGTCGGCGCGCATGCGGGCACGCGAGCAGGTCGGGAGCATCGTATGACCGCGCCATCCGCTTCGGTCGCCGAGCCGTTGCTGCGCCTCCGCGGCGTTCGCCGCGCATTCGGCGACCACGTCGTGCTCGACGGCATCGACCTCGATGTCTCGGCCCACGAGGTCGTCGCGCTGGTCGGGGCGAGCGGCTCGGGCAAGTCGACGCTCCTGCGCACGATCAACCTCATCGAGCGCGTCGACGACGGCGAGATCTTCCTGCGCGGGCAGGACGTCAGCGACCCGCGCGTCGACGCCGATGGCGTGCGGGCCCGCATCGGGGTCGTCTTCCAGGCCTACAACCTCTTCCCGCACCTCAGCGTGCTCGACAACGTGACGCTCGCCTCGCGGCTCGTGCACCGCGTGCCCCGCGCCGAGGCCGAGCGTCGCGGGCTCGAGCTGCTCGCGTCGATCGGGCTGGCCGACTTCGCCCGCGCATTCCCCGACCGGCTGTCGGGGGGCCAGCAGCAACGCGCCGCGATCGTGCGAGCGATCGCGACCGAGCCCGAACTGCTCCTGCTCGACGAGGTCACGAGCGCCCTCGACCCCGAGCTCGTCGGCGAGGTGCTCGCCCTCGTGCGCTCGCTCGCCGACGGCGGCACGACGATCGTGATGGCCACGCACGAGATGGCGTTCGCACGCGAGGTCGCCGACCGCGTCGTCTTCCTCGACGCCGGCCGCATCATCGAAGACGCCCCGGCGCGGCAGTTCTTCGAGTCGCCGCGCGAAGAGCGCACCCGGGAGTTCCTCGCGAGGTTCCTGGCCGGCTGAGCGGACGTCGCACCGCCGGGCGGTGCTGCCGAGCGTCTCAGTGCGCGAGGAGCGCGCCGATGACGGGCGGGATCGCCTCGGCGATGTCGAGCGCCGTGATCGGCCCGCCGTCGACCGCGGCCGTCGCGCGACTCGCTGCCTCGCCGTGCACCCATGCGGCCGTCGCCGCGAGCGCGCTCAGCACCCCGGCATCGGTCGCGAGCCGCTCGTGGTGCGTGGCGACGAGCGCTCCGAGAATGCCGCCGAGCACATCGCCCGTGCCCGCCGAGGCGAGCCAGTGCGTCGGTGCCGTGACCGTGTAGCGCTCACCGTCGGGGTCGCAGACGTGGGTCACCGCACCCTTCAGCAGCACGGCGACGCCGAGCTCCTTCGCCGCCCTGAGCGCCCACTCGGCCGGAGCCGCTCGCACCTGCGCGATGCTCGTGTCGATCTCGCGCGAGGCGAGCAGGGCCGCGAGCTCCCTGGCGTGCGGCGTGATCACCGTGGGTGCCGTGTGCGTGCCG
This sequence comes from Agromyces hippuratus, assembly GCF_013410355.1. Classification (NCBI taxonomy): domain Bacteria; kingdom Bacillati; phylum Actinomycetota; class Actinomycetes; order Micrococcales; family Microbacteriaceae; genus Agromyces; species Agromyces hippuratus. The sequence continues at coordinate 76,745 of NZ_JACCFI010000001.1, read as the reverse complement.
ACGAGGTCGAGCGCACCGGCGTCGAGCACGACCGGCAGACCGGACGCGAGCGACCCCTGCAGGTCGCCGAGCAGCATGAACGAGCGGCGGCCCATGTCGATGCCCGACCCCACCAGCCAGGCCTGCACGCGACCCGGCGCGGTGACGGTCTCAGGTCGGCGTGCGAGCACCGCCGTGCGCACCGCACGCGGGCCGGTGTAGCGCACCATGCCGAGGCCGGCACGGTGGGCGGCCTCGACGGCGAGCACCGCCGCGCCCGGGTACTCGGGCGAGCCGGCGACGATGCCGAGCACGCCGCGCGAGTACTTGTCGTCATCGGCGACCGGCGCGACGATCCATTCAGCCGCGTCGGCTGCGGTCCACTCCTGCCATGTGTCCATGCTCCAACGATAGGTTGAGGAGGATGACTCCCACTGTTCCCGCACCGATCAGCCTCGCTCCCCGCGTCGTCGTGTTCGACTACGGCGAGGTCATCTCGCGCGAGCCGACCGCCGCCGACCGTGCCGCCCTCGTCGACCGGGCGGGCGCCACTGCCGACGCCGAGCCGTTCTGGGCGTCGTACTGGGCGCACCGCCTCGGCCTCGACCGCGGTACGACCTCGATCGCCGAATACTGGCAGGCCGTCGCGCACGACCTCGGCACCGACTGGAGCCCGATCGACGTGCACGAGCTCTGGGCGCTCGATCACCGCGGGTGGCTCTCGATCGACCCCGGCACGCTCGGCGTCCTGCACGCCCTCGCCGCGGGTGGCACACGACTCGCGCTCCTCTCGAACGCCGGCGCGGACTTCTCGGGCTGGCTGCGGCACGGCTCCTTCGCGCCGCTCTTCGAGCGCGTGTTCGTCAGCGGCGAGCTGGGCCTCGTCAAGCCCGACGCCGAGATCTACGAGCACGTCATCGACGAGCTCGGCATCGCGGCATCCGACTTCGTCTTCATCGACAACAAGGCCGAGAACGTCGAGGGCGCGAAGGCGGTCGGCGGCGACGGGCACGTCTTCACGGATGCCGCAGCACTCGAGTCCTGGCTTCGAACCCTCGCCTGACCTGCCGGCGGGCCGGCGGCTGGGCGGGCGGGCGGGCGGGGTCAGGTCCGCTGGCCGATGGCGAGGATGTTGCCCTCGCTGTCGGTGAACCACGCCGATCGCTCGCCGCCGAGGTCGGCGACGCCGTCGACGGTCTTCAATCCCGGCATGTCGTAGTCGGCGAACTCGACGCCGCGAGACCGGAGCTCCGACATCGCCGACTCGAGGTCGTCGGTGTCGATGCCGAATGCGGTGTTCTTCGCGGTGCCGGCGAACTGCGTCTCGTAGACGAGCACGCGCGAGCCCCCGATCTCGAAGAGCACCCCGGTCTCGTCGGTCATGACCGGGTCGAGGTCGAAGGTGTCCTTCCAGTAGCGGACGGCCCGTTCGAGGTCGGATGCCGGAAGGATCGAATAGGCGCGCGCAGACTCAAACATGACGCAACCTCACTTTCGTGACTGCTGCGGAGTCTACGCGCGCCGTCCGGCGGCGGGCAGTCCCCCATATGGGAGACCACCGCGCCGCTCGGCTCAGCCGCGTCGGGTGGCGTCCTGCACCTCGCCGACGAGCTCCTCGATGATGTCCTCGAGGAAGATGACACCGGTCGTCGTGCCGTCCTCGTCGAACGCCCGCGCCACGTGCGTGCCGAGGCGGCGCATCGTCGAGAGAGCGTCTTCGAGGTCGGTGCCCGCGTAGATCGACACGAGGCGACGCACGCGCTTGGCCGGGATCGGGTCGTCGAACTCGTCGTCGTCGAGGTCGATCACGTCCTTCAGGTGCACGTAGCCGTCGGGTTCCCCCGACTCGTCGAGGATCGGATAGCGCGAGAACCCGCGACGGGCGACCGCGCGCTCGACGTCGGTCGGCGTCGCACCGGGCGGCAGGCTGACGAGCGAATCGAGCGGCACCGCGACATCCTGCACCCGCTTGGTCGTGAACTCGAATGCGGCGGTGAGCGTGCCGCTCGCGTCATCGAGCACGCCCTCGCGTCGCGACTGGTGCACGATCGTCTGCACCTCCTCGAGCGTGAAGGTCGACGCCGCCTCGCTCTTCGGCTCGACACCGAAGAGGCGCAGCACACCGTTCGCGACCGCATTGAGCGCCACGATGATCGGCCGGAAGATGCGCGCGATGAAGACCAGCGGCGGCGCGAGCAGCAGCACCGCGCGCTCGGGCAACGAGAACGAGAGGTTCTTCGGCACCATCTCGCCGAACACGACGTGCAGGTACGACACGAGCACGAGCGTCACGATGAACGCGATCGTCGAGACGACCTCGACCGGCCATCCGGTGAGGTGCAGCGGCACCTCGAGCAGGTGGTGGATCGCCGGCTCCGACACGTTCAGGATCAGGAGCGAGCAGATCGTGATGCCGAGCTGGCTCATGGCGAGCATGAGCGTCGCGTGCTCCATGGCCCAGAGCGCGGTCTTGGCGCTGCGCTTGCCCTGCTCCGCGAGCGGCTCGATCTGCGATCGCCGCGCCGAGATGACCGCGAACTCCGCGCCGACGAAGAAGGCGTTGGCGATGAGCAGCACGATCAGCCAGGCGATGCCGGCCCAGTCGCTCATCGTTCTCCCCCGTCGAGGTCGTCGGCTTCGGGCAGCGGGTTCGGCACGAACCGCACGCGGTCGATGCGACGCCCGTCGAGTCGTTGCACGACGAGCGTGCCGTCGTCGATGAGCACCTCGTCACCGACCGCGGGCAGTCGCCCGAGTTCGGCCATGACGAATCCGGCCACGGTCTCGTAGTCTCCGTTCTCCGGCACCCGGATGCCGGTGCGCTCGAGCAGTTCGTCGGGTCGCAGGATTCCGGGGAAGCTCACGTCGTCGCCGCGGCGGACGATTCCGGCCCGCGTGCGGTCGTGCTCGTCGGAGACCTCGCCGACGAGCTCTTCGACGAGGTCTTCGAGGGTGGCGACGCCCGCGGTGCCGCCGTACTCGTCGACGACGACGGCCATCTGGTAGCCGCGCCCGCGGAGCTCTTCGAGAAGGGAGTCGAGCTTCATCGTCTCGGGCACGCGGAGCGCGTCGGACTGCAGCGCCGACGCCGGCACCTCCGAGCGCTTCTCCCGCGGCACCGCAACGGCCTGCTTGACGTGCACGAGGCCCACGACGTCGTCGAGGTTCTCGTCGTACACCGGGAAGCGGGAGTACCCGGTCGTGCGTGCAAGTTCGAGCACGGCCTCGGCCGGCTCCTGGCGCTGCACCGCGGCGACCCTCGGGCGCGGCGTCATGACGTCGGATGCATCGTGGTCGGCGAAGCGCAGGGTGCGGCCGAGCAGGGTCGCGGTGTCCTGCTCCAGCATTCCCGCACTCGCCGAACGGCGCACGAGCGACGAGAGCTCCTCGGCCGATCGGGCGCCCGAGAGCTCCTCCTTCGGCTCGATGCCGAAGGCTCGGATGATGCCGTTCGCGCTGCCGTTCAGCAGCGAGATCGCCGGGCGGAACACCCAGGTGAACGCCGTCTGGAACGGCATCACGAGCTTCGCGGTCGCGAGCGGGAGTGCGAGTGCGAAGTTCTTGGGCACGAGTTCGCCGACGACCATCGACAGGAGCGTGGCCACGACGACCGCGGTGATCGTGCCGACGGGGCGCACGAACGCCTCGGGCACGCCGATCGCGGTCAGCGGCCCCGCGAGGAGCGACGAGATCGCCGGCTCCATCGTGTATCCGGTGAGCAGCGTGGTCAGCGTGATGCCGAGCTGCGCACTCGACAGGTGCGTCGAGGTGATCTTCAGCGCCGAGATGGTGAGCGCAAGCTTCGTCTCACCCCTCGCGCGCCGTGCTTCGAGGTCGGCCCGATCGAGATTGACGAGGGCGAACTCGCTGGCGACGAACAAGCCCGTGCCGATCGTGAGGAGGAGCCCGATGCCGAGGAGGATCCACTCAGACATCGCCACCTCCGCGAGCAGTCACGGGCGGGGGTCTATGACCGGGGGCAGTGGCAGAGGGAGGATCGTCCATTGTCGCCTCAGTATATCGGCGCGTTCTGCACGATCCCCCAGCTGTAACCGGAGCGTCACACACCCTCGTGCAGCCCGCCGCACCGCACCGCACCGCACCGCACCGCACCGCACCGCACCGCACCGCACCGCACCGCACCGCACCGCACCGCACCGCACCGCACCGCACCGCACCGCACCGCACCGCACCGCACCGCACCGCACCGCACCGCAAATGATTGTGCGGTGCACACCCTGAACAAGTGTTCACCCGCCCCGAACGATGTCCCGAATCGTCATGTGAGGAACGCCTCACATGAGGCAGAACTGACATGACGAATGAGGCGAGGCCAGGCGAGTAAAACAAGACAAGACAAGACAAGAAAGACAAAAAACAAGACAAAACAAAACACATCACGGCGATCACGAGTCTCGAACGCCGCTCAGCAGCGCACCAGCGCAGCAGCTCGACGACTCACCTACTCAGCTCACCAGCGCAGCAGCGCAGCAGCGCAGCAGGCGCACCAGCAGCAGCACAGAAGCTCGACAACTCCACTCACCAGCGCAGCAGGCTCAGCGGGCTCAGCGGGCTCAGCGGGCTCAGCGGGCTCAGTGCGAGCGTTCGGCCGCGTCGTCGTCGCCCCACTCCCGCTTCAACCGCTCGCGCCGGCGTACGGCCGCGTCCTCCCAACGATGGAGGCGCGCCCTCGTGCGCGGCGGATCGACCAGCGGCGCCCGGCGCTGCGCTGTGCCGTAGCGATGATCCCAGAGGTCGAAGAGCTCGCAGACGGCGTCGTCGAGCCGCATCAGGAACCCGGGGTCGAGGAAGTAGCGTCTGGCCCGCGGCTCAGCGGGGTCGACATCCGACCAGACGACGCCTCGGTCTCGCAGCGCCGCCAGATGGTGCGAGACTGCGGTTCGCGAGACCCCGGCCTCGACGGCCACGACATCGCAGAGCTCACCCGCAGTGTGATCGCCCACCGCGAGCACCTCGATGATGCGCCGACGAATCGGCTGAGCCACGATCTCGAACGCATGCGTCATGGCACCGCAGCGTAATCGCGCCGATGACGTGCTCATCGGCGTCTTCCACAGCCCTGCGCGCGACGAGGTTCACCAGCTGACCGGCAGCGCCTTGCCCTCTTCGTATCCCGCGGCCGACTGGATGCCGACGAGCGCCCGGTCGCGGAACTCCTCGAGCGTGCGCGCGCCGGCGTACGTGAACGAGCTGCGCACCCCCGAGGTGATCATGTCGAGCAGGTCCTCCAGGGAGGGTCGCAGCGGATCGAGCGAGATCGCCGACGAGGAGATGCCCTCGGCGAACAGCTCCTTGCGCGCGAGCTCGTACGGCGAGAGGCGGTCGAAGCGCTCGCGCACGGCCTTCGTCGACGCCATGCCCCAGCTCTCCTTGTACAGGCGACCGGATGCATCGTGCCGCAGCAGGCCCGGGGCCTCGATCGTGCCCGCGAACCACGAGCCGATCATGACCGAGGCCGCCCCGGCGGCGAGCGCGAGCGCGACGTCGCGCGGGTAGCGCACCCCGCCGTCGGCCCACACGGCGGCACCGAGCTCGCGCGCGGCCTCCGCCGTCTCGAGCACCGCGGAGAACTGCGGGCGACCGACCGCGGTCATCATGCGGGTCGTGCACATCGCGCCGGGACCGACGCCCACCTTCAGCACGTCCGCGCCGGCCTCGACGAGGTCGGCGACCGCGTCGGCGGTCACGATGTTGCCGGCGACGATCGGGATGCCGAGATCGAGATCGCGCACGATCGACACGGCCCGGAGCATGCCCTCCTGGTGCCCGTGGGCGGTGTCGATGACGAGCATGTCGACGCCCGCGGCGGCGAGCGCCGTCGCCTTCGCCGCAACATCGCCGTTGATGCCGACCGCGGCGGCGACCCTGAGCCGCCCGTCGGCGTCGACGTTCGGCTCGTAGATCGTGCCGCGCAACGCGCTCCGCCGACTGAGCGTGCCGACGACACGCCCGTGCTCGACCACCGGGGCGAACTCGAGGTCGGCCTCGACCATCAGGTCGAACGCCCGGCGCGGCGTCGACACGTCGTCGGCGTCGAGGGAGGCGAGCCCGCCGTGCACGAGGTCGCCGAGGCGAGCGTCGGGCAGGGCCGTTGCAAGGCGATCGGCGGGGATGCATCCGACGTACTCGCCCCGGGCGTCGTGCAGCACGATGCCGTGGCCCGCGATCGGCGGCAGCACCTCGAGTGCGTCGGCGGCCGTGGCATCCGGACTGAAGTCGTGCGGGGTGTCGAATCGCGGGGACTGCGCCTTGACCGTGCGGATCGCCTCGTCGAGATCCTGCAGATGCAGGTCCTGCGGCAGCACGCCGAGCCCGCCGCGCCGAGCGAGGGTCGCGGCCAGTCGCGGGCCGGTGATCGAGTTCATGTTCGCCGACACGAGCGGGATGGAGGCGCCCGACCCGTCATCGGGTGCGAGCGAGACGTCGAGGCGGCTCGTGACGGCGGAACGACTCGGAACGAGGAACACGTCCGAGTAGGTGAGGTCGTGGCTGGGTGTCGTCCGGTAGAACTCCATGCCGCCACGCTACCGCCGTGCCGTGCTCACGGCTCCATTCAGGGGATTAGGCTGGGAGGCGGTGATTCGTCATGCCCGCGCGTATGGCGAGACCGCGAAGCAGGTAATTCCAGCATCAATGGAGAGAGTGGGCGAGAGGCTGTGTCGAGCCAATTGACCGGGTCGGGATCCGACGAGACGACGTCGGGCGAATACGGAGCCAACGAATGGCTCGTCGACGAGATGTACGAGAAGTTCCTCGTCGATCCCCAATCGGTCGACAAGACCTGGTGGCCGGTGCTCGAGCACTACCGCCAGGTGAAGACCGAGGGCGGAGACCCGTCGACGACCGCACCGACGACGGATGCCGCCGCGCCGGCGCCTGAAGCCGCCCCGGCCGCACCTGCGGAGACCGCGACCCCAGCGGCACCGCCCGCCGCGCCGTCGACTGCCCCGGTGCCCGTCATCGGGCAGACGCCCGCCGCGCGCACGACGTCGGTCGCCCCCCGCACGCAGCCCGTACCGGCCGATGTGCCCGTCACGAGCCCGCAGCCGGTCGTGGCCGAAGCCCCCAAGGAAGACGAGGTCGTCACCCTCAAGGGCATGCCGAAGTCGCTCGCGGCCAACATGGACGCCTCGCTCACCGTGCCGACCGCGACCAGCGTCCGCACGATCCCGGCGAAGCTCATGATCGACAACCGCATCGTGATCAACAACCACCTGCGGCGTTCGCGCGGCGGCAAGATCTCGTTCACCCACCTCATCGGCTGGGCGCTCATCCAGGCACTCAAGGAGTTCCCGAGCCAGAACGTCTACTACGCCGAGCCCGACGGCAAGCCGAGCCTCGTCAAGCCCGCCCACATCGGCCTCGGCATCGCGATCGACATCCCGAAGCCCGACGGCACCCGTGCCCTGCTCGTGCCCGCGATCAAGCGCGCCGAGACGATGACGTTCAACGAGTACCTCGCGGCCTATGAAGACCTCGTGCAGCGGGCCCGCCAGAACAAGCTGAAGGCCGACGACTTCTCCGGCGCCACCGTCTCGCTGACCAACCCCGGCGGCATCGGCACCGTGCACTCGGTCCCCCGCCTCATGAAGGGCCAGGGCTGCATCATCGGCGCCGGCGCCCTCGAGTACCCCGCCGAATTCCAGGGCGCATCCGAGAAGACGCTCGCGCACCTCGCGATCGGCAAGACGATCACGCTGACCTCCACGTACGACCACCGCGTCATCCAGGGCGCCGGCTCGGGCGAGTTCCTGAAGAAGGTGCACGAGCTCCTCCTCGGCCAGCGCGGCTTCTACGAGAACCTCTTCGCCGCGCTCCGCCTCCCGTACGAGCCGATCCGATGGGCGCCCGACATCTCGGTCGACATCGCGAGCGCGATCGACAAGACCGCTCGCGTGCAGGAGCTCATCAACGCCTTCCGCGTGCGCGGGCACCTGATGGCCGACATCGACCCGCTCGAGTACGTGCAGCGCTCGCACCCCGACCTCGACATCGCGAGCCACGGCCTGACCTTCTGGGACCTCGACCGCGAGTTCGTCACCGGCGGGTTCGGCGACACGCGCACCGCGCAGCTCCGCGACATCCTCGGGGTGCTCCGCGACTCGTACTGCCGCACCATCGGCATCGAGTACATGCACATCCAGGACCCCGTGCAGCGCAAGTGGATCCAGAACGAGGTCGAGCGCAGCTACGAGAAGCCGACGCACGACGAGCAGATGCGCATCCTCGGCAAGCTCAACGAGGCCGAGGCCTTCGAGACCTTCCTGCAGACGAAGTACGTCGGCCAGAAGCGCTTCAGCCTCGAGGGCGGCGAGTCCGTCATCCCGCTGCTCGACGAGATCCTGCAGGGCGCCGCGAAGGAGGGCCTCGACGAGGTCGCCATCGGCATGGCGCACCGCGGCCGCCTGAACGTGCTCACGAACATCGCCGGCAAGACGTACGGCCAGGTGTTCCGCGAGTTCGAGGGCACCCAGCAGTCGAAGGGCTTCTCGGGTTCGGGTGACGTCAAGTACCACCTCGGCACCCAGGGCACCTTCACCGCAGACGACGGCCACCAGATCCCCGTCTCGCTCGCGGCGAACCCCTCGCACCTCGAGGCGGTCGACGGCGTGCTCGAGGGCATCGTGCGCGCCAAGCAGGACCGGAAGCCGATCGGCACGTTCTCGACGCTGCCGATCCTCGTGCACGGCGACGCGGCGATGGCCGGACAGGGCGTCGTGCTCGAGACCATGCAGATGTCGCAACTGCGCGGCTACCGCACGGGCGGCACGATCCACATCGTCGTCAACAACCAGGTCGGCTTCACGACGGTACCGGGCGACGCGCGCTCGTCGATCTACTCGACGGATGTCGCGAAGACCATCCAGGCGCCGATCTTCCACGTGAACGGCGACGACCCCGAGGCCGTCGTGCGCGTGGCCGAGCTCGCCTTCCGCTACCGCCAGGAGTTCAAGCGCGACGTCGTCATCGACCTCGTCTGCTTCCGCCGTCGCGGCCACAACGAGGGCGACGACCCCTCGATGACCCAGCCCCTCATGTACAACCTCATCGAGGCGAAGCGCTCCGTGCGCAAGCTCTACACCGAGGCCCTCGTCGGCCGCGGCGACATCACCGAGGTGGAGTACGAGGAGGCGCACCGCGACTTCCAGGACCGCCTGGAACGCGCATTCGCCGAGACGCACGCCGCGCAGACCGGGGCCATCCCGATCATCGGCGCGACCGAGTCGGCCAAGCCCGAGGAGCCCGCCGCGGGCGAGCTCGAGACCACCGGCGTCTCGACCGAGGTCGTGCACGCCATCGGCGACGCGTTCAACAACAAGCCGTCCGGCTTCACCGTGCACCCGAAGATCCAGCAGCTGCTGACGAAGCGCCTCGACATGAGCCGCAACGGCAAGGTCGACTGGGGCTTCGGCGAGCTGCTCGCCCTCGGTTCGCTCCTCCTCGAGGGCACCCCGGTGCGCTTCGCCGGCCAGGACGCCCGCCGCGGCACGTTCGTGCAGCGCCACGCCGTGCTGCACGATCGGGTCAACGGCCAGGAATGGCTGCCGCTGCAGAACCTCTCCGAGAACCAGGCCCGGTTCTGGATCTACGACTCGCTGCTCTCCGAGTACGCGGCGATGGGCTTCGAGTACGGCTACTCCGTCGAGCGGGCCGACGCACTCGTGATGTGGGAGGCGCAGTTCGGCGACTTCGCCAACGGCGCCCAGACCATCATCGACGAGTTCATCTCGTCGGCCGAGCAGAAGTGGGGTCAGCGCTCGAGCGTCGTGCTCCTGCTGCCGCACGGCTACGAGGGTCAGGGACCCGACCACTCGAGCGCCCGCATCGAGCGGTACCTGCAGCTCTGCGCCGAGAACAACATGACCGTCGCACGCCCCTCGACGCCCGCGTCGTACTTCCACCTGCTGCGCCGCCAGGCCTACGCACGGCCGCGCCGACCACTGGTCGTGTTCACGCCGAAGGCCATGCTGCGTCTGCGCGGCGCCACGAGCGAGGTCGCCGACTTCACGAGCGGCCGCTTCGAGCCGGTCATCGATGATGCCCGCATCACCGACAAGGCCGCCGTCAAGCGCGTCGTGTTCGTCTCGGGCAAGATCTACTACGACCTGATCACCGAACTCGAGAAGCAGCAGAACACCGAGATCGCGGTCGTGCGCCTCGAGCAGCTCTACCCGCTGCCCGCCGGCGAGCTGAAGGCCGTCGCCGACTCGTACCCGAACGCCGAACTGATGTGGGCGCAGGACGAGCCCGAGAACCAGGGCGCCTGGCCGTACTTCATCATCGAGACGAACAAGCTCGGCGACCGCCCGGTGCGGGTCGTCGCGCGAACCGCAGCGGCATCGCCCGCCACCGGTTCCGCGAAGCGGCACGCCGCCGAGCAGGCCGAGCTCGTGCGCAACGCGACCACGCTCTGACGCCGTAGCACGAAACGAACGAAGCGAGCGGATGCCCCGGGGCATCCGCTCGCCTCGTTCGTTGCCTCCTGCTCAGGCCTTGCCGCGCCCGAGTCGGCTCGGCCACCAGATGGCGCGCCCGATGTCGTACGCGAGCGCGGGCACCAGCAGCGTGCGCACGAGGAACGTGTCGAGCAGCACGCCGAACGCGACGATGAACGAGATCTGCGCGAGGAACAGGATCGGCAGCACGCCGAGCGCCGCGAACGTCGCTGCGAGCACCAGCCCTGCTGAGGTGATCACGCCGCCGGTGAGCCGCACACCCCGGATGATGCCGGAGCGCGTGCCGAACTGCAGGGATTCCTCGCGCACCCGGGTCATCAGGAAGATGTTGTAGTCGACGCCGAGGGCGACGAGGAACACGAATCCGAAGAGCGGCACCGACGGGTCCGCCCCGGGGAAGTGGAACACGTGCTCGAACACGAGGGCCGAGACCCCGAGCGCCGCCGCGAACGAGAGCACCACGCTGCCGATCAGGATGAGCGGCGCCACGATGGACCGCAGCAGGAGCATCAGGATCACGAGGATCGCGGCGAGCACGAGCGGGATCACGAGGGTGCGGTCGGCGATCGCCGCCGCGTTCGTGTCGAGTGCGACCGCGGTCTGGCCGCCGACGAGCACGTCGGTGCCGACCTCGTCGAGGTTGGAGCGGAGTTGCTCGACGGTCGCCTCGGCCTCGAGCGAGTCCGACGGGTCGGTGAGGGTCACCTGCAACTGCACCTCGCCGTCGACGACGGTCGGCGCGGGCGCGGGCGTTCCGGGCGGGCCGAAGGCCTCGATGCCATCGCTCGTGACCGGCGCGGTACCGGCCGGCGAGTCGGCGCTGACCACGGCGACGGAGTCGACGCCCGCCGTGTCGAGCGCGACATCCGCCATCTGCTGCAGCTCGTCCTCCGGGCCGATGACGATCGCCGGCGTGCCCGATCCCGCCGGGAAGTGCTCGCCGAGCATCGCCTGGCCGTCGCGCGCCTGCGACTCGCCCAGGACGAACTCGCTCGAGGCGACGCCGTCGGCGTCGAGCTGAGCGAGCCCGAGCGACATGGCGCCGAGCGCCAGCACCGACACGATCCAGACGGTGCGCGGACGCTTCGAGACGAGTCGACCGACGCCCGCCCAGATACCGCGATCGGGCAGGTCCGCCTCGTCGGGCGCCGACGCGTCGATGACGCCTGCGGCATGGCGGGCGTGCACCTCGCCAGCGTCGCCGACGTGGGCGACCTTCCTCGGCCAGAAGGCCGCGCGACCCGCCCAGAGGAGCAGCGCGGGCAGGAGCGTCAGCGCGGCGAGCACGGCGAAGACGATGCCGATCGCCGCGACCGGCCCGAGCACCTTGTTCGACGTGAGCTCGCTCACGAGCAGGATCAGGAGCCCGACGATGACGGTGCCGCCCGAGGCCACGATCGGCTCCCACGAGCCCTTCAGTGCCGCCCAGGTGGCGTCCCACTTGCGCTCGTGCTGTGCGAGTGTCTCGCGATACCGCGAGATGTAGAGCAGCGCGTAGTCGGTGGCGGCACCGATCACGAGGATGAACAGGATGCCCTGGGTCTGCCCCGAGAGCAGGAGGATGTCGGCGCGTGCGAGTGCCACGACCGTGAAGACCGAGGCGCACAGCGCCGTCAGGCTCGTGAAGAGCACGATGAACGGGAGCAGTGGCGAGCGATACACCACGATGAGGATGAGGAAGACCGCGGCGAGGGCGACGGCGAGCAGGAGGCCGTCGATTCCGCTGAACGCGGCGGAGAGGTCGGCGGTGAAGCCGGCGGGACCGGTGACGGCCGCCGTCGTGCCGTCGACGGGGTTCTCCGTCAGCACGGCGCGCACCTCCGCGACGATCTCGGCCGGCTTCTCGCCGCCCTCCACCTTCTCGATCGGCAGGATCATCTGCACGGCGACGCCGTCGTCCGACGGCAGCACCGGGGACGCGCCCTCGGCGTTCACCCCGTCGACCGCGAGCAGTTCGTCCCTGAGGTCGTCGATCTCCGCGAGCTGGTCGGCGTCGAGCTGCTCGTCGCCGGCGATCACGACGATCGCCGGGATGTCGTCGGAGTCGCGGAACCCCTCCTGCAGCTCGGTCACCTCGGTGGCCTCGGCCGACGCGGGCAGGAACTGGGCCTGGTCGTTCGTCGAGACGTCGCTCAGCGAACCGAACGCGGCGCCTCCGGCACCGAACAGTGCGAACCAGATCAGGATGAGGGCGGCGGGAATGGTGACGCGCAGCCACGTGGGCACGCGTCTCTTCGGCGTTCGGTCGGAGTTGTCGATCACAGCCTCGACGCTACGGCTCGATGGAATCGCCCGCATCGAACGAACGATTGAGAGCCGGTGCGCCGCACAGACCCGTCAGCCGACGGTGTGCGTCGACTGGTACAGCCGGATCTGCGTGAGCACCTGCACCCGAAGCTGCTCGGGCGCGCTCTCACGGCATGCACGCTGCACGACCTCGGTGATCGCCACGCCCACACGCAGTTCCGCCTGGCAGTCGGCGCAGTTCGCGACGTGCTCGCGGATGTCGGTCGCGTCCGCGGCCCGCAGCTCGTTGTGCAGGTACTCCTCGAGTTCGGCCCTCGCCTTGTCGCAGCCGCAGTCGGTCATTTCTTGCTCCTGGTGGGTTTGGCCGACTTGTCGCCCGCGGCGAATCCCTGTTCGCGGGCGTAGTCGGCGAGGGACTCGCGGAGCAGGCGCCTGCCACGGTGCAGACGGCTCATCACGGTCCCGATGGGGGTGTTCATCATGTCGGCGATCTCCTGGTAGGAGAAGCCCTCGACGTCGGCGAAGTACACGGCGAGGCGGAAGTCTTCAGGCAGGGCCTGCAGCGCGTCTTTCACGGCGCTGTCGGGCAGGTGGTCGATCGCCTCGGCCTCGGCCGATCGGCTCGCCCGTGCGGTGGTCGACTCGGCGCCGCCGAGCTGCCAGTCCTCGAGGTCGTCGATCGTTCCCTGATAGGGCTCGCGCTGCTTCTTGCGGTAGCTGTTGATGAAGGTGTTCGTGAGAATGCGGTACAGCCACGCCTTCAGGTTGGTGCCCTGGGTGAACTGCCCGAACGCGGCGAACGCCTTGACGAACGTCTCCTGCACGAGGTCTTGCGCATCGGCCGGGTTCTTCGTCATGCGCAGCGCGGCGGCGTAGAGCTGGTCGATGAACGGCAGCGCCTGTTCCTCGAAGAGCTCGCTCAGCGGTCGTGCCGCCTCCGCGACTTCGGGGGCCTCGGCCTCGGAGTCTGCGGCCACGGGGTCGTTCGGCGTCGCGTCGATCTGATCGGCAGTCATCACCGGCCATCCTAGATCGTCGACCCCGACCACTGCGGGGCGTTCGAGCACTCCTGTCGACATGCGCAACACCGACTCCTTCCGCGTTCCGGACGCTACTGTTGATAACCGATGCTGATTTCGAAGTATTCCGAGCCTGAATTCGATCCGTACGGCGACGCCAGAGAGACCGAGACGGATGAAGGCTGGCGCGCGCCTGTGGCCGTGGCCCCGCTCTCCGCGACCATGGGCCTGCCCGGTTCGAAATCGCTCACGAACCGCGAGCTCGTGCTGGCGGCACTCGCCGACGGACCGTCGACCTTGCGCGCGCCGCTCTGGTCGCGCGACAGCGAGCTCATGGTCGAGGGCCTGCGGTCGCTCGGCACCGGGTTCGAACGGGTGCCGGGTCACGGCGGATTCGGCGACGACCTCCGCGTCACCCCCGCCGAGGAACTGCTCGGCTCGACCACGATCGACTGCGGGCTCGCCGGCACGGTCATGCGGTTCCTGCCGCCCGTCGCCGCGCTCGCGCTCGGCCCCACCATGTTCGACGGAGACGAGCACGCCCGGCGTCGCCCGATGTCCGGCGTGATCGACGGGCTGCACGCCCTCGGCGTCGACCTCGACGACGACCGGCGCGGCACGCTGCCGTTCACGGTGCACGGCACCGGTGCGGTCGGCGGCGGCGCACTCGAGATCGACGCATCGGCGTCGAGCCAGTTCGTGTCGGCACTGCTGCTGTCGGCACCGAGATTCGAGCACGGGCTCGACCTGCGCCACTCGGGAGAGCGGTTGCCGAGCCTGCCCCACATCGAGATGACCATCGAGACCCTCCGCGCCCGCGGCGTCGAGGTGACGAGCCCCGAACCCGGTCGCTGGACGGTCGCACCCGGCCCCATCCGCGCGATCGACGTCGACATCGAGCCCGACCTCTCGAACGCAGCGCCGTTCCTCGTCGCGGCGCTCGTCGCGGGCGGCTCCGTCACGATCACCGGCTGGCCTGCCGAGACCACCCAGGTCGGGGCCCAGCTCGCGCAGATCCTGCCCCGGTTCGGCGCCCGCGTCGAGGTCGAGGGCGACCGGCTCACCGTGCACGCGCCCGAGCAGGGCGAGGGCGGCAGCCGAGGCATCCGCGGTGTCGACCTCGATCTCTCCGAAGCCGGCGAACTCGCGCCGAACCTCGTGGCGCTCGCGGCCCTCGCCGACGAGGCGTCGACGATCACGGGCATCGGCCACATCCGTCACCACGAGACCGACCGTCTCGCGGCACTCACGGCCGAGATCAACGGGCTCGGGGGCGCGGTCACCGAGCTCGACGACGGCCTTCGCATCGATCCGGCACCGCTGCACGGCGGGCCGTGGCGCGCGTACGCCGACCACCGCATGGCCACGACCGGCGCGATCATCGGCCTCGCAGTGCCCGGCGTCGTGGTCGACGACATCGCGTCGACCGGCAAGACCCTCCCCCAGTTCACCGCGCTCTGGGAGCAGATGCTGGCATGACCTGCAGGAGCGCCGCATGACCTGGTGGAGCACCGACGACGACGAGGACGACGAGCCCGAGTTCGACGAATCCGCCGTGCGGGTGCGGCCGAGCCGTCGCGGCAGCCGGCCCCGCACCAAGCAGCGCCCCGAGCACGCCGACGCGGTCACCGGCATGGTGATCGGCGTCGACCGGGGTCGCTACAGCGTGCTGCTCGACGAGAACGGCCCCGACGAACGCGTGATCACGGCCGCCCGTGCGAGCGAACTGCGCCGCAAGTCGGTCGTGACGGGCGATCACGTCGACCTCGTCGGCGACACGACCGGCGCGCCGGGCACGCTCTCGCGCATCGTGCGGGTGGGCGAGCGCACCACCCTGCTGCGACGCAGTGCCGACGACACCGACGAGGTCGAGCGCGTCATCGTCGCCAACGCCGATCAGATGCTCATCGTCGTCGCCGCGGCGAACCCCGAACCGCGCATCCGCCTGCTCGATCGCTATCTCGTCGCGGCGTTCGACGCCGGGATCCGCCCGCTCCTCGTGATCACCAAGACCGACCTCGCCGACCCCGCCGAATTCCTCCGCAACTTCGCCGGACTCGACCTGACGGTCTTCCTGAGCGGCGAGCACGACATGCCGCTCGACGAGATCGCCCGCGTGCTCGTCGGCCATCGCACCGTGTTCGTCGGCCACTCGGGCGTGGGCAAGTCCACGCTCGTGAACGCCCTCGTACCGAGCGCGAAGCGCGCCACCGGGCATGTCAACGTCGTCACCGGGCGGGGCCGCCACACGTCGTCGTCGACGGTGTGGCTGCGATTCGACGCCGCCGACCTGCCGGGTGCCGACGCCCCCGAGGCGGCGACCGGGACCGGTTGGGTCATCGACACGCCCGGTGTGCGCTCGTTCGGCCTCGGCCACGTCGACCGCGAGAACATCCTGCGTTCCTTCACCGACCTCGATCGCCTCGCCGAGCGCTGCCCCCGCGGGTGCACGCACCTGCCCGACGCCCCCGACTGCGCCATCGTCGAGGCCGTCGAGGCCGGAGAACTCGGCGAGACCGGTGCGGCCCGCCTCGAATCCCTCCAGCGCCTGCTGACGACCTTCGCGGGCGGTGCCGCGGTCTGACGTCGCGACGAGCGGGCGACGCCCTCCTGCGGGCGTTCTGCGGCTCCGGGGCATCCCTCGACGTGCTTACCATTGAGGCATGACCGATGCACGACTCGCCCCCGGCGACCTCGCTCCAGATTTCACCCTGCTCGACCAGAACGGCGAACCGGTCACCCTCTCGGCCCTCCGCGGTTCGAAGGTGGTGCTCTACTTCTACCCCGAGGCGATGACCCCGGGCTGCACGACCGAGGCGTGCGACTTCCGCGACAACCTGAACTCGTTCGCGAGCGCGGGCATCCGCGTGCTGGGCGTCTCGAAGGACGACGTGGCCAAGCTCGCCGCGTTCGCCGCACGCGACCGGCTGACGTACACGCTGCTCTCCGACACCGACCTCGCCGTGCAGCAGGCCTACGGCGTCTGGGGCGAGAAGGCCCTCTACGGCAAGATCGTCGTCGGCTCGATCCGGTCGACCTTCGTGATCGACGAAGACGGCACGATCGAGCGCGCCTTCTACAACGTCAAGGCGACGGGCCACGTGGCGCGGCTGCGCCGCGACCTCGGCCTCGACGGCTGAGCCGGCGCAGACACCGACCCGCAGATCCGACCGCCCGCCTCAGGGGGTCACGCCGCGGCGTGATCCTCGGGGCGGGTGTACGCCAGACGCACCGGAGTCCACAGCAGCAGGCCGATGACGGTGATCGCGGGCACCAGGAGCGCCCATCCCACATCGGGACGGGCGAACAGCCCTTGGAAGGCGCCGACCGCGACCGACACCTGCAGGATCTGCCAGACGATGGCCGCTGCCCGCGACCACGGCGCCTGGCGGATCGAACCGACGGCGACCGTCACGACCCAGAGCGCGCCGATCGCGACGAGCACGAGCAGTGCGATCGCCGTGGCGTACGACGACGGTTCGAGCGAGAAGAGGTCGATCACGAGCCAGATCACGAGGGCGACCATCGCCGCGGCCTCGAGGAAGAGCAGCACGCTCACGACGACGAGCGCGCCGCGCACACCCGGTTCGGGGGTTTCGTGCCGCTCGGGCGAGTCGTCTCGCGCCTCGAGGGGGGCGTCATCGCGCCGATTCACAGGGTTATCCCATACACAGCTATTGATTCGATCTCTCCGCTATGCGACCATTTATGAGGCCGAATTGATGCTCACAGGGACGTGAGCCGATCAGTCACTGATCCTACTTCCCGAGATTCGGCTTTCCCCCTGCAGCAGCCGGTTTCGGCAAGCGCAATCGTGCGCGTCTGCAATCGAAGTACACCCGCAAGGAGCATCCCCATATGGATTGGCGCGACAAGGCCGCCTGCCTCACCGCAGACCCGGAACTCTTCTTCCCGGTCGGCAACACCGGCCCCGCCGTCGACCAGATCGAGAAGGCGAAGACCGTGTGCGGTCGCTGCACCGTCACCGAGATCTGCCTGCAGTACGCCCTCGAGACCGGCCAGGACTCGGGCGTGTGGGGTGGCCTCAGCGAAGACGAGCGCCGCGCCCTCAAGCGCCGCGCCGCCCGCGCCCGCCGCGCCTCCTAGCGTTTCGGCGGCCGGTCGACCCGGCCGCCGGTTCCACTCACCGTTTCACACGGCTGACGGGCCTGCCCGTTCGCCGACGCGTCACGATCTTCGGCGACCCCGCGACTCACCGAGCCGCGATGATCCGCTCGAGCTCGGGGATGAGCGCCGCGAACGCCCGGGCCCGATGACTGTGCGTGTTCTTCACCTCGGGCGCGAGCTCCGCGGCCGACACCTCGAACCCTTCGGGCACGAAGATCGGGTCGTACCCGAACCCGTGCGCCCCCGACTCCTCGAGCGCGATGCGCCCGGGCCACAGCCCGACCGCGGCGTACTCGTGCGGACCGCCGGCGGCTTCGGGCACCACGAGTGCGATGGTGCAGTGGAAGTGCCCGGTGCGGTTCGGGTCGCGGATGTCGCCGAGCTGCGCGAGCAGCAGGTCGAGGTTCGCCTGCGCTCCCCTGCCCGGCCCCGCCCAACGGGCCGAGAAGATGCCCGGCGAGCCGCCCATGACGTCGACCGCGATGCCGGAGTCGTCGGCGAGGGCGATGCGTCCGGTGTGCGCTGCAGCGGCACGCGCCTTGATGAAGGCGTTCTCCTCGAACGAGGTGCCGTCCTCGACGGGTTCCGGCCCGTCGTAGGCGAGCACCGTGAGCCCCGGCATCCGCTCGCCCAGGATCTTCTGGAACTCGTCGACCTTGTGCTGGTTGTGGGTGGCGAGCACGACCTCGAGGCTCATCGGCGTCACTCCCCTGCTGCGGCGACGGCCTCGGCGAGCACGCGCTGCTGGATGCGCGCGAGGTCCGCGGTGCCCGCGAGGGCGAGGTCGAGCAGCGAATCGAGCTCGCGGCGGTCGAAGGGCGCTCCCTCGGCGGTGCCCTGCACCTCGACGAAGAGGCCGCGGCCGGTCGCCACGACGTTCATGTCGGTCTCGGCGCGCACGTCTTCGACGTAGGCGAGGTCGAGCATCGGCGTGCCGTCGATGATGCCGACCGACACGGCCGAGACGGTGTCGATGAGCGGCTGGGCGCGCTGGCCGACGAACTTCTTGTCGCGGGCCCACTCGATCGCGTCGGCGAGCGCCACGTAGGCGCCCGTGATCGCGGCCGTGCGGGTGCCGCCGTCGGCCTGCAGCACGTCGCAGTCGATCTGGATCGTGTTCTCGCCGAGGCCCTTCATGTCGACGACGGCGCGGAGGCTCCGGCCGATGAGACGGCTGATCTCGTGGGTGCGGCCGCCGATGCGGCCCTTGACCGCCTCGCGGTCGTTGCGCGTGTTCGTGGCGCGGGGCAGCATCGAGTACTCGGCGGTGACCCAGCCCTTGCCCTTGCCGTTCATCCAGCGGGGCACGCCGTTCGTGAACGACGCGGTGCAGAGCACCTTGGTCTTGCCGAACGAGATGAGGGCGCTGCCCTCCGCGTGCTCGCTCCAGCCGCGCTCGATGGTCACCTCGCGCAGCTGGTCGGCGGTGCGTCCGTCGGCGCGGATGATGGTGGTGGGCTCGGATGCCTCGGTCATGCGTTCTCCTGTCGAAGCCGTACGTGGTCTGGGATCGTGACGGCACCGGTCTGCACGAGCTCGACGCTCGGGATCTCGGGGCCGATGAGTCGGTGGGCGAGGTCGAGGAACGCGCTCGTGGAGCGGCCCGTGGCCTCGTAGCGGTAGCTCGGCGGGGTCGCGGCGCGGCGCTCGGTACCGGTGCCGACGAGCACGCGGTAGACGTCGTTCGCCGTCTCGACGTCGCTCGAGACGAGCGAGACCTCATCGCCCATGACGTAGGAGATCGCGCCCTTCAGGAACGGGTAGTGCGTGCAGCCGAGCACGAGCGTGTCGATGCGGGCCCGCTTCAGCGGCGCGAGGTACTCCTCGGTGATCGCGAGCAGCTCGTCGCCGGTCGTCACGCCCGCCTCGACGAACTCGACGAACCTCGGGCACGCCTGCGAGAAGAGCTCGAGGTGCGGTGCGGCGGCGAACGCGTCGTCGTAGGCGCGCGAGCCGATCGTGCCCGCCGTGCCGATGACCCCGACCCGACCGGTCTTCGTGGCGGCGACGGCGCGGCGCACCGCCGGCTGGATCACCTCGACGACCGGCACGTCGTAGCGCTCGCGGGCATCGCGCAGCATCGCGGCGGAGGCCGTGTTGCAGGCGATCACGAGCATCTTCACGCCCTGCGCCACGAGATCGTCGAGCACGGCGAGGGCGTAGCCGCGCACGTCGGCGATCTTCTTCGGCCCGTAGGGCGAGTGCTCGAGGTCGCCGATGTAGAGGATCGATTCGTTGGGCAGTTGGTCTTTCACGGCCCGCGCGACGGTGAGCCCGCCGACCCCGGAGTCGAAGATCCCGATCGGTGCATCCGTCACGACATGCAAGCGTAGCGCTCCCCGCTGAACGCGCCCTCCTCGATAGGCTGTGCGGGTGACCGGCTCAGCAGCGCTCTTCACCGACCGATACGAACTGACGATGGTCGATGCCGCGTTGCTCGACGGCACCGCTCATCGCGAGAGCCTGTTCGAGGCCTTCGCGAGGCGCCTGCCCGACGGGCGGCGGTACGGCATCGTCGCGGGCACGGGCCGCCTGCTCGAGCTGATCCAGCGCTTCCGCTTCGACGAGGCCGAGCTCGAGTGGCTGCGCGAGCACGAGGTCGTGCGACCCGCGACCCTCGACTGGCTCGCCGACTACCGGTTCACGGGCGATATCTGGGGCTACCGCGAGGGCGAGGCGTACTTCCCGGGCTCTCCCCTGCTGACGATCCAGGCGACCTTCGCCGAGGCCGTCATGCTCGAGACCGTGGTGCTCTCGACCCTCAACTACGACTCCTCGGTCGCGAGCGCCGCCGCCCGCATGGTCTCCGTCGCCCTCGGCCGCCCGATCGCCGAGATGGGCTCGCGGCGCACCAGCGAGCGTGCGGCCGTCGCCGCGGCCCGAGCCGCGTACATCGCGGGCTTCGACGCCACCTCGAACCTCGAGGCCGGGCGCACCTGGGGCATCCCGACCATGGGCACGGCCGCGCACGCCTTCACCCTGCTGCACGACACCGAAGAGGGGGCGTTCCGCGCCCAGGTCGAGGCGTTCGGGCCGAAGACCACCCTGCTCGTCGACACCTACGACATCACGAAGGGCGTCGAGCTCGCCGTGAAGGTAGCCGGCCCCGAGCTCGGCGCCGTGCGCATCGACTCGGGCGATCTGCCGACCGTCGTCGCCGCCGTGCGCGAGCAGCTCGACGCCCTCGGCGCCGTCGACACGCGCATCACCGTCACGAGCGACCTCGACGAGTTCACGATCGCCGGCCTCTCGGGGGCGCCGGTCGACGCGTACGGCGTCGGCACCGCCGTCGTCACGGGCTCGGGCTTCCCGGCCGCCGGAATGGTGTTCAAGCTCGTGGCACGCCGCGACGACACCGGAGACTGGGTGTCGGTCGCGAAGGCGTCGACGCAGAAGGCGAGCGTCGGCGGCCGCAAGAACGCCGCACGACGCCTCGATTCGACCCTCACGGCTCGCGAAGAGCTCGTCTTCGTCGGAGACGGCCCCGACGGCGAGGCCGAGTACGAGGCCGACAGCCGGTTGCGTCCGCTGATGGTGCAGCTGATGACCGATGGCGAAGCCGACCCGGCGTTCCTCGGCAAGGCCGGCACCGAGGCCGCACGAGGCCACCGCTCCGCGGTCATGCAGGAGCTGCCGGTCGAGGCGTTCCGGCTGGGCCGCGGCGAACCGGTGATCCCGACGACGTACCGCTGAGCTGCGGCTACTCCGCCTTCATCTTCTCGTAGATCGCCTTGCAGGTCGGGCAGACGGGGAACTTCTCGGGGTCGCGCCCCGGGGTCCACTTCTTGCCGCACAGCGCCTTCACGGGCTTGCCGGTGAGCGCCGACTGCAGGATCTTGTCTTTCTGCACGTAGTGCGAGAAGCGCTCGTGATCGCCGGGCTCGATGGCCTCTTCGTTCAGGAGCTTCTCGAGCTCGCGGTCGAGAACGTCGGTACCGCCGCCGGGGGTACCGGGGTCGGCGATGCTCGCGCGCACGGAGGAGATCATGCGTTCGATTCTACGCGCGGATCGCGGCACCGATGATCTCGGGGCCGCGGCGGTCGAACACCCTGCCGCCCGCCATCACACCGAGCGCGAGCACGGCGATGCCGAGGGCGACCCCCGAGGCGAAGGATGCCGCGTGCCACGCCGGATCGACGAAGATGCCGGCCGCCGCGAAGGCCACGGCGGGAAGCGCGACGAGCAGCGAACCGAGCATCGTGATCGACTGCACGAGCGCCGTGATCGTTCCGGTCGCCTGAGGCTGCTGGAACGGGCTGTCGCCGGGTTTGACGGCCGGGTAGGGGAACCGGGCAGAGGTGATCGACCCGACGCCGAGTCCGCCGAGGAGGAGTGCCGTGCTGACCCCGAGGAGGGACGGCACCAGTCGCCAGTCGTTCAGCACGAACACCGTGACCGCGCTGCCGAGGCCGATGACGAGCACTCCCGCGATCAGCACGGGCACGAGGCGGCCGAGGCGATCGGAGACCCCGCGCACGCCGGAGACGACGTGCAGCCAGATGGCCGTGGAGTCGTAGGCGGTGTCGTTGTGCAGGCTCCAGCCGAGGAACAGGCACATGAGCGGCACCGGGATGAGCCAGAGGTACTCGGTCGGCACGCCGGCGAGACTGAGCGGCACCATGACGATGATCGGCACGATCGGCACCATGATGAGCGAGACCCAGTAGCGGGCGTCGCGGAACCAGTAGGTGAAGCTGCGCGCGGCGACGGCTCCTGCGGCGCCCCGCGGCAGCCGGTCGAACCAGCCGAGTCCGCGGTAGCTCTTGGCAGAGGCCTCGCGGCCGGGGGTCACGAGCATCTTGGCCACGAGGGCCTGCCAGCCGAACCAGATGAGCGCGAGCGTCGCGGCGGCGATCAGCAGCTTCACGATCGCGGCGCCCCACTGCCCGGCTGCGGCGTCACCGGGCACCGCGAAGACCGCGCCGAACGGGGTCCACGAGAGCACTGCGGCGATCGACTCCATGACCGAGACGCCCGAGCTCTCCCAGTCGACCGAGACGAGCAGGACGATGATCGGCGACGCCATCACGATCAGGAGCAGGCCGAGCACGCCGCTGAGCTCGCGCGCCCGTCTGGTGGCGAGCAGCAAGGAGGCGATGCCGGTCGAGACGCGGGCCAGCAGGAGGCAGGTGGCGAAGGCGATCGTCGCGGTGATCACTGCCAGCAGCGTCTCGCCGACGCCGCGCGACCAGGTGACGACGGTGCCGAGCAGCACGAGGGCGAGCACGAGGGCGGGGACGCCGATGACGGCGGCGACGGCGAGCCCGATCGCGAGGGTTCGATCGGGCAGCCCGAAGAGCGCGAAGCGCCGCGGGTCCATGGTGTCGTCGACGCCGAAGATCAGCGGAACCACGATGAATCCGAGCACGGTGAGCGACCCCGCGACGACGAATGCGCTGCGGATGATCTCGACATCATCGCTGAAGCGCAACCCGACGAGCCCGGCGAACAGCAGTGCCGCCAGCCCGAGCCCGTAGATCAGTCCGATGACGATGCCGACGACCTGCCAGGTGCTGCGCCGGAAGATGTTGCCGAGCAGTCGCAGTTTCAGTCGGAGAAACTGTGCAACCATTCCATGCCTTCCGCAGCCTTGCGTCCGCCGGCGAGCTCGACGAATCGGTCTTCGAGAGTCTGCCCGGCACGTACTTCGTCGAGCGTGCCCGCCGCGAGCACGCGCCCGGCCACCACGATCGCCGCCGAGTCGCAGACGCGCTCGATGAGATCCATGCCGTGGCTCGAGAGCACGACCGTGCCGCCACCCGCGACGTAGCGCTCGAGGATCTCGGTGAGGTTCGCGGCGGAGACGGGGTCGACGGACTCGAACGGCTCGTCGAGCACGAGGAGGCGCGGCGAGTGGATCATGGCGCACGCGAGCGCGATCTTCTTCGTCATGCCCGCTGAGTAGTCGGCGACGAGCCGGTCGACGGCGTCGTCGAGGCCGAATGCCGCGATGAGGTCGGCGCTGCGCTCGCGCACGGTGCGACTGTCGAGGCCGCGGAGTTCACCCGAGTAGTAGAGGAGCTGCGCGCCGGTCAACCGGTCGAAGAGCCGCAGCCGGTCGGGCAGCACGCCGGTGGCGCGCTTGGCCGCCTGCGGCTGCGCCCAGGCGTCGATGTCGTGGATTCGCACGGTGCCCGCGTCGGGGCGGAGGAGGCCGGTGACCATGGAGAGGGTCGTCGTCTTGCCGGCGCCGTTCGGACCGACGATGCCGAAGAACGAGCCGGCGCGCACGTCGAGGCTGATGCCGTCGACGGCGGTGTTCTCGCCGAACTTCTTGACGAGCCCCTCGATCGCGAGCACCTTCGGCGCGTTCGCCGGCGGTGCGGTGCGGGCCGGGCGCAGCGAGCGCTTCTTGCGCGCAGCGGGCTTCTTGACGGGCTGGATCACGGCGACGGCCTGGGCAGCACTGCCGGATGTCGCGGTGCCGCTCGTCTCCTCGACGGGCGGCGCTGCCTCGACGGGCGGCGCTGCCTCGACGGGCGGCGCTGCCTCGACGGATGCTTCGGCAGCAGCGGGCACCTCAGCGGCGGATGCAGCAGCGACGGATGCCTCGGCAGCAGCGGCAGCGGCAGCGGCTCTCGCAACTGCCGCGGCGGTTGCGGCGGGGCGCCTCGGCGCGCGCTCGACGGTCTCCTCGTCGATCTCGGACCGGACCGCGGGGGTCTCTGGCACCACCGGCGGCTCGGACACCGTCGCGGCGGCGGTGTCGGGAGCCTTGCGCGTCGGCCGCTCGGCCGCGGTGGTCTCGGTGGTGAGTGCCGCGGCGACCTGCTGCGATCGACGCCGCGACGCCGCCGTGGCGACCGACTCGGTTCGACGGCTCGCGCCGCCCGCCGTGGTCTCGGCAGCTGACGCGCGCGGGGTTCTCGTGGTCTTCGCCGCCTCACCGCGACTCACGGCGGCCTTGGCCGAAGCGGTGCGCGATGCCGCGGTGCGCTTGGAGGCCGGCCGGCTCTCGGTCGGCGCGCCCTCTGCGGACTCGGCGGCAGCGGCCGCCTGCTTCTTCGCGGCGGCCGTCTTCGCAGCCGTCGTCTTCGCGGCGGCCGTCTTCGCGGCAGCCGTCTTCGCCGTCGCCGTCTTCGCAGCCGTCGACTTCGCGGCCGTGGACTTCGCCGCCGTGGTCTTCGCAGCAGGCGGCTTCGCGGCGGCCGTCTTCGCAGCAGGCGACTTCGCGGCCGTCGTCTTCGCCGCCGCAGCCGTCGTCTTCGGAGCGGTCGTGCGCGCGGGGCGCTTCGCCGTCGCCGCCGATTGCGCCGGCTGGGACTCCGTCGTGTCGGTCGCCCCCGCGCCGGTGCCTTCGGCAGTTTCGTCGTCGTGTTCTGAGCGCGAAACGGAAGTCACCCAGACAACCTATCAACCAGCGCCGCCGTTACGAGCCTTGTCGCACGGCGAATCCAGAGGGAGACTGGGTATCGGCTGAGCGTCGTATCACGATCCCACTACGACCTTGTCCCCCGGATGGTGGGTGGCTGGCGCCCCCGTTATCCTGATTTACGGCATAACGGCGTGTCCATATGTGAACTTCCGGATGAAATCCGGGCCAATCCTCGGCGACGAGGAGTCCTCGGCGACGAGGGCGGGCGCCCGGGGCATCCGACCCACCGAAGGAGATGCAGTGACCCAGATCGTGATTCTCGCGGCCGGCATGGGGAGCCGGCTCGGGCGATCCCTCCCCAAGCCCCTCACCGAGCTCAGCGACGGCCGCACCATCATGCGCCAGCAGTTCGACAACATCGAGCACGCGTTCGGCGGCAACGCCAACGTGACGATCGTCGTCGGCTACAAGCTCGAGCACATCATCGAGGCGTTCCCACAGGCGTCCTTCGTCTACAACGAGGAGTACGACCAGACGAACACCTCGAAGAGCCTCATGCGCGCCCTCGCGGCGTCGCAGCCCGGCGGCGTGCTCTGGATGAACGGCGACGTCGTCTTCGACCCGAGCATCCTCGACCGCGCACTGCCCTACATCGCGCGCGACCAGTCCTTCGTCACCGTCAACACCTCGAAGGTGTCCGACGAAGAGGTGAAGTACACGACGAGCGCCGAGGGCTACATCAAGGAGCTCTCCAAGACCGTCAAGGGCGGTCTCGGCGAGGCCGTCGGCATCAACTACATCTCGAGCCGCGACAAGGCGACGTTCCTCGCGCACCTGCAGCGCGTCGGCGATCAGGACTACTTCGAGCGGGGCCTCGAGCTCGCGATCGAGCAGAACGCCATCCTCGTCGAGCCGATGGACATCTCCGACCTCTACGCGGTCGAGATCGACTTCGCCGAAGACCTGGAGCGCGCGAACCACTTCGTGTGACCTGCACCACAGCACTGAACAAGAGGAGAAGAGAGCGGATGCCCCGAGGCATCCGCTCTCTTCTCTTCTCTTCGTTTCGTCTGCCGGCGCTCAGCGCCCCGTCGTCAGCGTGCGCGCGACGCCCGCACGGGCGAGCGACGCGGCGATCACCCGTCCGAGCCAGGTGAAGGCGATGGGGCTCAGCGCGAACATCGCGAGGTAGAGCGCCCAGAACCAGGGCGCGTAGTGCTCGGGGCCGAGGGCGATGAAGGTGCCCGCGGCGAGGACCAGGCCCGATGCCCCCGCGGCGACGTAGTACAGCCACGCCGACCAGTTCTTGTAGCGCGTGAGGAAGAACGGCAGTTCGAGGAGCGCCCCGACCAGCAGGCCGGTGCCGAGGAACCGCAGGATCCAGTGCGGCGCGAAAGCCGCACCGACGAGGCCGGCGATGAATCCGGTGAGGATGCCGACGCCAGGGCGCTTCAGCAGCGCGAGCGCCACGGCGCTCGGCAGGAAGTGCGAGCCGATCGTGATGCCGTAGAGCATCGGGGCGATGCCGGCGATGAGTCCGGCGGCGTAGCCCGCCCCGGCGGCGAACAGGCCGCCGCCCACGCCGATGGCGGCGCAGCTCAGGATCACGCGGGTGCTGGTGCGGTGCACGAGGCTCCTTCCGACTGGGCTCGGCACTTGCCACCCGTCTGAGACAAATCTACCCCGGCTCGGCATCTACGATGAGAGCGTGATGAGCACGGTGTCGAACGCATACGGTGATGCCCATCCGCTGCAGCGGACGCCGTGGGCAAGATACCGTCATTCGCTCTGGTTGCTCACGACCCGCGACCTGAAGGTGCGCTACTCGACCTCGGCCCTCGGCTACGTGTGGTCGGTGCTCGACCCGCTCGTGATGGCGGGCATCTACTGGTTCGTCTTCACCCAGGTCTTCGAGCGGCCCGTGGGCACGCAGCCCTATCTCGTCTTCCTGCTGTCCGCACTGCTGCCGTGGATGTGGTTCAACGGCGCGGTCTCGGACTCGACGCGCGCGTTCCTCAAGGACGCCAAGCTCGTGCGCTCGACGATGATCCCCCGCACGATCTGGGTCAACCGCATCGTGCTGTCGAAGGGCATCGAGTTCCTGCTCGCGCTGCCCGTGCTCGCGCTGTTCGCCCTGATCTTCCGCGACGAGCTCCAGCTGCACTGGGAGCTCGTGCTCTTCCCGCTCGCCATCGTGCTGCAGGCGGTGCTGACTGCGGGCGTCGCCCTGATCGTCGCACCGCTCGTGGTCTTCTTCCGCGACCTCGAGCGGGCCGTCAAGCTCGCGCTGCGGTTCCTGTTCTACGCCTCCCCCATCATCTACGGCGTCACCGACCTGCCGACGCAGCTGCACTTCTGGGCGGCGTTCAACCCGCTCTCTGGCATCTTCGGCCTCTACCGGGCCGGGTTCTACCCCGACGAGCTCGACTGGTTCAACGTGGCGATCTCCGCGGTGATGTCGCTCGCGATCCTCGCCGTCGGCCTGTGGGTCTTCCGCTCCTCCGAGCGCCAGGTACTGAAGGAGATCTGATTTGGACGACACGACCGCCGTCTCGTCGGCTCCCTTCGCCATTCGCACCACCGGTCTCGGCATCCGGTTCCGGCGCAACCGCCGCGGCCGCCGCTCGTTCAAGGACCTCCTCGCCGGCCGTCGCCGCCGCACTCGTCCCGGCGAGTTCTGGGCACTTCGGGACGTCTCGATCGAGGTGCGCCCCGGCGAGGCGATCGGCGTCGTCGGTCGCAACGGCCAGGGCAAGTCGACGCTGCTGAAGCTCGTCGCGGGCGTCATGATCGCCGACGAGGGCACGGTGGAGATCACCGGCGGCGTCGCTCCCCTCATCGAGATCACCGGCGGGTTCGTCGACGACCTCACCGTGCGCGACAACGTCTACCTGACGGCCGGGCTGCACGGCATGACGAACGCGCAGATCGATGCGAAGTTCGACGAGATCATCGGGTTCGCCGACATCGGCGACTTCCTCGACACCCCGTACAAGCACCTCTCGAGCGGCATGAAGGTGCGCATCGCCTTCGCCGTGATCTCGCAGCTCGAGGAACCGATCATGCTCGTCGACGAGGTGCTCGCCGTGGGCGACAAGGCGTTCCGCGAGAAGTGCTACCGACGCATCGACGAGTTGCTCGCCGGTGGCCGCACGCTGTTCTTCGTCTCGCACAACGAACGCGACCTGCGCCGGTTCTGCACGCGCGGCCTCTACCTCGACAAGGGCTCGCTCGTGCTCGATGCACCCATCGACGAGGTGCTCGCCCGATACAACGCCGATCACGGCGCATAGGCGGATGTCGCGCGGCCCGGGCCACGCGACATCCGCACCGCCCCTCAGTCGCTCGTGCAGATGAAGTTCTCGAAGTGGCCGGGCGTGCCCGAGAACGCCTTGCCCGTGTTGTTCTTCAGATCGTTCGTGTAGACGATCGCCGCCTCCCGATATGCGGAGCCGCCGGACGCCTGCACATCGCCGAGCGTCGGCGCACCGTCGAAGTCGGAGCGGGCGCCCGTCACGTAGGCGAGCTTCTCGAGCCCGAGCAGGTTGTTCGGGTCGATCTTGCGCACGTCGTTCCACCCGCCGTACGCCGAGTTGCACGCGGTGTACAGGTTGTACGCACCGCCCCAGTCGAGCAGCTTGTCGCCGTCGTTCGGACCGTTGCCCGAGACATCCGCCTGCAGCACGTCGCGATCCCAGCCGCCGTACTGCCAGTCGGTGCCGTGGTGGTGCTGCCGCGTCTCGGCGCCGGTGTTCTCGGGTGCGGTGTCGGCGTAGGCCGCCACCATCGTGCCCCACACCGCCGGGTCGACGCCCGGACGCGGCTGGTAGTCGATGATGTCGGCGCCCGCCTCGGTCGCGTTCGCGCCGTGGCCGCCGAACAAGACGTCGATCCACTGCCCGTTCGCACCGGGGGCGTTCCGGCCCGGGAGATCGGGCGTGCCGATCGCCGGGTTGCCTCGCCCGCCCCACATGACGTCGGCACCGTCGTCGCCGTAGGCGTAGTCGCCGCCGGAGTCGCCGTTCATGAGGTCGGCACCCTCGGCCCCGTGCATCGAGTCGTGCCCGGGGCCGCCGCGCATGCGGTCGGCACCGCCTGCCTCGTGCCCGTTCGAGGCGAGCACCGAACCGTCCCGGTCATGGGTGAGCGAGGTGCCGCGGTAGAGCGCGTGCGCCTCGAACGGGTGCAGCACCGCGTCCTGAGCGCCCGAGTCGGGCCCGCCGAGGTTGATGCCGGGAGGACCCTGGCTCGTGTGGGTGAGGATGTCCGGGTCATCCGGATCGCTGCCATCTGCCTCGACGAAGCGGGTCTGCACACCGCCGCGGTCGCCCACCATGGCGTCCTCGCCGTCGCCGCCCCACATCGTGTCGGCACCGAGCTCGCCGAACTGGTCGTCGTCGCCGTCCTCTCCGAAGAGCCGGTCGTCTCCGTCCTGACCCCACTGGGTGTCGTCGCCGTCGCCCGCTCCCGCGGAGATCAACGGGTTCGTGCCGTTGCCGCCGAAGATGAGGTCGGCGCCCCAGACGCCCGCCCCCGCCGGCGCCCCGACGTCGTACCGGGTGACGTCGCGCTCGATGACGGCCGAGCCGTCGGCTGGCGGCTCGTTGTCGGGGTAGCGCTCCTCGTACACGGCGTACGCGGCATCCGACCCCTCGCCTTCGACGGTGCGGTTCAGCTCGCCGTTGTCGCCGAGCTGGAAGTCCGCTTCACCGTCGCCGAAGAGCCAGTCGCCCGAATCCCGGTGACCCGAGAGGTTCGAGCCGCCGAACTGGTCGTCCTGGCCGTCCGCCTCGGGCGGGCCGACGAGGTCGGCTCCGACGCTCGGGGTGCCGGGCAGGCCAGCAGGCGGCGACACGATCGCGGGCAGCACTCCACCGACCTCCGGCGGAAGGACGATGCCGCCGTACAGGTCGAACGGCCGGTCGCCGACGACGACGTCGGCGCCGCCGTTGCCGTGCTGGAAGTCGGCGCCGCCGTCGCCGAACAGGAAGTCGTTGCCGTCCTGCCCGAACTCGGCGTCGACGCCCGAGCCGCCGTTGACGATGTCGCGGCCGAACTCGCTCGCGACCGATCCGTCGAGGTCGTGGGAGACCAGACCCCGTCGCGTCTCGACGCCGAGCTGACTCGTCACGTAGTGGAAGTCAGCGGGTGCCGGAGTGTCGAGCGCCGGGCAGGAGCTCGGGTCGAACTCGACGCCAGGCACGTCGCGCACGATGCACGCGTTGTCGCCCGTGGCCACGTCGGCGCCGCCGCCGCCCCACAACACGTCGCCCGAGTCGGGCTGGTCGGGGAACGAGGAGCCGCCGATGAGGTCGTCCTCGTCGTCGTTGCCCTCGAGCCAGTCGCCGTCCTGGTCGCCTTCGATGAGATCGTCGTGCGCGTTGCCCTGCACGAGGTCGTTGCCGCCCTCGCCGAGCATCCGGTCGTTCTCGTCGTTGCCGAGCATGAAGTCACCGCCCGAGACGGTGTCGAGGCTCGCTCCGGTCTTCTCGGTGTCGAGCAGCTCGACCTCGCGGAACACGCCGCCGGTCACGGGGTCGGTGCGCCAGACATCGGGGTCGTCGGGGTCGGGCTCGCGCGTCAGCACGGCATTGTCGCCGGTCATGACGTCGTCTTCGCCGTTGCCCTGCATCTCGATCTCGCCCTCGTCGGGTGCGAGGTTCGCGCCGTCGGGGTCGGCCTGCGGATTCACCGGCGAGGAACCGCCGATGAGGTCGTCGGCACCGTCGCTCGAGTGGTCGGAGCCCTCCTTGAAGCCGAAGATCCGGTCCTGTCCGCCGTTGCCCTCGAGGTGGTCGTCGTGCGGGCCGCCGCGCAGCGTGTCGACGGCGTTGCCGCCGAAGGCGCGGTCGTCGCCGCCCGTCGACCATGGGGCGTCGACGGTGTCGAAGTCGCCCCAGATGAGGTCGCCGCCGCCGGTCGCCGGTGCGACGAGCTCGATGTCGACCTCGGGCGAGCCGTTCGGGGTGCGGGGGTCCCATCCGCCGTCGGGCGGTGTCACCGCTCGAGCGACCGGCGACATGACGCCGCGGTCGCCGACGATGTCGTCGGGCCCGGCGCCGCCGACCAGTACGTCGCCGTCGAGCTCGCCGAACAGCTGGTCGTAGTCCTCAGCGCCGTACAGGGTGTCGACAGCGTCCTGACCGTGGAACTCATCGGAGCCCGTGCCGCCGTCACCGGTGTCGGGTCCGTAGGTGTTCGAGTCCGCCGAGGGGGTGATCGTCACGTCGTCGAGCGCGTCGAGCGTGCCGACGATGTCGATCTCGACGTCGTCGCCGAACGCCCGGTCGTCGTCGGGCCCGCCGTACATGGTGTCGCCGACGTCGGCACCGGTCAGGCCGTCGTGGCCGCCGACGATGAGGTCGATGCCCTCCTGGCCGTGCAACTGGTCGCTGCCCGCGTTGCCGAACACCACATCGTCGCCCGGTCCGCCGAAGCCGAAGTCGGCGTCGGCGTCGCCCCAGACCTCGTCGTCGCCGGTCTCGCCGTTCAGCTGGTCGCCGCCGCCGTTGCCGTGCACGAGGTCGCGATCCGCGCCGCCGTACGCGAAGTCGGCACCGCCTTCACCGTAGATCCGGTCGGCACCGCCGTCGCCGGCGAGCCTCGGGTCACCGGCGCCCGCGGTCTCGCTCGGGTGCGCGACCCGCGCCCCGGGCGCACCGTCGATGGTGCCGTTGTCACCGAGCACGACGTCGTCGCCGTCGCCGCCGGCTGCGGTGTCGCCGCCCATCGTCGTCTCGTCGGCGCCGTCGCCGTCGCCGACGAGTTCGTCGTCGCCGCCGTCACCGGTGATCGTGTCGGCACCGGGGCCGCCCCACAGCTTGTCCCCGTCGGCGCCGCCGCCGACCGCCGGGTCGTCGTCGGACTGGCCGTGCACCTCATCGGCGCCCGCCTCGCCCGCGATGGAGTCCCCGCCCCGGCCGCCGTAGAGCAGGTCGGCGCCGTTCGAGCCGAACACCTGGTCGGCGCCGTCGCCGCCTTGGATCTTGTCGGCGTCGGGGTCGACGCCCGACGCGACGAGCCGGAATCCGCCGAACAGCTCATCGGCCGCTCCGCCACCGAAGATCACGTCGGCACCGGCCTCGCCTTCGATGCGGTCCACGCCGTCGGTGCCGGGGGCCGCGGCCCCTTCGGCCTCGACGGGGTCGTCCCAGGGTGTCGCGTCGGGAGTGTCGTCGCCGAAGAGGCGGTCTCCGCCGTTGCCGCCGAGCAACGTGTCGGCATCCGGACCGCCGATGATGAGGTCGGCGACGTCGAGCTTGTTCGGCTTGTCCAGCGGCGGAGTCACACCGGGCGGCACCGAGAGCTTGTCCTTGCCGCCGCGGAGCGTGTCATTGCCGCCGTCTCCGCGGAGCGTGTCGCCGCCGAGTCCGCCGTCGATGTTGTCGTTGTCGCCGCCGCCGCGCAGGGTGTCGACGCCCTCGCCGCCGGTCACGGTGTCGCGACCGCTGCCCGAGCCGTCGTCGGCGTCGCCTGAGGCGGTGTTGGTTCCATCGCCCACGTTGATCGTGTCGGCCCCGTCACCGCCGTTGACGGTGTCGTCGCCGGCACCGGTGATGATCCGGTCGTCGCCGACGCCGAGGGTCTTCGCATCGACGGGCGCGGTGAAGGCCCATTCGCCGGCATCGGGCGGGTCGGATGCCTCGGGGTTCAGGTCACCGGGCTTCGCGCCGGCTCCCGAGCCGTTGAACAGGAACGAGTCGTTGCCGTCGAGTGCATCGATGATGCGCACGCCGGCGCCCTTCCTGGTCTCCGTGTAGCCGAACGCGCTGATGCTGAACTCGTAGACGCCCGCCTGCGGCGTCTCGCTCAGCTGATGCACCGTGAACGACTCGTTCTCGACGTCCATGAACGCGCCGCGGTCAACGGCGCGTGAGCCGACGTTCAGCACCACCCAGCCGCCCTCCTCGGCCGCGAGCACCGGAGTCTGGTTCGCGCACGATGACGAGAACTCGAAGAGGGTCACCTCGGCGAGCCGCCAGCTGTCGGAGTAGCAGAACGGGCACGGCCCGAACTCCGCGTAGACCTCGAGGAAGGCGATGAGCTTGCCCTCGATGTCGAAGAGGCAGATCGGCGTCTTGAACTTCGCGACGATCTCGTCGATGTGCATCCGGCCGTCTGCCTCGGGCGTGTCGTTGAGGTTGAGCCCGAAGGTGGCGGTGATGCCGCCCTTCACGCCGGCTTCCGCGATGAAGATGTCGAGCTTCGCTCCGGCCGTGATGGTGCCCGAGATCTCGAATTCCGAGACGTCCTTGCCCTCGGCATCGAGGTCGGTGAGATACAGGCTCTGCAGGAACGCGCTGCCCGCCTTGGTTGCGGCGTCGAGCGGACTGTCGACCTCGCCGCCGATGATCGATTCGGCGAGCATCCGGACACCGCGGGTGGAGACGCCTCCGCCGACCTGGGCCTTCGCGTCGAGGGCGCCGCCGATCGTGATGTACAGCACGCCGAAGAACGGTCCGAAGCTCTGCGTGTACTCCATGTGCACAGCGAGCGCGTCAGGTCGCCATTCGACCACCGCGCAGTCCTTGCCGAGGAGCAGGCCGACCAGGCAGGTCGGGTCGTCGAACATCGGGAACGAGAAGTCCGATTCGCTCTTCGGCGCCCCCTTCTGCCGCAGCTTGTCGAAGTCGTCGGAGGATCCGCCCAGTGCGGTGCCGACGGCCGCCTCGGGGTTGCCGGTCATCGCCGCCGAGCCCTTCACCGCGGTGAGCGCCTGATCCTGGGTGAGCGGTGCGCCGCGCGCGGTCTCGGGCGAGAGTTCGAGCTTGTCGACGAGCGTGAACGGCGAGCCGTCGGCGAGCCCCTCGACCATCTCGAGGAAGTCGAAGAGCTGGTCGACGTCCTCGAGCAGCGAGACGTCGACGACGCCGAGCGCCTTCGCGAGGGTGACCATCGTGACCGGGTCGCCGCCGAAGTACTCCGACAGGTCGCTGATCACCGGAATCGGCGAGAAGAGGAACTCGCGCACCGGTTTCGTCGGCGCGAGGATCGGGTCGAGCGTGCGCAGCACCTCGCCGAACAGCTTGGTGAACATCTCCCCGGGCGCGACGCCGATGTCGCGCAGCTCGAGCTCGAGATCCCCGGCCCCGCTGCCGTCGAACGCCCAGGCGAGTCCGAAATCGAGCTCGAAGGTCGGGAGGGTCGTGTTGACGTTGCCGCCCGTCGCGATGCCGGTGTCGATGTGGAGATCGAGGTCGATGCCGCCCTCGATACGCGGCTCGGTGAGCAGGTCGCCGATGTCGCCAGAGAGGAACGAACTGATCGGGATCACGCTCGTGCAGTGCGCGCCCGCGACGCCGGATCCGTACGTGGCCACGTCGAGGTTCTGGCATCCGGATGTATCGAGGCCGAGTTGCGCGCTCAGCCGCGCGCCGCTGGGTGCGTCCGGATCGGTGCTGTTGTCGGTGGCCTCCATGCCGATGAACCCGATGCGCCCGTCGATGGATTCGCCGGCGGTGAGGTTCGCGCCCACGTTCACCCGGATCTCCTCGAGCCCGCCCGATGTCTCGGGGTCGGCGACGCCGGTGCCCGGCACCGGGTTGTCGAGGAGGTAGAACCCGTCGTTCCGAGAGACGCCGAAGCCGAGCTCGACGGTCCACCCCGCACTCGCGGTCACGCTGCCGGTGAGCGAGACGGGCAGTCCGGGCAGTCCGAGCTCGAGCGGGATGTCCGAGACTCCAGGGCACGCCGTGTCATCGTCGACCGGGCAGCCGCCGGTCAACGCGCGCGCGCCCTGACCGAGTTCGAGCTCGAATCGCAGGTCGACGAGGAAGGTCAGCTGTTCGCTGCCGTCGCAGAGCGCTTCCGTGCCCCCGTCGTTGCAGATCGCGACGACTCGGACGTCGGTGGCGCTCGGAACACCGTCGGCATCGCCCGGGACGGCGCCGACCGCCTGGTACTCGCTGTCACGCAGCACGCCGGCGGTGATGAGCTTCTGCGCGAGCACCTCGCGGATGCCGCCGGCGCCGTAGACGGCGGCATTCACGTCGGCGTCCGGCAGCCCCGGGATCTGCGGGTCGTCGAGGAACGCCTTCACGTCGACGAGACCGTCGGCGAGCTTGGTGAGGTCCTTGCCGACGACCGGAAGGTCGCCGCCGGCCTTGCTCGCGTCGATCGCGAGCCCGAGCAGCTTGCTGATCGATTGCAGGCCCTCGCCGAAGCTGTCGAAGCTGAAGCTCGCCGAGTCGAGGATGCTCGCGAGCGCTGCGGGCGCGGAGACATCCGGTGCAGCGGCCAGGTCGTCGTACGACACCGTGAGGTAGTCGTCCGCCGTCGGGGCGTTCGCGGGTGCACCGCTCGGCAGCGCCGGTCCCGATCCGACATCGACCAGCACCGGCAGCGCGGCGCATGCGAACGTTCCCTCCACGGGGGTCTGGCCCGGCGCAGCGCACGAGTACGTTCCGCCAGCTGCGGGCGAGGTCGCGTCGGCCGTGAAGTCGCCGTCGAAGAAGTCGTCGAGCGCGAGCGGCGTCTCGGCGGGATCGCCCGGCAGCGGCGCACCAGTGCGCTCGAGTGCGAAGCGCACGCCGACCGCGATGCGGCCGGTCTGGTTGGTCGCGTCGCCGAGCTGTGCGGAGAACGGCCCGAGGTGCACGCCGAGTTGGACCGAGCCCGGCGGCTGCTCGGTGACCTCGGCCGTCACGCTCACCCGGCTCGAGTCGAGGAGACGGGGCGGTGCCGCGGCCGCATCGGCGTCGAGGCCGACGACGAGCCCGAGGTCGAGCTTCGCCTGCAGCGCGGCGTGCAGCTTGCCCTCACCCTCCGTGCCGGCGATCGCGGGCAGTGACGCGTCGATGAGTGACATCGGCACGTCGGCTTCCTCGGTTCGCGTGCCGTCGAACGCCGCGATCAGCGCGGGTTCCACGCTGCCGCCGCCGTCGAGGTCGCGCAGCCGGAACGTGACGCCCAGCCCGAGTGCGGTCTCGAGCCCGGTCTCGAGCTTGCCGAGGTCGGTCGGCAGCAGGCCGCTCCGGAAGTCGTTGTAGTGCTGGCGAAGGTCGGTCGCCTCGCGCAGAATGCTCTCGACGCCGCGGTTCAGGAACGGCACCGTCTCACCGCCGACCAGGCTGTCGATGGAGTCGAGCTGGTCGACCACCGCGCCGATCCCGTCGAGCGCTCGGCCGAGCAGCACGTCGGGTTCGTCGGTGTCGATGTTGAGTGCCCGCAACAGGGTCATCTCGTCGTTGCCGAGCGCCACCGTGGGGTCCGTGTCGGCGAACACTGCGCCGTCGACGGTGAAGGTGCCCGGCGCCTCGGTGAGGTGCTGGGCGAGATCGTGGCCGTGCCCGTCGACCGTGTAGTCCGCGTCGATCACGGCACGACGGTCGGCGTCGTCGACAGGGTACGCGGGCGGCTGCCCCTCGCGTTCGTAGAGCCCCGCGAGCAGGTCGACGATGCGAGGCGTCGCCGTGTTGCCGGCGGCGGGATCCACGTCCGCCCGGGTCGTCGGCTCCGTGCCGTCCTGGAGGAGCTTCCACGTGCCGCCGATCGTCGCGGGCACGAACCCGAGCTGGCCCTCGCCGTGCACGTTCGCCGACGCCACCTCGGTGATGCGCAGCTCCGCCCCGTCGATGAGCTCGGTGCCGAAACGCTCGTAGACCATCGGCGACTCGAACTCGACGACGGCGGTGGCGCCCTTGTCGGGTGCAGGTGCTGCCTCGCCGAGGTCGATCAGCATGGGCAGGTCGATGTCGACCGCGACATCCGTCTCGACCGCGACCGGATCGCCGCTCGCCGCGACGCCGCGCAGGCCGGTGTCGTCGAGGAGTTGGTCGCCGAACGCCGTCTGTCCGGGCGGTGGCGTGTCGTCGACGGGCTGGTCGTCGAGGACCGGTGGCACATCGGCGTCGCCGTCGAGTCCGGTGTGGATCGTGAAGTCGAGCCGCACCTCTGCATCGTCGCGGTCGTAGACCGGGGTGATCACCGCGGGCGCACCCGGGATGTCGCTCTCGATCCGGTCGGCGAGGTCGCCGACCGTCGAGATGCCGACGTCGATCACGGGCTGCGGGTCCGCGGGATCGGGGTCGGGGTCGGGGTGGACCTCGATGAGGTCCTCGGCGAGCTTCGCGAATTCGCCGCCGAGATCGTAGAGCTCGCTCAGCGTGCCGCTCGCGAGCGGCAGCGCGGCATCGACGTTCTCGTGCCGTTGCAGTGCCCGAAGCAGGGTGCCGTACTGGACGATGCCGGAGACGAGGTCCACCGGTCCCAGCCGCGTGAACGCCTCGAACGCGGCGAGGTCGCCGTCGCTCGCGACGAGTTCGGCGAGCGGTTCGGGCACCTGCGCGAGGTCGGCGTCCATGGTCAGCGACGGCGCGGGGCTCGACGACAGGCCGAGCAGGTCGGAGCCGAAGCGGATGTCGGCGGTCGCCGTGCCGGCGAGGCCGAAGGTCGTGAGCTGGTCGGCGGGCACGGTGAGCTCGCCGGGCGTCTCCTCACCGCCTTCGAATGCCGGCGGTTCGAACATCGCGAGCCGGCCGTCGCCGTTGACGTCATCGATGGTGCCCGACCACACGGCCGAGACGTCCACGGTGCTGCCGTCGAGGATCTCGACGTCTCCGACGCCGATCGCCGCCGCACCTCCCGGGAAGGCGAATGCCTCCCCTCCCGCGAGCTCGGCGGCGAATTCGACGGTGGGCTCGCCCGCCGTGGTGTCGAGCCAGAAGCGCACACCCTGCGGGTCGGTGCGCACCGTTCCGCTGAACTCGAACGAGAGCTCGAAAGGAGCCGGGTCGGCCTCGGCGGTCACGAGACGCAGCGGCTCTCCGCCGGGTCCGTCGGGGTCGACGATCGCAAGGGGCGAGTCGACGGTGCGCGATGCCCGGATCGTGAGGTCGAAGCCGCGCGTGGCTCCGGAATCGACGAGGTTCGCCGTCGTCAATTCGAGTTGCGTACCCGCGATCTCGGCGTCGAGCCCGTCGACGCCGGCCATGAAGTCGGCGGTCGTCGCCTGCTGCGCGAGGGTGAGCAGTTCGGCCTTCACGCCGAGATCGAACGTGCTCGTCAGCTGCATCGCCGCACCCGGGCGGACGACGGCGACGCCGGGCGCCGTGTCGGCGAGCGGCAGGGCGGCCGCGAGCGGTCCGACGTTCTCGTAGTCGCCGAGGGCGACCTCGGCGAGGGCGGCGATGCCCCGGCGGAGTTCGGCGACATCTGCGGAGTCGGTCACCGGATCCGCGTACGCGACCTGCGCGCCGGTCAGGGCGAGCGCCCACGCACCGACCGAGGCGACGACCGCGAGTCCGGGTCGCCAGCCGCGAATCGGGTGTTCGCGGTGCCCGTTCGCACGCGAGCGCGACGAGTTGTTCGAGTCGTTCTGGGCACGCATGATTGTCCCCCCGGGTCGATGCCACCCCAGCGCGCGTCGGGTCGTCGCACGCTCGATGCCTGTTCTACTCCGCTACCGACTTCGCCGACAAGAGAAACCCTCACTTTGGGGGGCAAAAACGACCTCGCCGTCGGGCCCGGGACTCGATCGACGACCGCGCCGAGAGCTCCACTGCCGCGCACGGATGCCGCGCACGGCCGCCTCCCGTCTCCGCCGCTTACAATCACCTCATGCCAGACCGTGTGCACACCATCACCTCGATGGGCTCGGGGGCGCCGCGAGAGGGCGACCCCGGATCCGACCGCGCCGGGAGCACCGCGTACTCGGGCTTCGCCGCCGACGAGGGTCGCGCCCACGGCATGGAGCGCGGCATCGACCGCGTGCTGGCGATCCAGCGACCGATCGTGGTCGCCCATCTGCGCAGCATCCGTCGTCGTTCACCCGGTGCGAGCCCCGAGCAGATCGTGCGCATCCTCGAGCGCCGCTACCTCGCCGCCGTCACGACCGGAGGCGCCGCCGTCGGCGCGACGGCCGTGATCCCGGGCATCGGCACCGGAGTCACGCTCGCACTGTCGGGCGTCGAGACGGCGGGCTTCCTCGAGGCGACCGCGCTGTTCGCTCAATCGGTCGCCGAGGTGCACGGCATCGCCGTGGACAACCCCGACCGTGCGCGTGCCCTCGTGATGACGCTCATGCTCGGCAACGAAGGCGTCGACCTGGTGCGACAGTTCGCCGGGCAGGCCTCGGGCTCCGGTGCCGCACGGAACGTCTACTGGGGCGAACTCATCACGAACACCATGCCGAAGGCGGTCATGGGGCCCGTCGTCGACAAGCTCCGCAACGTCTTCATCAAGCAGTTCGCCGTGCGCGGCGGCGCCGGCATCATCGGCAAGGCGATCCCGTTCGGCATCGGTGCCGCGATCGGCGGCATCGGCAACAGCGTGCTCGGCCGGCGGGTGCTGAAGCAGTCGCGATCGGCGTTCGGTCAGGCTCCCCAAGTGCTGCCGCTCGACCTCGAGCCGCGCGAGGGCGACTCCATGCTGACCTCGGCCGCGTCGCGACTGTCGCGCGCGGGCACCGTCGTCGGCGGGGCCGTGCTCTCCGCGGGCCGCGGCATCCAGTCGGCGGGGCAGGCCGCGGGGCGGGCCGCACGAGGCGCGATCACTCGACGCCCCGACGACGGGGCGGCCCCGGAGACCGCCGACGACGCGAAGGAGTCGTCCGGCACCCAGTAGTTCGTTATATTCAGAATATGCTGAATCTAGATCGAACTCTCGAGCGGCCGGGGGCGACGCTCCGCTTCGCGCTGCTCGACGGCGACCGACGAACGGTCGTGCTCGTCCACGGCGCCGGAATGGACCACTCCATGTTCACGGCGCAGGCACTCGCCCTGCATCGAGCCGGTCACCAGGTCGTCGCCTACGATCAGCGCGGCCACGGCGGTTCCCGCCTCGACCCCGGCATCCGCTTCACCGGGGCGGCCGCACTCGACGATCTCGCGGCGCTCCTCGACCACCTCGGCCTCGATCGTCCCGCCCTCGTTGGCCATTCCCTCGGCGGCAACGTCGCGCAAGCGCTGGTGCGCCGCGATCCGAGCCGCGCCGGCGCCCTCGTCGTGGCCGACTCGACCTGGAACACCGGCCCGCTCTCGCGCGGCGAGCGCACCGCGCTCCGCCTCGCCGCTCCCGCACTCTCACTCATCCCCGCCTCGCGACTGCCCGGCATGCTCGCTCGTGCGTCGGCGGCCA
Source organism: Agromyces hippuratus (assembly GCF_013410355.1). Classification (NCBI taxonomy): domain Bacteria; kingdom Bacillati; phylum Actinomycetota; class Actinomycetes; order Micrococcales; family Microbacteriaceae; genus Agromyces; species Agromyces hippuratus. Next base: position 36,503 of record NZ_JACCFI010000001.1, on the reverse strand, counting down.
CACCCGACGCCGTCGCGACCACCGAGGCGATGTTCGCGCGCATGCCGAAGCGGTCGTTCCTCGACGTCTGGCGCGCGACCGTGGCGTTCGTCGACCCCGACCCCGACTACCGGGTGCCCGTTCCCCTCGGCCTCGTCCGCGGCGAGCTCGATCGCACGGGCAACATCGCGACGGCGATGCCGGAATGGGCGCAGGTCGAGGGCATCGACGAGCACCTCATCGCCGGCGCCGGCCATGTCGTGACCCTCGATGCGCCAGAAGCCACGACGACCGCGCTGCTCGACCTGCTCGCCTCGGTGCCCCGTGCCTGAGCTCGACGAGCAGGCCGAGTTCATCGAGTCGATCGGCGATGCCCTCGCATCGTGGCAGCTCTCCCGCGCGACGGGGCGGGTGTACGGGTTCCTCCTGCTCAGGACCGAGCCGGAGACCCTCGACTCGATCGCAGCGGAGCTGAGCCTCAGCAGCGGCGGGGTCAGCACCGCGGTCCGGGAACTCGTGTCGTGGGGCCTCGCGCGAACGATCCCGCAACCCGGGAGCCGGCGCCTCCGCGTGGAGGCCATCGGTGGATTCGAGCAGTTGCTCGCCGCGAGCCACGAACGCACGCGGACCTTCATCCGCACGCTGCGCTCGGGAGCGACGCTCACCGAGGGCGAACGCGCGCGTGAACGTCTTCGCGCCGTCGTCGGCCTCTTCGAGGGTTACGTCGACGCGGGCGACCGGATGCTGCGACGGCATCGCGACGACGAGGGCGATCCACGGCTCTGACCCTTCGGGCGGCGGCCGACGACCGGCCGAGCAGCTAGGCCTCGAGCTCCTCGTCGTCCTGCTCGCCGGCGCGCACGTCGCGCTCGTCGATGTCTCCGTCTGCGGCGTGCAGGGCGGCGAACCGCTCCCACTCCGCCATGAGGTGGTCGACGGCCGCGTGGAACCGAGCCGTGGTGACCCCGGGAGTCGGGTCGCCGAAGTAGCGCTCGACCCAGAAGCCGAGCCGCTCGAGCGCCGCCGCGTCGTGCGCGACGTCGTCGACGCGGGCGACCATCGACGCGGAATCGGTCACCTCGAGCCATTCGCACGCCTGCAGGTAACCGGACGTGTCGATCTGCGCATCGGGATTGAACGGGCGGGTGATCAGGAGCGGCTTGCCGGCCGCCAGACGGTCGTAGACCATCGCGGAGATGTCGACGACCGCGACATCGGCCGCAGCGAGCTGCCAGCCGAGCTTCGGGCCGTCGTCGTAGATGTGCTGCGCGGTCGGGTCCGCGGCATTCGCCGCCTCGATCGCGGCGATGATTGCGCGGTTCGCGGCTCCGTACTCGTGATCGACGACGCCCGATCTCGGGTGCGGCCGATAGATGACCCGGTGACGGCCGGTGGCGAGCAGGCCCTGCACGAGCGGGACACCGTGCGTCGCGATGGAGCCATATGCGGCGGCGCCGCGGTCGCCCTCCCAGGTGGGCGCGTAGAGCACGACCTCGCGGTCGTCGGGCGTGTACGGCAGCGCCGCGCCGTCGAGGTAGTGATCGGCCTGCGGGCGGCCGATGGGGATGGCGCGCTTGTCGAAGTCGTAGTCCCAGAGCACCTTCTCGAGCCGCGCCCTGGCCGCGTCGCCCGCGATCAGCGAGTAGTCGTAGGCCTTGAACTGGTTCGTGGTCATGTACATCTTGTCGGACTCGCCGTGGTTGATGAACACGTGCCAGCGGCGGCCGTACCGCATCATCTGGAAGTTCTTGGCGTTCTGGTTGACGTAGAAGACGACGTGCAGGTCCTGCTCGGCGATCACCCGCTCGAGGTCGGCGACGCGGCGCACGTAGGCGACGGGCACCGGCGACTCGTCGAGCAGGGTGAGCGCGGCGCCGGACGCACGACTCAGGATCAGCACCGGGTGACGCTCGGCCAGTTCGGCGAGGGGGGCGTACCACTGGCGCAGCTGGTAGAGGTTGACCTTGCCGTCGGCGAAGTAGACGCCGACCCGGAAGCGATGCGGCGCCAGCGGCTCCTGCTCCGCCAGCTTCACGCCGAGCGAGCGCTGCGCACGTCTGGACCACATGATGTCCTTGGCCAACTTGACGGCGCGTCGCGCGTCTTTCCTCAATCCCACCGTCCAAGGGTAGCGAGGTCGGGCTGAGCGGATGCCTCGGAGCCGGTGCGTCGACGGCACCGAGAGCCGATCGTTACCGGTTCGCGGTATCCGCTGCCGGGTCGCCCGCTTCGCTGCAGATCACACCACGGGCGGTCGCCCGGCGAGGGTCATGCGCCAGATCGTACGCCAGCGCATCGGCCGCCGCTCCCCCGGGTGCTCGCGCCACCCTGCGCGCCATCCGCCGAACCACGCCTTCAGCGCCGCCGGCTGCCGCGCCCAGCGCAGCACCTGGATCGCGGTCCATGAGCCGACGTAGAACGGCACGAGCACCGCGGGGAGGTTGCGGCGTGCGAGCCAGACCCGGTTCCTGGCGTTCAGCCGGAAGTAGTACGAGTGCCGGGCAGGGTCGATGACCGGATGCCCCGCCTCGAGGTCGCCGGCGTACCACGCGACGTGCCCGGTGTCCCAGACCCGCCAGGCCAGCTCGATGCCCTCGTGCGCGTAGAAGAACGGGTCGGCCCAGCCGCCGGTCGCATCGAACACGGCGCGCGGCATGAGCACGGCGCCCTCCCAGCACGAGAAGACGTTGCTCGAATGCGACGGGTCGCCCTTGCGGATGCGCGGGATCCAGCGGCGCGGTGAGACCCGGCCCGTCGGATCGACGACGCGGGGCTGGATCAGGCCGATCTCGGGGCGCTCGGCGAGCATGCGGCATCCATCGGCAAGGAAGGTCTCACTCGGCAGGAAGGCGTCGTCGTCGAGGAAGAAGAGCGCGTCACCGGTCACGAGCGGCACTCCGCGGTTGCGTCCGGCCGGAATGCCGAGGTTCTCGGGCAGGTGCAGGGTCGTCACGCCGGCCGGCAACGCCGGCTCGGCGGTCGCCGGATCCCAGCCGTTGCCGACGCACACGACGTCGGCGACGACGCCCCGCTGATCGAGGATGCTGCGGATGCCTCGGGCCAGATCGTCGGGCCGCTTGCCCATGGTGAGCACGACGACGCCGACACGCGCACTGCTGGTCGAGCCCGTCGAGACCAGCTCCTCCGAGTCCTGCTCGTCGCCGGTTTCGACGGGCTCGACCGGCAGCGCGTCAGGACCGGACACGGCGGGAGGACATGATCGCGACGAAGTGGCCGATCACGGAGAGCACGGCGAGCGGCAGCAGCACCGCGAGCACCACGCGGTCGGTGATCGGCTGCCCGAGGAACAGTCCGACGACCGCCGCCGCGAACGCGATGAGCGTGAGCTCGACGGAGTGGTAGAGACGGTGGAACGGCAGGAAGCGCGCGGCTTTGCGGAGCGTGGCCACGAGTCCGCCGCGAGGAGCCGTCTCGCCGTGGGTGTCGGCGAGCTTCGCGAGTCCGGCGTTCGCGCGGGCGACGTGAACCATGTCGTTGAGCGCCTTGTTGAGCACGATCACGAGCGCGAGCAGCGCGGCGATCGTGGTCCAGAGGAAGTCGGCCGGGAACTCGAGCGGGTAGGCGGCCGCACGGATGCCGAGCGCGAGCGGGATGAGCGCCTCGGTCGTGTAGTGCCCGACCTTGTCGAGGAACACGCCCGCGGGCGACGACGTGCGACGCCAGCGTGCAACCTCGCCGTCGCAGCAGTCGACGAGCATCTGCAACTGGCCGAGCACGACCGCGAGCAGCGCGCCCCAGATGCCGGGGATCAGGAGCGCTGCGGCGGTCGACCAGCCCACGAGGATCATGAGCCCGGTCACGCCGTTGGCCGAGATCGAGGTCTTCAGCAGCATCCACGTGAGGTACGGGGAGAGCTTGCGCAGGTACAGCGATGCCGTCCAGTGCTCGGCGTTGCGGCGGCCGCGCACTTCGGGCGGCTGGGTCACCTCTCGGAGCTGGGCGATGCTGGTGGGTCTCGTGGTGACCGGACCGGTCTGCGACATCCGTGTCACCTTCCCGTGTGCCTGGCGATGTTGCTCGTCAGCGACAGGTACCCGAGCACGAAGCCCACTCCCCACGAGACGTGTATGCACGGCAACACTACGAGAAACCATGCCGCCGTGCGTGCGCCGCGCCCGCTCGCGTACACGAGCGTCGCCGCGAGCACGAAGAGCACGTACACGACCGGCACGATGAAGCCGAGGAGCAGCCAGGGCGCCGCGCCGAGCGCGGCCTGCACGAGGCCGGCGATGCCGACGATCAGGCCGAGTGCGACGCCCAGCACCATCGCGGGCGGCACGAAGTAGCGGATGCCGTTCGCCGACGGGAATCGACGTGCGAGTTCGCCGCGCCAGAGCCCGGTGGAGAACATCTGCCGGGCGAGGCGGTCGAAGGTCGACCGCGGCCGGTAGGTCACCGCGAGCCGCGGGGTGAACCACACGATGCCCCCGGTCTCGCGCAGGCGCCGGTTCAGCTCCCAGTCCTGGCCGCGCTTGATGGTCTCGTCGAACAGGCCGACGCGCAGGAGCGCGTCGCGGCGGAACACCCCGAGGTAGACGGTGTCGGCAGGCCCGGCCTCGCCTCCGACGTGGAATGCGGATCCGCCGAGGCCGACCTTCGTCGTGTAGGCGAGGGCGACGGCCTGCTCGAACGGGGTCTCGCCACGGGCGTCCATGATGCCGCCGACGTTGTCGGCTCCGGTGCGCTCGAGCTCGTCGACGGCGACGCGCGCGTAGTCGGGCGGCAGCATCGAGTGCGAGTCGACGCGAACGACGACGGGATACCGCGCCGCGCGGATGCCGATGTTGAGCCCGGCGGGCGTCGAGCCCACCTCGTTCTCGAGCACGCGCACGCGGTCGTCGCGGGCCGCGAGGTCGGCCACCAGCTCGTTCGTTCCGTCGATCGACGGGCCGAGCGCGATGAGCACCTCGACGGGCCCCGTGTAGTCCTGCGCGAGGATCGACTCGACGGCAGCGCGGACGTGCGTCGCATCGTTCAGCACCGGCATGACGTAGGAGACGCCGAGGAGCGATGCGGGCATCGCTTCAGGGTGGTTCTCGGGCATGTTCCTCACTCGTCGCTCGGGTCGATCGAGCCTAGCAGCAGCGCCTTCGCGCAACCGCTGGGCGCACGAAGGCGGGTCCGGGTCCGTTCGGACCCGGACCCGCCGGTCGGTCTTCGTCGTCGATCAGCCCTCGAAGGTGCCGAGCGTCACGGTGACCGTCTGCGACTCGCCGTCGCGGGTGAAGGTCAGCTCGGCCTTCGCACCGCCGGGCAGCGCCCGCACCTGCGCGGTGAGGTCGGTCTGATCGGTGATCGGCACTCCGTTGAACTCGGTGACGACATCGCCGGACTCGAGGCCCGCCTCTGCGGCGGCGCCCCCTGCGGGGACCTCGGAGATCAGCGCACCGACGGTGTCGCTCGACCCCTCGGCCTCTGCCGAGGTCACCGTGGCCCCGAGCAGGCCGTGCGTGGCCGAACCGGTCTCGATGATCTCGTCGGCGATGCGCTTGGCGAGGTTCGACGGCACGGCGAAGCCGACGCCGATGTTGCCCGCCGTCTCGCCCTCCGCGGATCCGCCCGTGGAGAGGATCGCGACGTTCACGCCGATGAGCTTGCCGTCGGAGTCGACGAGCGCGCCACCGGAGTTGCCCGGGTTGATCGCGGCATCCGTCTGGATGACCGGGAGCGACACCTGGCCGGACGAAGCGCTCGGCTGCTGCTGCGATTCGCCGCCCTCGGGGTCGGGCAGGTCGAAGAAGAAGTCGAACGGGCTGCCCTCGTCGCCGGGGGCGGGCTCCTCGCCCTCGTCGCCGCTGTCGCCCTGCGAGTCGTCGGGCGTGGTCGGCGCAGCCGAGGAGGCCACGTCGATCGAGCGGTTGAGCGCGCTCACGATGCCGTTGGTGACGGTGCCGGAGAGGCCGAGCGGCGCACCGATCGCGATCGCCGTGTCGCCGACGTTGAGCTTGTCGGAGTCGGCGAAGTCGAGCGGCGTGAGGCCCGACGCGTCGACCAGCTTGATGACCGCGAGGTCCGAGAGCGGGTCGGTGCCGACGAGCTCGGCCGAGTAGAGGTGACCGTCGTTCGTCTTGACCTGGATGGCCGGGTCGCCGGTCGCGCCGTCGAGCGTCACGACGTGGGTGTTCGTGAGCACGTAGCCGTCCTCGGAGAGGATGATGCCCGAACCGGTGCCGCCGGACTGGCCGCCCGAGACCGAGATCGTGACCACGCTCGGGCTCGCCTTCGCGGCCACGGCGGTGATCTGGTTCACCGAGTCGGTGTCGTTGACGACGATGTTCTGCGCGGAGTTCGCGGATTCGCTCGACGGCGTGCCGTTGTCGTTCGAGAGCAGGGCGCTGATGCCCGCACCCGACGCGCCGCCGATGAGCGCGGCGGCGACGATCGCAGCAGCGACGCCGAGTCCGACGCGGCGCTGCTTGGGCGCTGCGGGTGCTGCGCCCTCGGCCGGGAGGCCGGTGAGCGGCACGGTCGGCTGCGTCTGGTGCTGCGGCGCTGCGGGTCCGCCGAATGCGGGCGGCACCTGGCCGGGCTGCGCGGGCGCAGCGGCCACGGGCTGGGCCGGCTGCTTCGTGTACTGGGGGGCGCTGTACGGCTGGGGCTCCTGCCCGGGCTCGTAGACCGTGCCGGTCGCGGCGGGCGCGACCGGTGCGGCAGGTGCTGCGGGGGCCGCTGGTGCGGCAGGTGCTGCGGGGGCCGCCGGTGCGGCGACCGGTGCGGCAGGGGCAGCCGGTGCGGCGACCGGGGCGGCAGGTGCCGCCGGGGTCTCGGGCGCGGCGGGCGCCGCGACATCCGTCGGCTCGACCTCGGGGGTCGGGGTCTCGCTCGGCGTCGCGGTCTCGCTCTGCGCCGCGGTCTCGTTCACTGCGGCGGAAGTCTCAGGGGTGACGGGCGCAGCGCTCTCGGCGGCCGCGGGCGTCTTCGTGACGTCGTCCTCGCGGGGCTCCCCCGCGGCTCCGTTCGTGGTGTCGGTCATGGTGTGCTCCTTCCAAGCGATGCCAGCATCCCGAAGCAAGCTGTGTGCCCGATCGGCGGAGTCTATGACTCTGCTATCCCCACGCCGGGATTTCTCCGAATGCGGTCGGGGAGCTCCGCTGCCTGCGCCAGCGTACCGGCCGCACCCTCGCGTTCGGTGAGAACGGGAGTGATCAGCGAGTCCCGCTCGCGTACGGTGAGAGCGTGAGCGACTTCTCCCCCGCATCGGGCCTCGCGCCCTGGCAGCGCACTGCGGCCGGCGCCGGCCTCCTCGCCGCCGACGGCTCGATCGCCCCGACGATCTTCGCCGAGATGAGCGCACTGGCGTCGAGCACCGGCGCCATCAACCTCGGGCAGGGCTTCCCCGACGAAGACGGTCCCGCCGAAGTGCTCGAGGCCGCACGGCAGGCGATCGCCGACGGCGTGAACCAGTACCCGCCCGGGCTCGGCATGCCGGTGCTGCGCGAGGCGATCGCCGCCCATCAGCTCCGGTGGTACGGCATCGAGCTCGACGCGGCATCCGAGGTGCTCGTGACGGCGGGCGCGACGGAGGCCCTCGCGGCCACCCTGCTCGCCTTCGTCGACACCGGTGACGAGGTCGTGACGTTCGAGCCGTACTACGACGCCTACGCCGCGATCATCGCCCGCGCCGGCGGGGTGCACCGCACGGTGCCGCTGCACTGGTCGCGCGATTCCGGCGCCGGCAACGGCAACGGCTCCGGCTCCGGCTCCGGCTGGCGGCCCGACCACGACGAGGTGCGCGCGGCCGTGACCGACCGCACCCGCGTGATCCTCGTGAACTCGCCGCACAACCCCACGGGTGCGGTGCTCGACGCCGAGACGCTCGCACTCGTCGTCGAGCTCGCCGAACGCCACGACGCGCTGATCGTGACCGACGAGGTCTACGAGCACCTCGTGTTCGGTGCCCCGCACACGCCCATCGCGACCCTCCCCGGCGCTCGAGCGCGCACCATCTCGATCTCGTCGGGCGGCAAGACCTTCTCGACCACGGGCTGGAAGATCGGCTGGCTCACCGCGCCCGCACCGCTCGTGACCGCCGTGCTCGCGGTGAAGCAGTACCTGACCTACGTCAACGGCGCGCCCTTCCAGCCGGCGATCGCGACCGGGCTCGGCCTGCCCGACGCCTTCTTCACGGATGCTGCGACAGCACTCGCGGCCAAGCGCGACGTGCTCGCCGCCGGCCTCGAGGCCGCGGGCTTCGCGCTCTCGCTGCCGGAGGCGGGGTACTTCGTCATCGCGGATGCCGCGCCGCTCGGGTTCGCCGACGGCGCGGAACTGTGCCGCGCCCTGCCCGGTCTCGCGGGCGTCGTCGGAGTGCCCGTCACGGCATTCGTGCACCCCGATCGGCAGGGCGACTACGCGAGCCTCGTGCGCTTCGCGTTCTGCAAGCGGCGCGAGGTGCTCGAGGAGGCCTCGGCCCGGCTCGCCCGGCTCAGCGCGGGGTGACGGTGAAGCGGCGCAGCGCGAGTGCGGGGTTCACCTCGCGCACGGCATCGATGCGCTGCTTCGAGATCCAGGCGACCGCGACATCCGTCGTCTCGCCGATCGTGGCGAGCTCGACGCCCATCGGATCGACGATCATGCTGTTGCCCGCACCGATCGGCGGCGCGTGGTCGGCCGCGGCGACGTAGATCGTGTTCTCGAGCGCCCGAGCCGTCGTGAGCACTCGCCAGTGCGCCTCCTTCAGCGGGCCGCGCACCCACTCGGCGGGCATGCACACGACGTCGGCGCCGGCGTCGACGATGCGCCGGGTGACCTCGGGGAACCGCGCGTCGTAGCAGGTCTGCAGGCCGAAGCGGAGCCTTCCGGCCTCGAAGGTCTCGGGCTCCTCGATCGCCCCGGAGGCGACCCACGCCGACTCCTGCTGCCCGAAGGCGTCGTAGAGGTGCAGCTTGCGATAGGTGGCGACGATGCCCGCGCCGGGCCCGACCGCGACGACGGTGTTCGCGACGCGCCGGTCGTCTGCGGCGTCGCCCTCGCGATCGAGCCGTTCGATCATGCCGGCCACGACATGAACGCCGAGACGGTCGGCGACCGCGGCGAGATGGGCCGTGAACGCGCCGTCGAGGGACTCGGCCGCGGTGAGCCATCCCTCACCGGGTTCGGGGGTGAAGTGGCTCGAGTACTCGGGGAAGACCACGAGCCCCGCGCCACGCGATGCGGCGAGCGCGGCGAGCCGTTCGATCTCGGCACGATTGCGTGCCGCGTCGTCGCTCGGCGCGAACTGCGCGACGGCGATGCCGAAGCCCTCGGTGTCCCTCTGCATGCCCTCAGCCTATGGCGCTCGGTGGTGTGACGACCCGCCTCGCACGACGTAGCCGCAGGCACTGGACCCCCCGGTCCCAGTGCCTGCGGCAGTCTCGAGTTCGGTGGCGGCTAGCCGTTCGCCTGTGCGAGCTCCCGGCCGTGGGCGGTGATCGCGTAGATCACGAGGATGTCGATGCCGATGACGATGATCGACCACCAGGGCTGCGCCGGAATGAGGAGCAGCTGACCGAGTGCGCTCAGGGAGACGACGATGATCGCGACGACCCTCGCCCAGGTCGCACCCGAGAGGAGCGCGACACCCGTGAGCACGAGCAGCAGCCCGATGATGAGGTTCCACCATCCCCAGCCCGTGATGTCGAAGAGGAAGAGCCCCTCTTCGGTGGCCGCGTAGTAGGTGTTGGAGCCGAGCAGTGCGATGAACGCCTGAAGGGCGCTGAACGCACCGTTCAGGATGAGGATGATGGCCGCGAAGCCGATCCATCCGATCCACCCGGTCTGCTGTGGAACAGTGCTCATGATCGTTTGCCCTCCTGCTCGGCACCGTCGACGAGTGCGTCGGCCGGCGATTCGGTTGAACACTCGTCAGCGTGGCGCTGATCGGCCCGCAGGGCATCATTCAGATCGCATGATTGACGGTTTCCGCGGTTCCGCGGCCGTTCGCGGTTCGCGACGCATCCAGCCGTATCCCGACACACCCTGATCGGGGCGTTGTTGCCGGCACTCCCGCTCAATATGCTTCGACCGTGCGCGGTGATGCCCTGTCGGCGGAGACGCCGGAAGTCGAGCTCGAACGACAGCTGCTCGACGCCAAGCTGTCAGCCCCGGAGCCTCCGGCCCGGGGCTACGTCAGCCGCGCCGCGCAGATCGAGGCGGCCCGCTCGAGCGGGCGCCGGTTCGTCGGGGTCACCGCCCCCGCCGGATACGGGAAGTCGAGCCTGCTCGCCGAGTGGGCGCGCCGCGACAGCCGCCCGGTGGCGTGGGTGTCGCTCGATCGGTACGACGACGACCCGGCAGCGCTGCTGACGCTCCTCGCCGAAGCCTTCGCCCGTATCGAGCCCGGCGCCGCCCGGCTGCCGCAACGGGTGACGGGCCACGCCGCCGCAGTGCTCGGTCGCGGGGCTCCGCTGCTCGCCGCCGCGCTGCGTCACGCGCCGCACCCGTTCGTGCTGATGCTCGACGATCTGCAGGAACTGCGCGATCCCGCCTGTCACGACGTGTTGAGCGTGGTCTTCGCGGGGATCCCCACCGGTTCCCAACTCGTCGCGGCCAGCCGCGGCGAGCAGCAGCACCTGCCGCGTGCTCGCGCGGACGGCGATGCCTTCGCCATCACGGCGCACGACCTGGCGCTCGACGAGGCCGGCGCCCGTGCGATCTTCGCCGGCACGCAGGTGCCGCTCTCACCCGAGGACGCGGTCGAACTCGTCGAACGCACCGAGGGGTGGCCGGTCGGCGTCGTGCTCGCGGCGGCGATCGCGGAGGAGATCGGCGAGGCACCCAAGACGGTCTCGGGAGACGACCGCTACGTCGCCGACTACCTCTACCGCGAGTCGCTCGTCACCCTTCCCGAGCACCTGCAGCGGTTCCTGCGTCGCACGGCGGTGCTCGACACCATTTCGGCGCCCCTCTGCGACGCGGTCCTCGAGACCCACGACGCGCAGTCGATGCTGCAGGAACTCGACGCGTCCAACGTCTTCATCGTGCCGCTCGACCGCAGCCGGGGCTGGTACCGCTATCACGCGCTCTACCGCGAGTTCCTGCTCGGCGAACTCCGGCGGCTCGAGCCCGAGGCGCTCCCCGAGCTCCAGAGTCGCGCGGCGAGCTGGTTCGAGCTGCATGGGTCGCCCGCGATGGCGATCGAGCTCCTGCTCGGCCAGCCCGACGAACGCGCACGTACCGTTCGCCTGATCGCCGCGACGGCGCTGCCGAGCTACCAGGCCGGACAGTTCGCGACCGTGCAGCGATGGATGACGGCGATCGGCGATCCGGCGATCGAGGGCTACCCGCCCCTGGCCGTGCTCGCCGGGTGGGTCATGGCGCTCTCAGGGCAGGCCACGGAGGCGGCGCGATGGGCCTCCGTGCTCGAACGCGTCTCCTACGAGGGCCGGCCCGACGACGGATCCGCCTCGTTCGAGTCCGCTCGCGCGATGCTCCGCTCGGTGATGTGCCCTGCCGGACCCGCACAGGCGCTGACGGACGCCGAGTACGCGTGCGCGGCCGAACCGAGCTGGAGTCCCTGGCGCGATCAGGCACTCCTGCTGCTGGGCGAAGCGCGCCTGCTCATCGGCGACAACGCGGGTGCTGTTGCGGCACTCGGCGAGAGCGCCGCCATCGCATCGACGACGGGCAACGCCGAGGGCCTGATCCTCTCGACGGCCGAGCTCGCCCTGCTGTCGATGGATGACGGGCGGTGGGACGATGCCACCGCGCACCTCACGGTGGCACTCGGCGCGATCGACGAACTGCACATGGACGACTACGCGACCGCGGTGCTCGCGTTCACGCAGGCAGCACGACTCGCACTCCACCGGGGCGATCTCGTCGCCGTGCGCCGAGAGCTCACCCGCGCGATGCGAGCCCGCCCTGCCTGCACCGATGCGGTTCCGTACCTCGCGGTGCGGACGCGCCTGCAGCTCGCCAAGGTCCACTGGGCGATCGCCGATCACTCGACCGCGCATCATCTGCTGCGGGAGATCGACGACATCCTGCTGATCCGCCCCGATCTCGGCACCCTCGTCGACCAGGTCGACGACTTCCGCCGCTTCGTCGCCGCGAACGAGCAGCAGGGCGAGCAGGGCGGCCCGCCCCTCACGCCGGCGGAGCTCCGTCTGCTGCCCTACCTGCAGACCCACCTCTCGGTTCGCGAGATCGGAGACCGGCTCTTCGTGTCGCGCAACACCGTGAGCTCGGAACTCGGATCGATCTATCGCAAGCTCGGCGTCTCCGCCCGGAGCGAGGCCGTCGAGCGTGCCACGCAGCTCGGCCTGCTCGGCTCCGGGCTCTGAGCCGACCGTTCACCGGGACGGCTGGTCGCCGAAGACGTCGACATCGATGTCGTGGCCGAGGGCGAGGGCGATCTTCGGCGCAGCGGCGACGACGCGCGGGAGCCCGACGACGGGGATGACCCCGACCAGCACGTCCACGATCTGCGCCGCGGTGCTGCCGGCGCTGATGGCCGCATCGACCTGCGCACCGAACGACGGCTCCGCCCCGCCGATCGAGACGAGCGCGGCGATCCGCGCGAGGGCCAACGACTTCGGGTCCAGCCGACCGGGACCCTCGACGACCTCATCGAGATCCTCGGCGAGACGGTCGTCGTTGATCGCGAGCCGTCGAAGCCGATCGGTGTAGTCCATGACGTCATCCCCTCCGCGCGCCGAGACCTGCATCCGTGTGACAGGCAACCCCGTCAGCGCTCCGGCCGCATCACCTACAACGGATGATTCGCACGTGAGCGGGATGATCCGCGCCGGCGAACGGATGCTTCGCGGGGCACGAAAAAGGAGAGCACGCCTGCTCTCCACTCTCAGGATATCGCGGGGAGGGGGGCTTGCGGCAAGGGCCCCTCAGCGGCGCATACTGGTCGGCCGAGCCGGAGACCTCCGCTCACGACCCAGAGGAGCCGCACTGATCCCGCGCGTATTCGACCTGCCCGACAGCCTCGCCGCGAAGGCCGACCCGGCGCTCATCGCCGGCGATGAGGAACACTTCGCCGCCATCGCGGACGCCCTCCGGCATTCCATCGCCGAGGTCTCCGACCGTCTCGCCGTCGAACTGCGATCGCCCGGAGGGAGCGGCCAGGCCGCGCTCGACCGCGACCTCGAGATCCACCGCCTCTCCGGGCGCCTGCGCACGCTCCGCCGCTTCGGCCTCGACCTGTGCCTCGGCAGGATCGTCCCAGCCGGCGGCGGCGACCCCGTGTACATCGGGCGCCTCGGCCTCACCGGCGCCGATGGTCGCCGCTTGCTCCTCGACTGGCGCTCCCCCGCCGCCGAGCCCTTCTTCGGTGCGACGCACGGCGACCCGATGGGCTTGACCAGCCGCCGCAGGTACCGGTGGACCGGTGGCCGCGTCACCGACTTCTGGGACGAGGTGTTCACTCCCGACGCGCTCGCCGGGCACGCGGCGCTCGACGACCAGTCCGCGTTCATCGCGAGTCTCGGCGGCTCCCGTTCCGCCCGGATGCACGACGTGCTCGGCACCATCCAGGCCGATCAGGACGCCATCATCCGCGCGGGCTCCCGCGGCGCCCTCGTCGTCGACGGCGGGCCCGGCACCGGCAAGACCGTCGTCGCCCTGCACCGCACCGCCTACCTGCTGTACTCCGATCCGCGACTCGGGCACCGGCGCGGCGGCGTGCTGTTCATCGGACCGCACCAGCCGTACCTCGACTACGTCGCCGACATCCTCCCCGGCCTCGGCGAGGAGGGCGTGGCGACGTGCACCCTCCGCGATCTCGTCCCGGAGGGTGCTGCCGCCGTGAGCGAGGCCGACCCCGCGGTCGCCGGCGCGAAGGCGTCGGGCGAGCTCGTGCAGGCCGTCGAGCGCGCGGTCGGCCACTACGAACGCCCGCCTCGCGAGGGGATGACGATCGAGACCCCGTGGGCCGACGTCTGGGTCGACCCCGACGACTGGCAGGAGGCGTTCGACGCACCCGAACCAGGCACCCCGCACAACGAGGGGCGCCTGCAGGTCTGGGAGGAGCTGCTGAGCATCCTGAGCGATCGATGCGACGACGACGTGGAGCCCGACGGGCTCCGCGCCGCGCTCGCCGACAGTCGTGAACTGCGCGTGACGTTCAACCGCGCCTGGCCGGTGCTCGACCCGGCCGGCGTCGTCGCCGACCTGTGGTCGGCGCCCGCGTACCTGCGGCGATGCGCACCATGGCTCTCGGACGACGAGGTGCAGGTGCTGCAGCGCCCCGACCCGCGCGCGTGGACCGACGCCGATCTGCCCTACCTCGACGCGGCACGGCTGCGCATCGGCGACCCCGAGGCATCCCTCGACCGTCGACGGCGCGAGGCCGCAGCCGCCGCCCAGCGCGAGGAGATGGCGCGGGTCATCGACAACCTGCTCGAAGCGCAGGTGCACGACGACGGCGAAGGCGTCATGACGATGCTGCGCGGGCAGGACGTGCAGTACTCGCTCATCGACGAGGCCGAGCTGCCGAGCCGCGAAGCCGACGAGCTCGCCGGCCCGTTCGCGCACATCGTCGTCGACGAGGCCCAGGAGCTGACGGACGCCGAGTGGCGGATGGTGCTCGCCCGTTGCCCCTCGCGGAGCCTCACGATCGTCGGCGACCGCGCGCAGGCGCGGCACGGGTTCGCCGAGTCGTGGCAGGAACGCCTCGCCCGCGTCGGGCTCGACCGTGTCGCGCTCGCCCATCTCACCATCAACTACCGCACGCCCGAAGAGGTCATGGCCGAGGCGGAGCCCGTCATCAGGGCCGCGATCCCCGATGCCAACGTGCCGACGTCGGTGCGCAGCAGCGGCATCCCGGTCGCCCGCGGTTCGGTGGCCGAGCTCGACGGAATCCTCGAGGCCTGGCTGGCCGAGCATGCCGAGGGCACGGCGTGCGTGATCGCTCGCGGCGACACCGGCCCGGATGCATCCGCCCGACCCTCGCGCGTCAGGTCGCTGACGCCCGAACTCGCGAAGGGCCTCGAGTTCGACCTCGTCGTGCTCATCGACCCCGAGTCCTTCGGCACCGGCATCGAGGGGGCGGTCGACCGCTACGTCGCGATGACGCGGGCGACGCAGCGTCTCGTGATCCTGACGAGCGCGTGACTGCGACCGGCGTCAGGCCGCGGTCACACTCGCGCGAAGACGGCGGCGAGCGCTTGGCCGCCGCCGATGCACATGGTCTCGAGGGCGAGCGAGCCGTCGAGCGCCGGCAGCCCGTGCGCGAGCGTCGCGAGCATGCGGATGCCGGTGGCACCGATCGGGTGACCGATCGAGATGCCGCTCCCCCGGGGGTTCACCCGGGGGTCTTCGGCGTCGACGCCCCAGTCGGCGAGGCACGCGAGCACCTGCACCGCGAACGCCTCGTTGAGTTCGATCAGGTCGAGATCGTCGAAGCCGATTCCGGCGCGGTCGAGCGCGAGGTGCGCCGCGGGCACGGGCGCGACGCCGAAGCGCAGCGGGTCGTTGCCGGCGACGGCCCACGAGACGAGCCGCAGCATCGGCACGAGCCCGAGCTCGGCGGCCCGCTGCGGCGTGGTGACGATGCACGCGGCGGCCGCGTCGTTCTGCCCGCTCGAGTTGCCCGCGGTGACCGTCGCCTCGGCGTCGCTCCGGCCGAGGATCGGCCGGAGTCCGCCGAGCGCGGCGAGCGAGGTGTCGGCGCGGGGATGCTCGTCGCGATCGACGAGCATCGACCCGCGACGGCCGGGCACCTCGACGGGCACGAGTTCGGCGTCGAACGCGCCGGAGTCCTGGGCGGCGACGGCCCGCCGGTGCGAGCGCAGGGCGAGCGCGTCCTGCGCCTCACGTGAGATGCCGTACTCGGCGCGCAGCAGTTCGGCCGAACCGACGTTGCCCTCCGGGGTCGGAAAGCGTCGGCCGCCGACCGTCTCGCGGCCGCGTGACAGGGCGTCGCGCAGCAGCAGCCCGGCACCCGAGACATCTCGGCGGCCCTCGACGGTGTAGAGCGGCGCGTTCGACATCGACTCGACGCCGAGGGCGATGACGGCGTCGGCCACGCCGGTCTGCACCTCCATGGCGGCGTTCAGCACCGCCTGCAGGCCCGAGCCGCAGCGACGATCGAGCTGGTAGCCGGTCGTGGCGACGCCGAACCCGGCGTCGAGGGCCGCGACCCGGCCGATCGCCGGAGCCTCCATCGTGGGGTAGCCCTGTGCGGCGATGACCGCGTCGATCGCAGCGGGGTCGACGCCGGTGCGGTCGAGCAGCGCGGTCAGCACCGTCGTCGCGAGTTCGAGCGCGGGCACCGTGGCGAGCGCACCGCCCATGCGTCCGACGGGAGTGCGCAGCGGCGAGCAGACGACGACCTCGCGCAGTTCGGTCACAGCCCGGCTCCGACGGCGAACGCGGCGCCCGTGGCATCCGTCACCTGCTCGATCGTGACGCCGGGGGCGAGTTCGACGAGCACGAGCCCGTCGCCGGTGACGTCGAAGACCGCGAGGTCGGTGACGATGCGGTCGACGCAGCGCTTGCCGGTCAGCGGCAGCGTGCAGAGCTCGACGATCTTCGGCGAGCCGTCCTTCGCGACGTGCTCCATGACGACGATCACGCGTTCGGCGCCGTTCACGAGGTCCATGGCCCCGCCCATGCCCTTGACCATCTTGCCGGGCACCGCCCAGTTGGCGATGTCGCCGTGCGCCGAGACCTGCATGGCCCCGAGCACCGCGGTCGTGATGCGCCCGCCGCGGATCATGCCGAAGCTCGCCGCCGAGTCGAAGTACGACGCGCCGGGCAGCACCGTCACGGTCTCCTTGCCGGCGTTGATGAGCTTCGGGTCCTCCTCGCCCTCCCACGGGTAGGGCCCGACGCCGAGCACGCCGTTCTCGGAGTGCAGCACGACTTCGATGCCCTCGGGCAGGTGGTTCGGAATCAGCGTCGGCAGGCCGATGCCGAGGTTCACATAGGTGCCGTCCTCGAGTTCGCGGGCCGCGCGGGCGGCCATCTCGTCGCGGGTGAGCGGCATCAGCGTTCCGTTCCGGTCGCCGCGGGCCGGGGCCGCACGGTCACCTTCTCGATGGGCAGGTCGGAGGACTGCTCGGGCGTGAGCACGACGACCCGGTCGACGTGGATGCCCGGCAGGTGGATGTCGTCGGGGCCGAGCACGCCCGGCTCGACGAGCTCGTCGACCTCGGCGATCGTGATGCGGCCGGCCATGGCCGCGAGCGGGTTGAAGTTGCGGGCCGCCTTCTCGAAGCGGAGGTTGCCGTGCCGGTCGCCGACGGCCGCGCGCACGAGGCCGTAGTCGGTGCGGATGGCGCGTTCGAGCACGTACTCCCGGGGCGCGCCGAAGACGTCGAACGGCCGCAGCTCCTTGGGGTCGCTCGTGATCGCGACCGAGCCGTCGGGCGCGTAGCGCAGCGGCATGCCGCCATCCGAGACCGCGGTGCCGGCCCCCGTCGCCGTGTAGAACGCGGGGATGCCGACTCCACCGGCTCGAAGCCGCTCGGCGAGCGTGCCCTGCGGCGTGAGCTCGACCTCGATCTCGCCGGCCAGGTACTGGCGGCCGAACTCCCGGTTCTCGCCGATGTAGCTCGCGATGACCCGGCGGATGCGCCCGGCCGCCAGCAGCTCGCCGAGCCCCCAGCCGTCGACGCCGCAGTTGTTCGAGACGACCTCGAGTCCACCGACGCCGCTCGCCAGCAGCGCCCGGATGATCGTGATCGGCACGCCCGAAAGTCCGAAGCCGCCGACCGCGAGCGAGGCGCCATCGGGGATGTCGGCGACCGCGGCGGCGGCGCTCTGGTAGCTCTTGTCCATCGGGCGGTTCCTCCGGGTCAGTCGTTCGGGTCGGACGCAGTCGCATCGCCGGTCGCGGTGTCGCGGGTCGCGGCATCCGCTTCGGCGAACACCTCGCGCGCGATCGCGAACGCCTCGTTCGACGCGGGCAGCCCCGCGTAGAGGGCGGTGTGCAGCAGCACCTCGGCGATCTCGTCGCGGGTGAGTCCGTTGCGGAGCGCGGCACGCACGTGCATCGCGATCTCGCCGTGGTGGCCGCCGGTCGTGAGGCTCGCGAGGGTCGTGATCGAGCGTTCGCGACGGGAGAGGCCGGGTCGTTCCCACACCTCGCCCCATGCGTAGCGCGTGAGGAAGTCCTGGAACACGGCAGTCTCGGGCGTCGTGCCCGCGACGGCCCGATCGACGTGCGCGTCGCCGAGCACCTCGCGGCGCACGCGCATACCGCGGTCGCGGGCGACGGATGCCGCGGCAGCGCGCTCCACGAGGGCGAGGTGGTCGGCGATGAGCTCCGCCGCCTGTCGGGGTCGCTCGAGCACGGCGAGGTGCGACGCGTCGTCGAGCGACACGTGTCGGGCACCGGGGATCGCATCGGCGAGAGCCTGCAACGATGCCGGGGTGGTGACCGCGTCGTACTCGCCGCTGACGGCCAGCACCGGCACGGCGAGCGCGGCGAGATCGCCCATGCGGTCGAAGCCGGCAAGGGCCTCGGTGCAGCGCGCATACGACTCGTCGTCGACGTCGACGAGTGCGGCGAGCGCCCGTGCGCCCGCACCCGACGCGTCGCGTTCGAGGAACCCGGGCGCGAACCAGCGCGATGCACTGCCGGTGACGAGGGACGCGGTGCCGCTCGCTCGTACCGCGGCCGCACGATCGAGCCAGCCGTCGGCGGTGCCGATGCGGGCGCCGCTGCAGCTGACGACGAGACTCCGCACTCGTTCGGGGCGGGCGAGCGCGAGTTCGAGCGCGACCGCGCCGCCGAGCGAGACGCCCGCGAGGTGGAACGCGCCGCCGCCCGCCTCGTCGACGACCGCCAGCACCGCTTCGGCGAGCTCGGCGATCGTGAACGGCTCGGCGGCGGCAGGGCTCGCGCCGTGGCCCGGGAGGTCGATGCGGAGCACGCGGAGCCCGGCAGTGCACCTGTCGGTGCGAAGCGTCTCGATCACGCCGTCCCACAGGGCGGCGGTCGTGCCGAGCGAGGGCAGCAGCACGAGGAGCGGGTTCGATGCTGCGGGCGCGGTGCCCGGCGCGAACGCCCCGAGCAGTCTGGGAACGGTCATGCGTGCGGCTCCTGGTCGGCGATTCGGGTGAAGCGGGCGACGGCACGCTCGACGACGCGATCGGATGCCGCGGCGAGCACGTCGCGCGAGGGGCGCTCGCCGGCCGGGCCGGCGTGCTCGAGGAGCTCGGCGGCGCGCTCGCGGTCGAACTCGAGGCCGCCGAGGAGTCGAGCGGCAGCGGCGGAGGCGGATCGCGTGAGTCGTACGAGTCGCCGCAGCGACGCCCACTCGGCATGCCAGCGGCCCGCGGAGCGCTCGTCGCCGGCGATCGCGGCGGCGGCGATCACCTGGAGCAGGCCGGGAGCCTCGGTCGCCGCGGCGGTGATCGCGACGGCGTCGACGGGGTTGCGCTTGTGCGGCATGGCCGAGGAGCCGCCCCCGCCCGAGAGGCGAACCTCGCCGATCTCCTCGCGGGAGAGCAGGGTCGCGTCGCCCGCGATGCGTCCGAGCGCCGCGACCACGGCGGCGGCGGCCGAGGCGACGGCGAGCACCGGGGTTCGCTCGGTGTGCCAGGCACGGCCGGGGTCGGCGAGCCCGAGCAGGGTCGCGAGTTCGGCGCGCACCGCCTCGGAGCCGCCCGGGCGTGCGGCTGCGGCATCCGCTGCCGTGCCGGTGCCGACGGCTCCGCCGAACTGCACGGGGAAGGCGACCGCGTCGATCGCGGCGACGGCTGATGCCAGGCCGTCGAGCCAGCCTGCGGCCAGCACGCCGAGGGTGCTCGCCTCGGCCTGTCGCGCCAGGGAACGGGCGATCCGCGGGCTGTGCCGCTCGCGCTGCGCCATCGCCGCCAGCCCGGTGCCGGCCTCGACGAGGATGGCGCGAGCCTCATGCAGCGCCTGCCGGGCGACGAGCATGAGGGCCGTGTCGACGACGTCCTGGCTCGTCGCGCCGAGGTGGAGCGGTGCGGGGTCGAACCCCGCCGCCGACAGCTGCGCCCGGAGCGCCGGCACGAGGGCGACGACGGGCACGCCGTCGCGGGCGACGCCGCGCTGCAGCGCGGCCCGGTCGAGCGACGGCGCGTCGAGCACGTCGGCAGCTGCGTCGAGCGGTTCGCCCAGCACGCTCCCCCAGGCTCGGAGGAGCGCCCGCTCGACGTCGACCATGGCGGCGAGCACCGCGTCGTCGTCGGTGCCGGCGCGGTCGGCCGCACCCGGATCGAGGAGTCCCCAGTCGGTCATCGCCGCATCCCCTCGCCTCGGCGTTCGGGCGCGGGGTCGAGGGCTGCGAATTCGAGGAACACCGTCTCGCCCTCGCCCTGCAGCCGGATGTCGAATCGGTACGAACCCGGCGCGTCCGACACGGCGACGAGCGTGTGCCGCCGCGCCGGGTCGACGCTCGAGAGCAGTGGATCCGCGGCGTTCGCCGCGGCCTCGTCGTCGAAGTAGGCCCGGGTGAAGAGGTGGTGCAGCACGCCGCGCGCGAAGACGGTCACGAGCAGGTACGGCGCGAGCCCATCGCGGGTCGCACCGGGCTTGATCGTCGTGAACACGTAGTGTCCGTCGCGGTCGACCGCCGCACGCCCGAAGCCCGAGAAGCCGTGCTGGTCGCGCTCGAGCACGCCGCGCTCCGTGGAGGGGCGGCCGGCGGCATCCGCGCCCCAGATCTCGACGATCGCGTCGGGGATCGGGTCGCCGGCGCCGTCGAAGACGGTGCCGTGCAGGCGGATGGCGTCGGGCTGCCACGGTGCGCGCACGGTCGGCCCACCGCTGTACGGCAGCGCGTAGCCGAAGAACGGGCCGACGGTCTGCGCGGGGGTCTGCGCGAGTGGCCGGGGAGTCGACTGGTCAGGCATGATCGGCGTCCTCCGGTTCGATCGGGGTCGACTTCGGGCCCGTGAGCACCACGTCCCAGCGATAGCCGATCGCCCACTCGGGCTCGCTCACGTCGTGATCGTACGTCGCGACGAGCCGATCTCGTGCGCCCTGGTCGCTGATCGACTGGTAGATCGGGTCGAGCGCGAAGAGCGGGTCGCCCGGGAAGTACATCTGCGTGATGAGGCGCTGTGTGAACGCCGAGCCGAAGAACGAGAAGTGGATGTGCGCTGGTCGCCAGGCGTTGCGATGGTTCTTCCACGGGTAGGCGCCCGGCTTGATCGTCGTCAGGCGGTACGAGCCGTCGTCGCCGGTGATCATGCGCCCGACGCCCGTGAAGTTGGGGTCGAGCGGCGCCGGGTGCTGGTCGCGCTTGTGCACGTATCGGCCCGACGCGTTGGCCTGCCAGATCTCCACGAGCTGGTTCCGCACGGGCCGGCCCTCGCCGTCGAGCACCCGCCCGGTGAGGATGATGCGCTCGCCGAGCGGTTCGCCGGTGTGCTGGATCGTCAGGTCGGCCTCCTCGGCCGCGACATCCGTGTGCCCGAACGCGGGCGAGACGAGCTCGATCTCCTCGGGGTCGGCGCGCACGAGCTCATGCGTCGGATGCCGCAGCCGAGTGGAGCGGTACGGCGGGAAGTCCCGCGGCGGGTGGGCGGGCACCGGGGCGCCGGATGCCGCGGCGTCGTGTGCGGCGCGGTGGAGCGCCGCGATCTCGGCGTCGATGACCTGTTGGCTCTCGCCGGGCTGGGGTACGGGTCGTGGCATGGTCACTCCGTGAAGGGAAGGCCGGTGTACTGCTCGGCGAGACTGCGTCGGGCGGCGACGGAACCGGTGAGGTGGTCGAGCTGGCCCACCTGGCTGCGATAGCGGAAGGCGCGCGCCGAGGCATCCGGAACCTCGTGGAGCACGTGCAGCATCTCGGTCATCCACTGCGAGAAGTGCTGCACCTTCCACTGGCGGGCGAGGGCGCGCTCGCTGTACCGGGCGAGGCCGGTGTCGTCGCCGGCGCGGTGGTCGAGGATCGCCTGTCCGAGCATCGCCACGTCGGCGAGCGCGGAGTTCAGCCCCTTCGCGCCGGTCGGCGGCACGATATGCCCGGCGTCGCCCGCGAGGAACATGCGGCCGTGCTGCAGGGTCGACGTCACGAAGCTGCGCATCGGCGTGATCGACTTCTCGGTGATCGGGCCCTCCTGCAGCTGCCAGCCCTCGAGGCCGAGCCGCTCGTGCAGCGCATCCCAGATGCGCGCGTCGCTCCAGTCGTCGATCGACTCGTCGGGCGCGACCTGCACGTAGAGCCGCGAGACCTCGAGCGAGCGCATCGAGTGCATGCCGAAGCCTTCGGGGTGCAGGGCGTAGATCAGGTCGTCGGTCGACGGCGGCACGTCGGCGAGGATGCCGAGCCAGCCGAACGGGTAGCTGCGTTCGAAGACCTCGATCTCACCGGACGGAATGCTGCGACGGCAGATGCCGTGGTAGCCGTCGGCGCCGACGACGAGGTCGCACTCGATCTCGTGCCCGACGCCGTCGTGCGTGTAGGTCACCGTAGGACGCGGGTCGGTGACGCCGGTCGGCTGCACCTCCTTCGCCTCGAAGACGATCGTCGAGCCGATGCGGTCGTGCTCGGCGAGCAGGTGGGCGACGAGGGCCTGCTGTCCGTAGACGGTGACGGTGCGACCGACGAGGTCGAGGAAGTCGATGTGGTGGCGCTCGCCCTCGTACTGCAGGTAGATGCCGTGGTGGGTGAGGCCGCGCTCGCGGAGGTCGGCGTCGAGGCCGTGCCGGGCGAGCAGGTCGACCGAGCCCTGTTCGAGCACGCCGGCGCGGATGCGTCCGAGCACGTGCTCGCGCGGCTGCGCCTCGAGGATCACGAAGGGCACGCCCGCCTGGGCGAGGAGGTGGCCGAGCATGAGGCCCGCGGGGCCCGCGCCGATGATGGCCACTGAAGTTGATGCCGGCACGTGCGCCTCTCGCGTCGTCGGGATGGTCGTGACGAGCTTGGCGCGTACGACCTCTCCCGCGGCCACGACTTCCACTGAGCGGAAGGACTCACTCGGGGTGTGCGCGATACCCGAGCGCCGACGAGATGCCCCGCGCGGCCATCCGCACACCGAGCGAGATCTGCGGCTCCGCCAGTCGCTCGACATGCGCGACGATCGAGACGGCGGCGAGCACCTCGCCCGTGGCGTCGCGCACCGGGGCGGCGATCGAGAACGCACCGGGCGTGAGCTCCTCGACGGTCGTCACGATGCCGGTCGAGCGGATCTCGGCCATGCGGCGGCGAAGGCCCTGCTCGTCGGTGATCGTGCCGGGCTGGTAGGCGCGCAGCTCCGAACCGAGCAGTTCGTCGAACACCTCGGGCGGCGCATGCGACAGCAGCACGAGGCCGACACCCGTGGCGTGCAGCGGCAGCCGCGAGCCGACGTCGGAGATGGCGGGCACGGCCGCCGGACCCGAGAGCCGCTCCAGGTACGTGGCGCCGAGCCCGTCGCGGATCGCCAGGTGCACGTGCTCGTGCGTCGACTCGAGCAGGTCCTCGAGATACGGCATCGCCACCCGCCGCAGTCGCAGGGCGGTCGGCTGCCGGACACCGAGCCGCCAGACCCGCACGCCGACCCGATAGGTTCCGTCGTCGCCGCGCTCGAGGCCGCCCCACTCGACCCATTCGGCCACGAGCCGGTGCGCGGTCGACAGCGGCAGGTTCGCTCGGCCGGCGATCTCGCTCAGCGACAGCTCCTCGCGGCCGTTGAAGGCGTCGGCGATCGCGAAGACCTTGCGGGCGACCGACCGCTGATCACCGCCTCCACCAGCCATGCGTTCACCTTACGACGCGGGCGGACGAGGTTCTCCCCGACAGCCGCGTCGTTCGGCGAAGCCGAGCGGGAGCACATGCTCCCGGGGTTTCGTTCGATCTCGATGATGCGACTCGTGACCTCGGCGACTCCAATGGCGCTTGGGGCGCCGCTGCGCTCCGCCATGAACCCTTGGGAGGGACACACCATGTCCGATGAGATGAACGACGACGACGCCCCAGTGCTCGACCTGCTCACGCGGATGACCGCGGACTCGTTCGAGGCTTCGACCCTCGACCTCCAGACGCTGATGCTCGTGCGCATCGCCGCACTCGTCGCCGTCGACGCCGCACCGGTCTCCTACGCGCTCAACCTCGATGTGGGCGGCGATGTCGGAATCGATGCCGAGAAGCTTCGCGGCGTGCTCACCGCGATCGCGCCGATCGTGGGCACGGCGAAGGTGGCTTCGGCCACCGCCAACATCGTCAAGGCGCTGGCTGCCGAGATCGCGCTCGACGACCTCGAGATCGCACTCCTCGAAGAGGACGACGACGACGAGGCCTGACCGCGACTCGACGTGATCACATGGCGGAAGCGGGCGGGTTGCCACTCGGCACGCCGCCCGCCTTCGCCGCCTTGCGTGCCTTGCGCTCGGCCTTGGCCTCGGCGTCGAACTGCGCCATGACGGCTCTCGTCTCGTCGAGCTCGCCGAGCAGCGGCCGGATCCAGCTCATCTGCGGGTTCGAGTCGACGAGGATGAGACGCACGAGCAGCGTCAGCGGAATCGCGAGGATCGCCCCGATCGGGCCGATCACGACGGCCCAGAAGAGCACCGAGAAGAACGTGATCGTCTGGCTCAGGTTCACGGCCTTGCCGATGACCCGCGGCTGGATCACCGACTGGATGACGCCGTTGATGATGGCGTACACCACGATGACCACGATGACCATCGGCCACCCGCCGACCAGCGCCGCGAAGATGATCGGCGGGACGAGGGCGATGAAGTAGCCGATGTTCGGGATGAACGAGCAGACGAACGCGAGCAGACCCCAGATGAACGCGCCCGGCACCCCGATGATGAGCAACGCGATCCAGTCGACGATGCCCTGCGCGAGCCCGAGCACCGTGGTCGCGACCATGTAGCGGCGCACGTTCGCCCCGTAGGTCACGAGCGAGGCGACGATGAGCGGTCGCGCCGGGTACAGCTGCTTCAGCAGGGTCGGCACGAACCCGGCGTCCATGCCCATCAGCAGCAGCATGGTGAAGATGATGACGAGCAGCGAGAGCCACCCCGTGAGACCGCCGATCAGGCCGCCGAGGAAGCTGAGCAGTGAGGCTGGGTCGAAGCTCGCGAAGATCGTGTCGACCTCGCCCGAGGCGACGCCGATCGATGACAGCCAGGCCGCGACATCCTGCCCGAACGCGGCGATCTGGTCGCTGAACTCCGCCAGCAGGGCGCCGAACTGCCCGAACGCCACCACCATGGCGTAGCCCAGAGCGAGCAGCAGGCCGATGACCGTGACGATCACGGCGCCGGTCGCGATGCCCCGGGGCACCCCGTGCCGCTCGAGCCACACGCGGAGCGGGTGCACGCAGATCGTCAGCACGACGCCGAGGAAGAACGGGGCGAAGATGCCCGCGATCGCCGCGAGGCCGAACGCCGCGATGGTCGCCCCGCCGATGCCCATCATGATGAACGCGTTGCGGTGGGGGTTCGCGGGCTCGGCCAGTGCGGTCGAGCCCTCGGTCTCGTCGGGCGGGCTCTCCACGGGTCGTTTCCTGTTCCACCGCATGGTGCTCTCCGATCTCCGGGTGCGCGACGACGCTACCGAGCGCAGCAGCGGTCCGAATCATTCGATCTGCGTGATGCAGCGCAGTTGCGCCTCCCCCGTGCCGGCAGAGCCCCGCCGAAGAAGTCTCGCGATCGCGGTGCGGCCGACGACGGATGCCGCGGGCCGGTCTTCATCCGAATCGCATGATGCGCGTGGAACCACCGGGACATATTCTCGCGGCAGGTGCGGTGAACCCCGCAACGATACGAAAGGCGTCGATATGAACAGCTTCTGGGACTTCATCGTCTGGCTCTTCTGGTTCTACGTGGTCATCGCGTGCATCTGGGTCTTCATCACCGTGATCGTCGACATCTTCAGGGACCATTCGCTGAACGGGTGGGCGAAGGCGCTCTGGGTGCTGTTCCTGGTGTTCGTGCCGTTCCTCGCTGCGTTCATCTATCTGATCGCGCGCGGCCAGGGCATGGCCGAGCGGAACGCGGCCAGGGTGGCGCAGTCGCAGGCGGCGAGCGCCGACTACATCCGGAGCGTCGCGGGCTCCTCGTCGTCGTCAGCGGCGGCGGAGATCGAGAAGGGCAAGCAGCTCCTCGACAGCGGTGCGATCACGCAGGCCGAGTTCGACGCACTGAAGTCGAAGGCGCTGCAGTCCGCATAGACCGCGCCGAGTCCAGAGGACTTCCTCAACGCAGCGAGATCCCGGCCTCCTTCGAGGCCGGGATCTCGCTGCGCATCGGCGTCAATGCAGCCCATCCGTCGCTGAACCGCGCCGACCATCATCATGGACGCCGCAACCTCCTGCTCGAGGCGATGAGCGCGTTCGAGCTGGGTTTCGAGACGTAGGCCGCGTACGAAGACTCAGTCGGCGTCTCGGTTGAGCGGGACGAGCAGCACCGGGCGGCTCTGGCCCATCGCGAGCGACTTCGCCACCGAGCCGGCGAAGAACGCCTCGACGCGATGGATCGGTCCGTGCCGCCTGGTGCCGACGACGAGCATTCGCGACCCGACATCCGCCGCCAGTCGCGACAACGCGCTCGCCGGATCCCCTGCGAGGACTCGGAAGGACCACTGGACGCGGGTGCCGGCGAGCGCGGCGGTCAGCATGTCGCTGAGCGCCGCCGAGACGCCTGCCATCTCGTCGTCGATCTCGGGGTCGAGCGACTCGTTCAGGCGCGGCTCCGTGGGGTCGAGTTCGACGAGGGCGCTGTTGAGCTCGACGTAGGCGAAGATGACCTCGCAGCCCATCGAGCCGGCCGTGCGCTCGGCGGTCTCGATGATCCGCGACGGCAGGCCCGGCTTGATGCCCACCACGATCGGGCCGTCTTCGAGATGGGTCGCCGATTCCGACATGTCGCCACCGCCAGTTCTCAGATGAGCCGCTTGGAACGCCTTCGCGTCAGTCAAACACGACTCGCACCCCCTGCAACAGTGGCAAACGACCCGGCCGATGCCGCTGCGTCGGTCAGGACGTTCGTCCGGCGGTCGCCACAGCACCCTGCATGATGACACCCAGGGTGCTGATCGCAAGCTCGGAGATCACGGCCATCTTCAGCGAGGTCTCCGAGGTCGAGATGATCCGGGCGCCATCCGACAACGATGAATCGGGCTCGTCATCCGCCGAGGCGGGCAGCGGGCAGCGGGCAGCGGGCAGCGGGCAGCGGGCAGCATCCCTACATCGGCGTCTCCAAGATGATGGCCGCCTGCTCTTCAACCGGGTCGGCGAGGCCGCGGGCCGCCAGGTAGTGCTCGGCGTCGAGTGCGGCCGCGCATCCGGTGCCGGCGGCGGTGATGGCCTGGCGATAGCGCTTGTCGACGAGGTCGCCGCAGGCGAAGACGCCTTCGAGGTTCGTGTGGGTCGACGGATGCCGCACCCTCACGTAGCCGTCATCGTCGAGCTCGACCTGGCCCTCGACGAGCGCACTGCGCGGGTCGTGACCGATCGCGATGAACAAGCCGGTCGCGTCGAGCGCGGCATCCTCACCGGTCGTGGTATCTCGCAGCCGGAGGCGTTCGAGTCCGTCGTCGCCCTCGGCGGCGATGACCTCGGCGTTCCAGTACGGGCGGATCTTCGGGTTCGCCAGTGCGCGCTCCTGCATGATGCGCGAGGCACGCAGCGAATCGCGGCGGTGCACGAGGGTGACGGAGTCGGCGAAGCGGGCGAGGAACATGGCCTCCTCGAGCGCCGAGTCGCCGCCGCCGACGACGGCGATGTCCTTGCCCCTGAAGAAGAAGCCGTCGCAGGTGGCGCACCAGGATACGCCGCGGCCGGTCAGCCGCTCTTCGCCTTCGACGCCGAGTTTGCGGTAGGCCGAGCCCATCGCGAGCACGACGGCATGCGCCCGGTACTCGACGCCGTTGATCGTGCGGATCGTCTTGACGTCGCCGGCGAGTTCGACCTCGGTGGCGTCGTCGTAGACGATGCGGGCGCCGAAGCGTTCGGCCTGCTGCCGCATCTGCTCCATCAGGTCGGGCCCCATGATGCCCTCGGCGAAGCCGGGGTAGTTCTCGACCTCGGTCGTCGTGACGAGGGCGCCGCCCGCCTCGACCGAGCTTGCGAGCACGACGGGGGCGAGACCGGCACGGGCGAGGTAGACCGCGGCGGTGTAGCCCGAGGGTCCGGAGCCGATGACGACGACGTTCTCGATGGTCTGGTCACTCACGGGAGGGTCCTTTCCGGTGTCTGCAGCAGGCTGTGGCGCGCTCGGACTACGCGACCGGAGCGATCTCGGCGAGGAGGGCTTCGACACGGCCTCGGATGTCGTCGCGGACGCGGCGTACGGTCTCGATGTCCTTGCCTGCCGGGTCCTCCAGCTCCCAGTCCTCGTAGCGCTTGCCGGGGAAGATCGGGCAGGCATCGCCGCACCCCATCGTGATCACGACGTCCGACTCCTTGACGGCGTCGACCGTGAGGATCTTCGGCGTGTTGCCGGTGATGTCGATGCCCTCCTCAGCCATCGCCTCGATGGCGACCGGGTTGATCTGATCCTTCGGCTCCGACCCTGCCGAACGCACCTCGACGCCGGCGCCGCCGAGGGCGCGAAGGTAGCCCGCGGCCATCTGGGAACGGCCGGCGTTGTGGACGCACACGAACAGGACGGAGGGCTTCTCAGTGCTCATACTTGAATGATAGACGCACATCTATCATTTGGCCACCTCGGTTGCGGGGTCACAAGCTCGCTGCGACGCCAGAGACGTGTCCGTTCGTCAGAGCGTGGTGAGCAGCTCGCGGATGCGGCGCTCGATGTCGTCGCGGATCTCGCGCACCTCGGCGAGCGGCTTGCCCACCGGGTCGGGCAGATCCCAGTCGAGGTATCGGCGACCGGGGTAGATCGGGCATGCGTCGCCGCAACCCATCGTGATGACAACGTCGGCCGCGCGGACGACTTCGTCGGTCAACGGCTTGGGGTATTCACCGGCGAGCGGCACGCCGATCTCGTCGAGAGCGGTGAGGACGGAGGTTCGCACTTCGCCGACCGGGTCTGAGCCTGCGGTCCGCACATGGATCCGGTCTCCGGCGAGGTGCCGGAGGATCGCCGAGGCCATCTGGGACCGGCCGGCGTTCTGCACGCAGACGAACAGCACCTCTGGCACGGACTCCCTCGGCGCGGCCTCATGGCGGGCGAGCGCGTCGAGACGATCAGCTGCGAACTGCGCGGCGAGCGAGGGAACGCGCTGACCGGGGGTCGGCCGGGCTGCAAGGAGCTCGTAGCTCTCCCGGACGTAGCGCTCGACCGTTTCCGCGCTGAAGACGCCTCGGAATCGTTCGCTGAGATCTTGCACGACCCGGTCGAGGATCGGATCGACCTCGATCTCGCCTTCGGGCCAGCCGAGCGTCTCGGCGATGCGGTCCGCGTGGGCCGGCACCAGCGAGTACCAGGTCCGGCGCCCATCGGGCTCGCGTTGCAGCAGGCCTTCGTCGAGGAGCGCTTTCACGTGATGGCTCACGGTGGGCTGTCGCAGGCCGAGGTCTTCTGCGAGACGCCCGACGAGGACACGTCCATCGGGTGAGCCGAGGATGCTCCGGAGGATGTGGGCACGCGTCGGGTCGGACATGAGCCGAAGCTCGCGCGCGGCCTCCGCAACATCACTCATAGATGGAAGTCTATGACACGGAGGCCGCGCGGCGATCTAGCTGCAGCAGCTGCTCTGCGACCCGCCCGCTGCGTCGTCCGTCGAGCACGAGGAGCCGTCGGGTGCGAGGCTGGTGGAACACACGCCGGTCTCGGGCAGCACGAGTTCGACGTTGCTGGCGGCTGCGACGTCACCGGCGAGCCACGCGGTGATCGAGCGGACCTGCTCGTACCCGGTTGCGAGGAGGAATGTGGGGGCGCGGCCGTAGCTCTTCATCCCGGCGAGGAAGAATCCGGGCTCGGGATGGGTGAGTTCGGCGAATCCGTGCGGCTCGACGGTGCCGCAGGTGTGCACGTTCGGGTCGATCAGCGGCGCGAGGCGCTTGGGGGCCTCGACGATCTCGTCCAGCTCGAGGCGGACTTCGCGGAGCATGTCGAGGTCGGGCCGGAAGCCGGTGGCACTGACCACGAGGTCGGTGTCGTGCTCGACCAGTTCGCCGCGGCGAGCGCCGTAGACACGAACCCCGTCGTCGCTGCGGCCGAGCCGGACGATCTCGAATCGGTCGACCACGGTGATGCGGCCGGCAGCCACGAGCGCATCGACGCGGCGACCGATCGACGCACGGGCGGCAAGGCCGTCGTCGCCGGAGGTCGTGACCCGGACCGCGCTGGCGTTGCGGATCAGCCAGGTGATGCGCGTCTCCGGCTCCTGCTCGGCGAGCTGGGCAAGCGCCAGCAGGGTGTTCGCCGCCGAGTGCCCGGCGCCGACCACCGTGGTGTGTCGACCAGTGAACCGTGCTCGTTCGCGGCCGAGCACATCGGGCAGGGCGTGGCTGACGCGGTCGGCGACCTCGGTGAGGCCGAGAGGTTCCAGGCCGGAGGAGCCGAGGCTGTTCGGGTGGGCGTACGTGCCGGACGTGTCGATCACGGCTCTCGCGGTGAACTCCTCGACTCCGTCGGAGGTGTGCGCGCGAAGCAGGAACGGGGTAGCGGCGCGGCGGGCGGTGCGGGTGCGGTCCATGCCCTGCCTGGTGACTGCGGAGACTCGTACGCCGGTGCGGATCCGGTCGGCGATCATGTCGAGGGCGGCGAGCGGTTCGAGGTACTGCTCGACGAGTTCGGTGCCCGTCGGGAGGCTCTCGGGGGCCGGCAGCTGCCACCCTGTGGCCTCGAGCAGTCGACGTGAAGCCGGGTCGACGACGTGCTTCCACGGCGAGAAGAGGCGAGTGTGCCCCCACTGGCGGATGCTCGATGCGATCTCGTCGCCCGCTTCGTAGATGACGAAGTCGATGCCGCGCTCGACGAGGTTCGCGGCTGCTGCGAGGCCGACGGGCCCCGCGCCGATGATCGCGACGGGCAGGGTGTCGAGGCTGCGCTGCTGCAGGCTCGGGACGGTGAGATCGATCAGCGTCATGGTGGTGCGCCTCCTAGGCATCGATGAACTTCGATATTGAGTTTGGACACTCCATCGACGTTTGTCAATATTCGGATAGGATGGTCGACATGTCCACCACGCTGTTGCCTGTGATCCAGCCGGAGTCGGTCGCGTGTTGCACGCCGCTGACCAGCGAGGCCATCGATGCGGAGCGTGCGGATGACCTCGCGAAGAAGCTGAAGGCCCTGGCAGACCCGACCCGACTTCGACTGGTCTCGATCGTCGCCGCGTCGGAAGGCGGCGAGGCGTGCGTGTGCGACCTCATCGAACCGGTCGGACTCAGCCAGCCGACTGTGTCGCACCATCTGAAGATCCTCATGGAAGCAGGCTTTCTCTCCCGCAGCAAGCGCGGCACCTGGGCCTACTACAAGCTCGTGCCCGGGGCGCTCGGCCAGCTGTCGCAGTTGCTCGACGTCACCGCCTCCCGCTGACGGCCGGCACCCGGTCGGCCGTGTCGAATCGTCCGCTCGGAGTGCGCCTGGCCGCGCTCTCCATCGGCCAGGTCATCAGCTGGGGCATCCTGTACTACACCCTGATCGTCGCGGCGCCGGCGATCGCAGACGAGACCGGCTGGGGCGTTGCGACGGTCACGCTGTGCTTCTCAGGCGGGCTGATCGTCTCCGCCGCGGCCGGCATCGTCGTCGGTCGATGGCTCGACGATCGCGGCCCGCGCCTCGTCATGACGTTGGGGGCCGTCGTCGGCAGCCTGGGCCTGGTGATCGTCAGCGCGGCATCCGATCTGGTCGTCTTCACGCTGGGCTGGGTGGTGTGCGGACTTGCGCAGGCGGCTGTGCTCTACCAGGCGGCGTTCACCGTCATCGCCCGCCGCCACGGCGACTCGCGGCGCAGCGCGATGACGATCCTGACCCTGGCCGGCGGCCTCGCCTCGACCGTGTTCGCTCCCATCGTCGCCGGCCTCCTCACCGCATTCGACTGGCGCGCGACCTTCCTGATCCTCGCGGGTGCGTTGCTCGTCCTCACGGTGCCGCTGCACTGGTTCTTCCTCGAACGCGCATGGGCTCCGCTCCCACCAGCCCACGCCGGAGAAGCGGTGCATCACGTCGGTGCCGTGATCCGGACGCGCCGGTTCTGGATGCTCGAGGTGTCGATGGTCGCCCTCGCGGCCGCACTGTTCAGCGTCACCCTCGCGATCATCCCGCTCTACATGGAGAAGGGCATGACGTACGAGCTCGCCGCATGGGCGCTCGGTCTGCTCGGCGCAGGTCAAGTCATCGGCCGACTGCTGTACGTCGCGGTTCCGCACAGGACCGAACCCTGGATCCCGCTCGCCATCACGTCGAGTCTCGCCGTCGTGCTCCTGGCGCTGATGGGCTTGGTGCCCGGGCCGCCGTGGCTCCTCATCGGCATCGGCATCATCGCCGGCGCCGTTCGCGGCGCCCAGACCCTGGTGCAGGGGTCCGCAGTGGCCGACCGATGGGGCACCCGCAACTACGGCAGCATCAACGGAGTGTTCGCCGCGCCGATCACCGCGATCTCCGCACTCGGGCCGGCCCTCGGCCCCGTCATCGCCGTGGCCGTGGGCGGCTACTCCGCGATGGCCCTGGTCATGGCCGGCGTCGCGATGATCGCGGTGATCACCGCGAGGTTCTCATGACCCTCTTCCTCATCTCGCGGGAGCAGACCAGGCTCGGACCGACCGTTGCGCCGATGACTGATCGTCAGTTCCAGTCGACGGAGTGCATCCAGCCCGCGATGTAGGCGCGCTCGTTCTCGCCGAGCCGCATACCGAGTTTCGGCGCGTGGCCCGGGTCGAGTTCGCAGAGTTCGTAGATGCGACGAACGACGACGGCTCGAAGCGGCGCGTGGACGTTCTCCAGCACCTCTCGCCGCAGCGGTCGTTCGAGCATTGGCCACCACAGCCCGATCGGGGGAAGGCCGTTCACATGGGCGACGCGTTCGTGATGAGGCACGTCATCGAGGACGGAACTCATTGCGCCCGCTCCTCGCGAAGGCGACCGGTCTCGGGGTCGCGGACGACGACGTGTTCGTTCGGGTCGGCGTCCTCATCGGCCTGCTGATGCTGTTCGGCCGCTTCGACGGCCTCGTCGAGTTGGTCCGAACCGCTCGAATCAGCGGGATCTGGATCTCTCATTCTCGTGCTCCTCGTTCATGCGGCCGCACCATCGGGGCCGCCGTTTCGAACGTACGCGTGTTCCGATCCGACCCGAAAGGGATTGACTTTTCGGGCGGTCGGAGTCCGGGTCAGGGGGCCCCGTCGCGAGGCGGAGGCCACAAACCAGCGAGCGCGAGATGTCAACCCCCTCCCCTGAACCTCCACGCAGCCATAACGTTCGATCACGTGGACATCTCGGTGACCTCGACGTCGCCGGGAGAAACGAAGGGAATCGTCATGAACATCCTGCTGATCATCGTCATCGTCGTCGCCGTCATCCTGGCGATCACGGGCGGCCTCGTGCAGTCGCTCAACTTCCTGCTGTGGGTCGGACTCGTCCTCCTCGCCATCGCGGTGATCGCCTGGCTCATCCGGATGATCGCCGGGCGCAACAGCGTGTGAACATCTGCCGTCAACGCAGAAATCCCGGCCTCGTTCGAGACCGGGATTCCTTCGTGCGTTCTGACGAACTCTTTGGTTGCGGGGGCAGGATTTGAACCTACGACCTCTGGGTTATGAGCCCAGCGAGCTACCGAACTGCTCCACCCCGCGTCACCGACTGCCTTGCGGCAGTCATCCCTTCGCACTGGCTCCAATCGAGGCCACTGCGACGGGAGAACCAGTTTACGTCACCGTCGGAGGCGGACCGACCAATACCTGGATTCCGGGCTGCCGGCCGCGGCGATCCACCGCTCGGCGACGACGGCGTTAACGCAGAAATCCCGGCCTCGTTCGAGACCGGGATTTCTTCGTGCGTTCTGACGAACACCTTGGTTGCGGGGGCAGGATTTGAACCTACGACCTCTGGGTTATGAGCCCAGCGAGCTACCGAACTGCTCCACCCCGCGGCACAAGAAGAAACACTATCACGAGTATCGAGCCCCGTCGAATCGAGGCAGTTCCCATCGACGGATGCCGCGGCATCCGCTCTTCACCCGCTCGCGCGCGTGTGCAGAAGCTGCACACCTCCCGCGATCCGATGGAGGAATCCGCAACGAACTCGGCGATCGATGCGCGCGATCCCACATTCTTTGTTAGGACTCTTTCCAAACTCGGGGCGATCTTGCTACGGTCGCCGCAACCGTTCACCCAGCACGGCTCCGACGACGATCGATGAGGATTCAATGTCACCACGCCATCTGCTCCGAGGAGCGGCCGTCACGGCCGCCGCCACCGCACTCATCGCCGCTGCTGCGGCCTCCCCCGCACTCGCGCACGGCAACGGCAACCACGGCCACGCCGACTCCGCGGGCCCGACTGAGATCAACGGATACCGCTCGGTCGGCTACCTCATGGCGGACACCCCGGTCACCCGCGACTACCAGATCGAAGACCTGCTGCGCACGGGCGCGATCGACGATGTCACCCACATCAACTACGCCTTCGGCAACGTCACGTCGAACCTGAAGTGCGAGATCACGGATGTGCCGGGCGAGGGCGACGCGCAGAACGACTACCTCCGACTCGTCTCGGCGGCCGACTCCGTCGACGGCAAGAAGGACAAGGCGAACAAGCACCAGCGACTCGCCGGCAACTTCAACCAGCTGAAGAAGCTGAAGGAGGTCAGCCCCGACACGAAGGTGCTCATCTCGCTCGGCGGCTGGACCTGGTCCGACCACTTCTCCGAGGCGGCATCCACCCCCGAGAGCCGCGCCGCACTCGTCTCCTCGTGCATCGACGTCTACCTCAAGGGCGACCTGCCGAAGGTCGGCAGCCTCGGCGGCCCGGGCGCCGCGGCCGGCGTCTTCGACGGCATCGACGTCGACTGGGAGTGGCCCGTCAACGGCGGCGAGACGGCGAACGCGAAGCCCGAAGACAAGGAGAACTTCCTCGCCCTCATGGAGGAGTTCCGCGCGCAGCTCGACGCCTACGGCGACGAGACCGGCGAACGCTACCTGCTCACCGCATTCGGTCCCGCCGGCGGCTGGAACACGAACGCCGGCGGATGGAACACCGCCCGCCTCTTCGCGTCGATCGACTGGCTGAACGTGCAGGGCTACGACTACGCCGGCGGATGGACCGGCAACACCGGTCACCAGGGCAACCTGCACCCGGATGGCGCCAACAACTGGGGCCTCGCGATCGACAACGCCGTCGCGCTCTACACCGCAGGCGGCGCCCGCCCCGACCAGCTGAACGTCGGCCTCGCGGCCTACGGACAGGGCTGGACCGGCGTGACGGTCGGCGACCGCGCCGGGTGGACGCCCGACTCCACCGTCACCTCGATCGGCACGAAGCCCTACTACGAGATCCGCGACATCGGCGAGGGCTACTTCGATCCCGCGCTCGGAGCCTCGTGGCGCTTCGACGCGGAGAGCGGCCAGTGGTGGAGCCTCGACGACCCGAAGTCCGTCACCGCGAAGGCCGAATGGCTCGCCGGCCAGGGCTACGGCGGTGCGATGTGGTGGGACCTCTCGGGCGACTACCGCAACGAACTCGGCAGCGCACTCGGCGAGGCACTGCGCTCGGCCGACGAGGGCCCGCTCGACTGATTTCCCGAGAACGGCGGATGCCTCGGAGCGGTCTCACTCCGAGGCATCCGCGACGATCGGGGCCGTGGCCTCGATCCGCGCGTCGTGCTACTCGACCGGCGTGGTGCGCGGCACCGCGACGAGCTCGTACGAGAGCGGCAGCCACTGCTCGGCGGGCCAGCCGTACATGCCGTCGCCGAGGTCGACCGTCGCCGGGAAGATGCGCCACGGCACCCGGTAGTGCTCGGTGAACGTCTCGATGTCGAGGCCGGCATCGCGCAGCGCCGCGACGACCTCGCCGAGCGGATGCGTCCACTCCCACGTGCGTGCGTTGGCGAGCGCGACCTCGGCGTCTGCGTAGTCGCTCGGGTCGTCGATGATGTCGGGCGACTCGTTCGCGTACGGGTAGGCGAACGCCGGCAGACCGCCGGGCCCGCCGTCGCCGTCGAACACGAACGCGGTGGGGTGCCCGTCGGCGAAGACGAACCGGCCGCCCGGCTTCACGAACCACGACACGATGCGTGCCCACTCCGCGACATCCGGAAGCCAGCCGATCGTGCCCCACGAGGTGAAGACGAGGTCGAACGACTCGGGTTCGGGCAGCATGTGGCGGGCGTCGTAGACGTTCGCCTCGATGAACCGGGCGCGCTGCGAGAGGCCGAGCTCGTCGGCCATGCGACGCGCTTCGGCGACCGCCTGCGGCGAGAAGTCGATGCCGACGACCGTCGCCCCGAGGTTCGCGAGCGACAGGGTGTCGGAGCCGAAGTGGCACTGCAGGTGCAGCACCCGCAGGCCCTCGAGCCCGTCGGGATAGAGCCGAGCGAGCGTCTCGCGCACGATCGGATCGAGCACGTCACCGCCCTCGCGGAGCCGGGTGCGGTCGTACATCTCCGACGCGACGTGCACCGCGACGCGCTCGTCCCAGTTGGCGAGGTTGTCGTCGAGCCACTCGCCTCCGCGCAGGTCGACGCCCACGTCACTCTCCCTTGGTGGCTTCGAGCAGCTTCGCGATGATCTCGGCCAGCTGCGCGT